>NZ_JARUXQ010000069.1:0-305 GCF_031451265.1 Caballeronia sp. LZ033 | reverse complement strand
TCTGCGTGCCGGCGGTCGAGCGCATCAGGCCGTTGATCCAGATCGGACCACCGCCACCGCCGGCAGTCACCGCAGCGGCCATCGCGCCCGCCGCGACCGTCGCCGCGCTCACACTGCGCATCCCCAGCTTGACGATGGCTCCCGCACTCATCGCCATCATCCCCATCGACACCATGCTGCCGACACCTTCCGGCAGCGTCGACAGATATTCCATCGGATCGAGCACGAAGCCCACATGCGGATGCGGCAGGGGCATGACGACGCCCGCAGGCGTCTGAATCAGATGCACGTCCACGCCGACGACG
>NZ_JARUXQ010000068.1:0-312 GCF_031451265.1 Caballeronia sp. LZ033 | reverse complement strand
ATGCCCCGCCGGATCGTAGGCGTAGCGGCGCGAGCGCTTGTCATAGCCGATTTCCTCAACCAGCCGTCCCACCGCATCGCGCTTCAGATGCCACGTTTCTCCTCGCTCATTGGTCACGCCGACCAGTTGCTCTTCCGTGTTGTAGCGATAGTGCGTGACATTGCCATTGGCGTCGATGCGGCTCGCCAACTGGCCCTGTCCAAAGAAGCTGAGGCGCGTGATGTGGCCCGCTTCATCGGTGTACTGCGTGAGGTTGTCTTCGGCGTCGTATGCGCAAAACACGTAACCCGGCGAAGTACGGGCCACGAGTCG
>NZ_JARUXQ010000067.1:0-313 GCF_031451265.1 Caballeronia sp. LZ033 | reverse complement strand
GATCGCGCCGGAATCGCCGGACCAGAGCCGCGCCAAGGCGTTGATCAGCTACTGGCTCGCGCTGAACGCGGGCATGTTCGTGCGCATCGACACGCCCTTGCGATACGGGCTTTCGTCGTGGCTCGAAGGGCTCGGGCTGCCGCTCGTCGATACCATCGAGCAGATGGCGAAGAACGGTGCGCCATCCACCGATGCCGCGCTCGCGCAGTTCGCGCTGACGAACCAGGCGGTGTGGTAGCGGCTTGCGCGTGGACATCGGCGAAACCGATGTTCACGCCTTCGCGAGCCACGCGAACTCGGCGAAGCGATAACC
>NZ_JARUXQ010000066.1:0-314 GCF_031451265.1 Caballeronia sp. LZ033 | reverse complement strand
GCTGAAGGTCGCCGCCGGTCACGATCGCCGCGTCGCCTGCGACGTTCACGGTCGCGAGCGGCCCGAGCGTGCTCACGGTGCGCGTCGCGCCCGTCGCGCCCGTCGCGCTGACCTGGTGGATTGTATTGACGGCGGTATTGAGGAGAAGATCGCCGCCGACGTTCAGTGCCAGGCTCCCCGCGTTGAGGGTGGCGGATGTCAGATCGACGTTGCCCTGCGTGGTGAGGGACATCAGACCGCCGCTGCGCAGCGCGCCGAAAGCGTTGTCGATCTGCGTGCCCTGAATCGAAAGCGTGTTGCCCGCCTGTATCGTG
>NZ_JARUXQ010000065.1:0-335 GCF_031451265.1 Caballeronia sp. LZ033 | reverse complement strand
TATGCCTACGACGGGGCCGGGCGTCTGACTGAGCAGACGCGCAAGCTGCAAACAGCCGATTCCGTGTTCGAGCAGACGCTCACGTACACGTATGACGCGCTGGGCGCGCCGCAATCCATCCAGATCGACGACAACGCACCGATCCGCTTCACGCGCGATATTGCGGGACGGCTGGCTCGTACACAGTTCACCGGAAGCCTCGAACACGTCTACGAATATGACCACGCAGGACGCCTGGCGCGTCATGCAACCCGCCGCGCCGGCGTGCACGACGACGACACGCACTTCCGCTATGACATCAGCGGCAATCTGATTGAACGCCGCGACAGCCGCTC
>NZ_JARUXQ010000064.1:0-359 GCF_031451265.1 Caballeronia sp. LZ033 | reverse complement strand
CGCCGAGGTCGTTGTTGCCAATCCAAACGGATTGATAGTCGACGGGGGCGGCTTCATCAACACGAGCCGCGCCATTCTGACCACGGGCACGCCGAACTTCGGGCCGAACGGGTCGCTGACGGGTTTCACGGTGAGTGGCGGCAACCTCGTCGTGCAAGGTGCGGGCTTGAACGCCGCTAACATCGATCAGGTCGACCTGCTCGCGCGTGCAATTCAGGTGAACGCGGCCATCTACGCGAAGCGGCTCAACGCGGTCACGCGCGCAAACGGCATCGAGCACGATTCGCTCGCCGCGACGCCAGTCGCGGGCAACGGCACGGCACCCGCCGTCGCGCTCGACGTGAGCGCACTCGGCGGCA
>NZ_JARUXQ010000063.1:0-360 GCF_031451265.1 Caballeronia sp. LZ033 | reverse complement strand
AGTGATCTGCTTGCGGCGAAAGACCTCGTCGGCCTGGGCGCGAACGTCACCATCGACGCGGCCAAGGATACGGCGCAGCGTTCGCGGACGGAAACCTCGCATTCGAGCGGCCTTGCGCTCGGGCTGTCGGGTTCCGTGGGCGATGCAAACAATAACGCCTACACGCAGAGCCGCGCCGCGAGTCGTTCGGCGAGCACGGGCAACGACCGAGCGGCGACGCTGCACGCGATCGCGGCCGCGGGGAATGCGGCGATGGGTGTCGCCGGCGCGAGCCGTGGCGCGCTGATGCGGAACCCGAGCATCGCCGTTCAATTGAGCGTCGGGTCGAGCAGCAGCCGCAGCGATTCGAGCGAGACGCAG
>NZ_JARUXQ010000062.1:0-381 GCF_031451265.1 Caballeronia sp. LZ033 | reverse complement strand
CGCCGCCGATGCAGGCATCTCGCAGTTCGTGAGCCGCGAAGTGACGAAGCTGGACCGTCCGGAACTGACGAGCGCGCACATCATCGTGTCGGGCGGCCGTGGCTTGGGCAGCGGCGAGAACTACACGAAGACGCTCGAGCCGCTGGCGGACAAGCTGGGCGCGGCGCTGGGCGCATCGCGCGCGGCGGTCGATGCCGGTTACGTGCCGAACGACTTCCAGGTGGGCCAGACGGGCAAGATCGTCGCGCCGCAGCTTTACGTGGCGGTCGGTATCTCGGGTGCGATCCAGCACTTGGCGGGCATGAAGGACAGCAAGGTGATCGTCGCGATCAACAAGGACGCGGAAGCGCCGATCTTCAGCGTGGCCGATTACGGTCTCGT
>NZ_JARUXQ010000061.1:0-399 GCF_031451265.1 Caballeronia sp. LZ033 | reverse complement strand
TCCACCGACGTGTCGTAATTGCGCTCGGCGTGCAGCTTGATCTGCTCCGAACCCTGCTTGTCCTCGAAGCGGAACATGTTGGCGTTGCTGCTGTTGCCGCCGGGCGTGCGCGTGAGAAAGCCGCTTTGCGTGGCCGAGTCGGGCAGGTTGAACGGCGGCATCTGCGAGGCGTTGTAGACGCGTCCTGTGATGAGCGGGCGATCGATGTTGCCGTTCATGAAATCCACCACCACTTCCTGACCGATACGCGGGATGTAGATCCCACCGTAATTCGAACCGGCCCAGGCATCGGAGACGCGTACCCAGCACGAGCTGTTCTCGTCGCTCTTGCCGTAGCGGTCCCAGCGGAATTGCAGCTTCACGCGGCCGTGCTGATCGGTCCAGATGGTCTCGCCTGCC
>NZ_JARUXQ010000060.1:0-409 GCF_031451265.1 Caballeronia sp. LZ033 | reverse complement strand
CGCGACCTCAATGGTCGACAGCAACAGCGCAGGCGCCGACGGTCACGGCACTTACTCGGAGTCGCTGCACCGCTCGGACGATACGCTCACGAACACCGTACTCAACGCGGGTAACTCGCTCGTCGTGGCGTCGGGCAAGGATATAAACGTCACAGGCGGCGCAATCAACCTCGACCACGGCACGGCCGCGCTTGCGGCGACCGGCAACGTCAATATTGCGGCCGCGACGGAAACGCACGTCGAGAAAACGCAGGAGCAGCATAGCCATAGCAATGCGATCAGCGGAAAGGAGGTTACGAGTTCGCGCGCGAGCACGGCGACGCTTGCACAAGGCAGCATGGTTTCCGCGGATGCGGTGACGATCGCCAGCGGCCGCGACATCAACGTCCAAGGCAGTACGATCGTCGGC
>NZ_JARUXQ010000059.1:0-417 GCF_031451265.1 Caballeronia sp. LZ033 | reverse complement strand
CAGCGTCATTTAGCGGCACGACACAGAACCACGTTTCTGGCACTGCAGTAGAGAGTGCCCTCATAGGCCACTCCGGGCGTGGATCGCGGACCCACTGTGAAATCGCACCACAGAACAGACTGGTGCAGCCCTTGCATGCTCCGGCGCTGCGCTACGCGCCGCCGACCAGTCAATCGGGGATGCCAGTGCACTCTTGCTTACGCGTCCATCTCATTGCTCTTGCCTCCCACTGGTTTCCCTTGCATACCCTCCGGCAGCGCGTAGCGCTGGGCCGGAACCCTCAGGTGCTGCACCAGTTCGCTGAACGGCAGTTTGTCCCAGTGGGTCCGCGATCCACGCCCGGTGTGGCCTATGAGGGCACGCTCTACGGCCGGGCCAGAAACGGGGTTCTGTGCTGCGCCCATTTGATGACGCTGG
>NZ_JARUXQ010000058.1:0-430 GCF_031451265.1 Caballeronia sp. LZ033 | reverse complement strand
ACAAGGCAGCATGGTTTCCGCGGATGCGGTGACGATCGCCAGCGGCCGCGACATCAACGTCCAAGGCAGTACGATCGTCGGCACCCATGACGTCGCGCTAAGCGCGGCGCATGACGTCAAGATCGGCACGTCGCAGGACACCATGACGTCGTCGAGCAGCTATCAGGAAAAGCGCTCCGGGTTCGGCACCAGCGGCCTGACCGTGACCTATGGCAGCAACAATCACGCGACGACCGATCAGGCTTCGAGCGTGACGAACAACGCGAGCACGGTCGGCTCGCTGGCGGGCGATCTCTCGATTCAGGCCGGCACTACCCTGCATGTGACCGGCAGTGATCTGCTTGCGGCGAAAGACCTCGTCGGCCTGGGCGCGAACGTCACCATCGACGCGGCCAAGGATACGGCGCAGCGTTCGCGGACGGAAACCTCG
>NZ_JARUXQ010000057.1:0-435 GCF_031451265.1 Caballeronia sp. LZ033 | reverse complement strand
CGCGTCATACGTGTACGTGAGCGTCTGCTCGAACACGGAATCGGCTGTTTGCAGCTTGCGCGTCTGCTCAGTCAGACGCCCGGCCCCGTCGTAGGCATATGCGAGCGTTCCCGTCGCGTCGACGTGCTGTTGCAGCTCCATCAGCAGTTGCCCATCGAGGTCATAGGCGCGCTTGACTATGCCGTTTGCATTGCTTGCGCGGATCAACCGGCCGCGTTTGTCGTACGCGAACGCTTCGCTTTGATCGCTGCCTTCGACCGCACGCCGCGTGATACGCCCCAACGGATCGCACGTCACCGTCAGCACCTGCCCCAACGGATCGATACTCTGCGTCAGATGCCCCGCCGGATCGTAGGCGTAGCGGCGCGAGCGCTTGTCATAGCCGATTTCCTCAACCAGCCGTCCCACCGCATCGCGCTTCAGATGCCACGTTTC
>NZ_JARUXQ010000056.1:0-444 GCF_031451265.1 Caballeronia sp. LZ033 | reverse complement strand
ACGGCGACGCTTGCACAAGGCAGCATGGTTTCCGCGGATGCGGTGACGATCGCCAGCGGCCGCGACATCAACGTCCAAGGCAGTACGATCGTCGGCACCAACGATGTGGCATTGAGCGCGGCGCATGACGTCAGCATCGGCACGTCGCAGGACACCATGACGTCGTCGAGCAGCTATCAGGAAAAGCGCTCCGGGCTCGGCACCAGCGACCTGACCGTGACCTATGGCAGCAACAATCACGCGACGACCGATCAGGCTTCGAGCGTGACGAACAACGCGAGCACGGTCGGCTCGCTGGCGGGCAATCTCTCGATTCAGGCCGGCACTACCCTGCATGTGACCGGAAGTGATCTGCTTGCGGCGAAAGACCTCGTCGGCCTGGGCGCGAACGTCACCATCGACGCGGCCAAGGATACGGCGCAGCGTTCGCGGACGGAAACCTCG
>NZ_JARUXQ010000055.1:0-451 GCF_031451265.1 Caballeronia sp. LZ033 | reverse complement strand
CAAGCCCACTTCGATGGTGTGTGAGCCGGCTGTGGTGTGCGTGGTGTTCGCTTCCACCGACGTGTCGTAATTGCGCTCGGCGTGCAGCTTGATCTGCTCGGAACCCTGCTTGTCCTCGAAGCGGAACATGTTGGCGTTGCTGCTGTTGCCGTTGGGCGTGCGCGTGAGAAAACCGCTTTGCGTGGCCGAGTCGGGCAGGTTGAACGGCGGCATCTGCGAGGCGTTGTAGACGCGTCCTGTGATGAGCGGCCGATCGATGTTGCCGTTCATGAAATCCACCACCACTTCCTGGCCGATGCGCGGGATATAGATGCCGCCATAGTTCGAACCGGCCCAGGCATCCGAGACGCGCACCCAGCACGAGCTGTTCTCGTCGCTCTTGCCGTAGCGGTCCCAGCGGAATTGCAGCTTCACGCGGCCGTGCTGATCGGTCCAGATGGTCTCGCCTGCC
>NZ_JARUXQ010000054.1:0-452 GCF_031451265.1 Caballeronia sp. LZ033 | reverse complement strand
GCCGGGCGCGTTCATCAACGACGGCGGCTCCATCATCGATGCTGGCACGGGCACGCTGACGATTGCGCCCGCCAACGGCGCCGGCTATTTCTCGAACGTCGGCGGCCGGATCATTACAGCCGGCACGCTCACCGCGCAGGCCGCTGGCCTGAACAACGCGAACGGCGTGCTGGCCGCACAAGGCGCGATCTCCGCGCGCTTCGCCGGCGACATCGACAATACGCAGGGCGCGATTCGCGCGCTCGGGTCGCTGTCGCTCGCCAGCGGCGGCGGCCTGACGAACACGAACGGGCAGATTCAAGCGGGCACGGGCGCAGGCGTTGATCTGAGCACGCTCGACCTTCAGGCGGCGGGCATCGACAACACGAGCGGCCTCGTGAGCAATCTCGGCATGGGCGACGCGGCCGTGCGAAGCGGCAACGGCATCGTCAACCGCAGCGGCACGATGACGG
>NZ_JARUXQ010000053.1:0-460 GCF_031451265.1 Caballeronia sp. LZ033 | reverse complement strand
CGCGAGAAACTCCGTGTCGTAACGCGCCGTGCTGCTGCCGCTGGCATCGCCGCCGCTTTGAAACTGATAACTTGCGCCGACGATCAGGTACTCGCGGTTATCGGCCGTTCGTGGACAACCTGTCAACGTGAACAGATAGCCCGGCGCGAAGGCGCGAATCCTGGTGTGACCATGAGCGCTTTCGCTACCGGTCTGCTCTTCTTCGAGCCGCACGCGCGAGTAATGGTTGCCCTCGTCGCCATTGACATAGCCGAGTTGCCAGTTGTACTTCTCGTACGAGCCGTGTTCATCGCTGAGCGGGTTGGCCTGCTGGCTTTGCAGGTCCGCCTTGGGCTTGCGGAAGTCGTAGTCATCGACGACGTAGCGGCCCGTGGTGACATTGTCCTCGGTGTGCCAGCGATCGACGCCTTCGGTCTCGGGCAGCGCAATCTGATCGGGCGCGAGATAAGGGAGCGAGGCG
>NZ_JARUXQ010000052.1:0-468 GCF_031451265.1 Caballeronia sp. LZ033 | reverse complement strand
ATAGATCGCCGCTTCTTCTCCCGGCGCTTGCCGCTCGATCAGCTTGCCGCGTGCATCGTGCTTCAGACGCGTGGTGCGTCCGAGCGGATCGGTCAATCCCACCAGATAACCCAACGGGTCATAGTCGAGGGTCGTGACCTGTTGGGCGGCGTTGCGCACCCGAATCAATTGACCGCGTGGGTCATAAGCGAATGCGGTGACAAGGCCCGAGGGCGTAGTCTGCGCAACGAGATTACCGCGCGTGTCCCATGCCTGCTTCCACTGGCCGCCTTCGGGATTGGTGATCTGAACCGGGCGCTGTTCATCGTCATATTGGGTGCGCGTCGCGCTGCGATCCGGCAGCGTGTGCGTCAGCAGATTGCCGCACAAATCGTATTCCCACGTGGTCCTGTTTCCTGCAGGGTCCACTGCTGCAACCGTGCGTCCCAGCCCGTCATAGCGATAACTGGACATGCCACCCAACTGATC
>NZ_JARUXQ010000051.1:0-471 GCF_031451265.1 Caballeronia sp. LZ033 | reverse complement strand
CCGGCTGTATCGAGGATCTCGGCGAGCGGCGCGAGCTGATCGGCGCGTCGTCCGACCTTGCCGCCTACGCGCACGATGTCGAGAAACGAGTCTCGATGTGCGGTGATCGAGCCACGCGCTTCCTGCACATAGCGCAGGACCGGGAGAGGATCACGCCGCGATACGGCGCGCAATGCGCTGATTGCGCTCACGTGCCCGACGAAGTGCCCCTCGAACGAATGCAGGGGGCGCCGCCACGCGGCGAAGGCGGCGCGCTCGGGCGTCGCAAACCGACCGGCGTGGAGTCGCGCGTACGGCGGTGGTTCGGATGGAAGACGGGAATGGATTGCGGTGTCTCTGACGCTCACGGGTTCGCCCTCTTGTGGTGAGGTTCCGCGTCCCAATGGAAGAGGGAGACGGGCCAATAGCAGAGTTGACTGGGCGGAGCGACGAAGAACCCAAATCGCTCTGCACCCTCTACTACGGCCCGCC
>NZ_JARUXQ010000050.1:0-475 GCF_031451265.1 Caballeronia sp. LZ033 | reverse complement strand
CTCGTACAACCCATCGCCCAGGCGTTTCTGTACTTTCTGCGGATCGAGGTCGAGTTGCCGCAAGAAGTAGTCGCTCGAGATGAAGCTCCGCTGGTTCGTAAGAGCCGGATTGGTCACGACGAGATACGTCGCGTCCGGCGCGCTCGTGCGACTGAACAGACCGCCTGGCGGAACCGAGAGGTTCTGCAACACGCCTTGCGCCGTCGCGCCCGCGATTACGGGATCGATCACTCGCGAGCCGGATCGCGTGCCGAGGTCGCCGATCACGACGCCTGAACCCGCCTGAGCCGGAGCGAGTCCGATAGACGGCATGCCCGCGTTGGCCGCCGTGTTGTCGATGCTCACACCCGAGCCCGAGAACGTGCGGCCTGCGACAAAGCTCGATTCGTAGGCGGGCAGCGCGAAGTATCGGATATCGGCCGGTGCGATCTGAGCATAACCACCCGGACGACCGCCGACAAACGGCGCATCGCCG
>NZ_JARUXQ010000049.1:0-499 GCF_031451265.1 Caballeronia sp. LZ033 | reverse complement strand
ATTCGTCGATGCCGCGAAGATGCGTCCCGCGCCGCCGGTTGCGAACAGCGTGGTCTTGCCTTCGAGGATATAGACCTCGCCCGTTTCCATCTCCAGCGCGGTGACGCCGAGCACATCGCCTTCGGCGTCGCGGATCAGATCCAGCGCCATCCATTCGACGAAGAAGTGCGTCTTCGCGGCGACGTTCTGCTGATACAGCGTGTGCAGCAGTGCGTGACCGGTACGGTCCGCTGCCGCGCAGGCGCGTTGCACGGGCTTCTCGCCGTAGTTGGCCGTGTGGCCGCCGAACGGACGTTGATAGATCGTGCCGTCCGCGTTGCGGTCGAACGGCATGCCCATGTGTTCGAGCTCATACACGGCGTTGGGCGCTTCGCGGCACATGAACTCGATCGCATCCTGATCGCCGAGCCAGTCGGAGCCCTTGATGGTGTCGTAGAAGTGATAGTGCCAGTTGTCTTCGCTCATGTTGCCGAGCGACGCGCCGATGCCGCCTTGTGCG
>NZ_JARUXQ010000048.1:0-499 GCF_031451265.1 Caballeronia sp. LZ033 | reverse complement strand
ATTCGTCGATGCCGCGAAGATGCGTCCCGCGCCGCCGGTTGCGAACAGCGTGGTCTTGCCTTCGAGGATATAGACCTCGCCCGTTTCCATCTCCAGCGCAGTGACGCCGAGCACATCGCCTTCGGCGTCGCGGATCAGATCCAGCGCCATCCATTCGACGAAGAAGTGCGTCTTGGCCGCCACGTTCTGCTGATACAGCGTGTGCAGCAGCGCGTGACCGGTACGGTCCGCTGCCGCGCAGGCGCGTTGCACGGGCTTCTCGCCGTAGTTGGCCGTGTGGCCGCCGAACGGACGTTGATAGATGGTGCCGTCCGCGTTGCGGTCGAACGGCATGCCCATGTGTTCGAGCTCATACACGGCGTTGGGCGCTTCGCGGCACATGAACTCGATCGCATCCTGGTCGCCGAGCCAGTCGGAGCCCTTGATGGTGTCGTAGAAGTGATAGTGCCAGTTGTCTTCGCTCATGTTGCCGAGCGACGCGCCGATGCCGCCTTGTGCG
>NZ_JARUXQ010000047.1:0-503 GCF_031451265.1 Caballeronia sp. LZ033 | reverse complement strand
CTCACGCTGGAGATCCAGCCGCAGGTCGGCGCGCTGCGCTATCTCGACGGACAGATCACCCGCTTCGAGTTCAATGGCCGCGAGACGCTCACCTCGCGCAGTTATATCTATACGGCCACTGTGCGGCCTTCGCTGTGGTACCTCACGCGTTCCATGAACTGCCGCATCTTCCAGGAGAAGACGGTTGTCGAGATCATCCAGGAAGTCTTCTCCGCTTACGGCTTTCCGGTTACCAACCGCCTGGGCGCCACCTATCGCACCTGGGGTTACTGCACCCAGTTCCAGGAGACTGACTTCGCCTTCGTCAGCCGTTTGATGGAGCAGGAAGGCATCTATTACTACTTCACGCATCAGATGGGCCAGCACACGCTCGTGCTCGCCGATGACATGAGCGGCCACGACGCCCTGCCCGATTACGCCTCGCTCCCTTATCTCGCGCCCGATCAGATTGCGCTGCCCGAGACCGAAGGCGTCGATCGCTGGCACACCGAGGACAATGTCAC
>NZ_JARUXQ010000046.1:0-563 GCF_031451265.1 Caballeronia sp. LZ033 | reverse complement strand
AGGTGACGTACTCGGGCTATTACCACTACAACAACTACGACGACTCGGAACACAACTGGACGCTGCCGTTCGGCGATGCGCCGTTTGTCGGCAGTCGTCTGGGTGGCTACGCGCAAATCGCGCCCGCCGATATCCGCACCTACGCGCTGCCCGCCTACGAATCGAGCTTCGTCGCGGGCCGCACACTCTCCGGCTCGGGTGTGAGCATCGACAACACGGCGGCCAACGCGGGCTTGCCGTCCATCGGACTCGCTCCGGCTCAGGCGGGTTCAGGCGTCGTGATTGGCGACCTTGGCACGCGGCCCGGATCACCGGCGATCGGCGGCGCGAGCTGGGTCGATCCCGTGATCGCGGGTGCGACGGCGCAAGGCGTGTTGCAGAACCTCTCGGTTCCGCAGGGCGGCCTGTTCAGCCGCACGAGTGCGCCGGACGCGACCTATCTCATCGCGACCAATCCGGCTTTCACGAACCAGCGGAGCTTCATCTCGAGCGACTACTTCTTGCGGCAACTCGACCTCGATCCGCAGAAAGTACAGAAACGCCTGGGCGATGGGTTGTACGAG
>NZ_JARUXQ010000045.1:0-579 GCF_031451265.1 Caballeronia sp. LZ033 | reverse complement strand
GTCGCGGGCAACGGCACGGCACCCGCCGTCGCGCTCGACGTGAGCGCACTCGGCGGCATGTATGCGAATCGCATCTTTCTGGCGTCGAACGAGTATGGCGTCGGCGTATCGACGCGCGGCGTGCTTGCCGCTCAGGCGGGCGAGCTCACACTCACGTCGAACGGGAAACTCGTGCTCGCGGGGCAGACCAACGCAAGCGGCACGGTCAACGTTGCTGCGCGAGACGGCATCGACAATCGCGGCACCACATACGCGCAAGGCGACCTCGTCGCCACGACGGGCGGAGTGCTGGCGAACAGCGGCCTGCTTGCGGCGCAGCGTCAGACAACGCTTCGCGCGGACAGCATCGCCTCGACGGGCACGCTTGCGGCCGGCGTGAACGGTGATGGGTCGTTGGCGCAATCGGGTGACCTCGACGTGAGCGCATCAGGCGCCGTGGCGGCGACCGGCCGTAACGTTGCCGGCGGCAATGCGGCCCTGAGCGGCAGCGCGCTCGATCTCGGCGGCAGCACTACGTCTGCGCACGGCGCGCTCGTGCTCGCGGCGCGCGCCGCCGATGCGAACCTGTCGGGCGCGACG
>NZ_JARUXQ010000044.1:0-619 GCF_031451265.1 Caballeronia sp. LZ033 | reverse complement strand
CGCCTCGCTCCCTTATCTCGCGCCCGATCAGATTGCGCTGCCCGAGACCGAAGGCGTCGATCGCTGGCACACCGAGGACAATGTCACCACGGGCCGCTATGTCGTCGATGACTATGATTTCCGCAAGCCCAAGGCGGACCTGCAAAGCCAGCAGGCCAATCCGCTCAGCGATGACCACGGCTCTTATGAGAAGTACAACTGGCAGCTCGGCTATGTCAATGGCGACGAGGGCAATCACTATTCGCGCGTGCGGCTCGAAGAAGAGCAGACCGGTAGCGAAAGCGCTCATGGTCACACCACGATTCGCGCCTTCGCGCCGGGCTATCTGTTCACGTTGACAGGTTGTCCACGAACGGCCGATAACCGCGAGTATCTGATCGTCGGCGCAAGTTATCAGTTTCAAAGCGGTGGCGACGCCAGCGGCAGCAGCTCGGCAGCCTACGCCACCGAGTTTCTCGCGCAGCCTACGTCGCTCCCTTGGCGCGCACCCTCCGTCACGCCTTTGCCGAAAGCGACCGGGCCGCAGACTGCGGTAGTCGTTGGCCCGGCAGGCGAGACCATCTGGACCGATCAGCACGGCCGCGTGAAGCTGCAATTCCGCTGGGACCGCTACGGCAAG
>NZ_JARUXQ010000043.1:0-638 GCF_031451265.1 Caballeronia sp. LZ033 | reverse complement strand
TCGACCCTGAACAATGCGCCGAGCCCTGCACGAGTTGAGTTACGAGAGGAACATTCGAGGAGGCATGCTGAAGAACAAGCTCAGCATTAAGACGTAAAAGCGTGATCGAATTGCACGAGCTCAAGAAGAGCGGCGAGGACGCCCATCAGGACCACGCGGCACAGGCACAGGATCCGCAACAAGCCGAAGAACCCGAGCGAGCTTAAAAGGAGGATCAACGTCAGCACGGCATGCGCGCGCAGCGTGCCGTGCTCGTCATCGTTTCACCGTGCGCGCCATTGCTTGCGTGATCGCGCCATAACGAAAAAATTGGACAACAGGCAACGAATCACGCACAGTCAACGCATCGCATAATTCGGAATCTTCTCAAAGGCAAACGCGCAGTTGTGCGTACTCTCTGCGTTTAGGTGAATGCGTCGTCTATTTAGGCGATTGCACCGCCGAAGCAGGTCTTGACTGGACTTGTGAGCCGTAAATGAGAAGAACCCCGCTTCGCCTGTCATGGGCGAGGCGGTTAAGTCCGCATGTCTGCGATCTCGCACGTCCTTGCACGGACGTGCATCGTGTCCGACCGTTCAATGGCGGGCCGTAGTAGAGGGTGCAGAGCGATTTGGGTTCTTCGTCGCTCCGCCCAGTCA
>NZ_JARUXQ010000042.1:0-644 GCF_031451265.1 Caballeronia sp. LZ033 | reverse complement strand
AAAGCCATCGGCGAGGAAATGACCGGCAATCCGATCGTGCGCAAGCTCTCGTTCACCGGCTCCACCGCCGTCGGCCGACTGCTGATGGCGCAAAGCGCGCCGACCGTCAAGAAGGTCACACTGGAACTCGGCGGCAACGCGCCCTTTATCGTGTTCGATGATGCCGATATCGATGCAGCCGTAGAAGGCGCCGTCGCCTCGAAGTATCGCAACAGCGGCCAGACCTGCGTCTGCACCAACCGCTTCTACGTCCACGAAAAAGTCTACGACGCGTTCGCGCAGAAACTCGCCTCGGCGGTCGGCAAGATGAAAGTCGGCAACGGCACCGAAAGCGGCGTCGTGCTCGGACCGCTGATCAACGAAGCGGCCGTGAAGAAGGTCGAATCGCACATCGAGGATGCGCTCGCGAAAGGCGCGTCGCTGGTGTCGGGCGGCAAGCGCCATGCACTCGGCCATGGCTTCTTCGAGCCGACCGTGCTCACGAACGTTACGCCGGACATGAAGGTGTCGAAGGAAGAAACCTTCGGCCCGCTCGCGCCGGTCTTCAAGTTCAGCTCCGACGAAGAAGTCGTGCGCATGGCCAACGACACCGAATTCGGTCTTGCCGCCTACTTCTACAGCCGCGACATCGGCCGCGTATGGCG
>NZ_JARUXQ010000041.1:0-679 GCF_031451265.1 Caballeronia sp. LZ033 | reverse complement strand
GTCGTGCAGGTGACGTACTCGGGCTATTACCACTACAACAACTACGACGACTCGGAACACAACTGGACGCTGCCGTTCGGCGATGCGCCGTTTGTCGGCGGTCGTCCGGGTGGTTATGCTCAGATCGCACCGGCCGATATCCGATACTTCGCGCTGCCCGCCTACGAATCGAGCTTCGTCGCGGGCCGCACACTCTCCGGCTCGGGCGTGAGCATCGACAACACGGCGGCCAACGCGGGCTTGCCGTCCATCGGACTCGCTCCGGCTCAGGCGGGTTCGGGCGTCGTGATCGGCGACCTCGGTACGCGAACCGGCTTGCGAGTGATCGATCCCGTGATCGCGGGTGCGACGGCGCAAGGCGTGTTGCAGAACCTCTCGGTTCCGCCAGGCGGTCTGTTCAGTCGCACGAGCGCGCCGGACGCGACGTATCTCATCGTGACCAATCCGGCTCTTACGAACCAGCGGCGCTTCATTTCGAGCGACTACTTCTTGCGGCAGCTCGACCTCGATCCGCAGAAGGTACAGAAACGCCTGGGCGATGGCATGTACGAGCAGCAGCTCGTGCGCAATCAGGTCACGGCGTTGACCGGCCGTGCGGTGCTCGGTCCCTACACCGACACGCAAGCCATGTATGAGGCGCTGCTGGCCGCGGGCGCATCGCTCGCGAAATCGCTCGATC
>NZ_JARUXQ010000040.1:0-703 GCF_031451265.1 Caballeronia sp. LZ033 | reverse complement strand
CCGGATTCACCACCTTGCCGAAGTTCGTCAGGCGGCGATAACGGCCCTTGTCGTGCGTGATCCAGTCGAAGAACTCGGTGCTGTAGCCCTGCGTGAAGTCGGTGCCGATACCTACTTTGTCTTCGCCGATCACATCGATCGTGTATTCGATCGCTTCGAGATAATCCTCGACGGTTGCGTCCGGGCCTTTCTTCAGGAACGGCGAGAACATCGTCACGCCGACGAAGCCATTGGCATCCGCGATCTCGCGCAGTTGATCGTCGGTCTTGTTGCGCGGATGATCCTTCAGGCCCGAGGGGCAGCAGTGCGAATACGTGACCGGCTTCTTCGAGCACGCAATGGCATCCGAAGAAGTCTTCGCGCCCACGTGCGAGAGATCCACCATGATCCCGACGCGATTCATCTCGTGGATCACTTCCTTGCCATAACCCGACAGTCCGCCATCGGGTTCATAACAGCCGGTGCCCACCAGGTTCTGCGTGTTGTAGCAGAGCTGCACGACGTTCACGCCGAGTTCCTTGAACACCTCGATATAGCCGAGGTTGTCCTCGAACGCATACGCGTTCTGGAAGCCGAAGATGATGCCGGTCTTGTTTTCCTTCTTCGCGCGCAGGATGTCGTCGGTCGTGCGCACGAGCGTCAGGATCTCGCTGTACTCGCGGATCTGCTGCTTCATCTCCGCGATGTTGTCGATGGTCTTCTG
>NZ_JARUXQ010000039.1:0-771 GCF_031451265.1 Caballeronia sp. LZ033 | reverse complement strand
ATGCCCCGCCGGATCGTAGGCGTAGCGGCGCGAGCGCTTGTCATAGCCGATTTCCTCAACCAGCCGTCCCACCGCATCGCGCTTCAGATGCCACGTTTCGCCCCGCGCATTGATCACGCCAACCAGTTGTTCTTCCGTGTTGTAGCGATAGTGCGTGACGCTGCCATTGGCGTCGATGCGGCTCGCCAACTGGCCCTGTCCAAAGACGCTGAAACGCGTGATGTGGCCCGCTTCATCGGTGTACTGCGTGAGGTTGTCTTCGGCGTCGTATGCGCAAAACACGTAACCCGGCGAAGTACGGGCCACGAGTCGCCCCTTGGCGTCCCATTTATAGGTGGCGGCTTCCTCGCCCGGCGATTGCCGTTCGATCAGCTTGCCGCGCGCGTCGTGCTTCAATCGCGTGGTGCGACCCAATGCATCCGTCAAAGCGGCGACATAGCCCAGTGCGTCATAGGCGAGTGTCGTGACCTGTTGCGCGGCGTTGCGCACCTTTACGAGCTGGCCGCGGGTATCGTGGCCGAATGCGGTGACAAGGCCCGAGGGCGTGATCTGCTCAACGAGATTTCCGCGCGTGTCCCACGTTTGCTTCCACTGGCCGCCTTCCGGATCAGTAATAGCGATAGGCCGCAGATTGTCGTCGTACTCCGTGCGCGTCGCGCTGCGATCCGGCAGCGTGTGCGTCAGCAGATTGCCGCACAGATCGTATTCCCACGTGGTCCTGTTTCCTGCAGGGTCCACTGCTGCAACCGTGCGTCCCAGCCCGTCATAGCG
>NZ_JARUXQ010000038.1:0-773 GCF_031451265.1 Caballeronia sp. LZ033 | reverse complement strand
GGCGGTTTCAAGCCGAAGAAGTCCGTTGCGCTGTCCGGCGTGACGGCGGGCAATACCGCGTTGTGCACGGTCGGCCGCACTGGCAACGATCTGCACTACCGCGGCTACGACATTCTCGATCTCGCCAACACGTCCGAGTTCGAAGAGATCGCCTATCTGCTCGTGCACGGCAAGCTGCCGAACGCCGCTGAACTCAAGGCTTACAAGACCAAGCTGAAGGCCATGCGCGGCCTGCCCGCGAACCTCAAGGCCGCGCTCGAATGGATTCCGGCTTCGGCGCATCCGATGGACGTCATGCGCACCGGCGTCTCCGTGCTCGGCACGATCCTGCCCGAGAAGGACGATCACAACATTCCGGGCGCGAAAGATATCGCCGACAAGCTGATGGCCTCGCTCGGCTCGATGCTGCTGTACTGGTATCACTACTCGCACAACGGCAAGCGCATCGAAGTGGAAACCGATGACGATTCCATCGGCGGACATTTCCTGCATCTGCTGCATGGCGTGGAGCCGTCGAAGTCGTGGGTCGATGCGATGCACGTGTCGCTCAACCTCTACGCCGAACACGAATTCAACGCATCGACCTTCACGGCGCGCGTGATCGCGGGAACCGGCTCAGACATGTATTCGGCGATTGCGGGCGGTATCGGCGCGTTGCGCGGTCCGAAGCACGGCGGCGCCAACGAAGTGGCCTTTGAAATTCAGTCACGCTATCTCGATGCCGACGAAGCCGAAGCCGACATCAAGCAGCGCGTGGAACGAAAGGAAGTGGT
>NZ_JARUXQ010000037.1:0-850 GCF_031451265.1 Caballeronia sp. LZ033 | reverse complement strand
GCGCACACGCTGTACGAGAAGACGCGTCCGGATTTGCTGACGGGCCCGGGCGGCGTGCTGGACCTGCGCGAGGCGACCTACGAACAGCTCACGGAGCGGGCAGTGCGGGTGCGCGGCAGCCGCTTCATTCCGGCCGAAGACTACACGGTGAAGCTCGAAGGCGCGGGCGTGGTAGGCATGCGCACGATCTTCATCGGCGGGATCCGCGATCCGATCCTGGTCGAGCAGATCGACACCTTCCTCGAAGGCATCAAGCAGCAGGCGCACGAGACGTATCCGGAGTTGCGCTCGGGCGAGGCGACGCTGAACTTCCACGTGTACGGCAAGAACGGCGTGATGGGCAGCTTCGAGCCGCAGACACAAGCGGTGCCGCACGAGATCGGCTTGCTGGGTGAAGTGACGGCGGCGAACCAGGAACTGGCGAATGCGATTTGCAGCAGCGTGCGTATCGATGTGCTGCACACGCCGTATCCGGGGCAGGTGGCGACGGCCGGTAACTTCGCGATTCCGCTGAACCCGCCGGAGAACCCGATTGGTCCGGTGTGCAAGTTCACGGTGTATCACGTGATGAAGATCGACTCGGCGGAGTCGCTGTTTCCGGTTGAGATCGTGGAGGTGGGCGCATGAACACGGTGCAGACACAAAACAAGACGCTGCGCGAACTGGCGAAGGTGGTGCGCAGCAAGAACTCGGGTCCGTTCGAGATCACGTTCGACGTGATCTTCGACGAACCAACGCTATACGAACGCGTGAAGGCGAGCGGAGTGCTGACCGAGGCGCTGATCTGCAAGCTGTACAACGTGAAGAAGGAAGACATCGTGACCTTGATGTTCTTCGACCCGGCGCGCGC
>NZ_JARUXQ010000036.1:0-856 GCF_031451265.1 Caballeronia sp. LZ033 | reverse complement strand
CCAGCACGCCGTTCGCGTTGTTCAGGCCAGCGGCCTGCGCGGTGAGCGTGCCCGCTGTAATGATCCGGCCGCCAACGTTCGAGAAATAGCCGGCGCCGTTGGCGGGCGCAATCGTCAGCGTGCCCGTGCCAGCATCGATGATGGAGCCGCCGTCGTTGATGAACGCGCCCGGCGCGAGCGTCAGATCCGCGCTGTTGGTCTGAAAGATGCCGCCGTTGGAATTGTCGAAGGTGCTGCTGACATGGAATCCAGTCGACGTTGCGCCGTATTGCGTGATCCGGCCCGCCCGATTGATGAGTTCCGTCGTGTTGACATTGAGCGCGTTCGCCTCGATCCCGCCGCCGGTGTTGTCGATTGTGCTGGTACTCGTGACCGTGAGATTCGGCGCGACGAGCGAGCCGCCGCTATTGGTCAGTCGGCCGGTCCGAATCGTCTCGTTCGTGCCGGCGCCGATCTGCCCGCGATCATTGTTGAGCGCAACGCTCACGAGATTCACCTCCGTGTTCGACAGCAGTTTGCCGCCGGCGTTGTCGAGCACGCCGTCGGCCGTCACCGCGAGGCCGTCACGGGCCGTCATGGAGCCTGACGCGTTGACAAGCGCACCGGCCGCGACAGCCACACGTCCGTTACTGGCAATCGAGCCGCCGCGGTTCGAGAGCGACGCCGCGTCCAGTCGGATATCTGCCGCGCTGATCGTGCCTTGATCGTTGACCAGCGCATTCGCGGCGCTGACCTCGAGCCCGCTGCCCGCCGTAGTCGTCGCGCCCGACAGGTTCGCATCGGCGGCGCGCGCCGCGAGCACGAGCGCGCCGTGCGCAGACGTAGTGCTGCCGCCGAGATCGAGCGCGCTGCCGCT
>NZ_JARUXQ010000035.1:0-888 GCF_031451265.1 Caballeronia sp. LZ033 | reverse complement strand
GCCGACAAACGGCGCATCGCCGAACGGCAGCGTCCAGTTGTGTTCCGAGTCGTCGTAGTTGTTGTAGTGGTAATAGCCCGAGTACGTCACCTGCACGACGGGCGCGCTTTGTCCGCGCCAGCTGTTCTGATCGAGCGTTGCCGGCGCCGCGATGTCGCCGGCCGCCGCGACCGCGCTCCAGAAGTTCTGCAACAGGCCGACGTGCGACGCGTCGAGACTGCCGCCGGCGATGATCTGCGCCTGCGGGCTGATCGACGCGATCAGGTTGGCGAGCGCGACGCCCGTGTAGGTCGTGTACTGATACCCGCTGTTCCACTGGCCGCCGTGCGGCGGTTCAATGTACGCGCCGCCGATGGCGTTCGGATCGGGCGGCGCGCCCCACGGCACGTTTTGACCGGAGCAGGCGGCGGCGTACCAGGCGGTGCAGCCCGACATGCTGATGCCGAGCTGCTCCATCAACGCGGGGTCGAGCGGTTGATTCAAGCCGGTCGTGGTCATCGAGGTGCGCGTGTTCGTCACCTGAGCGGCATGGAGCGCCATGTCGCCCGCCGACTCGATCAGCGCCGACTGATTGCGGATCAGGTTCGCGTTCGTATAGTTGCCGTCCGCGTCCTTGCCGCCCGCAAGCACGACCTTGCCCAAGCCATAGATCGCGGTGCTCGCCTGCGTATCGGTCGCGGTGGTGTCGTCGCGATTGTCGATATCGGTGGCGAGCAGTTCGAGCGTGCCATCGCTATCGGTCGCGCCGATGAGTGCCGTCGGCCCGAGATTGAGGAGTGCGCCATTCGCATTGAGCGAAACACTTCCGCCGACGATCACCCCGGTGTTGGTCAGGGTATTCGAGTGCGTGGTGAGCGTGCCGCCCGCCATCATCGTGCCGCTGTTGCG
>NZ_JARUXQ010000034.1:0-949 GCF_031451265.1 Caballeronia sp. LZ033 | reverse complement strand
GTGAGCGGCCTGCTGCTCTTCGTGTGTCTGCCGTTCATCCTGTATCTGCTCGATCAGAGCCTCACGTCGGAAATCAGTTTCGACGCCTTCAAGGGCTTCCTCGCCAACCCCATCGTCAAGATCGTTACGCTCGTGCTGTCGTGGGCGTACCTGCATCACTTCTGCGCGGGCATCCGCTTTCTGCTGCTCGATACGCACGTCGGCGTGAACAAGGAAGGCGGCAAGCAGAGCGCCATGATCGTGCTGATCGTCTCGCTGCTGCTCACGCTCGCGATGGCGCTCAAGCTCTTCGGCGCCTTCTAAGGAGTTTATAAAAACATGGCAACCCACAATCGAGTCGGCCCCAAGCGCCTGGTCGTCGGCGCCCACTACGGTCTGCGCGACTGGCTCGCGCAACGCATCACCGCCGTCGCGATGGCCGTCTACACCATCGTGCTGCTCGTGCTGTTCTTCGGCGCGCATGACTTCTCCTACGAAGGCTGGGCGGGCATCTTCGCCATGCAGTGGATGAAGCTCGCGACCTTCGTCGTCTTGCTGTGCCTGTTCTATCACGCGTGGGTGGGCATTCGCGACATCTGGATGGACTACGTCAAGCCCATGGGCCTGCGCCTGTTCCTTCAGGTGCTGACCATCCTGTGGCTCATCGGATGCGCCGGCTACGCCGCACAGATTCTCTGGAGAGTGTAAAGAACATGGCTGCAATCAAGACTTCCCTGCCGCGTCGTCGCTTTGACGTGGTCATCGTCGGCGCAGGCGGCTCGGGCATGCGCGCCTCGCTGCAACTGGCGCGCGCGGGGCTCTCCGTCGCCGTGCTCTCGAAGGTGTTCCCCACGCGCTCGCACACGGTCGCCGCACAAGGCGGCATCGGCGCGTCGCTCGGCAACATGAGCGAAGACAACTGGCACTATCACTTCTACGACACCATCAAGGGCTCCGACTGGCTCGGCGA
>NZ_JARUXQ010000033.1:0-1027 GCF_031451265.1 Caballeronia sp. LZ033 | reverse complement strand
ATGGGTCTTTGGCGAACCGGTCAACGGCATCACGGGTGAGGTCGTGGTGCAGCAGCACGATTTCACCGTGCCGGGACGGCTGCCGCTCGTGTGGAACCGTCGTTACGCAAGTCACGACACCCGTCTGGGCGCAGTGGGCTGCGGCTGGCAATCGCCTGCTGATATCCGCATCGAACTCTTTGAGCACGATGGGGAAATTGGCAGCATTGTCTGCTTCCCTGACAAATGGGTGTGCTTCGATCAGATGCCAGCGGATGAAGGCTGGGGTGCGCGGATCATCGAAGGCGTCGGAGGGTATGCGCTCTATCTCGACGGCACGCGTTTGATCGTGCGAAGTCGGGAAGGCATCGAACACCGCTTCGCGATGCCCGAGCAATGGCGCGAACAGGCGCTTGCCGCCAATCCGCAGCAACCGCTCCAGTCGTGGCTTACGCAATTCAACGATCTGAACGGCAATGCGTGGCGTATCGAGTTACCCAGTGAAGGCGCACTGCGCTTCATCGAATGGTCGGGCGATGCCGCGACGGGCCGCCTCGTGCACTGCGCTGCGGGCGATGTGCCCGGCTGCATCGGCAGGGTGACATTGCACGATGCACAAGGCCAACGCTGGCCGCTGGTGCGCTATGAGCAGAATGCGCGCAGCGATCTGATCGCGGTCCACGATGCGCTCGATCATCCCTACAGCTTCGGCTATGCCGGCGAGCACGTCATGGTGCGGCATACGGATCGCAATGGTCTGTCGTTTTACTACTCGCATCAAATGCATGACGACGGTCTGTGGCGCGTCGATCACGCATGGGGCGATGGTGGTCTTCATGACTATCGCTTCGACTATGACCTGACCTATCGCGAAACGCGCATCACCGATTCGCTGGGCGGACTCATGCGCCTGCAATGCGATCAACGCGGGTTGCCGGTCATGCTGATCGATCAGTTGGGTGGCATGTCCAGTTATCGCTATGACGGGCTGGGACGCACGGTTGCAGCAGTGGACCCTGCAGGAAACAGGACCACGTGGGAATACGAT
>NZ_JARUXQ010000032.1:0-1088 GCF_031451265.1 Caballeronia sp. LZ033 | reverse complement strand
CGTTCCACCGCCAGCGCCACGCCCATGCCGCCGCCGATGCACAGCGACGCCAGACCCTTCTTCGCATCGCGCTTCTGCATTTCGTGCAGCAGCGTCACCAGAATCCGGCAGCCCGATGCGCCGATCGGATGCCCGATTGCGATCGCCCCGCCGTTCACGTTGATCTTCGACTGATCCCAGCCCATCTGCTGATGCACCGCCAGCGCCTGCGCCGCGAACGCTTCGTTGATTTCCATCAGGTCCAGGTCGTTGACGCTCCAGCCCGCGCGCTCCAGACAGCGCTTCGACGCCGGCACCGGACCCATGCCCATGATCTTCGGGCTCACGCCCGCGTTCGCGTAGGCCTTGATGCGCGCCAGCGGCGTCAAACCGAGCGCTTCGGCCTTCTTCGCCGACATCACGACCACGGCCGCCGCACCGTCGTTGATGCCCGATGCATTCGCCGCCGTCACCGTGCCTTCCTTCGAGAACGCGGGCTTCAGACCCGCCAGCGCCTCGGCGGTCACGCCGTGACGCACGAATTCGTCGGTGTTGAACTGAAGCGGCTCGCCCTTGCGCTGCGGAATCGAGACCGGCACGATCTCGTCGTTGAAGCGGCCTTCCTTCTGTGCCTTCTCGGCCTTGTTCTGCGACAGCGCCGCGAACGCATCCTGCTGCTCGCGCGTGATGCCGAATTCCTTCGCGACGTTCTCGGCCGTCGTGCCCATGTGATAGTTGTTATAGACGTCCCACAGGCCGTCGACGATCATCGTGTCGATCAGTTTCGCATCGCCCATGCGGAAACCGTCGCGCGAGCCCGGCAGCACGTGCGGCGCCGCGCTCATGTTTTCCTGGCCGCCCGCGATCACGATGTCCGCATCGCCCGCGATGATCGCGTTCGCCGCCAGCATCACCGCCTTCAGGCCCGAGCCGCACACCTTGTTGATCGTCATGCCGGGCACCATGTCCGGCAGCCCTGCCTTGATGAGCGACTGGCGCGCCGGGTTCTGTCCCGAGCCCGCGGCCAGCACCTGGCCGAGAATGACTTCGCTCACCTGATCCGGCTTCACGCCTGCGCGTTCGAGCACGGCCTTGATGACCGTTGCGCC
>NZ_JARUXQ010000031.1:0-1134 GCF_031451265.1 Caballeronia sp. LZ033 | reverse complement strand
CGCGTCATACGTGTACGTGAGCGTCTGCTCGAACACGGAATCGGCTGTTTGCAGCTTGCGCGTCTGCTCAGTCAGACGCCCGGCCCCGTCGTAGGCATACGCGAGCGTTCCCGTCGCGTCGACGTGCTGTTGCAGCTCCATCAGCAGTTGCCCATCGAGGTCATAGGCGCGCTTGACCACGCTGTTTGCATTGCTCGCACGGATCAACTGGCCGCGCTTGTCGTACGTGAAGGCTTCGCTTTGATCGCTGCCTGCAACTGCGCGCCGTGTGATACGCCCCAACGGATCGCACGTCACCGTCAGCACCTGCCCCAACGGATCGATGCTCTGCGTCAGATGCCCCGCCGGATCGTAGACGTAGCGGCGCGAGCGCTTGTCATAGCCGATTTCCTCGATCAGCCGTCCCACCGCATCGCGCTTCAGATGCCACGTTTCGCCCCGCGCATTGATCACGCCGACCAGTTGTTCTTCCGTGTTGTAGCGATAGTGCGTGACGCTGCCATTGGCGTCGATGCGGCTCGCCAACTGGCCCTGTCCAAAGAAGCTGAAGCGCGTGATGTGGCCCGCTTCATCGGTGTACTGCGTGAGGTTGTCTTCGGCGTCGTATGCGCAAAACACGTAACCCGGCGAAGTACGGGCCACGAGTCGTCCCTTGGCGTCCCATTTATAGATCGCCGCTTCTTCTCCCGGCGCTTGCCGCTCGATCAGCTTGCCGCGTGCATCGTGCTTCAGACGCGTGGTGCGTCCGAGCGGATCGGTCAATCCGACCAGATAACCCAACGGGTCATAGTCGAGGGCCGTGACCTGTTGGGCGGCGTTGCGCACCCGAACCAGTTGACCGCGTGGGTCATAAGCGAATGCGGTGACAAGGCCCGAAGGCGTAGTCTGCGCAACGAGATTACCGCGCGTGTCCCACGTTTGCTTCCACTGGCCGCCTTCCGGATCAGTAATGGCGATAGGCCGCAGATTGTCGTCGTACTCCGTGCGCGTCGCGCTACGATTCGGCAACGTGTGCGTCAGCAGATTGCCGCACAGATCGTATTCCCACGTGGTCCTGTTTCCTGCAGGGTCCACTGCTGCAACCGTGCGTCCCAGCCCGTCATAGCGATAACTGGACATGCCACCCAACTGATC
>NZ_JARUXQ010000030.1:0-1175 GCF_031451265.1 Caballeronia sp. LZ033 | reverse complement strand
GAACACCACGCACACCACAGCCGGCTCACACACCATCGAAGTGGGCTTGCCGCTCGCTTCGGGCGACAGTTCGACTTCGCCGCCGCCATCCGGCGCGCAGCGTCTGTTGAATCAGCCGGTCAGTACCAGCACGGCCGGGCAATTGCAGCAGGCCATGGCGGCGCGACCGGGCAAGCCCGGCAGGAAGGCCTACGCCCGCAGGGGCATGCAGCAGTCCACGCCGTCGGCATCGACATCGACATCGACTTCACCGTCGGGCACGTCACAGGGCGGCACGCTCGCCAGCCAGTTGCCTTCCTTCGTCCAGAACTTCTTCCAGCCGAATCTCAGCGGGAGCGCTTACAGCATCACGGTGAACGGTCTTTCGAACACGCTCACCGTGGGTGCGGACAATTCCTTGATCGCGGGCGTGGGCATGTCGTCGGTCATCGGCAATTTCACCAGCTTCATCGCCGGCAACGAGAACGACTTCAACGTCGGCAACACGTTCGGTGTCAACGTCGGGTCGAACGAGGTTTTTCACACGAACGATGTCAGCACCATCGGAAACGTGGTGACCAATGCGGGCAACGCGGTCAACAACACGGGCCTCTGGGTATCGAATACCGGCACGGCGGTGGCGCAGAACGGCGCCTCGATCAGCGAAACCGGCGTGACCATCGTCAAGGTTGGCTATGAAGTCAAGTGGTGAGACCGGCGGTCACACCATGGCCGGCGACGCACTGTTCAACGTCACCCATAGCACGGAGGGCAAGGCAACCATGAGAACCGTTTAGAGCAAGTCCGCCACCAGGGCCGACTCATCAAGTCGGCCGACAACATCCGGGGGCGTGCCGCTACAGACTGGCACCACTCAGGATGACTCACTTGACACGCGTGCCTGAGCAACGATCCGATTATCACAAGAGACCGACATGACCCAGATTGTGACCGCCTACAGCGACGCATTTGCATCCGGCATCCTCAGTTTCCGCTCCATGACAGGAAACGAAGCCCTTTCCACTCTCTTCGACTTCGAGGTGCAACTCGTCTCGGGCGATGCTTCGCTCGATCTCAAGAGCGCTCTCGGCAAGTCCCTCACGCTGGAGATCCAGCCGCAGGTCGGCGCGCTGCGCTATCTCGACGGACAGATCACCCGCTTCGAGTTCAATGGCCGCGAGACGCTCACCTCGCGC
>NZ_JARUXQ010000029.1:0-1245 GCF_031451265.1 Caballeronia sp. LZ033 | reverse complement strand
CGCGGCGTCGCTCTCGAACCGCGATGGCAAGGTCGTGTCGAGCGGTGCATTGACTGGCGATGTTCGGGGCGCTTTGCAGAATCTAGGCGGCACGATGCAAGCCACCGGCGCGGCACAGGTGCGCGCAGGCAGCATCGACAATGGCAACGGCTCGATCACGGGGAGCCAGATCGCGCTGGCTGCGGCTTACGTGACGAACCGCGGCGGGACAATCGCGCAGACGGGCACTGGCACGGCCGCGCTTGCCGTAGCGAACACGCTCGACAACCGCGGCGGCTCGATCGCCAGTAACGGACGTCTGGCTGTTGTGTCCGGTGCGCTTGTCAACGCGTCAGGCTCCATAACAGCCCGTGACGGCCTCGCGGTGACAGCCGACGGCGTGCTCGATAACGCCGGCGGCAAACTGCTGTCGAACACGGAGGTGAATCTCGTAAGCGTTGCGTTGAACAACGACCGTGGCCAGATAGGCGCGGGAACGAACGAGACGATTCGGACCGGGCGACTGACCAATAGCGGCGGCTCGATCGTCGCGCCGAACCTCACGGTCACGAGTACCAGCACAATCGACAACACCGGCGGCGGGATTGAGGCGAACGCGCTCAATGTCAACACGACGGAACTCATCAATCGCGCGGGCCGGATCACGCAATACGGCGCGTCGCCGACGGAATTCCATGTCAGCGGCACGTTCGACAATTCCAACGGCGGCACCTTTCAGACCAACAGCACGGATCTGACGCTCGCGCCGGGCGCACTCATCAACGACGGCGGCTCGATCATCGATGCTGGCACGGGCACGCTGACGATTGCGCCCGGCGACGGCGCCGGCTATTTCTCGAACGTTGGCGGCCGGATCATTACAGCGGGCACGCTCACCGCGCAGGCCGCTGGCCTGAACAACGCGAACGGCGTGCTGGCCGCACAAGGCGCGATCTCTGCGCGCTTCGCTGGCGACGTCGACAACACACGGGGCGCGATTCGCGCGCTCGGGTCGCTGTCGCTCGCCAGCGGCGGCGGCCTGACGAATACGAACGGGCAGGTTCAAGCGGGCACGGGCGCAGGCATCGATCTGAGCACGCTCGACCTTCAGGCGGCGAGCATCGACAACACGAGCGGCCTCGTGAGCAATCTCGGCATGGGCGACGCGGCCGTGCGAAGCGGCAACGGCATCGTCAACCGCAGCGGCACGATGACGGCCAACGGCCGCATCTCGCTCGACAGCGCCGCGCTCGTCAATACGCAAGG
>NZ_JARUXQ010000028.1:0-1271 GCF_031451265.1 Caballeronia sp. LZ033 | reverse complement strand
GCTCTTGAGATCGAGCGAAGCATCGCCCGAGACGAGTTGCACCTCGAAGTCGAAGAGGGTGGAAAGGGCTTCGTTTCCTGTCATGGAGCGGAAGCTGAGGATGCCGGATGCAAATGCGTCGCTGTAGGCGGTCACAATCTGGGTCATGTCGTCTCGCTCGGTACGGATGAAGAATCAGGCACGCGTGCCTGAACAGGGGCGTCCGCACCTCGTTGGATGCGGTTATTGGCCGTTGGGCGATCGTCTCCTCGATCTTCGAGCGGGATAGCGATTGCCAATGCATGAATCTCAGGCGCTGCGCTCGCAGAGCATCGCGAGTGAGAGCGCCCGACCCGGCAGCTGGTGTTCCCGGTCCGCACGACGAGTCCGGGCATCAACCGGAACTCGCCGGCGCACACGCTGCCTCAAAACTTCACGTCGTAACCGACGTGTCCCATCTTCACGCCCATGTTGTTCACGGACGATCCGATGTCGACGATCATCGAGCCGGTCGACTGCACCCAGTTGCCGGTGTTGTGGACCTGGCTGCCCACGGCGATCACATTGCTTCCCCAGGTGTTGAGCGCCGCGACCTGAAAGCCTTCGAATTGCCCGGCATGGACCTGGAGGGCATTGCCGATCGTCGTGTCCGCCCGGTTGCCCAGCACGAAGCTGGTGGCGAGGCCGGTGATCGTCGTCGTGGTCGAGCCGTCGACGTCCTTGGTCTCGATGCCGGTGATCAGCACGGTGGACGTGCCGTCGGTGATCTTGAGTTCCTCGCCCAGATAGACCTTCTGTGTCGAGCCGACCACGAGCGTTTTCTCCATGCCGTTCACGGTGATGTTCAGCGCGCTGCCACCGAGCTTTGGCGTGGAGAAGTTCTGCAGGAAGGTGGGCACCTGGCTGGCCAGCGTGATCGACGATGACGTGGGTGTGGGCGTAGACGTGGAGGATGAGGTTGATGTCGATGTCGACGTGACAGGCGTGGACTGCTGCATGCCGCTGCGCGCTTGGGCCTTCTTGCCGCGCTTGCCTTTGCGTGCGGCCATGGCCTGCAATTGCCCGGTCGCGCCTGTGCTTGTGCTTGCTTGCTGATTCAACAGGCGTTGCGCGCCGGATGGCGGCGGCGAAGTCGAACTGTCGCCCGAAGCGAGCGGCAAGCCCACTTCGATGGTGTGTGAGCCGGCTGTGGTGTGCGTGGTGTTCGCTTCCACCGACGTGTCGTAATTGCGCTCGGCGTGCAGCTTGATCTGCTCCGAACCCTGCTTGTCCTCGAAGCGGAACATGTTGGC
>NZ_JARUXQ010000027.1:0-1332 GCF_031451265.1 Caballeronia sp. LZ033 | reverse complement strand
CGCCGTGCTGGCGCGCGAACTCGTGACCTCCTTTCCGCTGACCGCATTGCTGTGGCTGTGCTGCTCCTGCGTGTTCTCGACGTGCGTCTCGGTCGCGGCGGCAATATTGACGTTGCCGGTCGCCGCAAGCGCGGCCGTGCCGTGGTCGAGGTTGATTGCGCTGCCTGTGACGTTGATGTCCTTGCCCGACGCCACGACGAGCGAGTTACCCGCGTTGAGCACGGTGTTCGTGAGCGTATCGTCCGAGCGGTGCAGCGACTCCGAGTAAGTGCCGTGACCGTCGGCGCCTGCGCTGTTGCTGTCGACCATTGAGGTCGCGCGCGCGGCCTGCAGGGTGACATTGCCATTCGCCGCGAGCACGCCGCCGCCGTTCAGATCCAGCGACGCGCCGGTCGCGGTGAGGTCGCCGCCGACACCGATCTGCGTCATGCCGCCCACCTTGACCGCGCTGCCGGTCGTCTGGTTGAGATTGGTATGCGACACGCCATTGGCGCGCTCGACGACCTTGTTCTCGCCCGTCTGCACCGAGCCGAGCTCATAGTTTCCGCCGACAAGCATGGCGAGATTGCCGCCGACGTCCAGCGTGCCGGCGTTCTGCTGAAGGTCGCCGCCGGTCACGATCGCCGCGTCGCCTGCGACGTTCACGGTCGCGAGCGGCCCGAGCGTGCTCACGGTGCGCGTCGCGCCCGTCGCGCTGACCTGGTGGATTGTATTGACAGCGGTATTGAGGAGAAGATTGCCGCCGACGTTCAGTGCCAGGCTCGCCGCGTTGAGGGTGGCGGATGTCAGATCGACGTTGCCCTGCGTGGTAAGGGACATCAGATCGCCGCTGCGCAGCGCGCCGAAAGCGTTGTCGATCTGCTTGCCCTGAATCGAAAGCGTGTTGCCCGCCTGTATCGTGCCGCTGTTGCTGAAGGTCTGTGCGTCCTTCAGATCGACATCGGCCGCAGCGATGAGCGGCCCGTTCATGTTCTGCTGGCTTGCCTTCGCGAGGTACACGACGGGCGCGAGCACGGACTGACCGTCGACGATGACCGTCTGCATGATGACGACGTTGCTCGTTAGCGCCGCGACCTGTTCCGGCGACAGACTCATGCCGAGCGGCAGATCGAGCGATTTCGCGAGCGATGCGCCCGCGGCCAGCAGCGCCTCATACATGGCTTGCGTGTCGGTGTAGGGACCGAGCACCGCACGGCCGGTCAACGTTGTGACCTGATTGCGCACGAGCTGCTGCTCGTACAACCCATCGCCCAGGCGTTTCTGTACTTTCTGCGGATCGAGGTCGAGTTGCCGCAAGAAGTAGTCGCTCGAGATGAAGCTCCGCTGGTTCGT
>NZ_JARUXQ010000026.1:0-1450 GCF_031451265.1 Caballeronia sp. LZ033 | reverse complement strand
TGAACTGACCCCGCAAAGTTGGACAGTTTTGGGCTAGGGCCGTGAGGGCTGAGTTCTGTACATCACAGGACTCAGCCCTTTTAGCTTCAGCTTGATGCGGTTGTGATTGTAGTAGTGAATGTAGCGTCGGATTCCGGCCTGAAGCGCTTCAATGCTCTCGAAGCGGTTCGGGTAGAAGAACTCTGACTTCAAGGTGCCGAAGAAGCTCTCCATGGCGGCGTTGTCGTGGCAGTTGCCCTTGCGTGACATGCTTTGCGTCAGTGCGCGCTGCGAGAGCAACGCCTGGTAAGCGCCCATCTGATAGTGCCATCCCTGATCAGAGTGAATCACGGGGCGATCACCAGCCCCCAGCCTCTTGAACGCCTTTTTGATCATGCTTGCGACCATCGCGAATGCCGGACGCGTCGCCGTTTCGTAGGCAACAATCTCGCCGTTATACAGGTCTAGCACCGGGGACAGATAGAGCTTGCGCTCGCCCACCCGGAATTCAGTGATATCGGTGACCCACTTCTGATTTGGCGCGTCGGCGTCAAACTGTCTTTGCAGCACGTTCGGCGCAATGCCTCCCACCGTCCCCCGGAAGGCTCGAAACTTTTTCGGTCGCACCAGCGACTTCAGTTTCATCAGTTGCATCAAGCGTTGGACGGTCTTGTGATTCACAACCGTGCCCAAGTGCCGGATCGCGCTGGTGATACGCCGATAGCCGTAACGCCCTTTGTGCTGCTTGAATACAGAGCGGATGCGCGCCTTGAGCTGCGTGTGTTTGTCTGCCTTCTGCGAGACCTTGCATTGGTAATAGAAGGTGCTACGCGCCAAGCCCGCCACTTTGAGCAGGCCGCCAAGTGCAAACTCATGCCTCAATCCGGCCACTACTTGCGCTTTTTGCTTTGCGCTGTGGGGCTGTCCGAGCGGATCAAGGCATCGAGTTTTTTTAGGTACGCATTCTCCATGCGCAGATAGTTCAGCTCCTTCAGGAGCTCTTCCTTCGTGCGGGCCTCGTCAGGCTTGGACGAAACAGGCGGCACAGATGACTTGGGTTGTTTCACGGAGCGTCCTCGGGGGCGCGGCTCAAGGGCCTGCATACCTCCCGAATCATACCGGCGCTTCCAGACACTGATCACGCCCGGATTGCGGATATCGAAAACCGCCGCAGTCTCTCGGCACGACAGCGCCTTTGTGTGCATGAACTGCAGCACCTTCAGCTTGAACTGTCCATCGTAGAAGCTGTACTTCTTCCTGAACGCCGCGGCGCCGTGCGCTCGCCATGCCGCCACCCACTTACGCACCGTGCCGTGGTCTGTACCATGCCGGTGCGCCACCCCAGCAAAACCGCCGTGCTTGCCGCATAGATAGTCTTTGACGACTGCTTGCTTGAATCGTGCGCTGTGCTTGCTCATGAAAAAACACCCCAAATCGTTGGACTGGTGTCCAACTTTTGGGGTGCAGTTCA
>NZ_JARUXQ010000025.1:0-1840 GCF_031451265.1 Caballeronia sp. LZ033 | reverse complement strand
GCGCTGGAGATGGAAACGGGCGAGGTCTATATCCTCGAAGGCAAGACCACGCTGTTCGCAACCGGCGGCGCGGGACGCATCTTCGCGGCATCGACGAATGCGTTCATCAACACGGGCGACGGCCTGGGCATGGCGGCGCGCTCGGGCATCGCGCTGCAGGACATGGAGTTCTGGCAGTTCCACCCGACGGGCGTGGCCGGCGCGGGCGTGCTGATCACCGAAGGCGTGCGCGGCGAGGGCGGCATCCTGCGCAACTCGAACGGCGACCGTTTCATGGAACGCTATGCGCCGACGCTGAAGGATCTGGCGCCGCGCGACTTCGTCTCGCGTTCGATGGACCAGGAGATCAAGGAAGGCCGCGGCGTGGGTCCGAACAAGGATCACGTGCTGCTGGACCTGTCGCACATCGGCGCCGAGACGATCATGAAGCGTCTGCCGTCGATTCGCGAGATCGCGCTGAAGTTCGCGAACGTCGATTGCATTAAAGAGCCGATCCCGGTCGTGCCGACCATCCACTATCAGATGGGCGGCATTCCGACCAACATGCATGGTCAGGTCGTGGGCACGTCCAAGGGCTACAACGACCCGGTCAACGGCTTCTACGCGGTGGGCGAATGCTCGTGCGTCTCGGTGCACGGCGCGAATCGTCTCGGCACGAACTCGCTGCTGGACCTGGTGGTGTTCGGGCGCGCGGCGGGCAACCACATCATCAAGCATGCGCGCGAGCTGAAGGAGCACAAGCCGCTGCCGGCCGATGCCGCCGACTTCGCGATGGAACGTCTCGCGGTGCTGGAGAAGTCCACCTCGGGCGAATACACGCAGAACATCGCCAACGACATCCGCTCGACGATGCAGGCGCACGCAGGCGTGTTCCGTACGGCGAAGCTGCTCGAAGACGGCGTCGAGAAGATCGCGGAAGTGGCGGAGCGCGTGAAGCACGTGCATCTGAAGGACAAGTCGAAGGTGTTCAACACCGCGAAGGTGGAAGCGCTGGAGCTGGCGAACCTGATCGAGGTGGCGCGCGCGACGATGGTGTCAGCCGAAGCGCGCAAGGAAAGCCGCGGGGCGCATGCGCACAGCGACTACGAGCATCGCGACGACGAGAACTGGATGCGTCACACGCTGTGGTTCAGCGAGGGTGACCGGCTGGACTACAAGCCGGTGCAGATGAAGCCGCTGACGGTCGAATCGGTGCCGCCGAAGGCACGCACCTTCTAAGGCACGAGGATAGAGAAATGGCCAAGAGAATCTTTGAAGTTTATCGCTACGATCCGGACAAGGACGCAGCGCCGCGCATGCAGACGTACGAGCTGGACCTGACGCACGAACGCATGCTGCTGGACGCGCTGGTGAAGCTGAAGGAAGTGGACGAGACGTTGTCGTTCCGTCGTTCGTGCCGCGAGGGCGTGTGCGGTTCGGATGCGATGAACATCAACGGCAAGAACGGTCTGGCGTGCCTGACGAACCTGAACGAGCTGCCGCAGAAGATCGTGCTGCGTCCGCTGCCGGGTCTGCCGGTGGTGCGCGACCTGATCTGCGACTTCACGCAGTTCTTCAACCAGTATCATTCGATCAAGCCGTACCTGATCAACGACACGCCGCCGCCGGAGAAGGAGCGTCTGCAGTCGCCGGTGGAGCGCGACGAGCTGGACGGTCTGTACGAGTGCATTCTGTGCGCGAGCTGCTCGACGTCGTGTCCGAGCTTCTGGTGGAATCCGGACAAGTTCGTGGGACCCGCGGGCTTGCTGCAGGCCTATCGTTTCATCGCGGACAGCCGTGATGAAGCGACGGGCGAACGACTCGACAACCTGGAAGATCCGTACCGTCTGTTCCGCTGCCA
>NZ_JARUXQ010000024.1:0-1914 GCF_031451265.1 Caballeronia sp. LZ033 | reverse complement strand
ATTGAGCGAAACACTTCCGCCGACGATCACCCCGGTGTTGGTCAGGGTATTCGAGTGCGTGGTGAGCGTGCCGCCCGCCATCATCGTGCCGCTGTTGCGGACATCGCCCGCGTTGACGTCGAGATTGCTCGCCGCCTGGAGCAGCACGCCGTTGGTGAACGTGCCGGGCAGCGTAAAGGCCAGGTCGTGCCCGGTGCTGAACTGGAAAGCAGCGGTTGGCGCAAAGTCGCCCTGGACGATCACGGTCACGTCATGCGCCGCGCTGTAGGCGCCGCCGCCCGTGAGCGTTGCCGCGTTGATCGTCAGATCACGGGTCGCGCCGATCTGGCCGCTCGTGTTCGTGATCGCGCCGGAGGTCGTGATTGCCACGTCGCCATGCGAGCCGGTCACGCTGCCGATCCCGCCGCCGCTGTTGTCGACCGTGTCGGCCTGAACTGTGACGTTCGCGCCGCTCAACTGCGCGCCTTGCGTATTGACGAGCGCGGCGCTGTCGAGCGAGATGCGGCCGTTGGCCGTCATCGTGCCGCTGCGGTTGACGATGCCGTTGCCGCTTCGCACGGCCACGTCGCCCATGCCGAGATTGCTCACGAGGCCGCTCGTGTTGTCGATGCTCGCCGCCTGAAGGTCGAGCGTGCTCAGATCAACGCCCGTGCCCGTGCCCGTGCCCGTGCCCGTGCCCGCTTGAACCTGCCCGTTCGTATTCATCAGGCGGCCGCCGCTGGCGAGCGACAGCGACCCGAGCGCGCGAATCGCGCCCCGCGTGTTGTCGACGTCGCCAGCGAAGCGCGCAGAGATCGCGCCTTGTGCGGCCAGCACGCCGTTCGCGTTGTTCAGGCCGGAAGCCTGCACCGCGAGCGTGCCCGCCGCGATGATCCGGCCGTCAACGTTCGAGAAATAGCCAGCGCCGTTACCGGGCGCAATCGTCAGCGTGCCCGTGCCAGCATCGATGATGGAGCCGCCGTCGTTGATGAGCGCGCCCGGCGCGAGCGTCAGATCCGCGCTGTTGGTCTGAAAAGTCCCACCGTTGGAATTGTCGAACGTGCCGCTGACATGGAATCCCGTCGACGTTGCGCCGTATTGCGTGATCCGGCCCGCGCGATTGATAAGGTCTGTCGTGGTGATGTCGAGCGCGTTCGCCTCGATCGCGCCCCAGGTGTTGTCAAGTGTGCCGGCACTCGTCATCGTGAGGTTCGGCGCGACGATCGAGCCGCCGCTATTGGTCAGTCGCCCGGTCCGAATCGTCTCGTTCGTGCCTGCGCCGATCTGGCCGCCGTCGTTGTTCAACGCAGCGCTGACCAGATTCACGTCCGCGTTCGACAGCAGTTTGCCGCCGGCGTTATCGAGCACGCCGTCGGCCGTCACCGCAAGGCCGTCGCGTGCCGTCATGGAGCCCGACGCGTTCACGACTGTGCCGGACACGACAGCCACACGTCCGTTACTGGCAATCGAGCCGCCGCGGTTGTCGAGCGTGTTCGCTACGGCAAGCGCGGCCGTGCCTGCGCCGGTCTGCGCGATCGTCCCGCTGCGGTTCGTGATACCCGACGCGGTGATCGTCAGCTGACTGCCTGCGATCGCGCCAGTGCTGTTGTCGATGCCGCCTGCGCGCACCTGTGCCGCGCCCGTAGCCTGCATCGTGCCGCCTAGATTCTGCAAAGCGCCCCGAACATCGCCAGTCAATGCACCGCTCGACACGACCTTGCCATCGCGGTTCGAGAGCGACGCCGCGTCCAACTGGACATCGGCCGCGCTGAGCATGCCTTGATCGTTGACCAGCGCATTCGCGGCGCTCACGTTGAGGCCGCCGCCGGCCGTGACCGTCGCGCCCGACAGGTTCGCATCGGCGGCGCGCGCCGCGAGCACGAGCGCGCCGTGCGCAGACGTAGTGCTGCCGCCGAGATCGAGCGCGCTGCCGCT
>NZ_JARUXQ010000023.1:0-2498 GCF_031451265.1 Caballeronia sp. LZ033 | reverse complement strand
GTAAGCGGCTCGTCTCGACCGTTGTAGGGGGTGACCTCAGTACGCAGCACAATGATGTCCATCACTTTCGATTGATGGACACCACTTTGTCAGAGTTCTCAGAGAAGAAGTCGGGTAGTCGAGCGGGCCGTCCAAACTACCCAAGGGAGCTTCGGGACCGGCTGGCGGCAGCGGCATGTGAACCAGGCGTCTCCGTTGCGAGACTCGCCCGTGAGAATGGCATCAATGCGAACATGCTGTACACCTGGCGGCGCCGATATCTTACCGAGCGGCACGCTCAGCCTGCCGGCATGCTGCCAGTCGTACTGCTGAGTGACCCACCGACGCAGGCCCTGGCCGCGCCGTCAGGCGATTTACCAGCATTAGATGCAAACCCGGCGCCACCTGCGGGCACGATTGAAATCCGAATCGGCCGTGTGGTGGTCAAGGTAGATGGTCTGGTCGACGCCGACATGCTGCGTACCGTGTTGGGCAGTCTGCGATCATGATCTCGCTCCCGGCTGGCACGCGTATCTGGATTGCTGCAGGCGTGACCGACATGCGCTGTGGGTTTCAGGGGCTAGCGGCAAAGGTGCAAACGGCGCTTGAAGAGAATCCATTGGGCGGCAACGTCTACGTCTTCCGAGGCGGCCGAGGCGATCTCATAAAGGTCCTCTGGGCGACGGAGGATGGCATCTGGCTCCTGGCAAAGCGTCTTGAGCGGGGCCGCTTTATCTGGCCCCAGGCCAACGACGGGAAGATTCATCTGAGCTCCGCACAACTGTCAATGCTTCTCGAGGGCATCGATTGGCGACAGCCCCGGCGCACCGCCGCGTTATCGATGTTGTAAACCGCGCGGAACACTCGTAAACTGCCGTGCATGTCGAACGGCGCCGATCTTCCTGACGATGTCGATCTCCTGAAGGCCTTGTTGGTCGAGGCTCGTAGTCTGCTCGCTGAACGCGATATCGAGATCGATCAACTCAAGGCACAGATCGACAAACTTCGGCGCATGCAGTTCGGCCGCAAATCCGAACAGTTGCAGCGGCAGATAGAGACCCTCGAGACCCAACTCGAAGATCTGGCCGCCGGACGCGGCGTTGCAGACGTGCAGCGCGCGCAGGCTCAAGGCGCCAACGCGTCCGCCTCCAACGCAACAACCGGCAACGCGGCTTCGAGACATGCATTACCGGCGCACCTCTTGCGCGAAGATCATGTGCTCGAGCCGGCATCCAGTTGCCCGGACTGCGGTCAAACAATGCAACTGCTCGGTGAGGACATATCCGAACAACTCGCCCGAGTTGCGGCCGCCTTCAAAGTCATTCGCACGATCCGGCGCAAACTTGTTTGCCCTTGCTGCCACGCCATCAAACAGCCGTCGATGCCGGGACTGCCAATCGAGCGGAGCATCGCCCACCCGAGTTTGCTCGCGGATATCCTCGTCTCGAAATACGCAGACCACCAGCCGTTGTATCGACAATCGGCAATCGCCGCTCGCGACGGCGTCACGCTTGACCGTGCCAGCATGGGGCGCTGGGTCGGCCAATGCGAAACGTTGTGCGCGCCACTGATCGAGGCGCTGCGCCGATATACGGTATCGACCGCCAAACTGCATGCTGACGATACGCCGATTCCCGTGCTCGCACCAGGCAACAGGAAGACCCGAACAGGTCGTCTCTGGGTCTATGTGCGCGACGATCGTCGCTCCGGCTCCACGCAACCGGCTGCGGTATGGTTCGCATACTCGCCGAATAGGCAAGGCATCCACCCTCAAACTCATCTCGCTGGCTTCAGAGGGACGCTACAAGCGGACGCATACGCGGGCTTCGATGAACTGTTCCTGGATGGCTCAGTACTGGAAGCAGCCTGCCATGCTCACGCAAGGAGAAAGTTCTACGATATCCACGTACGAACGCCGTCCGACACAACGCAGAAGGCCCTCGAATACATTAGTGCGTTGTACAACATTGAAGCTTCCATTCGCGGCAAGCCTGCGGACGAACGGCTGCGAATACGGCAGGAGAAAGCCAAGCCACTGCTTCGCATCTACGAAGCGTGGCTCAAGACCAAGCTCGAAGCGTTGTCGTCGAAGTCTGACACAGCCAAGGCGATCAGCTACTCGCTTAATCAGTGGCGCGCACTGACGCTCTATTGCGAAGACGGTACGCTCGAGATCGACAACAACATCGCGGAGAACGCGCTGCGCTGTGTGAGCTTGGGCCGCAAGAACTTCCTGTTTGCGGGCTCCGACAGCGGTGGTGAACGTGCTGCTGCAATGTACTCGTTGATTGGCACGTGCGCCCTAAACGACATCGATCCGCGCGCGTACCTAAACTATGTGTTGCCGAGAATCGCCGACCATAGAATCTCTGTCATCGACGAGCTCTTGCCATGGCGTGTGGCCGAGAAGCTGCACGCAGCAGCGAGTTCACCACATCAAGATATCTAGCCGCTCCACCTGAGGCAATCCTGCGCCCAGGCGCGGACGCCTCTACACACGGCCTAGGCGAGCCGCTTAC
>NZ_JARUXQ010000022.1:0-2559 GCF_031451265.1 Caballeronia sp. LZ033 | reverse complement strand
CGACACGAAGCCAAGCGATGAATGACGACGACTGCGGTTATAAAACACTTCGATGTATTCGAACAAGTCCGCGACGGCTTCGCGTTGCGTGCGGTACCTCGTGCCATGCGCTCGCTCGTTCTTCAGACTGTTGAAGAAGCTTTCCGTCGGCGCGTTATCCCAGCAACTGCCTTTGCGGCTCATGGAGCATTGCATGCCGTACGAGTTGAGCTTGCGCTGGAAGTCGTGGCTGGCGTATTGACTGCCCCTATCCGAGTGATGCAGCGCGCCAGGCGCGGGCCGACGGCGGAACCATGCCATCGTCAGCGCGTCGATAACGAGTTCCGTGGTCATGCGCGGCTTGACAGACCAGCCCACGACCTCCCGGTTGAACAGGTCCAGCGTGACGGCCAGGTACAGCCAACCTTCGTCGGTCCAGATGTACGTGATGTCCGAGGTGAACACCTGATTGGGCCCGGCCGGCGCGAAGTTGCGATTCAACACGTTCGGCGCGACCGGCAACTTGTGCCGGGAATCGGTTGTTACGCGGTAACGGCGCTTGTGGCGGGCTCGAATACCGTTGGCGCTCATCAACCGCTCTACCCGTGCCTTGCTGGCTGGGAAGCCGCGAGAGCGAACCTCTTCGGTCATGCGCGGCGAACCGTACGCGCCTTTGACCTCGGCGTGAATCGTCCGAATCAACGTGAGCAACTGCGCATCGGTCAGCCGCTGACGCTCGGGCGTGCCGCCGCGCTTCCAGGCGCGATAGCCATTAACGCTTACGCCAAGGACCTCGCACAGCGCCAACACGGGATATTGCCGGCACTGCGTGTCAATCCAGGCGAACTTCACAGGAGGTCTCTATGAACGCGTCCCGTTTTGCAACAGCTTTCGTGTGTTCAGATTGACAGGATGGGTCGCAGCTCTCTATCCGGCCTTTATGCAGCCGGTGCTGCCGCTGCGGGCCCCTATGAAATTCGCTGACTCGCACCTCATTCCTTCGGCGAGCTCGAAAGCTCCTCCTCCTGTTCAGGTTTTGCGAGTCCCGGTCCTACCTGGCTGGTCATCACACTCGATTGCTGCGCAACCTTTCGACGTTCACCCTTTGCTAAACGTTACTCTTCTCCGTGGCATTCACCGGTCAGGCCGGTTTCATGCTCACGTAGTCTTTTTGGTACGCCCTGTCGTGGGCGAGCACGGCCCAGATCGTGCGCGCCATCTTGTTGGCTAGTGCCACGACCACCACATTTCGCGGTCGCCGCTTCTCCATTTGCTCGACCCACCGGCCTGGCTCTTTCGCGTGCGTTAATACACTGCGAGCGCCGTGAATCAAAAGAGTGCGCAAATAGGTATCACCCTTCTTGCTGATGCCGTGCAGATTTACCTTGCCGCCTGAGCCGGTCTGCCTGGGTACGAGACCTGCCCATGCAGCGAACTCCCTACCCGAGTTGAATGCGTTCGCGTCGCCTATCATCGCGACCGCTGCCGTTGCAGTCAGTAAGCCCACACCAGGAATCTCGCTAATTGCTTTGACTGCGGAGTCTTCCTTCTTCCACTCGCGCATGCGCCGCTCAATCTGAGCAATCTGTTCATCCAGCCTCGCCAACCCGTTCCATTGATCACGCAGAGTGTCTATCAGGACCGCCGGCAGCCGATCCGCAAGGCGACCGAGTACTTCCGGTATTGTCTTGTCGAGCGTCGCTCGCCCCTTGCCCATCACTTCGCCGTACTCCGTCATCAACCCGCGCAACGCATTCACCTGCATCGTGCGGAACTTCACCAGTTGCTCTCGCATACGGTGCAATCCGAGCATAGCCTGCTGTATCTCGGTCTTTACCGCTACAGCCTTGCTTGGCTGCTGTACTGCCAGCCAGATTGCCTTGGCATCCGCCGCATCGCTCTTGTTGCGAATGTTGAACGCCTTGACAAACTCCGCTGGCATTAGCCGGACCTTATGGCCCATCCTGGTCAGTTGCCTCGCCCAATGGTGCGCCCCGCCACAGGCCTCCATCCCTATTAAACACGGGGCACGGTTCGCAAAGTGCTCCAGAAATTTTGCCCGCTTAACCGGCTTGTTCACGACCTCGCCGGTTTGCTGATCGACGTAATGGACCTGGAAAACCTGCTTGGCGATGTCTACGCCCACAGCCATACTGTTCATCGTGGATCCTCCGGTTGCCGGGAAATGCTTGCATTTTCCACCTGGGCGCATATCGATGCCGTTGGCCCGTGAGGATCCACCTTTCTTTGCTTACGTTCACGGGTGGGACGCGTTCATTTCATTCCTTCGCGAAGAACGCCGCCGCTTTTTTTGCGATTTCCAGCTCCATCTGCAAGCGCTTGTTCTCCGCTCGCAGCCGCGAGAGCTCCATTTGCTCCGCCGTAACGACTTTAGCCCCCAGACCGTTGAGCTTGCCGGCCTCCGAGGCCTTCAGCCAGTTGCGCAGAGTCTGCGTCGACATACCCAACTCCCGGGATACGGCGCTCAGGCCTTGCCCGTCCTTGACTCGTTGCACGGCGGCTTCCTTGAACTCTGCCGTGTACACCTGGTGCGGTACCTTGAACATCTATGCTTTCCTT
>NZ_JARUXQ010000021.1:0-2814 GCF_031451265.1 Caballeronia sp. LZ033 | reverse complement strand
GGCGACTTCGTCGCGCTCGCGCCGACCGATCTTGACGTCGCACAGGGCGAGTTCCTGACGCTGCTGGGCCCGAGCGGCTCGGGCAAGACCACGCTGCTGAGCCTCATCGCGGGGCTTGCGCAGGCGGACGGCGGCTCGATCCGCATCAACGGCGTCGACGTCACCGACGGCGCGCCGTACGACCGCGACATCGGCATGGTGTTTCAGAACTACGCGCTGTTTCCGCACATGACGGTGGCGGAGAACATCGCGTTTCCGCTGCAGATGCGCAAGGTCGATGCGGCCAGCGCGAAGAAGCGCGTCGCCGAGGCGCTGGAGATGGTGCATCTGCCGCACGTCGCGGGTCGCTATCCGCGCGAGTTGTCGGGCGGGCAGCAGCAGCGTATCGCGCTGGCGCGCTGCATGGTGTACCGGCCCTCGATCATCCTGATGGACGAGCCGCTCGGCGCACTCGACAAGAAGCTGCGCGATCACATGCAGCTGGAGATCAAGCGCATTCACCGCGATCTGGGCACCACGATCATCTACGTGACGCACGATCAGGAAGAAGCGATGACGATGTCGGACCGCATCTGTTTGATGGATGCGGGCAAGATCGCGCAACTCGGTACGCCTGCTGATCTCTATTTCCGTCCGAAGAATGTGTTCGTGGCGGATTTCCTCGGTGAATCGAATCTGCTCGATGCGCAGGTGACGTCGCGTGAAGGCGATCAGGTGCGTCTCGCGATGCAAGGCATCGACAAGGGCCGCGCGATGGTCTACGACGCACAGGTGCAATCAGGCAAGCCGGTGAAGCTGATGCTGCGTCCGCAGAATTTGCGCGTGAACGGTCACAACGATTCAAGCGCGGAGACCATGTCCGCCAGGCTCACCGACATCATGGTGACCGGCGGCATGACCAAGCTGTACATGCAGCGCCAGCAGCAGAACGCGGAGGCCGCTGAACTGGTGGCGTCGTTCCCCACCGACCGGCTCGGGGCGCGCTATGAGATCGGCCAGACGCTGACGCTGTCGTGGTCGCCCGCCGATGCTGTCGCCATCGCGGGGTGAGCCGATGAACCCTTTCGCCATGACCGCGCAGAACGATCGCGCCGCGCCGCGCAAAACACGCAACCCGCGCCTGAGCCGCAAGCTGCGCGTGGCCGCGATGGCCGCACCCGTGATCGTGCTGCTCACGGTGTTCCTGATCTATCCGGTCGGACAATTGCTGCTGCTGAGTATTCACAATCAGAGCGGCTTCACGATGGCCGAGTACAAGCGGCTGTTCGCCTCGTCGGTGTATGTGGAAGTGCTGTGGGTGACGATGAAGGTATCGCTGCTCACGACCTTCTTCTCGGTGCTGGTGGGCTATCCCGTTGCGTACCTGATCTCGGCCGCCACGCGCGAGCGCAAGAACCGCTTGCTGTACTGGGTGCTGCTGTCGTTCTGGACGAGCTTTCTGGTGCGGACGTTTGCGTGGGTCGTGCTGCTCGGGCGCAACGGCGTGCTCAACTGGGTGCTGAAGCACCTCGGTCTTGTGGATTCGCCGCTGGGCCTGCTGTACAACCTGCCGGCAGTGATCGTAGGCATGACGCACGCGTTGATGCCGATCGCCATCATGACGATGCTCTCGGTGATGGAGAACATCGACCGGAGGTTGCCGAGCGCGGCATCGACGCTCGGTGCGCGTCCGGGCACGGCGTTCTGGAAGGTGTATTTCCCGCTGTCGCTGCCGGGGGTGTTTGCATCGGCGTTGATGGTGTTTGTCACCGCAATCGGCTTCTTCATCACGCCGACGCTGCTGGGCGGACGTCACGAGACGATGATTACGCAGTTGATCATCGATCAGGTGTTGCAGGCGTTGAACTGGGGTTTCGCGGGTGCGATCTCGGTGCTGCTGCTGGCGGTGGTGCTGGTGGTGTTCGTGGTGTATGACCGGATGGTCGGTCTCTCGACCATGACCGGTGGCAGCACGGCGAACAACCCGAAGCAGCACGGTGGCATGGGCCGCAAGTTCGGTGACGCGCTGCTCACGCTGCTGGCAAACGCAACCGACACGCTGATCGCCGTACTCCCGAAGCGCAAGAAGCGCGCAGGCGACGGCAACGGCATGACGCTGCGCACGGTGGTCACACTGATCCTGGTGTTCCTGAGCGCGCCTGCGTTCCTGATGATCCCGCTGTCGTTCGATTCCGCCTCGGGCCTTGCCTGGCCGCCGCATGGCGTGTCGTTGCAGTGGTACCAGCAGGTGATGGATTCGCCGCTGTGGATGCAGGCCGCGACCCGTTCGCTGGTGGTAGGCGTGGGCACCGGTGTGCTGTCGATGGCGATCGGCACGCCCGCGGCCTTCCTGCTGGTGCGCGGCGGCTTGCGCTGGAATGCGGCGATGCTCGCGTTCGTGCTCGCCCCGATCGTCGTGCCGCGCATGATCCTGGCGGTGGGCGTGTTCTACTTCTTCGCGAAGATTGGCCTGGTGGGTTCATCGCTGGGACTGGTGCTGGCGCACACGGTGGTCGCGGTGCCGTATGTGGTGATCACGATGATGGCCGTGCTGCGCAACTACGACACGCGCCTTGACCTCGCCGCACAGAGCATGGGCGCCCGCACCTTCACAACACTCAGACGCGTAACCTTCCCGATCCTGAGTGCAGGCATGCTCTCCTCGTTCCTGTTCGCGTTCGCGACCTCGTTCGATGAGTTGACCATCGCGCTGTTCTCGTCAGGCGGATTGAGCACGACGCTGCCCAAGCAGTTCTGGGACGAGACCACGATGCAGATCTCGCCGGTGATCGCCGCTGTCTCGACGCTGCTGTTCGTGTTCATCTCCATTCTGAT
>NZ_JARUXQ010000020.1:0-2823 GCF_031451265.1 Caballeronia sp. LZ033 | reverse complement strand
GGATCAGGTGAACGTCGTCAACACGACCGACACGGCGTCGACGCGCAGCTCCAACAGCAGCAAGAGCGCGAGCGTCGGCGTGTCGGTCGGCACGAACGGCTTCGGCATATCGGCGGCAATGGCGAACGCGCATGGCGACGCCAACAGCGACGCGGCGATTCAGAACGCGTCGCACGTAACGGGCGCTAATAGCGTCGCGATCGTCTCAGGCGGCGATACAAACGTGCTCGGCTCGCAGATCGCCGGAAGACAGATCGCGGCGGACGTCGGCGGCAATCTGAATATCGCGAGCGTGCAGGATACGACCGTCAGCGCGGCGCATCAAAGCAGCGCCGGCGGGGGCTTTGCGATCAGTCAGAGCGGTGGCGGCGGTTCGTTCAGTTCGCAGCACGGCAATGCGAGCGGCAATTACGCGGCCGTCGAAGAGCAAAGCGGGATTCATGCGGGCGAAGGCGGCTTTGACATCACCGTCAAGGGCAGTACCGACCTCAAGGGCGCGGTGATCGCGAGCGACGCCGACGCAAGCAGGAACACGCTCAACACAGGCACGCTCACCTTCTCGGACCTTCAGAATCGCAGCGACTACAGCGCGAGCAGCAGCGGGTTTAGCGCGGGTGGATCGATAGGCACTGCGCAGAGCGGTATAGGCCCGTCGTCAGTGAGCGGAGCGGGCGGCGTTGTGCCGATGATGAGTCAGAGCGAAAGCGGTAGCTCGAATGGCATCACGCGCAGCGCGATCAGCGCCGGGACGATCAACGTCACGGACCGCGAGCATCAGACGCAGGACGTTGCGAACCTCAGCCGTGACACGTCGAGCACGAACGGAACCGTTTCGACGCTGCCGGACGTGAACAACCTGCTGGACAAGCAAGGCGACATGATGAACGCCGCCAGCGCGGCGGGTGAAGCGGTGGCCACGCAGATCGGCATGATCGCGAACGCGAAGCGTGACGGCGCGCTCAAGGATGCAAAAGCAGCCTACGAGCGCGGCGACCTGGATGCGATGCAAGGCTACCTCGACACGGCGGATTCGTGGAGTGAATCGGGCAGCAACAGGATTGCGCTGCACGTAGCGGGTGGCGGGCTGATCGGCGGTCTGGGCGGTGGTGGCATCGGTAGCGCGGCGCAAGGTGCGGCGGGTGCGGGCATGTCTGCTTACTTGGCCAATCGCACGCAGCAGTTCGCGGATGCGGTCGCGGAGGAAGCCGGATCCAAACTCATCGGGAACATTGCGGGCAATGTGGCCAGCACGCTCGGCGGCGGCATCATCGGCGGCACGGCAGGAGCTGCGGCCGCGTCCAATGTGAATCTGTACAACCAGAACAACAACAGGAAGGAAAGCGAAGCCGCGAAGGAAGCGAAAGAGCTTCGGCAGATTCTGGATAAAGAACGGGCTATGCTTGCGCAGAAGTCGGTGAAGACGGCGGATACGGGTGCTGCGACGGTGCGGCCGCCCACCGGGGCACTTGCTGGAAAAGACGCAAAGAGTACGTTCTGGACTTCAACAAAGGATAAGACGCCGGTTGAAAATGCTTACGGTCATTCGACCAAGCACGGCGGAGAGTTTCCGGAGTATCAGAACTCAGTGCAATATGTTCAATCAGCGCAGGACTTTGTAAACAATCCACCGGATGGAACTCTGATTAAGACTCGCCCGAATGGCGATACGCTGTTTTACGATCCGGCGACAAACACGTTTGCGTCAAAAAACAAGGATGGTGCGCCAAGAACGATGTTTAGGCCGTCGGCTGGAATGGACTATTGGAATAAACAGTGATGCAAGAAGACCTTCTCCCGTGCCCATGCTGTGATAGCGTGACCCTTAGTGACCGCGGGAACTATGAAATCTGCGCAGTATGCGGTTGGGAAGATGATCCAGTGCAATCAGATGATCCTACATTTGCGGGTGGGGCTAATCAAAGCAGTCTGAATGAGGCCCGTGCACTTTGGCAGGCAAGAAAAAATCAGGCACAGTAACAACCAACCCGGCTATTGAGCTGGGTTGGTTGTTGTAGCGCTGTTCAGGCGGGGGTGATGACGAGCCTGCCGTGCTCGACGTGAACCCTGACGTTCTGCCCTGCTTCGAAACCCGCCTGCTCAAGCCATCGCCCGGCGAGCTTGAACCACGGATAAAGCGGCGGCGGTGTCTTGTTCGGCCGCATCGAGTAAGGCCGCTCGCGCTCGGCTTGTTGAATCTTGATGAGGCGCTCGGAATGCGCGTTCAATGCTTTAAGATTGGCGTCAGCCATAGTCAACTCCCGTCATGAGTTGGTTGTGGTCAGCGGGCTGTATGGGTTGGCGCCCATGCGGCCCGCGCTTCGTTTACGCGGTGGCGCGTTCGGTACGTCTCTTCAATGGTTCGACAAGTTGCTCGGTCATGGCGAGCAGGAAAAATCCCCAGACGATGGCTGCATAGCACCAAAAGCTGTTGAGGTTCCTGAGCCAGACGAACCGTGATGAGCCGAAAATGCCGAGCAGCGCGAGTGCAAACAGGAAGGCGGAGATGTAGGGAAAAATCAGCAAGTTCCAGCGGATGTATGCTTCGAAATGCAATTCGCCGATGAGGATATAGACGAAAGCGGCGATGCCGCCTGACCAGAAGGCCTTCAGAATAAAGATAAAAAAGAAGAGCCAAGTCTGAGTGCTCATTGGCAAACCATCGGGGATTGAGCTTCCCCTGAAATTTCGCCTTCCAGCAGGTCGCGTATAAACTCGACCCAAAGAAAGGAAAGCATAGATGTTCAAGGTACCGCACCAGGTGTACACGGCAGAGTTCAAGGAAGCCGCCGTGCAACGAGTCAAGGACGGGCAAGGCCTGAGCGC
>NZ_JARUXQ010000019.1:0-2870 GCF_031451265.1 Caballeronia sp. LZ033 | reverse complement strand
AGATCATTATCTCCCCACCGCGGCTGCCCGCTCTTCGGCGCAACCCAACACAGCCGCGTTGAGTCGCTCCAGGGTCAGTTCGCGCTGCGTGCGCGTGCCCACCTTGCGTTCTTTGGGCCGTGGCGCCATTCCCTGATTGGTCCGCGAAGGCATCCCCGAAGCGCAGCGATTGTCGCGCTCAGCTTGCACGACTTGAGCAGCCTGCAGGACGTGTCCAAGCCGCTTGTTGTCGACAATGGCACCTTGATCGATCTCTGAGAGCCGGTCGTATTGACGATAGGCGAGGGCAGCCCCATTCACACGAATCTCGATGCGTCCATCGGGATACTCGAAGACGTCCAGATATTGGTGAATCAGCGCACGGTTCTCTGCCGTATCGTCGAGCATGTAAATCACCCGGTCGTACTGCACCGTCAACACTTTCGTCACGTGCCGCGCCACGCGCGAGGTCAGGATCAAGTCGATATCCTCGTCGCTCCTGAGCGCGCGATGGGCATTGAAAGCGCTTCTCGGCACTTTGCCGAAGCGAGCGTTGAAGTCGGCCATGAAGTGGGGCGCGTAAGCGTTGGCCGCTTCCTGCGTGTTGATGCCGCGTAGACGCAATTCCTTCACCAGCCGATCCTGCAAGGTCAGATTGGCCCGCTCGACGCGCCCCTTTGCCTGGCTGCTATTGGCGCACCAGGTATCGATGTTGAGCTCGAATAAAGCCCGTCCAAACTGCGTCACGCCCTTGCCGCCGACCTCGGCGTGGTTGTTGCAATGGAACACCGCAGCCTTGTCGCTGTAGAGCGCAATCGGCTTGCCGTACGCTTCCAGATACCTGCGCGTGGCCTCGAAATAGCTGAAGGTCGACTCGGTCGCCGTGAAGTGCAGGGTCATCAGGCGGCTCGTGGCATCGTCGATAAACACCAGTAACGTACAAGCTGGCGCGCGGTCTTCGAACCAGCGATGGTCGCTGCCATCGATCTGGATCAACTCGCCCAGACACGAGCGGCGGTTCCTCGGCTGGTGCAGCGCCGCTGGACGCTGCTTGCGTGGAATCCAGAGCCCGGCATCGCGCATCCAGCGCCTTACCGTTTCCTTGCCCAACTCGATGCCGTGACATTCACGCAGCTTCTCGCAGGCAAGCGTCGGGCCGAAATCAGCGTAGCGCTGGCGCACCAGCGCCATGGCCCGGGCTCGCAGATCGATGGGCAATTCCCGATTGCTTGGCTGCCCGCGCTTGCGTGAGAGCAGCCCAGCCGGGCCGCTCGCAACAAAGCGGTGAGCGAGCCGGCTGATCTGACGTTCGCACAGTCCGAGTCGTTCAGCAGCCTGAACCATGGTCAGCCGATGCTCACAGACCGCCTCGATCACTTTGATACGTTCGAGTTCGTGCATAGTCGCCGTGATGAAACCACGCTCGTTCATGGTGAGCCCCTGGAAGACGCGCCATCGTCAGCGTGCGCCTTACAGGGCAAAACCGGACATTTCTAATGAGCCCAAACCCGACATTACTTATATGGTCGCCTCCCTTTTGCAAGGCAATTGCGCGTGACGAGAAGGGTGGTTGCGGACTTATATCCGGACTCGATCGCGGGCGTGCCCGCCGGCCCCGATGGATTTCGCCGCAAAGGTCCTAATCTAAAAAGCGGACTCGAGGTCCGAGTAATGTCTCAGGCTTGCCTTTGCGCGGTCCAACCTGTCTTGCCATCGTTCAATTTACCTGTGCAACCGTGGATAGGTTTTTAAGTTGCGTAGCTTGCTTACGGTGTTGGCGAGGCTTGATATGTTCGTCCGTACGCAAGCAGCGCCCAGATCGTACGGGCCATCTTGTTGGCGAGAGCGACAGCAACGACGTTCGTTGGACGCCGGGTCAACAGCAGGCGCAATCGTTCCGGCAAGTGCGTTGAGCTTGAGATCACCGATCGAGCACCATGAATCAGCAGTGTTCGCAAATAGACGTCACCGCGTTTGCTGATACCTCCAAGCTTGGTCTGGCCTCCGGAGCTATTCTGTCGGGGCACCAGACCAAGATAGGCCGCGAACTCGCGCCCGGAGCGGAACGACTTCGCCTGTCCGATCACCGAAACCGCAGCGGTCGCGGTAAGAACGCCAACGCCAGGAATCTCGGAGATGCGGCGACAAGCTTCGTCGTTGCGTCGCCATTCCTGAATGCGACGTTCGAGCAGTTCGATCTGCTCGTCGAGCGTACGAAGTCGCGAGAGTTGATCTTGCAGACTGTCCGTCAGCATGACGGGGAACTGGTCATCAATTGACGTCAGGGCCGCTTTCGCCGCCTCAATCGATGGGCGACGGCCTTGCGGCAGTACGACGCCGAATTCGTAGAGCAATCCACGAAGCTGATTGATCTGCATGACGCGAATTCGCACTAGTTGCTGACGGATCCGGTGCAGCGCGAGCATGGCCTGTTGATCTTCGGTCTTGACTGCGACGAACCGCATGCCAGGGCGCTGGGCGGCCTCCCAGATTGCTGCAGCATCAGCCGCGTCGTTTTTGTTCGACTTCACAAACGGCCGCACGAATTGGGCCGCTATCAGCCGCACGTCGTGGCCGAGTCGTGCCAGAGTTCTGGCCCAATGATGAGCGCTGCCGCAAGCTTCCATGACAACTCGGCATGCCGGTCGATTCGCAAAGAACGGTACGAGCTGTGCACGTTTGAGCGCCTTGCTGTGAATTGCGCCGGTCTCAGGATCGACGTAGTGAATCTGGAAGACGCGCTTGGCCAGATCGATGGCGACAGTCAAGGATTCCATCTGATTCTCCTTTGCGGCGGACATGCCGAACCAGCAATGTCGCACGCCCCGGTCAACGGAGCTGCGGCGACGGATGACCGTGATGGCGGGAGGCGACCATTCCATCTAAAAAGC
>NZ_JARUXQ010000018.1:0-3080 GCF_031451265.1 Caballeronia sp. LZ033 | reverse complement strand
AAAGGCGGCATGGACGCGCTGAAAGCGGCGAACGCGCTGCAGCGCAAGGTGAGCGATGCCTTGGGTGGCCACGTCGGGTCGGGCGGCGGGGGCGCGCCGATCACGATCAACGGCTTGCTGCGCGCGACGGCAGGCACGCACACGTTCCACGCGCCGGGCCTGCACTTCCCGTTGGGCGCGGGCTTTGCCGCATCGGATGCACGGGGGCCGTCGCAGGATGCGGAGTCGTTCATGGGCAGCCGCACCGTGCTGGCCAACGGCGATCCGATGTCATTCGCGGCGCTGCCCGCGTTGAGTTGCTGGTGCGCGGGCATGCTGCCGATGTCGCACAACAGTGCGCATACGGAACGCAAGTACATGTCCTTGCCCACCGCGACGATGCTGCCTATTCCGGCCGATCGTCCCGTGCTGGTGGGCGGCCCGCCCGTGATGAACATGATGGCGATGGCGGCCGGACTGTTCAGGGCGTTTCGCGGCTCGGCGCTGGCCAAGAGGCTGTTCAGGAACTTCCCGTCGGGGTTCATCAAGTGCGTGATCTTCGACGCGGAGCCGGTCAACTCGATCACCGGTGAAGTGGTGGTGCAGCAGCACGATTTCACCATCGACGGGCGCTTGCCGCTGGTGTGGGATCGCTACTACGCGAGTCACGACATGATCCCGGGAAGCCTCGGGAGTGGCTGGCGCAGTCCGGCCGACATTCACGTGGACTTGCTGCGCGATGAGGAGCACGAGAAGGCGCAATACAGCGCGGCGGTCACGTTTGCCGATCACGCCACCGCATTCGATCAGATGCCGCACGAAAGCGGATGGCCCGCGCGGACATATGACCGCCAGCATGGTCATGCGCTGTATATCGAACAGGACGAACTGCGCATTCGTACGCGGGCCGGTCTGGAATACGCGTTCGCACTGCCGGACCACTGGCGCGCGCGTGTACCTGCCGTGGATCGCGGGCAGACGCTGGGTTTGCCGTTATCCCGGATGGCCGACCTGAACGGCAACGCCTGGCATATCCAGCAGCGGACCGATGCGATTCACCACGGCGTGTCGATGCGCTTCGTCGAATACGCGGGAGGCCGTCCCACGGGGCGCGAGTTGCGCGCTGCTTCGGGGATCGTCGCGGGCTGTCTCGGGGCGCTCGTGCTGCACGATGCACAAGGTGGCGTGCATCCGCTGGTGACGTATCAGCAAGACGCGCTGGGCAACCTGGGCGCCGTGCTCGATGCACACAACGCGCCCTACTGTTTCGAGTATGCGCAGCATCAGATGGTGAGGCATACCGACCGCAACGGCCTGTCGTTCTACTACAGCCATGCGATGCACGAGGACGGGCAGTGGCGCGTGAGCCACGCATGGGGCGACGGCGGCCTGTACGACTACCACTTCGAGTACGACCTTGCGCATCTGGAGACGCGCTTCACGGATTCGCTGGGCCGCCTCACGGTGCTGCAATACAACGAGCAGCAATGGCCGGTGGCGCGCATCGATGGGTCGGGCGGCGTGCGCAGCTATCAATACGATGGCGAAGGCCGCACGATCGCGGAGGTCGACCCGGCGGGAAACGCAACAGAATGGGAGTACGACGGGTACGGCAACCTGCTCGCCCACCGGCTGCCGGATCGCACGGTGGTGCAGACCGCGTATGACGAGAAGCATCGGCCGGTCGCGATCACCGATCCCGAAGGGGGCGTCTGGCGCCAGGTTTGGGATACGCGTGGCAATCTGATCGAACAGGTGACACCCTCGGGGTGTTCGAGCGCCTTCGCTTATGACGCGCTTGGGCAGCTGACGCAAGTGGCGGATGCGGCGCGGCGTTGCACGGCCCTGAACTACGACGCGTATGGCTATCTGGCCAGTCTGACCGATGCGTTGGGCCGCGTCACGCACTTCACCCACGATGCGCGCGGCAATCTGCTGCACCGCGAAGCGCCGGGTGAAGGGACGACGCGCTATGCATGGGACAAGAAGGACCGTCTGATTCTCTGCGATCTTCCCAGTGGGGCATGGGTGCGTTGCGAGTATGACGGCGAGGACAATCTCATCCGCTACGAAGACGAAGCGCGCCAGGAGACGCGCTTCACGTATTACGGACAGGGGCAGCTTCAGACGCGCGTTGATCCGGACGGCAGCGTTACTCGCTATCACTACGATACCGAAGAGCAGCTGATAGGCGTAAGCAATCCGCTTGGACAGACCTGGCATCTGAAGCGCGATGCAGCGGGCCGGCTGATCGAGGAGATCGACTACTTCGGGCAAGCGCGCGGCTATGGGTACGATCCGGCGGGGCACTTGCAGCGTACTGTCGATCCGCTCGGGCGTGTGCTGACCATCCGGTGCGATTCGTTGGGGCGTATCGTGAGCCGCATTGCGGAGGGCCGCGGCGAGGACGAACATTACGCCTATAACAAGCGCGGCCAGTTGATCGAAGCGCGCAATGCGCATGGGCTGGTTCAGCGCGAGTATGACCTCGACGGGCGGCTCACGAGCGAGACGCAGCAGCATGCCGATACGCTCGGCAGCCTGAGCTACGAGTATGACGCTGCGGGTCAGTTGCAGACGCAGCGGCGCGAGATGCGCGGCTTGAATGGCGAGGTGTGTTATCGGCAGACGCTGAGCCATGAGTACGATGAGTTGGGATTGGCTCGCACGTTGGGTATCGATGCGCACGAGCCGATCCGCTTCACGCATGATCTGGCGAGCCGCTTGAGCGGGATTGAGTTCGCGCCGGGACTCGATCATGCGTTCAGCTACGACAGCGCGGGGCGGCTCGCGCGACAGACCGCGCGGCGTGCGGGGCATCGCGAGACGCATGTCGGGTATGACTATGACGTCAGCGGGAACCTGGTCACTCGCAGCGATAGCCGGTTGGGGGTGGATCGCTATCGATACGATCCGCTGGGCCGGATCGTCGAGCATACGGATCCGGGACAGCGGCTGCGTCGGTATGTGTATGACGCGCAAGGCGATCGGTTCTCGCAGGTGCGGGCGACCGAGCGAGGCCGTGAGTGGCAGCATCCGGACGGCGCGCGCTGGTGGCTGGATGCGGCGGGGCAGCTAGCCGAGCGTACGCATCCTGCGCG
>NZ_JARUXQ010000017.1:0-3862 GCF_031451265.1 Caballeronia sp. LZ033 | reverse complement strand
CGCATCAAGCTGAAGCTAAAAGGGCTGAGTCCTGTGATGTACAGAACTCAGCCCTCACGGCCCTAGCCCAAAACTGTCCAACTTTGCGGGGTCAGTTCATAGGACGCGGGTTCAATCCTGGTGGGCAACTTGATTCTCTCCCAAGTTAAGTGCCAGCGCTGTCCCGAAGACGCATCAGCAGTTGAGCGTTTCAAGAAGCACGATGCTTGTGTGGTCGCATGCAGTGATCGACAGCGCCGCCTCGTTGCGTACCGCCGCGCCATCGCGCGGCGCGAGACAGACATCGTTCACTCGTATGTGCCCGGTCATGGGCACGAGATAGGCCTGCGCATCTTTCGCCAAAGCGCGCGCAAGGCATTGTCCATTGCGCATGTCCGCGACCAGCAGGCGGGCATCGGCATCGATCGGCAGGGCGCCAGCGTCAATGTCAGCGGATGCACCGCTCGCAACGATGACGAAGCCTGCCTCAGGCTGGCCCAGACCAAAACTTCGCCTGGCCCATCGCGGTTGAGCGTCGCAAGTGCGCGGCGTCAACCAGATCTGAAACAGTTGCGCAGGCTCGTTTTCTTCGTTGCGCTCGGCATGCCGAATACCGCGTCCGGCGCTCATCACCTGGACATTGCCTGCCTCGATGCGACCCGTGTTGCCGAAGCTGTCCTCGTGCGTGATCGCGCCGGAGCGCACCAGGCTCACGATCTCGACGTTCGCGTGCGCGTGCATGCCAAAGCCTGACCGCGGCGCGAACGTATCGTCGTTCCAGATATGCAGCGGGCCGAGCGCCGAGTGCTCCGGCCGACCGATCTCGCCAAAGCGAAAATGCAGTCGTGCGTCGAGCCAGTCTCGCTCGATACGCCCGAGCGTTTCGAATGGGCGGTGCTGGATCATGGCCTTCTTCTTCAGATGCGTGTAGCAAGGCAGCCTCGCCTTGCCACACCAGGAAGCCGCCTCAGACTTGCGCCTGACCGCCGTCGACGAACAACTCTGCGCCGTTCACGAAGCTCGCGTCGTCGGATGCCAGGAACAGCGCCGCGGCAGCGATCTCGTTCGGGTCGCCCACACGGCCCAGCGGGATGCGCGACGCGAGGTAATCCAGCAAGCCTTGTTGCTGGGTAGCGTCCGGCCCGGCAAGCTCGACCAGACCGGGCGTTTTCGTCGCGCCAGGACTGATGGTGTTGACGCGGATGCCGCGGTCCTTCAGGTCGAGAATCCAGCTGCGCGCGAAGTTGCGGATCGCGGCCTTGGATGCCGAATAGACGCTGAACGCCGCGGTGCCTTCGATGGTCGTCGTCGACCCGGCGAGAATGACCGATGCGCCTTTCGACAGAAGCGGCAACGCCTTCTGCACGGTAAAGAGCGTGCCTTTCACGTTGCGGTCGAACGTGTCGTGGTAGTGCGCTTCGGTGATTTCGCCGAGGGGGATCATCGCGCCGCCGCCTGCATTGGCGAACAGCACGTCCAGCCGGCCTTGCTCGTCACGGATCTGCGCATACAGCGCATCCAGCTGTTCCAGCTTCGACGAATCGACGCGTACGCCCGTGGCGTTGCCGACTTCCACGACGGCCGCATCGAGTTCAGCCTGGCGACGGCCGGTGATATACACATGCGCGCCTTCTGCCGCGAAGCGCCTGGCCGTCGCGAGGCCAATGCCGCTGGTGCCGCCGGTGACGAGAGCGATCTTGCCTTCGAGCTTGCCTGCCATGGTGTTTCTCCTTGAGGGTTCGGTTGAGTGCTTCGTTGAAGCGATGGGAGAAGAATATCGACGCACCGATCGTTTCGAAATAGAATCAACTGCAAACCATCATTGCAAAAATGAAATGAACCGATTCCCGGATTTCGAAGGGCTGGCGATGTTTGCCAAGGTGGCCGAGGAGGGCTCTTTTGCTGCGGCGGCTCGGGCCATGGGCGTGTCGGTCGCTACTATCTCGCGAGGTGTCGCGCGGCTGGAAGAGCGGCTGGGCGCGCGGCTGTTCAATCGGACCTCGCGGCAACTTGCGCTTACCGAGTTCGGCGGAACGATCGCCGGGAAAGCCGGAGACATCTACCGGCAAGCCGAGGAAGCGGAAAACGCGGCCCGTGAGATGTCGGTTCAGCCGCGTGGCCTCGTGCGTCTGGCCGTGCCCATGTCGTTCGGCCTGCGCTGGGTTGCGCCGTTATTGCCGGGCTTCTTCGAGGTCTGTCCGGAGGTGTCGATCGACCTGCATCTGTCCGATGCCACGGTCGATATCGTGGCGCAAGGCTTTGATGCGGCGTTGAGGATCGCCGCATTGCCAGACTCGTCGCTGGTGGCCAGACGCCTGTGTCCGATGGCGCAACTGGTCGTCGCGTCTCCCCGGTATCTGCAGCAACACGGCCGTCCGATGCATCCTCGTGAGCTCGTCGACAGGCCATGTCTGTCTTATGCCTACCGCGCGCGCAGCGATGTGTGGCGATTCGTGAACGATGCAGGCGACGAAGAGCCGATTACGCCCGTCGGTCCGCTGCGGGTAACGAACTCCGACGCGCTGCTGCCCATGCTGCTCGAAGGGCTCGCCATAGCAGAACTGCCGGAGTTCATCGCGGGTGAATATCTGGCGGACGGGCGCCTGGAAACGATTCTGACGGACTGGCACCTGACGAGAGGCGGACTGTTTTTCGTGACGCCGTCGGCGCGCGCGCGACCGGCCAAGGTCACAGCGCTGGCCGATTACTTCGCGCAGCATCTGTCTGCGCCGGTCTGGAATCAGGTGGTGCAGGGGACGGAATGAACGAACCGGGTGGCGAGTGTTTGTGGAGACCATCGGCCAACAAATAAAGCGACTACGCGTCAAAAAATTGCATCGTTCGCTGTGTGCCGAGTAGCAAGGGCAGAGGATGAGGTCGGACTTGGCGCCATGCTTCGAGTCGGGGGCAGGCGATTACCGCTGGGCCGGGCGCTACAATAAGGTGAAGATTCCGCTTGCCTGCACTGACCGGTTCCACATTTCCAACGGCGCCCGCATGCTGAAAATTCTCGGAAAAGCATCGTCAATCAACGTCCGCAAGGTGCTCTGGGTGTGTGCGGAGTTGCAACTTCCCTTTGAACAAGAGGACTGGGGAACGGGGTTTCGATCAACCAACACGCCGGAATTCCTCGCCTTGAATCCCAATGGCCTCGTCCCGGTCATCCGGGATGGAGACTTCGTTCTTTGGGAGTCGAACTCGATTATCCGTTACCTTGCATCACGATATGGCGGCCAGTATCTCTATCCATCTGACGCGCTGGCACGAGCGCGGATTGATCAATGGATGGACTGGCAGTCTACGGACCTGAATCGCTCATGGAGTTACGCGTTCCTGGGTTTGGTCAGGCGATCCGCCTCTCACCAGGAGCCGGACCACATAACCGAGTCGATCAGGAACTGGACCAAGCACATGCACATACTGAATAGTCAGATCGAAATGACAGATGCGTTTGTCGCCGGGACAGACTTTTCGCTCGCGGACGTTGCCATAGGACTGTCGGTGAACCGTTGGTTCAGTACTCCCTTCGAACATCCGGATTTTCCGGCAGTGTCGAGATATTTTGAACGCTTGGCTGGATGTCGTGGGTTTGCGAGTTATTGCAAGAATGGGTTGCCATGACTGTCGGCGGCAGGTCTGAATGAGCTGGAGTTCTATTGCCGCTTTCGGGAAGCGCGACTGGCCGCTTGGGGTCGGACTTCGAAAAATTATGTCACGGCTAAATACAAATGTCCGATGTCTGGCTCATTAGAAATGTCAGGGTTTAAGCCTTGCCAATCTCTTCAGATCATTATCTCCCCACCGCGGCTGCCCGCTCTTCGGCGCAACCCAACACAGCCGCGTTGAGTCGCTCCAGGGTCAGTTCGCGCTGCGTGCGCGTGCC
>NZ_JARUXQ010000016.1:0-3980 GCF_031451265.1 Caballeronia sp. LZ033 | reverse complement strand
ATCGCTCGATTGCACCGTCGCGATGGCATTGCCCGCGTAGATCGGACGCTCGAAAGTATCCGCGCTGTCGACGGCGGTGATGTCGCTGATCTGCGCGACGTCGAGATGCGCGGCGATCCGCGGCGCGATGTTCTTGCCGTAAGCCGTAGCCGGCGCGAGGATGTGCGAATAGTCCTTCGCGATGTTCAGCACCGTGCCTTCGACGTTTTCCGCGAGGCCGTCGGCAAGTTGAGGCGCATCGGCGAGCAGGACTGTGGCCACGCCTGCAATCTTCGCGGCGGCATCCGCTGCACCTTGCGCGTTAAAGCCTGCGACCAGCACATGCACGTCGCCGCCGATCTTTGTGGCCGCTGCAACCGTATTCAGCGTGGCTGCCTTGATCGACGCGTTGTCGTGTTCCGCAATTACCAGAATCGTCATGTTCAGATCACCTTCGCTTCGTTCTTCAGCTTCTCGACCAGGGTCTTCACGTCGGGCACCGCGATACCGGCGCGGCGCTTCGGCGGCTCGACGACCTTCAGCGTCTTCAACCGCGGCGCAACATCGACGCCGAGTTCGGCAGGCGTCATCGTGCTCAACGGCTTCTTCTTCGCCTTCATGATGTTCGGCAGCGTGACGTAACGCGGCTCGTTCAGGCGCAAGTCCGTCGTGATGATTGCCGGCAGCTTCAGCGACAGCGTTTCCGCACCGCCATCCACTTCGCGTGAGACAGAAGCGCGGCCATCGGCAATCACGACTTTCGAGGCGAACGTCGCTTGCGGCAACCCCGCCAAGGCAGCGAGCATCTGACCGGTCTGATTCGAATCGTCATCGATAGCCTGCTTGCCGAGAATGACGAGCTCAGGCTTTTCCTGATCGATCAACGCCTTCAGGATCTTCGCGACGGCGAGCGGCTGAAGCTCTTCCGCCGTCTCCACCAGCACCGCGCGATCCGCACCGATGGCAAGCGCCGTGCGCAAGGTTTCCTGACATTGCGTCACACCGCACGACACGGCGATCACTTCAGTCGCGATGCCCGCTTCCTTCAGACGCACTGCTTCCTCAACGGCGATTTCATCGAACGGGTTCATCGACATCTTCACGTTGGCGAGTTCCACGCCCGTGTTGTCCGACTTCACGCGCACCTTCACGTTGTAATCCACCACGCGTTTGACGGTTACGATAACTTTCATAAGCTTGAGATGAGAGTGAAATTATCTTTACTGCGCGCCCAGTTCGCGGGCCAGTTCATCCGAGCGCGCCTGTGCCGCACGCACGCCGCGCCCGATTTCTTCCTTGATGCCGGACTGTTCGAACGAGGCCAGCGCGGCCGCCGTCGTGCCGCCCTTCGACGTCACCCGCTCGCGCAACACTGCCGCCGTTTCACCCGACTGCCGCGCCAGCGCCGATGCACCGAAGAACGTCTCCAGCGCCAGCGTGCGCGCCTGCCCGGCATCGAGCCCGGCGCTTTCGCCCGCAGCGATCAATGATTCGATGAAATAGAACACGTAGGCCGGCCCGCTTCCCGACACTGCCGTGACCGCATCGAGTTGTGCTTCGTGCTCGACCCACAGCGTAGCGCCCACCGAACTCATGACGGCATTCGCCTGCTCGCGCATGTCGGGCGTCACGTCTGGCGCCGCGTGCAGTCCCGTCATGCCCATGCCGATCAACGCGGGCGTGTTCGGCATCGACCGGACGATGGCCGCGTAGCCGCCGAGCCAACGCGAGATATCCGCGATGCGCACGCCCGCCGCGACGCTGATGACGAGTTGCCGCTTGAGCAACGGAGCAAGCGCGGCGCACACCTTCTCCAGAATTTGCGGCTTCACGGCGAGCACGACTGCATCGACGCCTTCCGCCGATGCAAGGCGCTCCGCCGTAGCGACACCCAGTTCCTGCGCGGCTGCTTGCCGCTTGCTTTCGTCGGGATCGACGGCCAGCAGGTCATGCGGGGTTGCGCCTCGTCGAATGAGTCCGCCCATCAAAGCCGAAGCGAGATTACCTGCGCCGATGAAGGCGAATTTCATATCGTTTTCCTGAGTTAAGCATCTTTGATTGAACTACAATCGAAGCCATCGGAATACAATCATTGGCCCCATGCCCAAGGCATCATCCACGTCTGCGCGCAGCACGCGCGAAGCATCCGGCGAGCGCTCTTCGCTGTTCGTCGGTTCCGCTGAAAAGACCTTCCGTGTGCTGCACGCCTTCGACGGTCCGAACCGGCAGATGACGCTTGCAGATCTCGCCAAGGCTTCGTCGCTGGACCGCAGCGCCGCGCAACGCATCGTTCATACGCTCGAAGCGCTCGGCTATCTGGCGCGTGTGCCTGAAACGCGCGACTACCGTCTCACGACCAAGGTTCTGCAGTTTTCGTATAACTACATCCGCGCCAACGAGCTGATCGATAAAGCCTCGCCTTATTTGCTCGACATCAGCCGTCATCTCGGCGAAACCACGAACCTGCACGAGATCGACGGCAATGAGATCGTGTTTGTCGCGCGCTTTCCCGGCCGCCATCTCTTCAACGTGGATATCGCGCTGGGCGCGCGTCTTCCCGCGCTTTATACGGCGTCCGGCATCGCCATTCTTTCGCGTCTTCCCGAGAAGCAGCTGAAGGCCGTCATGTCGCGCACACCGCTCGAACGCATGACGCCCTATACCGAAACCGATCAGAAGAAGCTGCTCGAACGCGTGCATCAGGCATCGCGCCGGGGCTATAGCGTCATCGAGAATGAAACCGTGCTGGGCGACATCGCCGTGGCCGCGCCGATCACCGATCATGACGGCACCGCTGTGGCCGCCGTCAACATCTCGGTGCCCACCACGCGCTGGACCATCGAGCGTGTCGAGGCGGAACTGGTCAAGCACGTACAGGTCGCCGCGACCTCCATCTCGAAGTCGCGGCTGCCGATGTCGCGCCGCTGATCAGCGTCCTTCGAAGATCGCCAGCTGCTTCCTCAGCTCGGCGCGCAGGTTGCCCGACAGCGTGTCGTCGGCACGAACCAGCGGCGCGAGCATGTCCGGCGCATTCACGCCGATCAGGTCCATGACCGACTTCATCGGGCCCGGATTGGTTTCGGCGAACGCGAGGTTCATCAGCGGGATCAGCGAGCGATGCATCGCGAGCGCTTCCTGCGTCTTGCCTGCGCTGGCGAGTTCGAAGATACGGCGCCATGCCGTCGGCAACAGCGACGCCGTCACGACGATACCGCCCCGCGCCCCCGCCGCCACGTGGAGCGGGAACAAGGTGTCTTCACCGCTCAACACCGCGAAGGAATCATCGACGCCCGCGACTACGCGCAGGAAGTGATACATGTCGGTGTTGCACGCCTTCATGCCGATGATGCGTTCATGCTTCGACAACTCATGAATGACCTCGGGCGCAATCGCGATACGCGTGCGGTACGGGATTTCGTACAGCAGGATGGGCACAGGGGATTCGTCGGCGTAGCGCAGAAAGTAATCGCGGATGCCGGCCTGCGTCGGGTTCGTGTAATACGGCGTCAGCACGAGCAAGGCGTCGGCGCCGGCGGCGGCGAAGTCCTTCGCGGCTTTCATTGCATCGTGATATCCCGGATCGAGCACGCCGGCGACCACCGGAATGCGGCCCGCTGCTTCGCGCGCGGTCAGGTCGACCATGCGCACGCGCTGCTCGCTCGACAGCGCGCCGTATTCGCCCGTGCCGCCCAGCGGCAGTACGCCGTCGATGCCCTGTTCGAGCAGATAGCGCAGCAAGGCGCGGGTGGCATCGACGTGGATGGTATCGTCCGGATTCACCGGCGTGGGAATCGCGGGCAGGATGCCATGCAAGGATTGAGACGTCAGCGACATACGATTTTCTCTAAATTTGAATGGCTCAGGATGCCGTGCTTCGACGACGCAAGCGGTCGGCAATGGAAATCAGAATGGAGATGAACACGAACAGCAGCGTCGAGACAGCGGCGATCACCGGCGAGATCTGCATCGTGGTCTCGTCCCAGAACTGCTTGGGCAGCGTC
>NZ_JARUXQ010000015.1:0-4519 GCF_031451265.1 Caballeronia sp. LZ033 | reverse complement strand
CGCGCTTTGCGCCATCAGCAGTCGGCCGACGGCGGTGGAGCCGGTGAACGAGAGCTTGCGCACGATCGGATTGCCGGTCATTTCCTCGCCGATGGCTTTAGGGTCGCCGGTGAGGATGCTCAGCACGCCCTTCGGAATGCCGGCGCGTTCAGCGAGCACGGCCATGGCGAAGGCCGAGAACGGGGTGGCTTCTGCTGGCTTCACCACGATCGGGCAACCGGCTGCGAGCGCGGGGCCGACCTTGCGGGTGATCATTGCTGCCGGGAAGTTCCATGGCGTGATCGCCGCGCATACGCCGATCGGCTCCTTCGTCACGACGATGCGTTTGTCTGCTGCCGGAGTGGCGAGGGTATCGCCGGCGACGCGCTTGCCTTCTTCCGCGAACCATTCGATGAACGACGCCGCGTAGGTGATTTCGCCCTTGGCCTCGGCGAGCGGCTTGCCTTGTTCAGTGGTCAGGATCAGCGCGAGGTCATCGGCGTTTTCCGTCATCAGGTCGAACCACTTGCGCATCACGGCCGCACGTTCCTTCGCGGTCTTCTTGCGCCAGGCGGGCCACGCAGCGTTCGCTGCATCGATCGCGCGGCGCGTTTCGGTTGTGCCCATCTTGGGCACGGAGCCAAGGGATTCGCCCGTCGCAGGGTTCTTTACTTCGAAGGTTTCGCCAGTGTCGGATTGTTGCCATTCACCATCGAGGTAGGCTGCGTGACGCAGCAAGGTCGGGTCTTTCAGTTGATCTTTCAAGGTCATTGGGTTCTCCGGGTTTTATTGGTTCGCCAGCGCTTCTATGGACTTCCTGTGTTCGCGTCGGTCTGTTAGCACTGCCCCTCCCCGGGGCGGGGGTAACTTTCTTTGCTGCTGCAAAGAAAGTCACCAAAGAAAGCAGCTTTTTTTCTCGCCCAGCGTCATCCTATGGGCGCAGCACAGAACCATGTTTCTGGCACTGCAGTAGAGAGTGCCCTCATAGGCCCCACCGGGCGTGGATCGCGGACCCACTGTGTAAGCGCACCACAGAACAAACTGGTGCAGCCCTTGCATGCTCCGGCGCTGCGCTTCGCGCCGCCGTCCGGTCAATCGGGGCTGGGCTGCCCATGCTTCCTCGCCAATGGATCCATCTCATAGCTTTTACCTCCCGCCGGTTTCCCTTGCATACCCTTCGGCAGCGCGCAGCGCTGGGCCGGCGCTTTCAGGTGCTGCACCAGTTTGTTTGGGGGCGCGGTTGCACAGTGGGTCCGCGATCCACGCCCGGTGTGGCCTATGAGGGCACTCTCTACTGCCGGGCCAGTGAGGCAATTCTGTGTCGTGCCGCTGGTGTTCCTTGGGCGGTAAGAAAGCTGCTTTCTTTGGTGACTTTCTTTGCAGCGGCAAAGAAAGTTACCCCCGCCCCGGGGAGGGGCAGTGCTAATAGACCGACGCGAATACGGGAAGTCCATCGAAGCGCGAGCAAAATTAAAACCCTCACCGCGCGGCGGCGCCCCGCGCAAACCTGGGAGCATCCTCTTCGATAGATTCCTCGAGAGAAGAAAGCTCGACCCCCGCAGCTTCCCTGAGCGGAACGATGGAAACGACCGAAATAACCGCCAGGAAAATAATGTACCCGACAAGAGGCCAATACCCCCCAGCCCAGGCGATCAACATCGCCGCAATCACCGGAGTGGGGCCACTCCACGACACCGTGGCAAGCTGATAAGCCAACGACACCCCGCTATACCGCACCCCTGACGAATATTGCTCGGCAAAAAGGCTAGGCTGTGCCGCCTGAACAGACCCTTCTCCAACCGCCATCGCAAGACTCATAGCGAGCACGATCAGCGGATAGCTCCCGGTATTGAGCAACATGAAGTACGGGTAAATGAACAGCCCAAGAAAAATCATCCCGCCCATAAAAACCCGCTTACGTCCGATGCGATCCGAAAGCGCCCCAAACGTAGGATGGGCCACCAGCGTACACGCCGCCGCAATCATCAACGCCCGCAACGCGTCACTCCGCGGCAAATGCAGGTTCTGCGTGAGATAAACCAGCGAATACACCGCCACGACATAAAAGCCCGCACACTGCACCGCCTGCGAAGCCACGAGCAAGAACGTCGTACGCTTATGACGCTTCAGCAGCGTCGCAATCGGCACACTCGGCGTGTCATGCTTGCGGCGCATGCGCTCGATGCTCGGCGATTCCGCCAGACGCCGCCGGATCACAATCCCCACCACCACCAGAATCCCCGACAACAAGAACGGCACCCGCCATCCCCACGCAGCAAACTGCTCCGGCGTGGTCAACGCAGTCGTCGCCGCCATCGCGCCCGTCGAAAGAATCAACGCGCCCGGAATACCCATCTGCGGCCAGCTGCCATAAAAGCCGCGCTTCTTCGCAGGCGCATGCTCGATCACCATCAACGTCGCACCACCCCACTCGCCACCCACCGCGAAACCCTGCACGAAACGCAATACCGTCAGCAAGATCGGCGCAGCAATGCCCGCGCTCGCATACGTCGGCAACAAGCCAATCAGGAACGTCACGCCGCCCATCATCGTGAGACTCAGGACCAGCATCGCCTTGCGGCCAATACGGTCGCCAAAATGCCCGAACACCGCTCCACCCACCGGCCGCGCAATGAAGCCCACCGCAAAGCTCGCAAGCGATGCAATCGTGCCCGCCACCGGATCGAAAGTCGGAAAGAACAGCTTGCTGAAAACGAGCGCCGCCGCGGACGCGAAGATGAAGAAGTCGTACCACTCGAGGGTCGTGCCGATGGTGCTCGCAAGCGCCACGCGCCGGATGTCGGCGATTTCTGCCATGTCTGTCTCCAAGGGGTGCGCCCGGTCAGGCCGGGCGCTTTGTTCTTGCTTGATCGATGGTGTGAAGCCCTAGCCCGCCTTGCGCTCCGCCTCGCCATTCACGCCCGCGAAAGCCTGCTTGCGCCAGTCGCCCGCATCCGGCTTCGACAAGCCAAGGTTCTCGCGCAACGTCGTGCCGTCGTAGTCCTTGCGGAACACGCCGCGACGCTGCAACTCCGGCACCACCTGACGCACGAAGTCCTCATAGCCGCCAGGAACGTGCGTCGGCGAAATCACGAAGCCGTCGCAACCGCCTTCGACAAACCATTGCTCCATCTGGTCAGCCACCGTCTTAGCCGTGCCCGCGAACACCGGGAACTCATTCAGGCGCGCACGATTCGAGAACTCGACGAAATCACGCACCGACGGATTCTGCTTGCCCGACAACATCACCACGCGATCGCGGAAACCCGTCCAGCCCGAAATGGCCTTCATCTCGGCATCAGTGAACGGCGCGTCGTAGTCGCGCTTCGAGAAGTCCGTGTTGAGCACTTCGCACAGCAGCGTCAGCGAGTCGATCGGCTTCGCCAGCGAATCGATGTACTCGCGCTCCTGCTGCGCAATCTCTTCCGATTCGGCGACCACCGTGTAACACGCCGTCGATACCTTGACCTTCTCCGGATCGCGCCCCGCCGCCGACACCGCCTGCTTCAGCTCGGCATACTGCTTCTTGCCCGCTGCAAGGTTCGGGTACACGACGAAGATCAGCTCGCCCCAGCGCGATGCAAACGCACGGCCACGGCCGCTCTGCCCCGCCTGGATCAACACCGGATGACCCTGCTGCGAACGCGGCACCGTGAGCGGTCCGCGCGACTTGAAGTACTCGCCCCTGTGATCGAGTCGATGCACCTTGGCCGGATCGGCGAAACGGCCGCTCTCCTTGTCGAGGATCAGCGCATCGCTCTCCCACGAATCCCAATGACCCATCACGGTCTCGAGAAATTCGTCGGCGCGATCGTAGCGCAAGTCATGCTCCAGATGCATGTCGCGACCGAAGTTCGCCGCTTCCGAATCGTTCAGCGACGTCACCACGTTCCACGCGACACGGCCCTTCGTCATCAGGTCCAGCGTCGCGAAGTGACGCGCGATGTGGTACGGCTCGTAGTAGGTCGTCGAGTACGTGGCGCCCAAGCCCAGGTGCGTCGTGGCCATGGCCATCGCGGTGACGATCGGCGACGGGTCCATCTTCACGGCGCGCACACCATGCTCCACCGTCTGCGCATGATCGTTGCCGTAGATGTCCGGCATCGCGAGACGATCATCGAAGAAGGCCAGATGGAACTTGCCCTCCTCCAACGTGCGCGCAATGCGCTGGTAATACTCCGGCGACATGAAGTCCTGCATCGCGCCGCTATGACGCCAGGAGCCGGGATAGGTCGAGCAGTTCTGAGCCTGCAGGAAACCGATGAGCGTCATCTGACGCGAAGTGTTGTTTGCCATGTTGAGCATGCCTCCTCGTTCTTGTCGGCGTTATCAGACGCCGGGAATTTCAATCGTCAGCAACGGTGCGTGCTGCTGCGCGCCGAAGGTGTCGCGCTCGCCCACACTGCCCTGCGCCCACGAACGCTTCAGCGTCAGCTTGAAAGCGCGCGCCGGGTCGAAGAACATCAAGGTCACGATGTCTTCCTTCTTCACGTTGTACAGCTTGCAGATCAGCGCCTCGGTCAGCACTCCGCTCGCCTTC
>NZ_JARUXQ010000014.1:0-4887 GCF_031451265.1 Caballeronia sp. LZ033 | reverse complement strand
GCGCTCAGGCCTTGCCCGTCCTTGACTCGTTGCACGGCGGCTTCCTTGAACTCTGCCGTGTACACCTGGTGCGGTACCTTGAACATCTATGCTTTCCTTCCTTTGGGTCGAGTTTATACGCGACCTGCTGGAAGGCGAAATTTCAGGGGAAGCTCACTCACCGCCTTCCTGCAACAGGCCGGATTCAAACCGCGAAGTCGCGTGTGTGTTCAGGTCGAAGACGGCAAGCTCATCATCACACCGGCTTGAACGATCGCTACAGACAACGAACCCAGCGCAAGGCTGGGTTCGTTGTTTCAATGCGCCAGAACGAGTTTATAAATCCAGATGCCAGCAATCAGAGTAAATCCAATAACGATGGCAACCCAGTAGATTGTCTTTTGACCTTTACTCAGCTTCTCGTATTGGCCCGGTTTGAATGATGGTCCAGCCATATTGGCCTCTCTACTTTTTCATGTCAAACCCATAACTAATGGGATTCACTGCGGTACCAGGCGGGAAGCTAAAACCATACTCAATGGAGGTTTGTCCCCCATATGCATGACTGATCCCGCCACCTACACCAATGGCAGGGAGGGCCGGAACAGGTACGAACGTTGACGCATTAGCACCACCACCGGCCAAGTACGAGCTAGTACCTGCTGCACCTCCTCCTCCAAGAATACTTCCGAACGTCACGGAAAGCCCGGGCTTCAACGAATACGTGGGGATGGGCTTACCAAGCGCCCAACTTCCAAATGTATCGCCGTTGTGCAGATTAATTACTACGCCGCCTGAAGCAATATAGATGTTGCCTTGGATCGAAACATAATCCGGAGACATTGCCCCAAGTGCAAGTTGCGCGTTGTCCCCCTGCGCCTGAATCTCAGCACTCAGCATTGCGTCACTACATTGCACAGTGGCCGGGCACACCTGCGCCACCAGATCCTTCGACCTCTTGTCGCCGCCCGCACCGTCATGAGCAGATCGATTGTATAAATCAACGCTCGACGCAGCCGACGCGCCCGAACTACCGCCCACCGCTGCGCCCGCTCCCGTGGCAAGCACATTCGCGATGATGTTGCCCAAGGCTCGATCTGCATCCGCATTGCCAGTCGGACTGGACGCCGCGATGTCATGACTCAACTCATCGAGCTTGCCCGCAGCCGCCGCCGAGATTCCCGCACCGGCGGCTCCTTGCGCAGCACTGCCTACGCTTCCACCGCCAAGACCCGCGACCGCCGCACCACCAGCAATATGCATCGCAATTCTGTACTCACCACCCTCGGCCCACACCGCTGCACCCGCCTGATCGTGATTGGCCTCCGCCAGATTGTGCTCCATATCCGCATACGCGCCGATGCCTTGAGCCACCACTTGCCCCGCCGCCTGTGCGGCCTGCATCGTATCAGCCTGTTGGTTCAGTATCTCGTTCACGTCGGGCGTGCTTGCTACCGTGCCGTTCGTGCTCGTCGTGTCGCGGCTCAGATTCGCCACGTCCTGCGCCTGACGTTCCACGTCGGTGAGCGTGATCGTGCCCGGGCTGATCGCGCTGCGCGTGGTCGAACTTTGGTCGCCGTTCTCATGCTGGCCGATCATCGGCACCAGCCCGCCCGATCCCGGCACTGAAGCAGGACCGACAGCCTTGTCGGAGCTCGGACCCGGCGACAGCCCCACGGAGCCGCCAATACTGTTCGCCGAATAGTGCGAGTGGTTGCCGACGTCCGCGAACGTCAGCGTACCGGTGGACAGACTGTTCTTCGCTGCGTCATCCGCGCCGACAATGACCGCGCCCGTGAGCGCCGTATTGCCTTTGACCGACACATCAAAGCCGCCGTCGCCCGCATATAGCCCCGCCTGTTCCTTGACCTGCGCATAATTCCCATCCGCATGGCCGTTCTGTGCGCTGAAGCTCGCGCCGCCGCCGCTCTGACTGATCGCAAAGCCGCCGCCGGCGCTGCTCTGGTGCGCCGCGCTGACGGTCGTATCCTGCACGCTCGCGATGTTCAGGTTGCCGCCGACGTCCGCCGCGATATGTCTTCCGGCGATCTGTGAGCCAATCACGTTCGTATCGCCGCCTGAGACGATCGCGACGCTATTAGCGCCCGTTACGTGCGACGCGTTCTGAATCGCTGCGTCGCTGTTGGCGTCGCCGTGCGCGTTCGCCATCGCCGCCGATATGCCGAAACCGTTCGTGCCGACCGACACGCCGACGCTCGCGCTCTTGCTGCTGTTGGAGCTGCGCGTCGACGCCGTGTCGGTCGTGTTGACGACGTTCACCTGATCCTTCGCGGCGAGCACCACGTCGCTTGCGCTGATGTTCGAGCCGGCGATGTTCAGGTTTCCCTCGGTCGCCACGAACGCCGCCGTGCCTCCTGCGTTCACAGACGAACCGCGATTTATCGTCTGCGTCTCGCTCGAATCGCTGCGGCTGCTGCTCGACCCGACGCTCAATTGAACGGCGATGCTCGGGTTCCGCATCAGCGCGCCACGGCTCGCGCCGGCAACGCCCATCGCCGCATTCCCCGCGGCCGCGATCGCGTGCAGCGTCGCCGCTCGATCGTTGCCCGTGCTCGCCGAGTGACTCGCGGCGCGGCTCTGCGTATAGGCGTTATTGATCGCGTCGCCCACTGAGCCCGACAGCCCGAGCGCAAGGCCGCTCGTATGTGAGGTTTCCGTCCGCGAACGCTGCGCCGTATCCTTGGCCGCGTCGATGGTGACGTTCGCGCCCGTGCCGACGAGGTCCTTCGCCGCAAGCAGATCGCTGCCGGTCACATGCAGGGTATTGCCGGCCTGAATCGAGAGATTGCCTGTCAGCGAGCCGACCGTGCTCGCGTTGTTCGTCACACTCGAAGCCTGATCGGTCGTCGCGTGATTATTGCTGCCATAGGTCACGGTCAGGCCGCTGGTGCCGAGCCCGGAGCGCTTTTCCTGATAGCTGCTGGACGACGTCATGGTGTCCTGCGACGTGCCGATCTTGACGTCATGCGCCGCGCTCAGCGCGACGTCATGGGTGCCGACGATCGTACTGCCTTGGACGTTGATGTCGCGGCCGCTGGCGATCGTCACCGCATCCGCGGAAACCATGCTGCCTTGTGCAAGCGTCGCCGTGCTGGCGCGCGAACTCGTGACCTCCTTTCCGCTGACCGCATTGCTGTGGCTGTGCTGCTCCTGCGTGTTCTCGACGTGCGTCTCGGTCGCGGCCGTAATGTTGACGTTGCCGGTCGCCGCAAGCGCGGCCATGCCGTGATCGAGGCTGATCGCGCTGCCTGTGACGTTGATATCCTTGCCCGACGCCACGACGAGCGAGTTACCCGCGTTGAGTACGGTGTTCGTGAGCGTGTCGTCGGAGCGGTGCAACGACTCCGAGTAAGTGCCGTGACCGTCGGCGCCTGCGCTGTTGCTGTCGACCGTCGAGGTCGCGCGCGCGGCCTGCAGGGTGACATTGCCATTCGCCGCGAGCACGCCGCCGCCGTTCAGATCCAGCGACGCGCCGGTCGCGGTGAGGTCGCCGGCAACGCCGATCTGCGTCGCGCCGCCCACCTTGACCGCGCTGCCGGTCGTCTGGTTGAGATTGGTATGCGACACGCCATTGGCGCGCTCGACGACCTTGTTCTCGCCGGTCTGCACCGAGCCGAGCTCATAGTTTCCGCCGACAAGCATGGCAAGGTTGCCACCGACGTCCAGCGTGCCGGCGTTCTGCTGAAGGTCGCCGCCGGTCACGATCGCCGCGTCGCCTGCGACGTTCACGGTCGCGAGCGGCCCGAGTGTGCTCACGGTGCGCGTCGCGCCCGTCGCGCTGACCTGGTGGATTGTGTTGACAGCGGTATTGAGGAGAAGATCGCCGCCGGCATTCAGTGCCAGGCTCCCCGCGTTGAGGGTGGCGGATGTCAGATCGACGTCGCCTTGCGTGGTGAGGGACATCAGACCGCCGCTGCGCAGCGCGCCGAAAGCGTTGTCGATCTGCGTGCCCTGAATCGAAAGCGTGTTGCCCGCCTGTATCGTGCCGCTGTTGCTGAACGTCTGTGCGTCCTTCAGATCGATATCGGTCGCGGCGATCAGCGGCCCGTTCATGTTCTGCTGGCTTGCCTTCGCAAGGTACACGACGGGCACGAGCACGGACTGACCGTCGACGATGACCGTCTGCATGATGACGACGTTGCTCGTCAGCGCCGCGACCTGTTCCGGCGACAGACTCATGCCGAGCGGCAGATCGAGCGACTTCGCGAGCGACGCGCCGGCGGCCAATAGCGCCTCATACATGGCTTGCGTGTCGGTGTAGGGACCGAGCACCGCACGGCCGGTCAACGTTGTGACCTGATTGCGCACGAGCTGCTGCTCGTACATGCCATCGCCCAGGCGTTTCTGTACCTTCTGCGGATCGAGGTCGAGTTGCCGCAAGAAGTAGTCGCTCGAGATGAAGCTCCGCTGGTTCGTGAAAGCCGGATTGGTCGCGATGAGATAGGTCGCATCCGGCGCGCTCGTGCGACTGAACAGACCGCCTGGCGGAATCGAGAGGTTCTGCAACACGCTCGGCGCCGTCGCGCCCGCGATCACGGGATCGACCCAGCTCGCGCCGCCGATCGCCGGTGATCCGGGCCGCGTGCCAAGGTCGCCGATCACGACGCCTGAACCCGCCTGAGCCGGAGCGAGTCCGATAGACGGCGTCCCCGCATTGCCGGCCGTGTTGTCGATGCTCACGCCCGAGCCCGAGAGCGTGCGGCCCGCGACGAAGCTCGATTCGTAGGCGGGCAGCGCGAAGTATCGGATATCGGCCGGTGCGATCTGAGCATAACCACCCGGACGACTGCCGACAAACGGCGCATCGCCGAACGGCAGCGTCCAGTTGTGTTCCGAGTCGTCGTAGTTGTTGTAGTGGTAATAGCCCGAGTACGTCACCTGCACGAC
>NZ_JARUXQ010000013.1:0-5032 GCF_031451265.1 Caballeronia sp. LZ033 | reverse complement strand
CGGCGCGCCCCCGCCGCCCGACCCGACGTGGCCACCCAAGGCATCGCTCACCTTGCGCTGCAGCGCGTTCGCCGCTTTCAGCGCGTCCATGCCGCCTTTGACGACGTCATTGTTCATGACGGTATCGACGGCGCACAAGCCCGACTGGACCAGATCGCTTTGCATCACATCGGCGATCTGCTGTTCGTGGGCCTGCACGAACGTGCCGACCTGCTCCTCGACGAAGCTGAACACGATGCTGCCCATGACCGCCAGCGCCGCATTCGCGTACTCGCGCAAGTCCAGCACGACGCCCACGTGCGGGTGCGGCAGCGGAACAGGCGCGGGCGACGGCGGGAGATTGACCCAATGCACGTCGATGCCGACCACCGGCGTCAGGTGGTTCACTGCCAGCATCGTCATGTCGCCTGCGTCCCCGTGCCTGCGTTATTGTTGTCGGCGTCGTGTGCGAGCGGCTGGACCAAGCATCCCGTTATTCTGTAACCCGGCATTCGACACGATGAGACCTCGACAATCGATATGAAACAGAACACGCGGATTGCGTATTCGACCGACTGTCAATGTATCCCCGCGAGTGCATGCGATATAACGCGACTTTTCCTAATTATTCGAAGTGCGCACGCAGTCAAGAACAGGTATCTGAATTGATTAATGCCTATGAGCATCATCAACCTGGATCACGCTGCACGTTCTCAATCCGTCATGCAAATAAAAAAGGCATCCGACTAAAAACCGGATGCCTTTGTCACTACTCAAGCGTGTGTTCAAACAAGAAGCGCCACACGCTCCAGCGTTTCGATACAAGCATTCGCCACTTCACGCCCCTTCACGCTCATATGATCGTGGAAGAAGCGCAGATGCTCTTCGCCTGCATGAAAGTGATGCGGCGTCAGCACGGCCGAGAACACCGGCGTGAGCGTGTCGAGTTGAACCTGCATCAGCCCGTTGATGACCGCCTGCGCAACAAACTCATGCCGGTAGATCCCGCCATCGACTACAAGCCCGGCTGCCACCACCGCATCGAAACCGCCGCGCGTGGCGAGCAGCTTCGCGTGCAGCGGCAGTTCGAACGCTCCGGGAACATCAAAGCACTCGACAGCGCTTGCAGCAAAACCCAATTCCGCGACGCGCGCAAGAAACGCATGCCGGCACTGATCGACGATCTCGCGATGCCAGCACGACTGCACAAACGCAATGCGCAAGGGTTTGACCGGTTGCGACGGCGCGTTCATAGCGCGGCCTTGTAGATGTCGAGCGCGGCGGCTTCCGTCATCTCGCGCGGATTGTTGATGAGCAGGCGCTGCTGCTTCATCGCGTCGGAGGCGAGCATCGGCAGATGCGATTCCTCCACGCCCACTTCACGCAGCGTGCGCGGAATGCCGGTCTCGTTGACGAGCGTCTGCATCGCCTGGACGAAGGCTTCGGTCTTCGCCTCGGCGCTGTCGCCAGCCGCCGCGCAGCCGAGCACGTCCGCGAGTTCCGCATAGAGCGCGGCAGCGGCGGACGCGTTGTAGCGCAGCACGTGCATCAGCACGAGCGCATTCGACAGTCCATGCGGCACGTGAAAGTGTCCGCCGAGCGGATAGGCGAGCGCATGCACCGCGGCGACGGGCGCATTCGAGAACGCCTGGCCGGCGAGCGTCGCGCCGAGTAGCATGGCTTCGCGCGCGGCGCGGTCCTTGCCGTCGCGGCAAGCCGGCAGCAGGTTCGCATACAGCAGGCGCAGCGCTTCCTTGGCGAGCATGTCGGACAGCGGGTTCTTCAGACGCGCCGACGTGTAAGCCTCGATCGCATGCACCATGGCATCGATGCCGGTCGCGGCGGTCGCCTGCGGCGGCAGGCCGAGCGTGAGTTCGGCGTCAAGCAGCGCGATGTCCGGATACAGAATCGGCGAGACGACGCCGCTCTTGGTGGTCGCGCCCGTCGTGACGATGGAGATGGCCGTGACTTCGGAGCCGGTGCCCGCCGTGGTCGGAATCAGCACGAGCGGCAGACGCGGGCCTTCCACGTTGCCGACGCCATACATCTTGTCGAGCGGCTGTTCGCTCGCGCACAGCACGGCGATCAGCTTGGCGACGTCCATCGACGAACCGCCGCCGAGCCCCAGCACGATCTGCGCGCCGCTGGCTTTCGCGCGCGTGGCGGCGTCGAGCACGACGTGATCGGGCGGATCGGCGACGACGTCATCGATCACGGTGACGTCCCAGCCCTGGGTCGAGAGGTCGTCGAGTGCGGGCGCGATCAGGCCGCTCTGATTGAGGAAGCGGTCGGTCACGAGCACGACGCGGCTTTCGTTGCGATAGCGCTCGCGCAGCAGCGCGCCGAGCCGCCGGGCGCTGCCGTATTCGACGATGAGCGAGGGAACCGTGGTGAAACTGAATGCGTTCATGCGATGCGCTCAGGAAAGAGAGTCTTCGGTTTCAAGTTCGAGGTTGCGAAAACCCCGGTTGTAGTAGACGAGCGGCGTGGCTTCGCACAGCTCGACTTCCTGGATCTCGCCGATCAGCACCGTATGATCGCCGGCTTCGTGCACGTCGCGCGCGACGCACACGAGCGAGGCCATCGAGCCCGGCAGCACCGGCGGATGCGGATTGTCTTCGGTGCCATAGCGGAAGCCGTGCGGGGCGAACTTGTCGACGCCCTTGCGCGCGAAGTGCATCGCGATGTCCTTCTGATCCTGCGAGAGGATGTTGATCGCGTAACGCTGCGCGGTGACGAAGGCCGCGTGCGAATCCGCCTTGTTGGCGATGCACACCAGCACGAGCGGCGGGTCCATCGATACGGACGAGAACGAGCTGGCGGTGAAGCCCCAGTGGCGGCCGGCTTCGTCGGTCGTCGACACGATGGTGACGCCGCTCGGAAAAGCCGACAGTGCGTCGCGGAAGGTCTGATTGTTCTTGAGCGTCATGAAAGTCTCCGGAATGAGATGAGCGCATGGCATCTGCACTTCATGATCCCAGTCTAGAGTCACGCGTCCCGCAGAACAATTTCGATGTCGCGATGGATTGATCGATAAAACGGATAGATGAGCGCGCTGATAAGTGGCAAGCGCTCGCATCATGGCGTCAGGCCTGCGCCGCGTCGCTGGTCAGCGTCGCGCCGAAGTTCACCTGCAAATGCCGCACGAAGCTCAGCGCGGCGGCGCTCAGGTCCGCATCGCGCGAACGCAGAATGCCGAAGCTGCGCATCAGCTTGACGTCGGTGACCTGAAGCGTGGCGCGAGTGTCGCGCGCGTAGCGCTGCGCCATCGAGCGCGGCAGGAAGGTGGCTCCCAGACCCGCGTCCACCATGCCGAGCAGCGTGCTCAGGTTGGCGGCGTGGTGCATCGGCCGCAGCGCAAGACCGCGTTTCGCGAACTCGTCGGCGAGCCGCTCGCGCAGGATCGAATAGCGGTCCAGCAGCATCAGCGGCACTTGCGCGAGCTGCTCCAGCGTCACTTCGCCAGCGGGCGCGAGCGCATGCGAGGTCGGCACCACGACCAGCATGTCCTCTTCCGTGAGCGCTTCGAAACTCAGCTTGCTCGAATCGTTATCGAATGCGACGACCGCGAGATCCGCCTCGCTGCTCTCGATCCGCGCGACCACGTCTTCATATTGCAGGTCGCGCAACTGGATCTGCACGTCCGGATAGCGCTGGCAAAAGGAATGGATCAGCGAGGGCAGCATGACGGCCGAGATCATCGGCGTGGCGGCGACGACTACGCGCAGCCGCGCTGCTTCGGCATCGGCCTGGAATTCGGTCAGCAGCTTGCGCAGGTCGCGCAGCGCGGCTTCCGCGTGCTCGCGCAAGCGCTTGCCGGCGGCGGTCGGCTCCACGTGACGCGTGGTGCGCACGAGCAGCCGGGTTTTCAAGGTCGATTCGAGCCGCTGCACGCGGGCCGTCACGGAAGGCTGGGAGATATGCAGACGCCTGGCGGCGGCGCTGAAGCTGCCCAGTTCCACCACCGCAAGAAAAGTCTCCAGTTCGACGAGGTCGAAACGCATCGTGACCGGCGCCGCGGCATGCGCGGCTTCGTCCGGCTTGTCGGACGTCATGGCCCAAGGTCTCCGGGTTTTATCAGGAATGTCTATGAGTCTATCTCATAAAGCAAATAGTGTCGTGGCGTGGGCCTCGACATAATCGGTTCATACGACTGCGCCTCTTGCGTCATGCCGAAGCATGCGGCGCTCCGAAGGAATCGCAAGGAGACTTCATGAAGGACGAAATCAGGATCCTGACGCCGAACGGCATCCTGGGCTACGGCATCCCGGCGGCCGACTTCTGGCGCGGCATCGATCAACAGCCCGACGCGATGATCGTCGATGGCGGTTCTACCGACCCCGGTCCTTATCTGCTCGGCCTGCCGAAGACACTGGTGACGCGTGAAGCGTATCTGCGCGATCTGTCGCTGATGCTCGACGCCTGCGCCACGCGCAAGGTGCCGATCTATATCAGCTCGGCGGGCGGCCCCGGCATTCGCGCGCATGTGGATTTCATGGTCGATGTGATCGAAGAGATCGCGAAGCGCGAAGGCTATCGCTTCAAGATCGCCAAGATCTATTCGGATGTGGACCCCTCGTATGTCCGCGATGCGATGGGCGAAGGCCGCGTCACGCCGTGCGCATCGGCGCCGGAGTTGCAGGTGTCGGATGTGGGCGCGTCGTCGCATATCGTCGCGCAGATGGGCGCTGAGCCGTTTGCGAAAGCCCTGCGCGAGCATCCCGATCTGGACATCATCGTGGCCGGCCGTGCCTACGATCCGGCGCCGTTCGCGGGGCTGTGCATGCTGCACGGAATCGAGCCGGGCATCTACTGGCACATGGGCAAGATCGTCGAGTGCGGGGCGAACTGCGCAGAGCCCAAGGGCAAGGTGATTCTGGCGACGATCCGCCGCGACAGCTTCGACCTCGAACCGATGAACCCGCGCGAGCGCTGCACGCCCGCTTCGGTGGCAGCGCACACGCTGTACGAGAAGACGCGTCCGGATTTGCTGACGGGCCCGGGCGGCGTGCTGGACCTGCGCGAGGCGACCTACGAACAGCTCACGGAGCGG
>NZ_JARUXQ010000012.1:0-5082 GCF_031451265.1 Caballeronia sp. LZ033 | reverse complement strand
AAACACACTGGTTATAGGATCAAGCCTTACGGGCAATTAGTATCAGTTAGCTCAATGCATTACTGCACTTACACACCTGACCTATCAACGTCCTGGTCTGGAACGACCCTTCAAGGGGCTCGAAGCCCCGGGGATATCTCATCTTAAGGCGAGTTTCCCGCTTAGATGCTTTCAGCGGTTATCTCTTCCGAACATAGCTACCCGGCGATGCCACTGGCGTGACAACCGGTACACCAGAGGTTCGTCCACTCCGGTCCTCTCGTACTAGGAGCAGCCCCCTTCAAATATCCAACGCCCACGGCAGATAGGGACCAAACTGTCTCACGACGTTTTAAACCCAGCTCACGTACCTCTTTAAATGGCGAACAGCCATACCCTTGGGACCGGCTACAGCCCCAGGATGAGATGAGCCGACATCGAGGTGCCAAACACCGCCGTCGATATGAACTCTTGGGCGGTATCAGCCTGTTATCCCCAGAGTACCTTTTATCCGTTGAGCGATGGCCCTTCCATACAGAACCACCGGATCACTATGACCTGCTTTCGCACCTGCTCGACTTGTCGGTCTCGCAGTTAAGCACGCTTATGCCATTGCACTATCAGCACGATTTCCGACCGTACCTAGCGTACCTTCGTACTCCTCCGTTACGCTTTGGGAGGAGACCGCCCCAGTCAAACTGCCTACCATGCACTGTCCCCGACCCGGATCACGGGCCAAGGTTAGAACCTCAAACAAACCAGGGTGGTATTTCAAGGACGGCTCCACCAGGACTGGCGTCCTGGTTTCATAGCCTCCCACCTATCCTACACAGATCGGTTCAAAGTCCAATGCAAAGCTACAGTAAAGGTTCATGGGGTCTTTCCGTCTAGCCGCGGGGAGATTGCATCATCACAAACACTTCAACTTCGCTGAGTCTCGGGAGGAGACAGTGTGGCCATCGTTACGCCATTCGTGCAGGTCGGAACTTACCCGACAAGGAATTTCGCTACCTTAGGACCGTTATAGTTACGGCCGCCGTTTACCGGGACTTCAATCAAGAGCTTGCACCCCATCATTTAATCTTCCGGCACCGGGCAGGCGTCACACCCTATACGTCCACTTTCGTGTTTGCAGAGTGCTGTGTTTTTATTAAACAGTCGCAGCCACCAGTTTATTGCAACCCTTTCACCCTCCTGGCGCAGGCCAGTCAAGCTACAAGGGCGTACCTTATCCCGAAGTTACGGTACCAATTTGCCGAGTTCCTTCTCCCGAGTTCTCTCAAGCGCCTTAGAATACTCATCTCGCCCACCTGTGTCGGTTTGCGGTACGGTCACTGTCAGACTGAAGCTTAGAGGCTTTTCTTGGAACCACTTCCAATTGCTTCGCTCCCTAGAGAGCTCGCGCCACACCCTTGAATTACGCGCCCGGATTTGCCTAAGCGCCTTCTCCAATGCAGCGACCGGGACGTCCAACACCCGGACAACCTTCCGCGATCCGTCCCCCCATCGCATCTAACAATGGTGCAGGAATATTGACCTGCTTCCCATCAGCTACGCATTTCTGCCTCGCCTTAGGGGCCGACTCACCCTACGCCGATGAACGTTGCGTAGGAAACCTTGGGCTTACGGCGAGGGGGCTTTTCACCCCCTTTATCGCTACTCATGTCAGCATTCGCACTTCCGATACCTCCAGCATGCCTTTCGACACACCTTCGCAGGCTTACGGAACGCTCTCCTACCACACGTGCCTAAGCACGTATCCGCAGCTTCGGTGACTGGCTTGAGCCCCGTTACATCTTCCGCGCAGGACGACTCGATCAGTGAGCTATTACGCTTTCTTTAAAGGGTGGCTGCTTCTAAGCCAACCTCCTGACTGTTTTAGCCTTCCCACTTCGTTTCCCACTTAGCCAATCTTTGGGACCTTAGCTGGCGGTCTGGGTTGTTTCCCTCTTGACACCGGACGTTAGCACCCGATGTCTGTCTCCCGTGATTGCACTCTTCGGTATTCGGAGTTTGCTATGGCGTAGTAATCCGCAATGGACCCCACAACCATGACAGTGCTCTACCCCCGAAGGTGATACACGAGGCACTACCTAAATAGTTTTCGGAGAGAACCAGCTATTTCCAAGTTTGTTTAGCCTTTCACCCCTATCCACAGCTCATCCCCTAACTTTTCAACGTTAGTGGGTTCGGTCCTCCAGTACGTGTTACCGCACCTTCAACCTGGCCATGGATAGATCACTTGGTTTCGGGTCTACGCCCAGCAACTGATCGCCCTGTTCGGACTCGCTTTCGCTACGCCTGCCTTAATCAGTTAAGCTCGCTACTGAACGTAAGTCGCTGACCCATTATACAAAAGGTACGCCGTCACCCTCTTTCAAAGGCTCCGACTGTTTGTATGCATGCGGTTTCAGGATCTATTTCACTCCCCTCCCGGGGTTCTTTTCGCCTTTCCCTCACGGTACTGGTTCACTATCGGTCGATCACGAGTATTTAGCCTTGGAGGATGGTCCCCCCATCTTCAGACAGGATTTCACGTGTCCCGCCCTACTTGTCGTACACCTAGTTCTTTCACGCTGTTTTCGTCTACAGGGCTATCACCTGCTATGGCCGCACTTTCCAGAGCGTTCGACTAACAATGCAAATAAAGAGTACAGGCTCTTCCCATTTCGCTCGCCACTACTTTGGGAATCTCGGTTGATTTCTTTTCCTGCGGTTACTTAGATGTTTCAGTTCACCGCGTTCGCTCCACATGACCTATGTATTCAGTCACGGGTACTCCATAAGGAGTGGGTTTCCCCATTCGGATATCGGAGGATCAAAGCTCGTTTGCCAGCTCCCCTCCGCTTTTCGCAGGCTACCGCGTCCTTCATCGCCTGTGATCGCCAAGGCATCCACCACATGCACTTGTTCGCTTGACCCTATAACGAGTGTGTCTCACGACTCACTGGTCATAGGCTGAGTATTCGCGTGTCGGTCCACGTTAGTGCTTTAGCACTTACGTGGAGCCCACACTACGTGTGTGCCGTATTCCAAAGCAATCTTTCGATCACCTTTTCATACTTGATACAATCACTACCCTGAGCAGTTAATTGCGCCCATCTCTAAGCGCTTTCGCTACTCTCTTTACTACTTCTTCCAGATTGTTAAAGAACGTTTAGCCGACCGGCGTACTTCATTGCCTTCGACATCAACTGGCTTCAATCGCCAATGCACAGCACTTCACGAAGCACTGTGCATTGAGGACTTTTGGTGGAGGATGACGGGATCGAACCGACGACCCCCTGCTTGCAAAGCAGGTGCTCTCCCAGCTGAGCTAATCCCCCGTGTCTTGCTTGACATGGTGGGTCTGGTTGGATTCGAACCAACGACCCCCGCCTTATCAAGACGGTGCTCTAACCGACTGAGCTACAGACCCAAAGCCTGTTTCTTGAACCACAGCCGATAAGCGTGAGCGCTTGGATGCTCGGGTAGTGCTACCCAGTGCGAAGCTCGAGAAAGGAGGTGATCCAGCCGCACCTTCCGATACGGCTACCTTGTTACGACTTCACCCCAGTCATGAATCCCACCGTGGTAAGCGCCCTCCTTGCGGTTAGGCTACCTACTTCTGGTGAAACCCACTCCCATGGTGTGACGGGCGGTGTGTACAAGACCCGGGAACGTATTCACCGCGGCATGCTGATCCGCGATTACTAGCGATTCCAGCTTCACGCAGTCGAGTTGCAGACTGCGATCCGGACTACGATCGGTTTTCTGGGATTGGCTCCACCTCGCGGCTTGGCAACCCTCTGTTCCGACCATTGTATGACGTGTGAAGCCCTACCCATAAGGGCCATGAGGACTTGACGTCATCCCCACCTTCCTCCGGTTTGTCACCGGCAGTCTCCCTAGAGTGCTCTTGCGTAGCAACTAAGGACAAGGGTTGCGCTCGTTGCGGGACTTAACCCAACATCTCACGACACGAGCTGACGACAGCCATGCAGCACCTGTGCGCCGGTTCTCTTTCGAGCACATCCACCTCTCAGCGGACTTCCGACCATGTCAAGGGTAGGTAAGGTTTTTCGCGTTGCATCGAATTAATCCACATCATCCACCGCTTGTGCGGGTCCCCGTCAATTCCTTTGAGTTTTAATCTTGCGACCGTACTCCCCAGGCGGTCAACTTCACGCGTTAGCTACGTTACTAAGGAAATGAATCCCCAACAACTAGTTGACATCGTTTAGGGCGTGGACTACCAGGGTATCTAATCCTGTTTGCTCCCCACGCTTTCGTGCATGAGCGTCAGTATTGGCCCAGGGGGCTGCCTTCGCCATCGGTATTCCTCCACATCTCTACGCATTTCACTGCTACACGTGGAATTCTACCCCCCTCTGCCATACTCAAAGCTTGCCAGTCACCAATGCAGTTCCCAGGTTGAGCCCGGGGATTTCACATCGGTCTTAACAAACCGCCTGCGCACGCTTTACGCCCAGTAATTCCGATTAACGCTCGCACCCTACGTATTACCGCGGCTGCTGGCACGTAGTTAGCCGGTGCTTATTCTTCCGGTACCGTCATCCTCCATCCATATTAGGGACGAAGTTTTCTTTCCGGACAAAAGTGCTTTACAACCCGAAGGCCTTCTTCACACACGCGGCATTGCTGGATCAGGGTTGCCCCCATTGTCCAAAATTCCCCACTGCTGCCTCCCGTAGGAGTCTGGGCCGTGTCTCAGTCCCAGTGTGGCTGGTCGTCCTCTCAGACCAGCTACAGATCGTCGCCTTGGTAGGCCTTTACCCCACCAACTAGCTAATCTGCCATCGGCCGCCCCTATAGCGCGAGGTCCGAAGATCCCCCGCTTTCTCCCTCAGGTCGTATGCGGTATTAATCCGGCTTTCGCCGGGCTATCCCCCACTACAGGACACGTTCCGATGTATTACTCACCCGTTCGCCACTCGCCACCAGGGTTGCCCCCGTGCTGCCGTTCGACTTGCATGTGTAAGGCATGCCGCCAGCGTTCAATCTGAGCCAGGATCAAACTCTTCAGTTCAATACCTGTTACTGTTTTCGGTCTCTTTCGAAACCGGTCGCTCACTCAACGTACTGACGATGATTAATCCGTCC
>NZ_JARUXQ010000011.1:0-5649 GCF_031451265.1 Caballeronia sp. LZ033 | reverse complement strand
GAAGGCGAGCGGAGTGCTGACCGAGGCGCTGATCTGCAAGCTGTACAACGTGAAGAAGGAAGACATCGTGACCTTGATGTTCTTCGACCCGGCGCGCGCCTTCAAGCTGACGCTGAAGCGTTCGTGGGCGCAGGGCAGTGTGGGCGAGCGCGACACATTCGGCGCGCAGCAGCACGCACCGTTGCTGACGATTGAAATTCCCGGCGTCTGACAGCGCCACTCAAACAAAACCAACGATACGCAACACGCAGAGGAGACATCATGGTCAACGATTCGGACATCCGGCGAGTTTCATTCGCCAGCGCCATCGGCGCAACGCTTGAGTGGTACGACTTCTTCATCTTCGGATCGGCCGCCGCGCTGGTCTTCAACAAGCTGTTCTTCCCCGCCATCGATCCGGTAGCCGGCACCATCGCGGCGCTGGCGAGCTTCGCGATTGGCTTCATCGCGCGTCCCGTGGGCGGCATCGTGTTCGGCCACTATGGCGACAAGATCGGCCGCAAGGCAATGCTCGTCCTGAGTCTCGTGATGATGGGCGGCGTGACCTTCCTGATCGGCCTGTTGCCGACATATGAAAGCATCGGCCTGGGCGCGCCCATCCTGCTGACGACGCTGCGCTTCCTGCAAGGCTTCGCCGTGGGCGGCGAATGGGGCGGCGCCACGCTGATGGTGATCGAGCACTCGCCCGCCAAGAAGCGCGGCTTCTATGGCGCGTGGCCGCAGATGGGCATCTCGGCCGCACTGATCCTCTCGACCGGCGTGATGGCCCTGACGACGGCGTTCACCACGCCCGAGCAGTTCGCTTCGTGGGGATGGCGCGTGCCGTTCCTGCTGTCCGGCATCCTGGTGGTGGTGGGCATCATCATTCGCCGTCGCGTGTCGGAGTCGCCCAGCTTCCAGAAGCTGCAACGCTCGCACACCGCCGAGAAGATGCCGATTGCCACCGTGCTCGCCACGCAGAAGAAGCGCACGCTGCAGATCGTCGCCGCACAGGCCGCCGAGAACACCAGCTTCTTCGTGATCTCCGTGTATGCGCTGGTGTACCTGACGCAGAACCTGCACATCGAGAAGCCGCTCGCGATCCGCGCACTGATGATCGGTTCCTTCTTCACGCTGTTGTCGCAGCCGATCTTCGGCGCGCTGTCCGACCGCATCGGCCGCAAGAAGGTGTACATGGGCGGCATGATTTTCCTCGGCGCGTTCATCTTCCCGTTCTTCAGGATGCTCGATACCGGCAGCTATCCGGTGATCGTCACGGCGATCTCGGTTGCGATGGTCTTCGGCCTCGGCAGCACGCTGTCGGCGCAGCCCGCACTCATCAGCGAGCAGTATCCGGCCGCGATCCGCTACAGCGGCGTCTCGGTGGCGTACCAGCTTGCCACGGTGATCTGGAGCGGCCCGACGCCGATCCTCGCCGCGCTGTTCGTCATGTGGGCGGGCGGTTACTGGCTGCTGGCGGCGTACATCGTGTTCGCGGCCGTGGTCTCGGTGCTCGGCATCATGCCGCTGCGCGAAGCGGCCGGCGTTGAACTGTCTTCGCTGGAAGAGAATCTGCACCGTGATACAGGCGCGGCGCGTCAGCCGCACGCAACCGGACTGTCGGGAGAACAGGCATCGTGATTCGTTTCAGGATCGGCAAGGTAACGGCTACGCTGGTTGAAGAGACCGTCGACAAGTCCTTCGACTTTCTCAAGTTCTTCCCGCTGGCGACGCCGCAGGACGTGGAAGACAACCTCTCGTGGATCGCGCCGGGCCATTACGATCCCGCCACGGGCCGCATGCTCCTCAGCATGCACTCGTGGTTGCTGGACACGGGGCGGCACAAGATCCTGATCGATGGTTGCGTCGGCAACGACAAGGAGCGGCCCGGCCGTCCCGACTGGTGCAACCTGCAGACACCGTATCTGGATCGCCTCGCGAAAGCAGGTGCGACGCCCGAGCAGATCGACTATGTGCTGTGCACGCACCTGCATGCGGATCACATCGGCTGGAATACGCGGCTTGTGGGCGACCGCTGGGTGCCGACCTTTCCCAACGCGAAGTATGTGTTCGGGAAGACCGAGAACGATTATTGGGCGGCGCGTTACGCGAAGGAATCGACGGGCCATCACATCCTCGGCTACAAGGACAGCGTGCTGCCGGTGATCGAGGCGGGCCAGGCGATGATGATCGACGACTACGCGGAAATCGCCGACTGCCTGTTCATCGAACCGGCGCCGGGTCATACGCCGGGTCACGTCGCGATCTGGCTGAAGTCGAATGACGCGCATGCCGTGATGACCGGTGACATCCTGCATCATCCGATCCAGGTGAAGTATCCGCACTGGAGCTGTTTCGGCTGCATCGACCAGAAGCAATCCGCCGAAACGCGTCGCCGGATTCTGGAGAAGACCTGCGAGCAGCGCGCGCTGCTTCTGCCGGGACATTTCATGGCGCCTTTCGCGGGCTATGTTGACGAGACGCCCGAGGGCTTCGCCTTCCGTCATCCCGAGTGACATGGGGCAGGTTCTTGCGGCCGGGACTTTCATGTCCCGGCCTTTTGCCATTCATCGAAAACGTCACACCACGACACCTCGTCCCGCACCGGGTGATACTGCTATTCATCCTCTTATCGCGGGCCGCTGGAGTCCAAGAGCGTATGCGGATCGTCCCGTCGGACATGCCGAGGTGATGAGCTTGCTCGAAGCGGCGCGCTGGGCGCCTTCGGCATTCAACGCGCAGCCTTGGCGCTTCGTCGTGTTTGAAAAGGCTTTTGATCGCGATGCATTTGAGCGCGCCTTCGGGACGCTGATCTCGTTCAATCAGTCGTGGAATACGCAAGCGCAGGTGTTGATCGCCGTGCTGGCGGATACGCTGACGTCAAAGGGCGCGGAGAATCCGACTGCGAGCTACGATGCCGGCGCGGCCGCGATGGCGCTGTTGCTGCAAGCCAGCGCGCAAGGCTTGGCGGCGCACGCGATGAGCGGGCTTGATGCCGATGCATTCCGTGCGGCGTTTGCTGTGCCGGCGCGATTCGAGGTGTTGAGCATGATCTCAGTGGCGCATCATGGCGATGCTCAAGCGTTGCCCGATGCGCTCGCCGAGCGTGAGCTGGCGCCGCGCGCGCGGTTGCCGATTGGGCAGATTGCACAGTTTGGGGGGTGGGTGGAAATGGGTTAAAGGTGAAACACAGCGCAACTGGAAAGGGTCATCGTGGATTTCATGGATGCTTCAAATTGATCTGCTCAAGCAGCGGCTGGCGGACGAAATCTCGCTCTGTCACACGCGTTTTCGGACCCATTCGAACCTCATCGAATTTTGCAGGCTTGCACGCTCTAATATGCCCGTATCAGTTTCGCCCTTAACAGCCCGTCAGTAAGGGACTTCGAGATTTTTCAGGATCGACGAGATAGCAAACGCAGTAAAAGCGCGAGCCGCACGGGCGGCAACCCAAGCGGCTCGCTGACCTCAACCAACTCAATGAGGGAGTTGACTATGGCTGACGCTAATCTTAAAGCACGCCCATCCGTCACGGAACGCTCCGTGACCGTTCAGCAGACTCAGCGCTTTGATCGAAACTGGATCAAGCCCGCGCATCTGCGCAAAGAGCCGCCGCTCTATCCGTGGTTCAAGCTCGCCGGACGGTGGATCGAGCAGGCGGGTTCTTACCGGGACAGCGGATAAGATCGCCATGGAATATGGGCGGCTTGTAATTGCCGCACAATAGAATTCGGGAGCTATATCTGGCTCCCATTTTATTGATTAAACTAAGGAGTTTCTGATTAAAAATTGAACTTCATGCCTTTTGCAACCTTGAAGTCGCACAAGTTTAAATGATTGGAATTTATATATTCAATCAGGTCCTCCATCCCCAGGAAGATTTCATAACTTGTTGCATTTGGACCGTCGGTTAAATAATCCCTTTCAGACGGGTACACGACTTCCTCCCTCCGAAGACGAATCTGATCATCTACACTATAAATAAAGAATGATCTGATCAGTGACGACTCGCCACCATCAAATGAAACTGCCCGTACCCGGATCAAAATACCGATACCGGTTGTAATGCAGATTAGATTCAGAATCGTAATGCTGCCCCTGAAATCTATCTCGTTCTACGCAAGCGCGCTTATCTTATCAGCCCCGCTGTATATCAAAAAATCATCAAAGGATAATTTGAATTTTCCTTCGACAAATGTCGCGCCAAACATAAACCTCTTTCCCGGAGCCTTCCAATAAGCAACATCCACATTTTTAATCGCGAACTCTTTATCACAGATCAATCCTGGCTGTCCTCTAACATACCAGAAAACAATATGCGAATCCCTACCTACCTTTGATCCGTCAAGCCATTTGACCGCAGCGATTGAATCAAACAGACCATCCGACTCGAAATCCGACAAATTATTTTCTAAAAATTTGTATTTTTCAGATAACCCCCCATCACTCCCCCATTCGAGACTAGACAAGTAGTCATCAAAAGCATTCGAATCGCCGGCCGGTAAAATAGACGCGCCACAACCAATCCAAACTGTTAAATGCGGATAATCTATGTAATTCATGCGCTTGCTCAGTCAGGGAAAGTGTTGCAACAGATCTAAGTACGTACTTTGCGTTCCGCCGCTAATTTTATTCGCTCCGAACAGCCAATCCTGCCGTTTAGCTCCGCCGGTCCGGTCCCACCAATTAACGTGGAAGTTCTTCTTATCATCGTAATCAATACGCCATCCTTGCAAACCATCGGGGGACATTCGACCCGTCACCCGCCCCTTGAAGGGTCCAATTTCCTGAACGAAGTCCACAACATCGTCCCCTATCCCCGACATATCCTTGGCGTGTTGTCGTGCGGCGTTAAATGATTCAAAAGTGTGCTCGTTTTCGATCCCTTTTTCTAGTTCACATCTGGCGGGTAGTCGAGCCCTCGTATTTTTACCGTTCCTTTTGCTCAACCCAAGAGGGTCGAACCACCCCAATATATTCGGCGCAAACTGATAGGGATTTAGCCCGCCTTCGAGCCCGATCGGATCCTGCGAGATGAACTGCCCAGTGCCGGGATCAAAGTACCGATACCGGTTGTAATGCAGGTTAGATTCGGCGTCGTGATACTGCCCCTGCAACCGAATCGCCTGCTCGACCTTCCGCGTTTCGCACCAATCGATCCCACCCGCAACACTGTAGTGCGTTTCCCAAACGATGTCACCGTCCGCGCTGCTTAACCTGACCGGCGCACCATTCGGATCATTCTGATAGAAGTAAATCCGCTTACAAGCCCCATCATCCACCTGCATCGCCAAGGGCTCGAAGCCATCCTGCCGATACACATAAAACCGCGCTTCGCTCTCGATAAGCGCCGTCTGCCGCACCTCGCCGGCCATCGCATCGCCGTCCCACAGGAACGAGGTCCGCGCTCCTTCATCGCGATGCCTCTGCCCCACCTCCGGCCTGACATCCGCCGCCTGCTTGCCGATACGCCGACCGAGCGCATCATATCGATACACCCATCGCTCATTAGCGGTGTTCTCGAACCCCACCATCCGCCCGAACACGTCCCACGTGAACTGCTCCACGCCCCGCGCAGGATGCGTACGCTCGGCTAGCTGCCCCGCCGCATCCAGCCACCAGCGCGCGCCGTCCGGATGCTGCCACTCACGGCCTCGCTCGGTCGCCCGC
>NZ_JARUXQ010000010.1:0-25965 GCF_031451265.1 Caballeronia sp. LZ033 | reverse complement strand
GATCCAGCACTTGGCGGGCATGAAGGACAGCAAGGTGATCGTCGCGATCAACAAGGACGCGGAAGCGCCGATCTTCAGCGTGGCCGATTACGGTCTCGTTGGCGATTTGTTCACGGTCGTGCCGGAACTGGTCGCAGCACTCGTCAACTGAAGCCGCAAACCCTCCTCACCCCTGTAGCGATGATCCCGACTTGATGCCCCTCCGGCATGAAGTCTTGATTATTTCTCACGCTACACGCGTTTCTTTCCTCGCCAGAATATTTTCAACACGACGCCGCCGGAGCTCGCCAGGGCCCGCCGGCGCCGGCTGCGCGCGCTCGTTCGCGCGAAACCACCCTCACTTACATACCGAGCAGATGGTATCTGCACGACGCCAGAACGGAGACCGGCCATGACGACGACCGTCGCGAAAAGGCGCACGCAGGCCGACCGCACCGCGCTCGCGCGGGCTGCGCTGGTGCGCTCGGCCATCGCGATCCTGAGCGACCTCGGCTTTGCCCGCGCGACGACCTCGGCCATCGCCGAGCATGCGGGCGTGACCACCGGCGCGCTGCATCACCACTTCCCCACCAAGGAGAGCCTGCTGTTCGCGGTGCTCGACGAACTCACCGAAGAAGCGCTCGCGCTGTTTCGCCAGTTGCGCGATCCGGCGAGCCGTGGCGACGGCGCGGCACGCGGCATCGTCACGTCGCTGTGGGCGCTGTACGGCAGCCGCCGCTATTGGGCGGTCTGGGAAATCAACATCGGATTGCGGCCGGATCAGGCGCTGCATGAGGCGCTCATCGAGCACCGGACGCGCACGCGCGAACGCATGTACCGCGTGGTCGAGGCGAACCCGTCGCTCAGGGCCGACACGAAGCGCGCACTGATCGAACTGCTGCCGTTCCTGCTCTCGTCGATGCGCGGCATCTTCCTCGACACGTTCTTCGCCGGCCATGAAGCCGAATGGCTGCATCGCCAGCTCGAGCGGCTGATCCATGCGCTCGATCAGGAGATGAAGGCGCTGTCCGCCTAGCCGAACCGCAACATCCCGCGCAACGCCCTTATTTGAATCGCATCACCCCGATCAGGCACCTGGGAGCTCGCATGAATCACCCTAGTCGCGCTACGGCGCATCCGGCGGCAGGCGCCGCGAGAACCGGTTCGAAGAGCCTCGTCCTCGAAGGCGTCAGCAAGCGCTACGGCGGCGTTCAGGCACTCGACACGCTGACGCTCGCCGTGGAACCGGGCGAACTGGTTTCGCTGCTCGGGCCGTCGGGGTGCGGCAAGACGACCACGCTGCGGCTGATCGCGGGCTTCGAGTTTCCCGATACGGGCAGCGTGCGCATCGACGGCGCCGACGTCTCCGCATTGCCGCCGAACAAGCGCGGTCTCGGCATGGTGTTCCAGAACTACAGCCTGTTCCCGCACATGACGGTGGGCGAGAACATCGGCTTCGGGCTGCGCATGGCGGGCGCGAAGAAGGCGCAGATCGCGGCGCAGGTGACGCGCATGCTCGATCTGATTCGCCTGCCGCAGTATGGCGATCGCCGCATCAGCCAATTGTCGGGCGGCCAGCAGCAGCGCGTCGCGCTGGCGCGCGCCATCGTCAATGATCCCTCGGTGCTGCTGCTCGACGAACCGCTCGGCGCGCTCGACAAGAACCTCCGCGAAGGCATGCAGTTCGAGATCCGCCGCATGCAGCAGGAACTCGGCATCACGAGCGTGATGGTCACGCACGATCAGGAAGAAGCGATGACGATGAGCGACCGCGTCGTCGTCATGAGTCACGGGCGCATCCTGCAAAGCGGCGCGCCGCGTGAAGTCTACGACCGGCCGCGCAACCGCTTCGTCGCGGAATTCCTGGGCACGGCGAACGTGTTCGCGTGCCGCGTCAGCGCGCGCAGCGTGCAGTCGATGACCGTGGCCACGCTGCCCGAATCCGGCAACGCTCCGGTCGAGATGACGCTGGACCTGCCGCGCGCGTTGCAGGGCGACTTGCCCGGCACGCAGGAAGTGGCGCTGCGACCCGAGAAGATCACTATCGATGCGCCCAAGGAAGGCCATATTCGCCTGCGCGGACAGATCGTGCAGCACGTGTTTCGCGGCTCGCAACATTCCTATGAGATCGACGTGCCGGGCCTCGGCCCGCGCATCTACGCCTACGAACAAGCGTTCTCCACCGATCACGCGGGCCATGCGCGCGGCCAGGCGGTGACGGTGTCCTTCGCCCCGCACGACGTGGTCGTGCTCGAACCGGACGGCGTGCCCGCCGCCGCGCCGGATGCGAGCATCGCGCCGGTCACGCAGACCGGGCCGCTGGCGAGCGAAGGAGCGCGCTGATGTCCACGCCCGCCGCCACCGCATCCGCCGCCGCGCCGCAAGGACAGCGGCGCGCCCGCGAGGCCGCGCTGCGCATCGCGCTGCTGTGCGCGCCCGCTCTCGTGCTGCTGATTGTGTTCTTCGCGTTTCCGCTGATCGGCAACGCGCTGCGCAGCCTCGGACTCGACGCGCAGGCTGCGCCGTCGCAGACAAGTCCGTGGTCGAACTACGAGAAGCTGTTCGTCGATCCGTACTACCGTGGCGTGATCGTCGAGACCATCAAGGTGAGCTTCATCGCGACGCTGCTGTGTCTCGCGCTCGGCTATCCGATCGCGCACTTCATGGTGCGCCGCGCGGGACGCCTCGCGATGCCGATGCTGTTCCTGCTGATCGCGCCGCTGCTCACGTCGATCATCATGCGCACGTTCGGCTGGCGCGTGCTGTTCGCGCGACACGGTCCGTTCAATGACCTGCTGATGTGGCTGCATCTGATCGAACGGCCGCTGCGCGTGCTGGGCGGACCGCTTGGCGTATATATCGGCATCGTGCACGTGATGGTGCCGTTCATGGTGCTTTCCATCGTGCCGGTGCTGCGCGGCGTGGACCGGCGTCTCGAAGAGTCGGCGCGCATTCTCGGCGCGGGCGCGGCGCGCACGTTCCTGCTCGTCACCTTGCCGCTCGCGATGGAAGGCATTCTCACGGGCTGTGTGCTGGTCTTCATGCTCACGAGCGGCAGCTTCGTGACGCAGTTGCTGCTCGGCGACGGCAGCGTGGTCACGCTTCCGCTGCTGATCTTCCAGCAGTTCTCGCTCACCCAGGATCTCGGCTTCGCCAGCGCGATGGGCAACCTGCTGCTCGTCATCGTGCTTGCGTGCCTGTATGTCCAGTTGCGCGTCGCCGGACGCAACGGAGACGCACGATGATGCGCGCCGGAACCCTCGACAGAATGGCCGCGCGCGCCGGCGCCGGTTCGCTCGTCGTCTTTACTGTGCTGTTCTTCATCGCGCTCATCGCGCCGATCGTGGTGGTGGTGCTGGTGTCGTTCTCGCCGGACGAATCGCTTGCCGTGCCGCTCGGCGGCTTGTCGCTGCGCTGGTATCACCGCTTGTGGGAATACCGCCCGTTCGTCGATTCGCTGTTGACGAGTCTCTACCTCGCGCTCAGCTCGTCGTTCATCGCGATCCTGATCGCCGTGCCTGCGGCGATCGGCGTGGGCCGCAGCAGCGGCCGCGTGGCGACAGCCTTGACCACCTTCCTGCTCGCGCCCATCGCCATTCCCGCGCTGGTGATCGGGCTGTCGCTGCTGTACTTCCTGTCGAACATCGGCATTGGAGTGTCGTTCCTCGCGCTGCTGATCGCGCATACGGTCGTGTCCGTACCCTACGTGATGCGCACCACGCTCGCCACCTACAAGAACACGCACGCGTCCTATCTGGAAGCGGCCTCGGTGCTCGGCGCGGATCGCTGGCAGACCTTCCGCCACGTGACCTTGCCGCTGATCGCACCGGGCATCTTCGCGGGCGCGCTGTTCTCCATTCTCGTGTCGCTCGACAACCTCGGCGTGTCGTATTTCTTCGGCACGGCGAACGTCACGACGCTGCCGGTCGTGATGCTGTCGTACCTGCAAAACCAGTTCGATCCCGCCATCGCCGCGATCAGCACGGTGCAGATGGCGATCACCATTGTCCTGCTGTTGATCGTCGAAAAAACCTACGGCCTGCGCGCGTTGACGACGCAATGAAGCCAGCGCCACACCACCTCACCTGCTACGGAGCCTGAATGAACGTCTCACATGCTGTGCGCGCCACTGGGCTGGCGATCTCGCTTTCCGCCGCCGCGCTGACCGCGCACGCCGCCGACCTGACCGTCACCGCTTACGGCGGTGCATGGGAACAGGCTTATCGCAAGTGCTTCGTGCAGCCCTTCGAGAAGCAGACCGGCAAGTCGGTCGACGTGATTCTCGGCAGCCCGATGCAGTGGATCAACCAGATTGCGGCGAACACGGCGCATCCGCCCATCGACGTGATGATCGGCCTCGTGGACAGCGGCGAGATCGCCCGCCAGAAAGGCCTGGTGGAGCCGATCGACGAAAGGAACGTGCCGAACCTGAAAGACATCAAGCCGAACATGCTCGCGTACGGCAAGGGCTACGGCTTCCCCATCGCGTTCGGCGACTTCGGCCTGATGTACAGCAAGAAGGCCGTGCCGAATCCGCCGAAGACGTGGAAGGAATTCGTCGACGGCACCAACGCCGGCAAGTGGCACGCGGCGCTGCCCGGCATCGCCTATGTGGGCACGGCGCAGGGCTTGATCGGCTTGTTCGCGATGGTGTACGGCGGCAGTCTCGACAACGTGCAGCCGGGTCTCGACGAGATCAAGAAGATGCAGAAGAGCGGCAACGTGACCTTCTACAGCGAACCGAATTCGCCGCTGGTGGCGCTCAAGTCGGGCGATATCGACATGGCCATGTACTTCGACGGCCGCGCCTGGGCCGAGCATGACGCGAGCAATCCGGACATCGGCTATCTGAATCCGAAGCCGGGCGCGGTCGCGTTCCCGACCATGGTGCAAAAGGTCAAGAACGGTTCGCCGCTCGGCTTCCAGTTCATGAACGTGGTGGCGTCGGCGGAAGGGCAGAGCTGCTTCGCCAACCTGATCCAGTATTCGGCCTCGAACAAGAACGTCAAGTACTCGGAGAAAGTGGCGCCGCGCGTGCCGCAGGACAACGACTCGATGTGGCTGCCGTTCGACGTGATCTCGCAGAAGACGCCGCAATGGGTCGAGATGTGGAACAAGCAGATCGGTCGCTGACCGCAACAGAGGATTGAGTTCATGAGCCTGAGAATTGGAGTCGATATCGGCGGTTCCTTCACCGATTTCGCGGTGCTGGACGACGACACGCGCAGTATCCGCACGCTGAAGGTGTTCTCGCGTCCCGACAGTCCCGGCAGCGAAGTGCTGGCGGGCATGGCCGGGTTGATCGAGCGCTATGGCATCGAGGCGCGCGATGTCGCGTACTTCACGCACGGCACGACGGTCGGCGTCAACGCGGTGGTGCAGCGGCGCGGCCTGCGTCTCGCCCTCATCACCACGGAGAAGTTCGAGGACGTGCTGGACATTGCGCGCCTGAAGATCCCCGACATGTATCACCTGCTGTCGCGCCGGCCGGATCCGCTGATTCCGCGCGACCGCGTGTTCGGCGTGAAGGGCCGGCTTGCGGCGGACGGCAGGGAGGAAGCGCCGATCGACAAAGCCAGCGTGCTTGCTGCCATCGAAGGCATTCGCCGCTCGGATTGCGAAGGTGTCGTGGTGTCGCTGCTGCATTCGTATCGCAATCCGCAGCATGAAAAGGACGTGAAGGCGCTGATCGCGAAGCACTATCCAGAGCTGTTCGTGTCGTGCTCGCATGAAGTGTGGCCGATCATCCGCGAATACGAGCGCACCTCCACCGCGATCATCAGCGGCTATGTGCAGCCGAAGGTCGCGGACTATCTGACGCGCCTGCAAGCTGCGCTCGCTGAAGCCGGCGTGCCCGCCGAACTGAAGGTGACCAAGTCGAACGGCGGCGTGATGAGCGCCGAGAACGGCAAAAGCAACTGCGCGCAGATGATCCTGTCGGGCACGGCGTCGGGCGTGATCGGTGCGGCGTATATCGCGAACCAGTGCGGCATTCGCAACTGCATGAGCCTCGATATCGGCGGCACGACGGCGGACGTCGCGCTGATCGTCGACGGCAAGCCGCAGTACGCGACCGGCGAATACATCGGCGAATTCCAGATTCATATTCCGTCGGTGTCGGTGTCGTCGATTGGTGACGGCGGCGGGTCCATCGCGTGGGTGGACGATTTCGGCGTGTTGAAGGTCGGCCCGCACAGCGCAGGTTCGAATCCGGGTCCGGTCTGCTACGGACGCGGCGGCGAACAGCCGACCATCACCGACGCCTTCGCCGTGATGGGCGTGCTCGGGCAATCGGACCTCGGGTACAACTCGGTGTCGCTGGATCGCGAGGCCGCGCGCCGCGCAATCGGCACGCTCGCCGGGCGGCTCGGCAAGAGCGTCGAGCAGACGGCGGAAGCCATCATCCGCGTGTCCACGTCGAGCATGTATGCGGGCACGAGCCGGCTCGTGTCGCGCTTCGGCATCGACCCGCGCACCTTCACGCTACTGCCGTTCGGCGGCGCCGGCCCGATGCTCGCGTGCTATCTGGCGCGCGCGCTGAACATGCCGGATGTCACCGTGCCGGTCACGCCGGGCGTGCTGAGCGCGCTGGGCGGACTGATCGCGGACATCAAGAACGACTTCGTCAAGACGACCTACTACGAGCTGAACGAGGCGACGCTCGCGCTCCTCGCGAACGATGCCCGCGAACTGGAGAAGCAGGCGCGCGACTGGATGACGGCGCAGATCGGTCACTCGGAGGGCGTGTCGATCGTCATGACGGCGGACATGCGCTATCGCGGGCAATCGTTCGAGATCGAGACGGCGCTCGATGCCGCCACGATCGCGTCCGGCGATCTCGCCGCAGTGCGCGAAGCGTTCCATCGCGAACATCGTCGCCTGTATGGCCACAGCGACGATCACGCGGGCATTCAGCTGGTGGCGCTGCGGCTGGTGATTTCATCGCCAACGCCGAAGCCCGAGCTCGAACGCATCGCGACGAGCGATGCGGCGCCGGTGCCGGTGCGCGAGATCGACGTGTGGATGGACGACGAAGCGCGCCGCATTCCGCTGTATCGCCGTGCCGATCTCCGCGCGGGCCAGGCGTTCGAAGGCCCGGCAGTGGTCTCGCAAGACGATGCAACCACCTGCGTGCTGCCGGGCTTCTCGGTCACCGTCGATCCGTTCGGCAATCTGGTTCTGACGAATCGCGCAACTCAACATTGAAGACCGATCATGAAATTCGATAAATCGGAACTGCAGATCTTCGCGAACTACTGCGTCGCGGCGGCCGAGAGCATGGCTTATACGCTGGTGCGTACCGCGCACTCGACCTTCGTGAAGGAAACCGAGGACTTCTCGTGCGCACTGGCGAGCGTGGACGGCCTGACCTTCGCGTCGCCGCGCACCTTTGGCGCGACGTGGTATGTCGGTCTGGATTACGGTCCGGTGATCCGTTCGTTCACGGACTACAAGCCCGGCGACGTGTGCATGACCAACGATCCGTACAGCGGTTACGTGGCGACGCACACGCCGGACGTGGTGATGTGGAAGCCGGTGTTCTACGAAGGCGAGATCATCTGCTTCGTGTCGGGGCACATTCATAACACCGACATGGGCGGCGCCGTGCCGGCATCGCTGTCGCGCACGCTGACGGAGATCCATCAGGAAGGCATCCGCTTTCCGCCGACGCGCGTGGTGGACGGCGGCGTGGTCAACGAGACGCTGCTGTCGTGGATGATGGCAAACGTGCGCGCGCCGGATCAGAACATCGGCGACTTGAAGGCGCAGATCGCGTGTCTGACGACGGGCGAGCGGCGCGTGCTGGAGATCGTCGAGCGCTTTGGCGTCGAGGCGTTCAAGGCGGGCATTGGCCAGTTGCTCGATTACTCGGAGAGCCAGGCGCGCGCGGTGGCGCGCACGATTCCGGATGGCAAGTACTTCTTCGCCGATTACGTCGATGAAGACGCCGTCGGCGGCAAGCCGATGCGCATTGCACTGACGCTGACCGTCGATGACGGCCTGCTCGGCTTCGACTTTTCCGGCAGCGATCCGCAACTGACGTCGTCGATGAACGTGCCGACCGGGAATCATCCGCGTCACGCGCTGTTGCTGGTCGCGCTCAATTACGTGCTGTATTCGCTGAACCCGGACATCCTGCTCAACGCGGGGATGTTGCGTATCGCGACCTGCGAGATGCCGCTCGGCAGCGTGCTGAATCCGGTGCCGCCAGCCGCGGTGGGCATGCGTACGCTGACGTGCGTGGTCGTGCAGGCGGCGGTGTTCGGCGCGTTCGCGCAGGCGCTGCCGGAGCGCATGCCGGCCTGCCCGGCGTCGAGCGTGTGTCTGCTCAACGTCAAGACCACCGACACGGCGGGCCGCACCATCATGGCTTCGCTGGGTCCGGTGATGGGCGGTGCGGGCGGTGCATCGGCCGGCGACGGCTCGGATGCGTCAGGCGCGAACATGGCGTTCCTGCGCAACACGCCGGTGGAGATCAACGAAGCCGAAGTGCCGATCCGTATTCTCGAATACGGCCTCGTCGGCGACAGCGGCGGGGCGGGTCAGTATCGCGGCGGGTTGGCCATCGCGATGGAGTTCAAGGTCTTCGCACCGAACACGCTGATCACGGCGCGCAATCGCGACCGCACGCTGTTTGGCTCGTGGGGCATCAAGGGCGGCATGGCGGGGCGCACGTCGGTGTTCAAGCGCAATCCGGGCACGGCGCGCGAGCAAGTGCTCGGCAATACGGACCTGGTGGCCTGCGAGCCGGGCGATGTGATCCGGCTCGAAGGCAATGGCGGCGGCGGTTACGGCGCGCCGACGCTGCGTGCGGCCGAAGCAGTGGAACGCGATGTCCGGCGTGGTCATGTGTCGGCGCAGCAGGCTCGTGAGTTGTATGGCGTGGTGATCGCGAATGGCGCGCTGGATGTGCAGGCTACCGCTGCGCTGCGTGCCGGGATGGGCACGGAGCGGAAGCTCGACGATGGCTTCTTCGACTACGGTCCGAACCGTCGCGCGCATGAAGCCGTGTGGACGCGCGAGCGCTATGCGGTGCTGTGCGAATACCTGGAGTCGGTGTCGATCGGCTGGCGCTTCTTTTTGAAGCATCAGATGTTCGAGCGTCTGGCGGCGCGCGGGGAGGTCGCGGCGGGCGTGGAGATCGTGCATGCGGTGTTCGCGGAACTCGTGGCGGAGTTTCCGGCGCTGGAGGCGGGGGAGAAGCGGGCGGCTTGAGCGCCCAACGAGACAGTCAGAACATCAGCCGATCCTCGGGGTAGTCAACCCCACCGAAACCCGAAAGGCGGCCTGAATCGAGAGATCAGACCGCCTTGATTCGTTTACGCGGCACCGGGAAAAGGTACGGCTTGGAAGCATTTGAAAAACGCTGGTCATCGGCCGACTTGCGATGCGTCAGCAAGCACTCGGCATGAAATCGTGCGGCGTCCCGGCAGGGGTATGGCCCTATGAACCAGTTAGAATGCGGTCATTCGGGAGCTTCGAAGCTACAAGCGAATCTTGAATGGAGATCTCGTCGCCCCGCAATCCCTCTGCATCTCAAATAACGAACCGTACATTTCATGCTGGTAAGCCAACGGGAAGATCACAAGCATAATTTTGGACGCACGCGAGAGTTGGCTGACCTTCTTGAACCGCTTGTAGATCCAGCAAAACCGCACCCTTCGTTCGGGCCTTCGTTGCTGAGATTTTATGCGGCAGAGTCAGGACTCAAGTATCTTTTGAGCAAGAACCTGATGATCCCGTTTGAATACGAGATAAGAGATCAGACCATGCCCGCGGATACATCGGATCCGTCCTTCCCCAGGAAGGTCGAAGGCTATAGTCACAAGCTGGATCAGATGCTGAAGCGGCTCAAGGTGTCTGCAGCGAGGGTGCCGATTCCGACCGGCCCCTTTAAGACGGTCGGAGGTTATAACGGCGGTCAAGACTTTCCCGTGTCCAGCGCGCATGAGGCATGGCGATATGGCCTCGAAGTCGATTCCGATGATCAGGCCGCGCTCGAGAAGTTTATCGCTGACATTCTGTCCTACCTTGAGGACGAAATTTTATGAACGCCTCCGCCGTTTCAACATTGCCTCTCGTTTCCTGGGTCGATGTCGCCCGGCGACTTTCTGTCGTGCCCGTGCGGGGGGCGAGCCATGGGTCCGAACTTGCGCCTCCGAAGGGACTCATAGCCTCTGAGGTGTTCTGGACAGGTCTGACTCTGACTGTCGAGGCGGAGGCTGACATTGCCGAAGTCAGGCATTGGCTGGCGCTCAATTTTCGAAGCTGGTACGTGGTTGACGGAACCAGTGAGAGCATTCGCCTGCAAGGGCCGCTCTCAAGGGAGCGTTTGCCCGTCCGGTACGAGGTTACGAACGCCTCCGGACGAACATTCCCGTTCAGGCCATACGCCTCGTTGGATGGGACCCGCGCGTACTCGATCTCGTTCCCGGAGCGCAATGAAGCGAGTCCAGCCGTCGTTGCCTTCCATAGCGTGAAGGGCGGAGTGGGGCGCACGACTTCCGCGATGGCGCTCACCGAACATCTCTCGAGTCTCCCGGGAAGCAAGCCAATTCTTTTCATCGACGCCGATTTCGAAGCGCCAGGCGTCAGCTATCTGTATCGGACGCGCAAGCCCGAGGCCAATGTATCGCTCGAAGATCTGCTTGCACTCGCGCACGCGGACGTGTCCAAAGATCTCAACGACACAGTCGATTACGCCGCGCGCGAAATGCTCGATCAGAAGATCGGCAATGTCTATGTCCTTCCGGTCAAGAGGCTTCTGGACGATCTGACGGGGTTTGCGATTCGGCCGGAACACCTCGTTACGGCGCGCAAGAATCAGCCCTATCTCATGGTGGATCTGGTTCGCGCATTGACCCGGGCTTTGGATTGCGAACTGGCCGTCGTCGATCTGAGGGCAGGGCTCGTGGACGTCGCGCTTCACTTCTTGACGGATCCGACGGTCGAACGCATTTTCGTGACCACGGCGAGCGGTCAGGCGATCAATGCATTGCAGGCCATGCTGCGGACAATCGGGCTGATCGAAAGGCAGACCGGACAACGCGGCAGACAGCCTTTCGTGTTGATCAATCAGGTTCCGCGCCTGCTGTATGAAAATCGCGAATTCAGGGGCGAACTGCAGAAGAGGCTCGACGACAAAGCAGAGCAAGAGTTTCTTCCGATTCTCAGTGCGGAGGAGACAAACGGCGGCACCAATGTGACTCCGTCGCATGAAAGTGCGCTGGCGTTTGGATTCGCTCCGCACATGTCCGAGCTCGTCGCGTCCACGGATGACTGGGAATCCTTCGCCGCTGATCTTCGTATTACGGGTTTCACGGCGGGACTTGTCGCAGAAATGGATGGCTGGCTCACGAGCCGTTCCGCCATCATGGCGTCGCAAGTAACGAAGACATCGTTCCTTGTACCGGCCGACCGGCACGATGAAGCCTGCAAGAAACTGGCGCAATTCGCTGGAACGATGGAATTCGCCGAAACCGCTGCCGTGCTCGAGCGGCCGATGTTGACACCGCCGCTGCAACGCCTGTTCGCTGATTTCATTCGTCACGTTCCCATCGCTGTGGTCGAGGGAACCAAGGGCACAGGCAAGACACTGACGTTTCGTTATCTGCTCCAGCACGGAAGCTGGGCGAGCGCGGCGTCGTCCATGGACCTGACGGATTCCTCGACCTTCAACGGTGTCTTCCTGCCGGTCCTCGGATCCGTTGGTAGTTCGGAGACGATGTTGGAACTGGTGCACAAGACACGGGCCGATTTTTCGCAAGCCGTGGACGGCAATGCGCCGGAGCGTGTTTCCGAGACAATCAAGGCGATTCACGACGGCATTGCGTCGGCCTACAAGGTCAATGAGTGGACAGAGTTGTGGCTCAGTCTTATTGGTCGGGCGGCGGGCTTCGCCAGTTGGAAATTGTTCATCTCAGCGGTGGCGCAGTTGAACGTCCAGCCGATCGCCTTGTTCGAAGGCCTCGAAGAAATATTGACCAATCCCTTTACTGACGTCGTGCATGCCGATGCATTACGTTCCTTGTTGCGCGAGGTGCCGCTGCGGTTGCGTGAGGAGGCTGGCCGTCCGGTAGGTACGTTGATCTTCGCCCGCAGCGACATGGTGGAAGCCGTGATCGAGCAGAACCTGCAGCAGTTCCGTTCGTCGTACCGGAACTATGCGCTCACGTGGCTTGATCTCGACATTCAGGAGCTGGTGGTCTGGCTCGCTGCAAAGAGCGAGGCTATTCCTGATCTATGGGTGCCCGAGTGGCGCTCAAAGCCTGAAGCCGATCGCGACGCAGGCCTGAAAACAATCTGGGGCCTCAAGCTGGGAGCTGATTCGTCGAAAGAGGCACGTTCGACCGAATGGGTGATTGCCGTCCTTACCGACCTCACGGGCCGGTTGACTGCGCGAGATCTCGTGCGTTTTATCAAACAAGCGGCGTTCGACTCGGTCGGCAGCAAACCGGAAGACCGCTTGTTGACTCCGAACGCAATGCGCAAGGCCGTGGAATATACGAGTCGTGCAAAGGTGGGCGAGTATCCGAATGAGGTTCAGGAACTGAAGCCCATCTTTGACAAGCTGCGCACACTACAGGAGATGACAACTCCGTTCGATCGTGCCGAGGCTGCTGCGCTGGGCATCGAGTCTCGTGAGCTCGATTTGCTGGAAAAATATGGCGTTGCATATGCCGATGAGGGCAGCTTCGAAGTGCCTGAGCTGTTTCGAATCGGCTTGGGTATGAAACGCAAAGGCGCTCGGCCCAACATCATCAGCCTGACACGCAAGGCACGAGAACGAGCCAAGGCATGAAGCGCTCGTAAAGCATCAGCAAAGCCACGAAAGGACGGCTCCGTCAGGAGCCGTTCTTTTCCGAACTGGAACTTCGCGCTTACGGCAACCACCCTTTCGGCAACCCCGCCAGCGCCTCCTTCATCCGCGCCACCGTCGCCGCCGCCGGTTCCACGAGCGGCAACCTCACCGGCCCCAAGCCATCGCCGAGCAGTTCAAACGCCTTCTTCGCCGGACCCGGATTGGTCTCGCTGAAGATCGCATCGAGCATCGGTGCAAGCATTGCATGTTCACGCAGCGCGGTCGCCGCATCACCATTTGCGGCACTCGCATGAATCCGCGCCCACGCCTTCGGCAACAAACTCGCCGACGTCAGAATGCCGCCCACCGCGCCCAGCAGCACGTGATGCACATACAGCAGGTCGTCGCCGCTGAGGATCGCCATGTCCTTGCCCGCCAGCGCCACCGTCCGCGCGAACGCATTGAGATCCGTGTTGCACGCCTTCATGCCGATGATCGTGCCATCTTCCTTCGCCATCGAGGCGATGGTGGCGGGCGGCGTTGCATAACGCGTGCGCGCCGGGATGTCGTACAGCAGCAGCGGCACGCCCGCCGCATCGCGATAGCGCTGGAAATATGCTCTCACGCCGGCGTCGCTCGGCGTGACGTAGAACGGCGTAACCAGCAGCAGCGCCGCCGCGCCTGCATCGACGAAAGCCTGGCCCGCATCGAGCGCTTCCGCATAGCCCGGCGACACCACGCCCGCGACCACCGGCACGCGGCCACGCGCCGCTTCCACGGTCGCGCGCACGACCAGCGTGCGTTCGGCCGGCGAGAGCGCCGTATATTCGCCGGTGCCGCCCACCGGCACGAGGCCGGTCGCGCCATCGGCGATCAGCGTATCGACCAGTGCATGCAGACGTTCCGTATCGGTTGCGCCATCCGCCGTGAACGGCGTCGGGAAAGCGGGGTACATGCCCTTGAGGGCGGAGACTTCGAGTGTCATCGGTGAGAGTCCTGTGAAAGCCTTGAACAGCAGCGCGCGTCAGAGCAGCTTGCCGGGATTCATCCGGCCATCCGGATCGAGCGCGCGCTTCACGGCGCGCATCATGTCGAGTTCAACCGCGCTCTTGTAGTGCGAGAGTTCATCGCGATGCGCGCGGCCGATGCCATGCTCCGCGCTGATGCTGCCGCCGAACTCCACGGCGGCGTCGTTGACGATCTTGCCGATCGCATCGACGCGAGCGTCGCAGTCCTCGACCTTCGCCCATACCGAATGCGGGAACAGCACGATCGAGTGAATGTTGCCGTCGCCCACGTGCCCGACATAGAGAAAGCGCGCGCCTTCCACCAGTCCCGCTTCGTTCAGCCTGACTTCGGTCTGCGCGAGGCACGCGGGAATCTGCGAGATGGGCAACGAAATATCGTGCGTGACGCTCGTACCGAAGCGCACGTTGGCCTCGGACACGATATGCCGGATATGCCACAACGCCGCGGCCTGCGCTTCGCTCGCGGGCAGCGCGGCATCCAGCGCGATGCCTTCCTCGAGCGCCGCGCCGATCACGTCTTCGAGCATCGCCTGCAACGGCGCGTCGTGCGCGGCATCGGCGAGTTCGATCATCAGCACCCACGGCGACCGGCCGTCGAGCGGATCGCGCGTGTCGGGCACTTCCTGATAGACCACGTCGAGCTGGCTGCGCGACATCAGTTCAAACGAAGTCAGCGCGTCGCCGCAGGTGGCGCGGCAACGCGACAGCAGTTCGATGGCGGCATCGGCGGAATCGAGCGCGACCCATGCCGTGGCATGCGAACGCAGCGCGGGGAACAGCTTGAGCACGGCAGCGGTCACCACGCCGAGCGTGCCTTCCGCGCCGATGAACATCTGCTTCATGTCGTAGCCGGTGTTGTCCTTGCGCAGGCCGCGCAGGCCGTCCCAGACGCGGCCGTCCGGCAGCACCGCTTCGAGGCCGAGCACCAGCGCGCGCATGTTGCCGTAGCGCAGCACGGCGGTGCCGCCCGCGTTGGTCGAGATATTGCCGCCGATCTGGCACGAGCCTTCGCTCGCGAGCGACAGCGGAAACAGCCGGTCCACCGACGCCGCCGTTTCCTGGATCTGTTGCAGCGTGCAGCCGGCTTCGACGGTGAGCGTGTCGTTGCGCGTGTCGATCTCGCGGATCTTGCTCATGCGCGCGAGGCTGATGATGATGCTGTCGCCCGCTTCGGACGGCGTCGCGCCGCCCACGAGGCCGGTGTTGCCGCCTTGCGGCACCACGCTCACGCCAAGCTCCGCGCACAGTTGCATCACCTGCGTGACCTGCGCGGTGTCCGCGGGCTTGACCACGGCGCGCGCCTTCCCGTGATAGCGGCCGCGCCAGTCGGTGAGCATCGGTTCGGCGTCGGCGAGGTCCACGAGGCCCTTCGGCCCCACGATATGCAGCAGCGATTCGATCAGATTCATGATTGGACCAGCTTGGATATGACAGTGACGTTGGGTTTGCCGGTCGCAGCCGCAGTGCCGGGCCGCGCGCCCGAGATGCGCTCGGGCAGCGTGTCGATGCCGGGGCTGCCGAGCAGCGTCATGGTCGTCACGATTTCATCGAACAGCAGCGACAGCACGTGCGCGACGCCCGCATCGCCGCGTGCCGCGAGGCCATACAGCGGCGCGCGGCCGAGCAGCACGCCGCGCGCGCCGAGCGCCACGGCCTTGACCACGTCGGCGCCGCGCCGCACGCCCGAATCGAGGTAGACATGCAGCGCATCGCCGACCGCATCGGCCACGGCGGGCAGCACGTCGAGCGGCGCATGCGCGCCTTCCAGCTGGCGGCCGCCGTGATTCGACAGCACGATGCCGTCCGCGCCGTGCTGCTGCGCGAGACGCGCGTCATCGACGGTCAGGATGCCCTTGACGAGCAGCGGCCCGTTCCAGTGCTTGCGCAGCCACGCGATGTCCGACCACGCCAGCGACAGATCCATCTGGCGCGCCAGCGCGGCCGCCTGACGTTGCAAATCGGGCGCTTCGCCGAGACTGCGGGCCAGGTTGACGAGTTGCGGCGTGCCCTGGCGCGCCATCTGCAACGCCCAGTGCGGATGCCGCAGCAGATCGAGGATCAGCTTCGGCGTGATCGGCAGCGGCAGGCGGTAGTTGTTGTGAATATCGTGATCGCGGCGGCCATGCACGGGCGTGTCCACCGTGACGAGCAGCGTCGTGTAGCCCGCTTCCGACGCGCGCCGCATGATGCTCTCGGCGATCCGGCGATCCTTCTGCACGTACAGCTGCATCCACAGCTCGCCGTCCGGCGCGGCGGCGCGCACGTCTTCGAGCAACGACGTGGACGCGCTCGACAGCGCGAACGGCACGCCGCGCGCGGCAGCAGCGCGGGCCAGCGTTTCATCGGCCTTGGGCCAGAACAGGCCGTTCAGTCCGGTCGGCCCGACGACCATCGGCGCGGCGGACGCGTAGCCGAACAACTGCGCGGCCGGCGAGACGTGCGAGACATCGACCATCGCGCGCGGGGCGAAATGCACATCGGCGAACGCGGCGCGGTTGCGCGCCAGCGTATGGCCGTCTTCGGCGCCGCCGTCGAGATAGTCGAAGGCGATCTTCGCCAGCCGCCGTCGCGCGGCCTCACGGTAATCGGCGACGTTGGCGAAGCCCTGCGTTGAAGAATAGAAAAGACTCATTGCATCGTGATGGTTCGACGAGGGTTAGCGCAGCACCCAGTCGTTGAAACGCTCGATCGCGACATCCTGATGCGCCGGCCAGTACGACGGGTCGATACGCACGCCGCGCTTCAGATTGTCCGGGAAGGTCGGCAGGTTCTTCGCGCGCTTCGCATCAATGTACTGGAACGCGTCCGGATGCGTCGGCCCGACCGCCAGCGCGCTCGCGACTTCCGCCTGGCGCTTCGGGTCCGCGCAGAACGCGACGAACTGGCGGCAGGCATCGACATTGTCGCCGCCCTTCATGATGCCGAACCCTTGCGGACCGTAGATGTGACCGTCCCAGGCAATCGCGAGCGGCGCGCCCGCATCGATGGCGGGCAGCACGCGCGCCAGCCAGCTCGACGCCATCGCCACTTCGCCCGACTTGAGCAACTGCTCGCACTGCGCGCCCGTGGTCCACCAGATGTCGATGTTCGGCTTCACGCGGTCGAGGCTCTTGAACGCCTTGTCCAGATCGCACGGATAGACGCTGCTCGGCGGCGTGCCGGCGGCCATCAGCGCTTCTTCGATGGTGTCGAACGGGAACTTGCGCAGCGCGCGGCGGCCCGGGAACGCCTTGGCATCCCACAGGTCGGCCCAGGAAGCGGGTGTCTTGCCGCCCTTGAAGGCGTCCGAGCGATAGGTCATCACCGTCGTGTAGACGTTGTGGCCGATCGCATACTGGTCGCGGAACTGCGCGGGAATCTTCGCGACGGCTGCGTTGCCGTCGAGATTGACAGGCTCCAGATAGACCTTGTCCTTGCGCGACAGAAGGTACACGGCCGGGAAGCTCAACTCGGCCATGTCCCAGGTCTTCGCGCCCGTCTCGACGATGCTCTTGATCTGCGCGGTCGGTTCAGCGCCCGAGGCCACGCCCACCACTTCGATGCCCGTCGCCTGCTGGAACGGCTTGTACAGCGTGCGGGTGTAGATGTCGGTGTAGACCCCGCCCGAGTCGCGCACCACGAGGCGCTTCGAAGCGGCTTTCGCCGAGGTCCAGATGGCAGGCATCGCAAGTCCGGCCGCGCCGGCTACGCCGAGTCGGATGAAGTCGCGGCGCGAAGCGGTGGAAGGTTTCTTTTGGTCGTTTGCCATGTGGGTCCCCGAGGTGCGAAAACGGGCGCCGCGCGCACAGGCAATGCACGCGCGGCGCCCCGAGAGTGATGGTCTGGCGGCTCGCCGCGCCTCATCAACGCATTCGACGCATTCGACGCATTCGACGCGCCTCGCCAGCGTGTACTCATGATCGATCAGACGTTACGCTTAGCCAAACGAGATAAAAGCACCACATGATGCGAAATGCTCAAGACCTTGCGGGCTTGCAGTCGTCGTCGGCGGTGTATTCGCTGGCCTGCTTCAGCAGCCATTCGCGGAACTTCTCCAGCGGCTTGCCATGGCTGAGTTCGGTCGGATAGACGAGGTAGTAGGCGGAGTCGGCCTTGATGCTCGCCTCGAAGGGCACGATCAGCCCGAACTGTTCGAGCTGCCCGCTCACCAGGAACTTCGGCACCAGCGCGACGCCCAGGCCCGCTGCGGCCGCGCTGATCGCCATGGTGTGCAGCTCGTAGCGCATGCCGTGCATGGTGCTCGCGTCCTCCACGCCGAGGCTCGCGAACCAGCGGGTCCAGTCGTCCGGCCGCGTGGTGGAGTGCAGCAGCGGATACGCGAGCAGTTCATGCACGTGCCCGATGGGCCGCTCCAGCAGCGATGCCTTGCACACCGGCACCACTTCCTCGCCGAACAGATAGTCCGCCGTGGTGCCGGGCCAGGTGGGCTTGCCATAGTGAATGGCGGCTTCGAAGTGCGACTCGGCAAAGGAGAACGCATCCGTGCGCACGCCCATGTTGACGCGCACGTCCGGCGTGCATGCGTAGAAATCGCCGATGCGCGGAATCAGCCACTGCGACGCGAACGTGGGCAGCACGGCCAGCTCCAGATAACCGCCGCCGCTGCCGTGCGCGATGATGGAGAGCGTGTCGCGGTCCAGCTGTTCGAGCGAGCGCCGCACCTGCGTGCCGTAGATGCGGCCCGCGCGCGTCAGCACCACGCGCTGCTTGGCGCGCACGAACAGGCGCACGCCGAGATTGGATTCGAGCGTGGCGATCTGACGGGAGATCGCGCTCTCCGTGAGGAACAGTTCCTTGGCCGCGTGCGTGAAGCTTTCATGGCGCGCGGCGGCTTCGAAGGCGAGCAGCGCGCCCATGTTGGGGATCTTGAACTTGCGCATGGTGATTCCAAACACTCATCAAGTCACAATTTAATCTCGCTTTACGCGCGGCACAACGATTAAAAATAATGCGGCCTTGCCGTTGCGGCTCCGCCACCGTGCGTGAAGGCCCGCGGCCAACGTCCAACCGCGATACCAGGCGACCATGCGAAATACGAATATCGAAAGCCTGCTCGAGCGTCTGCTCGGCTCCGAGAAGACGGGCTTGCTCTTCAAGACCCTGAACGCCCCCTCGATCCTGAACGACTGGGAACCCGGCACCGTCACGCGCGCCGAACTGGCCCAGGCGATGAACATGGCGCTCTTCGAAGGCCTGCTCGCGCGTTCGCCGAACGGCCGTACTTATACCGATGAAACCATCGCCAACGGCGGCTCCGTGTATTTCGACCACGGCGCGCTGCGCACCGTGCGCTGGCCGCAGAACGGCGGCTTGCCGCCGGGCGAAGCCGCGTTCACCCGCATTCTCCGGCCGCTCGGCTTCCGGCTGAACGGGCGCTATCCGCTCGACAAGCTCGGCATGACCGGCCGTTCCTATGCCCATGAAGACGCGCCCGACGAGATCGCGCAGTTCTTCGTGAGCGAACTGCATCCCGAGCGTTTCTCGGAGACCTTCCAGCAGGCCGTGACGAATGTGGTGGGCGCATCGCGCGATCCGCTCACGCCGCTGGCGGTGGCGCAACTGTCGGAACTGGAGCGCGACGGCTCGCTGCCCATTGACGCGGCGCACCAGCTGCTGCCGGTGATCGTCGGCGCATTCGAGCGTCAGCACGACCTGCCCATGCTGGCCGACTATGAACTGCTGCTGGCGGAATCGGCGGAAATGGCGTGGATCGCCACCGAGGGCAACGGCTTCAATCACGCGACCGACCGCGTCGCCGACGTGTTCCAGCTCTCCGACGACGAAAAGGCCAAGGGCCGTCCGATGAAGCCCGAAGTCGAACGCTCGCGTTCCGGACGCGTGTTCCAGACGGCGTATCGCGCGGACACGGTCGAGCGCATGTTCCGCACCGCCAAAGGCGACACGGTCACGCGCAAGGTGCCGGGCTCGTTCTACGAGTTCATCACGCGCAAGCGCGAGTTCGACCGTGCGGCCCGCGCCTGGGTCACCGACCTGCGCTTCGATGCCGGCAATGCGCAAGGCATCTTCAAGATGACGGCCGGCGCGGCGAAGTAAGGTGAGCGCGCAGCCGTATGCGGCGGATGCCGCCCAGTTGCAGTCGCTGCAGCGCGGCCTCGCGGCCGCGTTGCGCGGCGAAGTGCGCTTCGATGCCGGCGCGAAGGCGCTCTATGCGTCGGATGCGTCCAATTACCGGCAGGTGCCGCTGGGCGTCGTGGTGCCGCGCGATGTCGATGACCTCGCGCGCGCGCTCGAACTGTGCCGACAGCATGACGTGCCGTTCCTGACGCGCGGCGGCGGCACGTCGCAGAACGGACAGTGCGTGAACGTCGCGGTGGTGGCCGACGCGAGCAAGTACGTGAACCGGGTCGTGTCGATCGATCCCGAGGCGCGCACGGCGATCGTCGAGCCGGGCGTGATCTGCGACACGCTGCGCGATGCGGCGGGCGCGCATGGCCTGACGTTCGGTCCGGACCCGGCGACGCACAGCCGCTGCACGCTCGGCGGCATGATCGCCAACAACTCGTGCGGCGCGCATTCGGTGATGGCGGGCAAGACCGCCGAGAACGTCGAAGCGCTGGAAGTGCTCACGTATGACGGCGCGCGCTTCTGGACCGGTCCGACGTCGCCCGATGAACTCGACCGCATCATCGCGGATGGCGGGCGGCAGGGCGAGATCTATCGGCAGTTGCGCGATCTGCGCGACCGCTATGCCGACGCAATTCGCCGCGAGTTTCCGCAGATCCGCCGCCGCGTGTCCGGCTTCAATCTCGATCAACTGCTGCCGGAGAACGGCTTCAACGTCGCGCGGGCGCTGGTGGGCACGGAAGGCACGTGCGCGGTGACGCTGCGCGCGAAGGTGCGGCTCGTGCACAGTCCGGCGAGCCGCGTGATCCTCGTGCTCGGCTTCGCGGATATCTTCGTCGCGGCGGATGGCGTCGCGCATTTCGAGCGCTTTGGTCCCATCGCTATCGAAGGGCTGGATCGCGGCATCATTCGCGGCCTGCAGGCGCGTGGCCTCAAGACCGATGAAATCGCGCTGCTGCCGGAAGGCGACGCGTGGGTCGTGCTCGAATTCGGCGCCGATACGCCCGCCGAAGCTCGCGCGCAGGCCGAAGAAGCGCGCGCGTTCTTCCTGTCCGGCGCGGGTGGCGAGGGTGTGACCGGTTTCATCGTCGAGGAGAAGGCGAAGCAGGCGCTGATCTGGTCGATCCGCGAGACGGGTGCGTCGGCGGTGGCGTTGTCGGTGGATCCGTCGAAGCCGGACCCGATCATCGGCTGGGAGGATGCGGCGGTGGATCCGCTGCGCCTCGGCGATTATCTGCGGCGCTTCCAGGCGCTTGTGGACCGTCATGGCTACGAGACCTGCCTGTACGGCCATTTCGGCGATGGCTGCGTGCACGCGCGCATCACCTTCGATCTGCGCAGCGCGGAAGGCGTGCTGGTATGGCGGCGTTTCCTGCGCGAGGCGGCGGAACTGGTCGTGGAATTCGGCGGCTCGCTGTCGGGCGAACATGGCGACGGCCAGGCCAAGGCCGAGTTCCTGCCGATCATGTACAGCCCCGACATCATCTCGGCGATGGAGCAGTTCAAGGCCATCTGGGACCCGGCGCAGCGCCTGAATCCGGGCAAGGTCGTGAACGCCTATCGCGCCAACGAAAACCTGCGCATGGGCCCCGCGTACAAGCCCGTGCAGTTGCAGACGAAGCTCACCTTCCGCAGTCCCGAAGGCGACGGCATGCAGCGCGCGGTGGAACGGTGCATCGGCATGGGCAAGTGCCGTTCGCTCGATGGCGGCACGATGTGCCCGAGCTTTCGCGGCAGCCGCGAGGAACGCCAGTCGACGCGCGGTCGTGCGCATCTGCTGTGGGAGATGCTGCAGGGCGACGTCATCAAGGACGGCTGGGACAGTGTCGAAGTCAAGGAAGCGCTGGACACGTGTCTTGCGTGCAAGGGCTGCCGCAGCGACTGTCCGACGCATACCGACATGGCCTCGTACAAGGCCGAATTCCTGTCCCATCACTATGCCCGCAGGCGGCGTCCGCGTCAGGCGTGGTTCATGGGGCGCATCGGGCAGTGGGCGCCGTTTGCCGCGCGCGCGCCGTGGCTCGCCAATCTCGCGACTTCGTTCCGGCCGCTTGCGCCGGTGAGCAAATGGATCGCCGGCGTGGCGAAGGATCGCGCGTTGCCGGTGTTCGCGCCGCGCACCTTCCGTGCGACGGCGGCGCAGGGCCATCGCAATGCCGCGAAGCCGACGCGCAAGGTGCTCTTCTGGGTCGATACCTTCAACGACCACTTCACGCCGGATGTGGCGCACGCCGCAAGCGACGTGCTGGCCGCGCTGGGCTATGAGGTCGTGCTGCCGAAGAAGCGTCTGTGCTGCGGCCGTCCGCTGTACGACTACGGCTTGCTCGACGAAGCGCGCGCGATGCTGCGCGAAGTGCTCGACACCTTCGCCGACGAGATCCGCGCGGGCACGCCCTTGGTTGGTCTGGAGCCGGGCTGCCTGTCGGTGTTCCGTGACGAACTGGTCAAGCAGCTTCCCGATGATCCGCTCGCGCATCAACTGGCGCGCCAGACCTTCATGTTCTCGGACTTCGTCGCCGATGCCGACTTCGACTGGCCGACACTCGACGCCGACGTGCTGCTGCACGGCCATTGTCACCAGAAGGCGCTGTTCGGCATGAAGAAGGAAACCGCGCTGCTCGGTCGACTCGGCGTGCGCTGGAAGCTGCTCGATACCGGCTGCTGCGGCATGGCCGGTTCGTTCGGCTTCAACGCGGACCATTACGAGCTTTCGATGAAGATCGGCGAAGACAAGCTGTTGCCGCTCGTGCGCGCGGCGCAGCAGGACACGCTGATCGTCACCAACGGCTTCAGTTGCCGCGAGCAGATCGCGCACGGCGCGCAACGGCACACGCTGCATGTCGCGCAACTGCTGCAACGCGCGCTGCAACACGGCACGCGCAAGGCTGCGCCACAGCGCGAACTCACTTCGCTTGATGCGTGAAGCGCATCAAGTCCTGCAATTAACTCGCTTGAGCCCGGTTGCGCGCACTCGCACAATCGGGCCAGTTCCACTGGAGATCCATCCTTGAAAGCTTCCACCATTCTTTCCGATCTGGGCATCGCGCGTCTGGCCGAAGAAGGCGATATCGTCGTGCGCTCGCCGATCGACGGCGCCGTTGTCGGCCATGTGCAGAGCCACACGCAAGCGCAAGCCGATGCCGCGCTCGCCGCCGCGAAGACCGCCAGCGAAGCCTGGCGCAACGTGCCCGCACCGCGCCGCGGCGAACTCGTGCGCCTGCTCGGCAACAAGCTGCGCGAGAAGAAGGAAGCGCTCGGACGCATCATCACCCTGGAGACCGGCAAGATTCTTCAGGAAGGCATGGGCGAAGTGCAGGAAATGATCGACATCTGCGACTTCGCGGTCGGTCTCTCGCGGCAGCTGTACGGCCTGACCATCGCGTCGGAGCGTCCCGGCCATCGCATGGCGGAATCGTGGCATCCGCTCGGCGTCTGCACCGTGATCTCGGCGTTCAACTTCCCGGCGGCTGTGTGGTCGTGGAACGCGGCGCTCGCGCTCGTGTGCGGCAATGCCGTGATCTGGAAGCCGTCGGAGAAGACGCCGCTGACCGCGCTTGCCGTGGACCGCATTCTCGAAGACGCGCTCGCCGAATTCGGCGATGCACCCAAGGGCCTCACCTGCGTCATCAACGGCGGCCGCGAGATCGGTGCGCAACTCGTCGCGGACCCGCGCTCGTCGGTCGTCAGCGCGACGGGCAGCACGGAGATGGGCCGCACGGTTGGCATCGAAGTGGCGAAGCGCTTCGGCCGCTCGATCCTCGAACTCGGCGGCAACAACGCGGGCATCGTGACCGGCACCGCCGACAGCGAACTCGCGCTGCGCGGCATCCTGTTCTCGGCAGTCGGCACAGCGGGCCAGCGCTGCACGACGCTGCGCCGCCTGTTCGTGCACGAAAGCGTGTATGAGCAGACCGTCGCGCGTCTGAAAACGCTTTACAGCAAGGTCGCCATCGGCGATCCGCTCACGGCCGGCACGCTGATGGGTCCGCTGATCGACGCGCAATCGTTCGAGCGCATGCAGGCCGCGCTTGCACAGGCGAAGGACGAAGGCGGCACGGTGACGGGCGGCGAGCGTCATGTCGTGGCGGGCCGCGAGAACGGTTACTACGTGCGTCCGGCCATCGTCGAGATGCCGTCGCAGACCGCGGTGATGCTGAAGGAAACCTTCGCGCCGATTCTCTACGTGATGAAGTACCGCGAATTCAGCGAGGCGATCGAAGCGAACAATGCGGCGTCGCATGGTCTTTCGTCGTGCGTGTTCACGACCGATCTGCGCGAGGCCGAGCGTTTCCTCTCGGATTCGGGCAGTGATTGCGGCATTGCCAACGTGAACATCGGGCCGAGCGGTGCGGAGATCGGCGGCGCGTTCGGCGGCGAGAAGGAAACCGGCGGCGGCCGCGAGTCCGGCTCCGACGCATGGAAGGGCTACATGCGCCGCGCCACCAACACGGTCAACTATTCGTCCGCGTTGCCGCTGGCTCAGGGCATCGACTTTTCGATCGAATAAGCCGCGCGTTCCGGAGCCATCATGATGTACGACTTCACTGAGCCGTTCCGGAACCCCGGCGGCTCGCCGATCCGCGAGTTGTTCAAGTATCTCGGCGAGCCGGGGATGATCTCGCTCGCGGGCGGCTATCCGGCGAGCGATCTGTTCGATACCGACGGCTTGCAGCGCGCCGCCGCTCAGGCGTGGACGCAGCCCGCACGCTGCCTGCAATACGGTCCCACCGATGGCCTGCCCGAGCTCAAGGACGCACTCGCGCAGCTCATGCAGCAACGCGGCGTGACGGTGCCTGCGGATCAATTGATGGTCACGACCGGCTCGCAACAGGGCTTCGATCTGTTGCTGCGCGTGCTGGTCGCCCCCGGCGATGCCGTGCTCACCGAGCAGCCCGCGTATCCCGCCACGTTGCAGGCGCTGAAGATGCAGCAGGCGCGCATCGTGACGGTGCCGGTGGATGCGCAAGGGCTGGATGTCGCACGGCTCGCGGCGATGCTCGAAAGCGGCGAGGCGGGACGGCCGAAGCTGCTCTACACCGTGCCGACGTTCGCCAATCCGACAGGCGCGACGCTGTCGCTCGAACGTCGCAAGGCGCTTGTCGAACTGGCGGTGAAGCATGGCTTCATCATCGTTGAAGATGAACCTTATGCCGACCTGCGTTTTGCCGGCGAGGCCTTGCCTTCGCTGCTGAAGGTGGCGCAGGACATCGACGGCGGACGTGAGCGCGTCGTGTACTTCGGCAGTCTGTCGAAGGTGGTGGCGCCGGGGATTCGGATTGGCTGGACCGTCGCGCCCGCGGACATCGTGCGGCGCTGCACCGTCGCCAAGCAGACTGCCGATCTGTGCAGCGCGCCGTGGATGCAGGCGATCGCCGCCGCGTATCTCGCCCAGGGCGCGCTGACGGAACACTTGCCGCGCATCGCGGAGCAGTATCGGCGCAAGTGCGAGGCCCTGTGCGATGCACTCGATGCACAGCTCGCGGGCGCGCTGCAATTCCAGCGGCCTGAAGGCGGGATGTTCGTCTGGGCGCGCATGGACGGTGTCGATTCATCGGAACTGCTGAAGCATGCGATTGCGCAGAAGGTGCTGTTCGTGCCAGGCAAGGCCTTCTATGCCGATCACATCGATGCCGCTGCTTTCCGTCTGTCGTTCGCCGCGCCGGGTATCGGCGAGATAGGTGAAGCGGCGGCGCGGCTTGCGCGTGCGCGCGAGGCGTTGCCGGGCTGAAGCTGACACTATTCGCAAATGAAAGCGCCGGGTATTGTTCCCGGCGCTTTCGCTCGTCCATGTTTCAGCATGAGGCTTTGTGCTGGCGCCGCTCGTGAATTTGGCGCCTGATTTGACAGCGCGACTGCGTGAGGAACTCGTCCGGCAACTGGACATCTTCGAGACGGCGCGCTGAGTTTTTGTTCAAGGAAGTGACCTGTATGGCAACCATCAATCTCCAGATCAGCGGTCTGTGCAAGCGTTACGGCGACTTCGTCGCGCTCGCGCCGACCGATCTTGACGTCGCACAGGGCGAGTTCCTGACGCTGCTGGGCCCGAGCGGCTCGGGCAAGACCACGCTGCTG
>NZ_JARUXQ010000009.1:0-48034 GCF_031451265.1 Caballeronia sp. LZ033 | reverse complement strand
GGCGGACATGCCGAACCAGCAATGTCGCACGCCCCGGTCAACGGAGCTGCGGCGACGGATGACCGTGATGGCGGGAGGCGACCATTCCATCTAAAAAGCGTGACAAATTCTGTTGCCGCTAAGTTCAAATGTCGGGGTCTCCGCTAAGTAGAAATGTCGGGTTTCGAAGCGATGTTTCTGTTCGGGTTGTGGGGTTGGGGCGGCGCAGCCGCCCCCCGTTCCCTCATTGCTTTTGCGCTGACTTCGAGAATCGCTTCGTTCATGTCGGCGATGCTTAGTGCGCGTTGCTTCTTCAGTCCTTCAAGCGCCTTTTTGGCCCGAACCTGTTCACCGCGATGCGTGCGTGAAGGTGCATCACATGCACGACGATCGTCTCGTTTGGCTTGCAGCAGCCGTGCGGCCTCGAGTGCATGCGCCAAACGCTTGTTCTCGACTTCCGCGCCCTGATTAATCCGCGCAATACGGTCGTAAGCGCCGCAGGAAAGCACCTCGCCGCCTGCCTGCACCTCGACGCAGCCGCTCGGGTATTCGACCACCTCGACCTGCTGGTGAATCAATAGGCGATTGGCAGGCGTGTCTTCCAGCAGATACATCACCCGATCGTATTGCACCGTCAGCGCGTGCGTGACCTTGCGCCACACGCGATGTGCCAGTAGTTGCGTCAAATCGTCGTCAGCACGCAAGGGCCGATGAGCATCGTGGTCGCTACGTGGCGGCTTGCCGAAACGTTGATTGAAGTCAGCGATGAAGGAGGGCGCATAGGCATTGGCTGCTTCCCATGTGCTAATGCTGCGCAAGCGCAACTCTTTGACCAGCCGGTCCTGCAGGGTCAGGTTGGCGCGCTCGACACGCCCCTTGGCCTGACTCGTATTCGCGCAGAACGCATCGATGTTCAGTTCGTACAAGGCTCGCCCGAACTGCGTCACGCCTTTGCCAGCGGTCTGCGAGCGGTTCTTGACGTAAAAGACGCTGGCCTTGTCGCTATAGAACGCGATGGGCTTACCGTGCGCGTGCAGATACTTCGACAGCGCTTCAAAGTAACTAAAGGTCGACTCGGTCGCGGTGAAGTGCAGCGTCATCAGCCGGCCCGTCGCATCGTCGATAAATACCAGCAGCGTGCAGGCCGGCGCGCGCTCCTCGAACCAGCGGTGATCGCTGCCATCGATCTGGATTAGCTCGCCCAGACACGAGCGGCGGTTGCGGGGCTGGTGAATCCGCGGCGGGCGCTGTTTGCGAGGCACCCAAAGGCCCGCAGCCGTCATCAGGGAACGAATCGTCTCGACGGCCAGTTCAATGTTGTGGCATTCCCGTAACTTCTCGCACGCCAGTGTCGGACCAAAATCAGCGTAACGCTCGCGGATCAACGCGAGCGCGCGTTGCGCCACGCCGTCCGGCAGACGGTGGTTACTCGCGCGTCCGCGCTTGCCGGACACCAGAGCACGTGCACCGTCTGCACGATAACGCAAGACGAGCCTCTCGATTTGCCGCACGCTCATGCGCAGCCGATCGGCGGCACGGCCTGGCTTGAGCTGGCGTTCGGCGACTGCCTGAATCACTCTGAGTCGGTCCAGTTCGCGCATCGACATGGTGATGGTCCCGGTCGTGTTCATCGCCAGCGCTCCTTAAACGCTTGTCTGGCAACGAAGCTACGTCAAAATGCGACATCTCTATTTGGCAGAAACACGACATTTGAACTTGGGACCTACAAATTCAAATGCGATAAGTTAGGTTATGTCAAATATTTGATTTCGGGGAGTCTCGTCGGAGAAGATGACGCTGCCCACCAATGGCACGCTAGCGACTGCTGCAAGATGGCGTTTTGGTCGGCGCATTGGCCGCTATCAGGCGGTACTGACCTACGCGCATACGTGTGCGCCTGAACCGAAAGGCGGTAGGCAGTTCGCTGATATGGAAGTTCGATCAAGATGCGGTGCAGTGGAGCTTGACGGATGGCCCGACCAGCACAGGAGACCGTCACGTCCTCCCCCCAGCGATCACATGTGCCGTCGATCGAGTTAAAGAAAGGCTCTCCCGAATTCCGCCTGACAACATAGGTCGCCCCTTCCGGAACCGCGCCGAGAGGCTGAACTGTATAGACGCCAAGTTGGTCACAAAGGACTGCGACTGCCACGGCGGCAACTAAGGCTGTCGCGAGCCCGCGTCGTGGCAGCCTGTACGACCGAAGCCGTATATAGAGAAAGTGGATGGACATGGGGTACCGTCTGCAACGCAGCAGCATAAGCGCGCGTGCCATTCGGCTGGACGCGAGACCGGACTATATAGTTGACTTCAATTCGCGTGGATTCTTCAATGGATGCCGCAGTGATGGCAACGCCGCCTCAATCCGTCGCCCTGGTTGTTCTATCGGGCGAATGACAGTTCGAGAAGGGCACGACCCAGCCGCCCTGTCGCATCGTGCCTTCGACAAATGCGTCTTTCGAAAAACGACCTTTGAAAATTGTCCCATCGGGCCTGGTTTCTGTTCCCTGCCCTTCAGCCTTGCCGTCGACGACCTGTCCGATGTAGCGCATACCGTCCGTTCGCAGAATTTCCGCGGACAGGCAAGGCGTCTCCACGCAAGCGAAAGCGAAAGCGAAAGCGAAAAAGATCCTGTCGAATCGGAACCAGACGCGCATTGTCTGTCACCCCGGATATTCGCTCAACCAACACAACGCACTTGGTCCTGCAAGTGCGACTCATAGATCGGTCGAAAGGCCGTCCGATTGACGCGCGGCGTGCCCCGACGGCACGAGGCTCGCACCCGTCACAAAAAACGCATGGAGACTGTGGGCGAACCGATTGAGCTTGCGCACGGTCGACTTGTTTGCACTGTTCAACGCGTTATAACCAAGGACCGCGGGGATGGCCACGCACAGTCCGAATGCGGTCATGATCAACGCCTCACCCACCGGACCCGCTACTTGATCAATCGACGCCTGCCCGCTTGCGCCGATCGTCAGCATCGCATGGTATATCCCCCATACCGTCCCGAACAACCCTACGAAAGGAGAGGTGCTTCCGATCGACGCAAGCACGGCAAGCCCGCTTTGCAGGTGCGCGACGCAATCGTCCATGGTGGCGCGCAGATTTCGAGTGATCCAGTCGGATACATCAAGCCGGTCGTGAAGATGCGTTTGTGTAAGCTGGTGGTGATCGGCCGCATCCAGTCCTGACAGGGCCAGTGCCAGAAACGGATTGGCACCCACGGACGGAGTCGCCGTCGCAAGCCTCGCCACACCCTCACTGAAGTCGTTGGCGTCCCAGAATGTGCGCTCGGCGTGGCACATCAGGCGCTTCAACCGCAGCACATTCATGTACTTGACCACGATCACCGTCCAGGAGGTGACGGACATTAGCAACAACACCACGAGAATTCCGCGTGTAATGAAGTCGCCCTGCGCCCATACATGGGCCATGCCGTAAGTTTGCATAGCGCGTCAGGATTGACGAAACGATGCCCTGCGCAGGTGTTACTCGGCCATGGCGCCAGGAGTCTTCACCGCACAGTTCGCTTTGACCTTTTCGCCGTCGCTGAACACGAAGGTGAATGGGAGGCTCGAACCCGGTTTGAGGGCGTGTTTGGGCTGCTCCAACATCAGGTGATAGCTTCCGGGCGCAAACGCGAGCGTGCCACCCGCCGGCACCGACACCTGATCGACCATCACCATTTTTGACGTATCGCCGCTTTTCTCCGTCCGATGCAGCATCGCCATGCCGAACGCGTCGGTTTCGACGCCAGTCAGGTCGATGGGCTTCGCGCTCATATTCATCGCCTTGAAGTAACCACCGGATGGAACGTTGCCCGGCAACGGCCGGATCCAGCAATCGGACACCATCATCGACGAAGATGCGGCCCCCGCATGCATTGCGCATGTACCGAGCAACGCGGCCAGGGACCATTTGATGGATGCTTTCATCGCGCCTCCTTTATTGATTGTTGGGCACCGAATCGAGAAGTTGGATCGGACAATTCGCGCAGTGTAGCACTCGACTTTTACGCCTCGCAGCGGCGCTGTCAGCGCTTTACCGTAGAATCTGGCCGGAGAGGGACGCCTTTTTCAATGTGCGGCTTTCATCGATTCACCCACTACGCTCGTTGTATGGAATTACGAACCTGCGTTCTGTTCACCCTCCTGCTCGCCATTGCCGAGATTGGCTGGTGTCTGCTTGACGCGCCCGATCCGGTGGAAGCGGCACTGGCGAACGCGTATTGCTCGCCCGCACCATACGTCCATCATCACCACACCCACTGACGGCAATTGCACGCCGAATTGACCAAAACGCGCCGAAACTGGCCGCGTCGGTATGCACGCTCGCCCACGGCTTGCTGATCGCCGGTCGCGTCACGCTTTGCGATTGCTCATTGCGCTGTCAGACGCCAACTGCTCAGCCTTCTTCCTGAATCCTGAAAGCAACTGGATCATGTCGGCTTTGACTTTCGCGGGCGCCGTCTTCATCGAGCCTGCGTTAAACGGCGGATGAGGGTCGTATTCGCTCACGAGCTGGGTACATTCGGCGTAAAAACGACTGCGGAGCTCGGCCACCATCGTCAGACCAAAGTCGAGCCCGGCGGTTACACCCGCGCCTGTGATCCGGTTACGGTCGCGCACCACGCGCGCACTCGATGGGATCGCGCCGAATCCAGTGAGTGCATCCCGACATGACCAGTGCGAAGTCGCCTTGTAGCCCTTCAGCAATCCGGCAGCGCCCAGAATCAGCGATCCTGAGCAGACGCTGGTGACGTATTTCGCGCGGCTACCGCGGTCGGACATGAACGCGAGCGTGTCGTGGTCCTTGGCCGCAGCCAGCGTGCCATCGGTGCCGCCCGGCGTAAAGATCACGGTGAGGTCGCGAGGACATGTGTCGAACGTCGCCGTAGGCACGATAATGACGCCTGCATCGCTTGTGACTGGCTCCATGGTCTTCGCAACCAGATGAATCTTCGCGCCCATCAGCGAACCGAACATGGACTGCGGCCCGATCAGATCCATCACGGTCATGCCTGGGTACATCAGCATGGCAATCTCCTCGTCGCCTTCCCAATGCACCGTGCTATCGGGCATGTACATGTGAGCATCCGGGTGATCCGCGTGACCCGCATGACCCGCATGATCCATGTCATGCGCGCTCGCGTTGGCGGCACCGACGGTCAAAGGAGCAAGGAGCGCAGCGAGCAGGAGATTTCGGCGGTCGGTATCGATCATATTTGTGCTTTCAGTGTGAGATAGACGGAGCGCGGCTGGATCGGCATCACAACCGGAAAGGAAAGGTATTCATAGGGCGCGTAGGCTCGGCGATTGGTCAGGTTCACGCCGGACAGCCCGATCGTGTAACGGTCGAACATGTACGCGACCTGCGCATCGACGACCGCGTATCCCGGCACCGAAATGGTGTTGGGTAAGGTGACCTCGCGCGAGCCTAAGGCTGTGATGCCCGCGCCGAACGACAGCCCCGCGGCCGGCCCATTCAACAGTCGGTAGCGGAAGGCAAAGCGGCCGCTGTTTTTGGGTACGCGCGCCAGCGTGTCGCCGACCGAAATGGCGTTGTCTTCTGTGACCTTCGCGCGGGTGTACGCGTAGTTAGCCAGAAGCGATAAGGCCGGCGCAGGTTCCCAGACCAGATCCGTTTCGATACCACGCGCACGTTGCTGGCCGGCCTGAATCGAAAAGAGCGGATTATTGGGATCGGGCGTGGCGACGTTATTGCGCGTCTGCTCGAACAGCGCGATCGTGCCGGACAAGCCGATGTCCTTCAGCGCGAGCTTGATACCCGCCTCGATATTGCGCGACGTCTCGGGCTTTGGAGCCTGCGCACCGATGAACCCGAACGCCGCGCGAAACGCCGTGGCATACGCGGCATAAGCGGCAACACCGGGCGCAAGATCGAACGTGGCGCCGACTCTGGGCGACACGCGGTGGTAAGTGTCGTTGGTGCTTTGCTCGGTTTCTTTGAACACGAGCCGCGTGTAGCGCAGCGAACCGGTCAGATGGAAGCGGCCGTAGGTCGCCTGATCCTGCACGTAAGCCGCTATCGTCTGATACTGATCATTCTGAGTGAGGCTAAGCGGCGCTAGTGAACCATATCCGAGGTTGTAATTCGGCTGCGCCAGATCGAGCGAGCCGACAGGGACGCCCTCGAAGCCCATGTCGGAGGAAAAACTGGTGTGGTCGTAGTCGACGCCCGCCATCAGTTCATGGCGTCCACCCAACGCATTGACCTTTGCCGACACGTTCGCATCGAACGTTGCCTCCCTGGTGGTGGTCAGCATGTTGAGCGGCAGGATCGGATAGGTAGTGGGCGTCGCGGGATCGGGCGGATACATGCCCGGATACACGAAGCTGCCGTACTCGGGGATCCTGCTGTTGAAGTAGCGGCCACTGACGGTCAGCCGCATGCTGTCGTTGAAATCGTGCTGTAGCTGGACGGTTGCCAGCTGATTGTCGATCGTGGTGCGAGGCTGCCCGATGGTCGTCCCCGGAAACGCGTGGCGGTCGAGATCGCCCGCCAGCGCCTGCGCAGCCGGCAATCCCGAATATTCAACTTGGCTGCTGTGATTGACTTCCGCCTGCAGCAGCAGAACGGTGTTCGGATCGAGCTTGAACGACACGCTGGGTTTCACCGACCACCGCTCGCCTTTCACCTGATCGATCCAGCTGCCGTTGCTCTGATACTCCGCCGCGATTCGACCGTTGATCGAGGACGTCAGCGGCCCGGTCAGGTCGAAGTACGGGTTGACCGTTCCATAGCTGCCGGTGCGCATCGCCACGTAGCCGCCCGCCTTGCTGTCCGGCAACTCTGACTGGAGGTTGATCAGACCGCCCAGCGGCGAACCCAGGCCGCCACCGTAGAGTGTCGAACTCGGTCCCTTGAGCACGTCGATCTGCTCGATGCCAACCAGACTCGTCGGGCTGTTGGCCGCATTCATGCCATACATCGGCAGACCATCCCGATAGATCTCCGCAGGAAAGCCTCGCACGATCGGCGCCACGAAGAGGTTTTCTTCCGGCTGGCTGGGTATAACGCCAGAGACATTCACCAGCGCATCGGCGAGCGTGCGGGCGTCCTGCTCTTCAAGCAGCGTATGCGTGAGCACCTGGACCGATTGAGGCACTTCGATCAGAGGCGTAGCGGTGCGCGTTGCAGCCGTCGTGTCCGTCGCCGTATAGGGCGTGGTGAATGGATATCGCTTCGCCTTGACGACCACAGAAGGCAAAGTCGATATGTCGGCAACGTCGCTTTCCTGCGCTTTGTTTGCGTTGGCATCTGCTTGCTGCGCATGCAGCGGCGCAGCGAACGCCGCGATCGAGGCGGCAGCCACCAAGGTCAATCTGTTCATGATTGTGATATCGGTTGAACGTGCTTACTCGAGTGACGAAATGGCCTGCGTCGCCCTTTCTTTCTGGTCAAAGAAAATCGCGTGTCGATGGAAACTCGGTCATTCTTATCTATCGTTTGAATGGCCTCCCCCCGCGATCAGGCATGGCGGTTCGTCTATATTCGGCCGCTCCGCGCACCGAACAGATCAAATTTCCGAACGCGTTTGGGATCGAGCGCGCGCTCCGACTGCTCCAGTTTTTCGATCAGCGCACGCGCCGTCGAAGCCGGAATGCCGGCGTCACGCAGTTGCTGCATGTCCTTCATGGAGTCTCCGCCGCAAGCGGCGATCGTCCACGCGCCATCTTTCTTCCTGAGCAAGGCACGTCCGCCCATCTCGCCCTGAATCCAGTCGGCGATTGCTACGTGCTGCTCGACTGCGACGGGCGCAACCTCGAGCTTTTGCTGTGGTCGATCGTAGTTGCGGGAAAGCAAAGCGCGAATCTGTTGCACGTCATCCTCCGACGCCTGCGCGATATGCGTGCAAAACATTGCTTGCACCAACACTGCGGCGAGCATCGTTTGACGGGCCGAGTTCCGGCGCGGAACAGGGTTGATCGTGTGGCGCATCATGTGCGCCTCGCAACGACTGTCGTGTTTCCGTGATGCGAACACGCGCATGGCTTGAGAATCGTGACGGACGGTGCAGGATCGGCCCAACCCGGAGACGCGGTGATCGCGGCTATCCAGATGACCCACAACACGACTGCAATCAAGGCACCGATATTCAGATGCGTCGTTAAACGCATCATTTGCTCCATGACCCGCATGGATATCTCCCGGAGACGAACGACCAAACGCCTGCCCGGTCGGGCAAACGCAGAACGTTCTAATGTTTTTCACTTGCTTCGCGTTCGCAAGTCGAGAAACCATGCGCGGGCACTACGCGCAGGACTTATCCAGCGATGCGACGCTCGGAATGTCTCTCGACTATGGTGAACGGTGGCACGAAAGCGTGCGCCGGACGAAACGGACGCCGAAATCGGTCAGGAAAAAACGGGAGGACCGCGAGGGCGTCCCGAAGGGAACGCGCCGGAGGGAATGAAGCGTACTGACAGGATTAGGACCGCACTGGCAATCGCGAGGATGACCGGCATATCCACGCGCGGCGGAACTGAGGGCATGGCCGCATGCGTAGTCAGCAAGTCACAGTAGGCACATGCGCTTAACATGTCTTCCGACTGGCGCGCCTGATGTGATTGATGATCCGACGAACACAGCACAGCGGCAGGTTGTTGCGCCTGATGTGCTTGAACCATTTGACTGACGAGCGGCACGAGCGTGATCAGGCACATCGCAATGATGCCAAGCCAAGCGCTTAGTCTTCGATGTGCATGAATAGTCATGTGGATGCCCGTTTAGCGCGTGCAGTGTAACATTCGTTCGCCTTTTCAGACGACTCAAATACCGAGTTTTCGCACCCTCTCTGCCACGTTCCGAACGCTTGAGTCACGTCGTTTCAAAATGAACCAGACAGTACGCCATCGCTCGAATGCAATGGTTGGACTGGACGCACACCGCCCTATTTCTTTTTGTAAAGGAAAGTAAAGAAAGGCATAATTCGGGCATCTTATCTTCTTGGAATGTGAACGTGTTGCGTCGCCGCCTCTATCAGCGAACGGGATGGTTGTTGGCATGGTTCGCCATGCTGCTGATCACGTTCGCCCCGGCAGTCTCGCAACTCATCGCAGCACGCGCGCATCCGGTCGAGCTCACCGCCGAGTTGTGCTCGGTGCATGTATCTCAAGCCTCGACCCATCAGCACTCGACTTCCTCGGCCGACAGTCATTTCGATGGCCAGGCTTGCGGCTATTGCCAATTCTTCACTCACGCACCCGGCATAGCGAATGCACTGTCCGCTGCGTCGCCGCAGCGCACGTCTTATGGCACGTACGTCGTTGTCGCCGCGCGTGCAGACACGAGCGTTGCGCGGTTCAGTCAGGCCCAGCCACGCGCGCCACCCGCTTCAATCTGATTTCCTTTCCTGAGTCGCTGCCCGCTCATGAAGCGTGGCACCGCTTTGTCTGCGCGAACACCATGCGTTGAATTGAGCGATGGTGAGCTTCGCCCTGCGCTCTCGCATCCAAGACCGCCCTTGCCGTTCATTGACAGGACCGGTGGGCGTCGTGCTGCCAATCACTTATGATCCGAACCATCACTTTTGTTTCGACGGTATCCGTCGCGGTAGGTCCTTCTCTCGTTCACGCCCAGACAAACGACGATCCATCCAGCACGAGCCTGCCCGCGATATCCGTCAGCGCACCCAGACAGAACGAGCTCGAACGGCCTCTGAACACCGGCACGCGCCTCGGTCTCACTTCGATGGAAACACCGGCCAGCGTCGAGCAGATCGATCGCCGGCAGCTCGACGAACGCGGCGATGAAACCATTCTCGATGCCGTGAGCCGCGCAACCGGCATCAGCGAATCGCCGCATCCGGGCAACGGTGGCGCGGAGTTGTCGGCGCGAGGATTTGTCGGCACGTCCTCGGTGACGCAGCTCTACGATGGGGTGCGACCTTACGGCGCAATCGGCGTGACCTATCCGTTCGATACCTGGGCCATCGATCACATCGACGTGCTGCGCGGTCCTGCTTCAGTGATCTATGGCGAAGGCGCGATCGGAGGTATCGTCAACGTGGTGCCGAAGAAACCGACCCGCACGCCGATCGAGCGCGAAATCCGGCTCGGCATTGGCACCGAACGCACGGCGCGGCTCGCCTTCGGCAGCGGCGGCGCCATCAATGACAAATTGTCGTATCGATTCGATGTCAGTGGCAACCGCTCCGCGAACTGGGTCGATTCCGGCAACTCGCGCGATCTATCCGTGTCTGGCGCGCTGCGTTACGACATCACGCCCGAGCTGAACGTCACGGCCTCGTATGCGCAGGGTTATCAGCATCCGATGGAATATTTCGGCATTCCGCTGGTCAATGGCGCCTTCGACCGCTCGCTGGTGAAGAAGAACTACAACGTGAGCGACAGCCTGATTTCCTATCGCGATAGCTGGGCCACGCTCGCCGCGACATGGCAGCCAAGCGACAACCTGAGCGTGACGAGCACGCTGTATCGCATGAAAAGCAATCGGCATTGGAAGGATGCCGAGTATTACAGCTATATTCCGTCGTCGGGTTTGATCGAGCGCAGCAGTTACACGGAGATCTTTCATGATCAGGAGCAGATCGGCAATGTCACCTATGCCACGCTCGAAAGCGGTGTTTCCGGCATGCGCAATACCGCATCTGCGGGCGTCGAATTCAACCACACGACGTTCCAGCACGACAACAACTCGCCCTATGGTGGCGAGTCTTTCGTCGATCCGTACAACTTCGATCCGGGCCTGTTCATCAACCAGGCCGGTACGCTGCCGAAGTACCGCACGCAGGCGAATCAGTACGCGTTCTTTGCCGAGGACCGACTGGCCATCACCCCGCGCTGGTCGATCGTCGGCGGTCTGCGCTACGACCATGCGAGTGTGAATCGCGACGATCTGATCAACGGCGGCGCTTTCACCAAGGTATTTCCGAACACCAGCTGGCGCATCGGCAGCGTGTATGACATCACACCGACGCTTGCGGTGTACGGCCAATATTCAGTCGCCGCCGACCCGCTCAGTTCGTTGCTGATGCTTAATGCGTCCAAAGCGAATTTCACTCTGGCGACGGGCAGGCAGATCGAAGTTGGCATCAAGCAGTCGTTCCTGAATGGCAAGGCCGACTGGACGCTGGCGGCGTACCGCATCGTCAAAAACAATCTGGTGACGGCAGATCCTTTGAATCCGAACAATTCGATCCAGGTCGGCCAGCAGTCTTCGCGCGGCATCGAGGCCACGCTCGGTGCCGAGGTCGCGCGCGACTGGCGCATCGACGCGAATGTGTCGATCCTGCGAGCCAAGTACGACGATTTCGATGAAAGCACCGGCAGCGGTGTCGTCTCGCGTGCGGGCAATGTGCCGGTGTCCGCGCCGCAGCGACTCGCCAATCTCTGGGTAAGCTGGCGCTTTCTTCAAGAGTGGACCGGCATTGCCGGATTGAAGTACGTCGGCAAGCGTTATGCGGATACGGCCAACCAGATCGAGATGCCGTCGTACACGACCGTCGATCTGGCGCTCGCATGGAAGCCACGCAAAAACACGACGGTCACGGCGCGCGCCTATAACGTGTTCAATCGCCATTACGTGCAGAGCGCTTATTACGATGAAACGCAGTTTTTGCTCGGCAACGATCGGCGGCTGGAGTTGCTGGTGAATTACCGCTTCTAGTGCTTTTTTCAGGGGCTTCGAGGGCGCGTCACCGGACGCCACCCGTTTCACCGGTAAAAAATTGCGTCTCGCCTGAGTTCAGCGCACGATATTCTCGCGCGGGCCCCTTCCTTCAATTTTGGCGCTCGCGTCCGCTCTCTACGATTGAGTCTTGTCACTTATCACACGAGACTCGCCATGCGCCATCGACTGCCCGTATCCGCGCTCCTGAGCGCCGCACTTCTCACCGCCACCGCGTCCGCGCATGCCGATGTCGCCGTCAAAATTGGTCAGGTTTCGCCGCTCACAGGCGAACTGGCGCACATCGGCAAGGACGACGAAAACGGCGTGCGCCTCGCTATCGAAGATCTGAACGCGAAGAAGATTCAGATCGGCGGTCAGCCCGTCACCTTCGTGCTCGATTCACAAGACGACGCCGCCGATCCGAAAACCGCTGTGACCGTCGCGCAGAAGCTCGTCGACGATCGCGTGTCCGGCGTGGTCGGTCACGCCAACTCTGGCACGTCAATTCCGGCCTCGCGCATCTACGCCGACGCCGGCATTCCGATGATCACCGAATCCGCCACCAATCCCAAACTGACGGCGCAAGGCTTCCAGTCGGTATTTCGCATGGTCGCGAACGACGTGCGGCAAGGCACGGTGATCGGCACGTATCTGGTCCGCGATCTGCACGTAAGCAAGGTCGCGATCGTCGATGATCGCACCGCCTACGGACAAGGTCTCGCGGATGAGGTCGAGAAGGCAGTCAAGGCCGCGGGCGGCACGGTGGTGGCGCGCGAATACGGCACCGATAAGACCACCAACTGGATGAGCGTGCTGACCACCATCAAGAGCGCGGTGCCGGGCGGTATCGTGTTCACGGGTGGCGATACGCAGGCGGCGGCGTTCGCGCAACAGGCGCAGAAGCTCGGCATCAAAGCCAGGCTGATCGCGGGCGACGAAGCCTGCACGCCACAGTTCATCACGCTCGCGGGCGCGGCGATGAACACCGAAAAATACTGCACGCTCGCCGGCGTGCCGCGCTCGCAGATGCCCGGCGGCGAGACTTTTTTCAAGCGTTATCAAGAGCGATTCGGCGCGCCCGTGCAACTCTATGCGCCCTACGCGTACGATGCCGTGATGGCCATGGCCACCGCGATGCAGGCCGCCGGATCGACCGATCCGCACGTCTATCTGCCGAAGCTGCGCGAACTCTCGATGAACGGCGTCACCGGCGTAATCCGCTTCGACGACAAAGGAGACATGCGCAACGGCGCCATCACCGTGCGCCAATACGGCAACGGCGCGTGGAACGATCTGACCGTGGTGCGCTGAGCTTCTATTCGTCGATCAGCACCGGCACGCCCAGTCCGACCTTCACGCGGCTCATGCTCACCAGCGTCTTGAAGCGCTTGACGTTGTTGTTGGAAAAGAAGAGCTGCCGCGTGAGTTCCGTGTATTGATCCATATTCTGCATGGTCAGCACCAGCACGAAGTCCCACTCGCCCGCCACGTAATAACACTGCTGGATATGCGGACATTGCGCGAAGGTGCGCTTCATTGCATCGAGCAGATCAATCTGTTCGCTTTCGACTTCGACCATGGTCACGATGGTCAGCGCACAGCCCACTTTCTCCGGTGCGACGATGGCCGCGTAATGTTCGATCACGCCTTCGTCGGACAAGCGCCGCAGACGGCGGTTGACGGCGGCGGTGGAGAGATTGACGCGCGCGCCCAGTTCGTTTTGCGGAGTGTGCGCGTCCTGCTGGACCTCCATGAGCAGCTTGCGATCGAAAATGTCGAGCGACACGGACATGACAGCACTCCCCTTGCGAACGAAATTTTTTTGCGCGGATAGCAGTAATTTTCGAACCGGCTTGATGGTCCGCATGAATATTATTTGGCAATGCCGCTTCGAGCGTCAACTCGTCAATTTCCCGGAGCACCCCGCAGATGTCGATTACCAACCCTCGCGCCCAACGAAGCGAATACGCATTGCGCGACATTCTGAGCATCGCGCAGGCCGATGAAAGCCGCGCATGGCTCTCGACATGGCCGCGTCTCAATCCCGCGCCGACGCCGCTTTACAGCCTTGCGCATGCAGCGGCGCATTTCGGTATCGCTTCGCTGCATGTGAAGGACGAATCGCAGCGCTCCGCGCTTGGCAGCTTCAAGGCGCTCGGTGCGCCGGTCGCGCTGCTGCGGCTTGTCACGCGTCTGTGGCACACGCACCGTCTCGATCCGCGCGCGTTGTTCGAAGGACAACATGCGTCGCTGCTCGCGCATCTCACCGTCATCAGCGCGACCGATGGCAATCACGGCAAGGCGCTCGCTGCGGCCGCGCGTTCGCTAGGCTGCCAATGCGTGATCGTGCTGCATGCCCAGGTGAGCGCCGAGCGCGAATGGGCTATCGCCAGTGAAGGCGCGCGCATCATGCGTATCGACGGGAATTACGATGCCTCGGTCGCCGAGGCCGCGCGTCTCGCGCATGTCAACGGCTGGCATGTGGTGTCGGATACGTCATACGATGGCTATACCGAGATTCCGCGCGATGTGATGCAGGGCTACGCCACCATTCCCGCCGAGATCATCGAACAGACCGCCAGTGCGCGCGATACACCCGCATTCACGCATGTGCTGCTGCAAGGCGGCGTCGGCGGGCTCGCTGCCGGTGTGGCGAGTTACTTCTGCGAATGGCACGGCGCGCGGCGGCCGCATTTCATCGTGGTCGAGCCGCATCAGGCGGACTGTCTCTATCAAAGCGCGCTGGCAGGGCACGCCGCACACGCAACCGGTTCGGTCGATTCGATCATGGCCGGTCTCGCATGCGGCGCAGCATCGCCGCTGGCGTGGCGCGTGCTGGAGCCGTGCATCGATACCTTCATGACCATCAGCGACGACGAAGCCATCGCTGCCATGCGCGTGCTCTCCGATCCCAGCACGAACGATGTCCCGATCGTCGCGGGCGAATCGGGCGCGGCGGGTTTCGCGGGACTGGCGGCACTGATGCGCGAGCGCTCGCTGGCCGCACTCGCCGGACTCAATTCGCAATCGCGCGTGCTGGTCATCAACACCGAAGGCGCGACCGCACCCGCGTTGTACGAAGAGCTCACCGGCCAGCACCCCGAAGACGTGCTCGCGCGTCAGCGCACGATCAGCCATCTTGCCTGAGGAGAATCACATGGAAACCACACTTCAGGCGCGCTTGCAGGACTGGCGCAGACAGTTGCACCGCTATCCGGAGACGGGATTCGAGGAGCACCGCACGTCGGACTTCGCTGCGTCCATTCTCGGCGCGCTTGGTTACGAAGTGGCGCGCGGTATCGGCGGAACGGGGCTGGTGGCCAGTCTTCGCGCGGGTAACGGCATGCGTGCCGTGGGCCTGCGCGCCGATATGGATGCGCTTGCCATCAGCGAGCACGCGCCCGCCCGCGCGCATATCTCGCTCACGCCGGGCAAGATGCACGCCTGCGGCCACGACGGTCACATGGCGATGCTGCTCGGCGCGGCGCGTCAACTGGCCGAACAACGCGATTTCGACGGCACCGTGCGCTTCATCTTCCAGCCTGCCGAAGAACACGGCCGCGGCGCAAAAGCGATGATGGCCGACGGCCTGTTCGAGCGCTTTCCCGTCGATGCCATTTTTGGCGCGCACAACATGCCCGGCATGAAGGCCGGCACGTTCGCGACGCGCGGCGGTGGCATCATGGCGAGCGAGGATAATTTCGTCATCGGAATCGAGGCGCGCGGGACGCATGCGGCGCGGCCGCATATGGGTATCGATCCGATCGTGATTGGCGCACAGATCGTGCTGGGATTGCAGACCATCGTGTCGCGCAATCTCGATCCGTCGCAATCGGCGGTCATCTCGTGCACCGAGTTTCTCACCGACGGACTGCGCAACGTGATCCCGTCGGCGGTCACCATCAAGGGCGACACGCGCAGCTACTCGCGCGACGTGCAGGCAATGCTCGAAACGCGCATGCGCGAAGTAAGCGAAGGCATCTGCCGCACGCACGGCGCGCAATGCAACTTCGAGTACACGCACGAGTTCGCGCCGACGGTCAATTCAATCGAGTGGGTCGAGACGGCGGCACGCGCGGCGGCCAACGTGGCGGGCATCGATTCCGTCGACACCAACGTCACGCCGATGATGATCTCCGAAGACTTCGGCGCGTTTCTGCAAGTGGTGCCGGGCAACTTCATCTTTATCGGCAATGGCGAAACGGGCGAGCCGCTGCACAACCCAGGTTACGACTTCAACGACGAGATACTCGAAACCGGCGCGCGCTATTTCGCGGCCGTCGCACGCCTGGCTCTGGCGCGCAACCCGAACGCTCAGGCATATTGACGATCGTCGTCGGCGAGTTGAAACAGGCAGTCACCGCGACGCACCTGCGCCTGCACCCGCCTGCATGCAATCTCTCCCTGACCGCCGAAATACACCGTCACCGGCTCACGAAGCGGCGTGTCGGGGAAATGAATGCGTGCAGCCGCCTGCCCCTTCGTCACCCGCTCGCCGAATTCCGCAAGCGGCTCATAAAGACCATCGTCGTGCGCGTAGACATAGTGATGTGATCCCTCGACGCGGAGAAAGCGCGTCTCGGCGGGCGGTCCTTCCGGCACCAGTTCACCGCGCAATGCACCGACATGCGCCAGAAAGTTGAGCAAGCCCTGCCGCCCCTGATCGATGAGCCTCTTGCTTGACATCCCCGCTCCGCCCGCGTGCATGTCGGGTATCGCTTTGCGGTGGAGGCGTGGGGCCAGGGCTATGCAACCGAACTCGCCAGGTATGCGATCGAGTTCGGTCTCCGCGATTTGTCGCTGGATGAAGTGCTGGCCTTCGTCCGGCCAGCACACACCGCGTCACGCAAGGTACTGGAGAAGGCGGGCATGAAGGTATGCGGCACACTCGACGACGTCCCTGACGCAGCGCCGAGCGTTCTCTACACCATCTCGGCAATCAGCTTGCCTGCCGCGCATAAGGTCTGAACACGGCACGATCTGCCAGCCACACCGCGATCATCGTCGCTCCCATCAACGGGAAGATCACGGCGAGTAGCACCATGCCGACCTTCCAGCCACGCATCGGCGGCGCCACACGTTCTCGCGACGGTGCGCCGACCGATTTCGCGGGTCGACGTTTCCACCACATCACGAAACCGGTCACGGCAAGCGTTGCGAGCCCGAGCGAGATCGCCGCGCAGATGATCTGATTGGCGAGCCCGAAATAGCGGCCCATGTGCAGCGCCGTGCCGTAGGACACGGCTTTCGACACAGCGCCATAGTCTGTATAGCGGATGTCCTTCATCACCGCACCGCTGTACTGGTCGATGTAGATGGTTCGCTCCGCTTCAGGGTCCGCCGGAAAATACGACACCGTATAGACGCCGTCAGTCGATGCAGGCAACGCGATCTCGTAACCCCCGTCGATTCCTTCGTGACGCATCATGTCGACGACCCGGTCGACGGTGATGCGCGCCCCGCTCTCGCCCGCCGGCGCGCTCGGCACTTTTACGGCACCCACCGCCCAGGGAACGTTGGCAAGCGGCATTTCGTCCATCGTCATGCCGGGCATCGACTCCATGTCGCTCATGTGATGATGGCCCGCCGTCTGAGTCGGCTCCTGTGCGGCCGGTGCTTGCTGCCCCGGCACGTTCGAACGCAACGGCAGCCCACCCCACGATCCCTCAGGCGCGCCCATATTCGCGCTGGTCGCAAGCGACTTGAAGCCCTGTCCCCACGATCCGGTCCACGGCAACCCCGTGAGCACAAACGCCACTGCGCCAATGGCCAGCCATATCCCGATCGACGCATGCAGGCTCTTCCAGAACGGCCGCCCCTTCAGCGCGAAATCCGGCACGAACGCGCGGCTCATGCGCGCCGCGCCTTGCGGCCACCACAGCGCGATACCCGTGCCGATCATCACCAGCGTCCAACATGCGACCAGCTCCATCAGCAATTCGCCGAACTTGCCGAGCAGGAGCTTGCGATGCAGCATGCGCGTGACCTGCATGAAGCGATCGTCGACGCTTAGCGTGCCGAGCACTACGCCGCTGTACGGATTGACGAACACGCTCTGGCTGCCTTCTTTGGGCACTCGGAATACGAACTCCGCACTGCGATTCGGCTCGTCGGGCAGGCGCACGCCAGACGGTTTCGATCCGGCCGGCAACGCGGCTTGCGCGCGTGCAAGGAGCGCCTCCTGACTCAACTTCGACGTCGCCTCCGGTTGCACGACCATGCGATGCGGATACAGCAGCGGCTCGATCTGCGGCTGAAAGCAATACAAGGTGCCCGTGATCGCGAGCACGACAAGGAACGGCATCACGAAAAGACCCGCGTAGAAGTGCCACCGCCAAAGCGTGCGGTAGCCATTGCCGGTTCGCGGTGCGGCCGCGGTGTTGTCCTTGAAGGTAGTGGACATGCATCCTCCGATTACGTGTTGCTACTGCATGCCGGCCCGTCGTATAGGACAGGCCGGTGCGTCATTTGAAAATGCGTTCGGTCAGAGCGTGATCCTCAGGCCGCCATAGACGCTGAATGGCTGGCCGTACTGCGGAGGCGTGGTCGTGCCTTGCGCGCCGGTGTCGTAGTACAAATGACCGCCCAGGTTCTGAATCAGCCCATAGACTTGAACCGTCTTGTTGATCTGGTACGACGCGCCCAGATCGATGATGGCCGCTCCGCCGTTTCTGACCGTATGCGCCGTGTTGTACCAATAGCCCGTCCACGCCTTGACTTGCGCGGTCAGCGTGAGCGCGGGGATCGCTTCCCAGCTCGCTCCGCCCGTCCATACCCAGTGCGGCACCTGCCCGAGCTGGTTATGTGTGGGCGACGTCAATGGCGTATTGGATTCGGTCAAATACGCCTCGGTGTAGGTCAGCCCGCTGTTGAGCGTGAGCGTCGGCGTGACCTTCACATCGCCGAACAACTCCGCCCCCATGATGGTCGCCTTGCCGACGTTCTGATACTGCCGCACCGACGTGATGCTGGAGAGTCCTGTCCCCGCGAGAATGCCCGCGCAACTCGCCGCTGTCGAACACAGCGTCGGGTAGTCGATGTAGTTGCTCACGCGGTTGTGGAATGCGGTGAACGACACGTTGTAGAGGCTCTTCTTCAGATCGAAACCGATCTCCTCGCCCACATTCGTCTCCGGCACCAGATTCGGATTGGTCGAGTTATACGTCCCTCCCGATACATACGCGCGGTACATCTGATTCATTCCCGGCGCGGAGAAATTGCGATAGACCGCCGCGCGCACGTCCAGCCCGTTGTCGAAGTAATACTTCGCGCCCAGCCGCGGATTGAAGGTGAATTTGCTTGCATCGTTGAGCTGCTGATTCAGACTGCCGGCCAGCGACTGCCCGGCGATCGACGCGTTGTTCGCCCGCCAGTAATCGCCCCGCAGCCCGAGCGTGATGTCCAGCGGAATCGACTGCGGCCGGTACGTGCCCTGAGAGAACACACCGAAGAACTGATGCTGCCCGTGCACCGTGAAGGTGGACGTGTTGGTGCCGGCCACGTTGTACAGATTGTTCTGGTCGTCGACACCGAGATAGCGATAGTCCACACCGACCTTCAGATCGTGGATCGGGCCAATGTCCTTCTGCCAGTACACGGAGCCGCCCGCGGTCTTGTACGGCGCGCTTTCGATCTGCGACACGTACGAGTAACCGAGCGTCGGCGTCGAAAGCGAGTAGCCGCCAGTCTGGCTGGCGTTCCGGGTGAAATAATTCGTGCGATCCACCCACGCGTCGGCGTTCAGGCTGCTGCCGTCGTCGAGCTTGCGGGTGGCGCCTGCGCGCAGTCCGTAGCGCTCCCACGTGTTCTTTGCGTTGGCGTAGACCAGGCCGTCTTCGTGCTTGTCGTGCTCGTAGACCTGCAGGTAGTACTTCGATGCCGCATCCGGCGTCAGATAGAACGACAGCGCGACATTGTTCGCAAAGCCCGACGTCGCGACGTTCGACGCATTGCGATATTGCTCCGGCGTGAGGTTATAGCCGTCCGTGTGATACGTGTTCGCGGTCAACCCGACGGTCAGCACCGGCGTGGACAGCAGCGTAATGGCGGCATCCGCCGTGCGCGTGTTGTAGCTGCCGTAGGACACGTCGAGCGTTTTCTCGCCCGGTTGCGGCTCCTTGGTGATGATGTCGATGACCCCGCCCATCGCCAGGTTGCCCCACAGGCTCGTCGCGCCACCGCCGCGAATCACCTCGATCTGGTCGACACGGCCCTTTGGCACGATCGACCAATCCACTGTGCGGAAATAGCCGTCGTTGATCGGCACGCCGTCGACAAGCACGAGCGTTTTGGTGCCGAACGCATTGCCGAAACCGCGAATGCCGACGATCGACGAAGTCGGATGCAACGCGAAGGTCGACACCTGTGGCGTGTAGACGCCCGGAATCTTGTTGACGATCTGATCGACCGTGGTCTGCGGCGCCTGCTGAACCTGCTTGCGCGACAACGCGGTCGTGCTGAGATCCATGTCGTCAAGGCTCGTGCCCTTGCTGGCTGAGACGGTCACACTCGGCAATGTGGACGTCGCATTCGTTCTGCTGCCAGACGCGGGTTCATCTGCGGCATAGGCTGTATGCATGGCGGCAATCGATGTGGACATCGCGATCAATGCGGCGCGCGCGTTCGAATACGGCACGCGGCGTCGTAACTCGCGTGCGCGCATGCCGACGCCACCCGCACCATGCGGGCGTGGTCTGAGTTTCATGACTGTTTCGTTCGTAGATGGATAAGCGCGTCCGGACTCGCGTGCGGACGCCGATCAGGGCTTATCAGGCGAACACAGGAGGCGCGCGCGTGGGCGGCCTGATATGAAGAAGGAGCGCACGCACTGCGGTGGCACGCGGCCGACGCCACGATTCACGCAGCTGTAGTGGCGCGAACAGGAAGAAAAAGACGACGATGCTGGCGAGCGCGGTGGCAAGTGCCGCGCTAAAGGCGCACAGATCGCTGGAATGACTCATGGCGCCCGCTTGGTCATGCTCGGCGTGATGCACCGTCACGTCTACGTGATCCACTGGCATCGCCATATTTGACATGCCTGACATATCCATGCCGGGCATCGCCTGCATGGACCCATCCATTGAATCTGAGGCGGACATCTGCATCGTGTCGTCGTGAGTCATCTCCTTGACGACCATCACGCCATGACCCGAGCACAGCATCAAGAAACCACCCATCGCGTCATGATCCGGATCGATCATGACGGCGCTGGAAAGCAAGGCCCGCGCGAGAAGCACGCCAAATACCATTGCCAGCAAAGCGTGCCGCATTGCGCCGCCTCGCCGGATGAGGTGGCGAAGGGCAGTCATAGCGCGGCATTCTACAGCGATTGCGTCATCAAATCAGCGAGAAGGCGCGCCAAGGCATTCCTTACGAACAGCCTGCAAACGGTCAAACATGCAGATGGTCGTGATGACCTGTTGACGCGCCATGACTGTGCTCGGTCCGTTCGACAATCACAGGAATGGTGTGCAAGTTGGCGTACCGCACGCCACGCTGGCTGGACAAGCTATCGGCAAACGCCCGCAGGTCGGTTGCCCGCCCGCGCAGCACCGAGGATTCCAGCACGCTCTCGTGGTCAAGATGAACGCGCAGGCTCGCCACCGCAAGGTCGTGACGATCGTGGTGAGCCTGGGTCACGCGCCGGGCGAGATCCCGGGTCGCGTGATCGTAGACATAGGTGAGCGTCGCAACGCACGGTTGCTCCGGCGCTTGCTCCCTCTCACGTGAAGCACTCTCACGGACGATATCGCGGAAAGCCTCCGAGCGACTCGTATAGCCGCGTGCCTCCATCAGGGCGTCGACAACGTCGAGCAGGTCGTCGTCAATGGTGATCGAAATGCGTTGCATGCTTGCCTCACGACAATGGGTATGGACCGACTACGAACGGAGCATAGTCCGGCCGTCACGCTACCCATCGTAACTTGACAAAACACGTATGATCTTTTTTGATAAAGGTAATATTCGCTCTGATCGCGCGCACGGCACTGCGTGGATAGCAACCATCATCGGGGTAGCGGATATGCATGTGGACCAAACACTCGTCAGTCAGGAGAACTCGAACGTTCGGGGCAGAGTGATCGGGCTATATGCGCTTCTCGCGGTCTTCAACATCGGCGCGTGGATCTGGGCGTACGTCGCTTTCCGCGGTTATCCGCTTCTCATGGGCACCAGTCTGCTCGCCTATACGCTGGGCCTTCGCCACGCGGTTGACGCCGACCACATCGCTGCAATCGACAACGTCACACGCAAGTTGATGCAGGCGGGCAGGCGTCCCGTCACCGTCGGCCTGTTCTTTTCGCTTGGACATTCGACCATCGTCGTACTCGCCTCAGTCGGTATTGCGGCGACCGCACTTGCGCTGCAAAGTCGGATGGATGGATTCAAGGAGATTGGCGGACTGATCGGCACGCTGGTATCGACGTTTTTCCTGTTTGCCATCGCGCTGATGAACCTCATCATTCTGCGTTCCGTGATCGACGCCTTTCGACGTGTGCGCCGTGGCGAACCGTATTCGGACGAGAACCTGGATTTGCTCCTTGCTAATCGCGGATTGCTCGCGCGAATTTTTCGTCCCGTGTTTCGGCTCGTCACGAAGAGTTGGCACATGTATCCGCTCGGATTTCTGTTCGGCTTGGGATTCGATACTGCAACTGAGATCGGCTTGCTTGGCATCTCAGCGGCTGGCGCATCACAAGGTTTGCCGATTTGGTCGATTCTGGTCTTCCCTGCCCTGTTCACTGCAGGCATGACGCTGATCGATACGACCGACAGCATTCTCATGCTTGGCGCTTACGGTTGGGCGTTTGTCAGACCGGTGCGCAAGCTCTACTACAACATCACGATCACGCTCATTTCCGTCGTCGTAGCGCTTGCCGTCGGGAGTATCGAGGGCCTCGGCCTAATCGCAGACAAGCTGCATCTGAGTGGTGCCTTCTGGAATTGGGTCGGCGAACTCAATGAGAATTTCGGCTTGCTCGGTTATGCGGTCATTGGCATATTCGTGGTGAGCTGGATCGTGTCCGCGGTCATTTACCATATCAAGGATTACGACGAACTCGATGTTCGATCCGATCCTGCTTAAGCCCAGCCGGCGGTCTAGCCGGCGTGTATCCCTCGCCGTCCGCTTTAAACCGTCTTACTCTTTCAGGCCCGCGAGGACCTCATGGTGCCTGCCTTGACCGTAGATCGACGTCTAGCCGTGTTCAACCTCGCCGGGAAGACAGCAATCTTTTGATTTGCAACCCTATCAACATAGGGGCGGAAGACGCAGCACTATCAGGGCTAGAGCGTCCCGACCTGGAAATTGCATCGAAATCAAGAACACCCTTAGCTCCCGCTGGACGACCCCGCCGCCAGCTTGCCACTTGTTTGAACCCGACATCTGTAAATAGCCAGAACAGGACATTAGGATATAGCCGCTACAACAAGAAAAGTTGATCGTGAGCGCCGTTGCCGTGCTCGGTCTGATCGTGGCGACCGGCATGCGGCTCGAATCGAGCGGACAGTTCGAGGCGCCGAAGTGGGCCATTTTCTGGCATTGGGGCACCGCGAAATTCCTCTTCGACGGACTCGTCTCGACCCTCCAGGCGGCGCTGTGCTCGGCGCTCGCTGCATTCGTACTGGTCATACCGCTCGCGCCCGGCAGGTTGTCCTCGCGCGGATGGGTGTGCGCGCTGTCGGGCACGTATGTCGAATTGTTCCGCGCGGTGCCGTTGTTGTTGCTGATCCTGTTCATGGTGATCGAACTGCCCGCGCCGGGTTTCGACTGGCCTGCCCTCGGCTTTTTCGTCGTGGCCATGGCGCTGCATCACGCGGCGCTCACCGCGGAAGTGGTGCGCGCAGGCATTCTCTCGCTGCCGCGCGGACAACGCGAAGCGGCGCTGGCGCTGGGCATGCGTCCGTGGCAGGCGATGCTGCACGTCGTGCTGCCGCAGGCGCAGCGCAACATGCTGCCGGCGCTGATCAGCTCGTTGCTTGCCGTCGTGCAGGACACGTCGCTCGGTTATGTGATCCCTTACGACGAACTGCTGCACCGGTCACAGGACATATCGAGCTATGCGCCCGAGTCGCTGCTGCAGGCGGCGTTCATCGTGACCGTGATGTATGGATGCGTCAGCGCCGCGCTCCTGTTCCTGAAGCGATGGGTCGTGCGCCGCCAGATCCACGGAGCCGTACGCAAGGGGACATCCACCGCCTTGCGGGAACCGGTTCTCGAAGGCGGCGATGTGGTCACCGCTGCGGACTCCAGCAAGGCGTGAGGAGATGCGCCCCAGCGCCCCGTGGTATGTTTGGTTCCTGGCGAACAAGCTGGCTGGACATCGCCGATGTCTGTTATTCCAGGGGCTTAACATGGCAGCAGGTAACGAGACGACCGATATTGGCGACAGCCAGAGTATTCAGGCCCTTCAAGCACTTGCTGGGGTACTGGAACGTGCGCTCGACGAGGCGACGAGCGTGGTGCTGATTCGGCATGTGCCGGAGGTGTGCACTGTCTATCTCGGTGACCCGTCCGGGCCGCGAGAACAGCTTCGCCGAGTGGGGAAAGTGTCCCGCGAGATCGCGGATGAAATGCTGAAGCTGACATCATCCGGGCCGAATCGCGTTCAGATCGGCGATCAGCTTTATCGCTTTGTTCGGACCTTTACGCAAGTCGAAGGGACCGCTGCCGTGGTTCTTTCGATTTGAGCGTGTCACACTTTTAACGGATCGAACTTGCCCTGAAAGCGAAGCACGCTTTCAAAACAGGGCGTTCTGAGGAAAGCGCCGTTACCTCACCTGTTCGAGACATTGCGTCTCGTCCGGGCTATCGGTTGCGGTTCTGAAGAAGTCGATGCAACAGTCGACAAAGTTTCTCAGCCGTGCAGGCAACAGTTCGCGATGCGGATAGAACAGACATACTTCGACGCTGCCGCTCGAACCCGTGCTTCCCGGCAGCAGCTGCACGAGATGCCTCGCAAGGATGTCTTCACGGACCATCGTATCGGGAAGAAGGGCAATGCCGATTCCGGACATTGCTGCCGCGCGTAGCAGCACCTCGTCGCCTTCCATCGAGGATATCGGGGCTATCGCCACCTTGCTTCCCTCCTCGTCCAGTTCAACCACACCGGGCCGTTTTCCTCTTGCGCCGTGTTGAACCAGCAGGAAATGTCCGGCGAGATCCGCCGCACACTGGGGCAAGCCATACTCGGCAATATAGGCCGGTGACGCGACCAGGATCGACATCGACCTCAATAACGTGCGTCGGATCACCGTCGATTGCTCGACCAGATGCGACGGCAGCATCGCGAGATCGAAGCGGCCGCCGTAGAGATTGACCGGCCCCTCCTCCACGGCAATCGCGAGCCTGATGTGCGGTGCGATGCGCCGATAATGACGCAACAGCCGCGCGAATTCGCCGCTCATCAGCGTCGGATGAATCACCAGTCGAAGGCTGCCGCCATCGAACTCCCGCTCTTGCGAGATGCGCCGGTTGGCCTCATCGAGCTCTTCGAGCAGACGGCTGCACGTGACGAAGTACGGCCGTGCGGCGTCGGTCAGGAAGACGGAGCGCGTCGTTCTCAGCAAGACTCTCGTCTGCATGCACGTTTCGAGCTTCGCAATCGCCTTCGATATCGAGCCCGTGCTGACATTCAACGATTCGGCGGCCTTGCTGAAACTCTGGAACCGCGCGGCCGCCACGAATGCCCTCAACATGTAAAGCTGATCCATCTCGCACCTCACGATTCACTCTGAAAGAAGACTAGGTGCAAAGCGCCGGCGGCTCCAGCGTCCGTTGAGGTGCCGGGCACATGCTTGCGTATATCCGCGCCATACCAGCGGATAGTTCTGCTTGCGCATTCCGGATGACACGCATATTCGCCACGGCGGGAAAGCTGTTTTTACCGCCGCGCGTTTGAACAGCAGCGCATCGGCCGATACTCTTTAGACACCCACTTGTCCTGTCCGCTCCGGGGTGTGACATGAAGAGACTCGCTCTAGTCGTGATATCCGGCATCGTAGCGGCGTCGGCCCAGGCGCAGTCTTCTGTCGTGTTGTATGGATTGATCGATGCAGGGCTTTCCTATGCGAACAACGTCGCCAAGGGCGGCTCGCAAGGCGGGCTGTTTCAGACGACCAGCGGCCAGATCAACGGCAGCCGTTTCGGCGTGCGCGGCACGGAAGACCTGGGTGGAGGACTGCACGTCATCTTCGTCCTGGAGAACGGCTTCAATCTTCAGAATGGCAAGCTCGGACAAGACAACCGTTTCTTCGGCCGGCAAGCCTTCGTGGGCCTCGATGCGAAGCGCCTCGGCACCGTGACCGTGGGCCGGCAATATGACTTTCTGACTGACTTCGTCGAGCCGTTGACAGGTGTTGCTACGACGTTCGGTGACGCAAGCTTCGCTCACCCGTTCGACAACGACAATCTCGACCACTCGATCCGCATGAACAATGCCATCAAGTACACGAGCGATGATTACTTCGGCTTGAAACTCGGCGGACTCTATGCGTTCTCGAACAGTCCGTCCTTCGCGAACAATCGTGCCTACAGCGTCGGCGGGACTTATACGCACGGCTCGTTCAATGCCGCCGCCGCGTATCTGCAGGAAAACGGCTCGAACTCGACGACGAACGCCTCGGGTGCAATCGATTCAATTGAGACCCAGTCCAATGGCACCGCCGGATTCCAGCTTGGAGCCGATGTTCAGCGCACCGTCGCGGCCGCACTCAATTACGCCTTCGGCAGCGCGACAGTGGGATTTGCTTACTCGCACAGTCAATTTCAGGGTACGCGGTCATTCGGCTCGAACAACGGCACGCTCAGATTCGACAACTACGAACTCAACGCGAAGTATGCGTTCACGCATGTGCTGGTCTTCGGCCTGTCCTACACCTACACGGACGGACATGTGACGCAGAGCACCAGCTATGGCGCGGATCCGAAATGGAATCAGGTCAACCTGCAGGCAGTGTATTCCTTGTCGAAGCGTACCGATGTCTACATGGAAAGCATGTTCCAGCACGCAATCGGACACGGCTATGTCGCGTTCGTCAATAACTCCGGCGGCGCGTCCTCGACATCGAATCAGGTGGTCGTGGCCATCGGCATGCGCGCGCGGTTCTAGGCGCACGCAGGACAGACAGGAGGAAGCAATGAGCGAAGCGAGCGATTCGAAGTCATCCACGGTGCGGGAGCTGGGCCATTTCATCGACGGTCGACGGGTCGCCGGCACCAGCGGGTCGTTTTCCGACGTATTCGATCCCGCGCAAGGGCGCGTATCCGCGCGCGTGCCGGTCGCGACGCCGGACGAAGTTGCCGCCGCCGTGAGCGCGGCACAAGCCGCATTCCCGGCCTGGAGCGAAACGCCACCGCTGCTTCGCGCGCGCCTGATGTTCAAGTTCAAGGCGCTGCTCGAGACGCACGCCGACGAAGTCGCGGAGCTCATTACCCGCGATCACGGCAAGCTGTTCGACGATGCCAGGGGTGAAGTGTCGCGAGGTCTGGAGATCGTGGAATTCGCCTGCGGCATTCCTGACCTGCTCAAGACCGACTTCACCGATCAGACCAGCGTGGGCATCGACGCATGGAATCTGCGTCAGCCGCTCGGCGTTGCGGTGGGCGTCACGCCGTTCAATTTTCCGGTGGTCGTGCCGTGCTGGATGTTCGTCATGGCAACGGCCACGGGCAATACCTTCATCCTCAAGCCCTCCGAGCGCACGCCATCGGCGTCCATACGGCTCGCCGAACTGTTCTTCGAGGCGGGCTTCCCGAAAGGCGTCTTCAACGTCGTGCATGGAAGCAGGGAGGTCGTCGACGCGCTGATGGCCCACCCCGACGTGAAGGCAGTGTCGGCTGTCGCCTCGACGCCCGTGGCCGAGTACATCTATACGGAAAGCGCAAGGCACGCCAAGCGCGTGCAGGCGCTTGGCAGCGCAAAGAATCACCTGGTCGTGATGCCCGATGCCAATCTCGACCAGACGATCGATGCCTTGATCAACTCGTCGTATGGCTCGGCAGGCGAACGCTGCATGGCGACATCGGTGGCCGTGGCGGTCGGCGCTATCGGCGATGAACTGGTCGAGCGCCTCATTCCGCGCGTGCGCTCGCTCAGGATCGGCGGCGGCATGGAGCCCGATCTGGACATGGGTCCGCTCATCAGCGCCGCTCATCGCAGCAAGGTCACACGTTATATCGAAGCCGGCGTCGCGGCGGGCGCCAGGCTGCTGGTCGATGGCCGTGGACACACCGTGCGCGGCCACGAGGAAGGATTCTTTCTCGGCGGTTCGCTCTTCGATGACGTGACGCCCGACATGAGCATCTATCGCGAAGAGATTTTCGGGCCGGTGCTGTCGGTCGTGCGCGTACCCGATCTCGCCAGCGCCATCGCGCTCGTCAACGCGCACGAACTGGGCAATTGCGTATCCCTCTACACCTCGGACGGCGCCGCTGCGCGCGCCTTCTCTCGCCAGATCCAGGTGGGCATGGTGGGCATCAATGTTCCCAGCCCGGTGCCGTCGGCGTGGCATTCGTTCGGCGGCTGGAAGCGCTCGCTGTTTGGCGATCATCACACCCACGGAGAAGAAGCCGTGCGCTTCTACACGAACTACAAGAGCGTCATCCAGCGCTGGCCGGATAACGCCGGCAGAGACCGTTGAGCTGCGCCGCGCGCTCACAGATACTCGACATTCCCATCGACGCTGATTGCCTGTCCCGTGATATTGCGGGCCGCCGGCGATGCAAGAAAAAGCGCCATCGCGGAGACATCGTCGACCGTGACCATGCGCCGCAGCGAGATCTTCTTCAGATACTCGTCACGCATCGCCGTCTCGCTCACACCGAGCGATTCGGCGCGTGCCGCGATCACGCGATCCATCCGCTCGCCCTCCACCACGCCCGGCAGAATGGCGTTGACCCGGATGTCGCTGGGCCCCAGTTCGACGGCCAGGGATCGCGTAAGTCCAACCAGCGCCCACTTCGTGGCGGCATACGGCGTGCGAAATGCGTAGCCGAGCCTTCCTGCAACGGACGACATCGTAATGATGCCCGCACGCTGCGAAGTCGCTTTCATCAGCGGCACGGCCTTGCGCAGGAAGTTGAACTGCCCGTTCAGGTTCGTCGTGACGGTTTGCTCCCATTGCTGCGCGTCGATTTCTTCGATGGCTCCGGTCGGCCCTGCAATGCCGGCGTTGTTGATCAGCAGATCCAGTCCGCCCAGCGCGCGTTCGGCCAGGGCCGTGACCTGCCCGACCTGAGCCGCATCGCTGACATCCGCAACGCAGCCGTACAACGAAGCGCTCGCCGAGGTGAAGCGCTCGACGGCGGCCGCATCGACATCGCAGATCACGACTTGCGCGTCCACGTCAACAAAGGCGCGGGCCATCGCCGCGCCGATGCCCGAGGCCGCGCCGGTGATCAACACCCGCAGACCCGGCTGCGGCTTCAACAGTTCGAAAGGTTTCATGGCAAGGAGAAAGTTCTAGAGCGTCATGCCGCCGGACACTTCGATGACGGCGCCATTGATGTAGCTGGCCTCGTCGCTCGCCAGGAAGGCGTAGACGTTCGCGACCTCGTCAGCTGTCCCGAGCCGGGCCAGGGGAACCTGCTCGCGCATCTTGTGCAGCACGTCTTCGGGAATCGTCGACAGGATGGCCGTGTCGATAAAGCCGGGCGCGACCGCGTTCACACGAATGCCCTTCGGACCCAGTTCACGGCTCCATGTCTTCGTGAATCCGATCACGCCGAATTTCGATGCGGCGTAGTTGGTCTGCCCGAAGTTGCCATGGATGCCCACGACCGAACTCGCGTTCAGGATTACGCCCGAACCGCGCGCGACCATCCCGTGTGAAACCGCCTGACTCAGGTGGAAGACTCCGCGCAGATTGACGTCGATGACAGCGTCGAACTGGTCGAGCGTCATCTTCTGGAGACGTGCATCGCGCGTGATGCCTGCGTTGTTCACCAGCACGTCGATCCGGCCGAAGCGATCGAGCACGCTCGCGATCACTTCGTCCACGCCGTGCCGGTCGGTCGTATCGAGGCAGTACGCCGCCGTCTGCGCGCCTGCGTTCGTACATGCTTCGGTGATCGCGTTGAGCGAGGATGGGTTGATATCGCACGCGACGACCACCGCGCCTTCGCGCGCGAACTTGAGCGCTGTGGCGGCGCCGATGCCCTGCCCCGCGCCCGTGATCAACGCAACCTTGTCTTGTAGTCTCATGTTTTTTTCTCTGGCGTCAGTGGTTCAGGAATGCACGCCGGCAGCGCTGGCATTGCCAGGCGGCGGCGACGCTTCGGCTTCGCGGCGAATGGCCCGGGCGAACACGGGCACCAGCAGCAGGCCGAGCAAGGATGCCACCAGGATGATGTAAAAGCCGGAGTCGCTGCGTCCGGTAACCGTTTCAGTCAGCCCGAACAGGTAAGGTCCGACAAAGCCGCCGATCAGCCCGATCGTATTGATGAATGCGAGCCCAGCCGCCGCCTGAATGCCGTGCAACCGCTTCATCGCAATCGACCAGTACGAGGGCAGCACGCCGCCGGCAAAGAACGCGGTGACCGCAAGCAGCACCATGCGCGCCGCGGGGCTCGATGTAGCGATGAACGCGCACGCACCGGCGATGAGTCCGACCGTGAGCATGCCCAGAAACGCGCAGTCATTGCCGTAGCGCCGATGAATCCGCGGCAGCACGAGCACGCCCAGCAGGAAGCCGAGACCCACACTCGCGGACAGCACGCCGACGAGCAATGGCGTCTTCACATGCATCTGCTGGATCATCGAGGGCGCGAAGAAATACAGACCGACGAACGCGACCTGATTGAGGAAGTAGATCAGTCCCATCAGCACCGTCGTGGGACGCTTCAATGCGGCCATCCAGTCGGATGAGGTCAGTTCGGGATGAGCGTGCGCATCGGCGGCGGCGCGCGCTTCAAGCACGCGGGCTTCATCGACGGACAGCCAGCGCGCATCGCGCGGACGTTCCGGCATCTTGAAGAACAGCAGGATACCCACGAGCACGCTCGGAATGCCTTCGATCATGAACATCCATTGCCAGCCATGCAGGCCGCCCAGGCCGTTCATCTGCATGAGCGCGCCGCCGAGCGGGCTGCCGAGCATCAGCGCAAGCGCCGGCGCGATATAGATCCAGCCTACTACGACGGGCTTGTCGTTCGGCGCGAACCACAACGTGACCATGTACATCAGCGCCGGGAACAGTCCGGCTTCGGCGATGCCCAGCAACACGCGCAGCACGTAGAACGACCACTCGCCCTGCACGAACATCATCGCGGTGGAGAGAATGCCCCATGTCACCGCGATGCGCGCAATCCATCGACGCGGCCCGACCCGGTGCGCCGCGAGATTGCTCGGCACTTCCAGCAGCGCATAGCCGATGAAGAAGATGCCCGAGCCCAGTCCGTATGCGGCCGCGCTGATGCCGACATCGATGGCAAGTTGCGCCTTCGCGAGCGCCACGTTCGTGCGATCCAGGAACGACATGAAGTAGATCGCACACATGAGGGGAATCAGCCGCTGCATCGCCTTGTGCGTGGCGACGCGATGCAGCTTGTCGAGATCGTCGATGAGGTTCATGGTGTCTCCAGGATGGGTCTGCGCCCTGTCTTTGAATATCGAAAGTCTTACGGTGCAACCGTGTCGCGTCCTTTCAGGCCGAGCATGGCGCGCGCATCGTCCGGTGTGGCGATCTCGAACGACAGCTCTTCGAGGATGCGGCGGATCTTGCGCACTTGCTGCGCATTCGATTCGGCCTTGACGCCTTTCGCGATGTAGACGCTATCCTCCAGCCCGACGCGGACATTGCCGCCGAGAATGGCGCTCATCGTGACGAGCGGCATCTGATGACGGCCCGCGCCGAGCACCGAGAAGTGATAGTTCTCGCGTCCGAACAGCCGGTCGGCCGTGGTGCGCATCACGGTCATGTTCTCGGGGTCCGCACCCATGCCGCCCAGAATGCCGAACACCGACTGAATGAAGAACGGCGGCTTGATCAAGCCCTGATCGACGAAATGCGCGAGATTGTAGAGGTGGCCGAGGTCGTAGCACTCGAACTCGAAGCGCGTCCCTCGCCCGCCCAGTTCGAGCAGGATGTGGCGGATGTCCTTGAAGGTGTTGCGGAAGATCCCGTCCTCCATGCCTTCGACATAAGCCTTCTCCCAGTCGTAGCGCCATGACGACACCTTCGCTGCGAGCGGATGGATCGAGAAGTTCATCGATCCCATATTGAGCGAACACATCTCCGGCGCGGCGAGCAAGGGATAAGCGAGCCGTTCCTCGAGCGTCATGCGGGTGCTGCCGCCGGTCGTGATGTTGATGACCGCGTCCGTCGCTTCCGCAATCGCGGGCACGAACTGGCGGAAGATGTCAGGACTGGGCGTCGGGCGGCCATCGTGCGGATCGCGTGCATGAAGATGGATGATCGCGGCGCCTGCCGCAGCGGCCTCGATCGCCTGATCGCGGATCTGGGCGGGGGTGATCGGCAGATGCTCCGACATAGTCGGCACATGCGTCGCGCCGGTCACAGCGCAAGAAATAATGACCTTGCGGGCGGAATCGCTCATCGGTGTGTCCTTGTCTCCGTTTTTTGGGTCGGCCGCTCGCACGGAGTGGCGCCTTGTGACCGGAATGTTATTGAGATAGCATGCCCGGGGAAAGGTCTTTTTCGGACACTCGGACGTCATCAGAGGACATTGGAAAACACCAGGCAAGCATGGCTACCATCCGACCGCCGTTGAACGAACGCATGTTCGCGCCTTACAAGATCGCCGCACTGGTCGAGGTGCTCGAGGAGCAAGGGATTGCGCCCGAAGACAGCCTGAACGGCTCGGGCGTCACCGTGGGTGAACTCCAGGACGCATCGGTGCTGACTTCGGTCGGCCAGTACGCCACCGTCTGCCGCAATGCGGTCCTGCTCGGCTGCGAACCGGCGACGCCGTTCAAGGTGGGCCGCAAGCTGCATTTGTCGGCATACGGCATGTACGGCTATGCGCTGATGTCGTGTCTGTCGTTGCGGGACTATTTCAAGCTGGGCGTGAAGTACCACAGCCTGGCCACGCCCACGGTTGCGATCGAATGGACCGAGTATCCGGATCGCATGGTGTGGACGTTTCCCGACGCGTTCGTTTCGAGTCCGTCGCGCGAGTTGCGCGAATTCATCATCGAGCAGCAATACACCCAGCACGTGACGCATCTTCAGGACGTGGCGGGCGGACTCTGCCCGCCGGTGAGAGCATGTTTCTCGTACGCCGCGCCCTTGCACGCGGACATCTACCCCGAGTATCTCGGATGCGAATGTCTCTTTGGACAGGACCAGTGCGAGCTGATCTACGACAGCGCTATCCTCGGCCGCAAGCCGCAACTGGCTCATCCGCTGACGACGGCCATGCTCCAGGAGACCTGCGACCGCTTGATAGGACAGGCGAAGACATCGAGCGGCATCTCGGGCGAGGTGTATCAGAGCCTGATGTCCACGCCCGGAAGCTTTCCGGACATGGAAGCCGTCGCGAAGTCGATGCATCTGACTTCACGCACGCTCAGGCGGCGGCTGAATGACGAAGGCACGACGTTTCAGGCTATCGTCGATGATGTCAAACGCTCGCTTGCGCTGGAGTATCTCAGGACGACCAAGATGAGTACGGAAGATATCGCGATGCTGCTCGGCTTCAGCGACGCGGCGAATTTTCGCCGGGCGCTGAAGCGGTGGACTGGCAAGGGAGTTGAGGATTTGCGTGATTGATTCACGATGGTTTTTGCTGTCGCAGTAGAGTAGCCATGTCCCTTGACAACGATGACGGAGTGCTTCCGGCGAGATCGAAGCCATTACTCCTGCGCGGCGGCGCTGACCGAAATGACGCTCGCCTGATCCCCCGCGAGCAGCAACTGCGGAACCTGCGAAAAGCTCCACGGTCCCGTGCCGTTGGTTCGGTCGAGGACCCACACCAGATCGAAGCGGTCGCCCGGCCAGCTCGATGGACAGACGCCGTCGCGACCAAGAATCGCCGCTGCGATGGCGGGAATGTAATGGCCGCGCATGCGCATCGTAAGTTGCGACGCGACCGTTGATTGCAGCAAGCTTCTCGTTCGAACTGGTTCAACGTGGGCGTTTGCCGCGGCCGCCCACGGGTTTGTCCGCTGGCTTGCGGGACGCCGCAGACGGTTTGCCGGTTGGTTTGCCGGCCGGTTTGCTCCGCGGCTTTGCTACGTTGAACGGGTTCGGGCCGGACAGGCTGGTGTCTTCACCCCCAGCCGCTGCTTGCCACACCTTGGGCTTTTTCGGCTTCTTCGGTTTCTTGATGATCTGGCCCGTCGCACTGGTTTCCGGTACGCGGTGATCGGCTTCGAAACCCGGCACCTCTTCGCGACGCAACGTTTGCCCGATCAATGCTTCGATCGCGGCCAGCTGCGGCGCTTCATCGGCACAGACGAGGGACACGGCCACGCCGCTCGATCCCGCCCGCCCGGTACGGCCAATACGATGAACATAGTCTTGCGGCTTGATCGGCAGATCGACGTTGATCACAAGCGGCAATGCATCGATGTCCAGCCCGCGCGCGGCGACGTCGGTGGCAACCAGCATCTGTACCTCGCCCGTCTTGAACCGCTCCAGCGCACGCAAACGCGCGGGCTGCGGCTTGTCGCCGTGGATGGTGTCCACCGCGTAACCGGCTTCGTCCAGCATGACCGACAGATAGTCCGCGCCGTTGCGGGTCTTGACGAACACCAGCGCGTGCGTCCACTTCTTCTCGGCTACGAGGTGCATGAAGAGATCGGGCTTGTTCCGCTTATCGACCGGCACCACCCATTGCCTGATCTTGCTTGCAGTGACATTGGGCGGGCTGACGCTGATATCGACCGGGCTGCGCAGAAGACTCGCCGCCATGGCGCGGATCTCGTCGGTGAAGGTGGCGGAGAACAAGAGGGTCTGCCGCGCGGCAGGCAAGGCGGCGCAGACCGCGTCGAGTTCGCGCGCGAAACCCAGGTCGAGCATGCGATCGGCTTCGTCGAGCACGAGCGTTTCCACCTGATCGAACTGCACCGCGTTCTGACGATGGAGATCCAGCAGACGGCCGGGCGTGGCGACGAGCACATCCACGCCCTTGCGCAACTTCATCATCTGCGGGTTGATGCTGACACCGCCGTAAGCCGCGAGGAAGCGTAGATCGAGCCCTGCGCCGTAATCAGTGAAGCTTTGCAGCACTTGCTCAGCCAGCTCACGCGTGGGCACCAGCACCAGCACGCGCGCACGGTTGCTCGACACCCTTGGGCCTTGTTGCACCAGCCGTTGCAGCAGCGGCAGAGCAAATCCCGCCGTCTTGCCTGTCCCGGTCTGGGCCGAAGCCATGACGTCACGGCCATCGAGCACGGCCGGAATCGCCTTGAGCTGGATTGGCGTGGGTGTCTGGTAGTTGAGACGCTGCGCGTTTTTCAGCAGCGGGTCGATCAGACCAAGCGAGGCGAACGACATGAACGGAATCCGGGCGAAAGCCGCCATTTTAACGGCTGCACCCGCCAGGATTGAACCGCCGTCCGGGCGACCGTGCGCGATGTGGGCATGCGCCCGGAGCCCGTCAAGCCTTCTCGCCCGCGGCCCTGGATCTGAACCGGTCACGATACTCCGCGGGATTGATTTGCAAGCGGCGCAGGAACGTGCGGCGAAATCCGTCGGTATCGTCAAAGCCGCAGCGGCGGGCAATCTCACGCGGCGGTAGTTCGGTCGCCTCGAGATAGCGCCGCGCGGCGTCGATTCGCGCATTGGCGAGGAAGGTCATGGGCGTGATGCCGCAGTCCTTCGAAAAGATCCGCGACAGGTTGCGGGCACTCATATGCACGCGCTCGGCGAGCGAGGTCACCGAATGACCGACATGCAGGTTATCGAGCATGTATTGCTGCACCGCGACCGTTTGCGATCCCGGCGACGCCTGCGTTTCCAGCAGCGGACTGAATTGCGACTGGCCGCCCGCGCGCCGGAGATAGACGATCAGGCACTTGGCGACATCGAGCGCCAGCTGCCGCACGAAGTCGTCCTCGATCATCGCGAGCGACAGGTCGATGCCCGCCGTCACGCCCGCCGTCGTATAGATGCTGCCATCGCGGACGAAGATATGATCTGGCTCGATGCGGGCCTTCGGAAACATGCTGGCCAGACGAGGCACGTCCATCCAGTGCGTCGTCACCAGCTTGTTGTCGAGCAATCCCGCCGATCCCAGCGCAAACAGGCCGTTGCAGATCGCGGACACGCGACGGCACTGCCGATGCTGGTTCTCTTCCGGCGAAAGCCACTTCGCTTCCTTCGGCTTGTTCCTTCGGCTGAAGAGACTGGAAGAGGCACTGGGCGTCGCCCTTTTCGTGTGTCAGGCACGGGGCGTGTCCTTGACCGCGGCCGGCAATGTGATGCTCGAACCCGTGCGGCACTGTGTGGCGCGGCACGAGCAGATGCATGCGGATCTCTCGCCCTACGCGCTCGGATTGACGACGCACCTGACCTTCTTCGCCAACAACGTCGTCAATTTCCATCTGCCGGACGACCTCGCCCGCTTCTTCGCTGCACGTCCGTCCGTGCGCATCACCCTGGAAGAGCGGCTCGGCACCGACATCATCGTGGCGGTCCTGCAGGGTCGCGCTGACCTGGGTGTGGTGGCGGTCGACTCGGACCATCCCGATCTCGAGTTCCCGCCCTATCGCGAAGACCGCTTCGTCGTGGTGGCGCCGTCAGAAAGCCGGCTGGCGCGGCGTGGCGCGGCGCGCTTCACCGAGTGCTTCCGCGAGCCGTGGATATGCCAGCAAAATGGCTCGGCGCTTCACACCTATCTCATGAGTCAGGCCGCTGCGCTGGGCGGCGGCCTCGACGTACGGGTGCAAGTCGCAAGTTTCGATGCGGTGCTGCGACTGGTTGCGTCGGGCGCCGGCATCAGCATCGTTCCGGGATCCGCGATCGGCAAACGGAAACCGGGGAACGTCACCGTGGTGGAACTGAAGGAGCCCTGGGCGGCCCGTCATCATCGGGTCTGCTTTCGCAAAGGCGCACTCGTCGGGAACAGGCACCTCGTCGATCTCGTGGAGACGCTTTGCGGGCCTCGAGGCGTGGCTCGGGTCGCGGCAGGAAGGTGAATCAAGTACGCTCGTCGCCTCAGTTTTTCTCACCCACGGCATCGAGAATCAGATCTGCGACTTCCTTCGGATGCGATATCAGCACGATGTGGCTCGCCTTGATCTCGACGGAGTGAGCGTGCATGCGCCTGGCCATGAAGCGCTCGAGATCGGAATTGATGGTGCGGTCTTCGGTGGACACCACGTACCATGTCGGCTTGTCGCGCCATGCGGCGACGGTCGTTCTCGCCGATGTGATTGCCCGCCCCATGGGCTGCTGAACGGCAAAGTAGGCCTTCGCTTCCGGCTTGGGGAGATCTCCCGCGAAGTCGTCGATGAACGCCTGCTCTGACAAACTGCCATAGCCGTCAACCGACCACTGCAATCCTGCCGACGCAGGCGCGGCCGGGAATGTCTTCGTGAGAGCCGTGTAGTCCTCGCCGGCATCGGGTGCGCGCGCGGCGACGTAGACGAGCCCGCATACCTTGGGATCGTCGCCCGCCTGGCTGATCACCATGCCGCCGTACGAATGAGCGACCAGCAGCGTCGGACCGTCCTGCTGGGCCAGGACGCGCTTGACGGCGGCAACGTCCGCATCCAGCGAAGTGGTCGGGTTTTGTACGGCAGTGACGTGCAGTCCTTTGGCTTGCAAGAGCGGAATGACCTTCATCCAGCTCGAACCGTCTGCGAAAAGCCCGTGCACCAACACCACGTTCCTGACCGAAGCACACGCTGAAGCCTGGCCGGTTTGCGCGAAAGCAGGACTCGCAGTGAACAGCGCGATACACGTCATGGCGGCGACCGCACATGCTTTCAACTTCATAGGGATGCTCCTCTTGATAAGACTGACAGTCAGGGCGACGTCATGCTGCGATTCGTTGCCTGGAATGCATGCACGATCGCATCCGACTCCTGCGCCGGGTATCGGTCAAATGACCGACCCGGTCAGTGGTCGGAAGCGCGGTCGTGCGCCGCGCCTGAATCGTCGATACACGCTCCTTGTCGACGATCCAGGTAACCGCCCGGATCTTCCGCCGGCGCCTGACCACGACCGCTGACGGCAATGCTGTAGTGGACCATCGCACTGGCCAACACGCCCAGTGAGCCGATCGTTTCCAGGATGTCTCCGAGCATGGCTCTCTCCCTGAAGTGCGCTTAGACGCCTGCCTGCTGATGCCGCCACTCTTGCGTCCGTCCGCCGAACCCATAAGCAGTAGCGCGAGCGTCGATCAGATAAACGTACGAGACTTCATGGACAGCCGCGCGCAAGCCGCGCATCGCTTCGTGCACCTGGCGGATGAACTCCGCCTTTTCCGCCTTGGTATTCGTCTCGTCGGTGATGCTCACCTCGACGAAATACGATGCCGCCGACAGTTCAGCCAGGCTCTTCCCACCCACCAGCCAATCCTCATCGGCGATGTAGTCAAGCGTCACGGCCATGTCGGAAGGCTTCTTGCCGAGAATGTCCGCGGTCAACTGGCTGACCGCTTCCGCTGCTTGCCGGCCCAGCGCGCGGTCGCGGGATCCCGAGAGTTGAATAGTGATGTGAGGCATGATTCGCTCCTGTGTGTGATTGGATGCGTTCATGGTGCCCGTCTCCGACGCTCCCGAAAAGCGGGAAGATGGTCTAATATCCATCGGTAAATCCGGGGGATAAAAATGCACGCATTCGACATCGAACAGCTGAAGTCTTTTATTGCCGCGGTGGACGCGAAGAGCATCACGGCGGCCGCGCCCGCGCGCAGCCTTTCGCAATCCGCCTTGAGCGAGCAACTGGCCAAACTGGAGGCCCGCGCGGGCCAGACGCTGCTGCTGCGCGCCAAGAGCGGCGTCACGCCTACCGCCGCAGGCGTTCAACTGCTGCGCCATGCGAGGCGGATTGTCGGCTTGTCGGAGGCTGCGTGGCGCGACATGCACGAGATTCCCGAGGACATCGAGGTGGGCATCGGGGTCACGGGGTACTTCCGCAGCGCGGATCTCGGACAACTGCTCGCGCGAGCCGTGACGGACTGTCCCCGGATCCGGCTGCGCAGCCTGGTCGGCATGACGTCCGATATTCAGGCAGCGTATGAGCGCGGCGAAATCGATCTTGCGTTGCTGATGAGCCTGACAGGCGCGAAGTTCCGCCGCTCGAACGACAGCACCGAGCTCGGTGTCGAGCCATTGCAATGGGTGACCGCCGTCGATCGTCCGGACTTGCCTCGCGGGCGTGCCGTGCCGCTTGTCCTTCTGCCCGAGTTCTGTTCCCTGCATCGGTTGGCGGTGGACAGCCTGCAGAAAAAAGGCATTCCTTTCTACGTGAGTCATATCGCGTCCGGCGTCGAGGGCCTCACCGCCGCCCTGGAAGCCGGGCTCGGCGTGGGTTGTCTCAACGCCTCCGCGGCCGCGCGGCCCGGACTTCGGACCTTGTCGAAACCTGCTCTTCCGTCCCTTCCGAAGGCCCGCTTCTTCCTCAGGTCACGGCGCGAGGAGCGTTTCGATGAGAAGTCGGAATTGCAGGAATTGGCAGCGGTCGTGACCAAGCACTTTACGGAACGCGCGTAGGCCGAATCGGTTGCCGGGATAAAAGCGCGATCGCCAGTTAGCCCAACAAAATCCAAAACGCAATAAGGGTTCTGGCCGCTTGCACAGTCCTTTTTTACGTCCAACACTCTGGCATCAATCCGGCTCGCCAGATAGCTGTCCGATATACCGGACAAACGATTGCTCTGATGGAAGCATCGCCAATGCAAGACCGAGCCGGAAGCGGTTTCTCAGACCACCCCTTCGACCAGGATCTGAACATGAAGCTCGCCACCCAGGGCATCAAGGGCACCAAGGCCGTCTTGCTGCTTGCCGCAACCGCTGTGAGCGGACTCCTCGCCCTCTCCGCCTGCACGAAAGTGGCGACGCCCGAGCAGGGTTCATCCGCGGCGGCCCCCGCATCGACGCTACAAGCCGTGCTTCAGCGCGGCACGCTGCGCGTCGGCGACTGCCTCACGTTCGCGCCGTTCGGCTTCTACGACAAGGACGGCAATCCGGATGGCTATGACGTCGACCTCGCCAAGGAACTCGCGAAGCAGATGGGCGTGAAGCTCGAAGTCGTGAACACGACCAGCGCGAACCGTATCCCGAACCTGCAGACCGCCAAGGTCGATGTCGTGTTCTGCAACTTCACGCGCAACCTCGAACGCGCGAAGGTCGTCGAATTCACCTCGCCCTACGTGGTGGCCAGCGAAGCGATGCTCGTGAAGAAGCGCAGCGGCATCCAGTCGGCGAAGGACATGAGCGGGCGCACCATCGCCACGGTCAAGGGCTCGACCAACGGCGACGAAGTCCGCTCGATGGGCATCCCCGTCAAGATCCAGGAATACGACAGTTCGCAGGCGGCCATTCTCGCCGTCAAGCAAGGCCAGGCCGATGCCATGATCGAGGACAACAACTTCCTCGCGTATCAGGCAAAGCTCGATCCGGAACTGGCCGTGACCAACGAAGCACTTGTGCCGCTCGAATACAACGCGTTCGGCGTGAAGGCAGGCGACCAGGCGTGGCTCAACTACCTGAACCTGTTCCTGTTCAACATCAATGCATCGAAGCTGAATGCGCAGTTGTACAAGAAGTGGTTCGGCGTGGATCCGAAATATCCGCTCAATCCGCAGTTCTGACGCGGAGGCGCACATGAGCTATCAATGGATGACGCTATGGGGCTATGTCCCCGAGTTCCTCAAGGCCGGCTGGCTGACCTTGCAGGTCACGTTGCTGTCGTTCGTGCTGGCGCTTGCGCTCGGGCTGATCGCGGCGCTCGCCAGCATGTCGCCGTCGTCCATCGTGCGGTTCATCGCGCGGGCTTATGTCGAAGCCATCCGCAATACGCCGGTGCTGCTGCAGATCTTCATCGTGTTCTTCGGCTTGCCGTCGATGGGCATCGCGCTCGATGCCTATTGGGCCGGTGTCATCGCGCTGGGCGTGAACGTGGGCGCGTATCTGTCGGAAGTGTTTCGCGCGGGCATGCAGTCCGTGCCGCGCGGACAGATCGAGGCAGCCGGCATTCTCGGGCTGGAACGCGGGCAGATCTTCAGGGAGATCGTGCTGCCGCAGGCAGCGCGCGCGGTGTATCCGGCCATCGTCAATTATCTGATCCAGTTGCTGCTCGGTACGTCGCTGCTGTCGGCCATTGCGTTGCCCGAACTCACCGGCACCGCCACCGTCATCAATTCGCGCACGCTCCTGTACGTCCAGACGTTCGCGGTCGTGCTGGTCGCGTATCTGGTGCTGAGCAATGTGCTGTCGTGGATTGCCAGTCAGCTCGGCGCGCGCATGTTTCATCCGCCGCTCATCGTGAGGCCGGGCGCGCGCGGGGCGGGATTCTCGCTGCGTCGTGCGAATCGTGCGAAAAGTGCATAAGGGATTGAGCCATGTCACTCGAGCTGCTGAAAAACAGTCTGTCGATCCTGCTGCAAGGGCTCGTGACGACGCTGCTGCTGTCGCTTGCGGCGATCGTCGGAAGCACGCTCATCGGCCTGCTTGCCGCCGTGCTGCGTTCGTTCGGGCCGTGGGGAACGGACCGCATCGCAAAGCTCTATACGGAGTTGTTTCGCGGCACGCCCGTGCTCATCACGCTGATGTTCATCTACTTCGGCGTCTCGTACTTCGGCTACGCCATCGATGTCTTTGCAGCGGGCGTGATCGGCCTGAGCGTGTATCAGGGCGCGTATATCGCGGAAGTCTTCCGCTCGGGCATCGAGTCGGTGCCGAAGGGACAGTGGGAAGTCTCGCAGATCCTTGGTCTGTCGCGCATGCAGGCCTTCACCTCGGTCGTGCTGCCGCAGACCGGACGCATCGTGCTGCCGCCGCTCGTCGGTCAGTATCTGTCGCTCATCAAGGATACGTCGATCGTCAGCATGATCGGCATGTCCGAACTGATGCACGGCGGCCAGGCGATCGTGGATCGCATCGGCAAGCCGGTGGAGATCTACGGACTCGTCGCGCTGATCTATTTCATCGTGTGCTTCCCGCTTTCGCAATGGGTGCGCCATCATGACCGCCGGAGACTGACGTGAGCGATTCCCTCCAGAACAAGCCCGTCATTTCACTGACGGGCGTGAGCAAGGCATTCGGCGCGACGCGCGTGCTCAACGACATCAATCTCGACGTGCGCGCGGGCGAAGTGCTCGTGCTGATTGGCGCATCCGGTTCGGGCAAGAGCACGGTGCTGCGCATCATGGCCGGACTGGAGACGACGGACTCCGGCCAGGTCTGGGTCAATGACGTGCCGATGCACGATCCGAAGCGCGCGCGCGAAATTCGCGGCCACGTCGGCATGGTGTTCCAGCAGTTCAATCTGTTCCCGCACAAGACCGCGCTCGGCAATGTCACGCTTGCCTTGATCAAGGCGCGCGGCATGTCGCCTGCCGACGCCCGTACCCGCGCCATGGAGACGCTCGACCGCGTGGGTCTCGCGGACCGTGCCTCGCACTATCCAATCCAGTTGTCGGGCGGACAGCAGCAGCGTGTCGCGATTGCGCGCGCGCTGGCGGTCGAACCGGGCATCATGTTCTTCGATGAAGCCACGTCCGCACTCGATCCCGAACTCGTCGGCGAAGTGACGGAAGTGATGCGCGGCCTGGCGCGCGACGGCATGACGATGGTCGTCGTCACCCACGAGATGGGCTTTGCGCGCAAGACGGCGGATCGCGTCGTGTTCATGGACAAGGGCGTGATTGCGGAGCAAGGCGGCCCCGACGACATCTTCGTCAACCCGGCGAACGAACGCACGCGGCAGTTTCTCAGCCGTGTACTCGACCATTGAAGGCTGAGCGAATGGCAGCAACGGAATCGTCGCGCGCGCGAGGCGTGGACCGTGTCATCGATATCTTCAGGAAGCTGCATCATGCGCAGCGGCCCATGACGATGCGCGAGCTGATCGAAGCGACCGGCTCGCCGCGTTCGAGCATCTATGAACTCGTTGCCATTCTCGCCGACGTGGGCTGGCTCGAAACATCGGCGGACGGCAGTGTGTTCTTCGGACGCGAGATGCATTACTACGGCTCGGACTACGCGGCGCACAACGACCTCATCAGCCGCGCGCATCAGTCCATTCTCGCGCTCGTACGCAAGTACGACGAGACCACGCAGCTGTGCATGCTCGAAGGAAACAAGTACGCGGTGGTGTTATCGGAGAACAGTGCGCGTCCCTTCAACATCAGCTCGGATATCGGCGTGCGCGTGCCCATTCCGTGGACCGCGACCGGACGCCTGTTGCTCGGCCACATGAACGCGGACGCCATCCGCGCGCTGATTCCCGCCGATGACTTCGTGCTCGACAACGGCGTGCGCATCGATTTCGACCAATTCATGCGCGACGTGCAGCACGCGAAAGCACTGGGCTATTGCTGCACGGAAGGTCTGTCCAATGCGTTCCGCCTCTGCATGGCCGCGCCCGTGCGCGACCGCATGGGCATTCCGATCGCCGCGCTGTGCTTCATGACGGGCCGCGACACGGACCCTGAACGCCGTCAGTCGATGCTGGACGATCTGCTGCAATCGGCGCAGGCGCTGTCGCAGCGCTGAGGGGAATGTAAGGCTTCGACTGCTTGCGGCAAGCCTGTAAGGTGCGAGTCAGGACACAAGGCGTTCGCGACGCTGCCGGGCCTCGGGAAAGCGCTGATTGAAAGTGCCTTGCTAAAAGGGGCGCCATGCTCTAAAAAAATAGCTAGTCAGCGAATCCAACCGTCGCCCGCGCCGCAGCATGGACGACTCCACCGCGAGCCCGCCCGTCCATGAGTCTTCTCGAACTCAAGGAGGTTTCGAAGCACTTCGGCGCGATACAGGCCTTGACCGACGTGACATTCAGCCTCGAGCCCGGCGAGGTGGTGGGTCTGATGGGCGACAACGGCGCCGGCAAGTCGACGCTCGTGAAGATCATCGCCGGGAATTTCCCGCCATCGCAGGGCGAGATCCGCATGAGCGGCCAGCCGGTGCACTTCAGCAAGCCTGTCGATGCGCGCGCCCAGGGCATCGAGGTCGTCTATCAGGACCTCGCGCTATGCGACAACCTGACGGCCGCCGCCAACGTCTTTCTGGGCCGGGAACCGCGCATCGGCGTCTGGCCTTTCCGCGTCCTCGATCACGCCACCATGTATCAGCGGGCCGGCGAACTCTTTCGTGAATTGAAATCCGAAACGCGTCCCCGCGATCTCGTGCGGCAGATGTCGGGTGGTCAGCGGCAGGCCGTGGCAATTGCGCGCACGCGTCTGTCGGAAGCGCGGCTCGTCATCATGGACGAACCGACCGCCGCGATCAGCGTGCGTCAGGTGGCCGAGGTGCTCGACCTGATTCGCCGGCTGTCCGAACATGGCATCGCGGTCATTCTGATCAGTCATCGCATGCCCGACGTGTTTGCCGTGGCGCACCGCGTGGTCGTCATGCGGCGGGGCCACAAGGTGTCCGACAAGCCGACGGGCAACACATCGCCGGAAGAAGTGACCGGTCTCATTACCGGAGCCATCGCCGTCGCCTGACTTTCACCGCCTGGAGACCTCACTTGAAGGATGCCCAACAGAGGCCGAACCCGATTCCGGTCGTGCTCGATGATCCGCAGTCAGCGCGGACGCATACGCGCTGGTCCGGCATGCTTGCAAGCCAGGTGTTCTGGGTGGTGCTCGCGACGATCGTTGCCTGCATCGTGCTGTCTCTGGCGACCTCGACATTCGCCACGTCGCAGAACCTGTTCAACGTCACGCGCAACTTCGCGTTCGTCGCCATCGTCGCGCTCGGCATGATGGCGGTGATCGTCACGGGCGGCATCGACATTTCGGTCGGATCGACCATCGGCCTCAGCGGCGTCGTGCTGTCGGTGGTCATGAACGCCGGCTATCCGTTGTGGGCCGGCATCGGCATGGGCTTGCTGACCGCGGGTCTCGTCGGCCTGGTGAATGGCTTCCTGATCGCCTATCTCAACATGCAGCCTTTCGTCGTGACGCTTGGCATGCTGAGCGTCGGCCGCAGTCTCGCGCTCGTCATATCCCGCAGCCGCACCATCTTCGACTTTGGTCCCGACGGCAGCAAGCTGCTCGCGCTTGGCGGCGGATCGACGCTCGGCGTCGCCAATCCGGTGTGGTTTCTCGTCGTGCTCGCGCTGCTGTTCTGGTTTGCGTTTGGCTGGACGCGCTGGGGCCGCTATGTCTTCGCGGTCGGCGGCAATCGTCATGCAGCGAACCTGACCGGCGTGCCGGTGCGCCGTGTGATCTGCTCGGTGTACGTGCTGGCTGGCTTGATGGCGGGTGTCGCCGCGATCCTCGAGGTTGGCTGGCTCGGCGCGGTGACGACGGGTCTCGGCACGGGCGACGAACTGCGCGTGATTGCGGCTACGGTGATCGGCGGCACGAATCTGATGGGCGGCATGGGCAGCGCGTTTGGCACGGTCGTCGGGGCGGCGCTGATCGAGGTCATCCGCAACAGCCTGATCCTGCTCGGCGTTGATTCATTCTGGCAGGGCACGGTGGTGGGCTTCTTCATCATCGTCGCGGTGCTTTTCAACCGGCTCGGCGGCGACCGGCAGACGGACTGAGCTGTCTTACTGGAGACGAAAATGAAGAAAGCATTGGTGTACCTTGCTGCGCTGGGAAGCCTGGCGATGCTGGCCTCACCTGCCCACGCGGCGGACAAGACCTTGGCCCTGGTGGTGAAGGGCCTCGACAACCCCTATTTCGATCTCATGCATCAGGGCTGCGACCGGGCGAACAAGGAGCTGAGCAAGCAAGGCTATACGTGCTACTACACGGGGCCGGCGACGGCGGCTGACGAAAGCGCGGAAGTGCAGATCATCGACGACTTGCTGACGAAGGGCGTGGCAGCGATTGCGATTTCGCCATCGAATGCGCCGGCGATTGCCGAAGTGATTCGCCGGCGTGGCAGCAAGATTCCGGTCATCACTGCGGATGCGGATTTGTTGCCGAAGGACCAGTCGTTGCGCAAGAGCTATGTCGGCACGGACAACTACGACCTGGGTGTGAAGCTTGGCGAGCAGTTGAAGACGTTGATGCCGAAGGGTGGAAAGATATGTCTGGTGATGGGCAACCCGGCTGCTGAGAACATCAATCAGAGGGCTCAGGGGACGCGCGATGCGTTGGCGGGCAAGAAAGGCGTCTCGAAGCTGGCGGGCGAGAATGGCTGGAACGAGATCAGCGCGTGCCCGCTCTACGTGAATGATGATGCGGCGAAAGCGAACCAGATGATGCAGGACACGTTGACGGCGAACGCCAGCGGACTGGATGCGTTCGTGCTGGAGGGTGGCTGGCCGCTGTTTGCGCCGCAGGCCTATTCGCAGGTGGTTGCGCCAATCATGGACAAGATCCAGAGCGGCAAGTTCGTGATTGTGTCGGCTGATACGCTCGCGCCGGAACTGCAGGCCTTGAAGGATCACAAGGTGAATGTGCTGGTGGGTCAGCGTCCGGAGGAGATGGGTTATCAGGCGGCGATGGTGATGCGTGATCTTGCGGAGGGCAAGACGGTGAAGCCGATCGTGCATACGGGGCTTGACACGTGTACGTGGAAGAATGTTGATACGTGCCTCAAACATTGAGCAGAGAAGCCCGGCGCGGCGTACCGTGCTCATCATCGTTTCACCGCGTGCGCCAAACCCTTGCGCGATCGCGTCACAAGTATGGACAACGGGCAGCGAATCACGCACATTCAACGCATCGCAAGACTCAGAATCTTCTCAGTGCAATTAGGCGCGATTGTGCGTAGTTTGTGCGGTTCGGCGAGTGCATCGCGGAAGCAGGCTTTAAGCGACCTGTGAGCCGCACATGAGAAGAACCCTGCTTCGCCTGTCAAGGGCGAGGCGGTTGAATTCGCAGGTTTCCGATCTCTCACGTCCTTGCACGGACGTGCATCGTGTCCGACCGTTCAATGGCGGGCCGTAGTAGAGGGTGCAGAGCGATTTGGGTTCATCGTCGCTCCAGACGCTCAACTCTGCTATTGGCCCGTCGCCTCTCTTCGAGAGGGACGCGGGCCCTCACCACAAAAGGGCGAACCCGTGAGCGTCAGAGGCACCGCAATCCATACCCGTATTCCACCCGCCCCCCTGCTATCCGCGCGTACCTGAGTCAGCTTCCGGCGACGTGCTCGATCACGATTCACCACGCAAGCAAGCTGCGCGGGCTCATTGCAATCGAGGTCGCCGCGCTTGGCTGACCTGTCCTCGCCTCCCTGAGAGGCACCGATCCCAGGTCCCGCGTGATCGTTCCGTCGCGCCACGGACTGGCAACAGGCACGCCTCTGATTTTTGCGCCTCGCCTCGTGCGAGGCTTTTTTTTCAGATTTATCGGCCTACGCCGGGCAATTCGGAGCGCTGACAATACACGTGCTGCTTGCTTACGTTGCCATGCCTCGCGAGCCGGTTCCGCCGACTCCCTTCCTGCAAGAACATGAATCACGGTCTTTTCAAGCTGGTGTACAGCCGTCTGCGGAAGATGCACGTCGCTGTCGCCGATTTTGCATGCGCTCACGGCAGCGGGCCGGACATGCGGGTCGCAGGCACGCGCAACGCGGCGCGGCACCTCCTGTTGCGTCCGCTCGTTGCCGCCACCCTGCTGTGCTTCGGAGCGCTTGCTTCAGTTGCACCCACGTGTGCACAGATCGTCGCGGTCCCGGGCTCTGGTGCGCAGGTTCTACAGGCGCAGAATGGCGTCGCACAGGTGAATATCGCGAAGCCTTCGGGTGCGGGGGTGTCGCTCAATCATTACTCCCAATTCGACGTTCAGCGACAAGGCGCGATTCTCAATAACTCGCCCGCCATCACGCAGACGCAGCAGGCCGGACTGATCAACGGCAACGCCAACCTCGCGCCGGGCGGCTCCGCGCGTGTGATCGTTAATCAGGTGATGAGCCCTTCACCCTCCGCGATTCGAGGGTACGTTGAAGTCGCCGGGCCGCGCGCCGAGGTCGTTGTTGCCAATCCAAACGGATTGATAGTCGACGGGGGCGGCTTCATCAACACGAGCCGCGCCATTCTGACCACGGGCACGCCGAACTTTGGGCCGAACGGGTCGCTGACGGGTTTCACCGTCAACGGCGGCAGCATCGTTGTGCAAGGTGCGGGCTTGAACGCCGCCAACATCGATCAGGTCGACCTGCTCGCGCGCGCAATCCAGGTAAATGCGGCCATTTACGCGAACCGGCTCAACGCGGTCACGGGCGCAAACGGCATCGAGCACGATTCGCTCGCCGCGACGCCGGTCGCGGGCAACGGCACGGCACCCGCCGTCGCGCTCGACGTGAGCGCACTCGGCGGCATGTATGCGAATCGCATCTTTCTGGCGTCGAACGAGTATGGC
>NZ_JARUXQ010000008.1:0-51344 GCF_031451265.1 Caballeronia sp. LZ033 | reverse complement strand
CGCGCGCAGGATGTCGTCGGTCGTGCGCACGAGCGTCAGGATCTCGCTGTACTCGCGGATCTGCTGCTTCATCTCCGCGATGTTGTCGATGGTCTTCTGGAAGTCTTCCCACACCGAGACGGTGCAATTCACGGCGGTGACGTTGCCTTTGCGCATGTCCTCGAACACGGAGCGCTCGAACTTCGAGATGTTCAGGCCGTCGATGATGATGCTCGAATCGTGCAATGCACTCATGGTCGTGATCCGTTGAAGTCGCTTCAGTGGGTACGGGAGAACGCGTCGGCGGTTGCGGTGCCGCCTGCGTTCGTGTTCGCGAAGCCGGCTTCTTCGAGCGCCGTCTTCGAGGTCTCGCGCAACGAGAGGCCGCCGATCATCGCGAGAATCGACACGGCGATCAGATAGTAAGCCGGCGACAGGTTCGTGCCGGTGACGGAGATCAGCCAGGTGGCGACCAGCGGCGCAGTGCCGCCGAAGATCGTGTAGGCGAGGTTGTAGGTGATCGCGGATGCCGTGTAGCGGGTCTTGGTCGCGAAGACCTCCGACAGCAGCGGCGCCGTCACGACGCCCGACAGCACCGCGCCCACGGCCAGCAGCGCGACGCCGAACAGGGATTGCGACAGATTGCCCGAACCGCCCAGCGTGAAGGCCGGATAGACCGACGCGATGATGAACACGCAGGTGCTGCCGATGGTCACGCGGCGGCCCACGGCATCCGAGAACAGGCCTGCCAGCGGACACAACGCGGCGGCGAAGAAGAGGGCGAGCACGGTCACGAGCAGCGAGGTGCCGCGTGACAGATGTCCGGCCACCTGGAGATAGGTCGCGAAGTAGGTGGTGAAGGTGTAGAACGACAGCGCCGTCACCGAGACGAACGCGCCCAGCTTCAGGATGTTCCAGGACTGCGAGCGCAGGGTTTCCGCGAGCGGCGCATGCGCGACTTCATGCTTGCCTTCGAGCGCCTTGAAGGCGGGCGTTTCGTTCAGGTTGACGCGCAGATAGACGCCGATGAGACCGATCGGCGCGGCGATCAGGAACGGCACGCGCCAGCCCCAGTCGACCATCGCGGCCGAGGACAGCCACGATTCCATCGCATAGGCGACGACAGCGGCGCAGGCAAACGACGAGAACGTCGAGACCGGCACGAAGCTGCCGAAGAACGCGCGCCGGCGGCGCGGCGCATGTTCCATCACATAGGCACAGGCGCCCGCATATTCGCCGCCAGCCGAGAAGCCCTGCACGCAGCGAATGATCGTGAGCAGCAGCGGCGCCCAGTAACCGATGCTCGCGTAGGTCGGCAGCAGGCCGATCAGCGTGGTCGAGCCGGCCATCAGCAGGATGGTGAAGGCGAGGGTGCGCTTGCGTCCCACCCGGTCGCCGACGACGCCGAAGAACAGCCCGCCGAGCGGACGGAACGCGAAGGCCACCGCGAACACCGCGAAGGTTTTCAGGAGACCGACGGTGGGATCGCCGCTGGGAAAGAACTCGCGCGTGAGGATCGTCGCGAGAAAGCCGTATGCGGCGAAGTCGAACCATTCGACGAAATTGCCGATGGAGGCGGCCGCAATGACGCGCCGCAGCGTACGGGTGTCGACTTCCTGACCTGGTTGAGCTGACATGTTCATCTCGCTTTTCACGTGTCGGTGTGCATCGGAGGGATGAAAACGAGAGTAGGCGCTCAAATTACCTAGGTCGATACGTGTCAATTACCTAGGTAATCCGGGATGGGTGGCACGGGAATGCGCGATCGGATCGCGCAGGCGATATCATCGCGTGCCCGGATCCCACCCTCGCCGCACCTTACGCCGACATGAACAAAGCTTTCAGCGACATGGATCGCGACGCCGTCTACCGCGCCATTCACGAGCGTCGCGACATGCGCCATTTCGTCAGCGATCCGGTCGATCCGCAGGTCATGCGGCGGCTCATCGAGGCGGCGCTGCATGCGCCGAGCGTCGGCTTCATGCAGCCATGGCGCATCGTGCGGATCACGTCGGAAACGTTGCGCGCGCAGTTATGCGATGCCGTCGAACGCGAGCGCCTGCTCACCGCCGACGCTCTCGCCGAACGTCGCGACGCGTTCATGCGTCTCAAGGTGGAAGGTCTGCGCGAGTGCGCGGAAGTGCTCGTGATGGCGCTGATGGACGGCCGCGAACAGCATGTGTTCGGCCGTCGCACGCTGCCGGAGATGGACCTGGCGTCGGTGGCGTGCGCGATACAGAACATGTGGCTCGCGGCCCGCGCCGAAGGGCTCGGCATGGGCTGGGTATCGCTGTTCGATCCCGCTGCCGTCGGCGCCTTACTGAACATGCCGGCGGGCGCGCGGCCGGTCGCCATCCTCTGCGTGGGGCACGTGGAACGCTACTACGATGCTCCGATGCTCGAAACCGAACGATGGGCCGCGCGCCGCTCCTTCGACGAATGCGTGTTCGAGAACGCGTGGCCGGAAGCGCAGGCGCTATAGCGGCTCAGTCGGCCGCGCCGAGATCGCGCAGGCGCTTGCCGGCCATCAGGTCATTGCCCAGCTTTTCCAGCGATACACCACGCGTCTCCGGCACATAGAAGAACACGATGACCGCGAACAGCGCGTTCAGGAACGCGTACAGCACGAAGGTGTTCGCTTCGCCGATCGTCGAAAGCAGGCTCAGGAACGTGGCCGCGACCACCATGTTCGCTACCCAGTTGACCAGCGTGGAAGCGGCGACGCCGAAGTCGCGTCCCTGTTGCGGCTGAATCTCCGAGCACAGGATCCACACAAGCGGCCCGGCCGACATCGCGAAGCCCGCGATGAACAGCAGCAGCGACACGACCGCCATTCCCTGCGCCGCCGTGCCCGATACGCCTGCATGCAGCAGGAAGCCGAGCGCGCACATGCCGAACGCCATCACCGCGCAGCCGGCATAGAGAATCGGCTTGCGTCCCCAGCGATCGACGAAGGCAATCGCGCCGAAGGTCGCAATCACGTTCACGAGGCCGACGATCACAGTCGCCCACAATTGCTGCTCATGCGTTGCGAAGCCGGCCAGCTGGAAGATGCGCGGGGCGTAGTACATCACGACGTTGATGCCGGTCAGTTGCTGGAAGATCTGCAGCACGACGCCCAGCGCCACCGAACGGCGGAAGTTGGGATTGCTGCGCAGCAGGCTCCAGCCGCGTTGCGGTTGCTTGTTGTCGTCGCTGACCTGTTCAAGCTCGCTCTGCACGTCGGCGGGATTCGCATACAGGCGTTGCAGCACGGCGCGGGCTTCGTCGCCGCGATCGCGTTGCAGCAGCCAGCGCGGACTGTCGGGAAGCGCGAGCACGCCTGCCAGAAAGAACGCCGCCGGAATTGCGATGACACCCAGCATCCAGCGCCAGTCGGCGATATAGGAGAGCCCGATGTTGGACAGGAACGCCGCCAGGATGCCGACAGTGATCATCAACTGATAGGTCGAGATCATGGCGCCGCGCCATTGCCTCGGCGCGACTTCGGACAGATACAGCGGCGCGGTGAACGACGCCATGCCCACCGCCAGCCCGAGCACCAGACGCGCGCCGATCAGGTGAGCCGGTCCGCTCGCGAATGCGGACCACAGCGAGCCGATGATGAAGAGGATCGCCGCGAGCACCAGTGCATAGCGGCGTCCGAGACGCCACGAGAGCCAGCCTGCCGCGAGCGCGCCGAGGGCTGCGCCGACCATCATCGAGCTGACGATCCATTCCTGCGAACGATCGTTGAGGACGAACTGTTTCGCGATGAAAGGCAGCGCGCCGGAGATCACGCCGATATCCAGGCCGAACAGCAGGCCGGCAAGCGCGGCCATGAAGCAGACGAAGAGACCGTAGCGTTTGGATTGGGCAGCGGCGGGAGCGCGGCGGTCGGCGAGGGTGCTCATGTGAGGATCTCCAGTCGGGTTCAGAGGATCGGGGCGGCCCGCATGCGATCTGCGCGAGATCGCTTGCCGAAACGATCTTGCGCTCATCCGGACGGCTGCGCTCTTTTCCTGCGCACGCGCGCGAGGGCTCAGCTCCCGTAAGAGAAGACACGCGCGCCGTAGCCGGCCTTTCGCTGCCTTGACGAACGCTCTGATCGAAACGGGTGTTCGTGTGACTGCCTTGGTGCAGGTTTCGGACCTGACGTGCTCGTCGGTCATTCAAGCTTTGTTGCCTAAGGGTTTTCCCTTGCTTGCTCGATCTGTTTTGGCCGTGAACAATCGATTCACACTAATGAATCGAGTTCGTATATATGAACGACGCAGTCCGGTCAGCCGCACGGGTCCTCGACCTGCTCGAATATTTCGCATCGACGGAAGAGGGCGTGGCGCTGACCACCGTCTCCACGATCTTCGCGATGCCCAAGAGCAGCACGCTGGCGCTGCTGCGCACGCTGCTCTCGCGCGGCTACCTTGAACGCGACGATCACAACCTCTATCGGCTGAATCCGGCGTTTCGCAGCGGCGGCTTCGGCTGGAACGGCGACCTCGGCGCGCGCCTGACCGCCATCGCCAAACCGGCGATGGACGATCTGTGCGTGGAAGTGGGCGAGACGGTCGTGCTGAGCGTGTTTACGGACGACGGACAGTTCAGAACTGTCGCCAAATCACTCGCGCAGACCGTGGTGCGCTACGACCTCGAAATCGACAAGTCGTATCCCGCCTATTGCGGCGCGATGGGCCGCGCGATGCTCGCTTGCCTGCCGCGCGAGAAGCGCGACGCACTGCTCGCGCTCTGGCCGCTGGAGCAGCGCACGCCGTACGCGCTGTCCGACCTCGCGCGCATCAACGAAAAGATCGATCAGGCGGCCATCGAGGGCGTTGCCATCGTCGAGGAAGAGTTCGCGCTGGATGGCGTCGGCATCGCGATGCCGATCTGCGATGCCGGCGGCGTGCCCATCGCGGCGCTGGACGTGGGCTGCGTCGCCAGCCGTTATCCGGCGAAGCGCGACAAGATCCTCGCGGCGATGCGCGCCTGCATCGACCGCTTGCCCCCGCCGTTCGGCGCATTGACGCCGGCGGCGCCGTCGACTTCGCCTTCGCCGCGCGAATCCGCTTAAGAGTCGCTTGACCAACATCGCATGCCGGGATTCCGGCATCTCCACATCGAAAACTTAGGGTTCCTGTATGCTCAATCAGGCTGATACGCAAGCTGCCGTCCCGCCCCTGACGACAGACGCGCCGCAAGCACACTCGACACGCCAGCAACTCATGGCCGCCATGATCGGCAACGTGCTCGAGTACTACGACTTCATCGTGTACGCGTTCCTCGCCGCGACGCTCGCGCGCAACTTCTTCCAGGGCGACAAGTACGGCGGCCTGCTGGCGAGCTTCGCCGCCTTCGGCGTCGGCTTCCTGGCGCGGCCGGTGGGCGGCGCGATCATCGGCCGCATCGCCGACGTGCACGGCCGGCGCGCCGCGCTGCTCATCACCATCTTCGGCATGGCGGTCGGCACGGCGGGCATCGGCCTGTTGCCGACGTATGCGACGGCGGGCGCACTCGCCCCCGCGCTGCTCGTGTTCCTGCGGCTCGTTCAGGGCCTCGCGGCGGGCGGCGAATGGGGCAGCGCCACGTCGTTCATCGTCGAATCCGCGCCACCGGGCAAACGCGGCTTCTATGGCGGCATGGGCCAGGCGTCGATTGCGGCGTCGTCGCTGGCGAGCAGCGTGGTCGCGACCATCGTCAGCGCGTCCTTTACCGCCGATCAACTCGATGCCTGGGCCTGGCGCCTGCCGTTCCTGTTCGGTGGCATCCTGCTGCCGATCGGTCTCTACATGCGCCGCAACATCGTCGAGACGCCCGCGTTCACGCAGGTGCAGGAGAACCTGGAGCAGGTCGAACGCACCAGCAAGTCGGCTGCGCTCGGCATGATGTCGAAGGCGTTCGGCTTCACCATCATCTGGACCGTATCGTACTACGTGATGCTCAGCTACATGCCGACCTTCCTCGGCAAGTACGCCGGCCTCAGCACGACGCAGGCGCTGATGTCGAATTCGATCGCGCTCGCCGTGCTGGTCGCGGCCACGCCGTTCTTCGGCGCGCTGTCGGACCGCATCGGCCGCAAGCCGCTGCTCATCGGCTGCTGCGTGGGCTTCCTGCTGTTCTCGTACGTGCTGTTCCGCGTGGTGCTCGGCGGCGCGAGCTTCGGCGCAATCCTGGCCATCCAGATCTTCTTCAACCTGTTCATCGCGGCCTTCTCGGGCGCGGGTCCGTCGGCGCTGTGCGAGCTGTTCCCGACCTACGGCCGCACCACGCTGATGTCGATCGGCTACAGCCTCTCGACCGCGATCTTCGGCGGCTTCGCACCGTTCATCTCGACCTGGCTCATCGGCGTGACCGGCTCGCCCATCGCACCGGCTTTCTATCTGACGGCGGCGGCGATCGTCTCCGGCATCGTCATCTCGACTTTCCGCGAAACCGCACGTGAGCGGCTTCGCTAAACCAACGGGCAAACCTTCAATGAAACAACGCATTCTGATCTGGGGCGCGGGCGCCATCGGCGGAACGATCGGCGCGTATCTCGTGCGCGCGGGTCACGACATCACCTTCGTGGACATCGACCGCGAGCACGTGGAAGCGATCCGCGATCCGGCGCGTGGCTTGTCGATCACCGGTCCGGTAGATCGATTTACGGTAAGCGCGCCAGCTTGCCTTCCGGGTGAAATCGACGGGCAGTGGGACCGCATCTTCCTCGCCGTGAAAGCGCACCATACACGTGAGGCGTGTGAAGCACTGTGGCCGCATCTGACGAAGGACGGCTATGTGCTGTCGCTGCAGAACGGACTGTGCGAGCACGTGATCGCGCAGGTCGTGGGCCGCGAGCGGACGGTCGGCGCATTCGTCAACTTCGGCGCGGACTGGATCAAGCCGGGCGAGATTCACTACGGCAACCGGGCGGCGGTGGTGGTCGGGGAAATCGATGGCGCCTCGACCGAGCGTATCCAGGCGCTGCACGGACTCATGCAGCAATTCGAACCCGACGCCGTCCTCACCAACGAAATCTTCTCCTACCTGTGGGGCAAGCTGGCCTATGGCTCGCTGCTGTTCGCGCAGGCGGTTGGTCAACTGGGCATCGCCGATTGTCTCGAGCGTCCCGAACTGCTGCCGCTGTGGCGCGAGATGGCGACCGAAGTCCTGCAGGTGGCGCAGGCGGAAGGCGTGAACGCGCGCGGCTTCAATGGCTTCGATCCGGCCGCGTTCACGCCGCAGTCCGACGAAGCCGCGGCCCGCGCGAGCGTCGCGGCGATGGTGGCGTTCAACCGGCCGAACGCCAAGACGCATTCCGGCGTATGGCGCGATCTCGCGGTGCGCAAGCGCCGTACGGAAGTGGACATGCAGATCAAGCCGGTGGTGGAGACGGGCCGCACGCACGGCATCGACTGCGTGAAGCTGAATGCCTTGTGCGACATGATCCACGAGATCGAGGACGGTGAACGCACGCTGTCCGACCGCAACCTCAACGAATTACTCGAGACATGAACATTTCCTTCGAAGGGCAGGTGGTGGCCGTCAGCGGTGCGGCCATCGGTTTTGGGCGCGTGATCGCCACGACGTTCGCGGAACTCGGCGCACACGTCTATGCCTGCGATATTCGCGCCGACGAACTCGCGACGCTCGCGGCGCCGCGCATCGAAACGAAGGTTGTCGATCTGACGGATCGCGCGGCGGCTGCGGCATGGGTTCGCGGGATCGAGGAACACAGCGGCCGTGCGCTCGACGTGCTCGTCAACAACGCGGGCGGCGTGGCCGGACAGGCGCCGCGTCCAGTCGATGAAGTCACCGACGAACAATGGGACCGCGTGATCGAGATCAACCTCGGCACGACCTTCTCGCTGAGCCGCGCGGCCGCGCCCGGCATGAAGCGCGCGGGACGCGGCGCGATCATCAACATCAGTTCCGGCGCGGCCTTGCAGGCTTCGCTCACTGGCGTGCAGGCGTACTGCTCCGCGAAGCACGCGGTGCTCGGCCTCACGCGGCAACTCGCGCACGAACTCGGACCGCACGGGATTCGCGTGAACTCGGTCGCGCCCGGCTTCGTGCGCACCAACGACGCCACCGAAAAGCAATGGGCCGCGATGGGCGAAGCGCGCCAGCGCAGCCTGCTCGACGGCATTGCGCTGCGGCGCTTCGGCACGCCCGAGGACATCACGCGCGCGGTGCTGTTCTTCGCGTCGGAGCTGTCGGGCTTCGTCAACGGGCAGATTCTGTCCGTCGATGGCGGCCGATAAAGCCGGTCCCAATCTGAACCAAAGGAAACCAGGATGACAAACGATCTTTCGAAGCAGACCCTCGAACCCTGGCAATGGCCGGAAGAAACCTGGCGCGCGAAGGTGAATCACACGCGCGCGGGGCGCAGTCTGCGGCCCGCGCACTGGCCGGACGGCGCACGTTGCGCGGTGGCCCTGTCGTTCGACAGCGATCACGAGACCAACGAACTGCGCGACGGCGGCAAGTCCATCAGCCGGATGAGCTGGGGGCAATACGGCGCGCGCGTCGGCATGCCGCGACTGCTTGAACTGCTGGAACGGCACGGCGTCAAGGCGAGCTTCTATGTGCCGGCGGTCGCGGCCATGCTGCATGAAGACGAACAGCGCCGCGTGATCGCCGAAGGACATGAGATCGGCATTCATGGCTGGATTCACGAACTCAACTCGGTGCTGTCCTACGAGGACGAGCGCGATCTGATGCTGCGCTCGTCGGACGCGCTGGAGAAGATCACGGGCGTGCGGCCGGTCGGATTGCGCACGCCTTCGTGGGACTTCAGCCCGCATACGCTGCGCATCGCGAAGGAAATGGGCCTGCTCTACGATTCGTCGCTGATGGCGGACGAAGACTGTTACGAGCTGATGCTCGAAGGCGAGGCGACGGGCGTGGTGGAACTGCCGGTGGAATGGATTCGCGACGATGCCGTGTACTTCAGCATGCATCGCTTCCAGTCGCTGCGCCCGTATACGCCGCCTACCGATGTCTTCGAGATTTTCCGCCGCGAGTTCGACCACGCGTACGAGAGCGGCGGCCTGTTCCAGCTGACGATGCATCCGCACATCATCACGGCGCGCTCGCGCATCTGGATCCTCGACGAGTTGATCACCTACATGAAGACCAAGGACGTCTGGTTCGCCACGCACGCGGAAGTCGCCGCGTATGCGAAGGCGAATGCGGCCTGACGTTTTTTCTTTCGACGCTCCGCGTTTCGCCTCGCGGAGCGCTCCACATCATCTGGACAAGGCATGACGAGTATTCTTTTTTCCCCTTTGCGCATGGGTGCCGTCGAACTCGACAACCGTATCGTCGTGGCCCCGATGTGCCAGTACAGCGCCAACGACGGTTGCGCCAGCGACTGGCATCTGATGAACCTCATGCAGCTCGCCGTCTCGGGTGCGGGGCTGGTGATGCTCGAAGCGACTGCCGTCGAACGGCATGGGCGCATCACGCATGGCTGTCTCGGGCTGTATAGCGATGTCACCGAAGCCGCGCTGGGGCGCGTGATGGCCGCGGCGCGTGGCGTCGGGCAGGGCGTGCGCTGGGGCATCCAGCTGGGCCACGCTGGCAGGAAGGCTTCGGCGCAACGTCCGTGGGAAGGGCGTGGTGCGCTCGGCGAGGGTGAGGACCCGTGGCAGACGCAGGGGCCGTCGTCGCTTGCGTTCACCGACGGCTGGCACACCCCGCAGGCGATGACGAAGGACGACATCCGCCGCGTGCGCGACAGCTTCGTCGATTCCGCGAAGCGGGCGGCGCGTCTCGGGTTCGAGGTGGTCGAGATTCATGCCGCGCATGGCTATCTGCTGCATCAGTTTCTTTCGCCCTTGGCCAATCAGCGTGACGACGAATACGGCGGCAGCCTCGCGAACCGCATGCGTCTGCCGCTCGATATCGCCGCCGCTGTGCGCGACGCGCTCGGCGCCGATATCGCGCTCGGCTTTCGCATCACCGGGACCGACTGGAAGGACGGCGGCATCACGATCGACGAATGTGTCGCGTTCACCGACGCGCTCAAAGCGATCCGCGTCGATTACGTCTGCGTGACCTCGGGGGCAGTGGCGCCTGCCGCCATTCCCGTCGAACCGGGCTATCAGGTGCATCTCGCCGAAGAGGTCAAGCGCCGCACGGGCATGGTCACGCGGGCCGTCGGCTTTATCGCCGATCCGCATCAGGCCGAGGCCATTCTCGCGAACCAGCAGGCCGATTGCGTGGCGCTCGGGCGCGCGTTCATCGACGACCCGCGATGGCCGTGGCACGCCGCCGAAGTGCTCGGCGACGTCAGCCGGATTCGCTATCCTGGGCAATACGAACGCGGCGGCGCCCAGTTGTGGCCGGGTGTCGCGTTGCGGCAGAAGAAGCGGGAGACGCTGGTGAACTGAGCCGCCGATGCGTCATGAAGGCATGTCCGTGAACTGCGGAATGTCAGGATGCTTGAGCCATGTGTGTCGGCGCTTCGTGAACATTTCGAGCATCGGCTGGATGGTTTCGGCATTGTCCAGGCTGCCCAGCATCACGAACACCGTGCCCGGAAACGCGCCGGCGTGGTTCGTGAACAGGCGCGAGCCGCAATCGGGACAGAAGTTCCGGTCGATTCGCTTGCCGGAGTCCGCGATATAGGCAAACGACTTCGGCTTGCCGCTCAGCAACGTGAAGTCGTTTTCCGGAACGCCGACGAACGTGGCCATCACGCCGCCGCTCGCCCGTTGACAGTCCCGGCAGTAGCAATCGGCGATGAAGCCGGGATCGGTATCGAATTCGAATCTCACTGCACCGCATGCGCAGCCGCCCGCATATTTCTTGGCCATTCTGATGCACCTCCGACGTTGGGTATCGACGTGGGCATAGCGTGGCAGAAGGCGATTCGTCAGGCGATGCCGCCGTGCGAATGCGACAGGCGTGCGGGTTGAATGGCAAGATTGAGATACGTAGGCGCGCAACGTGCTTTTGACGCCGTCACTTCGATTCTGAAGTCGCATGGAGGCGCGCGTGGCACGTTGGCAATCGATACTGCTGCTGTTCATACGAAAACAGTGGGTCAGGGCAACGAGTCACCACCTTCTCCCTGAGCATCATGACGTCGGCCTATGGATCGGCCACGAATAACGTCACCCCGCGTGCAATTCTTCTCCTGATTCAGGGGAGCGTCACGCAGAACGCATTGTCGACCTTTGTCGGTTCCTTCCTGTTCAGCATGGTCGCGCTGGTCGTGTTGAAGGTCGGCGTGTACGGACCGCAAGGACGGTCGGTGCTGTTCATGATGACGATCACCTCACGCTGCTTGGGCTTGCTCGCGTCGGTGAGACGACCGACAGGGTCGAGCAGGCGACACAGGCCGCAATCGATGCACGGCTCGGTGAGCCTTTCCTTGGCGGTACAGAACTCAAAGATCCCGCGACGGATATTCCGGACAGCGCCGAGCCTTTGCACGCGGGTGTGACCGGATACGTGCAGTACGTGGACATGGCCGCACTCGACGCTCAAGGTTTGTCGAGATACAGCTTCGATTGCAGAAGACTTGTCGGGCGCTTGTCGAAATGGGTGATGACGCGTTTCGCGAAGCCGCGCGTCATCAGTCGCAGCTCGCACTGACACGCGCCGAAGACGCGATGACCCTCGAAGACGACAAGAAACAGGTACGAAGCGTGGCTGAGTCCTTCACGTAACGACTCGTTCGCAAGGTCCCGGCGTCGGCGGATGAGAGATGCGCCTAAGCAGACGGCCCGATGACCGGGCGGCGTCGCGCGTAGATCATGCCCCATCCCAATCCGAGCACACCCGCGAGCACCGAGCCGATCAGGACTGCGAGTTTGGCGACGGAAAGCGTCTCAGGATCGTCGAACGCGAGCATCGATATGAAGATGGACATGGTAAAGCCGATGCCCGCAAGCAACGCCACCAACATCACGCCGCCCCACGCCACACCATCAGGCAAGCGGCACAATCCCGTCCTGACCAGCGTCCACGTCGACACGAACACGCCCAGCGGTTTTCCGAGCACAAGCGCAGCCACCACACCGACCAACACATAGTGAGCCTGGCCGCCGGACGGATCGAGACCCGTAAAACTCACGCCCGCATTGGCCAGCGCAAACAACGGCATGATGCCGTAGGCGACCCACGGATGGAGCGACCATTGCACGCGAACTACGGGCGCCAGCATCTCGCGCTGCGCCAGCCGTAACATCTGCAGCGGTCTGGCCAATTTGTCGGCGTTCTCGTGGGCGGTGCTCTTTTGTGTGACACTGGCAGTCGCCTGCGACATTTCGACGAGCGCGCGCTCGCGGTGGAAAGTGGGCGCGACGGGCGTCATCAATCCGAGCACGACGCCCGCAAGCGTCGGGTGCGCTCCGCTCACGAGCAGACCCGTCCAGATCACCGAGCCGGGAACGATATAGGCCGCCGCGGCGCCGATGCTCATGCGCTGCATGACCAGCACCATCACGACACCGGCGGCCGCGATTCCGAAGCCGGCGTAGTCGAGGCCGGAAGAATAAAAGACCGCGATGATCAATACCGCGATGATGTCATCGACGATTGCAAGCGTCAGAAGAAAGATGCGCAAGTTTCCCGGAATCGATTTCCCGAGCAACGCCAGCACGCCGACAGCGAAAGCGATGTCCGTTGCAGTCGGCACCGCCCAGCCGCGGATTTCTCCCGATGAATAGTTGACCGCGAGGTAAATGAGCGCGGGCGCAATCACCCCGCCGACGGCCGCTGCGAGCGGCAAAACGGCCTGCCGGAGATCGCTCAGGGATCCCTCGTGCATCTCCCGGCGAATCTCGATCCCCACGACCAGAAAAAACACCGTCATGAGCCCGTCGTTGATCCAGAAGTGCAACTGCCTGGAGAACTCGAACGATCCGACCTTGAAGGCGATCGGCGCTTCCCAAAGGTGATGGTATGCGTCAGCGAAGGGCGAGTTGGCCCAAAGAAGAGCAGCAGCGGCGGCAATGAGAAGAATGATGCCGCTCGCAGCCTCGACGTGCAGGAAATGCTCGAGTGCGGTGAGGGCTTGTCGGGCGATGTGCCGGGCTTGTCGTGCGGAATGCTGGAGCATGAAATGGACGTCAAGGATCCAGCGTGGCGGCCCGACCGACGCTGATCCTGTCAAACGCGAATTCGCCTGACACCCTTCCGCCATTGTACAGGCTGAATCTTTACGAAAGTTTTATACCGGCGAACTGAAGCTTTGCGCGATCTTGATGCACGTGGTGCTGCAATGAAGACTGCTCAATCCGCATTGAAGAAGACTGAGATGCTCAAGCTGCTCATTCCCGTGATTTGCCCGGCCGGTGCGCTCGAAGCGGCGCGTCATGCGGCGTTTCTCTTTGCGGAGAAGTGCGTCGCTCACGTTGAAGTGATCGAGATCCTCGATGATGCGGCTCAAAGCCGCGCGGTCGCGTTTCACTCCCGATCGGCGCTGCGTCGGCAAGAGAAGGATTTCATGCGAGATGCCTTGACGAGCACATGTGCGGTGCTGGAAGACGCCGGTGTTCCCTATACCTGGAAGCGCATCTTCGGTTCGGCCGAGAAGTCCATTGCGGCCCACGCGAATCGTGGCGCGGACGTCGTGGTGCTGGATGCGAGCCGCATTGGCCTGCTGCGAAGATGGCTTGTGCTCTTCCGACTCTGGCATCTGACCCGCAAGCCGCTGACGGTCTTGCATTGATTTTCATCTTTGAGACTTTGCTCTCAGCATATCGTGCAACCTGGAAAGCGACGCACGGTGTAAGGCAGGGAACCAAACGGCCAGGGCCCCGGCAGCGCCGTATCGAGCATCGGGGATCACGGCTCAAGTGACGTCAGCAGCCTTCCGAGGTCCCGCAGTTCGACGCGGATGACACCGCCCTTTGGGCTGTCAATGTCCGCGATCAGTGCAAGCGACAACGCGACCGTCGCCGGAAGGATCGTGATGGCGCCGACGGCGGAATCGACCAGGTCAGCTCGCGCGTACTCGGTGCCGATGGCGTTGGCTTCGCTTTCTTCCAAGGACTCCCGGACGTCGTAGCGATTCACCGCCATCGACAGGCTGAATCCAACCAGAAGCGCGAGAAGCGTCAGCGTGGAGGTTTGAATGATGTTGCAGTCGTCGCGGTCATCGGGCGGCAACACGGCCAGACGTCGCAAAACAAACGCGCCGAAGGCCACCGCGCCGATGAAAAGGGCGAGCAAAACTGCGAACAGCACCGCCGGATGGTCGACGAACACATTCATTTGATGTCTCTCGCAGCGTTAGTCAGACTTTGGCGCGACCCTGGTCCCGGCACCATCGCAGCTTCCGCCATCCCGTCATCCCGCTCTGCGCTTCTACCGCCTGGTGAGTGTTGCTACACCGAAAGGTGTCAGCGAGAGCTGAGCTGAACTGGTTCACCAACCGCCGCACGCCAGCGACACCACAAATCCTTGTCTCCAGAGAAGTCGCGAAATTCCCCGGGAGGGACGCAGTGATTTCGATAAGGGGCATTGAACGCACCTTGCCCCAAACCCAACCGAAGCAACCCCCAATTCGCCTCATGCATGTCTCTCATGCGCAGGTTTCAGTGTCGGTTGCATCCGTGATCCGATAGATTCGCAGCGTCCGTTCGCGCTTGCAGCCTTGCAACAAAAACGCAAAAGGACGCGCTTCCACTCAAGCGAAGCATATAAAAAATAACTCGGAGGAGATTGGATGAAAAGGTACGTGCTATTGGCACTCGTCCCTGGCGCGCTCGCGGTTCCCGCCTACGCACAATCGAGCGTCACGCTGTATGGTCTTCTGGATGTCGGCATCAGTTATGCGGTCGGCTCGCAGCGAGCCGTAGTCAAGGGTCGTCCGGTCGGCGGTGGAAACCAGCTCGCCATGACCGACGGCGCGTTCGGCCTGAGCGGAAGTCGTTGGGGCATTCGCGGCACCGAAGAACTGGGCGGCGGCTTGCGAGCCTTCTTCACGCTCGAAAGCGGCTTTACGCTGAACAACGGCGCCTTTGCGCAAGGCGGCAGCGAGTTCGGCCGGCAGGCTTTCGTGGGCATCGAGTCGGGACTAGGCCGGGTCGCCCTAGGCCGGCAATATGATCCGCATCTCGACATCGTTGCACCGTTCTCCGCCGCGTGGCAGTTCGGCGGCTATGCGGCCACGCATCCAGGCGACATCGACAACCTGTTGAGCACGCGCCGGCTGAACAACAGCATCAAATACGTGATGCCGAAGATCGGCGGCATCACGGCGGAAGCGTTGTACAGCGTGGGCGGCGCAGCAGGATCGAATGCGCGCAACTCGGCCTGGTCGCTCGGCGCCGCCTACGACGGCGGAGCGCTGCGTGCCGGTACCGCCTGGCTCTCCGTGCGCAATCCGAACGTCGCCTTCTATGGCGCGAATCCGAACGGTGCGGGTGTCGGTGCAAACAATCTCGGCTCGCTCGGCAGTGCGACGACGCCCGAGAGCAATCCACTGTATGCGGGCTATGCATCGGCCAATGCGTTCGATCTCTTCGGGGCCGGCGCATCCGTCACGTGGCAGGCGGCCACCGCCGGCGTCATCTACACCAATGTCCGTTACACAGGTCTCGGCGATGTCGCGACGTCCGGGCCCAATCCGCTCGGATACACGGGCACGGCGGCCATCAACACGGTCGAACTGAACCTGCGCTACCAGTTCTCGGCGGCGCTGCTCGCCGGGGTGATGGCGAGCCTGACACGCTCGGCATCGGTGGGCGGGAACGAAGGCGCCTGGTATCGCCAGCTCGGTCTGGGAGCCAGCTACGCGCTCTCCAAACGCACCACGGTCTACACCACCGCCGTCTATCAGCGCGCGAGCGGAATCGACTCGACCGGCAATGCCGCAGTCGCGTCGATCTCCGGCTTGAGTCCGTCCGCGACCCATGCCCAGACCGCCGTGCGCGCCGACATCGCCCATCGCTTCTAGGCCCGATGCAGCGCGTGCACTTGGCGAATGCACAGGTTTCAGTGTCAACGCCTGCGCAGATCCGCTAGATTTCATTCATAAAAAATCCAGATCAAATCCAGGAGACACCACGATGGAAGGCTCGCACACGGCCCTTTCGGAGCCGATTGCCGCATCTTCGAGTGATACCCGGCACTCCGTCATGCGCAGCGCCATTCTGCTGCTCGCGACGTCGCTGGGACTGGCAGGCGGTTATACCTCGCTGTTCGCCGGCACGACGGGCGTCTTTTTGCTGCCGATCGCGTCATCGCTCGGCTCCGGCCGTGCGGTCGCGTCCACCTGTCTTGCCATGGCATCGCTCGGACTTGCGCTGGGCGCACCGATCGCCGGCAAGCTGATGGACCGCTACGGCGCCTATCGCGTGATCGCGTGGTCGCTCGCGCTGTTCGTGGCGAGTTTCCTCCTGATCTGCGTCGGCCCCGCAACGCCGCTGTTGATCGGCTTCAAGACCTTCGTGATCGGGCTGCTTGGCGTCGCGACTTCGCCGGTCGGCTACCTGCCGATCCTGGCGCGTTCGTTCGAGCGCCGGACGGGCTTTGCGTTCGGCGTTGCATCGATCGGCGCGGGAATCGGTGCGGCGTCGGCGCCCTGGGTCGCGCGCTGGGCGATGACCCGCTACGGCTGGGAGCAAGCCTATGCCGTGCTTGGCGTGCTCGCGGCAGTCATGGGTGTGGCCGCGCTGTTGCTGCTGCGCGTCGGCCGCCAGGCGACGCTGCCGATTCCCGCAGCCTCCCGCGGCGGCAAGCACGGACCGTCGAACTCGCTGCGCGAGTCGCTGGCCGAGCCGCGCTTCTGGATCATCAGCATCAGCATCGCGATTGTGGCGGCGGTCGGATTGGGCAGCATCGTGCATATTCCCGCGTTGCTTACCGACAAAGGCTTGTCGGCGAACCAGGCCGTGGCCGGCGCGGCGTTCTCGGCGATCGGCCTCACCATCGGCCGATTCGGCGCGGGCGTGCTGCTGGACATCGTGCCGGCTCGCGTGGTGGCCTGCGGCGCGTTTCTGCTGGGCGCTGTCGGCGGGCTGATCCTCGCAACCTCGTCGCACAACCCGTCCTACGCGTTGCTGGCGACGGGCGCGGCACTGACCGGCATGCTCGTGGGCGCGGAAGGCGATCTGATGCCGTTCCTGGTGAAGCGCTACTTCGGTCTGAGCTCGTTCGGCTCCGTGTACGGCGTGATGATTTCGCTGTTCTGTCTCGGCACGCTGGGCGGACCGATTCTTTTCGGCATCGCTTTCGATCGCCTGCAAAGCTACACGCCCGTGATGATGTTCGCGTCGGCTGCATGCGTCGTCAGCGCATTCGCGATCACCTTGATCGGCCCGTACCGCTATCCGCGTTGATCCCCGCGTCACGACGCATGGTTTCGATACGCAAGTGAATTCTTCAATGGAAAGTGCGAGATGAAAATTGTTCGTTTTGAGCACGCAAGTCGCCAGCGGTGGGGCGTTCTGAATGACGACCAGGTGACCTCGATCGACGCTGCCGATACGTTCGAACAGGCCATAGCACAGGCGCGCTCCGGCGCCGCTGGCGAGACCGTGCTGCTCTCCGCCGTGAGGCTTCTGCCGCCGGTCGGGCGCGATGCGAAGATCATATGCGCGGGCTTGAACTATCGCGCGCATCTGGTGGAAATGAAGCGTGCCTTTCCCGAGTATCCGTCCATCTTCGTTCGCTTCGCCAGTTCGCTGGTCGGACATGGCGAGCCGGTAGTGCGTCCCTTCAACTCCGACTGCTTCGACTACGAAGCGGAACTGGCGGTTGTCATCGGCAAGCCTGCGCGGCATGTGAGCGTCGAGCACGCGCTCGAATACGTAGCCGGTTATACGTGCATGGCCGAGAACTCGGTGCGGGATTTCCAGCAGCACAACACACAGGCGACGCCGGGCAAGAACTTCGAGCGTTCGGGCGCGCTGGGTCCGTGGATCGTCACCGCCGATGAAGTGCCCGATCCAGGCAGGCTCGTGCTGACTGGCCGGCTCAACGGCGAAGAAGTACAGCGCTCCGGAACGGATGATCTGATCTTCAGCGTGCCGCAGTTGATCGCCTACCTCAGTTCCTTCACCACGCTCGATGCCGGCGATGTCATCGCCACCGGCACGCCCGAAGGCGTGGGCATGACCCGGAAGCCGCCGCGCTATCTGCGGGAAGGCGATGTCTTCGAAGTTGACGTGTCGGGCATCGGCACGCTTGCCAATACGGTGACCAACGAGCGGAGGCCGCATGTCGGATGAAGCAGCGCTTGCAGCGTCGAAGGCGTGTACGGAAACCGTCTTCGCATTCTTCCGCTGTCTCGACGAGCGTACCCACGAGCTGGCGGTGTCGTTGTTCGCGCCGGATGGCGTGTGGCATCGGAACGGCGAAGCACTGCGCGGCCGCGAAAGCATCGCCCGGGCGCTCGCTGCGCGTCCCGAGACCCGGAGAACGTTCCATGCTGTCTGCAATCCGCTGGTGGCGCGGGTGGATCGTACCCATGCCGAAGTGAGCTTCTTCCTGATGGCCTTCGAAGCGCAACGCACGGACGCAAGCGACACACCGCCGATGACACCCTCGGCAGTGCGGCGCTGCATCGACACGCTGGTCTTCGATGGCGAGCGTTGGCTGATCGCGAGCAAGTCGAGCGAGCGTCATCTTCCATTCATCTGATTCGATGTAGCCGGCAGCGACCACGATCGCCCTACACTCCATTCACATTTGGCAGGATAACTGATGACACAAGAAGCAATCTGGATAACTGAATCCGATGTATCGAAGCTGGTGCCGCTCGACGACGCCATCGATGCGCTGGAGAACAGCCTCGGCGAGATCGCCAACGACACGGCGTTCAACGTTCCCAAGGCAATCGGCGATATCGGCGATGGCGGCTCCATGCATGCGCTCGGCTCCGCGTCGCTGCGCGAGGGCGTGTGCGGCTTCAAGACATGGGTGCATACCAACGCCGGCGCGAAAGCGGTGTTCTCGCTGTTCAGCACCGAGAATGGCCGGCTGCTTGCCATGCTCGAAGCAAACACGCTCGGCCAGATCCGGACCTCCGCGATGACCGCTGTCGGCACGCGCTGGATGGCCGACAGGCACGCGAGCGACATGGCGATCATCGGCAGCGGGCGTCAGGCACTCGCGCAGATTTTTGCCGTCAACGCGGTTCGGCCGCTCAAGCGTTTGCGCATCTGGAGTCCTACCGCCGAGAAGCGTCACGCGTTCTTCGAGAAGGTGGCAACCAGTCTAGGCTCGGTGCAGGTCGTCGAGGCAACCTCGCTCGAAGATGCAGTCGATGGCGCCGAAATCGTGACACTCGTCACGCGGGCGACGCAGCCTTTCTTCGACGCGCGGTTGCTTGCGCCCAATGCGCACCTGAATGCGGTTGGCGCGATCCTGCCGCACAACGCGGAGTTCTTTCCCGACGTGTTCGAGCGCGCCGGCGCGATCGTGGTCGACAACCTCGTCAACACGCAAAAGGCGTCCCGCGAATTCATCGACTTCTTCGGCTCGGCGAATGAAGGCTGGGCACACGTTCAGACCTTGCCCGACGTCATTCGACACGGCCTCGACAGGAAGCGTGAAGGCGATATCACGCTCTTCAAGGCCATGGGCATGGGCATATCGGATCTGGCTGTCGCCAAGCTCGCCTATGAGCGCGCGGTGACGGGACACGGCGCGGAGATCCGTCTGCCGCTCAGCGGTCCTGCGCCGATCCGCTGGTCCAGGAACTGACCGGCTCCCCCCTCACTACAAGTTCAGGCATATCGGAGGACACCATGAGCGAACCCACATTCACGATGCTGGACGGCAGCGCAGCCGCACCGGCGCCCATCACACCCTGGCAACCGCTGCTCGTCCCGCGCGAGGAGATCGAGCGCGAGATCAGCCGACTGAGCGAGATGCCGCTGCCCGAGGACGGCCGGCGTGCGGCGTTGATCGTTCATCCGTCGTGCACGGATGGCTCGATGGGCTTCGCGCCCGGCATCGACGTCACCATCAGCGTCGTCAATCCAGGCGAAGAGACGCGTGCGCTGATGCGCAATTCGAATCAGATCGAGTTCTGCATCCGTGGCTCGGGCAGCGTCAAAGTCGGGACGGAAGCGCACCAGTTGAGCAAGTGGGGAACGCTCACCATCCCTTCGATGCAGGCGTATTCGCACAAGAACACCGGCGACGAGCCTTGGGTGCGTCTCACGTATTCCAACGCGCCCTTGTTGCGCAAGCTGGCCGTGCACTGGATCAACTATGCTGATTCGGTCACCGAACGCAACGTCGAGATCTCCGCGACCGGACTCGACCACAGCTATAACCGCAACAACGCGCCTGACCGGCAGATCTCCGACGCAGGCGCGCGGCTGCGCGGTTATGAATTCCTGACGGATATCGAAGTGGTGCGCAACCGGCCGCTGGTGTGGCCGTGGGAAGCCGTCGCCGACATGCTGACGATGGAGAACGGCGACGCGAAGCGCAACATCATTCTTCTCTATAACCCGGCAACGGAACGTCGCAACGGAACGACTCACTCGTTCTTCGCCACGATCTTCTCGCATCCCGTGGGAAAGCCGGCACGCAAGGTCGGACGTGGTCATAAGCACAGTTCGGTCGCGATCAACTATCACTTCACGGGGCACGGAAGAAGCATCGTCGATGGCGTCGAGATTCCATGGAAGGCGGGCGACCTGCTGCTCTCGGGACCGTCGTGGTCGGAGCATGCGCACTACTACGATGAAGAGGCCACCTTCATTCTCACGATCCAGGATCATCCGCTGCACATCGGTATGGAATCGCTGATCTGGCAGGAGCGCATGGACGGCCCCATTCTGAACCTCGGGTCGGAAGCCGGGCAGACGGGTTATGTCGGTCCGCGCATGGCCGGCTGATTCATGACGGTCCCATGCAACCTCCATCCGACAGCCAAAACGAAAAGGTCGATTCATGCTTCCGCAAGACACCATCGCGCAACTCGCCCGCCAGTTGTATGAGGCGCGCAGGACGCGCGTCCAGTTGCCGCATTTCACGAAACAGTATCCGCAGATGACCGTCGACGACGGCTATGCGATCCAGCGTGCGTGGGTCGCGCTCGAAGTCGCGGACGGCCGCAAGATCAAGGGACGAAAGATTGGCTTGACGTCGCGCGCGATGCAGCAGGCAAGCCAGATTACCGAGCCTGATTTCGCGCCCCTGATGGACGACATGTTCTTCGAGGGCGGCGGCGATATCCCGTTCGATCGCTTCATCGCGCCACGCGTCGAAGTGGAGCTGGCCTTCGTCATGAACCGTCCGCTCAAGGGCCCGGGTATCACGATGTTCGACGTACTGTCCGCGGCGAGCTATGTGGTCCCGGCCATCGAGATCATCGATGCGCGCATCGAACAGCGCGACAGCGAAACGGGCGCGATGCGCCGGGTCTGCGACACCATCAGCGACTTCGCGGCGAACGCCGGCATCGTTCTCGGCGGACGTCCGATGAACCCGCTGGAAGTGGATCTTCGCTGGATCGGCGCGATGCTCTACAAGAACGGCGTCATCGAAGAAACCGGGCTCGCGGCCGGCGTGCTGAATCATCCGGCAAACGGCGTGGCATGGCTCGCGAACAAGATCGCGCCCTACGACGAACAGATCGAGGCGGGCGACATCGTGCTGGCGGGTTCGTTCACGCGACCGTGCTTCGCGGCATTCGGCGACAGCTTCCATGTCGACTACGGTCCGCTCGGCGCGATCTCGTTCCGCTTCCATTGAGGACTCTAGATGCAGATTCGCGAAAATTCATTTCGACGGGCGCTGCACGCGGGAGAGCGGCAGATCGGGCTGTGGGTGGGACTCGCCGACGCCAATGCCGCCGAGCTGCTCGCCGGAACGGGCTTCGACTGGCTCCTGCTCGACAACGAGCACGCGCCCAACGATGTACGGACGACGCTGGACCAACTTCGTGCGATCGAGCCGTATTCGTCGCACGCAGTTGTACGTCCGGTGCGTGCCGATGTGTCGCTCGTCAAGCAATACCTGGACATCGGCGCGCAGACGCTGCTCATTCCAATGATCAACACCGCCGAAGAAGCACGCCTGATGGTGCAGGCCATGCGCTATCCGCCCGAGGGCATACGGGGGCTTGGGGCAGCGCTGGCGCGAGCGTCGCGCTGGAACCAGATCGACGACTATCTGAATCAGGCCAACGGCGAGGTTGCGCTGCTGGTTCAGGCCGAGACGCGGCAAGCCATGAGCAACCTGCACGAGATCGCATCGACCGAGGGCGTCGACGGCGTGTTCTTCGGCCCATCTGACTTGTCCGCGGACATGGGTTTGCGCGGCCAGGCCAATCATCCCGATGTGCGAGCGGCGATCATCGAGGGCATCGCGGTGGTGCGAAGCGCAGGCAAGGCGGCGGGTGTCCTCGTGACGGATCGCAAGCTCGCGCATGACTATCTGGAGGCTGGCGCGCAGTTCGTGGCCGTCGGTGTCGATACGACCTTGCTGGTGCGTGCGGCAACCGAGCTTGCGCGCAGTTTCAGGAACGCGGCTCTTGTCGCGAAGAGCGCGTCGCATGCGAACGACGGCGCTTACTAGACCTCGATCAGACTGGAAAAGGAAGCTGGATGAGCGATAAACCACTGTTCGTGATCACGGGCGGCAGCCGCGGCATTGGCGCGGCCATTGCGCGTCGCGCCGCGATGACGCATCCCGTGGTGATTCTCTTTAAGAACGACGCGCTTGCTGCGCAGGGTGTCGTCGACGAGATCGAAACAAACGCGGGCAAGGCGTGGGCGATCCGCGCGGACATGGGCGACGAGCACGCGCTGCTCGACGCGTTCCGGCAGATCGACGAACTGGGCCGCATCGGCGTGCTGGTGAACAACGCGGGCATCACGGGCGGCACGTCCCGCGTGGCCGATCTCGATAGCGACAACCTGGCGAAGGTGTTCAGCGTCAACGTGATCGGCGCATTCATCGCCACGCGCGAGGCGGTGCGACGCATGTCGACGGCGCGAGGCGGCGCGGGCGGCGTCATCGTCAACATGTCTTCGGGTGCGTCGGTGCTGGGTGCGCCCAACGTATGGGTCCACTACGCGGCGACCAAGGGCGCGATGGATACGATGACCATCGGCTTGTCGAAGGAACTGGCGCAGGAAGGCATTCGCGTCAACGCGGTACGGCCCGGCGTCATCGACACGGAGCTGCACCAGCAGCGCACGGCCGATTCGCTGGCTCGCTTTGCGAGCACGATTCCGCTGGGACGCATGGGAACGGCGGACGAAGTCGCGGAAGCGGTGGTGTGGCTGGCGTCGCCCGCTGCTTCTTATGTGACGGGCTGCCTGATGGATGTGCGTGGCGGACTATGACGATCGCCTTCGGGTAACCATCATCGCGCCGTCAGCGCCGCGACCGATTGCTCGTCTGACTTGAACAGGGAAAGAAAGGTCTCGCGCAGCCATGCGTGAGCGGGATCGGTGTCGAAGCGCGTATGCCAGTACATGCGGACATCGAAGAACGGGCAGGGGAAGGGCACGTCGTATACGTCGAGCGACATGCTGCGCTGAAAGTGCGCGGCGACGCGTGAGGGCACGGTGGTAAGCAGATCAGACTGCGCGATGACGCTTGGCAAGGCGAAATAGTTCGGCATGCGCATGACCACCGTGCGCCGGATGTTGAGATCCTCGAACGCGGACTCGACCGGGTCGTCCAGTTGTTTGATGGCGACATGCGAACCCGACTGGAATTCGTCGAGTGTCAGCGCATTGGAGGCGCTGTCAGCACGATCCCGCTTGCGCGTCACGACCACGCATTGGTCGCGAAACACATGGGCATGCCGAATGGTCTGCCGGGTCATGTTCAGGTGACCCACCACGAGATCCACTTCGCGTCCCACCAGCATCTGTTCATAGCTCGAACGCGGCGCCTGGAAAATCGCGAGTTTCACCTTTGGCGCAATCTCGTTGAGGCGGCTGAGCAGGCGAGGAATGAACAGGATCTCGCCCACATCCGACAGTAGCAGGCGGAACTCGCGCGTGCATTCTTCCGGCAGGAATTCGATCGAGTCCAGCAGCGAATCCTGAATGGTGGCGAGCGCGGAACGTATGGGTTCCGCAAGGCGCTCGCAGCGGGCCGTCGGTTCGAGTCCGGCGGACGTTCTGATGAACAAGCGGTCGCCGATTGCCTCGCGCAGCCGCCCGAGCGCGTGACTCACCGCCGGCTGACTGAGATGGACTTCCTTGGCGACTTCCGACAGGTTTCGCAGGCGATAAACAGCGTCGAAAATCTTGAGGAGATTGAGGTCCAGGCGGTTGATGTCCATTTGAATTGTCTGTATCGCTCTGGCCCGCGGAGAGGGTGACAAGGGTACAACGAAGGTCAGGTTTTGAATAGAAGCGCTTACGCGAACATGAGTACATCACCGATAGTCCTGCTCGATCAAACCGGCTTTGCGCAACGCGTCGAACGTCGCCAGCTTTTCCTCCTCCATCGCCTTGATGAAACCGGCGCCCAATCGGGATGGCTTGCGTGATGCCGGAATGAGAAGCTCGATGGCGTTCCGGATGGAAAACTCGAGCGGCCGGAAAACGATGTTCTTGAAGCGGCCTTCGAGAAACATTAGCGGGTCGGTAATGGACACACCGATTCCGTTCGCAACCATCGCGCATAGCACGCTGGCCGATTGCGATTCCGCGACGAGATTGCGTTTCACATTGCGTTCGGAGAAGGCAAGGTCCACTACATGCCGCGTCGGATCTTCGAGCGCCAGCGAGATGAATCGCTCGCCTTCGAAGTCTTCTTGCCGAAGCGAATGCTTGCGCGCAAGCCGATGACCTTTAGGCAGAACGGCAACTGCACTGTTCGCCATGAATGTATGGGTAGTGATACCGGCGAATCCTTCCTTGGGACCGGCGAATCCGAGTTCGCATAATCCGCCCGCCGTGTACTCCCAGACCTGACTGCTCGGCCTCGACTGAAATGAAATCGTTGCCTCCGGAAACTGGTCGAGGAAGCGACGCATTGCTCGTGGAGCGAAATCGAACGAGAGCGCCATCAGGCTGGCCACTCGCAGTCGCCCGTTACCGAATTCCTTGATGTCCCGCGCAGCCTGACCGAGCCGGTCCAGTCCGGCGAAGCTGTGCTGCACTTCGCGGAAGAACGACAGCCCTTCGTCGGTGGGTGTCACGCGCTGCTTCTCACGATTGAATAGCTGGAACCCGACGTCTTTCTCCAGCGCGGCGATGGCCCGGCTGATGTTCGGTTGTGCCACACCCAAAGCCGCTGCGGCCCGGTTGATGCCGTTGTGCAGCATTACCGCCCGAAACAACTCGATCTGCCGCATATCCATGCTTTCACCTCGCTGCGTTGATATCTCGATTGAATCAACTACATGCAATTTGATATTTGACAGATATTATTGCCGGCTCGACACTTTTGAACAAGATGAACCGGGCTCATGAAGCCGCCGGCATCGAGTCATCGCTCTTCGAATCTCCGGACCGCGGCGCCGCCAATCGCGCAACGCCCACCCAGTCCGGCAGCACTGTGCAAGCAAGACCTGAGGTTATCGATCGAGTCGCAGCGGATCACGCTCGCGGACTGGATTCGCTTTGCCTTGTAAAACGCGAGTCGTTCTCGCATGAACCAGGGATATTCATGAACAACGTTGTCCGCAACCCTTTGTTGATTGGATTCAGAAGTCTCGACGGTCAATCGCATTTCGGCGTGGGAGACTGGTTCGAAGGCGATCCGGCGTCGAGAAGCCGCGGCGAGCCGACCTCGGTCGCCGCCGAATACAGACCGAGCGAGTTGTCGTTGCCGCCATGCGTCGGACCGATGCGATCGTACGGTGCCTGGTTGCCCTACCTCGACTTTCCGTCGCTCGGCGAAGGCGGAACGCCGGCCGTCGATGTGCCCGCGATTGCAGATGCGATGGGTCTCGACAGGCTGATCTTCAAGCGCGAGTCGGCGAACCCTACCGGCAGCCATAAAGACCGGATGACGCCGCTGGCATTGGCCCGTGCGATCGAAACCGGTGCCGCCGGCGTGGTCTGCGCCAGCTCCGGCAACGCAGCGATTTCCCTCGCCGCGTACGCGTCGGCTGCCAGTGTGAAGTGCCGCGTGCTGGTGACGGCATCGATCTCGGATGCGTATCGAAGTCTGCTCGAACGGATGAATGCGGAGATCGTCGTGTGCCGCACGCATCTGGATCGCTGGAAGGTGATGGCCGGGATGGTGTCGGAAGGCTGGTATCCGATCACCAACTTCGCCTTGCCCGCGGTCGGGAGCAATCCCTATGGCGTGCAGGGCTACAAGACGGTCGCCTACGAAATCTTCCAGCAGGCCGGGGCCGTCGATGATGTCGTCGTGCCGTGTGCGCGGGGAGATCTGCTATGGGGCATCGGCGAAGGCTTCGACGAACTGAAGCGCGCCGGGATGATCGACAAGGTGCCGAGGCTGCATGCGGTCGAGCCATTCCCGCGCCTGTCGCGAGTCCTGCAAGGTCAGGCAAAGTCGACGGATCTTTTTTCGGGCGACACGCAGCAGTTTTCCATCGCCGGCGATACGACGACCGATCAGGCCGTCAGAGCCGTGACGGCGAGCCGCGGGTCGGCGGTCTGCGTCGACGACACGCTTGCAGCTGTGGCACAGAGCGACGCAGCGCGCCACGGCTTCGATCTTGAACTCAGCTCGGCCTCGGCGCTCGGCGCCATCCGCATTCTGAAAGCGAACGGCACGCTGCCGCACGGAGCGACCGTCGTGATGATCGCGACGGCCAGTTCGGCGCGCGAACCCGTCGCAGCAGGCGCGCCGCTGGCTGCACCAAACGCATGACCATTCAAAGAATCAGGAGATGCAACGTGAACCTCGATCGCTCGACCGGAACGCTCAGAAAGTGGTTGTCATGGATCCTGACGCTGCTCGCGCTCGGCACGCCATGGATCGTCAACGCACAATCCCCGATTCAGACGCCGGCTGTCATCAAATCGGCAGGGGTGTTGCGCATCGCCAGCTACATCGGCTTTCCGCCGCTCGAATTCGACAAGGACGGTCAGATGATGGGCGCCGAAATCGATCTCGGGAAAGCGCTGGCCGACAAGCTCGGCGTCAAGGCGTCGTTCTCGAACGTGCCGTTTGAAGGCATCATCCCCGGGCTGCTGTCGGGCCGTTTCGACATGGCGCTCTCGGACATGTCGGATACCGAGGCGCGGCGCAAGCAGGTGGACTTCGTCGACTATGCGCAGGCGTTCACGTCGATCATCGTGCAAAAAGGCAATCCGCGGCATATCCGGAGTCTCGGCGATCTGTGCGGCCTTCCCGTCGCGACCCAGCAAGGCAGCATGCAATCGACCATTCTCGAACAGCAGAGTTCGAAGTGCGCCGCCGACGGCAAGCAGCCGATCGCGATCTCGAGGTTTCCCAGCCAGGCACAGGTCAGTCTGGACCTGAAGTCGGGACGCAGCGCGGCGGAAGTGCGCGATTTTGCGCTCGGCGTGTACGAGGTCGATCAATCGGAAGGACGGCTGGAAGTGGTCAGCGTCGATGGCAAACCTGCGATGGTCGGTGAATCCGGCAAGGTCGGGATCGCCGTGAAGAAGGGCAATCTCGAACTTGCCAAGGCCATCCAGGCCGCGCTGCAATCGTTGAAAGCCGACGGGACTTATGAGCGGATCTTCGACAAATGGAATGTCAGCGCGGAGAAGATTTCCGACTTCACCATCAACGACGGCCAGTGAGGCACACGCATGCCGGTCAACCCCATCATGAAAGGCGCGGCCACGCCGCTCGGCGCCGCCGTCACTACCTCCGGCAGCGCGCTGCCATACCGGAAGCGCAGGCGCACGGGCGCTTGGATCGTATCGATTGCCATCGTCACGATCCTGGCCACACTCGCGCTCGATGTCGCGCACACCCGCGCGATCAACTTCGCGGCCGTCCCGCGCTTTCTGCTCGATCCGCGGATTCTCGCGGGCGTGAAAATCACGCTCGTACTGACCGTTGCCGGACTGGTGATCGGCGTGTTGTGCGGACTGCTGCTGGCGTGCGCAAGGTTATCGAGGATCGGGGTGGCGCGCACGCTGAGCGCCACCTACACGTGGGCGTTTCTCAGCGTGCCCGGTCTCGTCCAGCTGATCTTCTGGTACAACCTCGCGATCGTCTTTCCGCACATCCATCTGGAGTTGCCGTTCCTCGGCACGATCTGGGAAGGACAGACGAACGCGATCATCACGGCGATGACTGCGTCGATGATCGGACTCGGGCTGCATGAAGCGGCCTATTTCTCGGAGATCATCCGCTCCGGCATCATCTCCGTCGATCGCGGGCAGGTCGAAGCCGCGCAGAGCCTCGGCATACGCAGCCGGACGATCCTCTTCAAGATCGTGATGCCGCAGGCGCTGCGCGTGATGCTGCCTTCGGGCATGACGAGAGTGGTCGCGCTGATGAAGGACACGTCGCTCGTCGCGGTCATCGGCGGAGGCGACATCATGACCCACGCGCAGGAAATCTACTCCGACAACTTTCTCATCATCGAACTGCTGCTCGTGGTGAGCGCGTGGTACCTGTTCATGGTCTCCGCGCTGATGCTCGCTCAGGCGGCGGTCGAGCGATGGGCTTCCCGTTACCAGCGCTCCAGCGGGGCGGCGCCGGTCAGGAGCGCTGTCGTGGAGGAACTCGCATGAGTGCGCCCGTTGATATCGTCTGTGCGCGCAACGTAACCAAGCGATTCGGTGACGCTGCCGTCCTTGCCGATTTTTCTCTCACCGTCCGACAGTCGGAAGTCGTGGTGTTGATCGGCGCATCGGGTTGCGGCAAGACCACCTTCCTGCGCTGCATCAATGGTCTCGAGCAGATCGACTCCGGCGAGCTGACCGTCGCGGGGACGCCGGTGGGATTCGTACGCGAGAAGCATTGTTATCGTGAGGCGTCGGACAGGCAATTGGCGGAAATGCGTACCCGGATCGGCGTGGTGTTCCAGAACTACAACCTCTTCCCGCATTTGAACGTCCTCGATAACGCCGCATCCGGACTGCGTTTCGCGCTGAAGAAAAGCTGGAAGGAATCGCGCGAGCGAGCGATGCACATGCTGGAGCGCGTCGAAATGGCCGGCAAGGCGAATGCTTACCCATCCAGTCTGTCCGGCGGTCAGCAGCAGCGCGTCGCGATTGCACGAGCGCTTGCGATGGAACCGCAACTGATGCTCTTCGATGAACCGACGTCGGCGCTCGATCCGCGCATGGCCTCGGAAGTGCTGAAGGTGATGCGCATGCTCGCGCGGGAAGGGATGACGATGGTGGTGATCACGCACGAGATGCGCTTCGCTGCCGAAGTGGCTGACCGGGTAGCCTTGATCGAACTGGGGCGGGTAGCGCGCACCGGCACGCCTTCCGAAGTATTGAACATGAATGGATGAGGGAAAGATCGCCGTGGACAAGCTCACCGAAGCCAACGCAAGCAGGCTGACGACCAATATCGACTTTGCAACTCCGGGCAAGCAGCACGGTTACCTGAGCGTGCCCGATTCGAACGATCTGTCCGCCTACGGGCGCATCCAGATTCCTGTCGTTTGCATCCGCGGCGGACCGGGGCCGACGGTCCTCATGTTGGGCGGCAATCACGGCGACGAATACGAAGGGCAGGTGACGCTGTCGCGCCTCGCGCTCGAACTCAATGCCGGCGATGTCAACGGGCGGCTGATCATACTGCCCGCCGCGAATCTGCCCGCGGCCGCAGCGGGAACGCGCACGTCGCCCATCGATGGCGGCAATCTCAATCGGAGCTTCCCCGGCGATCGAAACGGCGGACCCACGGCGATGATCGCGCACTATGTCGAATCGGTTCTCCTGCCGATGGCCGATGTTGCAATCGATCTGCATTCGGGCGGGCGTTCGCTCGAGTATCTGCCGTGCTCCATCATTCGCGACTTCGGTAGCCCGTCGCATGTGGCGAAGACCTTCGCGCTGGCGCAGGCATTCGCGGCGCCCCATTGCATCATCAGCTACGGCGGCAGCCAGGGCGCGGAGCGCACCTTTCATTCGGCGGCGGATCGGGCCGGTACGGTGGTGCTGACGGCCGAACTCGGCGGCGCAGCGCGGATAACGCCTGACATCCTGGCGTTCGCGGAGGCGGGTGTGCGGCGCGTATTGCATCGGACCGGGATCATCAGCGTGACTCCGCAAGCCGCCGCGCAACCGATGCGCCTTTTCAAAAGTGCCGGTGGCAGGTCGTTCGTCCTCTCGCCCGAGCGCGGCGTGTTCGAACCGAAGGTTCGTCTGGGCGAACAAGTCGAGGAAGGGGAGCTGGCCGGTTATATGCACGATGTCGAGACGCCGTTGCGTGCAGCGACGCCCGTCTTCTTCTCCACGACGGGAACCGTGATCTGCGTACGCTCGATGAGCAAGACGCAACGGGGAGACTGCCTGTATGAGGTGATCGAGCCTGTCGATATGCCCGCGCTCGAAGACGGCGAGCTTTGTTGGGCGGAGTGAGGATAAATACGGCGCAGCGCGTTCACATCCAGTGGCCCTCGTCCGGCACGAACATGTAGCCTATGCCGCGAAGCGTTTGAATGCGACGCGGGACGGCGGGATTCTCCTCCAGCAGGCGGCGCAGCCGCCAGACCGGCACGTCCATGCCGCGTTCCGTCACCGTTGCGCGAGGCCCGTGCAGCAACTCCACAAGCCGGGCACGCGAAAGCGCCTGCATCGGATACTGCGTGAATATGACGAGCAACGCGTATTCGCTGCCGCATATCTTGAGCGGCGTCTGGTCACGCAGCAAGGTGCGGGTTGAGAGATCCAGCGTAAACGGACCGAAATGAAAGGGGTCGACGCGGCGCGCAGTGGCGCGCGGGCCGTGCATCAGCGCGATGATGCGGGCGTGAAGCTGCTGCGCGCTGAAAGGTTTGCTCAGGTAATCGTCGGCGCCGAGGCCGAGTTCAAGCGCGCGATCGATATCTCGCGGGTGAGCCGTCAACACAATGAGGGGCACGTGGGCGCCCAGTCCGCGCAGCGCCCGCAGAGCGGCAAGCGTGTCGATCACTGGCATCGTCAGATCGAGCACGACAAGTTCAGGGTGCTCGCTCTCGATGCGCTTCTCCACGCCATTGCCCTGCGTCGCCACGGTCAACTCGATGCCGTGCCGATGAAGAAATGCACGCATCGACGCGGCCGATTGCGCGTCATCGTTGACCAGCATTACATGAAGCGGCGTTTGGGTATTCCGCATGAGTGAATCGCGGGACGGTCGGCATACGGTCAATGGCTCACAGGCTACCGCCAAAGCATGTCGCCGCGCGATGCATCGTCCTGATTCTTCTTTACCGCGCGTTACACCGGTGAGGCATACGAATCATACGTTTTGCTGACACGAAAATGGTGGATCAACGCCTGCCTGCTGTCCACACCGTTCATTTTCGCGGATTCATTCGACGCTATGCAACGAACGGCGGTTTTGCTTACCGAAGCATGCGGTCCTTTCAAGCGTGCAATGAAAACGTCAATACCCTTTGTTTCATGATTCGATTGACGATTGTTACGAAGTCTCCCGGCACGTAACCCGTAACGACCCACGCTCGGCTATCGTCTGCATTGCGATTCGACCAAGACGGGAACGACCCGGATGAACAAGCAATCAAACGGTGCTTACGAATCGTCATCTCTGCTCTTTTCGCCATGACCGAGGAGATCAACATGCTCAGAGGCGTTTCATCTTCAATCGCGTGCCTGAGTCGAAACGCGCCTTTGCACGTCAGCACACACCTCGCAAGGGTTCGGGCATGAGCGCCACCGGCGGGACGAACGACACGCCGCCCGCGCGCCGCAAACGGCACGGCTTGCGCTATGTGCTGTTGCTCATCGTAGTCATCGTGGCGGTGCTCGTGACACTGCACGTGATCAGGCGCAAGCCGGCGTTGCGCGGCGCTCAGGCACAGGTCGTGACGGTGGCCACGGTCGTGCAGGGCGACATGCCCGAAACGCTCAACGCGCTCGGCACGGTGACGCCCGTCGCCACGGTGACCGTGTTGCCGCAACTGTCCGGCTATCTCACCGAGGTGGGGTACAAGGAAGGGCAGGACGTCGTTAAAGGGCAGTTCCTCGCGCAGATCGATCCGCGCCAGTACGAGATCGACAAGCAACAGGCCGAAGCGCAACTCGCCAAGGATCGCGCGGCGCTGGCACAGGCCCGTGCCGATCTCGCCCGCTACACGCAGCTCAACGCGCAGAAGTCGATTGCCGAGCAAACCTTCGCCGATCAGCAGTTCACCGTGCAACAGGACGCCGCCGCCGTGCAGGCCGATCTCGCCAACATCAGGCAGTTCGACCTGGACCTGGTGTATTGCCGCATCGTCGCGCCGGTGTCGGGGCGTATGGGATTGCGGCTCGTCGATCCGGGCAACTACGTGACGGCATCGAGCAGTCCGGGCATCGCCGTCATCACGACCATTGCGCCGACCACCGTGGAGTTCGCCGTGCCGCAGGATTCGCTCGGCGGCATCCTGCAGCGCTTCGGGCAGGGGGCGAAGCTGCCGGTAAATGCCTACAGCAGCGACAACACCCGGCTGCTCGGAACCGGCACGCTGTACGCGATCAGCAATCAGATCGTCACCAGCACCGGCACCGTGACCTTGCGGGCGGATTTTCCGAACGCGGACAAGGTGCTGTTCCCGAACGAATTCGTGAACGTGAAATTGCTGATCGACACGCTGCACGGCGCGTTGCTCGTGCCGACTGCCGCCGTGCAGAGCGGCGCGCCGGGCAACTTCGTGTATCGCGTGAACGCGAACGGCACCGTATCGGTGAACAAGATCGGGATCGGTACGAGCGACGGCGTGCATACCGTCGTCACGTCCGGGCTCGCGGCGGGGGCGACGGTGGTGACCGACGGCATGGACCGTCTGAGCGATGGCGCGAAGATCCGCGTATCGGGAGCAGGGCGCGCGGCGAGTGCGTCCGCGCCGGGATCCGCCTTGCAGCCGCACGCGTCATGAACCTGTCCCGTCCCTTCATTCTGCGGCCCGTCGCGACCTCCTTGCTGATGATCGCCATGGTGCTGGTCGGGTTCGTCGCGATGCATTTCCTGCCGATCTCGTCGCTGCCCGATGTCGAATACCCGACCATCCAGGTGCAGACCTTCTATCCCGGCGCGAGCCCCGACGTGATGGCCACCACCGTGACCGCGCCGCTCGAAGTGCAGCTCGGCGAGATTCCCGGCGTGCAGCAGATGATTTCGTATAGCTCGGAAGGCGCGTCGGTCATCACGTTGCAGTTCGACCTTGCGCTGAGCCTCGACGTCGCTGAGCAGGACGTGCAGCAGGCCATCAACGCGGCCAGCAGCTATCTGCCGACCGGCCTGCCCGCGCCGCCGACCTATGCGAAAGTGAATCCGGCAGACCAGCCGATCATGACGCTTGCCATCACTTCGAAGTCGATGTCGCTCACCCAGTTGCAGGACGTGGCGAACAACCGCCTCGGCACCAAGATCTCGGAAGTGCCGGGCGTCGGCCTCGTCACGGCGGCAGGCGGCAACGTGCCCGCCGTGCGCGTGGAGGCCGATCCCCAGAAGCTCGCCGCCTATGACCTCAACATCGACGATCTGCGCACGTTGCTCGCGAACGTCAACGTGAGTCAGCCGAAGGGCAATTTCGACGGCCCCGAACTCGACTACACGGTCAATTCCAACGATCAGATCACCGATCCGCAGGATTACATGGACACGGTGATCGCCTATCAGAACGGCTCGCCCGTCTATCTGCGCGATGTGGCGCGCGCGAGCGCCGGCGCGCAGGACATCGAGCGCGGCGCATGGAGCGGCCGCACGCCTGCCATCGTACTGAACGTGCAGCGTCAGCCGGGTGCGAACGTCATCGCGACCGTCGACCAGATTCGCAAGCAGCTTCCCATTCTCGAATCCACCTTGCCTGCGGGCATGCAGGTGAAGGTGATCGCGGACAGCACTAGCGTGATCCGCGCGTCGGTGCACGACGCTGCGTGGGAGCTCGTGCTCGCGGTCGTGCTGGTGGTGGCGGTGATCTTCGTGTTCCTGCGCAACCTGCCCGCGACCATCGTGCCGAGCATCTCGGTGCCGGTGTCGCTGGTCGGCACGCTCGCGATCATGTATGAGCTGCACTATTCGATCGACAACCTCTCGTTGATGGCGCTCATCATCGCGACGGGTTTCGTGGTGGACGATTCGATCGTGATGATCGAGAACGTCGTGCGCTACCTCGAAGAAGGCATGAAACCGCTCGACGCGGCGCTCGCGGGCGCGGGGCAGATCGGCTTCACGATTCTCTCGCTGACGCTTTCGCTGATCGCCGTGCTCATTCCGCTGCTGTTCATGGGCGGCGTGATAGGCAGGCTGTTCAGCGAGTTCGCGGTGACGCTCGCCGTGACCATCGTGATCTCGGCGCTGGTGTCGCTGACGGTCGTGCCGATGATGTGCGCGCGCATCCTGCATGCGCAGACCGAGCGCAAACCGAGCCGCTTCGAACGCGTGAGCGAGCACCTGTTCGAACGCACGCAACGCGCATACGAGCGCGGTCTCGTGTGGGTGCTCGAACACCAGATGCTGACCATGCTGATCTTTGCCATCACGCTGGTGCTCACCGCCGTGCTGTACATCGCGATACCGAAGGGCCTGTTCCCGACCCAGGATGTCGGCGTGATCGAAGGCATCAGCGTGGCGGACAGATCGGTGTCGTACGCGGCCATGTCGGCGCGTCAGCAGGCGCTTGCGGATGCCGTGCTGAAGGACCCGGATGTCGTATCGCTGACGTCGTATATCGGTATCGACGGCACGAATGCGACGCTCAACAACGGACGCTTCCTCATCAACCTGCGCGCGCACGATGCACGCAGCGCAAGCGCGGAGGAGATCGCCCGGCGGCTCACGGAAGAAACCGCGAACGTGCCGGGCATCAGGCTCTATGTACAGCCCGAGCAGGACCTGACGCTCGACACGTCCATCTCGCCCAACGCGTACAAGCTTACGTTGCGCGGTCCGAGCCAGCAGGTGTTGCAGCAATACGTTCCCGCGCTCGTCACGAAGATGAAGGCGCTGCACGGCCTGACCGATGTCACCAGCGACCTGGACAACTCCGGCGCCGGCATCCAGGTGGAGGTGAACCGGCAACTCGCGGCGCGTTACGGCATCACGCCCGCGACCATCGACAACGCGCTCTACGACGCGCTCGGCCAGCGCATCGTGTCGACCATCTTCGAGCAGTCGGACCAGCACCGCGTCATTCTGGTGGCGAAACCCGAATCGATCTCCACCGTTCAATCCCTCGGCGATCTCTATTTTCCCACGCAAACGGGCGCGACCGGACAGGTGCCGCTGCGCCAGATCGCGACGCTCAAGGTCACGAGGACGCCGCTCGTCATCAGCCGGCTGGCGCAGTTTCCGGTCGCGACCGTGTCGTTCAATCTCGCGCCGGGCGCGTCGCTGTCCACGGCGGTGCGGCAGATTCGCGAGGCACAGGCATCGCTCGCGTTGCCGGCGTCGATCAGCGTCGCGTTCCAGGGCGCGGCGCAGGCCTTCGAGGATTCGCTGTCGAGTGAAATCTATCTGCTCGCGGCGGCGTTGATCGCGGTATATATCGTGCTCGGCGTGCTCTATGAAAGCTTCGTGCATCCGGTGACGATTCTCTCGACCTTGCCTTCGGCGGGCATCGGCGCATTGCTCGCGCTGATGATCGCGGGCAGCGATCTGGATGTCATCGGCATTATCGGCATCGTGCTGCTGATCGGCATCGTGAAGAAGAACGCCATCATGATGGTGGACTTCGCGCTGGAAGCCGAACGCGAACACGGCAAGCCGCCGCGCGAGGCGATTTTCGAGGCATCGCTGCTGCGCCTGCGCCCCATTCTGATGACGACCTTTGCCGCGATGCTCGGCGCCCTGCCGATGCTGGTTGGCACCGGCACGGGCTCCGAGTTGCGCCGTCCGCTCGGACTCGCGATCATCGGCGGTCTGACGGTGAGTCAGGTGTTGACGCTGTTCACGACGCCCGTCATCTATTTGTTGTTCGACCGTATCGCGCAGCGTGTGCGAGCCGCGCGCGCATCGGGCGCATCGGGCGCGGCGAGCGGGGGCGCGCCGTGAACCCGTCGGCGCTCTTCATCCGGCGACCCGTCGCAACGACGCTGCTCGCCATCGCCATTGCGTTATCCGGCTTGCTGGCGGTGTTTCGTCTGCCGGTCGGCCCGCTGCCGAACACCGCCTTCCCGGTGATCGTCGTGCAGGCGATGATGGCGGGCGCGAGTCCCGAGACGATGGCCTCGACCGTTGCCGAACCACTGGAAAGAAGGCTAGGCACCATTGCCGAAGTGAACGAACTGACCTCGATCAACTCCGTCGGCAGTTCGCTGATCGTGATCCAGTTCGGGCTCTCGCGCGACATCAACGGCGCGGCGCGCGACGTCGAAGCGGCGATCCAGGCCGCGCGCGCCGACTTGCCGACCACGCTGCGCAGCAATCCGACCTATCGCCAGTACAACCCGGCGGAGGCGCCGCTCGCGGTGCTGGCGCTCACGTCCGACACGCTCACCACCGCGCAGCTCTACGATTCAGCGGATTCCGTCATCCAGCAGCAGTTGTCGCAAATCAGCGGCGTCGGCCAGATTACCGTCGGCGGCGGCGCGCTGCCCGCGGTGCGCGTCGAATTGCAGCCGGGCAAGCTCAACAGCTACGGCATCGGACTGGAGGACGTGCGCGCGTCGTTGTCCGCCGCCAATGCCGACAGCGCGAAAGGGCATATCGATACGAACGGCCAGCGCTACGAAGTGCTGTCCAACGATCAGATCTCGAAGGCGGCGCCGTATCGCGAGCTCGTCATCGCCTATCGCAAGGACGCGCCGGTCATGCTGCGCGATGTCGCCGACGTGGTCGATTCGAACGAAAGCATCCGCAACGCGGGTCTGTACAACGGCAAGGCAGCCGTGCTCGTCATCGTGTTTCCGCGTCCGGGGGGCAATGTCGTGCGCACCGTGGGGCAGATTCGCGCGGTGCTGCCGTCCATCGAAGCGACCTTGCCGGGCGATGTGAAGGTGCATGTCGCCGTGGATCACTCGCAATCAGTGCGCGCATCGGTGGGCGACACGGGGCGCACGCTGTTCATCGCGGTGCTGCTGGTGGTGGGCGTGGTGTTCGTGTTCCTGCGCTCGCCGCGGTCGGCGCTCATTCCGGCGGTGGCGCTGCCGCTGTCGATCGTCGGCACGTTCGGTCCGATGTACCTGCTCGGCTACAGCATCGACAATCTCTCGCTGATGGCGCTCACGATCGGCACCGGCTTCGTCGTCGACGATGCCGTGGTCGTGCTCGAAAACGTGATGCGCCATATCGAGGCCGGCATGCCGCCGCACGAAGCCGCATTGCGGGGCAGCCGCGAAGTGGCGTTCACCGTGGTGTCGATGAGCCTGTCGCTGATCGCCGTGTTCCTGCCGATCCTGCTGATGCCCGGCATCGTCGGACTGCTGTTCCACGAGTTCGCGGTGACGCTGTCGATCGCCATCGTCATCTCGCTGGTGGTGTCGCTCACGATCACGCCCGCGATGTGTGCGTACGTGCTCAGGCGGTCGCCCGGGCACGAACAGAAGCCGCGCTGGATCGACACGCTGTTCGAGCGCGCCTTGCAGGCCTATTCGCGCTCGCTCACGGCGGTGCTCGAGCACGCGCTGCTGGTGGTGCTGATCCTGATCGGCCTGATCGTCGCCAACGTCGCGCTGTTCCGTTACGTGCCGTCCACCTTCTTTCCCGAGCAGGACAACGGCACGCTGATGGGGCAGATCATCGCGGACCAGAGCATCTCCTTTCCGGCGATGAAGCAAAAACTTGCGCAATTGCAGGCGATCGTGCAGAAGGACCCGGCGGTGCTCTCCGTCGCGGGCTTCACGGGCGGCCGGGCGCTGAATACGGCGATGGTGTTCATCGCGCTCAAACCGCTGAACCAGCGGCATGCGTCCGCGCAGCAAGTGGTCAACCGCTTGCGGCCGAAGCTGGAGGCAGTGCCGGGTGCGCGGCTGTTTTTGCAGGCGCAGCAGGACTTGCGCATCGGCGGACGGCAGTCGGCGGCGGAGTACCAGTACACGCTCACCGCCGACGACGCCGATCAGCTCTTCAAATGGACGCCGAAGCTCGTCACGGCGCTCGGCAAGTATCGCGCGCAACTGGTGGACGTGAACTCGGACCTGCAACAGAACGGCCTGCAAACGATGGTGCAGGTGCAGCGCGCGACCGCCAAGCGCTACGGCTTCGATCCGAATCAGGTGGATAACGTGCTGTACGACGCGCTCGGCCAGCGCACGGTGTCCACCATCTACAACGCGCTGAACCAGTATGCGGTCGTGATGGAAGTGGCGCCGCCGTACTGGCAGTATCCGCAGGAGCTGGACCGGCTGTATCTGTCGACGGCAGCGGGCAACGCGAACGGCACCGCGCAGACGCAGATGATGAAAAGCACGGTGAGCGGCGTAACGGCCGCGTCCGCCGTCGCGGTAACGGGGAGCGCATCGTCGTCCGGCAATACGAACAACGCCGATGCCGAGGCCAACGCCACCACCAACAGCATTTCCAATTCGAAGGGCGGCACGTCGAGCGGCAGTGCGGACAGCACGGCCGCTGAAACCATGGTGCCGCTCACCGCGCTCGCCAGTTTCTCGACGAGCCATACCGCCACGCAGGTCAACCATCAGGGCGGGCAGGTGGCCGCGACCCTGTCGTTCAACTTGCCGCCGAAGGGCTCGCTGTCGTCGGCGGGGCAGGCGATCGCGCAGGCGAGCGCGGAAATCGGCATGCCCGCGTCCATTCACGGCGGGTTCGCGGGCGCGGCACAGGCGTATTCGCAATCGATGGGCGCGGTGCCGCTGCTCATCGCCGCAGCGCTCGGCGTGGTGTATCTCGTGCTCGGCGTGCTCTACGAGAACACGGTGCATCCCATCACGATCCTCTCGACGCTGCCTTCGGCTGGAATCGGCGCGACGCTCGCGTTACTGATCTTCGGCACGCCGTTCTCCGTCATCGCGATGATCGGCATGATTCTGCTGATCGGCATCGTGAAGAAGAACGGCATCATGATGGTGGATGTCGCGATTCAACTTCAGCGTCACGAAGGCCATGACGCCGCACGCGCCATTCACGATGCAGCGGTCGTGCGGCTGCGCCCGATCCTGATGACCACGCTCGCCGCCGTGCTTGGCGCGGTGCCGCTCGCGATCGGCATCGGGCAGGGCGCGTCGCTGCGTCAGCCGCTCGGCGTGACGGTCATCGGCGGGCTGATCCTGAGCCAGGTCTTCACGCTCTACACGACGCCGGTGATCTATCTCTATCTGGACCGGCTGCGTGCGCGGCTCGCGGGATGGTCCGCGCGGCTGCCGTGGAACCGGCGCCGCGAGTCCGAGGCTGCATCATGAACCCCCTTCGCAATGTCTGGACGCTTCTGTTCGCCGCGCTCATGACCGGCTGCACGGTCGGCCCCGACTATCATCGTCCACCCGTGCCGGTGCCCGCGACGTGGAAGGAACTCGACGGCTGGACCGCCGCGCATCCCGATGCCGCGGCGCTGTCCAAAGGCGACTGGTGGACCGCCTTCCATGATCCGCTGCTGGACGAGCTGGAACCGCAGGTAGCCGTGTCGAATCAGACCGTGCGGCAGAGTCTCGCGAACTATCAGGAAGCGCTCGCGGACGTGCGGCTCGCGCGGGCGTCGCTGTTTCCGACGCTCGGCGTGACAGGGTCCGGCACGCGCGAGCGCGCGGGCACGAGTGCGAGCACTGCGGCATTCGGCAATCGCAGAACGGTGAACAACGCGGCGTCGCTCGAAGGCGATATCAGTTGGGCGCCGGACTTGTGGGGCGAAGTGCGCCGTTCGATCGAACAAAGCGCGGCCACGGCGCAGGCAAGCCAGGCGACGCTTGCCAACGCGACGCTCGCGGAACAGGTGGCGCTCGCGCAGGCAGTGATCGATTTGCGTGTCGCGGATGCCAATATCGACCTGTTTCAGCGGACTGTGCAGGCGTACACGGAATCGCTGCGGGTCACGCAGAACCAGTCGGATGCGGGCACCATCGCGCCGTCGGATCTCATCACGGCACGTACGCAACTGGAAACGGCGCAGTCGAGCCTGATCGCGCTGGGCGTTTCGCGCGCGAAGTACGAGCATGCGATCGCCGTGCTCGTCGGTCGCAATCCGGAAGCGCTCGACGTCGCGCACGGCGCGGCGTTGCCCGCGTTGCCCGAGATTCCCGCCGGCGTGCCGTCGACGCTGCTCGAGCGCCGTCCGGATATCGCCGTGGCCGAGCGCCAGATGGCCGCGCAGAACGCCGCCATCGGCGTGGCGGTGGCGGCGTACTATCCGACCATTTCGCTATCGGGGCTGGCGGGGTTGTCGAGTTCGCCGCTCGCGGGCCTGTTCAACATCGCCAGCTATGTGTGGTCGCTGGGCGGCAGCGCGAGCGAGACGATCTTCGACGGCGGCGCGCGCGGTGCGCGGGTGGACGCGGCGAGAGCGGCCTACGATTCGGCCGTGGCGAACTATCGCGGCACGGTGCTGGGCGCGTTCCAGAACGTCGAGGACGATCTGTCCGGCTTGCGGATCCTCGCGCAGCAGCAGAGCGCGATCGATCTCGCGGTGCAGGACGCGCGTCATGGCGCCCAAGTCGCGTTGAACGAGTATCAGGCGGGCACGGTGGACTATACGACCGTCGCCACGGCGCAGGCGACGCAATTGACCAGCGAGGAAACAGCCCTCGGCGTGACGGAAACACGGCTCATTGATACGGCGGCGCTGTTCGGAGATCTGGGGGGTGGATGGTCGATAAGCGAGCTGTGCGATGCGCGCAGGGTGTCGTGTGGCGGGGCGACAGATAAGGGGCAGTGAGTTGCGGAGGATGGGAAATGGGAAACCCGGCATCTGGCAACTCATCAAGGCTCGTCGTCTTGTAAAGCGGCTAGAATCGCCGGCAAGACCGACAGCGAGGAGATTTGCGATGACTCGAAACGTTCTGATTTCAGGCGCCGGCGTCGCTGGCCTGGCGGCTGCCTTCTGGCTGGACCGTGCCGGGTACGATGTGACGCTCGTGGAGCGTTCCGGCGAGTTCCGGCGCGGCGGTCAGGCTGTCGATATTCGCGGCGTCGCGCTGGATGTCGTGCAAGCGATGGGCTTGCTCGACGATGCAAGGGCGTTGCGCACGCAGCTCAAAGGCATGTCGATGCTCGATGCCGATGGAAACGAGATACATCGGACGGAAGAACGCACTTACAGCGCGGGCCGTCTCGACAGCACCGACATCGAAATCTTTCGCGACGATCTTTGCGAATTGCTGATGAACGCATTGAGCGCGAAGGTCGAGTTCCTTTATGGCGACAGTATTCGTTCAATCTCCCCGCGTGAGGACAGTGTCAGCGTCGCGTTTGAAAGCGCTTCCGACAGATCGTTCGACCTCTTGATCGGTGCGGACGGGATCTACTCGAATGTTCGCAAGCAGGTGTTCAACAACGAGGCGGAATCTGTGTTTCCGCTGGGTGTGGTTCTCGCGCTGTTCTCGACGCCCAACTTCATCGCGCTCGACGACTGGCAGATCGGGCATCGCGTCGCCGATTTTGGGTACATCATCTATCCGAGCCGCGCCAAGCGCGAATTGCGCATCGGGGCGGGCTTCGCTGCGCCTGAGCCGCCGTTGTCCCGCAACGATGTCGAAGGGCAGAAGCGCATCGTGTCCGAGAGCTGCGCGCATCTGAAAGGCGAGTTTCCCCGCTTCATCGATGCAATGAAGAGCACGGATCAGTTTTACTACAACGAGCTCGCGCAGATTCACATGCCTGCGTGGTCGAAGAGCCGTGTCGTGCTGGTCGGCGATGCGGCGCATTGTGCATAGCCGTTTTCAGGGTAGGGCACGAGCCTGGCGCTCGTCGGCGCGTTCGTGCTCGTGCATGAGCTCGTGCGCAACGGGTCGGATTTTGCGGCGGCGTTTGCGGCCTATGAGAATCGGATGCGTCCGTATGTCGATCTGAACCAGGCGCTCGTTGATCCGGAGCGCGAGGGGCCGGTGCCGGACGAGCAACTGGATGCGGCGAAGAATGGAATCGATTTGACTGGGCTGCTCGGGGGAGCGATCGGAAAGGGATAAATTCATCAATCCATAGGCTGCTCTATTCTGATTTCTGCCGTTGCACTGCTAGCGGTTCGACCGGCGGCAAAGGATCAATTTGCGCTGCCCGCAGCGGGCTGTATCCGGCCATGAACAGTCAGTCGCGGTTTCAACGGGCCCGTCGTTTAAACGGCGCATCCAACCATCAAACCGGCCATTCGTTGCTAGGCGGCAAGAAATTGGCACAGCACGCTGTAATCAACCGGCTTCGAAAGGTGCAGATCAAAGCCCGCGTCGAGCGCCATATCCCGATCCTGTTGCTGAGCTCGGCCGGTCAGCGCGATGAGTTTGGTTTCCCGGGTTTTTTCACGTTGACGTAGCACTTGCGCAACTTCATACCCGTTCATTCCGGGCAAGCCGATATCCAGAATGACCGTGTCCGCCCGGAATTCGACCTGGATGCGCAACGCATCCTTTCCGTCGCCCACCGTTCGTGTTTCATGGCCGTCCATTTCAAGCAGCATGGAAAGGCTCGCGGCTGCATCCGGATTATCGTCCACAATCAAGATTCGCTGCGTGCGGCGTGGGGAGGGTGTCTCCTGCTGACGCCGGTCAGGTGCAAAATCGGGAGAGCCCACATCCACGCCAATCACCGGGATGTGTACGGCGAACTCGCTGCCAAGCCCCTTTCCTTCGCTTTGGGCCGATACCGTTCCGCCATGGCGTTCAACAAGTGCTTTTACGAGTGCGAGACCAATTCCCAATCCACCCTGAGAGCGTGATTCACCCTGAGGTAGCTGCGCGTAGAGGCCAAAGATCGATAGAAGGTCCTGTTCACCGATCCCGATGCCGTTATCGCGGACCATAATGACGGCATCGTCTTCCTGCTGTTTGACGCTGAACCAGATGACGCCACCATGCGGCGTGTATTTCGCTGCATTGCTCAGCAGATTTTGCATTACCTGCGAGAGCCGAGTCGGGTCACCTTGCACAAGAAGCGGAGCGCTTTGAATGTCTACATTCACCGTATGTGCGGATGCCTTGATCAGGGACTGGGAGGATTCGAGTGCCTGTCGGGCGACGGAAACTACATCAACCGCCACGTCCCGCATCTGGAGCTTTCCTTCTCCAATGCGTGAGACTTCAAGCAGGTCATCCATCAGGTGCGTGATATGGCCGACCTGCCTGCCGATAACGCCACGCGCCCAGGTGATTTGGGGGTCGCTGAACTCCTTGCGTTCCAGAACGTCGGCCACTGCCCGAAGCGTCGCGAGGGGATTGCGGATCTCGTGTGCGAGGGTCGCGAGAAACTCATCCTTGTGACGGTCGGCGATCTGTAGCGCCATCTCCGATGAGGATGCGACCTTGAGCGCCAGTTCTGCCTTTTGTCGTTCGTCCAGCAACTCCTGCTCGTAAGAATGTCTTTCGTCCATCACCATACAGGCCAGATGGTCGTAGTCAACGTTACCATGCGGGCGCCGTGCAGCATTGACAAGCATGCGTATTTTGCGGCCGTCCCTGTGGCGCAGCTCCAGCTTGACCTCGGCAACTGACCCTTGCAGCTGGAGCAGCGGTGACCAGTGCGTCTGGTGAAAAATGCGTCCACCCATTGTCAGCAGGTCAGCGAACCGCTTGTGACCCACGATCTCGTCTGGCTGCATGCCAATCCAGCGACAGAACGTCCCGTTCGCCCTGACAATCCTGCCTTGGGTCGTCGTGACCAAGAGCCCACAGCCCGCGTTCTCGAAAATTTCATCTGCCGTTGGACCCAACCCCGCGACGCCCGTCATCACATTCCCTGCTGCTTTAGAAAAGCGTTCATCGCGTTTACGCAGTCAGCAGGAACACTCATGTGCGGACAATGGCCAACATTATTCACGACCGTCAATGTGCTTTCGCGCATCCTGTCATGCATGAATTCGCCTACGCCAACTGGAGCAAGAAGATCGTCGTCTGACTGGATGATAAGGGTGGGCGTCGTAACGTACTGAAGATCCGACCGGTGATCTGACAGGAATGTGACGCGCGCGAAGTGACGCGCGATGGCGGGGTCCGTCCGGCAGAAACTGTTCGTCAGCTCCTCGGAGAGATAGGGCTGATCGGGCGCGCCCATGATCACCGGCGCCATTTTGCTCGACCAGCCAAGGTAATTGTTGTCGAGGGATTCCAGGAGTTCCTCGATGTCGATCCGCTCGAAACCACCGACGTAACGTGTGTCGTTGATGAATGACGGCGAAGGCGCAATCATCAGGTTTGCAGCGAACCGGTCCGGACTTTCGTTCGCCGCAAGTAGCGCGATGATGGCACTCACCGAGTGTCCAACGTGCACGACAGGTTGGTCAGAGCAGGCGTCGATAACCTCAATCAAATCTGACGCGTAACCGTCAAGCGATTCGTAACGTGCCTCATTCCAGGCAGATAGGTCCGAATGGCCGGCGCCGACCAGATCAAAAAGCACAACACGGAAATGGTCCCGGAACGCGGGAACAATGCTTCGCCACATGGTCTGATCGCAACCAAATCCGTGAGCAAAGACCATTGTGGCTCGGCCACTACCAGTGATCTGGATATTGTTGCGCTTGACAATAGGGTGCATGCGGATGCTCGGGCCCCTCATGAGCCGCGTTCGCGGCAGGTAGCGGCACATTGCCAAAAGGTGGCTTGGTCCTCTAATCCGCCACGGCCGAGGTGAAACACGCGGAAGTAGCTCTGCAACTTTAACAGACTGGTCCCATATGACAGACAGCTTACGCAGGCAAATATCTTGACCAAGGCAAAGTATGCCGGGCTGCCCAGAGTGCCCTCGATGTAGCGCCAGGCTAATCTCGGATTACCTAGCGCACAAAAAAATAACAAATGCTACCTAGGATCGAAAGTTGCTCCACAATGCGGAACGGCACAGCCCTTGGGTGGGTATGGACAATACCGTCCGCCACTGATTGGGCAACAACTTGAATCTCCACAACGGTTCGACGGCCCCTCTCATCCTTCTGGTGGATGATGCGGTCGATCTGCTCGATGTCTGGGCAATACTTCTGAAAGAATCGGGTTTCCGGGTTCTGACAGCTTCCAACGGCTTTGCCGGGCTGACACTGGCAAAAGAAAGTCTTCCCAATCTTGTGCTGACTGACTACATGATGCCCGGCCTCGATGGGTTGGCAATGTGCCGGGCGCTCAGGCAAGACAGCCGGTTCGCGACCGTCCCTTTTATCATGTGGACTGCGGCGATGACTGTTCCATCCGGTGCTCAGATCGACCAGCTGCTGTACAAGCCCGTGAGTGTCGACGCCTTGACGTCCGGAATTATCGACCTGCTGAACCGGCGAGGCGTCGCCGCGATTTAAGCGGGGCTGCTGAGGGGACGGGTAACTATTATTACTGTTCGCAAAACTATGGATTTGAGACCCAATGACTTGAATGGCCGACCAGCAATCGCTCGACCGCTCGAACCAGGGCGGCGATAATCTCCTCCGCCGGGGAGCGGTTGCCATGCAGGTTTGAAACAACTGCGAAGATGTTGCCTCCGCAGGCGCAGTATGCTTGGGCAATCGCGTCCACTTCTTTCGTGCAGGCAGTAGCGAACGCCTTTGCCGTGAGCGACGTCAACCAGCTGTATCGATCACATAGTGGACGAACTCAAGTTTTTTCACGGCTGCGGGAGCCAGCGTGAATGGATAGGGATCCGGCATTCCCAAGCTTCGATTCAAGCTGTTCATCGCGTACGTTAAAGGACACCATTGCTCAATCAGAGACTCGAAAGAAGGCAAACGAGAAGCCGGGCGATCGATTGAATAGGGCGCAGTAAGATCACGGGACTCAATTTTAATTCCGCATGCGCTGGCCGTGCCTACCGTGTCGACCATATGTAAATAATGGGACCATGTTTCGGCCCAATCCTCCCATGGATGCATGGTGGCGTAGGCACTGACGTATGCCTTTCCCCAATCCGCAGGCGCGCCATTATGATAGTGAAAATCGAGCGCGTCGCCATAATCCTTGCGTTCGTCACCGAACAAAGTGCGAAAGGACCTTAGATGCTCTGTGCCAGCCACGAGCCGATCAAAGTAATAGTGTCCAATTTCGTGCCTGAAATGTCCCAACAGGGTGCGATAGGGTTCACCCAATGCGATACGCACGCGTTCCCGCCGCAAATCGTCTGCCTCGGCGATATTCATGGTGATAAGACCATCTTTATGGCCGGTCGTCACAATTGTGTTAGCACGGCTTTCGCGAAACTCGAATTGCAGACCTGTCGCAGGATTCTGTTGTCTTGTCTCCACCCTCAACTGCAAAACGGAAAGTGTGTAAAGCAGTCGACGTTTGGCCGCCTCCAGCCTTGACCAATAATGCTTTCGTCGTGGTGCTCGGAGATTCGGAATGATCGAGGTCAGGCGGCATGATTCACAGTATCGATCGTCGGACGCCGAGGGGACCATCCAGTTGCAAACATGCTCGATCGCATAGTTATGGCATGGCCTATAGAACTTATCGTCGGCCGAATTGTGGGCCTTCCAGCGATTTGTGCCTTCGTCGGTGAACGCACTCATTTCACCGGTTTCGGAGATGAATCCGAGTGCGCTGCCGCAGCGTTCGCACTGCACGTGTTCGAAAAAGATCGGGTGTGCGCACGCTGTACAGTGGAAGATTCTCATGGCTGCCCTACAGGTGCACCGAGACGAGATGTGAACATCCTTCACTCATGTTTTTCACAAATCACTTTGAATCCAATAAGATCGGCGGCTCCAAATGTCATGCTGATTGGCACGTCTGCTGCGTCGCGGCCCCGGGCCATGAGCACCCGGCCTGTGCGTGGGGCGTTGTTACGGGGATCGAAGATCTGCCAAGTTCCACCCAAATAGGCTTCAAACCAGGCACAAAAATCCTGATCCGCGTGGGGCGGCGGCAGATTGACGTCGCTAATGTAGCCTGTGCAGTATCGCGCGGGGATATTCAAGGCGCGGCACAGTGCGATGGCCAGATGAGCATAGTCCCGACATACGCCGATTTTTTCGTTGAAAGTTTCGAACGCCGTACGGGTCGGCCTGGCTGATGAGTAATCGAATCTAACGTGGTCATGCACGTAGTCGCAAACGGCAAGGACTCGGGCGCGACCTGGAGCAACGCCGCTGAACAGAGTCCACGCGAAATTCGAAAGCAGATCCGTCTCGCAGTAGCGACTACCCAGAAGAAACTGAAGGGCATCAGGAGGCAGAGACTCCACCGAATGTTCGCTACCGTCTACAGGGTGCGTTTCGACCGTATCTGGCAAGTCGAGCACCCCTTCAGTTGCGACAACAAGCGAGCCTCCAGCGGGCGTGACGATGCGCGTGCACAGGTTTCCGAACGCATCGTAATAGTGAGTGAACGACAGCGGCGGATCGAACCATATGCGATCCGCTTCCAGCATACATTCCGCTACCGAGGGATGGGTATTCATCATCAGAATGGCGGGTGTCGCTTGCGTACACGCATAGGTCAACTGGAAGCCAACACGAAGTTTCATGAAACCATGCTCCTGGCGATCGGAAGTGATCCCTCAGTGCTTCAGGGTCGAGAAATTAGTTGTATGGGAGGCGCGTGTCGGACCTTCGCACACGTCAATGCAACTGCCGTACCCACCTGGAAGACAATCGGGCACGGACGCTTGTTGAATGGAATAAAAACGCAAACGCCTATGAAAATAGGCGGTAAGCACTTGCGTGAAGCAGGAACCCGGAAGAAACCTCTGGCACCTTGAGACCGTCCAAACACGAACATGAGCACAAAATGTGCGGGTATGGACCGTGCGACATGCCAACATGCGTCGAGACGTGGGACCAAACATGGCGGACGCGCGTCGAGCCAAGGCGCAAACATTGAAATTTTGCTTCCATCAGCTATCGAAATCGTGCCATAGCAGCAGCTACCACGAGGGCAGGCCGAGGGGATCATTGTTTGAGGGATTCATGTTATTCCTGTTCATTGAGGATGATCTCGACTCTGCGGAGGCATTTGCGGCGCTCGCGAATTCTCTCGGTCACCGATCCCATCTTGCTCACGAGGGAGGAGTCGGCTTGCGGCTGGCTGCAGCCACCCGATACGATGCAATCTTCATGGACATCGGTCTGCCAGATATCGATGGCCTGACGCTGTGCAAATACATTCGCTCCGCTGGAAACTCAACGCATGCCTGCATCGTGGCCGTAACGGGCAAGACTCATCTCGAAGAAGAGCAAATGGGAGACTTCGACGGATACGTCACTAAGCCAATGACCGAATTGGGCTTGACCCGCATTATCCAAGCCTGTTGACCTCGCGAAACTAGCACCTAAGTAACAAGCCGGAAAACGTCTCGTGAGGCATGCGGCGAATCGCGGAAACTTCTCAAAAGGCTTTTAGCGGCAACGGCACTGGCGAAGCTCGACGATTTCCGTGCGAGGGCTGATTACAGAGAAAAAAATGTCTCAATGCGCATCGTCCAGGTTCCGTCGCCGTAATCGCTCTCAGCCGTGCTTGATCTGTGCTATCTCGTCGCATGGCTCGCCGAATGACCGATATCTCTTGTGACCGGTTATGTCCATGTCGCCCGATCGAATGCCTGTTCGGGGTCGAGCAGCGACCGCTGGCGTGAGCGGAAGGTTGATCTCCCTTCATTGAAGAATTGAAGAGGAGGTTGCCATGGAAGCGCTTGATTGTTCGCCCGCTCGTCGGGTGCCGTGGAATAAGGGGAGGCTGACCGGACAGACGCCTCCATTGAAGCTTCGTGAGATCTGGGCGATTCGGACAAGACTGCAGATGTCAGCCAACGTTCGCGAGTTGGCGATGTTCAACCTTGCGATCGACAGTAAGCTTCGAGCGTGCGATATGACGCGTTTGCAAGTGCAGGACGTCTCCATGGAAGGTCATGTCGTAGCTCGCGCGACTTTCATGCAGCAGAAAACGCATCGACCGGTTCAGTTTGAAATAACGGAGCAGACTCGTCAAAGTGTTTCGGCTTGGATTTGTGCTCCAGGATTGAAGCCTGCCGATTATTTGTTTCCAAGTCGGCTGCATGCCTCAGCGCATGTGTCGACGCATCAGTATGCGCGCATCGTTCATCGTTGGATCGCGTCGATCGGACTTGACGACAGCGCATACGGTACGTACACAATGCGACGAACAAAAGCTTCGTTGATCCATCGCCGCACCAAGCGCCTGCGCGCGGTCCAATTGCTATTGGGCCACACAAAAATCGAGAGCACGGTGCGGTACCTTGGGATCGAGGTAGACGACGCACTTGAGATGGCTGAGCAAACGGAAGTCCAGCTTCCGTGGCCAACGAGCGTGCGCTTGTCGGCCACGCGCGGTCAGCCACTAGCAAAGGAGAAATGATTTGCAGGGGTCTGATATTCTTCGAGAACGGTCATGCGAGAGCTAGCCTGTCGCATGAACCATAGGTTGCAAGGAAAGGGCGAGCTACAACTGACGAGCAACTGGCGCGCGTTTTTTCCGACTCCAGAAGGACATCTGCATGGAGAAAGCCCTTCATGTTTCGACTGGTATTGCTGGTTTTGGGCGTCAATCTGATCCGAAAACGTTGGCTGGTCTTCCTCGTGCTCGGCGTGATCTGGATTCTGGTCGGGATAGGCTTGTTCATCGACGCTCTCGACAATGCCCTTTCGTTCCCTTTCGCACCTCTCGCCTGGTTTCTGTTGGTCGATGGCTTCATTGCAATGGCAGCTGCGTCAGTCGGCGTTGGAGGGCAGCGCATCCTTCGTTTTGTACGAGGAGCTGCAGTGCTGCTAGCAGCCGTCCTCATTTTTGCGGGGCATCATCATGGCCATTTTATCCTCGCGATGATCTTCGGCACATTCTTTCTAGCGGATGGAGTGTTGCAATGCACTTCCGCGTGGGTAGTTCGTCATCGCCGATGGCGCGCCGCATTCGCGTGGGGAACACTGGAAGTGCTATTTGCGATCTCGGTTTATCAGCCCTATCCAACCCACTACTACGGAACAGTGCCGTGGTGTCTTGCTGCGCTTTTCGTCTTTATTGGAGGAAACACCTTGCTCGTTGGCGCACGCGTGCGAAACATGGTGCGCAATCCGGCCTTCGCGACTTCGAACAAGTCCATGTTACGTCCAGCAGCGGTGCCAACGACAGTCATGCCGGTTTTCAGCCAAACAGAATGGGATGGCCCACCGCTTGATGGCGAGACCGCACTCACGGTGCATGTTTGGACGCCAACGGGCTCATCCAAAGGTAAGCCTCAGAACTATCCTTTGATCGATCGTTATATTGCAGCAGTCGACGAAAACGGAGTGATCTCGACCGGTCATGCAGCCTTGGAGACACCAGAAGGCGTCTATGTGAGTCTTTATCCTGCCGCAGAAATTGACCGGTCGCCCGATGAATTTTCACGGCTGCTACGAGCAACTCCCGACAACAATGTTCCAGGTGTATTTCAGCCAAGTTACCCGTACGAATCGAAAACGTGGTGTCCATCGACGACGCAGGTTCGCATTCGCAATTACGACCCTGCAAGCCTGCAAGCGTTTTGGGATCACTACCGGCAGAATACGACATATAACCTTACTCATCGCAACTGTTCGAGTTCGGTGGCGTACGCGCTTGAGGCCGCACTTAATGGTGCTGTCGGGCGTCTATATGGCAACAGAGCGGGTTGGGGCGCCTTCGTGCGGCTATTTTTTACGCCGGAACTCTGGGTCGCTGCCCAGATTCGCAAGCGCGCCCTAACTATGGCGTGGACACCAGGGCTCGTTCTCGATTACGCCAGGGCGCTGAGCATGCTGGCTGACCCTCGGCCGTTCTGGTGGCGCAAGATTTTGCGCCGTGCCTGGAGGATGCACTCACATGCTGAGAACTCGGGAAGCGATTCCAAGCGATCCGATGGCGGTTTGTGAGACTGGTTACCGGGTGCACGCCTGTGAATCGGTGGATGTGAATGAAAGACTTTTTACATCCGAAACCGCCGTTGTGGTTGCCTTGTTGTTTTAGATTGGCAGGCAGCTCTAAGAGAACGAGGGCCATCGTATTGGACAAAGGTCGGCCCATCAAACCGTTTGACGAGCGATGCATGCGGACATTCGAAGGTCCTCTCGGGACGAGGCAGTCACCTGGCGCAGGCCAACACGGTCCAGTTGTATCGCACTGTCGCCATGAGCAACGCGTCGCATTGCTGACGTTTGAGAACAGATAGTCGAATGTCTCAAAAGGTCGGCGCGCGAACATCTCTTATCTGAGGGCTCGCCCACTTCTCACCTCAGTTGGTAGGTTCGAGGGACCTGTCACGTGGCATGACCATGGAAAATAAGGTTTCAGAATCATCAGACTCTGCTTCAATGTAAGCGGCTCGTCTCGACCGTTGTAGGGGGTGACCTCAGTACGCAGCACAATGATGTCCATCACTTTCGATTGATGGACACCACTTTGTCAGAG
>NZ_JARUXQ010000007.1:0-55851 GCF_031451265.1 Caballeronia sp. LZ033 | reverse complement strand
CTTGCTGCAGGCCTATCGTTTCATCGCGGACAGCCGTGATGAAGCGACGGGCGAACGACTCGACAACCTGGAAGATCCGTACCGTCTGTTCCGCTGCCATACGATCATGAATTGCGTCGACGTGTGCCCGAAGGGGCTCAACCCGACCAAGGCGATCGGCAAGATCAAGGAATTGATGGTGCGCCGGGCGGTTTAAGGCAAGACAAGGCATCGAACAACGCGAAAGGCGCGGCCCCTCAAAAGGCCGCGCCTTTTTGTCTGGCGCGTGCCAAAAGCGGTCACGGTCCGGCAGGGTACTATTCCCGCATACGAAGCCAACCGTCTCAGGTGCGTTCATGCCGCGCTCACTCCATCTCAGCAACCTTCGCCTGGCCGATGGCCAGCGCGTGTCCGTCACCATCGAAGACAAGCGTATCGCAGCGCTTGGCCCTGAGCTTGCCGTGCCGCCCGGCGTGCCCGTCGAAGACGGCGGCGACGCGCTGCTGCTGCCGGGCTTCGTCGAGGGCCACACGCATCTCGACAAGACCCACTGGGGACTGCCGTGGTATCGCAACGAAGTCGGCCCGTTGCTGACCGACCGCATCAGCAACGAACGCGCGTGGCGCAGCACGTCAGGACATAGCGCCGAAACCCAATCGCTGGCACTGGCGCGTGCATTCATGCAGGCCGGGACCACGCGTTTGCGCACGCACGTTGACATCGATACCGATGCGGGCCTGCGTCACCTCGAAGGCGTGCTCGCCACGCGTGAAACCCTGCGCGAGATGCTCGACATGCAGATCGTCGCGTTTCCGCAGTCGGGCATGCTGATCCGTCCAGGCACGGCCGAACTGCTCGACCGCGCGCTCGCCGAAGGTGCGGACGTGCTCGGCGCACTCGATCCCGCCTTGATCGACCGTGATCCGGTGGCCTCGCTGAACACGACATTCGCGCTCGCGCAACGCCATGGCAAGCCCATCGACATTCATCTGCACGAACCCGGCGAAGTGGGCGCATTCACGCTGCGGCTGCTGCTGGAGCGCGTCGAGGCGACGGGCATGCAAGGGCAAGTCGTCATCAGCCATGGCTTCTGTCTGGGCGCATTGCCAGAACGTGAACGCGACAGCTTGCTCGATCGCATCGCGCACTTGCGCGTGGCGTTGATGACGAGCGCGCCGCCGTCAGTCACCGTGCCGCCCTTGAAGACATGCATAGACAAAGGCATCACGATATTCGGCGGCAACGACGGCATACGCGATACCTGGACGCCCTACGGCGTGCCCGACATGCTCGAACGCGCGATGCTGATCGGCATGCGCTACGACCTGCGGCGCGACGACGATCTGCAGCTTGCGTTCGATACCGTCAGCGTGGCCGGAGCACGCGGCTGCGGTTTTACGGACTATGGCTTGCGCGTCGGCGCGCGCGCGGATCTCGTGCTCGTCGATGCAAAGTCCGTCGCACAGGCGGTCGTCGCGCGGCCGAAGCGCAAGCTCGTCATGGCGAACGGGCGCATCGTCGCGCGCGACGGAGCACTCGTCGCGTGATGAAGCCTTATCAACGCCGCGCGCCGAGCGTGAGCTTCACGTGGCGGTTGACGTCCTTGTACAAGAGATAGCGGAAGCGCCCTGGTCCGCCTGCGTAGCATGCTTGCGGACAGAAGGCGCGCAGCCACATGAAGTCGCCGGCCTCGACCTCGACCCAGTCCTGATTCAGCCGATACACCGCCTTGCCTTCGAGCACATAGAGCCCGTGCTCCATCACGTGCGTTTCCGCGAACGGAATCACACCGCCGGGCTGGAACGTGACGATGTTCACGTGCATGTCGTGACGAATGTCTTCGGGATCGACGAAGCGCGTCGTCACCCAGCGCCCTTCGGTGCCGGGCATTGGAATGGGCTCGATGTCCAGCTCATTGGTCACGAAGGCGTCGGGAAGCGGCACGCCGTCGACGGCTTCATAGTGCTTGCGCAGCCAGTGAAAGCGCGCGGCATCCTGATGACGATTGCGCATCTGCCAGGACACGCCCGGTGGAATGAACGCATAGCCGCCGGGCTTGAGCACATGCAGGGCGCCTTGCAATGTCAGTTCGATCTCGCCTTCCACGATGAACAACACGCCTTCGGCATCGGGGTCCTGCTCGGGCTGCTCGCTGCCGCCACCGGGCGCGACTTCCATGATGTATTGCGAGAACGTCTCGGCGAATCCCGTCAACGGGCGTGCCAGGACCCACAGACGGGTCTTGTCCCAGAACGGCAGATAACTGGTGACGATGTCGCGCATCACGCCTTTCGGAATGACGGCATAGGCTTCGGTGAACATCGCACGGTCGGTCAGGAGTTCGGTCTGCGCCGGATGGCCGCCATGCGGCGCATAGTAGGGTTGGCTTGACATACGAGAGTCTCCGTAAGGGTGGACATCGCATGCGCGTGGCGGAGCCGTGATCGTTGCGCCGTGCCGCGCATCGATCCATCATAGTCTTTCCGGCGCAGCCCGATGGCGCCTTTGCCGTGACCGCCTACAGCGGCACGTCTTCGATCAGTGCGAGACGCAATGCGCGAATGCGGCGATCCACGAAGTAGCCGCCGCCTTCCGTGTAACGCAGATAGAGACGCCCGCAGACCGAGCACTCCCACACGCCGCAACGGTTGTACGGGAAGTAGCGCGGCGCGATGGGCGCGTCCGCTGACCAGTACTGGATCTTGTTGGGCAGATACTCGGCGAACGTGGGCTCCGGATCGTCTTGCGGCCACAAGGTGCCGATCTCGCGGAGCTGCGTTTCGTCGAGAGAAAGCGGTTGCGACTGCCAGCCGTCGAGCGGGGTTTTCGTGCAGGTGCAGGGGCCGGGATTGCCGGCCTCGGCGTGTCGTGCGAGTTCGATGAGTGCTGCAGTGTCCAGGGTGTCGGGCATGACGCGTGAAGTCGGAGAGGCGAACGCGTCATCATGCGCGCGCGGGCGTGAGTTCGGCAAGCCCTCAGCCGTTCATCATCCGGTCACGTTGTGCCGCGACCCAGGTGCGATCGAAGCGTCCTTGCGCGATGGCTTCGAGCTGTGCCGCTTCCTTCGCTGCCTGCTTGCGCGCGCCTTCGATGACGGCTTCGACATCGGCCGGTGCAATGGCCAGCACGCCGTCCTCGTCGCCGACGACGATATCGCCCGGATGCACCACCATGCCGCCCACGGTCACCGGCACGTTGATCTCGCCCGGTCCGTTCTTGTAGGGTCCGCGATGCGTGACGCCGCGCGCATACACCGGAAAATCACGCTGGCTCAGCGCGCCGACGTCGCGGATCGCGCCATCGATCACGAGGCCCTGCACGCCGAGGCTTGCCGCATAGCTCGCCATGATGTCGCCCATCAGCGCTTGCGTGAGTTCGCCTGCGCCATCGATCACGAGCACGTCGCCGGGGCGGCAGTAATCGAACGCGCGATGAATCGCGAGATTGTCGCCGCCGCGTGTGCGCACCGTGACCGCGGTGCCGGCCATCGGCCGCGGACGATGATAGGGACGCAGCCCGGTCGTGCCGCTCACGCGGGCCATGTTGTCGCTCAGAAGCGAGACCGCGAGTTCGCGCAACGCAGCGAGCGTCGCGGGGCTCGCCTGTACCGCCGATTCATGTTCACGCCAGCCAGCCGGATTCATGACGTTGCTCCTTCGGTGGATTGTTGTTGTCGGTCGAGCTGCGCGTTGAGGCGTCCATACACGGCCCGCGCGTTGTCTTCGTAGATGCGCTGACGGTCGGCATCCGCGAGCCATTCGATGGCGTCGATATAGCGGCGCGTATCGTCGTAATGATGGCCGGTCTCGGGATCGATGCCCTGCACCGCGCCGATCGTCTCCGATGCAAACAGGATGTTCTTCGCCGGAATCACCTTGGCGAGCAGCTCGGCGCCCGGCTGGTGATAGACGCAGGTATCGAAGAACACGTTGTTGAGCAGATACTCGGTGAGCAGCGGCCGCTTCATGTCCTGCGCGAGTCCGCGATAGCGGCCCCAGTGATAAGGCACTGCGCCGCCGCCATGCGGAATGATGAACTTGAGCGTCGGGAAGTCGGCGAACAGATCGCCGCTCAGCAACTGCATGAACGCGGACGTATCGCCGTTGATGTAATGCGCGCCCGTTGCATGAAAGTTCGGGTTGCACGACGACGAGACGTGGATCATGGCCGGCACGTCGAGTTCGACCATCGCTTCATAGAGCGGATACCAGGACCGGTCCGTGAGCGGCAGCCCGGACCAATGACCGCCCGATGGATCCGGATTCAGATTGCAGCCGATGAAGCCCAGTTCTTGCACGCAGCGCCGCAATTCGGCGATGCAGTTGTCCGGCGCGACACCGGGAGCCTGCGGCAACTGGCACACGCCGACGAAGTTACGCGGAAACAACTCCACCACGCGATGCACGAGATCGTTGCATGCGCCGGACCAGACGGCATTGGCTTCGGCTGTGGCGAGGTGATGACCCATGCCGGCGGCGCGCGGCGAGAAGAGGGTGAGATCGGTGCCGCGTTCGCGCTGGATGCGCAACTGCCCGCCTTCGATGCTCGCGCGAATCTCGTCATCGGACACGGCGGGCAGCGGGGGCGGCGTATGACCGTCCTTCAGCGCGGCAATCTGTTTCGCGCGCCATGCTTCATGCTGCGGGGGCGAGGTCGTGTAGTGGCCATGGCAATCGATGATCATGCGTAAGGTCCGTTGCGTTGAGTGCGAATTCAGGTGCGTGCGGCGGGGTCGCCGGCGGGCAGGGAGGAGGCTTCGTCGTCGGCGGGCTTGACGCGCATGACCAGCGCGATCACGGTGGCCACCACGAGAAACGCCGCGATGGTCAGCAATGCGAGCTTGAAGTTGCCGGTTGCGTTGCGCACGAGGCCGATGCTCCACGGCCCGACCAGCCCGCCGAACTGCGCGATCGTGTTGATGAGCGCGATGGTGGCCGCGCCTGCCGCGCCGGTCCGGAACGACGACGCGAGACTCCAGAACAGCGGATTGCCTGCGTAGATGAAGAGCCCTGTCACGCACAGCAGCACATAGGCGATGACGGGATTCGGCGCATAGGCGCTGCCCGCGATGGCCACGGCGCTCATGCCATAGACGAAGGCGAGATGCTTCTTGCGGTCGCCGGTGCGGTCGGAACTGCGGCTGATGATGAAGGTGCCGAGCACGCCCAGCAGCGGCGGCGCGGCCGAGAGAAAGCCGACTTCGATGTTGCTCAGGTGGCCGAGGCTCTTGACGATCTGCGGCAGCCACAGGAACAGTCCATAGATGCCGACCAGTGCGCAGCCGAAGAGGCAGGCGAGGCTCCATACGCGGATGTCGCCCGCGACGCGCAACAACGGGAAGTGCTTGGCGCCGCCCACGGCTTCGCGTTCGGCGGCGAGCGTGGTTTCGAGCCACTGCTTTTCGTCGTCGCTCAGCCAGTCGGCTTCAGCGGGCCGCTCTGTCATGATGCGCAGCGTGAGCAGGCCGAGCAGCATCGCGGGAATGCCTTCGAGGATGAACATCCATTGCCATCCTTGCAGGCCCAGCACGCCGTTCGCGTAGGTCATGAGCATGGTCGAGATGGGGCCACCGAGCACCGCCGAGAACGATCCCGCGATGATGTAGCCGCCCACCGCGCGGGCCCGGTAGCGCACCGGGAACCACTTGGTCAGATAGACCGCGACGCCCGGCAGGAAGCCCGCTTCCATCACGCCGAGCGTGAAACGCAGCACGTAGAAGCTCTTGTCGTCGAAGACGAAGGCAGTGGCCGCGGCGACGGCGCCCCACGTCAGCAGGATGCGCGCAATCCAGCGGCGCGCGCCGACGCGATGCAGCAACAGGTTGCTCGGCACTTCGAGCACCATGTAGCCGACGAAGAAGATGCTGCCCGCGAAGCCGAACACGGCCGGGCTGAAGCCGAGCGCCTTGTTCATGTCGAGCGCGGCGAAGCCGATGTTGATGCGGTCGAGATAGTTGAAGAACATCATGGCGAAGAGCAAGGGCATGAGGCGCCCGTAGACTTTTCGCATCGTCGCCGCTTCGTTGAAAGGGGTCATGCCGTCTCCACGTTCTTCATCGGATCGCGAGGCTCTGCGGCCCCGCTTTACAAACAGCCTGCGCCGTTCTTGCAATCGGGCTGGCTGACGTGTACAGCACGCCAGCCTGTACGTTGGATCGATGATAAGAAGCGCGACGGCGCGCGTCCAAGACGCGTTGCTTATGCTTCTATAAGCTTCTGCTTATAGTGTGGGAGAGTCGAGGGACGGCGGAAGGCAGCGCAGGAAGGCGTGCAGATGCGCCGAATCGTCTTCGCTGCGGAAGGTGGCGGCGAGTGTCGACCAGAGCGATGCGCCGGGGCCCGCGAGCGGGCGGAACACGACGTCCGCGCGTCCGTGCCGCGCCACGGATTCACCGACGAAAGTCACGCCGAGCCCTGCTGCGACGAGTGCGATCGCGGTCTGGATCTCATAGGCCTGATGCGCGATGAACGGCGTCACGCCTGCGTCGCGATACAAGGACTGCACGGTGTGCTTGAACTGCGCGTTCTGATGTTTTGGATAGACGATGAGCGGGGTATCGGCGAGTTCGGCGATGCGCACTTTCTTTCGTGCAGCCAGCGGATGATCGGGCGAAAGCACGGCCACTACATGCTCGCGCAGCAGTGTGTAGGAGGTGCAGCCCGGGATATCGAGCGGCTGCCGTCCGATGCCGACGTGGATGCGCAGGTCGCGCAAGGCATCGGTTTGCTCCTCGGTCAGCATTTCGAAGAGCTTGAGTTCGACTTTAGGGTAAGCGTGATGAAAGGCTTTGAGCGCGGGCGGGAGGATGCTGTACATCGCGGAGCGCGTGAAGCCGATCGAGAGCCAGCCGCGCCGTCCAACGCCGATCTCTTGTGCGCCGAGGCTCGCCTGTTCCCATGAGCCGAGTATCTGGCGCGCTTCGGTGCACAGGTAGTGGCCGGCTTCGGTGAGCCGCAGCGGCCGTTGCGCGCGGTCGACGAGTTGCGTGCCGAGGCGCTCTTCCAGCAGGCGGATCTGCTGGCTCAGGGCGGGTTGCGCGATGTGCAGGCGCTCCGCGGCACGGCTGAAGTTCAGTTCCTCGGCGAGAATGACGAAGCATTGGAGGGATCTGAAGTTCATGGGAGTGTTGGAGTTCTGTGATGGCGATGTGGGATTCGGCTGCGGCCGGGCGGGCCGCGTTGACATTGGCACGACGTTACACGGAGGGACCGCTGCTTGTCACGATGAGGCTCGCGCCGCATGAGGTGCTGCTGCCGTGACGGGCAAGCGGACGGCCATCGACTACGCTGTGAGCGCCGTCGATGATGACGCCGGGGCCATGCAGCGGGCAACTGACGCTGTCGCCTAAGCGTGCGACAGGGCGGGTGCTGACGATGAGGCCGGATGTGGCGGAGGTCACCATGCCGCCGTGGGTGGTGGGGGTGCCTAGGGTGGCGATGGGGGTGGAGTGCATGGGGGAGGGGCGCGGACGTTCCGGGTTGCTCATAAAGTATTGCTTTCAATGCATTTACTTCCACGATACCCATGGGATGAGGCTTGCACATGAGGGTAGTTTTGACGCCGCTCCACTCATCATTGCCATGCTGGCTCGGAAGCCGCTCCGAGTATATATCTTGATATCAGTCGTCCAAACGCGAACTATTCGACACTGATGAGTTTTCCGTTGTCGAACTCAAATCGAACGCTATCAAGATAGACATGATGGGTTCCAGGCTCGGTCTTCAATACAACGGAGCCCGGTGGTCGCGATGTAACGTATGAATTCAGGCGGAACAAGACTTCATCAGCAGCGCCGGTTCACCCGCAGGCAGGATGGGCAGCGCGGGGCCGCTGACGGTCAGGGTGCGGGACAGGCCCTGCATGCTGTTCGTGTTCCTCGTTCCGTTCATGGCTGTGGAGCACACGAACAAGGAACACAAGCGAACAATGTGTACGGGACGCGCGCGGTGAAGGCACTAATGTCCGCGAGCGTGTCACTGACTGTCTACCAGAATGGTCCGAAACTGGACGGTCGCTTTGGGACACACTGATTGGAAGTGTCAGGGCAGAGTCCCTCCCTGGGCCAAACTCCCCACCAACCGCGCCAGAAACTCATCACACGCATCCAGCTGCGCCAGCTCGACAAACTCATCCGGCTTGTGCGCGACAGCGATATCGCCGGGACCGCACACCAGCGCCGGCACCGAGAGCCGCGCCGAGAACAACCCGCCTTCCGTACCGAACGCGACCTTGCGCGTATCCGTTCCTGGCGGCAACAGCGCTTCGAGAAAGCGCACCGCGTCGCTTGTAACGTGCGTCTCGAGACCGGGATAAGCATTCACTTCCTCGATCTCCGGCAGCGTCGCGCTGCCGTCCGCTGCAGCGCGCGCCCGGATGCCGTCGAGAATCGCTTCCGCACGATCCGCCGCCAGCGTGCGGATCTCGAAGTCGAGCGTGCACTCGTTCGGCACGATATTCAGCGCACGGCCGCCGTGAATCGTGCCGACGTGAATCGTCGAATAAGGCACGTCGTAACAGTCGTCCTGTGCGCCGTGTTCCGCGAGCTGCTGCTGCGCCGCGCGCATGGCCGTGATCCAGTCGGTGGCGACGTGGATCGCGTTCGTGTACTTCGGTGCGAGGGCAGAATGCCCTTCCTCGCCGCAACAGACCGCGCGGTACGCGGCCTTGCCCTTGTGGCCGGTGGCGATCTGCATCATCGTCGGCTCGCCGACCACGCACAGCTCGGGCCGCACCGGCGCGCTTTCCAGCACGTCGATCAGCCGCCGCACGCCCACGCAGCCGATTTCCTCGTCATACGACAGCGCGAGCTGCAACGGCTTCCTCAGCGTGCGTGCCGAGGCATCGAGCATCGCGACGACCGCGCACGCAACGAAGCCTTTCATGTCGGCCGAGCCGCGTCCGTACAGGCGTCCGTCGCGCACCGTCGCCTCGAAGGGCGGCACGGTCCACGGCTGGCCTTCGACCGGCACGACATCGGTATGACCCGAGAGCATCACGCCGGGCACATGCGCCGGCCCGGTGCTCGCGAACAGGTTGGCGCAGGTGCCCGCATCGTTTCTGACGAGCGTGCATGCGATTCCCGCCGCGCCGAGCAGTCCTGCGACATGCTCGATCAGCGCGAGATTGGGCGTGCGCGAGATCGTCGGGAAGGCGATCAGCGCCTTCAGCAACTCGGCGCTGCGGCCGGGCGTCATGCCGGCTTTACCGCGGTCACGTCGATCTCGACCAGCCACTCGGGCCGCGCGAGCGCCTGCACGACGATGCCGGTGGAAACCGGAAACACGCCCTTGAGCCAGCGGCCCATCACGTTGTAGACGGCCTCGCGATAGCGCGGATCGATGATATAGACCGTCACCTTGCAGATGTCTTCGAGCTTGCTGCCGCATTCGTCGAGCAGCATCTTGACGTTCGCCATCGCCTTTTCAGTCTGCGCGGTGACGTCGCCGATGCCCACCGACTCGCGCGTGTCGAGATCCTGGCCGATCTGGCCGCGCAGATAGATCGTGTTGCCGGCGATCACGGCCTGGCACAGGTCGTTATCGAGCTTCTGTTCCGGATAGGTTTCGCGCGTATTGAACTTGCGGATGCGGGTATGCGTGGTCATGTCGTATCGAAAAAAAAGTGGAATCAGTGCTGAAGAATTTTCGAAAGAAAGCGTTTCACCGCGGGACTGGCCGCGTCCTGGAAAAACGCATCGGTGGGGCTGTCCTCGATGATCGCGCCGTCCTCCATGAACACGACGCGATGTGCGACGCGCCGCGCGAAGCCCATCTCGTGCGTCACCACCATCATGGTCATGCCTTCGCGCGCAAGCTCCACCATCACGTCGAGCACCTCGTTCACCATCTCGGGATCAAGCGCGGAAGTCGGTTCGTCGAACAGCATCGCCATGGGGTCCATCGAGAGCGCACGCGCGATGGCGACGCGCTGCTGCTGGCCGCCCGACAACTGCCCCGGATACTTGTGCGCATGCGCCGAGAGCCCGACGCGATCGAGCAGTTCACGCGCCTTTGCACGCGCGCTCGTCTCGTCGCGGCCGAGCACGATGCGCTGCGCAAGCGTCAGGTTGCGCGTCAAGTCGAGATGCGGAAACAGCTCGAAGTGCTGGAACACCATGCCGACGCGGCTGCGCAGCTTCGGCAGGTTGGTCGACTTCGCGGCGAGCGAGGTGCCGTCGACGAGAATGTCGCCTTTCTGGAACGGCTCCAGCGCATTCACGGTCTTGATGAGCGTCGATTTTCCGGAACCCGAAGGCCCGCAGACCACGACGATCTCGCCCTTGTTCACGTGCGTCGAACACTGCTTGAGCACGTGATGCGCACCGTACCATTTGTCGATGCCGCGAATCTCGATGACCGGTGTCGTCATTTGTCGAAATACCCCGCGCGGATCGACGCGCCGATCAGGTTGAGAATCAGGCGGCCCGCCGTGATGCAGGAGATCAGGTTCTTGTCGTCCTTCTCCGGCTGGATCTCGACGATGTCCATGCCCACCACGCGACCCTTCTTCACCAGACCGTGAATCAGCTTGCGCGCCTGCACGAAGGTCACGCCGCCCGGCGCCGGTCCCGCCACCGCCGGCATCACCGAGGGATCGAGACCATCGGCGTCGATGGTCAGGTAGTAGTTGCCGCCGTCGGGAATGCGGGCGAGCACCGCCTCCATGCCGATGTCATGCAGTTCGTAAGCCGTCACAAGGTCCGAGCCGTACGCGCGCGCCGCGACCAGTTCCTCGGGGCGTCCGCTGCCTTGCGCGCGCAGACCGATCTGGATGATGCGGTCGACGTGCGCCATTTCGGAGGCGCGGCGAATCGGGCTGGAGAGGCCTTCGCGCACGCCGTTGACATCGTCGCGCCAGTCGAGGTGGGCATCGATATGCACCAGCGTGATCGGGCCTTTCTGGTCGAGGCCGCGCAGCACCGGCGTGGTGATGCCGTGATCGCCGCCGAGCACGATGGGCATCGCGCCGCCCGCCGCGATGCGGCGCACCGCTGCTTCGGCACGCGCATAGTGTTCGCCAGGCTTCATCAGGTCGGGGATGATGTCGCCGCAATCGACGAAGCGCACATCAGTACGGCCTTGCAGCAGCGGACCGTCGATATCGAAGTCGTAGTGATAGGGCTTGCGCACGACGCGGTCCGTTGCCTGGCGGATCGCCGAGGGCGCGTTGGTCTGGTCGTTGCTGAAGTCCGATGCGTCATAGGGCGCGCCATACGGCATGCCGAGCACGGCGATGTCGGCCTTGAGGTTGTCGATGTCGAGATCGAGTTCCGAGTACAGCAGCGTGGGATGGCCGACGCGCGGCGCGACAGTGTATTGGGTCATGGGGTGTCTCCAGAGTGAGGGGAAGGCGCGTCAGACATGACGCGTGCGGCGGCCGATCACGGTCTCCAGGCGCCGGCCGGCGCCCGCCAGCAGAACGCTGCAGATCCAGTACATCAAGGCCGTCGTGCCGAGCACTTCGACATAGGCGAACGTGTTCGCGGTGAGCAGGTTGCTCTGGTACGTCATCTCCGGCAGGCTCATCACGGAGAAGATGGCGGAGTCCTTGAACATCATGATGACGAGGCTCGTGGTGGGCGGCGTGATGAAGCCGAACAGCTGCGGCGCGATGATGTGCCGCTGCGCCTGCCAGAACGTCATGCCGAGCGACAGCGACGCGAAGGTCTGGCCGCGCGGCACGGAACGCAACGCGGCGCGCAGGATCTCGCAGAAGTAGCCGCCCGTGTAGAACACCGTGCAGCCGATCGCCACCGTCATCGCCGAGGCGGGCACGCCCAGTTTCGGCAGGCCGAAGAACGCCAGGTACACGAGGATCAGGTACGGAATGTTGCGCACCAGCTCGACATAGGCGAGCGCCACGGGCCGCAGCACGGTGCGCGACTGCGCCGCATAGGCCGCCACGATGCCAAGCACGATACCCAGCGGAATGCCGGTCACGCTGACCAGCGCGGTGATGCGCAATCCTTGGAGCAGCGGGGGAATCGCTTCACGGACGATCGAGAAATCAATGGCCATGGGGAAGCATCCTCGCGACGCGGCGTTCGCACAGTCGCGAAGCAGCGGAAATCAGGAACAGGATCACGAAATAAACGGCGGCCGTGATTGCGAAAACCTGCAGCGGCAAGTCGGTCTGCAACGTCGCGTTGCGTGCGACGGTCGCGAGCTCGGGCACGGCGATGATCGACATCAGCGAGGACGCCTTGAGCAGGATCGTGAACTCGCTGGTGAGCGGCGGAATCGATCGATAGATCACTTGCGGCAGCAGCACATGACGCCAGACCTGCGCGGTGCGCATGCCCACCGCATAGCCTGCGGCGCGCTGACCCCAGGAGATCGTGCCGAGCGCGCCGCGCAGGATTTCGACGATATACGCGCTGGTGTTGCAGGCGAGCGCGGCAATCCCCGCCGTGACCGGCGAGATCGAGATGTCGAGCAGCGCGGGCACCATGTAGTACGCGATCAGCATGTGGATCAGCGCGGGCGTGCCGCGAATCAGGCTGACCCACAGCACGACCAGCGAGCGCAGCGGCGCGAACGGCGAAATGCGCGCGAGCAGCAGCACGATGCCGAGTGCGAGCCCGATCACGAAGGCGCATGCCGACGCGCTCAGCGTGAGCGCCGTCCCTGACACGACGCCGTCGAGGAAGGGCGCGATCACGCCGCCCGGGTCGATCCAGTCGAACATGGCGTCAGATCGCCCCGGCCGGCAGATAGTCGCTGCGTGGCGTGTCCATCGCGGCGCCAAACCATTTGGTCTGGAGCGCGGCGAGCTTGCCGTCGTTCCGGAAAGATTCGAGCGAATCGTTGATGAATTTGCGGATCTCGAGATCGTTCGGATTCGCCACCCACGCGAGCAGCTTCGGCTGGCCGATGGTGCCGGCGATGCGGAACGCGTTCGGCTGGCGCTTCATCTGCACGGCGGCGATGTTCGACGGCATCAGCGCGACATCGACGGTCTTGTTCGCCAGCGCGTTCGATACATCCGGATAGGCCTGGAACAGCTTGGTGTCCGCATAGCCCTTGCCAGTCTTGTCCTTCAGTTCCTTCTCGAACTCGGTGGCCACCGGCTGCGACGACGAACCCATCTGCGTGCCGATGATCTTGCCGCCGATGTCGAGGTCGCGGTTGATGCTCTTGTCGTCCGCGCGCACCATCAGCACCGAACGCACGACGCCGACCGGCTCGCTGAACGCGAAACGCTTCGCGCGCTCCGGCGTGATGCCGACGCTGGTCGCCACGAAGTCGAACTTGTGCGACATCAGGCCCGGCAGCAGACCCTGAAACGGCAGGTTCATTTGTTCGAGCTTGACGCCGAGTTTCGCCGCCATCAGTTCCAGCACGTCATGCCCATAGCCGACGATCTGGCCGTTCTCGACGAATTCGAACGGCTCGTACGCCGCCTCGGTACCCACCACGAGCTTGCCGCGCTTCTTGATATCGGCGAGCGTGCCGCCTTCGGCGTGCGCGATGGTCGGCAGCGCCAGCGCGGCGCCCGACGCAAGCGTCGCTTTCACAAAAGATCGTCTGGACCAGGTTTTCATTGCTTTCTCCGCTTGAGGGGACGGCTTGAGGGACGCTCGGGGACGAGGCAGCCGAAATGTATGTCGCCATAAAGTGAGTGAAAAATGATTTTTTTATCGGTATGGTTCCGAAAAACGTAACCTTTTTCGAAGCTCTTTTCTTCGCTGCCATGTCCGAACGACCCCCCGTCAAACATTCCGTCGTGAAGCGCCCCGACTTCAGCGAGCGTGACCTCCGGTCGCTGCGCATCTTCTGCTCGGTCGCGCAGGCGAATGGTTTTGCCGCCGCCGAGAAGCAGCTCAACATGTCGAAGGCGTCGATCAGCCGGCATATCCGCGAGGTCGAGGAAACACTCGGGGCGCGGCTGTGCGAACGCGGGCCGTCAGGTTTCGTGCTGACGCACGCGGGCAAGGTGGCGCTCGAACTCGCGCGCGATGCGCTGATGTCGCTCGCGCGCATCCGTCCGGAAATCGATGCGGTGCGCGGCGTGTTGTCCGGAACGCTCGCCATCGGCATGGTCGAGCACATCGTCAGCGACGAAGGCTGTCATCTGCCGGAAGCACTGGCCTCGCTCAAGGAACTGGCGCCGGACGTGAGCGTGGAACTGCGCGTGATGACCTTCAATGAGCTCGATCTCGCGTTGCGCGAGCGTCGCGTGCAGGTGGCGATTCGCGGAATGTACCGGCGCGAGGCCGGCTTTCACTACTTGCCGCTCTTCATCGAGCGCCAGCAGCTTTATGTGGCGCGCCGCAGTCTCCGTGATGCCGCGGCGCTGCCGCTGGTGTATCGGTCGCAACCCTTCGTGCACGAGATGCTCAATACGCTCGGCATGGCGCGCGGGCCGTCGGCTTCGGGTCTGGAGGCGGTCGCGATGCTCGTGCTGTCAGGCCACTATGTCGGCTTGCTGCCGCAGTTCTATGCGGCTTCGTTTGCGAAGCGGCAGGCGCTCGTCAAGGTGCCGGGCGTGCCCGTGTACGAAAACACCATCAGCGCCATCACCGAGATCTCGCGGCCCCGCACGCGCGCGCTCGATCTGTTCCTGGACCTTCTGCAACAGCTCCATGGCAGTGCGTGAAAGGAGGATGGCGCGTCTTCACACGACGCGGTTCATGCGATCGACGACGAGTTCACCGCAGGCGGCGATCGCCCCAGCCACGACAGGAACGAGATGATCGGGCACGCGCCACTCGGCGGCGGTCGTATCGGAGAGCAATTGCTCGGAGAACAGGTGGAAGACTTCGGAGCAGGCTACCTCGGGTCGCGGGTCGCGGCTGCCGTGTTCCCGGTAGAGACAGGCAAAGTGCAATACACACCGGCTGAGCGAAGCACTGGTCAATTGCGCCCATGAAGAATCCTCCCGGCCCGCCAGACTCATCTGCATCTCGCGCACGGTAGCCCACAGCACGCCGGCCAGACGCTCGGGAATCCCGAGATAGCTGTAACCCACGCTTCCGCTTTCCATGATTTCGTTCTCCATCCATACGTCGTGACTGGCGCGACCAATGTGCAATCGTCATGCCGAGTAATACACCGGTAAGGCGGAATGTCTTTTTGAACCACTCGTCCTTTCCGTTGCGCACGCTATGCAGCGGCCACAAAGCCTGATCCCACTTCCTTTCGCAAGTTCCATCGATAACATCCTGGGTCGTTAATGCAATACGTACGCACGGGACGAATGGACGTAACACTGTGTGCATGTAACGTAACGGACCGCGTGACACCCGCTGCGTATGGGTTACGCGCATACGTTTCTGGTAAGACAATTGGCATGGAACCTGCATGAAGCTTTATTCGGAAACGGACGGTCAGACCGTTTCATCAAGGGCTTTTTGAGTGCACGAAAATGCTGTGACAGTTGCGCACGTTCGGTTCAGAATGTCGCGTGCATCGGTTTCGGAAGCAGATACGCACGAGGTTGAAGCTGTTCATTCTTGGAACACCAGCAACACACAAGCGTTGCTAAAAAAAGCAATCCGGAATACATGCTCGCCACTTCCTATAATCCGCTCCTCGTCGTCTGTTCGCTGTTCGTAGCGATCCTGGCTTCCTATACCGCGCTCGACATGGCCGGCCGTGTGGCATCGGCCAAAGGGCTGGCCGGCCTCTTCTGGCTCGTCGGCGGCGGTTGTGCAATGGGGCTCGGCATCTGGTCGATGCACTTCGTCGGCATGCTCGCCTTCGATCTGCCCATCCCCGTCGGCTATGACCCGGCCATCACCTTCCTGTCGCTGCTGATCGCCATCGCGGCATCCACCTTTGCGTTATGGCTCGTCAGCCAGTACGCGCTGCCGTGGCGCCGGCTGATGCTCGGCTCACTGCTCATGGGGCCCGCCATCGCCGGCATGCACTACACGGGCATGGCCGCGATGCAGATGAACCCGGTCATCGACTACGACTGGAGCCTGGTGGCGCTGTCCATTGTCATCGCCGTTGCGGCGTCGGGCGCGGCCTTGTGGACGGCCTTCCATATCCGCGGCAGGGCGGCCGGGGTGTTCCTGTTTCGCGGCGGCGCATCGCTGCTGATGGGGTCGGCCATCGTCGGCATGCATTACACCGGCATGGCGGCCGCGCATTTTCCGCTGGGCAGCATATGCGAGGCGGCGCGTCACGGGACGAACACGTCATGGCTGGCAGCGATCGTCATCGTCGTGACCGTGGCGGTGCTGAGCATCGCGCTGATCGTATCGGTGCTGGAGCTCAGGCTCGAACTGCGTACCGCCGCGCTGTCCCGGTCGCTCGCGGAAGCCAACAAGGAGCTGATTCATCTCGCCCTGCATGACAGCCTGACCCGGCTGCCCAACCGCGTCCTGCTCGATGACCGCCTGAACCAGCTCATCCAGCAGGGGCGGCACTTCACGCTGATGTTCCTCGACCTCGATGGCTTCAAGGCCGTCAACGACGCATTCGGGCACCAGGTGGGAGACCGCTTGCTGATCGACGTCTCGCGACGCATTGGCGCCAGCATGCGCGAGAACGACACCTTCGCCCGTGTGGGCGGCGACGAGTTCGTCCTGCTGTGCGACGTCACCCGACCTGCGGACGTCGCGAACATCGCGGCCACGCTGATCCGCATCGTTGAAGAACCGTACTCGGCGGGCGAGCATGAAATCCAGGTGTCGACGAGTATCGGCATTGCCTGTCATCCCGAGCATGGCCGGACCCAGAGCGAGCTGCTGTCGAGCGCCGATACGGCGATGTACCGCGCCAAGGCCATGGGCCGCAACAACTACTGCTTCTTCGAGCCGTCCATGCACGCCGACGCCTACGAGCACATGCAGTTGGCGCGTGAGCTGCGCATGGCGCTGTCGGGCGGCGAACTGATCCTGCACTATCAGCCTAAATTCGAAGCGCGGAGCGGTCCCGTGGTGGGGGCGGAAGCGCTGCTGCGCTGGAAGCATCCGTCGCGGGGCCTGATGGCGCCGGACGAGTTTCTCCCGATTGCCGAGAAGAGCGGGCTGATGGTGCCCATCGGCGAATGGGCTCTCAACGAGGCCTGCCGTCAGATGCGCATCTGGGTCGAGGCGGGGCACACGGACTGGAGCGTCGCCGTGAATCTGTCGGCCACGCAGTTCGTCCACACGAGTCTCGTGCAGGTCGTGCGCCAGGCGCTCGTTCAGCATCGGCTCGAACCGCGTCACCTGATTCTGGAGATCACCGAATCCACCGCGATGCACGACGTCGAAGTCAGCCTGAGCGTGCTGAAACAGTTGCGCGAGACAGGCGTGCGGATTGCTATCGATGATTTCGGAACGGGTTATTCCAGTCTTCTTTATCTGAAGCGGCTGCCTGCCCATGAACTGAAAATCGACCGGGGCTTCATTCGCGATCTGAGGCGCGATACCGAGGACGCGGCCATCGTGGCGGCGATCGTCGCGCTGGGGCGGACTCTCAATCTGCGAGTCGTTGCGGAGGGCGTCGAAACGGAGGAGCAGCAGGCCTTCCTGAGCCAGCTGGGCTGCGATATGTTGCAGGGCTTTCTGCTGGGACGGCCCATGGCGCCGGAACAGTTCGTGAAGGCTGTCGAAGCCGGCCGGGTCGTGTCCGATTAGCCTCTGTTCGGCTTCCAAGGCAGCCGCTGTCCACCGGAATGGCGTCCGGCACGTTAGGATGCGGGACTGCTCCGGAAAAAACCGGAACGCTGGTCAAAAATTATTCAAAACGAGAGAGGGCGCGCGGTTTCTGACAGAACCGCGTTCGCGAAGGAGAGCACGGTTGAAGCAGTCATCAACCCTCGGAAAGGAATCACGCTGGACGATGTCCTGGGTCGACAGGCACGCGATCCTTATCGCGCTGAGCACGACCTTCGTCTGCCTCGCGGTTCTGATCACGACGGCCGTGGTCCTGGTCTCCGGCAGGCAAGAGGCATTGGACAAGGCGCGCGACACCTCCGAGAACGTGGCCGCCGCCCTTGCGCGCGACATGAGCCGCAACCTGCAGGTCTACGACCTTTCCTTGCAGGCCGTGGTGGACGGGGTGTCGAATCCGGAAATTCTCGCGTTGCCGCCGGAGTTGCGCAGGCAGATGCTGTTCGACCGCGCGACCATGGCGCCCCACGTGATGGGCATCTACGCCGTGGATGAGGAGGGCCGGATCGTGCAGGGGCGCGCACGGCTCTTTCCAACGCTGAACCTCGCCGATCGCGATTACTTCCTCGTGCACAAGAACCGCGACGACGTGGGCCTGTTCATCTCGAAGCCTTATGAATCCCGGCTGAGGAACGGCAGTCCTTCCATCGCGCTCAGTCGCCGCATTTCGAAGGCGGACGGCAGCTTTGGCGGCGTCGCGCTGATCGCGCTCGACCTCGACTATTTCCAGCAGCTGGTCGACGGCGTCAAGCTGGGCACACACGGCGCCGCCACCATCATGCAGACCGACGGTTTCATCCTCGCGCGCTATCCGCAGGTGAGCCGCAGCAAAATGATTTCCGTTGCCTCACCCGCGTTCCTGTCCATGCTCGGACCGAAGGGCGGTTCATTCGTCGCGAAGTCGCCGGTGGATGGTGTCGAGCGTCTGTCCACGTTCGCGAACGTGGAGGACAGCAATCTTGTCGCCATGGTCGCGCCGGCCATGGATGAAATCACCGAAGAGTGGAGGCATCGTTCGCTCATCATCGGCGCGTTGAGTGTCGTGGTGTCGTGCGCGTTCACGATCGTCGTGTGGCTGCTCGTGTTCGCGGTGCGCCAGCGCGATGCGGCGCAGGCGCGGCTGATTGCAATTGCGGACACGGACGGGCTGACGGGCGTCGCCAACCGTCGCGGCCTGGACGCGACGCTGCCGGCGATGTGGGCGCGGGCCGTGCGGCATCGGCTGCCGATGGCGATCATGTTCGTCGATGCCGATCACTTCAAGGCCTATAACGACACGCATGGCCACGTGGCGGGCGACCGGGCGTTGCGCTTCGTCGCGCATTGCCTGACGCGGCGGGCGCGCCGGCAGAACGACATCGTCGCGCGCTATGGCGGCGAGGAGTTCATCGTCGTGCTGGCCGACTGCACGCCGCGCCGCGCCGAGGATGTCGCCGACGCCATCCTGACCGATGTCGCCGCCTGCGCGGAAGAAAGCGGGATGGCGCAGCCCACGCCGCTGGCGCCGGTGACGGTGAGCATCGGCGTGGCGCTCTGCCAGCCGGACGACGGCACGACTCTCGAAACAGCGATGCGTCGCGCCGATGAAGCCCTGTATGACGCAAAGCGTGACGGTCGCAATCGCGTATCGATCGTCACGGTGGAAGCGAATCCGGTCCGCAAGACGAAGCTTGCGCGTGACACGCTGCACGCCGATGCGGCGCGTCGATCCCGCAGCCTCGCGGACGAGACCGTCAAATGACACGCGTATCCGCTCCGGACATCGAACGATGCGTGCTCGATCTGCTGCGCAGCCGCGCCGAGACGGCGTCCATTTGTCCGTCGGACGTTGCGCGCGCGCTCACCCACGATGAAGACGGCTGGCGCGACCTGATGCCCGCGGTGCGGGACGTGGCTGCGCGGATGGCGCATCGGCAGCGACTGAAGATCACGCAGGGAGAAACGACGCTCGACCCGGACGACATCGGCCATGGCCCGATCCGGTTGCGTCGCGGGCCAGGCTTTCCGGCGAGCGGTTGACGCCGGGTTCAGATGCCGACACCGTATGCCGGCACATCGATCACGACATCAGATAGGTCATTCGCGACATCGCGCTGGCCGGGGAGCGCGCGCTTCGGCCAGCCTGAAGCTGCCCGGATTCATCCCGTAAGCGTTCGGCGATGACCACGCGCTGACAGCACTGCCGCACCAGTTGCTCCCGTGACAGACGTCCGCGCTGCCATCACCCGCTCCGGCGCTTTCACCGCGCGCAGGCTCATGACAAGTCTCTGAAAGCGAGATCGTCCTGACGCCCGGCCTCATCCCACAGGCACCGAATTTGCGGACCGTGGAAGCTTCCGGACCACGCCCTCCCCACACAACACGAACATGCCTTCGTCCGTCACGTCCTGGCTGAGAGACATGGCCGATACCGCAGTGCCTGTGCTTGCGCTCGTGGCCATCGCGGGCGGTACCGACGCGCTCATCATGCTTCACAGCAAGGACCTGCTGGCTGTCTACATGACCGGCAATTCGACCAAGCTCGGCCAGTCATTGATCGCCGGCGCATGGAGCAAGGCGCTGCCGCTCGTGAGCGTGATCGCCAGCTTCTTCGTCGCGGCGACGCTTGCCGCATGGCTCGCGGCACGCCTGCCGAGCTGGCGTGCCCCGGTCTGCCTGACATCCACCGCGTTGCTGCTGGCCTGCGCCGTGCCGTTAGCAGGCACCGCGTATCCGGTGACCGCCACCTGTCTGATCGCGGCGGGCATCGGCGCAATCAACCAGACCCGCGCCGATGAGCCAGGCATTTCGTTCATCACAGGCAACTTCATCCGCATCGCGCGGCATCTGGGAGAAGGGAAGTTCAGCGCGGCGGCAGCCGGCGTCGGGCGATGGATGGCGTTCGTCGCCGGCGCGGCGCTCAGTACGTTGCTCGACTTTTTATATGGCACGGGTGCGCTCGCGATTCTGGCGGCGACGGCCTTCGCGGGTGCATGCGTTGCGCTGCTTGCACGCAATGCGCCGCAAGCATGATCCGAATGAACCACTCAACGCAGGAGGATGCATCATGTCCACACACGACAAGGCCAAATTCACCGTAAGCGGTCCCGGCACGCCCGATGGTCCGTCGCTCCCCGCGCCCGGGCAGTCGCAGACGCCCGCCGCCATCGATCTCGGCACGGTCGAGGACGGCAAGGTTCGCTTCGGGAACTGGAAGGGCGACGCCGACAAACCTTCGCCACCTCCGCCCGCACCATCGGCGCCGGATCAGCGCGTGGGATTTGCGGTGATCGGGCTGGGCCGTCTGGCGCTGGAGCAGATCCTTCCCGCCTTCAACGCCTGCAAGGACGCGCGCGTCACGGCGCTCGTCTCGGGCAGCCCCGACAAGGCGCGGGCGGTGGCGAAGCAATACGGCATCGACGAGCAGTCGGTGTATTCATACGCCGAGATGTCACGCCTCGCGGACAATGCCGACGTTCAGGCCGTGTACGTCGTCACGCCGAATGGCCTGCACCTGGAGCACGTGAGCGCCGCGGCGCAGGCAGGCAAACACGTGCTGTGCGAGAAGCCCATGGCGAACACCGCCGACGAGGCGCGGCAGATGATCGACGCCTGCGCGAAGGCGGGCGTGAAGCTGATGATCGCTTACCGCTGTCAGTTCGAGGTCTTCAACAGCGAGGCCACGCGCCGGGTGCAGTCGGGCGCACTCGGCAGGGCGCGCGTGATCGAGGCGACCAATGCGCAGGTGCAGGGCTCGGGCGAGCAATGGCGGCTGCGGGCGGCGCTCGCGGGAGGCGGTGCATTGCCGGACATCGGGCTGTATTGCCTGAACGGGGTGCGCCATGTGCTCGGCGAAGAGCCCGTGGAGGTGTATGCGCAGATCGTCAATCCGGCGGCGGACGAGCGTTATCGCGAAGTGGAAGAGACGATTGCGTTCATGCTGCGCTTCCCCTCCGGCGCCATTGCCAACTGCGCGGCGAGCTATGGCGCGCATGAGTCGAAGGACATGCGCATCCGTCTCGAGAAAGGCTGGATCGACGTGGAGAACGCCTTCGCCTACAAGGGGCAGCGCATGCGGATCGCGCATCGCGAAGGCGATATCGAACAAGTCGATGAGCCGCGGCTCGAATTCAAGGATCAGTTCATGCTCGAGATCGATCACTTCGCGCGATGCGTGCGCGACGGAAGCGAGCCGGACACGCCCGGTGAAGAAGGTCTGCGCGATCAGGTGCTGATGGAAGCGTTATATCGCTCCGCGCGCGAAGGCAGGCCGGTGCGTCTCGACGAGTGAGACGCCTGCCGGTCCGTTCAACCTCTCGCGAACCGCTCGGCCCGGAACGGAAACGGGTCGGCCACCGGCGCGGCGCCCGTCATCATCTCTGCAATCAGCCGCCCGGTCACGGGGCCGAGCGTCAGTCCGTGATGCGCATGACCGAAAGCGAACCACAGGCCGTCATGACGCGGCGCCCGGCCGATGACCGGCATCATGTCCGGCGTGCAGGGACGCCGGCCGAGCCACGGCGTGTCATCGAGACGCGCGCCGAGCGGAAAGGTCGCGCGCGCGACGGGTTCGAGCGCGTCGAGCTGCGCCGGCGTGGCGGGCGCGTCGCAGTAGGCCAGTTCCGCGCCCGTCGTCAGGCGGATGCCGCGCGCCATCGGCGTGATCAGATAGCCTCGCTCCGCGTCGAGCACCGGCTGATGCAATTGCGCGCCATCGGCCGCCGCGTAGTGCATGTGATAGCCGCGCTTCACGACGAGCGGCAGCGCGTAGCCCAGACGTGACGTGAGCCGCTCCGACCATGGACCGAGCGCGATCACGGCCGCACGCGCCTCGATGCGTCCCGTGGCCGTCTCGACCTGCCATTGCGGCGCGAGCGTCGCCGCATCGCCGACGAAAACACGGCCTCCCAGCTGCTCGAAATAACGCGCGTAAGCCGTTACGAGCGCGTTGGGATCGCTGACGGACACGGCGTCGGTATAGCGCAGCGCGCCGCTCAGCGCGCGACTCAGCGAGGGTTCTTCACGTTGCAGCTGCGCGGCATCGAGCACCTGGTAGGCGACGCCGTATTCTTCATGCCAGCGCTGCGCCGTGCGCCGTTCCGCATCCTGTGCAGCCGCGCTGCGAAAGACCTTGAGCCAGCCGCCCGGGCGCAGCAGCCCCTGCGCGCCCGCTGCTTCGGCAAGCTCGCGATGTTCGCTGACGCAGTGCTCGATCAGCGTGGCATAGGACCGTGCGATGGCCGCATGCCGGTCCGCGCGCGAATGGTGCCAGTAGCGCAGCAGGAAGGGCACGAAGGCGGGCAACGCGCGCGGGTGATAGCGGACCTCGGCCGAACGGTTGCCGGCATAGCGCAACAGCGTGGCGGCGTCGCGGGGCAGCGCATACGGATACACGCCTTCGCGCTGGATCAGCCCCGCATTGCCCAGCGAGGTCTCGTTGCCCGGCGCCTTGCGGTCGACCAACGCGACCGCGAGTCCGCGGCGTTGCAGATGCACGGCAACCGATACGCCCACCATGCCGGCGCCGAGTACGAGGGTATCGAACTTCATTGCAAAGACTCCGTGCAAGCCTGGCGCATGACATGTCCCTGAAGGTGTGAGCGGATTGTCTCAGGTCATGCCGGTTTCGTGTGACGCGACCGCGAGGCGGGACAGCTTCCATTGAGCAGGGGTGATACGGGCTAGACTGATGCGGCGCTGTTTCCTTTCATTTTCCTGTGACGGCCCCGAGGCCGTTCCGACAGCCCGATCATGCCCAGCACCCCGTTCGAAAGCGGCCCTGCCGACGACGCGACAGAAGTGGTCTATCTGTTCGGATCGTTCAGGCTCGTTCCGTCGCAACAGATGCTGCTCGATGGCGATGCGCGCGTGCTCATCGGCGGACGTGCCTTCGACCTGTTGACCGCTTTGGTGGAACGTCGCGGCGAGCTGGTCACCAAGCAGGAACTCATGGCGCGCGCCTGGCCGCGCGCCGTGGTCGAAGACAGCAATCTCAAGGTCCATATCGCCGCGCTGCGCAAGGCGCTGGGGAAAGCGGCCAACGACCAGCGCTTCGTCGCGACCGTGGTGGGGCGCGGCTATCAGTTCGTGGCGCCCGTCAAGCGCGAGGCGGTCTCATCCGGCGCGGATCTGCCGCAAGCCCCGCACGCGGCGTCGCACAACCTGCCTGCGGCGCTGGTGCGTCCGGTCGGCCGCGCGGAGACCATCCGCACCTTGCGGGACCGGCTGACGCGCACGCGCATCCTGACGGTGGCCGGTCACGGCGGCATCGGCAAGACCACGGTTGCGCTGGCGCTCGCGCACCAGAGAGAGCAGGCGGGGCAGCACGATGTCTGGTTCGTCAATCTGTCGCGGCTGTCCGATGCGCGTTTCGTTCCTCACGCCGTCGCGCACGCGATGGGTCTCGCCGTGCATTCGGACGACATCCTGCAGGCGCTGACGAACACCGTCCGCTTGCAGCGCCGGCCGCAACTCGTGGTGCTGGACAACTGCGAGCACGTGATCGAGGCGGCCGCGGTCGTCGCGGAGAAGCTGATCGCGGCGGCGCCGTCCCTGACGGTGCTGGCGACGAGCCGCGAGCCGTTGCAGGCGCTCGGAGAACATGTGTACCGGCTGGAGCCGCTCGCAAGTCCGCCCGACTCTGCCACCCTGACGATGGCCGAAGCGCTGCGTTATCCGGCGGTGGAACTCTTCGTGACGCGCGCCGAGGCCGCGCGCGGCGGCTTCATGCCGACCGACGAGGAAGCGCCGCTGCTCGCCCGCATCTGCCGCAGGCTCGACGGCATTGCTCTCGCGATTGAACTGGCTGCCACGCGTCTGGATGCGTTCGGCGTCCGCGAACTCTTCGAGCTGCTCGACGACCGCTTCGCGACGCTCGCCCAAGGCCGCCGCACCGCCCCGGAGCGCCAGAAGACGCTGCTCGCGGCACTCGACTGGAGCCATCAGCTGCTTCCCGAAAACCGAACGTGTCGTGCTGCGGCGGCTGGGCGTCTTTCCGGCGGCGTTCGCGCTGGAATCAGCGGCGGCCGTGGCAAGCGACGCACGCCTGACGCCCGCCGGCGTGATCGGAGACGCGATATCGGAGGGCAGCGGCTCACGGCCTTTGCCTGGCATCACATGGGCAGGCAGGCTGAAGCGCGGCGCTTGCTTGCCGGCGTGCTCGAAGCCTTCGAAGCCCAATGTCGACAGTCGCGACTGTCGGATAACCACGTGAACGGACGCGAGGGCACGCGTTCGCTGATGGCCAGTGTCCTGTGGTTCCAGGGCTGCGCGGAACGCGCGCTGGAGGAGGCATACCGGGCGCGCAGGGATGCCGAGGCAAGCGGCCATACGCTGACCATCGGCTAGGTGCTGGTGTTCGCGTTCATTCCGCTGACCTTCTACGCGGGCGATCTCGACGCCGCCGAAGAAGCACTCGACATCCTGCAGGATTGTGTGGCGAAGAACGGCCTCGCGCTCTTCGATGCCATGGCGCGCGGCCTTCACGGCGCCTTGCTGATCGAGCGGAACGAGCGTCAGGGCCTGACGATTCTCAGCGACGCGCTGGCGCAGCTCGAACGCGAGCATCTCGGCATGCGCCAGACGCTGTTTGCCGGGCTCTACGTGCATGGTCTGTCGCGCTTCGGGCGGCATGCGGAGGCGCAGGCGGTCATCGACGACGCGCTCGCGCGTGCGAAGCAGCACGACGAACTGTGGAATCTGCCGGAACTGTTGCGTATCGCGGGCGAGATTCGCGCGGCGTCCGGTAGTGGCGATGCGGAGGGCTTGTTCAAGCAGGCGCTCGAGGTCGCGCGTCAGCAGGGCGCGTTGTTCCTCGAACTGCGTGCGGCGAAGAGTCTGGCGCGTTACAAGCACGCGCAAGGTGAAAGCCGTCATGCGCGCGCACTGCTGTCCGAGGTATGCGAGCGGTTTCCGCCAGGCTGCGCGATCGTCGATGTCAGGGAAGCGCGGGCGTTGCTCGACAGCTGGCGCGCGGCGGAGTGACACGCTGCTGTTGAACGTGCATCGCGCTCAACCCGGCCCGTCACTGGCCGCAGCCAGCAGCGGCACCACGAAATCGCTGATCGGTGTTGCAATGCCGTGCGCGCGGCCACGGCGCTGCACCACGCCGTTGCGGCAATCCCATTCGAGCGGGCGGCCCGCTTGCCGGTCGGCGAGGATCGAGGTGCCCAGGTCGGCTGGCGAGCGGCGAAAGCCATCGACGATTTCCTGCGCCACTTCATCGCCCAGCGTCGCACCTTCGGCCCGTGCTACTGCAAGACATTCCTTTGCGTAGGCAAGCGCCAATCCGGCGATGTCGTCACGGGCAAACATGCCGGCGCGGCGGCCGCTCAGCACCATCAGGCCCGCCACCGCGTTCAGCAACAGCTTGCGCCAGGCGACTGAGGCGAAGTCTTCCGCGATGTCGGCGCGGCAGCGCGTACCGTGCATCGCTTCCATCACGAGGCGGCTTTCAGGCAGGTCCGGCAAGGTGAGACGCGCTTCGCGGCGCAGCCACACCGAGGCGTCCGGTTCGCGTTGCGCGGGAAACCAGACGACGGAAGGCAGCACCGGATTGCCCGACAGATACGGCGCGAAGAGCTGCTTCTGTTCGACGCCGTTCTGCAGCACGCAGACCACGGTCCTGTCATTGCACAGGACGGAGAGCCAGGGCGCTGCGGCATCGATCTGCGTCGACTTGACGGCGACGAATACCAGGTCGTAAGTGTCCGTGATCTCTTCCGGACGGGTCCGCACCGGTCCCGGCACGATGATGCGTTCGCCTTCGAAGCGCATCTCCAGTTGCGGAAGCGCGGTGCGGCCGCACAGGGTGGGCGTGCGGCCGGTCTCATGCAACGCGGCGGCGACGGTGGTGCCGATTGCCCCCGGGCCGATCAGGGCGATTTTCATGGTGTCACGCTGGGTCATCGTGTGCTGGCGTCCCTTGTCTGTTTGCCGGGCAGGGGCCCGGGCGTCAGCACGCGAGGGTAGCGCAAGTTGCCTCAGGCTGCTGCGGAACGCATGGACTGCATGCTTGCTGTAAGCGGAGGGTGCCGCACGCAATCGCTCACTCACACGCCGCCCGAATGAACTCCGGTATCGCGACTGCCTTGAGCGTGCCATCCGCCAGCTTGACGCACAACGCGCGCGTCGCGCGAAACTCGCAGATCAGCGTATCGCCGCGCATGATGCGATGTGCCTGAATGAAGACCTTGTTGCGCCATTCCTCGGTGGACGTACGAATCTCGAGCGTTTCGCCATACGTGGCCGACGCATGAAAGCGGCTGTGGATTTCCAGCAGCGGCGCGCCCACGCAACCGGGCAATGCGTCCAGATTCCGCCACGGCGGCAGACCGCATTGCATGAAGTAATCGTGCGATGCGGCATCCATCCAGCGCGAGAAGTTCGGGAAGAACACGATCCCCGCGGGATCGCAATCGCCGAACTGCACCTCGACACGAAAAATCGTTTCCTTGAGCACGCGTCCGACCTCGGATTGAGTTGAGCCAGCCGTATGGTAGTGCGCCAGATCGGCCAGCGTCCAGTGAACCAGCGAGTGAATTCCTCAACTTGCTAGATCGATCTACTTGGCATAGAGTAACGCTCACGGATCAGCCGATCACAGCACCCGAATGCAAGACCACAACCGAGGAGACGAGGTGATTCTGTCCACCGAGCATCAGCAGGTCGCCGACATGGCCCGGCGCTTCGCCAACGAAGTCATCCGTCCACAAGCTGAGCGGCTGGACCGCGAAGAAAGCTTTCCGGCGGAGATCTACCGGCAGATGGGCGAGACCGGCCTGTTCGGCATCACCGTGCCGGATTCGCTGGGCGGCGCGGGGCTGGATTGCCTCGCGTATGCCATCGTGATGGAGGAGTTGAGTCGCGGTTATGCCTCGGTCGCGGATCAGTGCGGTCTGGTCGAATTGCTCAGCACGCTGTTGAGCCGGCATGGCACGCCGGCACAGATCGACCGCTGGCTCGGACCGCTGGTGCGTGCCGAGACAAAGGGCGCGTATTGCATCACCGAGGCCGGCGCGGGCAGCGATGTCTCCGGCGTGAAGACCACGGCCGTGCGCGACGGCGAAGGCTGGCTGCTCAGCGGCTCCAAGTTGTGGATTCACAACGCGCCCGTCGCCGATGTAGCGCTCGTGCTGGCTCGCACGGACCCCGCTGCGGGCAAGCGCGGCATGAGCATTTTCATCGTCGATTGCGCAGCGCGCGGCGTGTCGCGCGGACCGAAGGAGCACAAGCTGGGACAGCGCGCGTCGCAGGTCGGCGAACTGCATTTCGATGAAGTCAGGCTGCCCGCCGATGCACTGCTCGGCACCGAAGGCCGCGGCTTCCACATGATGATGAGCGTGCTCGAGAAAGGGCGCGTGGGGATCGGGGCGCTGGCCGTGGGCATCATCCAGGCCGCGCTGGAGGCGGGTGTCGAACAGGCGAAGATGCGCAAGCAGTTCGGCCAGGCCATCGCCGAGTTCCAGGCTGTCCAGTTCATGCTGGCCGACATGGCCAAGGACTGCGAGGCGGCGCGCCTGCTGGTGCGCGCGGCCGCGAGCAGGATGGACGTGGGCCTCGAAGCGACCGCCGCAGCCTCGATGGCCAAGTGCTTCGCCGGCGACGCAGCGGTACAGCACACCAGCAACGCCATTCAGATCTTTGGCGGCAGCGGCACCATTCGCGGCTACGAAGTGGAACGCCTGTACCGCGACGCCAAGATCACGCAGATCTACGAAGGCACGAACCAGATTCAGCGCATCATCATTGCGCGTCAATTAATGAAGGCATGATATGAGTAAAAGCGCAGTCGTCACGGGCGCGTCGCGCGGCATCGGACGGGCCGTCGCACTGGCGCTGGCCGCTGAAGGGTTCGATATCGCCGCCATCGCGCTCGGCGACGCGGAGCGTCTTCAGTCGCTCGTCACCGAAGTCGAGGCGCTCGGGCGTGCCTGCCTGCCGCTGGATCTCGACATCGGCGACATCGACGCTCACGCGGCCGCGCTCGATGCCATCACGGCGCGCTTCGGCGGCATCGACTGCCTGGTGAATAACGCGGGCGTCTCGGTGCTCAACCGTGGCGATTTGCTCGACGTGAACCCGCAAAGCTACGACCGCTGCTTCGATATCAACACGCGCGGCACGTTCTTCCTGTCGCAGGCCGTGGCGCGGCAGATGACTCAACAGACGCCGGCCGGCGAGGGGGCGCGCAGCATCGTGTTCGTGACGTCGTCGAACGCGGTGGTCGCTTCGGTCGAGCGGGGCGAATACTGCATGTCGAAGAGCGCGCTGTCGATGGCGGCGCGCCTGTTCGCGCTGCGGCTGGCGTCGCATGGCATCGGCGTATTCGAGGTGCAGCCCGGTCTGATCCTGACCGAGATGACCGCGCCGTCGAAGGCGAAATACGATGCGCTGATCGCCGAGGGCATGACCGCGACGCCGCGCTGGGGCCAGCCTGAAGACGTGGCGCGCGTGATCCGCACGATGGCGGCCGGACTGCTGCCCTATACCGTCGCGCAGGAAGTGCGCGTGGACGGCGGCCTGATGATCCAGCGCTTCTGAGGTCATGCCATGCGCGAACTGAACGGACGCGGCGATCTCTGCTGCATCAATACCGCGACGCTGGGCCATCGCGAGGCAATCGACGTGACGGCGGCACGCATCGCGGAACAGGGCTTCGGCTGGATCACGCCGTGGCGTCACGAAGTTGACGAGATGCGCCCGCAAGCAGCCGCCAGCGCAATCCGGGCGGCCGGGTTGAAGGTCAATGCCTATTGCCGCACCGCATACTTTGCCGCGCCTGATGAAGCGGGCCGTCGCGCGGCGCTCGATTCGAACCGCCGCGCGCTGGAAACCGCGGCAGTGCTCGGCGCGCCGCTGCTGGTCGCGGTGGTGGGCGGGTTGCCGTCCGGTTCGCGCGATATCGACGATGCCCGCAAACAGATTCTCGACGGCCTCGCCGCCTTGCAGCCGACGATCGACGAGACGGGCGTGCGCATTGCGCTCGAACCGCTGCATCCGGTCTATGCCGCCGACCGCAGCCTGCTCAACACGCTCGATCAGGCGCTCGACTGGTGCGACCGTCTGGACCCGTCGCGCACGGGCAGCTTCGGTGTGGCCGTCGATGCCTACCATGTGTGGTGGGATCCGGCGCTGATGCCGGCGATCGCCCGCGCGGGGCAGCGCATTCTCGCGCTGCATGTATGCGACTGGCTTCTCGAAACCCGTGACCCGTTGCAGGACCGGGGCATGATGGGCGACGGCGTGATCGATCTGAAGCGCCTGCGTGCGGCCGTCGAAGGTGCGGGCTATGACGGTCCGGTGGAAGTGGAGATCTTCTCGCGACTGGACTGGTGGACGCGTCCCGCCGACGAAACGCTGCGCGTGTGCCGCGAGCGCTTGTTCGAGTGCTGCTGAAGCGCTCGATCCGCGTCAACGTCCTTCATAAAGCGGCGGACGCTTTTCCCTGAAACTGCGAATGCCTTCCGCCGCGTCCTGCGTGCTCGCGGCGAGTGCGCCTGCCATCGCTTCGAGCGTCGCGGCGGATTCCTCGCCGCTGGCGGCGTTCATCAATTGCTTCGTCAGCTGCAACGCCACCGGCGCACGCGCGGCCATCTCGCGGGCCAATTCTTGCGCGCGCACCGTCAGTTGCTCGCGCGGCACGACTTCATGAACCAGCCCGCAGGCGTGGGCATCGGCGGCGCTCAGGCGTGTGCCGCTCAATGCCAGATACTTTGCGTGGCTGGCGCCGATGAGCCGCACCAGCCGCTGCGTGCCCGACCATCCGGGACAGGTCGCGATGGATGCTTCCGGCAGCGCAAAGCGGGCTTCCGTGGCCGCGATGCGCACGTCCGCCGTGATCGCCAGTTCGAGTCCGCCGCCGAACGCATGGCCGTTGACCGCCGCGATCACCGGCTGACGCAGTCGCGCCCATTGATCGAAGACCTGATGTCCCCGGCGCACCCAGCGCCGCCACATGTCGAGCGGTTCGAGCGCGGCCCATTCGTTGATGTCCGCCCCGACGCAGAACGCCGTGGCGCCGCTGCCCGTGAGGATGACGATGCGCGTCGCCGTGTCGGCTTCGAGTTCGCGCGCGATCTGTTCCAACCGTTCCAGCATCGCGGGCGTCAGCGCGTTGAGCTTGTCCGGCCGCTCCAGCGTGACGGTGGCGACGTGAGCCTCGCGGGCGACGGAAACAAAATGGTCAGTCATGGCGGGTCTCGCGAGGTTTCAGGCGCAGTCCGAAGGGCGCGTCGGTGAACAGGGCGGGGTTCATCGGGCGCAGGTCGGGCGACACCTTGAGTGCGACTTCGGCCTGCTCCAGGATGTCGCGTTGCAGGTCCACGCCGGGCGCGATCTCGGTCACGGTGAGGCCGTCTGCGAGCAGATCGATGACGCAGCGCTCGGTAACATAAGTCACGCGTTGCCCGCGCTCGCGGCCGACGCGCCCGCTGAAGGTGATCTGCTCGGCGGCCTGCACGAATTTGCGGGTGCGGCCTTCCTTCAGGATCGCGAGCTTGCCGTCGCCCACTTGCAGTTGCGCGCCTGCGGTGAAGAAGCCGGAGAACACGATGCGCCGCGCGTGGGCCGTGATATCGACGAAGCCGCCGCAGCCCGCGGTCAGATACGGTTTCGATGCGAGCCGCGAGACGTTCACGCTGCCGTCGCTGTCCACTTGGAGGAAAGACAGCAGCGCGATATCGAAGCCGCCGCCCTGAAAGTACGTGAACTGATTCGGTGAAGGCACGATGGCATCCGCATTCGATGCACAGCCGAACGCGAAGCCAAGCAGCGGCATGCCGCCGACGGCGCCTTGCTCGATGGCCCATGTCACCGCGCCATGCAGGCCTTCTTCGAGCAGGATGCGCGGCACGTTGGCCGAGATGCCGAAGCCCAGGTTGGCGGCATGGCCGTGCGCGAGTTCCATCGCCGCACGTCGGGCGATGACCTTCTCCGGCCCCCACGGCGTAGGCTCGAAAGCACTCGATGGCAACGCGATCTCGCCGCTGATGGCGGGGTCGTAGGGTGTCTGGGTGGTCTGCCACTGATCCGGATCCACGACGATGTAATCGACCAGATTGCAGGGCACGCGCACATCGTGTGGACGCAGCGTGCCGGACTTCACCACGCGCTTGACCTGCGCGATCACGATGCCGCCATGATTGCGCGCGGCCAATGCCTGATCGATCCCGCCGAGCAACGCGCCTTCGTGCTCATAGCTCAGGTTGCCTGCTTCGTCGGCGGTGGTTGCGCGGATGATCGCCACGCGCGGCACGAACGCCGGAAAATAGAGCCAGTCCTCGCCGTCGAAGGACACGCGCCGCACGATCGGCCGCGCGGACGCAGCGGCGTTCATCGCGCAGCCTTGCAGATCGGGATCGACGAAGGTGCCCATGCCGACTTTCGTCAGCACGCCGGGACGTCGCGCGGCGGCGTCCCGGTGCATGTCGAACAGGATGCCGCTCGGAACGTTGTAGGCCTCGATCCGGTTCTCGACGATCATGCGCCAGATGTCGGGCATCGGCAGCGAGGAAGGCCCGCTCGGATAGGATCCGGCCAGCGTGCGCGCGAGCAGCCCGGGCCGCGCGAGATGATCGATGCCCTTCACGCCGTACATGTCGCCGGCGGCGATCGGGTTCAGCGTCGTGAGATTGCGCGGCTGGCCCTCGCGCTCGAAGCGCGCGCCGATGGCGGCCAGCACCTTGTCCGGGCAGCCGAGCGCGCTCGACGAACTGATGCTGACAACATCGTCCGTGCGGATCAGCCGGGCTGCGGCGTCGGCGGTGATGAGTTTGTTCATGTCGTGAGGAAGAGGGCTGGGCTCAGCGGTGCAGGTCGAACAGCGCTGCGCCGCGCTTCAGCGCATTGCGCGCGATGATGCCGCGATGAATCTCCGAGGTGCCGTCGAAGATGCGGTAGACGCGTGCATCGCGGTAATACCGTTCGATGGCCAGTTCCTTGCAGAACCCCATGCCGCCGAACACCTGCACCGCGCGGTCCACCACGCGGCCGAGCGTTTCTGACGACTGCACCTTGACCATCGAGATCCAGTCGCGCGCGTCCAGCCCTGCGTCCATCATGCTGGCCGCGTTGAGCAGCATCAGCCGCGCCGCGTTGATCTCCATCACGCTGTCGGCGATGAGCTGCTGGATCATCTGGAAGTCGCCGATGCGTTCGCCGAACTGGCGCCGCTCGGCCGCATAGCCGATCATCATTTCCAGCACATGCGCCGCCTTGCCGATGCCGCGCGCGCCCACCAGCGCCAGGCGCACACGGCCGAGCATCCGCATGGCGAGCCGGAAGCCTTCACCCTCGCGGCCGAGCAGTGCGAGCGGTTCCAGTGGGACATCGTCGAAGAAGAGTTCGTGATGGGGCGTGCCGCGCAGGCCCATCATCGGCTGATCGCGGCCCACGGTGAAGCCGGGCAATGCCTTGTCCACCACGAACAGCGAGATCTCCTGTTCGCCGGTGCGGGCCGAGACGAGGAAGAAGTCGCTCCATTGCGCGTCGCTGATGAAGTGCTTGCTGCCGTTCAATACCCAGCCGGACGCAGTCTTGCGGGCCGTGGTCTTGATGGCTTGAGCGTCCGAGCCCGCGCCGGTTTCGGTGATCGCGAGACCGCACGTGCGCTCGCCTCGAATCGCGGGCGCGAGCCAGCGCTCGATCTGCTCGCCTTCGCAGGCCAGCAGCGCGTCGTAGACGTTGCCGAAGGCGCGTCGCACGAGGATGTCCGAGCTGTGGCCGAACTGTTCCTCGCACAGCATGGCATCGACTGTACTCAATCCGCCGCCGCCCAGTTCAGCGGGCATGTTGACCGCGTACAGGCCGAGCGCCTGGGCGCGCTTTTGCAAATCGCGCGCACGCTCAGGCGACAACACGCCTTCGTCCTCCACCTGTTGTTCAAGCGGCTGCAACTCGGTCCGCACGAAGCGGCGCGCCGTTTCTATCAGCATCATCTGCGTGTCGCTCAGCGTGAAGTCCATCGGCTTTTGTGCTCCCCTATGCCTGTATTAAACCGCTGCCTACGCCGTGGCCACGCGCTCGCGCAGCGACGGATGCAGCGCCACCTCGAAGGGCATGCGTTCGAGCACATCGCGCACGAGATCCACGCCGGGCGCGACCTCGATCAGCTGCAAGCCCTGCGCCGTCAGTTCGAAGACGGCGCGCTCGGTCACGTAGATCACCTGCTGGCCGTCGGCGCGGGCGCGCTTGCCGCTGAAGGTGATATGACGCACCTGCTCGACCAGCTTGGGCACCGCGCCATGGCGGCGGATCTGCACCTTGCCGTCTTCGTGCTCGACTTCCAGTCCCTTGGCTTCGAACGCGCCGCAGAAGACCACCTTGCGCGTGCGCTGCGTGATGTCGACAAATCCGCCCGGCCCGACGATGTTCTCGCCCAGCCACGAGACGTTGACGTTGCCTTGCGCGTCCAGCTCGCCCATGCCGAGAAACGCGATGTCGATGCCGCCGCCGCTGAAGAAGTCGAACTGGTCGTTGGATTTGAGGATCGCGCTCGGATGGCGCGTTGCGCCGAACAGGTCGCCGCCCAGCAGTTCGCCGTTGTGCGAGCCCTGTTCGATCACGGTCCAGCTGATCTCGCGGCCTTCCGCATGCGCGACGGCGGGAATGCCGTCGGGCAGGCCGTAGCCGAAGTTGACGCAGGCGCCGGGCGCCAGTTCCTGCGCGGCGCGTTTCGCGATCAGATAGCGGAGACCTTCGGGCAACGGCGGCGGCGTGCGCGTGCCGGGTGCGGCCAGTTCGCCGCTGATGGTGGCATCGTAGGCCGCGCCGGTGGTCTGCTTCTGCTCCGCGTGTACGCAAATCTGATCGACCAGCACGCCCGGCACCGTGACCGCGCGCGCGGGCGCGATCGGCGTGGCGGACACGTCGCGCACCTGGGCGAACACGCGGCCCCCGCTGTTGTGCGCGGCGAGCGCGGCGGCGAAGGCGTCGATGTCGGCGGGTTCCTCGCGTGAGGTGAGATTGCCTTGCCCGTCCGCCGTGGTGCCGCGCACGATGGCGAAGTCGATCCGCAAGGGCTTGTACCAGAGCAGTTCCTTGCCGCCGAGCGTGACCACTTCGACCAGATCCTCGCGGGCGCGGGCGTTGACCCGGCCGCCGCCGTGACGGGGATCGGCGAAGGTGTCGAGGCCGATATGCGTGACGAGTCCATGACGGCCCGCACCGGCTTCGCGGATCAGCGTCTGGATCACGCCGGCGGGCAGCGTATAGGCTTCGATGCGTTCCTCGCGCGCGAGCGTCTGCATGCGCTTCGACCAGGTCCAGTGACCTCCGATCACGCGTCTCACCATGCCTTCGTGCGCAAAGCGGCTGATGCCGCTCTCCCGGCCGTCGCCGATGCCCAGGCCATGGATCAGCGTGAGATCGCAGGGATGACCGGTCGCGAGAAAGCGCCGCTCGATGGCCGCCGCGACGTGATCCGGCTCCACCAGCCCGCCGCCAGAACCGCTCAGCACGACCGTCGCGCCGTCGAAGACCGCTGCCGCCATCGTGTCGGCGTCAACCAGATTGGCTTGCTTCATTTCATCGTTCCTCGTTGCTCGTTTTCACGGCATGGGCGCGGGTCCGCACCATCAGCACGTTGAGTCCTTCCTGGATCACCGCGTCGTCCTGATTGCGCACCTCCACCTGCAAGCGCACGATGCCGCGGTCGGCGCGCTTCGTCGGGCGCTTGTCGAGCACGCTGATGCGCCCCTGGATGCGGTCGCCGATCAGCACCGGCTTGTGGAAGCGATAGGTCCATTCCAGCGTCGCGACCGAAGCGAGACTGGTGGCCGCGCGGTTCTTGAGACCATCGACCATCGCGAGACACAGCAGTCCATGCGCGATGCGGCCGGAAAAGCCGACGCTGCGCGCGAAGTCGTCGTCCATGTGGACGTCGAAGAAGTCGCCTGAGAGGCCGGCGAACTGCACCACGTGGCTTTCGGTGACGACGATGCCCGAGGTTGCGAAGCTGAGTCCCGGCTCGATCTCTTCGAAGAGCAGCGGTTGGGTCATGATTGTTCCTTCAGTCGAAGTCGGGCGCGTCGGGCACGCGTTCGCGATTGACGATGCGGTAGTTCGTCGAGTTGAGCGCATCGATGCGATCCATGTCGATGCTCGACAGCGTGAAGTCCATCACGTCGAAATTGGCCTGTATGTTCTCGCGCCGGGTGGACATCGTGTTGATGGTTACGCCCTTCTGCAGGATCCAGCGCAGCGCGGCTTGCGCAGCCGTCTTGCCATAGCCCGCGCCGATCTCCTCGAACAGCGGGTATTTGAAGATTTCGCCGCGCGCCACCGAGCAATACGACGACAGCGGAATGCCCGTCTCCGTGGCGGTGCGCAGCAACACGCGCTGATCGAGCAGCGGATGGAACTCGACCTGGTTCGTGATGAGCGGGAGTTTCGTCGCGGCCTTCGCGGTGCGCATCATCGCGGCGGTGAAGTTGCTGATGCCGATGTGGCGCGCAAGGCCCGCCTGCACCGCTTCTTCGAGCCGTTGCACCGAGGGCGCGACATCGCCATGAGCGGGCGGCCAGTGCAGCAGCAGGATATCGACCTGATCGATCTGCAGCTTCGCGAGGCTCTCGCGCAGCGAGGGCAGTAAGGCTTCGGCGGAATCGTTGGCCGGCGCGATCTTGGTCGTGATGCACAGGTCTTCGCGCTTCATGCCCACGGCTTGCAGCGCCGTGCCGACATCGGCTTCGTTGCCGTACATCTGCGCGGTGTCGATGGCGCGATAGCCGGTGTCGACCGCGATACGCAACGCGTCCTGAAGCGCCTGGCCTTGCAGCGGCCAGGTGCCGAATGCACGTTGATGAGTACCCTGGAAGAGTGGATTCATGGTGTCAGAAGGAAGCGGTGGTCTTGTCGAAGAAGGCACGGATGCCGCGTTCGGCGTCCGCGCTGGAACGGACCGCGAGCGCGGCTGCGGGATAGGCCGTGCGGGCGTCCTTGTGGTCGTCGATGATGAGCGCCTTCGCCAGCGCAGCGGCGCGTGGTGAGATCTGGCACAAGCGCGTGGTCCAGTCATCGAGGCGGGCGGGCAGGTCTTGCGGCAAGCAAACCTCGTTGAGCACGCCCCAGTGCAGCGCCGTGTGCGCGTCGATCTCGCGCGACAGCAGCACGGCTTCGAGCGCGCGTCCGCGGCCCGCGATGCGCCGCAGCCGGTCGCCGCCTTCCCAGCCGGGAATGGCGCCGATGGCGACTTCCGGAAAGCGCAGGCGCGCGCCGTCGGTGGCGAGCCGCAGATCGCAGCACAGCGCCAGTTCCAGTCCGCCGCCGAAGCACAAGCCCTCGATCACGGCGACGGTCGGGCAACGCAAGCGCTCGAAGCGTCCGAGCAACTCGTTGCCCTTGCCGATCCACTGCTGCGCGAAGGTCTCCGGATCGAGCGCCGACCATTCGCGGATATCCGCACCGGAGCAGAACACGCCGCCTTCGGCGCCGCGCAGCACGACGGCGCGGATCGTATCGTCCTGCTCGACGCGCGCGATGGCATCGTCGAGTGCGGCGAGCATCGCGAAGTCGAGCGCGTTGGCCTTGCCCGGATTGCTCAGTTGCAGCGTGAGCACTGCGCCGTCGCGGCGCGCGAGTAGCTGTCCCATGCGCGGAGCCTCAGTCCTGGGTCACGCCGTGGACGGCGAGGAAGGTCTTCATGCGCATCACCGCGAGTTCGGGTTGCCGCAACAGACCGGCGGCATCGGCGAGCCTGAAGAGATCGACGAAGTAGGGCAGCGGACGCATGGCCTGATGGCCGGCCAGCATCGTCATGTTCGGCTGATGGCCGTTCAGCCAGGCCAGAAAGACGATGCCGGTCTTGTAGAAGCGCGTCGGCGCCCGGAAGATGTGGCGCGAAAGCGGCACCGTGGGCGCCAGGATTTCGAGGAAGCGCTCGCGCCGTCCCGCAGCCAGTTCGCCGAGCGCGGCCGACGCGGCAGGTGCGATGGCATCGAAGATGCCGAGCAGCGCGTGCGAGTAGCCCTGCTCGTCGCCGGCAATCAGTTCCGGATAGTTGAAGTCGTCGCCGGTGTACATCTTCACGCCGGCAGGCAGCAGGCGGCGCATGTCGATCTCGCGTTGCTTGTCCAGCAACGACACCTTGATGCCCTCGACCTTCGCGGCGGACTCCGTCATGACGTCGAGCGCGATGTCGCGCGCGGCGCTCAGGTCGTCGGTGCCCCAGTAGCCGGTCAGCGCGGGATCGAACATGTCGCCGAGCCAGTGCAGGATCACCGGCTGATCCACCTGCGCCAGCACCCGCCGATACACCGACACATAGTCCGCCGGCGTGCGCGCCACGCGGGCCAGCGCGCGGCTCGCCATCAGGATCAGGCGGCCGCCGGCTGTCTGGATCGCATCGACCTGTTCGAGATAGGCGCTCACCACGGCATCGAGCGAAGTGACGGAGGCGGGATCGAGATGATCCGTGCCGCAGCCGTTGAAGACCGGCACCGGACTGTCCGACAACTCCGCGCGCGTGCGGCGGATCAGTTGCAGCGAGTCCTTCCAGTTCAGACCCATGCCGCGCTGGGCGGTGTCCATCGCCTCGGCGATGCCCAGGCCCAGCCCCGCGAGATAGCGGCGGTATTCGAGCGTCCTGTCCCAGTCGATCCGGCCGCCTTCGGACGGTTCGACGTCGGCGAACGGATCGGCCACGACGTGCGCCGCCGAAAGCACGATGCGGTTGAACGGCGCGGCGGGGCGAGCGTCCGGAAGCGGCGTGCCGGCGAGCGTGTAGCGCTCCAGCGCGCCGGTCGATGTGGGCAGTTTCAGGCTGTTCATAGGGCGGGACCCGGGGTCATCGGAAGAAGAGGGAAAGCGCTCACAGGCGCGGAACCGACAGCGCGCCGTCGATGTTGAGCACGCTGCCCGTCGCGAACTGCATCTGTCCGGACGCCAGCGCCGCGACCGCAGCAGCGACGTCGGCCGGGACGCCCCAGCGCCGCATGGGCACGACGCCGTCGGCGATGCGTTCGTCATGGCGCGCGGCGACGGCCTCCGTCATCGGCGTGCGGATGATGCCGGGGCGAATCTCGAACACGCCGATGTTCAACGGCGCGAGGCGCAGCGCGAACAGCTTGGTGAGCATGCCGAGTCCAGCCTTCGACATGCAGTATTCGCCGCGCTCCGTCGACGCGAGTTCGGCGCTCACCGACGACACCGTGACGATGGTGCGTGCGTGTTGTGCAGGATGCGTGTGTTCGGCCATGTGACGCGCCACGGCCTGCGTGAAAAAGAAGGTGCCGCGCATGTTGATGTCGATCACCTTGTCATAGGAGCGCTCGCCGAGTTCGAGCAGGTCGCCGCGCGCGTCGGCGGACACGCCCGCGTTGTTCACGAGACAGGCGATCGGCCCGCATGCCACGACGATGCGTTCGACCAGCGCGCGGTGTGCGCCGCTGTCGGCGAGATCGTGTTGCCAGAAGCCCGCGCGCGCGCCGTGCGCTTCGGCGGCGGCAAGCACCTGGTCCGCGCCGTCTTCCGCGATGTCGAGCAGCGCGAGATCGAAGCCCTGCCGCGCCAGTTCCGCCGCGATGCCCGCGCCGATGCCGCGCCGTGCGCCGGTGATGAGCGCCAGCGGCCGGACGGCGCGCGCCGCTAGTAGAGAAGATGAGGAAGCCATTCGGAGAACGCCGGCACGAAGGCCAACAGCAGGATGGTGACGAACATGATCGCCATGAAGGGCAGCATCGGGCGCACCAGGTTGACCATCCTGATGTTGGCGACGCCGGTGACGATGAAACATGCCGTGCCGATCGGCGGCGTCACGAGCGAGATGCCGACGATGGCAATGGCCAGAATCGCAAAGTGCACGTCGCTGTAGCCGGCGTCCTGCGCGATCGGCAGGAACAGCGGGATCAGCAGGATCAGCGCGGGAATGCCGTCGAGCAGCGCGCCCAGCAGCCAGAACACGACCACGATGAACACCGTGAAGACGAAGCGGTTGCCGGTCAGTTGCGAGGCGAACTCGGCCACCTGCTCGCCCACCGAGTTGTACGCCAGCATGTAGCCGAGAATCTGCGCGACGCCCACCAGCGACAGCACGATGGCGCTGGTGCGGCCCGCCTTGATCAGAATGCCGGACCAGGCGCGCGTTGGAATCGAGCGTTGCAGCAGCGTGATGATCGTGACGTAGGCCACCGCCGCAGCCGCGGATTCCGTCGCGGTGAAGAAGCCCATGAAGATGCCGCCGAGAATGATGATGGGGGCACCGAGCGCCGGGATCGCGAGCAGGAACGCGCGGCCCAGTTCGCGCACGCTGAAGTGGACCGGCGCCACCGGCGGCTCCGACCGCGCGCGGTACATGATGATGAACATCTTCGTGACGCCGACCAGGATGGCGGGCAAGGTGGCCGCGAGAAACAGCTTGGTCACCGACATGTTCGCGACCGTGGCGAGCACGATGATGGTGATCGACGGCGGAATCAGGATGCCGGTGCCGGCCGCCGCCGCGATGATCGCCGACGACCATTCCTTGCGATACCCGGCTTTCTCCATCGAAGGCAGCATGGCCGAGCTGATGGCGGCGGCGTCGGCATTGACCGAGCCGCTCAGGCCGGAGAACACCATGGTCGAGGCCACTGCGCTCACGCCCAGCCCGCCCGGCACGCGGCCCACCAGCAGGTTCATGAAGCTCACCAGCTTGCCGGCCGAGCCCGAGTGAAACAGGATCTCGCCGGCAAGGATGAACAGCGGCACGGCGAGCAGCGTGAACGAGTCCACGCCGTGATACATCGCCTGCGCGATGTTGGTCAGCGGCAGGCCCTGCATCAGGCCGTCGATGGTGCCCACCACGCCCAGCGACGCGATGATCGGCGCGCCCGCCACCACGAACAGCGCGAGAAGCCCGATGGTCAGAATCATTGCGTCCTCGTTTCGGCAGAACCGTGTGCGTGGGCATGAACGGGGTCGGCATCGGCATGCGCGAGCAGGTCCCAGACATGCGCCAGCAGATGCAGCAGCCCCAGTGCACTGCCGGCCGGGATGGCGGCGAACGAGATCCATTGCGGGATGCCGCTCGGCGTGATCTGGTCGAAGCCCAGTTGCATGAACTGCCAGCCGCCCCACGCGAGCGCGACGAGCAGCGCGCCCATCAGCAGCATCTGGACGAGCGACGCAAGCACGAGCCAGCGCCCCGAGAGCCGATCCTCGAACAGTTCGAAGGCCACGTGCACCTGGTCACGCACGCCGACCGCGATGCCGATGAAGGTCATCCAGATCATCAGCGTGACGCTGACCTCGATGTTCCACGAGAGCGACACATGGAAGACGAAGCGGGACACGATGCCCGCCAGCACGACGCAGAAGATCGCGAAGACCAGGACGGCGATCAGCAGATCTTCGACGCTCGCGAGCAGGCGAAACGGCGCAGTCTGGTTGATGCCGTCCCTGCGCGCGGAGGAACGCGGATGGGGTTTCATGGCGGGCACCTGGTGCGGTTGATCAGAGGTCCGGCAGGTACTTCGCCAGCTCGGCGAAGTTCGAGCGGTACTTGGCGTAGATCGGCTTGACGGCCGCGCGGAACGCGGCGCTGTTGGTATCGTTGAATTCGACGCCGTTCTTCTTCGCTTCGGCGAGATACTTCGCGTCCGACGCAAGCCACAGGTCGCGCTCGTGCTGCTGGGCCTGCGCGGCGGCCTGCTTGACGGCGTCCTGCTTCTTCGCGTCGAGCGAGTCGAACCATTTCTTGCTGGCCAGCATCGGGTCGATCGAGAAGAAGTGGTTCGTGTACGAGTAATGCTTCGCCACCTCGCTGTGATGCTGCTGGACGAAGAAGGTCACCGAGTTCTCGGCCCCGTCCACCACGCCCTGCTGCAACGCCGAATAAATCTGCGTGGTGTCCAGCGGCGTGGCCTGCGCGCCGAACTGGTTGAACGTCGCGATCATGATCTGGTTGCCCTGCGTGCGAATCTTCAGGCCCTTCATGTCGTTGGGCTCGTTGATGGCGCGCGTGCGGTTGTAGACGCTGCGCAGACCCGAATCGAACCAGCCGAGCAGCACGAAATCCAGCTTCTCCAGAATGCCCGCGTAGGCCTCGCCGAGCGCGCCATCTTGCGCAGCGAACAGCGTCTTGCGATCGGGAAAGGCGAACGGCATCGCGAACAGACCGAGGCGCTTGTCATAGCCTTCGAGGTCCGCCACGTTCGCCACCGTGATTTCCAGCGTGCCGTTGCGCAGCTGCTCGTTCATGCGGGTGTGCGAGCCGAGCACGCCGTCGGGGAACACGCGGGCGTCGAAGCCGGTCGTCTCCTTGAGCCGCTTCGCCATCAGGTTCTCGGTGATCACTTCCGGGTTGTGCCGGTCCACCACGTCGCCGATGCGAATCGTCTGGCTGTCCGCACTGGCGAGACGCGGCAGCCAACCGGCCGCCGCCGAGGCGACCGTGAGCGTCAGGAGTTTTCTGCGAGAGAGTAGGTAGTCGCGCATGCGTCGGATTCCTGTGGTTCTTATGGCCGTGACGCACGACAGGCGGCACGGATGGGCCTTGGCCGTCGTGCTTGCGCACACGCATCCAGCCATCAGGCAGATTGAGTAGATCGATCTACCTGAAAGGTTAGGGGCAGCTTCGATGTGACGCAAGCGGATTTTTATAAGGGAAACCCGAACGGGCGAAGCCGTGGGCGCGATGCTCAGGCCGCGCCGGGACGCCCGCCGCAGGTGCCGCGAATGATCAGCACAGGGTCCGAGAGGATGCGCGTGGCGGTGCGCGACGGCTCCGTCATGCGCTTGAGCAGCAGGTCCGCGGCGCTCTGGCCGATCTCGTCCTGCAAGACCTGGACCGTGGTGAGCGGCGGCTCCCAGAGCGCGGCTTCGGGCACGTCGTCGAAACCGACCACGCCGAAGTCGCGGCCCGGTTCGATGCCATGCGCGCGCAGACCGAGCATCACGCCGAACGCGACGATGTCATTGCCGCAGACCACCGCCGTAGGCGGATTCTTCAGGCGCAGGAGTTCGGTGATGATGCGCTTGCCGTCGTAGCGCGTGAGCGGCGAGGGCACGAGCAGACGTTCGTCGAACTTGATCTTGGCCGCCTGCAAGGCCTCGCGATAGCCTTCGGCGCGATCGCTGCCGGTGGAGGCGCGCATGATGCCGCCGATCATCGCAATGCGCTTGTGGCCGAGCCCGATCAGATGCGAGGTCGCGAGCGCCATGCCGCGACGGTTGTCGACGCCGACGTAATCGGCCTGGAGTCCGCTCACATAGCGCGACGCGAATACGCACGGGATGCCCCACGCCAGCACCTGGCGCATCTGCGTGGCTGTGGTGGATTCGGTCGGACAGACGATGAGGCCGTCGATATTGTGCTGCCTCACGGTTTCGAGAAAGCGGCTTTGCCGGTCGAGCGACTCGTCCGTGTTGCCGAGCAGCGTCATGAATCCCTGCGTGCTGAGGCTCGCCTCGATGGCGCGGACCAACATGGTGAAGTAGGGATTGGCGAGGTCGTTGACGACCACGCCGACGGTATGCGTCTGGTTGCTGCGCATGCCCGCCGCATGGCGGTTATAGACATAACCCTGACGCTTGAAGGCTTCCAGTACGCGTTCGCGGGTGGCTTCGGAGATGCGCGGGCTGTTGCGCAGCACGAGAGAAACCGTGGCGCGGGACAGGCCGAGTTCGTTGGCGATGTCCAGCAGCGTGACGGAAGAGCCTGGTTTGCCTCGGGACATGGGGAGCGCTTGAAGATTCGTATGTCCGGAGTGTATATGAATCGGCTGCGCCGACCGGGGCGCACTACATCGGTTTCAGGCCAAAGAATTCGGCGACGATCTCCGCCTGGTTCTCCAGCAGATGCCGTCCCAGGTGCGTGCGATGACCGCGCTCTTCAGCCCGTCGCAGCAGCGGCGTCCGTTCGGGCTTCATGATGATGTCGGCCACGAGCACGTTGCGGTCGAGTTGCTCGATGGAGAAGGGCAACGCATCGCCTTCGGCCATGCCGCAGGGCGTCGCGTTGACGACCATGTCCACGTCAGCGGGTTGCGAGTCTCCCGCCGCGACGTTCACCTGCGAATAGGCCTGCGCGATCTCCGCGACGAGCGCGTCCTGCTTCGCCCGGTCCACATCGATCAGGCGCAGCGACTTGACGCCTGCGCTGGCAAGCGCGTGCGCCAGCGCCTTGCCCGCGCCGCCCGCGCCGGCCTGGAACACGGCCATGCCGCGCGGTTCGTGGCCCTGCTTGCGCAGGCCGCGCGTGAAGCCTTCGCCGTCGTACATCTCGCCGATCCACTCGCCGGATTCGGCGCGGCGCATGCAGTTGATCGCGCCGACCTTCTGCGCGATGGGCAGCAGCCGGTCGACCCAGCTGGTCATCGCAATCTTGTGCGGCACCGTGACGACGATGCCGTCGAGATTGGCGATGCGCTTCAAGCCGGCAATGGCGGTTTCGAGCGATGCCGCGGGAATCTGCATCGGCACGAGCACCGCGTTCACGCCCATGCGCTGGAAGATGGCGTTGAACACCAGCGGCGAGCGCGCTTGTGCAATCGGATCGCCGACGATGGCGAACAGGCGTGTATCGCCGCCGACAGCGGCATTCAGGGCAGAAGTCATGATGGCGAACCTGGGTTGACGGGCATGGGTTGGCGGGCGGCCGACGAAGCGATCAGCGCATCGATCAGCACGTGGACGTCCAGCGCGCTGCGCAACGAGGCGACCGGTTCGACGCCGCGCATCGCGGCATCGACGAAGCTGGACATCACGGCCCGATGCGCGTGATGCGAGAACGCCATCGGGTCTGCGCCGGAGCCGAGCGAAGCTGTCTCGCCTTCTTCGAGCGCCGAGCCGTCCATGTATTGCACGCTGAGCTTGCCGCCGCCGAGCGTGGCGCTGCCCTTGCTGCCGCTGATCTCGATGCGTTCGGGAAAGCCGGGATAGATGGCCGTGCTGGCATGCAGCGACGCCACACAGCCGCTGCGATAGCGCATGACGCCCGCCACGGTGTCCTCGCACTCCATCCGGTGCGCGGGACTGGTGACCGCATAGGCGAAGACTTCGTCCGGCAGTCCGACGAGCCACAGGAACAGGTCCAGCGTATGAATCGCCTGGGTCATCAGCACGCCGCCGCCGTCGCGCGCGAGCGTGCCGCGCCCGGGTTCATCGTAATAGGACTGCGGACGCCACCACGGCACGGCCACACTGGCGCTGTGAATCGCGCCGAGTGCGCGTGCATCGAGCAACTGGCGCAGCTTGCGCGATGCATCGCGCGTGCGGTGCTGCAATACCGCCGCCGCGACGATGCCATGTTGTTCGCAACACGCGACCAGTTCGCGTGCGCGCGACGTGGTGACGTCGATGGGCTTCTCCACCAGCAGGTGCTTGCCCGCCGCCGCGATCCGTGCGCCGAGTTCGAGATGCGTGTTCGGCGGAGTCAGCAGCAGCACGCCGTTCACATTTTCGTCGTTGAGGGCGGTGTCCAGATCCAGCGTGACGCGGGCGTGCGGCAAGCGGCTCGCGAATGCGTCCGCCCGTTCCGCCGAGCGCGCCACGACGTGGCGCACGCTTACCCGGTCCTGCAAGTCGAGCAGCCCCGCCAGATGCGGCGCGGAAGCCATGCCCGCGCCCACGACGGCAATGCCAAAGCCAATCTCGTTCATAGAATGTCTCCGTGAGAAGACATTAAGGTAGATCGATCTAATTGTCCAGTAGGCTTAACGCCGACTGTGCGATTCGTCGCGTGTACGAGAGACTTACCGGGTGTATTTCGCGAGCACCACGCGCGAGAACGAGTTCATGAACTGTTCGACGCGCTCGAAGCCGCCCGCGTCCTGTGCGAACACCGAGAGGCTGTCGATCAGATGCGTCAGCAGAAGAATCAGGTCTTCCTTCGGCGTGTCGCGTTTTAACTCGCCGCTGCGGCTTGCTTGTTCGACGGCCACTTCGACCGCCGCGTGAATCTCGGTAGTGAAGCCCGCGAGGGCCGCGCGTGCTTCGTCGGTCAGCACGTCGCTTTCCATGCGCAGGCGTCCGATCAGGCTCCACGGCTTGCGCGTCTTGCCGCCCGGGTTGTATTTGCGGAACAGGTTGCGGTTGTAGCCGATCTCAGCCTGCAACTTGTCCTGCAAGGAAAGCGTTTCATCGAGCCAGATCTTCTTCTGGCCTTCCGTGGCGCCCGCCACATAGTCCTTCACCACTTCCTCGACGAGGCTGTTCTTGTTGCCGAAGTGATAGTGGATGTTGGTCGTGGTGATGCCGAGTTCCTTGGCGATCACGCCAAACGTGGTCTTGTGATAGCCGTGCGCGATCAGGAGCCGCTTCGCCAGGTCCTTGATGCTGTCGTACATCGACGAGCGCTTCGGTGCGGCGGCGGCCGGGTCGCCCTTGCCGGCCTTGGTGGCTTTCGCGGGCTTCGCGGGTTTCACGGCGCTTGTGGTCTGACTCAACGTGGCACCTTGGTGAGGATCGGAGGGTTGACTGGGCCTCACACGGGGCAAAGAAACGGGCGTGGCGGGCGGGGACCGGAGCGTGCCGTGGGCAGCGATCCGGCACTTTTCAGCGGCTGATTTTACACGACGCTCATTCTTTTCCCGTTGCCGCCCTCGCCTGAAAAAGGACTGCGCCGCCTTCGTTCGCTGCACCTCAAATTTCCGTTGCCTGACGCCTGAGATTGATGATAATGTCCGCTCAAGCTACTTACTAGTAAGTAAGTATGAGGAGAAACGCGAAGAGGACAGGCTGCCCTGGCGGCCGACAAAAGAGGAGGCGCGATGCAGGAGAACATGGTGATGCGGCGTCACGGCGCGGTGGCCGAGATCGTCATCAACCGTCCCGAGAAAATGAATTCGATGACGCCCGGGATGACGCAGGCGCTGCTCGGGATCCGTCAGGACATCGAGCGCGATGCGGCGATCCGCGTCGTGCTGCTGCGCGGCGAAGGCGAGCGCGCGTTCAGTGCGGGCAGCGACCTGCATTCGCTCAAGACTTACCAGACGGCATGGGAGTTTCGTGCACGCACCGACTACGCGATGGTGGTGCGCGACTTCACCAAGCCCGTCGTCGCGGCCTTGAAGGGCTGGGTGCTGGGCGGCGGCCTCGAGATGATGCTCGGTGCGGATATCCGGGTCGCCGGCAAGAGCGCGAAGTTCGGCGCGCCCGAAGTGCTGCGCGGCTGGGTGGGCGGCGGCGGTGCGTCGCAGATGCTGCCGCGTCTCGTCGGCTATGGACAGGCCATGCGTCTGCTATTGACGGGCGATACCATCGACGCCGGCGAAGCGCGTGATATCGGGCTGGTCGAGATGGTGGTGGAAGACGCGGAAGTCGTCGACAGCGCCATGGCGCTGTGCCGCAGGATGGCCGAATTCAGCCCCATCGCGACGCAATCGGTCAAGGCCGCCGTGCGCGCGGCGCTGTCGATGAGCGTCGAGCAGGGCATCCGCTACGAGAACGAATTGACCTCGCTCTGTTTCGCGTCGGGCAATTACGAAGCGGGCGCCAACGCCTTCGGCAAGCGCACGAAGCAAGGCTGACAGCAAGACTGATTCATGCAGCAGTACCGTCCGCCGCAACAGGCGGAGGGATTTCCGTCAACGTGCACCGCGAGGCCGCGGTGTCGCACAAAATCAAAAGCGAAGCAGGAGACAGCGCCATGCAACCAGCACACGCGCAGAAGGCAGACCGCAGGAACATCCGACGCGCCGTGTTCGCGTCGACCCTCGGCACCATCATCGAGTGGTACGACTATGGCCTGTACGCTGCGGCGTCGGGCCTCATCATCAACAAGCTGTTCTTTCCGCAACTCTCGTCGCTGGCCGGCACGCTGGCCGCGTTCGCGACCTTCGCGGTGGGCTTCATCATTCGCCCGCTGGGCGGCATCGTCATCTCGCACATCGGCGACAAGTACGGCCGCAAGCCGGCGCTCGTGTTCTGCGTGACCATCATGGGGGCGGCCACGGTCGGACTGGGGATACTGCCTACCTGGCAGCAGGCGGGCATCATCGCGCCTTTGCTGCTGGTGCTGATGCGCATGATGCAGGGCTTCGGCGCGGGCGCGGAACTGGCGGGCGCCATCACGCTGATCGCCGAATACACGCCGCCGAGCCGGCGCGCGTTCTTCACCTCGATTCCGAACGCGGCCACCAACTTCGGCGTGATGATTGCGATCGCAACCTTTCTGCTGATCTCGTATGTGCCCGAGGACATCCTGTTCTCGTGGGCATGGCGCGTGCCGTTCCTGCTGTCGCTGGGGCTGTTCGGCGTCGCCATCTACATTCGCTCGAAGCTCGATGAAACGCCCGAGTACGTCGCCGCCATGGAAAAGGCCAGCAAGAAGGCCAAGGCGGAGAGGGTGCCGTTGGCGCAACTGTTCCGCAACAGCCGGCGCGAACTGCTGTGCGGCTTCTTCGCGATGGGGGGCCATCAAGCGCTCAGCTACGTGCTCAATACCTTCGCGCTCAGTTACATGACCAACACGGTCGGCATGGCGAAATCGGACAGTCTGGTGGTGCTCATCATCGCGCTGTTCTTTTCATTGTTCTGTGCGCCGGTCGGCGGCATGCTCGCGGACCGCTTCGGCAGCGCCAACATCTTCGCCGCCGGCGCGATGATCGCCCTCGCGCTCGTGTATCCGCTGTTCCTCGCGATCGATTCGAAGGACGTCGTGCTCGCCACCATTGCGATGAGCGCGGTCTATGGCATCAGCTGGGGCTGCACCTGCGGCGCGCAGGGGGCGTTCCTGGCCAACCTGTTTCCCACGCAGTACCGCTTTTCAGGCATCGCGATGTGCCGCGAGATGTCCGGCGCACTCATAGGCGGGCCGACGCCGTTCATCGCCACCGCGCTGGTGGCCTACGCGAACGGCAAGCCCACCTACGTGATGGTGTTTCTCGCGGTCTTCAGCTTCCTCACGCTGATTGCGGCGCTGCTCGGCAAGCAGCTCTCGCGTCATCGCGACGATGAGCCCGCCTTGCCGGAAGCGCGCACGGCGGCGTGACGAAGGCGAACACGCCTGGACATTGAAATCGACACACAGAAACAAGCGGAGTTGAAACCATGCAAATCTTGACCGCCGACCAGGCTGCATCCCTGCTCAAGGATGGCGATACATTGATGATCGGCGGATCGGGGAGCGGACATGCCGTGCCGGAAACGCTGATCGAAGCGCTCGAACGGCGCTTTCTCGCGAAGGGCGAGCCTCGTCAGTTGACGTCAGTGCATCCGGTCGGTCTGGGCGATCGCGGCGAGCGCGGCGCGTCGCGGCTCGCGCATGCGGGCCTGCTGAAGCGCGTCGTGTGCGGCACGCTGGTTGATTCGCCGCCGCTCGCGCAGATGGCGCTGAACCAGGAGATCGAGGCGTGGACGCTGCCGCAAGGCGCGCTTTCGCTGCTGACGCGCGAGATGGCGGCGGGGCGTCCAGGGCTCATCAGCCATGTCGGCCTGCACACCTTCGTGGATCCGCGCAATGGCGGCGGCATTCAGGGCGCGCCGAGCGACGACAAGCTCGTGAGCCTGATCGAACTCGAAGGCCGCGAGTGGCTGTTCTACAAGCCCTTCGAAGTCGATGTCGCGTTCCTGCGCGGCACCACGGCGGACGAGGACGGCAACATCTCGATGGAACATGAAGCCGTGTTCGGCGACATGCTCTCGATGGCGCAGGCCACGCGCCGCAACGGTGGCTTGGTCATCGTGCAGGTCAAGCGGCTGGCGAAGCGCGGCACCCTGCCGGCCAAGACAGTGAAGATTCCCGGCATGCTGGTGGATGCCGTGGTGATCGATCCCGAACAACCGGTGACCTACCAGACCGCCTACGACCCCGCCTTCACCGGCGAGATGCGCATTCCGCTGGAAGGCTTTCCGCGCTTGCCGCTCGACGAACGCAAGATCATCGCGCGGCGTCTCGCGATGGAACTGCGCGTCGGCGCCGTGTGCAATGTGGGCTCCGGCGTGTGTACCGGCATCGGACTCGTGGCGGCCGAGGAAGACGTGCTGCATCATATCGTGCTGACCAACGAGCAAGGGCTGATCGGCGGCGCGCCGGCGGCCGGACTCGATGCGGGCGCCGCGCGCAACTACAGCGCCATCGTCGACATGCCGTATCAGTTCGACTTCTACGATGGCGGCGGTATCGACATCGCGTTTCTGTCCGCCGTCGAGATCGATGCGCAGGGCAGCGTCAACATCAGCCGCTTCGCGAACAAGCTGATCGGCGTGGGCGGCTTCATCAACATCAGCCAGAACGCGCGCAAGATGGTCTTCGGCGGCACCTTCACGGCGGGCAGCCTGAAGGTGGCGTGCGAAGGCGGCCAGTTGCAGATCCTGAAGGAAGGCACGCATCGCAAGTTCGTGTCGAAACTGCAGCAGGTGTCGTACAGCGGACCGTATGCGCAGGAACGCGGCCAGATCACGTTGTTCGTGACCGAGCGCGCGGTGTTCCGCACCATCGACGGCGCGCTCGAACTGATCGAAATCGCACCGGGCATCGATCTCGAACGGGACGTGCTCGCGCACATGGCGTTCCGTCCGGTCATCTCGCCGGACCTGAAGCTGATGGATGAGCGCCTGTTCCGTCCCGAGCCGATGGGCCTCGACGCCGCGATGGACGAACAAAGCTGGCCGTCGCATGCGCGGCTCGCTGCGTTCAGGGAGCAGCAGTCGTGACGAAGCATGCGCAAGAGGGACCGCGCATCGGCGGATCGACACGGCTGTTCGGCATTCTCGGCAACCCCGTCACGCAGGTGAAGACGCCGCAGCTGATGAACGCGCTCTTCGAGACCGGCGGCATCGATGCAATCTGCCTGCCCTTCGATGTCCCCGTGAACGTGTTCGAGCCTGCCGTCGCAGGTCTTCAGGCGCTCGGCAATCTCGATGGCCTCGTGGTCACGGTGCCGCACAAGGTGCGCGCGATGTCGATGGTCGATGAAGTCTCCGACACCGCCCGCCGCGTCGGCGCGCTCAATGTGATGCGCCGCCAGCCCGATGGCAGCTGGTTCGGCGACCTGTTCGACGGCACCGGTCTCGTGCAGGGGCTGACGCGCATTGGCTTCGAGGTGCGCGGCAAGCATGTGAAGCAACTCGGCGCGGGCGGCGCGGGCGCGGCCGTCGCCCATGCGCTGGCGGAGGCGGGCGCGGCGAGCATCGCGCTGAGCGATCCGCAGCGCGAGTTGCCCGAGCAGTTGTCGGCGCGGCTGAATCGCTACTACCCGGGCTGTGCGACAAACGTCGATGTCGATCCCGCCAATCTCGCGGGCGTGGACGTGCTGATCAACTGTTCGCCCGTCGGCATGAAGCCGGGCGACGGCATGCCCGTCGCATTCGGCGCGTTCGCGCCTGCGCTTCAGGTGGTGGACATCATCATGACGCCCGCAGAAACGCCGCTGCTGAAACATGCGCGGGCGTGCGGCTGCCGCGCGACCAATGGCCAGCCGATGATCGAAGGACAGCTCGCGGCCTTCGCGACGTTCTTCGGCATCGAGATGCCTGCGTCGTAACTGAACCTTCAAGCCTTCGACATCATGCAAATCGTTCTTCCGGCCGCTTCCGGCCAGTTGGAAAACTATCGGCTTACCGGCGACCCGATCGGTGGGGCGCCGATGGGCGCGAAGTTCAACCGCATCGCTTATTCAGCGGCGCACGTCGTGGCCGATCCGCTTCGCAGCAGCGAGCTGAACCAGCCCGCCGTGCTCGACTGGACGCGCACGATAGAATACCGGCGCTATCTGATCGGTCAGGGACTGGGCATCGCCGAGGCCATGGACACCGCGCAGCGCGGCATGGGCGTGACGTGGGATACCGCGCGCGAACTCGTCGAGCGCACGATGCAGGAAACTTGCGATCTGCCCGGCGCGCTGATCGCCTCGGGCTGCGGCACCGATCATCTTCCGGCGCACGAGGCCACGTCCTGCGACGACGTGATCCGCGCCTACGCGCTGCAACTCGACGCCATCCAGCGCACCGGCAGCCGCGTGATCCTGATGGCGAGCCGCGCGCTGGTGCGTGTGGCGCGGCATCGCGACGATTATCTGCGCGTGTATCGCGAAGTGCTGGCGATGTGCTCGCGGCCCGTGATCCTGCACTGGCTCGGCGACATGTTCGATCCCGAGCTGAAAGGCTACTGGGGCAGCAACGATCTCGACGCAGCCGCCGATGTGTGCCTCCAGGTGATCGCGGACAATGCGCACAAGGTGGACGGCATCAAGATCTCGCTGCTGGACGATGCACGGGAGATCGCTTTCCGGCGCCGCCTGCCGCAATGCGTGAAGATGTACACGGGCGACGACTTCAATTATCCGTCGCTCATCAAGGGCGACGAGCAGGGCTATTCGCATGCGCTGCTCGGCATCTTTGATGCCATTGCGCCCGCTGCATCGCAGGCGCTTGCTGCACTGGCCGCGGGCGACGCCGCACGCTATGACCGTCTGCTCGAACCTACGGTGGCGCTGTCGCGGCACATCTTCCGCGCGCCCACGCAGTACTACAAGACGGGCGTCGTATTCCTCGCGTACCTGAACGGATTCCAGCCGCACTTCTTCATGCCGGGCGGACATCACGGCGCGCGTCCGCCGCTGTATCTCGCGGACGTGTTCCGTCTCGCGGATGCCGCGAACCTGCTGCGCGAGCCCGAACTCGCTGTGCAGCGCATGCGGCTCGTGATGCAGACCTTCGGACTATGAGCGGAGACACGCATGGAGACGCTTGAGAACCGGCTGGACCGTTGTGCGATCAATACCGCGACACTCGGACATCGCGAGCCGCTCGATGTAACGCTCGAACGCGTGGCGCGCGCCGGCTTCGGCGGCGTCGCGCCATGGCGGCATGAAGTGGAAGCCATGGGCGTTGCCGCCGTGGCGCGCAAGCTGCGGGCGCTGCAACTCACGGTGACCGGCTATTGCCGCTCCACGTACCTGACGGGCGAAACGCAGGCCGCGCGGCGCGCGAGCATCGACAGCAATATCAAGGCGCTGCACGAGGCAGCGGAACTCGAAGCGCGCTGCTTCGTGATGGTGGTGGGCGGTGTGAGCGCGAACGGGCGCGATCTTCCGGGCGCGCGTGCGCAGGTGGAAGAGGGCATCGCCGAGTTGCATGCCGAGGCGCGCAAGCTCGGCGTGCCGCTCGCCATCGAACCCTTGCATCCGATGTACGCGGCGGAACGCGCCGTCATCAACACGATCGGGCAGGCGCTTTCGCTGTGCGAGAAGATCGCGCCGGGCGATCCGTCGATGCTCGGCGTTGCCATCGACGTCTATCACTGCTGGTGGGACCCGCTGCTCGCGGAGTCGATCGCGGCGGCGGGACGCGCGCAACGGATCCTCGCGTATCACGTGTGCGATTGGCTCGCCGACACCAGCGACATGCTGCTGGACCGCGGCATGATGGGCGACGGCGTGATCGATCTGACGGGCTTTCGCGGTGAGATCGAACGCGCGGGTTACGCGGGCATGGTGGAAGTCGAGTTGTTTTCGCGCGACCGCTGGTGGAAGGTCGAGCCGGACGAAGTGCTGAAGGTGTGCGCGCAGCGCCTGCAAACGGTCTGCTGAAGGCGGCCGCTCATCACCAACAATGGAGACAACGACGCTCATGGAAGTACGACAGGATACCGATGCCATCGCCCAAGGCCGTGCGCTCGCGCCCGGCATGTACGACCTCAGCGACATCGAGGCCGGCGACCACTTCGCCACCTCGGGCATGACGGTCACGGAAACGCACGTGGTCAATTTCGCGGGCGTATCGGGCGATCTCTACGATCTTCATCTCGACGACGTCGCGGCCCAGGAAGCCGGCTTTCCCGGCCGCATCGCGCATGGACTGCTGGGACTCGCGCTCGCCGACGGCCTCAAGACCCGTTGCGCCGTCCGCCTGAAGGGACTGGCGACCTTGAGCTGGAACTGGTCGTTCCGCGCGCCGCTGATGATCGGCGATCGCATTCATGTCGAGGTCGAAGTGGTCGCGAAGCGGCCGACCAAGCGCGCGGATCGCGGCATCGCGACGCTCAGGCTCAAGGTGCTGAACCAGGCCCGCGAAGTGGTCCAGGACGGAGAAACGCTGCTGCTGATGGCGAACCGGACCTGAACCGCCGCGTTCAGCGGCCGTCAGTCACGGCCGTCGAATCGCGCACGATCAGACACGGTTCGATGGTCACGTGCTCGATGTGATCCTTCCCGCCCAGCATGTCCACCAGCTTCTGCATCGCGACCTCCCCGATCGTCTCGCTTTGCGTGTCCCCGCTCGTCAGTGTCGGCGCGGACAGTTCTCCGTAGGGAATGTTGTCGATGCCGGTCATGGCGACATCGTCGGGCACGCGAATGCCGAGCGCACGCGCCGCCTTGATGAAGCCGAGCGCGATCAGGTCGTTGTAGCAGATCACGGCCTGCGGACGGCGCGGTCCCAGCATCACGCGCGAACACGCATGCTCGCCGGCGCGGCTGGTCGGTGTGTGAGCGTCGTGTACGTCGACTTCGATACCGGCTTCCGCAAGGCCGTCGCGCACGCCGGCAATGCGCGCAGCGTTGATCTGCGCATGACCGAAACCCAGATAGGCGAAGCTGCGAAAACCGCGCTCCAGCAAGTGCCGCGTGAGCATGTAGGTTGCGAGGCTGTTGTCGATGCCCACGCTCGAGATAGGCAAGGTCTCGCTGTACGCTTTTCCTTCGGATCAGGTCGTGCAGATTCCGGGCGCCGGCGCATTGCAGCGGCTGGCCGGCATCGTGGGCGGGGGACGGGCGCGGGACATCCTGATGCGCTCGCGCTATGTCAGCGGCTCGCAGGCATACGAATGGGGACTGGCGACCGATTTCGCCGTGGATAGCGATCTGGAAAGCGCCACCGATCTGCTGGTGCAGGAACTGCTGTCGCTTTCGCCTTCGGTGCAGCGCGCCGCGAAGATGTTCTTCAACGAGATCGACGACGAACCCGAGCCTCTCGCGTTGGCTCCTGCTATCGAAGCCTGTACCTGAGGCTCGGGTCTGTTCAACTGCGCAGGAATTCGAGCAGGTCGGCGTTGACCTTGTCGGCGTCGGTGGTGCACATGCTGTGCGGCGCACCCGGATACACCTTCAGGCTCGCGTGACGCAATAGCTTCGCCGACAGCACGACCGTTTTGCCGGCGCCCCAGTCCTTGAAGAAGATGCGCGTGCCGTCCTTCGCCGTGACCGAATCGGCCGATGCATTGCCCGGCGTCCTGTGTGCAGACGCCACGCGTTCCGCCGCCGATGCCAGCGGTACCGCCGCGGCCGCCATCGCGGCGATGGCGGTGCCGGCGCTCACGGTGAGCATGTTCCGGCGTTCGATCATGGGTGTGTCGATCAGCTTTGCCACAGTGTCTTCGCTGGATGCTGCTGTGAGTTCAGTCAGGACCGGGCTTGAGCGCGTGAACACGCGAGTGATTCGGGTCCCGGGTCTCGGAGGGCAGTCACCTTCAAGAGCCGGGATCATGCTAAGTCGGGAAACCCTTTTCGTTCTTTCGGCAATGCACGCAATTCGCCGAAACCGCCTTGAGTTGACGGACCGTCAGGCCAGCAGCCGCGTGATGAGTTCCGGCGTCGCGCGCACGCCGTACTTGCGCAGGAGGCTCGCACGATGGATATCCACCGTGCGCGGGCTGATGTTCAGTTCCTTGCCGATCTCCTTGCTCGTCAGGCCATGCACGAGACAGGCGGCGACGTCGCGCTCGCGTTCCGTCAGCGTGCTCGTGACATCGGGCGGCTTGGCGCTGTCCGAAAGATCCGTGAAGGTCCAGACGGCAAGCTCGAAAGGGCGTTGCGGGTTATAGCCGAAGCCGCGCACGGTGACCCAGAAATGACTGCCGTCGATGCGCCGCATGATGCGGTCGTCGCTGAAGACCGCGCGCTTCGCGATCAGCGGTCCGAGACGGTGACCGGTGCTCGCGAAGTCTTTTTTCTGCGGGTAGAGCTTGGAGAACGACTGATCGACGATATCGCCGCGTTCCGCCCGGAACAGTTCGAGCGCGCGTGCATTGCAGTCCACCATGATGCGCTCGCGGGCCACGATCACCGCAACGGGCAGATGCCGGAAAAGATCTTCATAGTCCAGCTTGGACGTCGTCTCGCTCGGGTTCGGCATGATGGCGTGCATTGGGTGTACACAGGCGTCGGGATTGTACGCCCGCGCGACTGGCCAGCACGTTCAGACGTTCCACACTTCGCCGAAGAAGCGCATCCAGTTCTCGCCCATCACCTTCTTGATGCGCGACTCGCTCCAGCCTGCGCGTTCCATCGCGGCCGTCAGGTTCGGAAACTCGCCGATGGTGCGGATGCCTGCCGGATTCACCACCTTGCCGAAGTTCGTCAGGCGGCGATAACGGCCCTTGTCGTGCGTGATCCAGTCGAAGAACTCGGTGCTGTAGCCCTGCGTGAAGT
>NZ_JARUXQ010000006.1:0-300 GCF_031451265.1 Caballeronia sp. LZ033 | reverse complement strand
CATCAGACCGCCGCTGCGCAGCGCGCCGAAAGCGTTGTCGATCTGCGTGCCCTGAATCGAAAGCGTGTTGCCCGCCTGTATCGTGCCGCTGTTGCTGAAGGTCTGTGCGTCCTTCAGATCGACATCGGCCGCAGCGATCAGCGGCCCGTTCATGTTCTGCTGGCTTGCCTTCGCGAGGTACACGACGGGCACGAGCACGGCCTGACCGTCGACGATGACCGTCTGCATGATGACGACGTTGCTCGTTAGCGCCGCGACCTGTTCCGGCGACAGACTCATGCCGAGCGGCAGATCGAGCGA
>NZ_JARUXQ010000005.1:0-305 GCF_031451265.1 Caballeronia sp. LZ033 | reverse complement strand
CCACTCGATCGGTCGAAGGAACGCGCCCTGCTTCCCGTTTAACTGCGCGCGAGAGAATCCGCGCGCGAGCACCAAAACTGCGTGAAAGTCTAGGCGCGGCGGGCGCGAGCGTCAAGAAATGACGCGGCGCGCGCGGTGTCATAATGCTGGCCCGCGCGGCGCGCTTTCTTTGAATCGCACATGGAATCCGTCATTGCTCGCATGAATGCGTCTGCCGCTATGCGGCTTGCGGTCGGTATCGGCTGCAGGCGAGGCACGAGCGTCGACGCGATCGAACACGCGGTGCGTGTTGCGCTGGGCACGCA
>NZ_JARUXQ010000004.1:1436870-1470355 GCF_031451265.1 Caballeronia sp. LZ033 | reverse complement strand
AGTCTTTGACGACTGCTTGCTTGAATCGTGCGCTGTGCTTGCTCATGAAAAAACACCCCAAATCGTTGGACTGGTGTCCAACTTTTGGGGTGCAGTTCAGCGGCGAGGTTTTTTTCTGGACGACGGGATAAAGGAAGAATGCGGCTCAGGCGTGGAGAACCGGCTCGCTCGCGACGCCTTCATTGATGCGCGTGATCGTCCCCTGTGCGACGGCGACCAACCGTTCAGCGCCGCCATCGGTGACGAACACGTCGCACTGGCAGGTGGCCTGCGTCATGCCGGCATGCACGACGCGCGCACGGGCCATCAGCGTGCCGCTGACCGCCGGGCGCAAGTAGTTGATCTTGTACTCGCCCGTCACGACCTTCGGGCCCAGCCGCAGCGCGCCGGCGAAGGTCAGCGCGTTGTCCACGAGATAACTCACCACCCCGCCGTGTACGAAGCCATGTTGCTGCCTGAGTTCGTCCCTGATGGTCAGACACAGCGTGAGACTCGCTGAATCGACCTGCATCAGTTTGGTACCAAGCAAGGCGCTGAACGGTTGCGCATTCAGCGCACCGCGCGCGATATCGACTATTTCGGCCATTCGGACACTCCTTGGGTGGGTTCGGTGCCGTCCTGCAAAGACAATAGAAAGCGATCGCGCGCACTGCAAGAAACTCCTGCAAATTTTGTGCAATGGAGCGTTCGGGCCGCGTGATGTGCGCCTTCGACGATGCCCAGTCAAACCCGCAGCGATCTCCGCATTCGCGTAGACAGCCGGTTCCGCAAACGATTCAAGCTTTCTGACGGCATTGCCGTAAACCCTCACTGTTCCCGCTCGGGCGGGTGTGATTTCGCAAATTCGGAGTGCGGGTGATGTTTGCAAGGATCAAGGTTTCAACGGGTTTGCTGGCTGTACTGGTGGTGTTCTGTCTCTTTCAGCTGGTCACCGAGGGACTCGGTTTCTGGTCCCTCTCACGCACGCATGACGATGTCGGCAATCTTTCCGACATCGCGCTCAAGCAGGTCAATGCAGTCAACCAGACGACGCAGCATCTGATGGATGCACGTATCAACCTGTCCCGCGCCGGCACCCGCATGGTGCGCGGCGGCAGCGAGCCGACCGACATCGTGCAGCACGCGCGCGCACAGATCGCGGCGGCGGACAAGTCTTTCAACGCCTTCCTGAATGCGCCCAAGACCGGCGACGAGAACATCGCGCGCTCGACTGCGCTGCAAGGCAAATACGCGGAGTATGCGAAGGCGCTGGCGGAGCTCGTCCAGTATCTCGATGCGGGCAACATCCAGGCGTTTCTGGATCAGCCCACGCAAGGCTTCCAGGACCGCTATCTCGCGGAACAGCAAAATTTCGTCAATTTCGGCGATGAGGCCGGGCGCGCCTATCTCGCGTCGATCGACACGCGCTATGCATGGTTTCGCGCGGTCGGCATCGTGATTCTGGTGGCGCTCGTGGCCGGCATCGCGCTGACGCACGTGGCGCTGCGCCGTGGCGTGATCGCGCCGCTGGAGGAAGCGGGACGGCACTTCGAACGCATCGCGAACGGGCATCTGGATGAACGCATCGAGCGCGGCGGCAGCAACGAGATCGGCCGGCTGTTCGCCGGACTCGCGACGATGCAGGCGAGCGTCGCGAGCACGGTCAAGGCGGTGCGCGCGACGTCGGATTCGATCAACCTCGGCGCCGACGAAATCGCAAGCGGCAACGCCGATCTGTCCGCGCGCACGGAAAACCAGGCGGCCTCGCTGGAAGAAACGGCATCGAGCATGGAAGAGCTGACCGCCACGGTGCGGCAGAACGCCGAGCACGCACGTGAGGCCAACACGCTGGCCGGTGAAGCGCTGCAGGCCACCTCGCGCGGCTCGAGCGTCGTGGATGATGTCGTCGAGAAGATGCGCGGCATCGCGTCCAGCTCGGACAAGATCGCGGAGATCATTTCCGTCATCGACGGGATTGCCTTCCAGACCAACATCCTCGCGCTGAATGCGGCCGTCGAAGCGGCGCGCGCGGGCGAACAGGGGCGCGGTTTCGCGGTCGTGGCCGGAGAGGTGCGCGGCCTCGCGCAACGTTCCGCGCAATCGGCGAAGGAAATCAAGGCGCTGATCGGCGAGTCGGTGGCGCAGGTGAGCGACGGCTCGATGCTCGTCGAACGCGCGGGCGCGGCCATGCGCGACGTATCGGCGTCGATCTCACGCGTGACGCAGATGATGGCGGAGATCAGCGCGTCGTCGCTCGAACAGAGCGTCGGGATCGAGCAGGTCAATCAGGCCGTCACGCAGATGGACGAAATGACCCAGCAGAACGCCGCGCTCGTCGAGCAGGCGGCTGCCGCTGCGTCGTCGCTACATGAGCAGACGCGGCAGCTCAAGGCGGCGGTGTCGGTGTTTCAGCTCGCCTGAGCCGGAGCCCGGAACCCCGGAACGCACGGCGTCCCTCAGTCAGTCAAGGCCGCGTACGACGTCGCGAGGTGATACGGCGTCGTCGACGGCATCTCGGCGCGAATGACGTCTCCCTGCGCCGACCGGGCCTCCACCCAGCCCTTGTCATGCAGGAAACGCGCGCCGAAGCGCGCGATCTGCTCGCCGGGCGCTTCGCCGCGCGTGACCAGCGCGCGCAGATATTCGGTCTGGGCCCAGATGCGCTGGGTGCCGTCGATCACGCGGCCACTCTCGTCGATGGCCGCGCACACCCCGCCCGTTTCCGGGTCCACGCCGTGACGTTGTGCGAATTCGAAGGCGCGCGCGAGTCCTTCGTTGAGCCCGGCCGCCTCGAACGCCTCGTGCCGGCTTCCCAGCGCCAGAAAAAACCATTCGAATTGATGGCCCGGCTCCAGCCGGTTGCCTGGCGCGCCCATCGGCAATTCGGCGATCGAGCCGCTCGGCGCATGCACGAACGCGTCCGCGACGGAGCGTGCAAGTTGCAAAAGCCGCCGGTCGTAGGCGGCGTCGCCGGTGGCTTCGCGCGCGGCAAGCCATGCTTCCGCGAGATGCATCAGCGGATTCTGCAACGGGGTTTCGAGCGTGGCGCCGAAGTCTTCGGCAAGCACCGCATTCAGCAGATCACCGCCGCTCGAAAAGCGTGCTTCGATCAGGCGTGAGCTTTCGTCGAGCAGCGCGAAGGCGTCGGCCGAGCCGGTGCGCTTGGCGTAATGCGCGCACGCGAAGACCACGAATGCATGGGTGTAGAGATCCTTCTGGCGCTCGAGCGGTGCGCCGTTCGCATCGACGCTATAGAACCATCCGCCGTTTTGCCGGTCCAGAAAATAGTGCCGTAGCGCGTCGAACAGCGTGGCGGCATGCGCGAGGTCGCCGGCGTCCGTGAAGGCGAACAGTTGCCGCGCGCAGGCCATCGCGCGATAACGCCTGGGCGGCAGCGGCGCATGGTCATGCGCCGCGACGGCTTCGTACGCCAAGCCGAGCGCGGCGTTGAATCCGGGACCGCGCCATATCGGCAGCACGACATCCGCATAATGCGCGCGCAGCGCGGCGGCGGAGTCCGGGCGCACAGCTTGCAGCGGCGATTGAGCATTGGACTGAGCGTTGGTTTGCTGATCCTGCATGGATAGACTCGGATGGACCCAGGGGACGCGCCCTTGCCCGAGGCGCGCAGCACGGAAGCATAACAAACCAGCCTGGCGCCGACCGGTTCTCGAGGCCGCTCGCCGGGCTTTCGACCAGAGGAGGTCACTGACATGTTGGGCAATATTGAAATCATCTCGCGGCTCGTGATGGCGGCGGCGCTTGGCAGCGTGATCGGCTTCGAGCGTGAACGGCTCTCGTGGGCAGCGGGATTGCGCACGCACATGCTCGTGTGCGTCGGCTCGGCGCTGATCATGATCGTGTCGGCCTATGGTTTCGAGGAAGCCTTGAAGGGCGATCACGTCGTGCTCGATCCGTCGCGGGTCGCGGCGCAGGTGGTGTCGGGCATCGGCTTTCTCGGCGCAGGCTCGATCCTCCTGCGCGGCGAGATCGTGCGCGGACTGACCACGGCGGCGAGCCTGTGGTCGGTTGCGGCCATCGGGCTGGCGGTGGGCGGCGGGCTGTACACGGCGTCGATCGCGGCGACGGCGATCATCCTCGTCATTCTCGCGGGCATCAAACCGCTGGAACGGCGCTTCATCAGCGTCAAGCAGCGCCGGCAACTGACGATGCTGGTCGAGCGCGGCTCGCTGACGTTTCATGGCCTGCACGAAGCGCTGGGTCCCGGCAGCGTGCGCGTGAAGCAGTTTGTCGTCCAGCAGAGCGACGACTCGCCCGATCTCGATGAAGTGCGCGTGGAGCTGTCGCGCGCATCGGCGATGGAATATCAGGCGATCTGCGATCGTTTGCGGCATCTCGACGTCGTGCGCGAATTTCGTGAGGACGATGCCAGCTAATTTGCCTGAGGGATGCGGGCGGCGCCCCGCCGCGTGAGACAATGCGGCCTCTCGAAGAATTCGCCGCGACCGCCGGACCACCGTGCGTCCAGGGCCGCGGCCTTTCGAACCTATGCCAGATTCCGCTGCAAACAAAACGCCCGACACGCTCCCGGGCGATACCGCCGGACGCGCCATGCCGCGACGGGAGCCCGAATCGCCGGCCAGACAGGACGGCGTCGACATCGAAAAGAAACTCGCCCGCGCGGCGCGCTCCGCGCAGCGTCTCGCGCAATTGAGCGACGGCGCGCGCAATGGCGAAACGCTCGACCTGTTCGCCGAAGACGCCGAACGCGCGCATCTTCAGGCACTGAATACCGATATCCGTCAGGGCACGTTCGAAGGCTTCGAGCTGCCTGAGGTGTTTCTCGCAGCAGTGCAGTCGAACCACGCTGCGTCGCCGTCCGAGGCGGCCGCGGCGAAACGGGCGTCAAAGACGAACGTGGCGCCGGTCGAGCCGGTGCAAGGGTTGTTTCAGGACGAAGCGCAGCCCTCGCCAGCCAACGAAGGCGACGGCATGGAGCCAGCGAAATCCTGTGCGCTCGCCGCCGCCGTGCCGCGTGCGGCAAGCGTGAGTAGCGTCGCGCTCGACGGGCACGGCGCCGTTGGGGTGTCGCAGCCGGTGCAATCTTCTGGAGCGCCCGGCGAGGTGCCGCCGCAGATCAAGGCCGGAGCCGGGCCCGAGCTTGACCGCGCGCGGGCCGCCGCGTTTGCCGACACGGTGGAGGCGCTCCACGCCGTCATGATCGAGCAGCGCATGTCCGCGACCGCGCACGCGCGCCGGATGAAGACGATGTTGTCGATCATCGTCTGCGTGATGCTCGTCACCGTGGCAACCGGTATCGCGCAGACGGTGCTGCTGGTGCATATGGGCCGCGACGGCAAATTGCAGCAGGACCGCATGGAGCAACTGATGCTCAACCAACAGGCGACGCTTGCCTCGCTCTTCGATACCGACTCGGACACCGTCAGCCTGCGGCATGGCCGCGACCCGTACGGAACCGACGCCTCGCCGATGCAGCCGGTGAGCGCGGACAGCCCGGACTATCCGTCTAGAAAGCACGTGCGTTCCGCGCACCATCGCGCCGGTTCGACGGCACACTGATTCTTCACCTTCCCGTTTCATCGTTACGCGCTGCGGCGGCATGTCGCGCTTTCGCGTGTCCCGACGCCGAGACGCGGCCGGACGGGCGATTACCGGCTGTCCCACATTCAGAGCAGCGAAATCACTCGCAGGAATCGGTAAAATGTAGAAAAACTACAATAAATTTCTTCGAAAATGCTGCGACGCACTAGAAATGAATCAGGGCAAACCCTATAATGCGTCCTAAGGGAAAACCCTTTAACGCTAACCGGAGCCAGACATGAGCTACCTTTTCGCCCTGCTGCAAAAATTTGCTTCGCTGTTCGAATCGCCGAACCTTCCGCTCGACAAAGACTACTCCTACCAAGCACGTTTCCGTGATTCGGAGCGTCAGCGCAAGGCACGCGGTACGGCTTTCGGCATTCGCCTGTAATGCGTCGCTGACGGCGGCGCGGGAACACAACACAAGCAACGCACGACGGCCCTTTGCCGTACGACCCGCCCGCCAAGTCACCGCTACATGTAGTTTTTCTAGCATCTCCTCGCTGTCCCCCACGCGCCTCCTGCGCGCGATCGCATCGCCCTTCCTTTCGTCTGTCTGACGTCTACCCGGCAACTCGCCTGCATCGTCAACAAGCATCCAGACTTGTCCTGACGCGACACGCAAAAATCCCCGAGCCGTTTCATTACGCTGGCGGCAAAGCCTTATCCAGCAAGGCCCCGACGAGCATTGCACACATCCGGCCTTATTCCAGTGTCGTATTTCCACATGTGCCTGTCGCAATTAGTCGGCTGACGTGACTTTTTTCTGGCAACTATGTATGCACAGCGCGGACGCAGGTCCGCCCCGCCAGGAGAGACTCGATGAATTCCCCCAAAGTGGTAGTCGAGGGACTGTGCAAGGTTTTCGGCAACAGTCCCAAGCAAGCGCTCGACATGCTGGCCGGCGGTGCGACGAAGGAAGAAGTCTTCAAGCGCACCGGGCAGATCGTCGGCGTCCATAACGTCTCGTTCGACGTCAAGGAAGGCGAAATTTTCGTGCTGATGGGCCTTTCCGGCTCCGGCAAATCCACGCTGATCCGACTCATCAACCGGCTCGTCGAGCCGACCGCCGGCAAAGTGCTGATCGACGGCCGCGACGTGGCCGCCGTGCGTCGCTCGGAACTCACCGAACTGCGCCGCAAGGACATGAGCATGGTGTTCCAGTCCTTTGCACTGATGCCGCAGCGCACTGTTCTTTCCAACGCCGCATTCGGCCTCGAGGTCGCGGGCGTCGGCAAGAAGGAGCGCGAAACACGGGCGATGACCGTGCTCGAACAAGTCGGCCTCGCGCCGTTCGCCCAGAAGTTGCCTGCGCAACTATCGGGCGGCATGCAGCAGCGCGTGGGACTGGCGCGCGCGCTGGCGGTGAATCCCTCGCTGATGATCATGGACGAGGCCTTCTCCGCGCTCGATCCGCTCAAGCGCAAGGAGATGCAGAACGTGCTGCTCGATCTGCAACGCGAGCAGCGTCGCACGATCCTGTTCGTGTCGCACGATCTCGAAGAGGCGATGCGCATCGGCACTCGAATTGCGATCATGGAAGGCGGCCGGGTGGTGCAGATAGGCACGCCGCAGGAAATCATCACCAATCCCGCCGACGATTATGTCGAGGCCTTCTTCGAGGGTATCGACACGAGCCGTTATCTGACCGCGGGCGACCTGATGCAGACCGATGCCGTGCCGCTCATCAAGCATGCGCCGCAGATCGACGCGTCGAGCGTGGCGGCGACGCTCAACGGCAGCGCGGACTACGCGTTCGTGATGGACGGCGAGCGCCGCATTCGCGGTTTCGTCGGCCGCGACGGCAATGGCAACGCGGTGCCGCAGATCAATCCCATCGAGTGCATCGAGCGCGGCATGGCTCTCGACGATGTCGTGAACCGCGTGGTTGCGAGTCCGGCGCCGCTGCCGGTTGTCGATGCCGACGGCTTCTATTGCGGTTCGATCAACAAGGCCAACGTCCTGAAGGTCCTTACGCACCATCGAGGTTCCCATGTCTGAAATCATTCCGCTTGGCAGTTGGGTGGACCACGGCGTCCACTATCTCCTCGATCACGACGCGAAGACCTTCGACTCGATCGGCAAGGTCATCGAAACCTTCGCCGCGGCGGTCGAGCATGGCCTGCAGGCCATTCCGATGTGGCTGATGATCGCCATCTTCGTGGGCATTGGCCTGTGGCGGGTCGGCTGGCGATTCGCGGCGTTCGTGCTGGCCGCGCTGCTGCTGGTCTACGCGACCAACTTCTGGGATCAGATGGTCATCACGCTGGGCCTCACGCTGTCGTCGACCTTCATCAGCCTGCTGCTCGGCATTCCGCTCGGCATCTGGACCTCGAAGAGCCGGACGGTGGAAATGATCGTGCGTCCGGTGCTCGACCTGATGCAGACCATGCCCGCATTCGTCTACCTGATTCCGGCGGCCATGCTGTTCGGTCTCGGCCGCGTGCCGGGGATTCTCGCCACCGTGATCTTCGCGATGCCGCCTGCCGTGCGTCTCACGTCGCTGGGCATCAAGCATGTGAACCGCGAAATCGTGGAAGCCGGCCAGGCCTTCGGCTGCACGCCGTGGCAGTTGCTCTACAAGGTGCAGGTCCCGAACGCGCTGCCGTCGATCATGACTGGCGTGAACCAGACCATCATGATGGCGTTGTCGATGGTGATCATTGCGTCGATGGTGGGCGCAGGCGGCCTCGGCAACGACGTGCTGGCGTCGATCCAGCGCCTCGACATCGGCCTGGGCTTCGAGAGCGGCCTGTCCGTGGTGTTGCTGGCGATCATCCTGGACCGCATCACGGAAAGCTTCGGCCGTTCGCCTGGCATGGCGCGCGCTCCGTTGTTCGCGGGTCTCAAGAGCGTGATGAAAGTGCGCCGCACGCCGGCGACCCAACAAAGCTGAGAGGCTTGTGCATGAAGCGCGACGCGATCGTCCCGGCGGCTGTGGATTCACCGTTGTCCAATCTCGCGCACTTCGGCTTCGTGACGCTGCCGAACTTCTCGATGATCGCGTTCACGAGCGCAGTCGAGGTGTTGCGCATGGCCAATTACGTCGGCCGTGCGCAGCATTATCGATGGTCGATCATCACGCCGGACGGCGAACCCGCGCGCGCCAGCAACGGCATCACGGTCAAGCCGGCCACGACGATCGACGAAACCGGCATGCCCGATGTGCTGATCGTCTGCGGGGGCTGGCAGGTCGCGGATTACGTCGACGACAAGGTGATCGGCCTTCTGCAACGCGCGCATGAGGCGGGCATTCCGCTGGGCGGCATCTGCACCGGGCCGTATGCCTTGCTGGCCGCGAAGCTGCTGGACGGCTATCGCTGCACGCTGCATTGGGAAGACATGTCGCCGGTCAACAAGCGCTTCCCGCATGTGCGTTTCGCTGACGAACTGTTCGTGATCGACCGGGACAGACTGACCTGCACGGGCGGCACCGCGCCGCTCGACCTGATGCTCAATCTCGTCGGCATGCGGCTGGGGCAGGCGCATGCGGCGCAGGTGTCGGAACAGTTCATTGTCGAACGGATACGCGGCTCGACGGATTACCAGCACATTCCCGTCGATGCCCGCGTGGGCTTTTCGCGCGCCGAGCTCGTGGAAGTGGTCCGGCTGATGGAGGCGAACATCGAAGAGCCGCTCTCGCTCGATGAGCTTGCGCGGCTCGTGCATCTGTCGCAGCGGCACTTGCAGCGCATGTTCAAGATGTTCCTCAGCGTCTCGCCGACGCATTACTACCTCACGCTGCGGCTGCGTCGCGCGCGCGAACTGTTGCGCAATACAGATGCGTCGATTGCACGCGTGACGAGCGTATGCGGATTTCATTCGCCTTGTCACTTCAGCAAGGCGTATCGCGCGCAGTTCGGGCATGCGCCCAGCGTGGAGCGGCGCCTCTCGGCCTAGCGCGTCCATTGTCTGAATGATTCTGTTCCGCGCCGGTTCGTGACGGGCCGCGCGCGGGCTGACTTGCGTCCTGATGAACCTGAGAGAGAGGAAAAACATGAAGCGTTTGTGGATCGCGTCGCTCGCTGCGGCGATGCTGGCGGGTGTGAGCGTGGCGCACGCGGCCGAGCCTGCGGCGTGCAGGAACGTGCGTTTTGCGGATGTCGGCTGGACCGATATCGCGGCGACGACCGGACTCGCATCGACGATCCTGCAGGGCCTCGGCTACAACCCGACGAAGACGATTGCCTCGGTGCCGATTACGTTCGCGGGCGTCAAGAGCAAGCAGATCGACGTGTTCCTGGGTTACTGGTCGCCGACGATGGATCCGATCATCGATCCGTTCAGAAAGAACAATCAGGTGAAGGTACTGGCGACGCCGAATCTCACGGGCGCGAAGTACACGCTCGCGGTGCCGGATTATGCGTATCAGGCGGGTATTCGCAACTTCAACGATATCGCGAAGAACTACGACAAGCTCGATGGCAAGATCTATGGCATCGAGCCGGGCAATGATGGCAATGCGCTGATCAAGAAGATGATCGATTCGAATCAATATGGACTTGGCAAGTTCAAGCTGGTGGAATCGAGCGAGGCGGGCATGCTGGTGGAGGTGAATCGCGCGATTCGCGAGAAGAAGCCGATCGTATTTTTGGGGTGGGAGCCGCACCCGATGAACGTGCAGATGAAGATCGATTATCTCTCGGGTGGCGATGAGGTTTTCGGTCCCAATTATGGCGAGGCCAAGGTGCTGACCGTGACGCCGACGGATTACGATTCGCGTTGTCCGAATGTCGCGAAGCTGGTTTCCAATCTGCAATTCACGACGGATATCGAGAACCACGTGATGCTCCCGATCATGAACAAGACCGATGCGAACAAGGCGGCGCGCGAGTGGCTGAAGGCCAATCCGACGGTGCTGGACAAGTGGCTTGCGGGTGTGAAGACGTTCGACGGGAAGGACGGGCTGCCGGCGGTGAAGACTTATGTGGCGGGGGCGAATTGAGTTACAGGGCCTTGTTGGCCTTGATGTCGAAGGCGGCAGTGACCGCGCCCATGCTGCCGCCTTGGGCGTTTTGCACGACGTATTCCTGCTTTATTTTCGCGAAGGACAGGCCGACGCTTTCGATGGCGTAGCCGGCGTCAGCGGATGGGTGGACCTTCGTGATCAACACGTCTTCCATGGTGATCCGGAAGTATTCGAGGGCCGTGCCGCCGGCCTTGCGCATGATGAGTTCCGCTTTGGGTATGTGCTTGCCGGTGGCGCTGTAGAGGAACAGATTGGGCGATGCGCGGTCGATCTCGTGCTTGAATTCGAGGCCGGAGAAGGACGCCTTGCCCGAGCCGCCCCCTGAATTGACGTGCATGGAGGAGGGTTGGGAAACGGTCCATTCCCAGAAGATCACCTGAATGGCTTTGGGATGGGTTTTGTCCTGCGATTCGCCGTCGATTCCCTGTAGGTTGAGGAGGATGTCGGAGTGCATGGTGGTGGGATTTAGGGTGAACGGAAGCGGGGTTATTGATGTCGTCTACGGACGATGCGGGTGATCAAGCGGTAGGCCAGCCATAGGGCCAGGGCTGAGAAAACCCAGCTGAGGACCAGGGCGAAGAGGCCGCAGGCGGCACCGACGGTTTCTGGATCCCGCACGTCGTTGTAGCCGAATGAATCGAGTGCAAAGCGCACGGTCCTTTCAATCCACTCCGGGCACGCTTCAATGTGCGCGTCGATAAAACGGAGAAGAAAAATGCCCAGTTTGTAGGAGAGGAAAATCCAAAGAGAAATCTGAAGAACGAACCAGGCCATCTTCTTCATTGAACTTCCACCACGCCATAGGCCTTATATGACGTCCCAGGAATAGAGATAGTCGGCGGGCTTGAACGAATGAATTTTTTCAATTTTTCGAAGGCCTTCTTGTCAACTACTGTGATGCAACCCATGCTTGTCCCGCTGACTCCGTTCGGATGAAGCCTGAAACTCTCGCGCTTGACGCCATTTACAATCGTTGAGTCGCCCGTTTTGGGATTCCAGAGGGTGAACCATTGGGTATGGTCGCTACCGATAACTAAGTCAGTCCACCAATCACGAAGCCAACCTAAACGACCGCCGGCTTGGCGATCAATAAGGTAGTAGCGTCCAGGCGGAATGGGACCCACGCTTTCGAGCGAAACGGCGTCCGGATTGTCACGACCCACGCCTCTTCCTGAATACGCCTCAATGCTGCCGAAACCTGTGCAGGTCAGATCGGACGAAACCTGTCGGTTGAGTTTGAATACACAGCTGACTGGCATTGATTTTCCAAGCGCGCTTCGTAGAGTTATTAATCGCGCTCACAACCTTAGCGGTTGATTGCCATGCAGTGTGAAAAGTTCTGTAATAAATTTCTAGATAACTTGCCGCCACCACTTGCGAAAATCGAATACGCTTTGAGCTGGCACCTATAAGAGTAGACTCGTTGCCTCCGCGCACGATTTTCTTACCGCCTGACAATTTAACGTGCACCAAAATGCATGGACGGAGAACACACGTGCTTCAGCGGCTGTGAATGAATCGGGCGATCAATCGATATCCAATCAACAAGACCATCGCGACGAATATCCAGCAGAGCACGAGCGCGACAAGCCCACAAAAGGCGCCGATGGTTTCAGGTTCTTGCACATCGCCGTAGCCTAGGGTTTCGAGCGCAAAGCGCACGGTCCATTCGATCCATCCCGGCGCTTCTTTGACGCGCGCATTGAGATAACGAAAAAGGACAACACCGAGCCCATACCAAAATACGAGCCAAAGCGAAAACTGAAGGATTAATTTGAAGAAGCGTTTTGTTGCGAAAATGAAGACAGGCATCGAAGTGACTCACCTCGCAGTCGCGTTCTTGATTTGCTTCCTGCCACGCCAAAATCTGGAAGCGAAAACATAGGCCGCGAACACCGTGACGTCTACTACAATCCAGCACGCGATTAAAACGGCGAGATCCGAAATCACGAAGATATCTTCGTGATAATTGATGTCCGAATGCGTTAGCCTGAGGACGTAGCGAGTGGCGTCATCCAGCCAGTCCGACATGATGGATGTCTTCTCTATCAAGAAGACTGCCAAAGCAATTCCGGCGCGAAAAGTGACGCAGATAAACAGGGCCATTTGCAGAAAATGACGAAGGGTGCGTTTAGTTCTTTGCCAGCTACTATGAAGCCCTCTCCGAATAATATTGAACTTGTATTGAAACGGCATTCGACTTTTCGTGATGGACTGAGCATCGAACGGTACCGCCTGAAGCCGTAAACATGCATAAAAATTTGTAAAACAAAAATGCCCCCGATCAACAAAATCGAGGGCATATAAGACTGCGATCAGCAACAAGCAAATCGAACTAACTCCGATAATCCGTCCTCGCCCCACCTTCGATCATCCGCAACGCCGCTTCCCACTGCATGCGCGTAATCCCCTCCGACTCATCCCGCCGATATTGCGAAGCCGTCACCTCGCACACCTTCTCCGAAGGCCAGTTCAATTCCCCGCCTCCCGCCAGCGCCCGCAATTGAATCTCACAAGCCCGTTCAAGAAAATACATTTCCTGAAACGCCTCCGGAATGGACTTCCCGCAAGTCAGCAGCCCATGATTACGCAGAATCATCGCGTTATGCGAACCCAGATCGTTCACCAGCCGATCCCGCTCGGCCAGATCCAGCGCGATCCCTTCATAATCGTGATAAGCCAGATGCCCGTAATACTTCAACGCATGCTGACTGATCGGCAGCAGGCCGCGCTTCTGAGCCGAAACCCCCGCACCCGCCGCCGTATGCGTATGTACGACGCACGCCACATCGTGACGCGCCATGTGAATCGCCGAATGAATCGTAAAACCCGCCGGGTTCACGCGATAGCGCTCCGGGTCGTCGCGGGCGCCGGGCTCGACCGGCCGTCCTTCGCTGTCGATGCGCACCAAATCCGACGCGCGCATCTCGTCGAACAGCACGCCATAGCGGTTGATCAGAAAGTGATGGTCCGATCCCGGCACGCGCGCACTGATGTGCGTGAAGATCATGTCGGTCCAGCGAAAATGCCCGATCACGCGATAGAGCGCCGCAAGATCGCAACGCACCTGCCATTCTTCCTGCGAGTATCCGTGAGTCGCCATGCCGTTCCTCCTTGGTGTGATGAGCCGCGGAAAACGTGAACCAAGTACTCTGAAGGCGCTCTACAGCGCCCGGGCGCGGCCCGGAAAAGTCTCGTCGTAGTCCATCGATTGCTCGGCGGCCTGCGCGTCCTGTGCACCGCCTTGCTCTCGATACATCATCGGCGGCACGCCGAACTGCTTGCGGAACTCGCGGCCCAGATGCGAGGCATCCGAGAAGCCGCAGCTCGACGCGATATCCGCCACCGTCTTGTCCGAACTCGTCAGCAGCCATGCCGCCGTGCGCAGCCGCACCTGCTTCGCATACGCCTGCGGCGCCTTGCCCGTCTCCGCCTTGAAAAGACGCTCAAGCTGGCGCGTCGACATGTCGAGCTTGTGGGCCAGTTCGTCCAGCGTCAACGAACGCCCGACGTGCTGCTCCATCAGCAGGATCGCACGTTTGACTTTCGGATGCGTCGCCGGCGCGAGACCGGGCGGATGCGGCTGCGGCGCGTTGCCTTTCTGCATGTCGTCGACGAGCAGGATGCGCAACGCCTTCTGCACCGTCGCGGTCTCGAAGTGGCGCAGCAGAATGGCCGCGGCCACGTCGATGGAAGCGCGTCCGCCCGAGCACGTAATGCGCCGCCGGTCGATCACGAACAGCCGGTCCGCGACGAGCGCCTGTTCATCCGCATGCGGAAAGCGCTCGACGAAGTCCCAGTAGTGAAACCAGCTCACGCAGATGCGGTGTCCTTCGAGCACACCGGCGCGCATCATCGAAAACACGCCCGTACACATGCCGACGATCGTCGCATCCGCCGCGGCTGCGCGGCGAATGAACTGCAGCGTCGCATCGCTCGTCGCGGGGCCGGAATGCAGCAGGCCGCCGACCACCACCACGTAGTCGAACGGCTCGGCTTTCTCATAGGTTTCCCACGGCGTGATCTGGATGCCGCAACTCGCGCGGACCGGCGCGAGCGTCTCGCCGATCACGCTCCAGGAGCAGCGCACGGGGCGGCTGAAATCGCCTTCGTCGGCGGAGAGGCGCAACAGGTCGACGAAACCGGAGAACGCGGTCAGCGTGAAGTTCGGCAGCAGGATGATGCCGAAGCGGATACGCGATTTCGATTGACCGTCGATGGACAGCGGTGGAAGGGAGTCTGCGGGGTTCATGCGCGTGACGTGCGGCGGCTCGAAGTGATCCGGCGAGCATAGCACTCGCGCGCGGCGCGCGGCACCCGCGTCAGAAAACGCGCAGGCCGGTTCAGAACCTAGGGATTACACCGATGCGTGCACGCTGCGCCACGCGCTGACGCCGCCATCCCATTTCGACGGCGCTTTTGTTCTATCGAGTCTTTTTGCGGTTTGGTGCAATGAGCGCCATACCGAAACGACGCACGCGCCTGCCGCGCCGCGCCCAGTCAAAGCCAAGCAAAGGGACTCGCACATGAACGTCAGCGTCTTCGATCTGTTCAAGATCGGCATTGGACCGTCGAGCTCGCATACCGTCGGACCGATGATCGCGGCGTGCCGGTTCGCGTCCCACGTCGAGGACGCCAACCTGCTCGCCTTCGTCACGCGGGTGCGCGTCGAGTTGTTCGGTTCGCTCGGCGCGACCGGCAAGGGCCACGGCACCGACAAGGCCGTGCTGCTCGGCCTTGAAGGCAATCTGCCCGATCTGATCGATCCCGACGTGATCGCGCCGCGCCTGGACGCCATCCGCAAGGGCAAGCGCCTGATGCTGCTCGGCAAGCACGAAGTGATGTTCGAAGAGCGCGAGCACATCGGCTTCTATCGCAAGCTGATGCCGGGCGCGCCCGGTTCGAGCATCGTGCATCCGAACGGCATGCGCTTCCAGGCGTTCGACGACAACGGCCAGTTGCTCGTCGAGAAGGAGTATTACTCGGTCGGCGGCGGCTTTGTCGTGAATCGCGACGGCGATCGCGTCAACGGCCTGCGCGCGGGCGGCACGGTGCCGCATCCGTTCCGCACCGGCGACGACCTCATGCGCGTCTGCCGCGAAACCGGTCTCTCCATCGCCGAAGTGACGATGCAGAACGAATGCGCGAGCCGCAGCGAAGCCGAAGTGCGCGAAGGCATGCTGGCCGTGTGGCGCGTGATGGCCGCCTGCGTCGAGCGCGGCTGCAAGGAACGCGGCGAGCTGCCCGGTCCGATGCACGTGAAGCGCCGCGCGGCGGACCTGTCCGCGTCGCTGCGCTCGCGCTCCGAAGAGTCGCTGCGCGATCCGCTGTCGATGCTCGACTGGGTCAATCTGTACGCCATGGCCGTGAACGAGGAAAACGCCGCGGGTGGCCGCGTGGTCACCGCGCCGACCAACGGCGCCGCCGGCGTGATTCCCGCCGTGCTGCACTACTACGTGAAGTTCATGCACGGCGCGAACGACGAAGGCATCGTGCGCTTCCTGCTGACGGCCGCGGCCATCGGCATCATCTACAAGGAAACGGCGTCGATCTCCGGCGCCGAAGTGGGCTGCCAGGGCGAAGTGGGCGTCGCCTGCTCGATGGCCGCCGCCGCGCTCGCCGCGGTCATGGGCGGCACGCCCGCGCAGGTCGAGAACGCCGCCGAGATCGGCATGGAACACAACCTCGGCATGACCTGCGATCCGGTCGGCGGGCTCGTGCAGATTCCGTGCATCGAACGCAACGCAATGGGCGCCATCAAGGCGCTCAACGCCGCGCGCATGGCCATGAAAGGCGACGGCACGCACTACGTGTCGCTCGACTCGGTCATCAAGACGATGCGCGAAACCGGCGCCGACATGAAGACGAAATACAAGGAGACGTCGCGCGGCGGCCTGGCCGTGAACGTCATCGAATGCTGATTCTGATTCAACGCATAACACCCCGCACGAAGAAGGAAACACCATGAGCCGCTACTCGATATTCAGCCTGCTGCGCAACGGCATGTCGTATCACGAGAACTGGGAACGCCAGTGGAGAAGTCCGGAGCCGAAGCGCGAATACGACGTGGTGATCGTCGGCGGCGGCGGCCACGGTCTCGCGACCGCTTATTACCTCGCGAAGGAACACGGCATCACGAATGTCGCGATCCTGGAGAAGGGCTGGATCGGCGGCGGCAATACGGCGCGCAACACGACCATCGTGCGTTCCAACTATCTGTGGGACGAATCCGCCGCGCTTTACGAAAAGGCGATGAAGCTCTGGGAAGGCCTCTCGCAGGACCTCAACTACAACGTGATGTTCTCGCAGCGCGGCGTGATGAACCTGGCGCATACGCTGCAGGACGTGCGCGACACCGAGCGCCGCGTGAATGCAAACCGCCTCAACGGCGTCGATGCCGAGTTCCTGACGCCGCAGCAGATCAAGGAAATCGAGCCGACCATCAACCTCAACAGCCGTTACCCGGTGCTGGGTGCGTCCATTCAACGGCGTGGCGGCGTCGCCCGGCACGATGCCGTGGCCTGGGGCTTCGCGCGCGGCGCGGACCGTGCAGGCGTGGACATCATCCAGAACTGCCAGGTCGTGGGCATTCGCCGCGAAGGCAACCAGGTGACGGGCGTCGATACGACCAAGGGCTTCATCAAGGCGAAGAAGGTCGCGGTGGTTGCAGCGGGCAACACGACCTCGCTGGCCGACATGGCCGGCGTGCGCCTGCCGCTTGAAAGCCATCCGTTGCAGGCGCTCGTATCCGAGCCGATCAAGCCGGTGGTGAACACGGTGGTGATGTCGAACGCGGTGCACGCGTACATCAGCCAGTCCGACAAAGGCGATCTCGTGATCGGCGCGGGCGTGGACCAGTACACGGGCTTTGGCCAGCGCGGCAGCTTCCACATCATCGAAGGCACGCTGGAGGCGATCGTCGAGATGTTCCCGGTGTTCTCGCGCGTGCGCATGAACCGGCAGTGGGGCGGCATCGTCGATGTCTCGCCGGACGCCTGCCCGATCATCTCCAAGACCGACGTCAAGGGCCTGTACTTCAACTGCGGCTGGGGCACGGGCGGCTTCAAGGCGACCCCCGGCTCGGGCTGGGCGTATGCGCACACCATCGCGCGCGACGAACCGCATCCGGTCAATGCGGCCTTCTCGCTGGACCGTTTCTATACCGGCCATCTGATCGACGAACACGGCGCGGCTGCCGTGGCTCACTGACCCGCACACTGAGGAAAGAACCATGTTGCTGATCGAATGCCCCTGGTGCGGGCCACGCGCCGAAACCGAATTCTCCTGCGGCGGCGAAGCGGACATCGCGCGTCCGCTCGACACCGAAAAGCTCACCGACCGCGAATGGGGCGACTACCTCTTCATGCGCAAGAACCCCCGCGGCACGGCGCGCGAGCAATGGATGCACGCACAAGGCTGCCGCCGCTGGTTCAAGGTGCAGCGCGATACGGTTTCCTACGAGATTCAGGGCTACGAGACGTTCGACCGTCCGCTGGCTGTGATGAATGACAACGGAGCACAGTCGAAATGAGCCAGAAAGACCGACTCGGCCTGGGCGGGCGCATCAACCGCGCCATTACGCTGACCTTCACGTTCAACGGCAAGACCTATCAGGGCTACGAAGGCGACACGCTCGCCTCCGCGCTGCTCGCCAGCGGCGAGCGCTTCGTCGCGCGCAGCTGGAAGTACCACCGTCCGCGCGGCATCATCACGGCGGGCGTGGAAGAGCCGAATGCCGTCGTGCAGCTGGAAACCGGCGCCTACACGGTGCCGAACGCGCGCGCCACGGAAGTCGAGCTGTATCAGGGGCTCGTCGCCAAGAGCGTGAACGCGAAGCCGAGCATCGAGAACGATCGCATGGCGGTCAATCAGAAGATCGCGCGCTTCATTCCGGCGGGCTTCTATTACAAGACCTTCATGTGGCCGCGCAAGTTCTGGCCGAAGTACGAGGAAGTGATTCGCGACGCAGCGGGCCTCGGCGAAGCGCCGAAGCATCTCGATGCCGACCGCTACGACAAGTGCTTCGCGCATTGCGACGTGCTCGTGATCGGCGGCGGTCCGTCCGGTCTGGCGGCGGCGCATGCGGCGGGGCTGTCCGGCGCGCGCGTGACCCTGGTCGACGACCAGCGCGAACTCGGCGGTTCGCTGCTGTCGTGCCGCGCGGAGATCGACGGCAAGCCCGCGCTGCAATGGGTACAGAAGGTCGAAGCCGAACTGCGCCGCATGCCCGACGTGAAGATCCTGTCGCGCAGCACGGCGTTCGGTTATCAGGACCACAACCTCGTCACAATCACACAGCGTCTGACCGAGCATCTGCCGGTCTCGACCCGCAAGGGCACGCGCGAACTGATGTGGAAGGTCCGCGCCAAGCGCGTGATTCTCGCCACCGGCGCGCACGAGCGTCCGATCGTGTTCGGCAACAACGACCTGCCGGGCATCATGCTGGCGTCGGCGGTGTCGACGTATCTGCATCGCTATGCGGTGCTGCCGGGCCGCAACGCGGTCGTGTTCGCCAACAACGACGACGCCTATCAGTGCGCACTCGACCTCAAGGCGGCCGGCGCTGCCGTGACCGTCGTGGATCCGCGCACGGCCGAATCGAAGGGCACGCTGCCGGCGGCCGCACGCCGCCAAGGCATCCGCGTGATGAACAACGCGGTGATCACGGCCGCGCACGGCAAGCTGCGCGTCGCGTCGGTGGAAGTCGCGGCCTATGCGAACGGACAGGTCGGGCAAAAGCAGGAAGAGCTGTCATGCGATCTGGTCGCCATGTCGGGCGGCTGGAGTCCGGTGCTGCACCTGTTCGCGCAGTCGGGCGGCAAGGCGCACTGGCACGACGAGAAAGCGTGCTTCGTGCCGGGCAAGGCGATGCAGGCGGAGAGCAGCGTCGGCGCATGCGCGGGCGAGTTCTCGCTGGCGCGCGGCCTTCGGTTTGGCGTCGAGGCGGGCGCGGATGCAGCGCGAGCGGCGGGGCATATCGTCGCGAAGCCGCAGCCTGTGCAGGTGGCCGAGATCGTCGAGGCGCCGATGCTGCCGCTGTGGATCGTCGGCAACAAGGAGCTGGCGACGCGCGGTCCGAAGCAGTTCGTCGATTACCAGAACGACGTGTCCGCGGCGGACATCTATCTCGCCGCGCGCGAAGGCTTCGAGTCGGTCGAGCACGTGAAGCGCTATACGGCGATGGGCTTCGGCACCGACCAGGGCAAGCTCGGCAACATCAACGGCATGGCGATTCTCGCGCAGGCGCTGAACAAGACCATTCCCGAAACCGGCACGACGACCTTCCGCCCGAACTACACGCCCGTGACCTTCGGCACGTTCGCGGGCCGCGAGCTGGGCGAGTTTCTCGATCCGGTGCGCAAGACCGCCATTCACGAGTGGCACGTCGAGAACGGCGCGATGTTCGAGGATGTCGGCAACTGGAAGCGTCCGTGGTACTACCCGAAGGCGGGCGAGGACATGCACGCGGCCGTGGCGCGCGAGTCGCTCGCGACGCGCGAAAGCGTGGGCATTCTCGATGCATCGACGCTCGGCAAGATCGACATCCAGGGTCCGGATGCCGCGAAGCTGCTCAACTGGATGTACACGAACCCGTGGAGCAAGCTCGAAGTGGGCAAGTGCCGCTACGGCCTGATGCTCGACGAAAACGGCATGATCTTCGACGACGGCGTGACCGTGCGCCTCGGCGAACAGCACTACATGATGACGACCACGACCGGCGGCGCGGCGCGCGTGCTGACGTGGCTCGAACGCTGGCTGCAGACCGAATGGCCCGACATGCGCGTGCGGCTCGCGTCGGTGACGGACCATTGGGCGACCTTTGCTGTCGTCGGGCCGAACAGCCGCAAGGTGCTGCAGAAGGTCTGTCACGACGTGGATTTCGCCAACGCGGCGTTCCCGTTCATGAGCTATCGCGACGGCACGGTGGCGGGCGCGGCGGCGCGCATCATGCGCATCAGCTTCTCGGGCGAGCTCGCCTATGAAGTCAACGTGCCGGCGAACGTCGGCCGAGCGGTGTGGGAAGCGCTGATGGAAGCGGGCGCCGAGTTCGACATCACGCCGTATGGCACGGAAACCATGCACGTGCTGCGCGCGGAGAAGGGGTACATCATCGTCGGCCAGGATACGGACGGCTCGATGACCCCTTACGACCTCGGCATGGGCGGACTGGTCGCGAAGTCGAAGGACTTCATCGGCAAGCGTTCGCTGACGCGTTCGGACACGGCGAAGCAGGGACGCAAGCAGTTCGTCGGCCTGCTGACCGACGATCCGCAATACGTGCTGCCGGAAGGCGCGCAGATCGTGGCAGGCCCGTTCCAGGGCGACACCGCGCCGATGCTCGGCCACGTGACGTCGAGCTATTACAGCCCGATCCTGAAGCGTTCGATCGCGCTGGCCGTCGTGAAGGGCGGACTCGACAAGATGGGCGAATCGGTCCTGATCCCGCTCGCGAGCGGCAAGCAAGTGAAGGCAAAAATCACCAGTTCGGTGTTCTACGACAGCGAAGGAGCACGTCAGCATGTTGAATGAGATCAAAACGGGCGCTGCGGTCGTCGATCGTGCCATCGGCGCACAAGGACTGAGCGGTACCTGGCAGGAATCCCCGCTCGTCGGCGCCGATGCGCTGCTCAAGGCGCATCAGGGCGGCTCGCCGAAGGTATTCCGCCTTACCGAGCGGCCGTTCCTCGAACTCGTGAACGTGCGTGGCGATACGCGTGACGCGAGTTTTGTGAAGGCCGTGCAGAACGTGCTCGGCTGTACGCCGCCCGAGAAGCCGAACACCGTCGCGCGCGGCAATGGCTACACGATGCTGTGGCTCGGTCCCGACGAATGGCTCGTGCATTCCGACGCCGCTCACGACGCCTCGCGTCCCGCGCCGCTCGAAGCGAAGCTGCGTGAAGCGTTCGTCGGCCAGTTCTCGGCGGCGGTGGATATCGGCAGCGGCTATACGGTGCTCGATATCGATGGTCCGAAGACGCGCGAGGTGCTGTCGCGCGGCTGTCCGCTCGATCTGCATCCGAAGCTGTTCGGCGAAGGCCAGTGCGCGCAGAGCCACTTCTTCAAGGCATCGCTGACGCTGGTGCCGCTGGGCGGCGACCGCTTCGAGCTGATCGTGCGCCGCAGCTTCGCGGACTACTTCGTGAAGATCATGCTCGATGCCGCCGGGCCGCTGCTTTCATGAAGCCGTTCGAGCCGCTGGAGATGGGCGGACGAGGCTGGCGCGTCGTGGTCGACGAATTGATCGTGCAGACGCGCGTCGGTCTCTACGAGCATGAGCATGAAGGGCCGCAGCCTGTCTGCATCGATGCGAGCCTGCATTACCGCGCGATGCCGGATGAATCGGACGATGGCCTCATCGACTACGAAGCGTGGTGCAATCGCGTGAGCGCGTTTCTCGAGACGAAGCCGCATACGCGTCTCCTCGAAACGCTGGCCGTGGAGATTGCCGCGCTCTCGTTCGATGAATGGCCCGCGCTCGATGCCCTGACGCTCACGCTGCACAAGCCGAAGATCCGCCCGGGCACGAAACGTCTCGGGCTGGAACTGGACTGGCGTCGCGCGGACCATGAGGCGTGGCGGTTGCGTAGCGCTGCGCGTGAATTCGCGACGCCATGAATCCGTCGCGCGATGCCGCCGCACAGCTGTCCGCACGTGCCTTCAAGAAGCACGATGCGGATGCGGCGCTCGCGTTGCTTGACCGAAGCATTGCGCTGAAGCATCGGCGGATCGCGCTGATACGCTATCTGCATGCCCAGTATCTCGATGCGCCGCTGCAAAGCCGGCATCACGACTATGTGAAGGCGGTCGCGGCGCGGCTCAGCGTGGACGCGTTGATGAGCATTGCCGCGACGGCGCGTGCACGGTTCGATATGTGATGCGGGCGTCGCGTGCGCTCGATCAATCGTGAGCCTGCAAGTACGCCGGGTTGACGGACTGGATGTAGGCTCGCACCGTTTCAACGGGCTGCTGGATCCAGTCCGCGATGGATTGCAGCGGAAACTGATAGCTGTCGCCCATGAGCATCTGGACGGTTTCCTGATCCTGCCGGGTCAGCATCGGCGCGGTGGATGGCGTGGACGAACCCGGCTGTTCGGATGTAGATCCTTGCCACCACTGGGCGCTGCGCTCCACCGGCGCGGGATTGACAGGGAAGTAACCCGTGGTCGCGTAATTCGGCGCGATGTTCTGCACGTACCGGGAGACAAGGTTTTCGTCCAGCCCGAGCATCTGCGCGATGTATTCGGGCCCGACCCAGTTCTCCATGAAACTGCGGATGTCGGCCTGGTTGGCTTCCGTGAGCCCTGGCGGCGCCATTTCGGTGGCAGGAGGCGCGGCTGGTGCGCCCTGAGCCGCTTCAGGCGGTGGCGCGCCTTCGGCGGCAGGGGCCATGGCCCGGTTCAATCCCTGTGCTTCGGCAAGCTTGATGACCGTGGCGACGTCTGCTCCTTCTTTCCGGGCAATTTCAACGTACGTCAAAGATGTCGTCCGGAGATCCTGCACCACGCGGTGCTTGATCGTTGGGTGTGTCGCAACGGCCTGCTGCAGGTCTTGCCGCCGCAAAGTTCGTTGTTGGATTTTCCTGACGGCATAGGTTGAAACGCCGAACTCCCGGGCAACGGCGTTCGACCCGGCAGCCGGATGTGTCGCGATGTAGCGCTGTATTGCTTCAGTCGTTGCATTTGAGATGCGCACACGGGGCACCGCGCGCGTCAGTCCAGCTTCCGTTGCAATGCTGGAGACCGCCTGCGCATTGACAGCAAGCTTTGCCGCGATGTTCGAATAGCTTGCATCGGGATATGCCTGCAGGTAGTTCGTTACCATTTGAATGACTTCCGGCCGCATCCGTGCAGTTCTGTTCAAGGGGCGTGCCATATTTCCGCCCGCCGGACTCTGTACCGGAAGGGCGGCGATGGCGTCGACCTCTTCGCGGGTGACATCGAACCTTCTGGCCAGCTCCCCATGATCCAGCCCAGGAAAGTCGGCGAGTTCGATTTTGATCGCTTCAGCGGTCGTCTCTAACGACAGGCTTTCCGGCGCGTTTTTGGCCAGCCATTTCACGACGCCGGGCGTGGTGTCGAACTGTTGGGCGATCTCCGCATATTGATAGGGATGGGCCGCCAGCGACTCGGTGATTCTCGACCGGACATCCGGGGTGAGCTGGTTCACGCGTGCTTGCCATTGCTGCTCGAGTCCCCGTTGTTCCATGTCGTTCGCTTGCAGAATACTGCCTACCGTAGCGCTGCTTACACCGTTCCGGAGGGCTATCTCTCTCTGCGTCAAGTAGGGATGCTGCCTCACATCGTCCAGGATGGCTTTCTTCTCTTCGGCTGAAAGACGCGGCGCTCCGCCGACAAGCCCGGTATCCGAATGGGACTTCCAGACGCCCTCCTCATTTACCCGAACCGGGAACGAAGGCCGCCACGGATTGTTCCGATCGTAGACGCGCCAAGTGCCGTTGTCCTTGTCGTACTTGACCGCAAAAGGTTGACCGTCCATCGTGATGAAGTTCTGGCCTTGCTGGTCGACCATGACACCGGGCGCGCTGCCCGGCGTCGATTGGGTGATCGGCGTTTCGTACTTGTAGGACGGGGGCAAAGGCTGCTCGCCGTTGATTTGTGCGCTGGCAGAGTCGAGTTCGCTCAGCGGCGGCGCCTTTGCGGATGAGGCCGCCTGGGCAACCTCCGCCGCGCCCGGGGCCGCTATTTCTACAGCCTTGGGCTTGCGCAGCAGGTCGAGCAGCGCGCCGGCCTTCGACATGCCGCCCTTGATTGCCGGACCGACGAAGTCCACATCGGGCATCTTGTAGCCCAGCGCTGTGCCCAGCACCCCCGCACCCATATCGATGAACGTTCGAGCGGTATCGTTCAGATGAGTGTGCGGGCAGATCGAATTGGTGAACAGGCTCGCCACCGGCATGGCGCCGACGGTCAGGCGGCAAAACGCTTCGTCGAGCTCCTGCAGCCATTCCGGCGGAGGCGGTGAGTAAGCGGTCAGGTATTCGCGGCGCAGCGGATTGAGGTCGGTCTTGCCTTGCACGCTGATGCGTTGTTCCGCGGCCACGAGCCGGCGTTGTGCCCATTGATACCCGGCCACCAGGTTCTTGCCGTAGTCATCGTTGGGCAAGGGCGGGTTCTTGAGGACATCGGAGATGCTGGAGAAAGGCGGCAACTCGAAGCGATGGAACAGATGGCTCTGCTCGGCTTGCTCCGCGTTGGCGTCCCGGCGGCGGGTGCGGTCCTCCCATTCCCTGAGTTTGCTGAAGCCCTCCGGGCTCATCTTCATCAGTTCGGTGAAGGCGAGCGCATGCTGCTCGTCCTGCAGGATCGCGCCGAAGTGCTCCAGCCGTGCGGGTGAATCGTCGCCCGGGCCGGAGATGGTCATGCCGGAGGCCTCGTTCAGGCGTTTGATCACCTCGCCGAAGGTCTTCTGGCGGGCGAGTCTCGCTGCATCGACCTCGTCGTAAATACGGTCGGCGATCTTCGACTGCAGAACACGCTTGAGCGCGGTGCCCTGGGCCATGGCGGTTTCGCGCTCTGCAGACGTGGTGGCGCTCTCGAAGTTGTCGCGCAGATTATCCAGACGCTCGATGCCGCGCTTGCCGTCGGCATCGAGATAGCCGCTGCCGAAGGGCGCCGTGAAGATCGACTCGGCATGCTTGACGGGATCGGCCTGGGTGTCGTCATGCTCTTCGGACACGGCATGGCGAAACGACTCGAACTGCTTGACGATGGTGGCGCGCTGGCCGGGATCGGCGGCGTTCCCGAAAGCCGTGCTGAACATCGAGAGCTGAGCCAGGTTCTGTTCGCGCAAGGCGTCGTCGGGCATGTCGGCGATCTGCGCCTGAAGGCCCGGCAACTGATTCTGGAACGCCTTGGCATAGTCCGGACGGCCCGTCATGTTGATGCTGTTGAGTTCGCGCGCGCTGGCGGCGTTGTCCTGATTGCGCCAAGAGGCTTTGTCGTCATGATCGTAGGTCTCGTTGAGACGTTCGAGTTCGTCGGCGGTGGCGCCTCGAAGGATGGTGTCGTCCTGCTTGGATGCTTCCGGAGCTGGCGGCGTGGGTGCGGACGCCGTGGCGTCCGGCGCAGGCGTGGAGTCGGTCGGCGGGTCGACCGAGAGCTGAGTTGGAATGGATGGCGCGTGCGATTGGTCGGCCTGGACGCCTGTGTCCTTGTCGTCCGGCTTTTCTGGCTGAGGCGCGTCTTGTTGAACGGGCTGCGACGTACTGGAATCCGACGAGTCGGCGGGCGTTGCTGAATGGGCAGGGCGGCTGTCGACGGAACTGACTGACATGGAACACTCTCGGGCTTTGAGTTGTCGGGCGGGAGCAGCGATGCGTCCGCCCTTCACGTATTCCATTAAAGACCGTAGCCAATCAAGCCCGGTCGTACCGCAGTACGACGAACCTCACCGGGCTCGATCAGTGTCCGGCCAGATCCAGTGCCTGCGCCGCCCGCGCTCGTTTTCCGCCCGCCACGAAGTAAGGCGTCTCGACCCGCGCCAGCGGCTCGACGCCCCGGATGCGATCCGCGATCTTCTCCGCCAGCATGATGGTCGGCGCATTGAGATTGCCGGTCGTGATCTGCGGCATGATCGACGCATCCACGACCCGCAGACCCTGCATGCCATGCACGCGGCCTTCGCCATCCACGACCGCCATGTCGTCGTAGCCCATCTTGCACGAGCATGACGGGTGATACGCGGTCTCCGCCTTCGCGCGCACGAAGGCATCGAGTTCCGCGTCGCTCTTCAGGTCGTCGGACGGATGCAGCTCGCGGCCCCGGTATCGTTCCAGCGCGGGCTGACGCATGATTTCGCGGGTGATGCGAATGGCGTCGCGGAACTCGCGCCAGTCGAGCGGATCGGCCATGTAATTGAACAGGATGCCCGGATGCGCATGCGGATCGCGCGACTTGATCTTCACTTGACCACGGCTCGGAGAACGCATCGAGCCGACGTGCGCCTGAAAGCCGTGCATGCGGATCGGGTTTGAGCCGTTGTAGTTGATCGCGACAGGCAGGAAGTGATACTGGATGTTCGGCCATGGATCGTCGTCGCGCGTGCGGATGAAGCCGCCCGCTTCAAACTGGTTGCTCGCGCCGATGCCCGTGCCGTTCAACATCCATTCGAGCCCGATGGCCGGCTGGTTCCACCAGTGCAACGCCGGATACAGCGACACGGGCTCCTTGCATTCGTACTGCATGTACATCTCGAGGTGATCCTGAAGATTCTCGCCGACGCCCGGCAGATCATGCACCACGGCAATCTCCAGCGGCTTCAGCCAGTCGGGCCGTCCAACGCCCGAGCGTTGCAGCAACTGAGGCGAGGCAATGGCGCCGCTGCACACGAGCACTTCGCGGCGCACATGCGCGGTCACGCGTTCGCCGAGATGCAGATAGGCGACGCCGATCGCCCGCTTGCCCGAGAACAGCACGCGGTCAGTCGTGGCATGCGTGACGATCGTGAGATTGCCGCGCGGTTTCGCGCGGTCCAGATAGCCGCGCGCGGTGCTGGCGCGCCTTCCCTTCGCGGTCACGGTGCGGTCCATCGGACCGAAGCCTTCCTGCTGATAACCGTTGAGATCTTCGGTGCGCGGATAGCCTGCCTGCACGCCTGCTTCGACCATCGCGGCAAAGAGCGGGTTGTTGCCGGGCTTGCTCGTCGTCACGTGTACGGGGCCTTCGCCGCCGTGATACGCATTCGGCCCGATGTCGCGTGTCTCCGCCTTGCGGAAATAGGGCAGGCAGTTGAGATAGCTCCAGTTGTCGAGACCGGGCATCGAGGCCCAGTTGTCGTAATCGAGCGCGTTGCCGCGGATATAGCACATGCCGTTGATGAGCGACGACCCGCCCAGTCCCTTGCCGCGACCGCACTCCATGCGGCGGTTGTTCATGTGCGGCTCAGGCTCGGTTTCATAGGCCCAGTTATAACGCCGTCCCTGCAACGGATAAGCCAGTGCTGCGGGCATCTGCGTGCGGAAGTCGAAGCGATGATCGGGGCCGCCCGCTTCCAGCAACAGCACGGTCACGTCCGCGTCCTCGGTGAGACGCGAGGCGAGCACATTGCCCGCCGATCCCGCGCCGACGACGATGTAGTCGTATTCGTTCGCGCTCATCGTGAAGCTCCTTAAAACACGGGCTGATAGGGACCGAGCTCCACCTGCACGGACTTGATGCGCGTGTAGGCATTGAGCGTGGCGATGCCGTTCTCGCGGCCGATCCCGGACTGCTTGTAGCCGCCGACCGGCATTTCCGCCGGCGACTCGCCCCAGGTGTTGATCCAGCAGATACCCGCCTGCAGCCGATGAATCACGCGATGCGCGCGCGACAGATTCTCCGTCACCACGCCTGCTGCGAGACCGTAGTCGGTGTCGTTGGCACGGGCGATCACTTCGTCTTCGTCGTCGAATGAAAGGATGCTCATGACGGGACCGAAGATTTCCTCGCGCACGATGCGCATGTCGTCGCGGCAATCGGTGAAGACGGTGGGCTGGACGTACTGGCCTTGCGCGAAGATGCCCTCGGTCAAACGCGCGCCGCCCGCAATGAGCCGCGCGCCTTCGCGTTTGCCGCTCTCGATGAAGCCCAGCACCTTCTGCAACTGCGCCGCACTGGCGAGCGGACCGAAGTTCGTCTGCGGATCATCGGGCGCGCCGGTGCGGATGCGCTTCACACGCTCCAGCAGCAGCGCCTCGAACGCCTCCATCACGCCGCGCTGAACGAACACGCGCGTGCCGTTCGTACACACCTGCCCGGAGCTGAAGAAGTTGGCGCTCATCGCGATGTCCGCCGCGCGTTCGAGATGGGCGTCGTCGAACACGATGAGCGGCGACTTGCCGCCCAGTTCCATCGTGACTTCCTTGAGCGTCGATCCACCCGCGCGTGCCATGACCTTTTTGCCGGTCTCGACGCCGCCCGTAAACGAGATCTTTTCGATACCCGCATGTTCCGCCAGCATCGCGCCGACGCGTCCATCGCCCTGCACGACGTTGAAGACGCCTGTGGGCACGCCTGCTTCGGTATAGATTTCCGCAAGCTTCAACGCGCTCAGCGGCGTGACTTCGCTCGGCTTGAAGATCATCGCGTTGCCCGCCGCGAGCGCGGGCGCGGATTTCCAGCACGCGATCTGAATGGGATAGTTCCACGCGCCGATGCCCGCGCACACGCCGAGCGGTTCGCGCCGCGTATAGACGAACGACGACTCACGCAAGGGAATCTGCTCGCCTTCGATGGCCGTGGCCAGTCCCGCGTAGTACTCGATGACGTCCGCGCCCGTGACGATATCCACGGCGCGCGTCTCCGCAATGGGCTTGCCGGTGTCGCGCGTTTCGAGCGCGGCGAGTTCGTCATTGCGGGCGCGCAGGAGATCGACGGCGCGCCGCAGGATGCGCGAGCGCTGCATCGCCGTCAGCGCGGCCCATTCACGTTGACCTTCGTGCGCGCCGCGCACCGCACGGTCGATATCCGCTTGCGAAGCCTGCTGTACGCGGGCGAGCAACTCGCCGTTGGCGGGATCGAGCGTGTCGAAGGTTTCGCCGCTGGTTGCATCGACGTGGGCGCCGCCGATGTAAAGCCGTTGCTCTTCGAAAGCCGACATGTCGCGCTCCTTCAAGTGAGATGAGGTCAACCGCGCGCGTCCAGCACGAGATCGATGTAGTCGTAAGCCAGGCGCAGCGCTGCCTTCGTGTCGAACGGCTCGCCGGCGAGCGCGCCGCGCAGCCACAGTCCGTCGATCAGCGCGGCCAGCCCGCTCGCCGCGCGCCGTGCGGCCGGCTTCGGCAGCGCGCGGGAGAAGTCGGCGCAAAGATTGGAATGGAGACGCCGCGTGTTGACGCGTTGCAGCCGCCTCAGCTCGGCCTTGTGCATGCTTTCCGACCAGAACGCCAGCCACGTTTTCATGACCGGGCCGTTCACCTGTTCGACGTCGAAATTCGCCGCGACCACGGCCCGCAACTTCGAACGCGGGTCGGGCTTCGCCGTCTTGCGGCGGCGCGCCGTGCCTTGCCAAAGCGCCCGCAGCACGTGGCGCATGGTGGCTTCGAGCAGGCCGTCCTTGTCGCCGAAATAGTGGCTCACGATGCCCGTCGAGATGCTGGCGCGCTGCGCGACGGAGGCCAGCGTGGCCCCCGCGAGACCGGACTGGTCGATGGTGTGCAGCGTGGCGTCGATCAATTGTGCGCGGCGAATCTCGCGCATGCCGAGCTTGGGCATCTCAGGCGTTCCAGTCAGTATCGTGCGCCGATGGTAGGTTTTTTATTTTGAACGGTCAATCAATAAAAACCGGAAAGGAACGTTCCGGGGCGGCGATGTCGGATTCAGTCAAACGCGCGTCGCATTGAATGACAGTCGCGGTGTGCAAGCGGCGCTACCCTCGATGCACGGGCGCGATGGACCGCAGAGGTGCATGCACAAAAGTCGCGCGAGCCGTCCACGAAACATGGAGACGATCAATGAGCAGCAATCGCGGTGTCGTTTATCTGGGGCAGGGCAAGGTCGAAGTGCAATCCATCGACTATCCGAAGATGGTCGATCCACGCGGCCGCGACATCGGCCACGGCGTCATCCTGCGCGTCGTCACCACCAATATCTGCGGCTCGGATCAGCACATGGTGCGGGGCCGCACGACTGCCCCGGTCGGCCTCGTGCTCGGCCACGAGATCACGGGCGAAGTGATCGAGGTGGGCCGCGATGTCGAGACGCTCGCCATCGGCGACCTGGTTTCCGTGCCGTTCAATGTGGCCTGCGGCCGTTGCCCGACCTGCAAGGCTCAGCATACGGGCGTGTGCCTGAACGTGAATCCGTCGCGCGCGGGCGGCGCATACGGTTATGTCGACATGGGCGGCTGGATTGGCGGGCAGGCCGAGTATGTGATGGTGCCGTATGCCGACTTCAATCTGCTGAAGTTTCCCGACAAGGATCAGGCGATGTCCAAGATCCGCGACCTCACCTGTCTCTCCGACATTCTTCCGACGGGTTATCACGGCGCCGTGATGGCCGGCGTGGGTCCGGGTTCGACGGTGTATATCGCGGGCGCGGGTCCGGTCGGCATGGCGGCGGCGGCCTCGGCGCGCATCCTGGGCGCGGCGTGCACGATCGTCGGCGACATGAACGAGGAGCGTCTCGCGCATGCGCGCAAGATGGGCTTCGAGACCATCAATCTCTCGAAGGACGCGACGCTCGGCGAGCAGATCGAGCAGCTGCTCGGCAAGCCTGAAGTGGATTGCGCGGTGGATTGCGTGGGTTTCGAGGCGCACGGTCATGGCTCGGACAGCGGCCACGAAGCGCCGGCCACGGTGCTCAACTCGCTGATGGAGATCACCAAGGCGGCGGGCGCGATTGGCATTCCGGGCCTTTATGTCACGGACGATCCGGGCGCCGTGGACGCCGCCGCGCGAAAGGGCAGCCTGAGCATTCGCTTCGGTCTGGGCTGGGCGAAGTCGCATTCGTTCCATACGGGCCAGACGCCGGTGATGAAGTACAACCGCAATCTGATGCAGGCCATCCTGTGGGACCGTCTGCCGATTGCGGACATCGTGAACGTTTCAGTGGTGACGCTCGATGATGCTCCCGACGGCTACCGCAAGTTCGACGGTGGTGCGCCGCGCAAATTCGTCATCGATCCGCATGGGCTGCTGAAGGCCGCATAAGACGGCTTATCAGTTCGAGCTTTCCTGCCGAAACGGCGGCATACTCGATGTATGACCGCCGACTATCTTCGCACCGCGCTCTCCGTCCGCCTCGCGCTTGCTGCCGATGCGGCGGAGATCGCGCGCATCCACGTCAACGCGTGGCAAGTCGCTTACCGGACCATCTTCCCCGCAGAATTCCTCGCCTCGCTTTCGGTGCCGCGGCGCCAGGCGCTATGGTCTGAACTGATCGCGCGCGGCATGCCGCGCGTGATGCTGGCGCAGCGCAACGACGTCACGCTCGGCTGGATCGCGTGGGGCGCCTCGCGTGACTACGACAAGAACCGCACGGATGCGGAAATCGAGGCGGTCTATATCGATCCGCCGCATTGGCGGCAAGGCGCGGGCAGGATGCTGATCGAAGAGGCGGTGAACGCTGCCGCGAGCGAAGGCTATCGGCAGGTGACGCTCTGGGCGCTGGAGGAAAATGCGCGCGGCCTGCGCTTCTACAAGGCGCTCGGCTTTACGCTGGATGGCGTGTTCCGCACGGAGCGGGTAGGCGGTTGCGAGGTCTGCGAAACGCGCCTGCGCATGCACATCTGAACGTCAGGCGACCATCGCCGAAACCGACGAAAGCGGCGGCACCTGCTTGCGGCGCTCGCGGGTCGGCGCGGTGCCGAACGCGTCGCGATAGCTTTTCGAAAAGTGGCAGGCTGATTGAAAGCCGCACGCCATCGTGATGTGCATGATGGACATGTCGGTCTGCAGCAGAAGCTCGCGCGCGCGGCGCAGGCGCAGCGTCAGATAGTAATGCGTCGGCGTCATGCCGAGATGCTCGCGGAACAGCCGCTGCAACTGGCGCTGCGACATGCCGGCGAGCCGTGCCAGTTCTTCCCGCGACAAAGGCTCTTCGATGTTGTTCTCCATCAGCGAGATCACTTCGAAGAGCGACTTGTTGGCCGATCCGAGCCGCGCCACCAGTGGCATGCGCTGCTGCGCGCTGGTATCGCGCACGTGTTCAACGATGAACTGCTCCGCGATCTGCGTGACGCGCGCCGTGCCGACCCGTGCGGCGATGAGGTTGAGCATCATGTCGAGCGGCGCGACGCCGCCCGTGCAGGTCACGCGGTCGCGGTCGATGACGAACAGTTCCTTGAGAAAGCGCGTGTCGGGGAACTCTTCCTTGAGCGCCGACATGTTCTCCCAGTGGATCGCGCATGCATAGCCGGCAAGCAGCCCGGCGCGGGCGAGTGCGTAGGTGCCGGTGCAGAGCGAGCCGAGCGCGCTGCCGGTGCGCGCGAAGCGGCGCAGCGCGGACAGATGTTCGTTGGTGGTGGCGCGCTGCACGTCGATGCCGCCGACCACGAACACAATATCCGGTTGGCCGACGCAATCCACGGGACCGGTATCGACGGACAGTCCATTGCTCGCGGTCACCGGGCCGCCGTCCGGGCTGACGATCGACCAGCGATACAGCGGCTGTCCCGTCAGATAGTTCGCCATGCGCAGGACTTCGATCGCATTGGTGAAAGCGATCATCGTGAAGTTGGGAAGCGGCATGAACGCGAAGTGCGACAGCGACGCCGTGCGATCGGGGGACATGTAAGAACTGATTCCTTCGAATCTGTTTGATTGGCGCCGTCAGACGCGGCGCTTTGCCACTTTGCAATTTTGGTTTCGATTGCAACTACCATGCCATCAGGCTAAACCCTGAGCGGCTCACGGCATCGCTCATGCTTGAACGCACCTGCGCACTGACGCAGGGCCTGACGGACAAAGGCGCGCACCGGTCCAGCGCACGATCGTCCCGTCGCAGTGCAGCAAGCACTGCCGTTCGAAGGGCTACACCGAATCCTGATTCGCCACTTGTCGAAAACAGACGTGGATGTCGGAAAACGCCAAGAACACGTCTAAATTCGTAAATTGACCGACGGGGCAAAAGTCAAGAATAGACGCAACGAAAGAAGGCGGCGAGAAGCGGCTCCGAGCCGCGCCAGACCTGCCTGATGATCCCACGGACTCTTTCATGTCGAACCCGACTCCTCGCTTCGAAACACCGTTCGCGTCGCTGTGCGAACGCTTTCCCATTTACCGCGCAACACGGAGCAATTCACGATGAGCACCCTGCACGACAACAGCATCATCATCGACGGCCTGAACATCTCGAAGTTCGAGCGCTCCGTGTTCGAGGACATGCGCAAAGGCAACGTCACCGCCGTCAACTGCACCGTCTCGGTGTGGGAAGACTTTCAGAAGACCATCGACAACATCGCGGAGATGAAGCAGCAGATCCGCGAGTACAGCGAGATCCTGACGCTCGTGCGCACGACCGACGACATCCTGCGCGCG
>NZ_JARUXQ010000004.1:1351409-1435127 GCF_031451265.1 Caballeronia sp. LZ033 | reverse complement strand
ACTTCACGCAGGGCTACAGCACCGAGTTCTTCGACTGGATCACGCACGACAAGGGCCGTTATCGCCGCCTGACGAACTTCGGCAAGGTGGTGAATCCGGAAGGCATCCGCACCATCGGCGAGTTTCCGAACCTGACCGCTGCGATGGAACGCGCAGGCTGGAGCGAGTCGCGCATCAAGAAGGTGATGGGCGAGAACTGGATGCGCTTCTTCGGCGAAGTGTGGAACGTCTGAACCTGAACACAACAACAAGGAACCTTGCGATGCAACCCCAACTGCCCATCGACGTCGATCCGCAAACCGGCGTCTGGACCACCGACGCGCTGCCGATGCTGTACGTCCCGCGTCACTTCTTCACGAACAATCATGTTGCCGTCGAGGAAGCGCTCGGCCGCGAGACCTATGCCGAGATTCTCTACAAGGCGGGCTACAAGTCGGCGTATCACTGGTGCGACAAGGAAGCCGAGAAGCACGGCATCAGCGGCATGGCGGTGTTCGAACATTACCTGAAGCGGTTATCGCAGCGCGGTTGGGGCCTGTTCTCGATCGTCGAATCCGATCCGACCAGCTCGCATGCCCGCATCCACCTGCACAACTCGTCCTTCGTGCTGGCGCAGCCGGGCAAGCAGGGCAAGCTCTGCTACATGTTCGCGGGATGGTTCTCCGGCGCGATGGACTGGGTCAACGACACCGCTCCCGACAGCGCGAAGAAAGGCCCGCGTTCGAAGTCCATCGAAACGCAATGCGCGGCGGAAGGACACGACCACTGCGTGTTCGAAGTCTCGCCGCTCGCGTAACACACGACGCGGCCACTAGCCAAGGTTTTGCAGACGTCACCACACTGAGCCACCCCGAGGTCGATCGCAATGCGTTACCCGAACCTTTTCAAGCCTCTTCAGCTGAACAAGCTGACCCTGCGCAACCGCATCGTCAGTACCGCGCATGCGGAGGTCTACGCCGAGCCAGGCGGCCTGCCCGGGGACCGCTATATCCGTTACTACGAGGAAAAGGCAAAGGGTGGCGTCGGCCTCGCCGTGTGTGGCGGTTCGAGCCCGGTGTCGATCGACAGCCCGCAAGGCTGGTGGAAGTCGGTGAATCTCTCGACCGACAAGGTCATCGACCCGCTTGCACGCCTCGCCGAAGCCATGCACCGGCACGGCGCGTTCATCATGATCCAGGCAACGCACATGGGCCGCCGCTCGGCGTGGCACGGCGAGCACTGGCCGCATCTGATGTCACCGTCGGGCGTGCGCGAGCCGGTCCATCGCGGCAACGCGAAGATCATCGAAGTGGAAGAGATCAGGCGCATCATCCAGGACTTCGCGGCCGCCGCGAAGCGCGTGAAGGATGCGGGCATGGACGGCATCGAGATCTCGGCGGCGCACCAGCATCTGATCGACCAGTTCTGGAGCCCGCGCACCAACTTCCGCACGGACGAATGGGGCGGTTCGCTGGAGAACCGTCTGCGCTTCGGCCGGGAAGTGCTGCAAGCCGTGCGTGAGGCCGTGGGCGCGGACTTCTGCGTCGGCCTGCGCATGTGCGGCGACGAGTTTCATGAAGATGGCCTTTCGCACGAGAACCTGAAGGAAATCGCGCAGGCCATGTCCGAGTCCGGGCTGATCGACTATGTTGGCGTGATCGGCTCGGGCGCGGATACGCACAACACGCTCGCCAACTGCATGCCGCCGATGGCCCTGCCGCCTGAACCGTTCGTGCATCTCGCGGCCGGCATCAAGTCGGTCGTGAAGCTGCCCGTGATGCATGCGCAAAGCATCCGCGATGCGGGCCAGGCGGAACGGTTGCTCGCGAACGGCATGGTGGATCTGGTCGGCATGACGCGCGCGCAGATTGCGGACCCGCACATGGTCATCAAGATCCGCGACGGCCGCGAAGACGAAATCAAGCAATGCGTCGGCGCGAACTATTGCATCGACCGCCAGTACAACGGTCTCGACGTGCTGTGCGTACAGAACGCAGCCACCTCGCGCGAAGCGACGATGCCGCACGTGATCGAAAAGACGCGCGGGCCGAAGCGCAAGGTCGTGGTGGTCGGCGCGGGTCCGGCCGGACTCGAGGCGGCGCGCGTGGCGCGTTCGCGCGGTCACGATGTCGTGCTGTTCGAAAAGAACGACTATGTGGGCGGGCAGATCATGCTGGCCGCCAAGGCGCCGCAGCGTGAACAGATGGCGGGCATCGTGCGGTGGTTCGACATGGAGACGAAGCGTCTGGGCGTCGATCGCCGTCTCGGTGTCGCCACCGACGACAAGATGATCATGGCCGAAAAGCCCGACATCGTCGTGCTCGCGACGGGCGGTTCGTCGTTCACGGACCAGGTGCCCGCATGGGGCGTCGAGCAAGGTCTCGCCGTCAGCTCGTGGGACATTCTTTCGGGCAAGGTCGAGCCGGGCAAGAACGTGCTCGTCTATGACGGCGTATCGACTCATGCGGGCGCGGGCGTCGCGGACTTCATCGCTTCGCGGGGCAACACGGTCGAGATCGTCACGCCCGATGTGAAGGTCGCCGACGACACCGGCGGCACCACGTTCCCGATCTTCTACCGCCGCCTGTACGCACAGGGCGTGATCCACACGCCGAACTACTGGCTCGACAAGGTCTACGAGGAAGACGGCAAGAAGATTGCCGTGATCCGCAACGAGTACACCGAGGAGCAGGAAGAGCGGGCCGTGGATCAAGTGGTGATCGAGAACGGCATCACGCCGAACGATGCGATCTACTGGAAGCTCAAGCCCGAGTCGCTCAATCGCGGACAGATCGACATGCATACGCTGTTCGCTTCGGAACCGCAGCCGTCGCTCTCTGAAGAACTGGGCAATGGACGCTTCCTGCTGTTCCGCGTCGGCGACTGCATCTCGATGCACAACATCCACAGCGCGATCTACGATTCGCTGCGCCTCTGCAAAGACTTCTGACGAGGGTATTCGACGATGAACCCCGTGTTTGTCATCACCGTGCTGCTGTGGCTCTCGATGGCCGGCCTCGCGTTCGCCTTGCTCAAGCGCGCAACCTACTGGCGCGAAGGCCGCGCGACGACGGCGGGCGCGTATGGCTGGGCGAACCTGCTCACCATCCCGAAGCGCTATTTCGTCGATCTGCATCATGTCGTGTCGCGCGATCCGTATATTGCCAGGACGCATGTCGCCACCGCCGGCGGGGCGATCCTCGCGATGGCGCTCGTCTTCATCAACTACGGTCTCGCCATCTACTCGCCGTGGCTCGACAGGCTGATCTTCATCGCGGCGATCATCATGCTCGTCGGCGCGGTGTTCGTGTGGAAGCGCCGTCATGCGAAGGACGTGCCCGCGCGGCTGTCGCGCGGTCCGTGGGACAGCCTGCCGCTGCTGCTCGGCTCGTTCGCGGCGGGGCTCGCGTTGTTCATGCTGCTGCCGGCGTCGTGGATGTCGGGCGCGCTGGCGATCATCGTCGCGTTGCTGATCGCGGCGGGCGCCTACACGATGACCTTCGGCGCCGCGAAGGGCGGTCCGATGAAGCACGCGATGGCGGGTCTCCTGCATCTCGCGTTTCATCCGCGCCAGGAACGCTTCAAGGCGCATACGGAGCGCGAAGTGGTGCCGCCCACGGCGCTGAAGAAGCCCGTGCTGGATGCGAAGGAGTATGGCGTCGGCAAGCCGGTGGAGTTCCGCTGGAACCAGCTGCTGAGCTTCGATGCCTGCGTGCAGTGCGGCAAGTGCGAAGCCGCGTGCCCGGCGTTCGCGTCCGGCCAGCCGCTGAACCCGAAGAAGCTGATCCAGGATCTCGTGACGGGCATGGTCGGCGGATCGGATGCGCAATACGCGGGCAGCCCGACACCCGGCATTCCGGTCGGCAAGCATTCGGGCGGGCCGGGCAAGCCGCTGATCTCGCAGATGATCGAAGCCGACACCATCTGGTCCTGCACCACCTGCCGCGCCTGCGTGCAGGAGTGCCCGATGCTGATCGAACACGTCGATGCCATCGTCGACATGCGCCGCAACCAGACGCTCGTGGAAGGCGACGTGCCGGGCAAGGGTCCGATCACGCTCGCGAACCTGCGCGAAACCGGCAGCCAGAACGGCTATGACATTGGCGCGCGCTACGACTGGTCGGTGGATCTGCAGGTGCAGGTCGCGCAGCCGGGGCGTCCGGTGGATGTGTTGCTGATCGCCGGCGAAGGCGCGTTCGACATGCGCTACCAGCGCACGCTGCGGGCGCTCGCGAAGGTGATGAACAAGGCGGGCGTGGACTACGCGGTGCTCGGCGGCGTGGAAACGGATACCGGCGACACCGCCCGGCGTCTCGGCGACGAGGCCACGTTCCAGGAGTGCGCGTCGAAGCTGATGAACACGCTGTCGCAGTATCAGTTCCGCCGCATCGTTACCGCGGATCCGCACGTGCTGCACAGCCTGCGCAACGAGTATCGCGCGCTCGGCGGTTACTACGAAGTGCAGCATCACAGCGCGTTCATGGCCGAACTGGTCGCGAGCGGCAAGCTCTCGCCGAAGGCCGCCGCGGTGCTCGCCGACAAGAAGATCACCTATCACGATCCCTGCTATCTCGGCCGCTACAACGGCGAGACCGAAGCGCCGCGCAAGCTGCTGAAGACCATCGGCATCAAGGTCGTCGAGATGGAGCGCCACGGCATGCGCGCGCGCTGCTGCGGCGGTGGCGGCGGCGCGCCGCTGACCGACATTCCCGGCAAGCAGCGCATCCCGGATATCCGTATCGCCGATGCACGGTCGATCGGCGCGGACGTGGTCGCGGTCGGCTGCCCGCAATGCACCGCGATGCTGGAAGGGGTGGTCGGCCCGCGTCCGGAAGTGCTGGACGTGGCGGAACTGGTCGCGGCGGCGCTGGAGTAAAGCGATGAACAACGATATCAAGCGAATCGATCCCCGCAGGCCGTTCATCGTCACGGCGGCGGGACTGAAGCGGATCACGCTGGGCGAGATCGGCAACGGCGCCATGCTGCAGTTTTCGCACGGCGCGCACAAGGATGCCGCCAGGCCGCGCCGCACGATCCAGCCCGCGACGCGCGCGTTGCTCGTCGCCGCGCACACGGACCGCGGCTCACTCGACGATCACGCGCGTCAGGCGCTGGCCGCTGCCGCGCTGCTCGCGGACGGCGCCACCGAAGTCGTGCTGATTGCCTTCGGCGAATTCAAGGACGATGCCGCCGCACTCGGCGCGGATCGTTATATCGAACTGCCCGGTTTTGACCGGCGCAACTTCGCGCCCGACGAGGAAGTGCGTGCGCTGACGGCGTGCGTCGCGCACTTCGCGCCGGTGCGCATCTTCATGCCGGACAACGCCACCGGCGACGGCGATCTCGGCCGCCGCTACGCTGCGCGCGCCGATGCGTCGATTGCCACGCAGGTGGTCGAGCTCGATGCCGGGCACGTCGCGTCCTACGCCCAGGCGGGCCGTGCGATGGCCTCGCGCGATCTGCCCGACGTCGTGCTGCTCGCCGCCAATGCGGTGGATGCGCGGCTGCCGTTCGTCGGCGCGGGTGAAGCGGTGTCCGCGCAAGGCATCGTGCCGGCGGCCAAGGCGAGTGTCTTTGTCGATCTCGGTATCGAGGAGATGGATGCCGCGCAGGTGGCGCTGGAGGAAGCGGACTTCATCGTGTCGGCGGGCAACGGTGTCTCCGACATCGCCGCGTTCGAAGCGCTCGCAGGCACGCTGGGCGCGGCGATTGGCGCGAGTCGCGTGGCCGTGGACGACGGCAAGTTCACGCGCGACAAGCAGATCGGTGCGACCGGCAAGACGGTCGAGGCGAGCGTGTATATCGCGTTCGGTATTTCGGGCGCAGTGCAGCACTTGCAGGGCATCAAGGACTGCCGCCATGTCATCGCGGTCAATCTCGATGCGAGCGCGCCGATTGCCAAGCGCGCCAACCTGACCATCGTCGCGGATACGCAGGAAACCATCAAGGCGCTGACCGATGCAGCCACCGCCGCGCGTGCGGCGCGTGCCGGCGGCACGCCGGTCGTGCAGACCGCGAGCGTCGCGGAAGGAGTCGCAGCGTGAAGATCGCCGTTCTCGTATCCACCGGACGTCATCCCGTCAGCGGCACGGCGCGCTACAGCCGCAACGATGCCGCCGCGCTGACCATCGCCATCGGCATCGCCAGGGCACAGGGCGCGCAACTCGACGTGCTGCACGCCGGCGATCCCGCCAATCCGGCGCTGGCTGAGTATCTCGCGCTCGGCGCGCCGAAGGTCGAAGTGCTCAACACCGAGGGCGATGCCTGTGCCGCGCTGGCGCAGCGGCTCTCGGGCTACCACCTGGTGTTCACCGGCACGCGCGCCGAAGGCGCCTACGACAGCGGCACGCTGCCTTACAAACTGGCGGATGCATTGAACCTGCCGCTGGTCGGCGCGGCCGTGGATGTCAGCGTGACGCAGGACGGCGTGGAAGTGCGCCAGTTCATGCCGAAGGGCCTGCGCCGCCGCGTGCGCGCGCCGTTGCCCGCGCTCGTCGCCGTGCATCCGCTCGCCAATGCCGTGCCGCGCTACGCCTATGCTCGCCTGCGCGAAGGGCAGGTCGCGCCGGTTGCATCGGTGGTGGCGGCGGACAAGGAAAAAGCCGCGTGGACGGTGCGCCCGGCCGGCGCGAAGCCGAAGAAACTGGCCGCGCCGGAGAAGCGTTCGGGGCACTCGCGCATGCTGTCCGCAACCACCACGGAAAGCCGTGGCGGCAGCGTCGTAATTGAAGGAAGTTCTGTCGAAAAAGCACAAGTGATACTGGCTTATTTGCGCGAGCATCAACTGGTCGATTACTGATTTTTCGACCCCTATAAAAGCAGCAACAAGCAGCAGCCCGCGTTCAAAGGTGTGTGGCGGGGCACCAGACGTGACGCACACGGAGCACACGATGAAAGTTTCGGCAGACGTTCGCGCAATGATCGAACGCCGCAAAAAGGGCCATACGCTCGAGGCGCCGTTCTACACGAGCGAGGACATCCACGCGCTCGACCTCGATGCCATCTTCCGCAAGACCTGGATCCAGGTCGCCATCGAACCGGATATCCCCGAGCCGGGCGATTACACGACCGTCGAGATCGGCAGCGACTCGATCCTGATCGTGCGCGACGACGACATGGAAATCCGCGCGTTCTACAACGTCTGCCGGCACCGCGGCGCGCGCCTGTGCAATCAGGAGAAGGGTTCGCTCGGCAATATCGTGTGTCCGTATCACAGCTGGACCTATAACCTCTCGGGCGACCTGATGTTCGCCGAGCACATGGGCGACCAGTTCGACCGCTGCAAGCACAGCCTCAAGAAGGTGCACGTGCAGAACCTCGCGGGCCTGATCTTCATCTGCCTCGCTGACGAACCGCCTGTCGACTTCGCCGTGATGCGCGAAGCCATGGAGCCCTATCTCGCGCCGCACGGCCTCAAGGACACGAAGATCGCCGCGAGCATCGACATCGTCGAGCAAGGCAACTGGAAGCTCACGATGGAGAACAACCGCGAGTGCTATCACTGCGTCGCGAACCATCCCGAGCTGACCATCTCGCTCTATGAATACGGCTTCGGCTATCAGCGTTCGCCCGCCAACGAGGAAGGCATGGCGGCGTTCGAGAAGACCGTCGAAGAGCGCACGAAGCAATGGGAAGCGATGTGCCTGCCGTCCGCCGAGATCGAACGTCTGTCTGACCTCGTGACCGGCTTCCGCACGCAGCGCCTGCCGCTCGATCGCGACGGCGAATCGCAGACGCTCGATGCGAAGGTCGCGTCGAAGAAGCTGCTGGGCGGTTTCGAACGCGCGGATCTCGGCGGCCTCTCGTTCTGGACGCAGCCGAATTCGTGGCATCACTTCATGAGCGATCACATCGTCACGTTCAGCGTGATTCCGCTGTCCGCCGGCGAAACCCTCGTGCGCACGAAGTGGCTGGTGCACAAGGACGCGCGCGAAGGCATCGATTACGACGTCGACAATCTCACGGCCGTGTGGCGCGCGACGAACGATCAGGACCGCACGCTGGTCGAGTATTCGCAACTGGGCGTGAAGAGCAACGCGTATGAACCGGGTCCGTATTCGCCGTTCACGGAAGGTCTCGTCGAGAAGTTCTGCGAGTGGTACATCAATCGTCTGGGTGACTATGCGAACACGCCGGCTCACGGCATCGATACGTCGCACGGCGAGAAAGTCGTTTCCTTCATGCGCTAAGCGCGCACCCCGAGCAGCAAGCAGGAGTCAAGCATGATGCGCGATCAGGCCACGTTCGAGCCGACCGACAGCCGTGTCACCCAGCCGCAATTCTGGGGCGCGCTGCCGGCGCGCTGGGATTGCGACACCGACGAGACGCTCGTCTGTTGTCACGTCCGGCAGGAGACCCACGACGTCAAGAGTTTCTTCTTCAAGGCGCCGGGCGAACGTGCCTTCGTGTTCGAGCCTGGTCAGTTCATCACGCTCGAACTCGATATCGACGGCGAGCAGATCAACCGTTGCTACACCATCTCGTCGGCGCCGACACGGCCGCACACCATTTCCATCACGGTGAAGCGCGTGCCGGGCGGGAAGGTCTCGAACTGGCTGCATGACACTGTCGCCGCAGGCACGACGGTAAGGGTGCTCGGACCGTCGGGCGAGTTCACCTGCGCGCGGCATCCGGCGCGCAAATATCTGTTTCTCTCGGCGGGGTCGGGCGTCACGCCGTTGATGTCGATGAGCCGTGCCCATCACGAACTCGGCGAGGACGCCGACATCGTGTTCATTCATAGCGCGCGCACGCCCGATGACATCATCTTCGCGCGCGAGCTGGAGCTGATCGCCTCCAATCAGAAGAACTTCCGTGCTTCCTTTGTCTGCGAGCGCGTCGGCGCGCGCACCAGCTGGCCGGGCGTGACGGGCTTCCTGAGCCTGCCGCTGCTCAAGCTGATCGCGCCGGATTATCTGGAACGCGAGGTCTTCACCTGCGGACCCGCGCCGTACATGAAGGCCGTGCGCGATCTGCTCGACGAGGGCGGCTTCGATCGCAAGCACTATCACGAGGAGAGTTTTTCGTTCGGCGTGGTTGAGGAAGTGGCGGCTGAATTGACGACGGCCCATGTCGCCGATGCGCTCGCCACGCACACGGATTTCGTGGAGGCGCGCGAACAGGCGGTCGGGTTCGCGCCGGCGCCTGTAGAGCCGGTTGCAGAACCCGTTGCGGAACCCATAGCGGCGCCGGTCGACACGCGCTACAAGGTGAGCTTTGCCAAGAGCCGCCGGGATATCGAATGCGGCAGCAACGAACACGTACTCGATGCCGCCAAGAAGGCAGGCGTGCGCCTGCCTTCTTCATGCACGCAAGGCATGTGCGGCACGTGCAAGGTCAAGCTGGTGTCCGGTGAAGTCAGCATGAAGCACGCAGGCGGCATTCGCCAGCGCGAGATCGATCAGGGCATGGTGCTGCTGTGTTGCAGCAAGCCGTTGAGCGACCTCGTCGTCGACAAATAAGCACGAGCAGGAACCGGATTTCCTCGGGCAGGCCCGTATCGGGGAGAGGGCAGGGAGGAGCGTCGTTTCTGGACAAGTCGATGTCGGAAAAGCGCGTTACGGGCCAATTCTGGCTGGTGAATCTTGACGCTACACGGCGTGGGGCCGCTTAAGGGGAAATCGAATGAAAGCGATGAGAAGAAAGCTCGTTCTGGGGGCGATGACCGCTGCCCTCGCTGCGAGCCTGGGGGCAAACGCCGCTGACAAGCCAACCATCAAGATCGGCTACGTCGAGGGCTGGGATGACAGCGTCGCGACGTCGAATGTCGCCGCGCGCATCATCGAGAAGAAGCTGGGCTATCCGGTGCAGCTGGTGCCGGTAGCAGCGGGCGTGATGTGGCAGGGCGTCGCGCGCGGCGATCTGGACGCGACGCTGTCGGCCTGGCTGCCGGTCACGCATGGCGCGTACTGGAACAACTTCAAGTCGAAGGTCGTCAATCTCGGACCGAACTTCCAGGACGCGAAGATTGGCCTGATCGTGCCGGAGAACGTGGACGTCAGCAGCCTGTCCGACCTCGAAGCGAAGAAGGCGGAATTCGACTCGCGCATCGTGGGCATCGACGCGGGCGCGGGCGTGATGCAGAAGACGAGCGAGGCCATCAAGGCCTACAACCTCGACTACAAGCTGCTGCCCAGTTCGGGTTCGGCGATGACAGCGGAACTGGCGCGCTCGGAAGCGGCGAAAAAGCCGATCATCGTGACGGGCTGGAAGCCGCACTGGATGTTCGCGAAGTACAAGCTCAAGTTCCTCGACGATCCGAAGAAGGTGTTCGGCGAGTCCGAGCACGTGGACAATGTCGTCAATCCGGAACTGGAAAAGAAGGCGCCGCCCGTGGTGGCCTTCCTGAAGAAGTTCCAGTGGAAGCCGGGTGAGATCGACAGCGTCATGCTGGCCACGCAGAACGGCGAGAAGCCGCAGGCCGCCGCCGATGCATGGATCAGCGCGCATGCGGACCGCGTGAATTCCTGGACCCAATAAGCGTTCCGGATTTTCGCTGCAATCAAAGTGGCCCGATCAGCTTGCGCTGATCGGGCCACTTGTCTTTTCGGGAGCGGGAAGGTCGCCGCCGCTGCGATCCTGCGCGCTTCGTTCGGCTTCGAGCAGCCAGGTTACGAAGGGCGTCACGTTGGAGGGTTGCCTGACGGGATCGCGCGTGTAGATCCATGTCTCGCGATCCACCGGATGAAATCCGAGCGGTGCGATCAGGGTGCCCTTTTCCAGTTCGCTGCGCACCAGGAATTCAGGCGCGATCGCAAAGCCGAGGGCGCCCTTCGCCGCTTCCACCGAAAGCGTCAGCGACTCGAAGACCGCGCCGCCCGACACGTCGAGCCCGATGCCATGGGCTTCGCCCCATTCGCTCCATGCATTGAGCTTCGATGATGCGTGCAGCAGCGGCAGATCCAGCATCCGGTCCGGCCTGCCGGGCGGATCCGGCCAGCCTGGCGCGCATACCGGACCAATACGCTCGGAAGCCAGATGCGTCACCGTCACCCCGCCTACGGATGCACGGGGCTGCCCGCTCAGGATCAGCACGTCTACCGTGCCGTCCAGCAACGCGTCAAAATTTGCACGCGTCTGGAAGCACACCGCCAGCGCCGGATGCTGTTGAACGAAGGTTTCGAAACGTGGGAGCAGCCATTGCGCGAGGAAGGTGGTGGAGCAGCCTATGGAGAGCCGCTGAGCTGCCTGATCCTCCCTGATCTGCCGGCATCCTTCCTCCAGCGCGGCAAAGGTGTCCTTGCATACCTGCTTCAGGCGCTCGCCGTTGCGCGTGAGCCGCACGCCGCCGCTGTGCCGTTCGAAGAGCGGCTGGCCGAGCCATTCCTCGAGCGCGCGCATCTGATGGCTGATTGCGCCGTGCGTCATGCCGATCGATTGAGCGGCCTTCGAAAAACTCGAAAACCCGGCCACCGTTTCGAAACTCAATAAGGCGCGAAGGGTGGGCATTCGCTTCGTTGGGTTGTCAATTTTATTCACGGCTGCCGCTAAAATAATTAGTTAGGATGATGAATGATCGTGAAATATGATCTTAGCATTGAACGATCTGCTGTCAGCCACCGGAGGATGTGTGTATCGCGAAGTACTGAACGAGTTGCGCGGCGTGCATGAGTTGTCGCGCAGACTGAACGGCGCGGTCAGCATCTTCGGCAGCGCACGCACGGCACCGGGTTCCCGCCACTTCGAAATGGCGAAGCTGATTGCCGGGAAACTCGCGCGTGAGGACCTGTCCGTCATCTCGGGCGGCGGACCCGGCATCATGCGCGCGGCGCTGGAAGGCGCGCGGGCCGGCGGGACGCAAGCCATCGGCTTCAACATCAAGCTTCCGTTCGAACCGCTCGACATGCGGGACCAGGACATCTCGCTGACGTTCGATCGTTTCTTCACGCGAAAATTTGCATTCAGCCTGTGTTCGGACGCCTATGTCGTGATGCCCGGCGGCATGGGCACGCTCGACGAGCTGTTCGAAATGCTCACGCTGATCCAGACGGGCAAGCTCGCGTCGAAACCGGTCGCGCTGGTGGATCGCGCGTTCTGGCGCGGCCTGATTGCGTGGCTGCGCGAGCAGCCCTTGTCAGCGGGATTCATTCATCAGGAAGACATCGAGAGCATCGGACTGTTCGATGACGCAGACGAAGTCGTGAAATTCGTCATTGATGGAATCAGCGCGGGGATCCGTGCGCGCAGGATCGCGCACGCCCTGAAGGTAACCGACGGAGCCTTGCCATGAAGCCACTCGCACCTCAACTTGTCATGTTCACCGGCGGGCGCGACAGCACGCTCGCCGCTTGCCTGCTGATGCTGCAGGGTGTTCCGGTCCACCTCTTCAGCGCCAACAGCGGCTGCTCCATCCATCGCGAGATTCTGTCCCATCGCGTCGATGAACTGAAGCGCAGGTTCGGCGACCTGGTGGTGCGGCATGTCGTGGAGGACATCAGCGGGGCGTTCCGCAACATCGCTATTGCAACGCTTGAAACCGACATCGTCCAGGACCGCAAGAACCTCGTTCTGCTGGGCGAGAAAATCGCCATTCATGCGCACGTCGTAAACTACTGTTTGCGCAACGGTATCGAGGTCATCAACGACGGCATCGCCCGTTATCAGGAGGAGTTTCCGGAGCAGCGCAGGGTCGCGAAGGATTATTTCGTCGGCCTCATGCGCGAGTACGGCATTACCTATCACAGTCCGATCTACGAAATCGCCAGATCGGTCGATGATGTCAAGTACCGTCTGCTGCTGATCGGCCTCTCGACCAAGTCGCTGGAAGGCATCTCCATCTTCGCCGACAGCTTCACCGAGCCTTCGGACGAAACGGTGCTCGCCTATCTTCAGAGAAAGGAACCGCTCTGCCGCGACATCATCAGCCTGTTGACGGGTCACGACGATCACACGCTGCGACTGAGCCGTAGCGCGGAAGCGCGGACGGCGAACATTCGCGACGCGATCACCAACAATCTTTGAGCCGCGCGGCATGATCGAAAAATGTGCAGCGATCATCGTGAAGAATCGACGTCTGCTCGTGGTGCGCAAGCGCGGCACGTCCACTTTCATTTCGCCGGGCGGCAAGTTGGAGAAAGCGGAAGGCCAGCTCGACTGCCTGCGCCGGGAATTGCGCGAGGAACTCGGCGTGAAACTGGTTGAGGCCGAGCGGTTTGGCACCTATGAACGGCGCGCGGAAGGTGAAGACCACGTCATTCGTATCCATGCGTGGCTCACCTCGGTGGACGGCGTGTGCCTGCCGCATGCGGAGATCGAGGAACTGGGCTGGATCGCGGGCGCGCCCTTGCTGCCCGTGGGTTCGGTGTTCGCCGAGTGTGTGATTCCCGAACTCCTTCGGCGGGATCTCATTGATGCCTGATGCAGCGGACCGTCATGGTCAAGCGTGGGGCATTGCATGGATGAGCGCTTCGGGTAAGGGCCTCATGCTCGCCTCGCTCGGCGCGGTACTGCTCAGTATCGATACCTTGCTGCTGCGGCTGATTCATGGCGACCCGTTCCAGATGGCGTTCGCGCGCGGCCTGTTGATGCTGCTCGCGGGCGTCGTCGTCACGCTGTTCCGGCACGGCTCCGGCTGGCGGACGGTCGCAAGAGGCTGGGCTGCACGGGCGGTCATCGTCTGCTATGGCCTGTCCTCCGTGACCTTCGTCCTCAGCGCGATGATGACGAATATCTCGAACATGCTCACGCTCATCGCGACGGCGCCGCTCTGGGCCGCGCTCGGCGCCGGCGTGTTCTTCAAGGACTGGCCGCCGCGCAGGACCTGGATCGCGTGCGCCTGCGCGCTGCTCGGCGTGGTCACGGTCGTGTGGCCATCCTTCTCCACGCGGGCGGCGATCGGTGCAGGCGATGCACTGGCGCTGGCCACTGCGCTGCTGATGGCAGGCGCGTTGCTGCTGTCGCGGCGGTCGCGCGGTGATCTGGCGCTGGCTCCGGCGTTCGGCGGACTGCTGGCCGCTGTGGTGCTGCTGCCGTTCATCCCGCCTGTGGCCTTTCCGGATTGCACCCGGATGCTTCTGATGGCGCTCGAGGGCGCCATCGTCGTGCCCTTGGCATTGGGCATGATCGCGGCGTCGGCACGCGTGCTGCCGGCGCCGCAAGTGGGCTTGTTCCTTTTGATCGAAACCGTGCTCGGGCCGTTCTGGATCTGGGCCTTTCTCGGCGAAACGCCGACACGCTTCGCCATCATCGGCGGCAGCGTGGTGGTGGTATCCCTGGCGGCGCATGGCGCGTTTGCGTTGCGCGCGGCACGCAAGCTCGCGCGCGCCGCACGCTGTTAGCGCAGCACCACGGTCCGTTCGCCGTTGATGAACACCCGCCGCTCGATGAACGCCTTGACCGCGCGCGCAAGCGTGATGCACTCCACGTCGCGTCCCGTGGCCAGCAGGCGCTCGGGGCTGTAGGCGTGATCCACGCGCTCCACTTCCTGTTCGATGATCGGGCCTTCGTCGAGGTCGTCGGTGACGAAGTGCGCGGTCGCGCCAATCAGCTTGACGCCGCGCGTGTGCGCCTGGTGATAAGGCTTCGCGCCCTTGAATCCCGGCAGGAACGAATGATGGATGTTGATGGCCCGCCCGCGCAGCTTGCGGCTCGTTTCGCCCGAGAGGATCTGCATGTAGCGCGCGAGCACCATGAGTTCGGCGCCGGAGGTGTCGAACAGGTCGAGCAGACGGGCTTCCTGTTGCGCCTTGGTGTCCGCGGTGATCGGCAGATGATGGAACGGCAGGCCGTGCTGTTCTGCCAGCGGCGCGAGGTCCGGATGATTGGAGCCGATGCCGACGATATCCATCTTCAGTTCGCCCATGCGCCAGCGGAACAGCAGGTCGGCGAGGCAATGTTCGAGCTTCGACACCATGAGCAGCACTTTCGGCCGCACGGCCAGGTCGTGCATCGCCCAGGACATTGAAAAGCGTCCGGCGATGGGCTCGAACTCGCGCTTCAGCATCGCCAGATCCAGCGGCTCGTCCGGTTGTGCGCCATGAAAGACGCAGCGCACGAAGAAGCGTTCGCTCAGGTCGTCGTCGAAGACGGTGAGTTCGTCGATATACCCGTGATGCCGCTCCAGAAAGCCGACGATGGCGGCCACTTGCCCCGCCGCGCTCGGGCACGAGACGGTAAGCACCAGTTGATCAAAGCGGGAATCGGCTGCCATGCGTGCTCCACATTCGGAAGATCGCCGCGCCGCGAAATACGGCGAGCGTGCGCATCAGTAGAGCAAAAAGCGAGGTCGGCGCGATAGAAGCCAGACGCCGCGCGCCTAGTACAAAAACGTCAGACGCGCATCAGACACCCACGTCGCATTCCTCGAGCAGCCAGTCGCTGAACGCCCGGACCGCCGCTGACGGCTCGCGCGGCGTGACCAGCATGTAGCCGCGCTCCGTGACGAGCGGCGTCTCGCACAGCGCAACCAGCTGGCCGGTGGCGATCAGCTCGTCCACCAGCGGCGCCCAGCCGAGCGCGACGCCCTGGCCCATCACCGCCGCGTGCGTGACGAGCGCATAGCTGTTGAACGTGAAGCCGCCTTGCGTAGGCGGCGCGGCGAGGCCGTGCCCTTCGAACCAGGCGCTCCATGAGAGCCAGCGCTCCGGATGCGTGGCTTCCAGATGCAGCAGCGGCAACGCGAGGAAATCAGCAGGCGTGCGCGGCGCCGGGACCTTTTGCAACAGCGAGGGGCTGCACACGGGCATCACGCATTCGGGAAACAGCTTCACGGCGCGGCGCGGGCTCCAGTCCGCCTGGGTATCGCCGAATACGATCACCACGTCTGCGTGCTGACCCGATGCGCTCGGCATGCTCTGCGACGTGATGATCTTCACGTCGACATCCGGCATCAGCGCCTTGAACTGCGGCAGGCGCGGCATCAGCCAATAGGTGGCGAAGCCGAAGTCGGTGGCCAGCGTGAGCGTGCGCTGCGCGCGCCGTGAGCGAATGTCCGCGGTGGCTGTGCGAATCACGTCGAGACTCTGGCGCACGGCTTCGAACAGCCGCACGCCGTCTTCCGTCAGCGTGACGCCGCGATGCCCGCGCTCGAACAGCGCCGCGCCGAGCGCTTCCTCCAGCTGCACGACGCGCTGGCTCACCGCGGGCTGCGTGGAACCGAGTTCGCGCGCGGCGGCCGTGAAGCTTGCCAGACGCGCGGCGGATTCGAACATCAACAACGCCTGCATGGGCGGCAGACGATCCGGCCGCGGCATAACCCCTCCTTATGGGCGCATAACGATTTGCTGTCTTCACAGCCGCGAATTGACCGGCAATAGTCACATTGAACCGCTGTTCAACCATCGCCTGCTGTGGTGGATTCTATTCGAGGCACGCTTTCATGCTTGAGACGAAACAAAATATTCTCGTACTGATGGCCGACCAGCTCACGCCGTTCGCGCTGTCGGCCTATGGCAACCGGGTGACGAAGACGCCGCGCATCGATGCGCTCGCGCGCGAAGGCGTCGTGTTCGAGTCGGCCTATTGTGCAAGTCCGCTGTGCGCGCCTTCGCGCTTTTCGCTTCTCGCGGGCAAGCTGCCTTCGAACATCGGCGCCTACGACAACGCCGCCGAGTTCCCCTCGGAAACCCTGACCTTCGCGCATTACCTGCGGGCCGAAGGCTATCGCACGATTCTCTCCGGCAAGATGCATTTCTGCGGTGCCGACCAGCTGCATGGCTTCGAGGAACGTCTCACGACCGACATCTATCCCGCCGATTTCGGCTGGACGCCTGATTGGCAAAACCCGGAAGCGCGCCCGACGTGGTACCACAACATGAGCTCGGTGATCGATGCCGGTCCGTGCGTGCGCACCAATCAGCTCGACTTCGACGACGAAGTGACCTTCACCACGCGCCAGAAGCTCTTCGATATCGCCCGCGAGCGCAACGCGGGCCGGGACGCGCGTCCGTTCATGATGGTCGCGTCGCTGACGCATCCGCATGATCCCTACGCCATTCCGCGCAAATACTGGGACCTGTACCGCGACGAAGACATCGACATGCCGTCGTATCAGGATTCGCTCGATGCCAGCGATCCTCATTCGAAGCGTCTGCGCCACGTGTACGAGGCGGACCGCACGCCGCCCACCGAACGGCAGGTGCGCAACGCGCGGCGCGCGTACTACGGCGCGGTGTCCTACGTGGACGACCAGTTCGCCTCGATACTTGAAGCCCTCGAACAGGCGGGACTCGCGGACGACACGATCATCGTCGTCACGTCGGATCATGGCGAGATGCTCGGCGAACGCGGCCTCTGGTACAAGATGACGTTCTTCGAAGGCGGCTGCCGCGTGCCGTTGATCGTGCACGCGCCGAAGCAGTTCGACGCACGTCGCGTGGCGGAGTCGGTGTCGCATCTGGATGTGCTGCCCACGCTCGTCGAACTGGCTCGCGGGGCAGCCGTGAGCGGGCCGGAAGCGTGGCCTGACAGCGTCGACGGCCGCAGTCTCGTGCCGCATCTGCAGGGCAGCGGCGGACATGACGAGGCGACCGGCGAGTACCTTGCGGAAGGGGCCATCGCGCCCATCGTCATGATCCGGCGTGGCCGCTACAAGTTCATCCATTCGAGCGTGGATCCCGACCAGCTGTACGACGTCCAGTCCGATCCCTTCGAACGGACCAATCTCGCAGGGATTGAGCGGCACGCTCCGCTCGTGGCCGAATTCCGCGCGGAGATCGCGCGCCGCTGGAATCTGGACGCATTGCATCAGGACGTGCTGACGAGCCAGCGCCGCCGTCATTTCCACTTCGCGGCGACCACGCGCGGCACGATCCAGTCATGGGACTGGCAGCCGCACGTGGATGCGAGCCAGCGTTACATGCGCAACCATATCGACCTCGACGATCTCGAAGCCATGGCGCGTTTCCCGGCCGTCGAACGCTGACGTGTTCTTCTTTCCTCCCCACCTACGACAGGACCCATCATGAAAAAGGGCTTCATCCATGCGCTCTTCGCCGCCGCGCTTGTTTGCGTGGCATCCCACGCATTCGCCGCGGAGCCGCAGTCCTGCACGCAGGTGCGCATGGCCGGCCCGGGGTGGACCGATATCGACGCCACCAATGCCATGAGCGGCATTGTGCTCAAGGCGCTGGGCTATCGGCAGAACGTCGCGAACCTGTCAGTGCCGATCACCTATCAGGGCTTGAAGAAAGGGCAGATCGATGTATTCCTCGGCAACTGGATGCCCGCTCAGGCACCGCTCGTGAAGCCGTTTTTCGAGGAGAAGTCGATCGAGGTGGTGCGGCCGAATCTGTCGAATGCGAAGTTCACGCTCGCCGTGCCGGACTACGTGGCCGCGGCGGGCGTGCATTCGTTCGCGGACCTCGCGAAGAACGCCGACAAGTTCGACAACCGCATCTACGGCATCGAACCGGGCGCGCCCGCGAATCAGAACATCAAGCGCATGGTGGACGACAAGGCTTTCGGCCTGGGCGACTGGAAGGTGGTGGAGTCGAGCGAGACCGCGATGCTGACGCAGGTCGAGCGGGCGGTGCGTGACAAGAAGTGGATCGTCTTTCTCGCGTGGGAGCCCCATCTTATGAACACGAAGTTCAAGCTCGCGTATCTCGACGGCGGCGACCGCTACTTCGGTCCGAACTACGGCGGCGCGACGGTGAATACGGTTGCGCGCAGCGGCTACGAGCAGCAGTGTCCGAATCTCGGGCGCCTGTTCAAACAGATGGCCTTCAATGTCGATCTCGAGAACGGCGTCATCACCGAAGTGCTGGAGAAGAAGACTCACGTCGATGAAGCTGCCAGCGACGCGCTGAAGCATCATCCCGAGTTGCTCAAGTCGTGGCTCGACGGCGTGACGACCGCAAGCGGCGGCAATGGTCTCGAAGCGGTGCAGACGGCGCTGGGGGTGAAGTAGGTGGGTATTGTTCCGCTTCGCCGCCTGGATGCTCAGGCGCTGCGGCGGCAGTCTCCGTAGTTCCTGGCAGGTCAGGCCATGAGTCGTCACGTAACGGGGCCGGCGTGGGCGCGCTCTTGACGCTGAGCCATGCTGGCGCGACAGCTGCCCAGCACGCTTCAATTATCTCTTTACCGTGCGCCTCTAAGAGGCCCTTGTGAAGCTTAGGTGTCTGCCTCACCCGCGTCTTTGGTTCTTACCATCGAGGCGGGTTGTCTTATGCCTTCACTTTGCAGGCGCTGGGGGCGGGGGTACGGGTCCTGAGCGCGGCCCTCCGGTGATGTGCTTCAAGAACGTATGACCGGGACCATACACGCTTATCTCAATATATTCTGATGTGTTCGGAGGGGCGGGCTTTCCCTGCTTGTCCATTGAGATCGTTACGATCTCGGTAACCGGAACGCAATAAGCCGCCTTGTTCGTGTCGACGCGGTTTCCTTTGTCGTCGTAGCAATAGAGCACGAAGAATTCAGGGAATTTGGATGCTGGCGTTACTTCGGTGCTGCCGTTCCATGTGTACTTCCATGTGATCGTGCCCGGATGGGGTTGAGAGGGGTCTTGTGCGCCCGGATGATTGGTTTGGTTCATATGCGATGTGCTTGGTTTGACGTTGCCCGCGCAGGCGCTGAGCATGAAGATAGTCGCGGCTAACAGGGTGAGTCGCTTCATTTTGAGTGTTTATCCAGATACCGATAACGCGCCGGATAGTTCTCCCGGCCCCTGTCCTCGCAGGGAGAGCCGAGACTCGAAAAGTACATGTTGACGGATTCGGCGAAGTCTTCGAATTCGTTCTGACGGGCATAATCCGAAGGCGCTCTGCCATCGCTCGCCATAGCATCAAGCCACGCCTGCTTCGTCGATCCATCCTTCCACAACGATTCGCTCCATATGTGGCCGGTCTCATGGCTCATGGTGCTATCGACATATTGTTGCGGGATGTCGGGCCAATCCTTCCATGGGTAAATAGCAACGCCTTGCTCGATGTCCGCTGTCGCGCCTGAATAGAAATTCGGGTTGGCGTATTTTGCTTGCCAATAAGCGTCTTCTCGATTCCCGTGTGTGTTCAATGAAACCCTCGTCAAGTCCTTGGTCTGATGTGGCTTAAGGACCTCCAAAGCCTTGATGATTTTGTCCCCGCTTGGAAGCCCATAGCCTTCAGCAGGCTTGCCGAGCGGCATGAAAACATCGACGGACCGTCCGTGTACCGTAGCCGTCTTCAGGAACGCGAGGCTTGGCCCGTCAGCCGGAAAATCGAACATCACGCGATCGACCGGTGAAGCAGTGACGGGGTTGACGTGCTTGTACAACTCGGCGGGTGCGTCGATGCGACGACGCGAGCCATCGAGATAAGAGCAATCGAGGCGTGCCGCCATGGCTTTGAGCTTCGCGGGTGCCGCGTCGGGCGCGGCCCGTGGCTATAGCTGCTCAGGTGTGTAGGTCTTGGAGCGGGGCGGCGGCAGTACCTCGCGACTCACGAAGGTGTAATCCGGTTCCTTCAATTCAACTTGTAACTCACCGGAGCGAACTGCACGCTCGATGTCTTTGTAGGCGTTGAATCCAGCCATCCCGTGTATGCCGATAAGCGCGGACAACTCGGACATGATGAACAAGTTAGTTGACCATTCGGCGCGCCGATGCAGAAAAATTCGGCATGGAATTGGTCGCCAAGTTCTTCATAGCTCAAACTCAGGTAGTAGGGACGACGGCGCACGATGAAGCCGATATCTCGGAGATACACTTCGTTCGTCAATTCTTCTTTCTTTGCGGATCGGTGGATGGGTATTGATGCGGATGGTGCGTGCTATAACTTATGTGCACCATCCTCAAACGTGGAGAAAGACGCTTTTTCAGGATCGCTTTGCTGTCGTTCATTCTCTTTTAGGGGGTGCGGGCTCCATGTCGCTTAAGGTTTATAACTTCATCCCAATCGACCAAACAGCAGGAGTAGACAGACTAAGACAACCTCGTACGTTATTGATTGTTTTGGCTTGTGAAAATTTGTCCGGTGCGGTGCTGAATCTCTTCTCGTCAAAATTGCTTTTCAACATGGGCCCTCGTAAGACACGTGACCCACCATGAAGCCAATCCCGCCGCCATCGATCAAGCCCTCGCTTTGCCCTTGAAGAAGCACGAAACTCTTCGCACTGGCAGCGATGGCGTGAGAGAAGAGGGTCGTTTGAGTCAGTCGCCATCCCCAGCTGAGTGCTTCGCTTTCACCCACATGACCGATAACAGCCGACTCGCCTTTTACTTCACCTATGCTCAAGAAAATGTTGCTCATGTGTTTTGAACCTCTGGATTGTTCGTTCGGATGGGCAGAACGTCCGCGCGTGGTGATCGTAAGGTAATAAACACGGCAAGAGAGTTGCATAAATCTGATGCTTACTCGGTCAATTAAAGAAATCGCTTTGCTCTGGTCACGTCTTAGAGCGGCGCGTTGAGGTACTACCGATTCACGAGCATGATGGTTAAGGGAAGGTGACCAGCCTTCAAAGAGAAGGGCGGTGCGGATCACCCGGGATCGCGCATCATGTGAAGCAGGTCCAGGCTGTAACCTTAACGCGCGCTCATCAGGATCTCCGCCCCGCTGTACGGTGGGTGATGCGCGTTTGCGGTCGGAGCGAGCCGCGATCAATCTGGCTTCGGGCGTCGACCGGACACGGCAACGTGACTGCAATGCGAACCCCCGCTTCATGCATGCCGTGACGGACAGAGTAAGGCGGTGCACACCGCGCTCGGCGTGAAGTAAGCGCGAATTCATCCCGGTGCGAAACGTATCCGTCGCAGAGAGACAGATTTGCGTCGCAATCGGTCGAGCCTTCCTTTATATGGAACCTTATTTTTACAACACCGGCGAGACGATCCGTTTCGCCGCATAGCCACTCAGGCGCGTCAGCGGCAGTCTCCGCAGTTCCCGGCAGGTCAGGCGATGTGTCATCACGCAATGCGTGAAGGCAGGGCATCGCTCATTCCAACGAAACCGATCACGACAAGAAGAGGACGAGCACGATGAGAAAGCGACATGCCGCAACCCGCACGACACCTACCGCACGCGCAGCGCGGCTCGCGAGCCTTGCCGTCGCAGCAGGCGCGAGTCTCGCTCCGGCGCTGGCGCACGCACAAAGCAGCGTCACGCTGTACGGCATCCTCGATGCAGGCGTCACGTGGGTGAACAACAGTGGCGGCGCGCATGTCGTCAAGTTCGATGACGGCGTCTCCTATGGCAACCGTCTCGGTTTTCGCGGCGTCGAGGATCTCGGCGGCGGACTGCAAGCCATCTTCGTGCTCGAATCGGGCTTTCGTCTCGGCACGGGCCGCTATGCATTCGGCGGCGCGGAGTTCGGACGCCAGGCGTACGTAGGCCTCAAGAACCAGTGGGGCACGGTCTCGCTAGGCAATCAGCTCGACATGACCGAGGAGTTCGTCTATCTCTACAACATTTCGGCGTGGGCCAGCGGCTACGCGATCCATCAAGGCGACTTCGACCGCATGAACGGCGACCGCCTGCCCAACTCGGTCAAATTCCTGTCGAACAACATCGGCGGCTTCACGTTCGGTGGCATGTATTCGTTCGGCAACGTGTCGGGCAACTTCCATCAGAACAGCGCGTGGAGCGTCGGCGCGCACTATGCCGCGAACACCTTCAACGTGGGCGCCGCGTACACGCAGCTCAACAACCCCAACGGCATCTATGCGTTCGATCCCTACGCGATGATCGGCGCGCGCACGTTCCTCGGTCAGCCGACCGTATCCGTCGATCCCGCGACGGGCGCCGTCACCGACCTCTACAGCGCGAACTCCTTTCCCGTCGACAAGCAAGGCGCGTTCGCGGTGGGCGCAGCCTGGACGCTCGGCAACCTGATGCTGTCGGGTAACTTCACGTACACGACCATCAAGGGTCTAGGCCAGACTTCGCACATGCAGGTGTACGAGGGCGGCGCATCGTATAACTTCAGGCCCGACCTCGCGCTGTACGGCGGCTATCAGCACACGCGCTTCGAAGGCAATCACTGGAATCAGGGATCGCTCGGCCTGCACTACCTGCTCTCGAAGCGCACCGACGTCTATATCTCCGGTGACTATCTGCGCGCCTCCGGTCCGATCGACGCTGTCATCGGCTACAGCTTCACGCCGTCGTCGACGAACACGCAGTCTGACGTGCGCATCGGCATGCGTCACTCGTTCTAGGCCGCGGCAAGCCGCGCGGGACCGGCGTTGCGCAATGCGCTGCGGTCCTGGCGCGGGCTCGTGTTGAAACGCGCGCGATACGTGCGCGAGAAATGCGACGGCGATTCGAAGCCGCACGCCACGCAGACCGCCAGGATCGACATGTCGGTCTGCTGCAGCAGTTCGCGGGCGCGAGCGAGGCGCAGGCCGAGATAGAAGTGTGTCGGCGTGTCCTGCAATGCCGCGCAGAACAGGCGTTCCAGCTGCCGCCGCGTGACGCCGATGGACGCGGCGAGCGCATCGGGCGGAAGCGGCTCCTCCATGTTCTGTTCCATTACGCCGATCACCTGAATCAGCTTGCGATTGTGAATGCCGTAGCGCGCGGCGAGTTGCAGGCGCTGATGATCCGATCGTTGCCGGATGCGGCCCAGCACGAACTGCTCGGACACCTGGGCTGCGAGGCCCGCGCCATGTTCGCGGCCGATCAGGTCGAGCATCATGTCGATGGAAGCGGTGCCGCCCGCGCACGTGATGCGGCGCGTATCGATTTCGAAGAGTTCCTGGCTTGTCTCGATCTCGGGATACTGTTCCGCGAATGCCGCCGCGGCTTCCCAGTGCAACGTCGCGCGCTTGCCCGCGAGCAGGCCGCAGCGCGCGAGGATGAAGCTGCCGGTATCGATGCCGCCGAGCGTCGCGCCGGCACGGTCCAGCCGCTTGAGCCAGTCGGCGAGTTCGCGCGTGAAGCCCGCGAGAGGCTCGAAACCCGACACGACGAACACCGTGCGTGCGTCGGCGACGTCATTGAACGCGGCTTCTGCATTCACCGTGATGCCGTTGCTCGCGGCCACAGGGCCGCCGTCGGCGGAGAGGATATGCCAGCGGTACAGATCGCCCGCGAAGCGGTTGGCGACCCGTAATGGCTCGATCGCCGACATGAACCCGATCGACGAGAACTCGGGCAGCAGAAGAAAGTGGATGTCTTGTGGAGCGGGCATCGGAGGTTCGATGAAGGTAGGCCGTTCACCGTAGCAAGAGCAAAATGCATGCGCAATCCGGCGCGCCCCGTAGAGCGCGCCGGATCATGATGCGCGTTGCTCAGTCAGACGCGCGAGAGTGCGTGCGTCAGCGTCTGCGCGACCGTCGCGAGTTGCGGTTCGACCACCAGATCGGTGTGCCTGCCCTCGACCTTCATCACCTGCAAGCCATTCTTCGCGACGCGTTGCCATACCGGCAGCGGATCGCCGCGCATCGTCTCCAGAACCGTGGCGCGTACATAGACGATCGGGCCGCCCTGGTAATGACGCGGCGTGTAGGTCGTCATGGCGACGCGCATCGACTCGCGCACGCGCATCAGCGCGGGCGGCAGGCCCTGCGCGTCGGGCGCGGCCTTGTGGGCCTGATGCCCCAGGCGCATGCGCACGCGGTCCGCGAACGCGCCCGCCTTGGTGCGCACGTAGCCGAGTCGTGCCCGCGTATCGAGCGAGCGGAATTCACGCAGGCGATCGGCGATCACGTCCGCCTGGAAGCGTGTCCATTGCGGGAACGGCAGGCAGTGTTCGTGCACGTAGGTATCGAGCAGGCACAGCATCTCGATGCGCTCGCCCGCCGCCACGAGCTGCTGCGCAATCTCGAACGCGATCAGCCCGCCGAACGAATAGCCGGCGATCGCATACGGCCCTTGCGGCTGTACTTCGCGCATGCGCCGCACGTAGCCCTCGGCCATTTTCTCGACGCTGTGCTGCGGTGCTTCATCGCCGTCGAGTCCGAGCGCCTGCAGGCCGTACACGGGCCGCTCGTTTTCCAGCATGCCCGCGAGCGTCAGGCACTCCATCACCGAGCCGGTGATGCTGTGCGCCATGAAGAGCGGGCGGCCCGTGCCCGCGCGCATCTGCACCACGGTCGAGCCCGTGGTCTGCGATGCCGAACCCGCGGCGAGCACGGCCGCGAGACGCGCGATGGTCGGCGCGACGATCATCGTCGAGAGCGTCAGCGCGCGGCCCGTGGTGCGCTGCACGTCGGCGAGCATGCGCGCCGCCAGCAGCGAGTGCCCGCCGAGGTCGAAGAAATTGTCGTCGCGGCCGATCGGCGAGAAGCTGAAACACTGCTCCCACAGCGCGCACAGATAAGCCTCGAGTTGCGCGACGGATTCGCCCGGCGCCGGCAACGCACTCTTCACGCGCGAAAGGGACGGGTGTTCGCGAATCCGTTCGAGACAATCCGGATTCGCCAGCGACGAGACATTGCGCGCCGGCAGGCCGTTCACCGCATCGCGGGCCGCGGCCTCGGACGGTTTGCCGTTGTGCGTGACCGGCAGCGCGTCAACCTGAACGATCACGTCGGGCACCAGCGCTGCGCTGCCCTGGCGTTTCAGCTCGCGGCGGATGCGCGCGGCGAGCGCCGCGTTCATCTGCGCGCCGGGGCGCAGCACGAGCAGCAGCACGATGCGCTGGCCCGCATCGCCCGCATTGGTGTCCGTCTGCGGCACGGCCATCGCCTGGCAAATGTCCGCGATGCCGCTCAGGATGCGGTAGATCTCGCCCGGGCTCACGTTGATGCCGCGCACGTTGAGCACGCCGTCGCTGCGGCCATGCATGCGCGCCGAGCCTTGCGGCGAGAACTCGATTACGTCGCCATGCGTCCACATGCCTTCGTTTGCCGCGAAGTAGGCTTGATGAAAGCGCGTGCCGTCGGTATCGCCGAAGAAAGCAAGTGGCCGTGAAGGAAACGGATTGGTGCAGACCAGTTCGCCCGGCATGATGGTGCTCGCGCCCTGGTCGAACGCCTGCACGTCGAGGCCAAGGCTGCGGCACTGGGCCTCGCCCGCATACACCGGCAGGTTCGGATTGCCCAGCACGAAGCAGCCGATGATGTCCGTGCCGCCGGAGATCGATTGCAGCTGCAAGGGTTTCACGCGGTCGCGGACCCAGTGGAATTGCGCGTCGTAGAGCACGGCGCCCGTTGACAACACTGCGCGCAGCGCCGAAAGGTCGAATTGCGCGCCGGGTTCGAGACCGGCGTCCTCGCTCATCTTGAGATACGCGGGACTCGTGCCGAAGACCGTCGCGCGTTCGTTCGCAATGAGCCGCCAGAGCGTATCCACCGCGGCCACAGGGCCGTCATAGGTGACGATCTCCACGCCCGATGCCAGCGCGGACAATTGCCAGTTCCACATCATCCACGAACAGCTGGTGTGGAAGAACAGCTTGTCGCCGGGACCGAAGTTGCAGTGCAGCCGGTGTTCCTTCACATGCTCGAGGAGCGTGCCGCCCGCGCCGTGCACGATGCATTTCGGCTTGCCGGTGGTGCCCGACGAAAACATGATGAACAACGGGTGATTGAATTCGAAACGCTTCCAGTCGAAACGCAAGGCATTGCCGTGCAGGATCAATGCACGCATTTCGTGCTGACGCACTGTCACGGAGCTGGGCAATTCGGTTTCGTCGAGACAGACGATATCCGTGAGCGATCCCAACTGCATCGCGACAGCCGCGATGTGGCCCGAAATCGAGCCGCCGGTGTCGAAAGGCCGTTGCGTGGTGTGCGCGAACAACATCTTCGGTGCGAGCGGCGCGAAGCGGTCGAGGATTGCCTGCACGCCGTTTTCCGGCGCGGCCGTGGAGAGCGTGGCGCCCAGCGCCGTCACCGCCAGCGCGACGGTGATCGCGTCGCCGTCGTTGCGCATGATCGCGGCCACGCGGTCGCCCGGCTTGAGACCGAGTTCACTCAGTGCATGTGCAAGCCGCATGACGCGTTCGCGCAGTTCGCCACGGGTGTAGGTGATGCGGCGGCCATCGGCATAACGGGAGGTGAGCGCGGGAGTGTCGTCGGGCGCGATGCGCCTGCCTAGCAGATTCTCGGCGTAATTCAATTCGACATTCGGAAAGAATCGCGCTGTTTCGCATTGCGTGCCAATACAAACCGGTTCATCCGATCCGGACCATTCAAGTCCTTCAGCCGAATCGAGAAAGTATTTCCAGAACTGCCGATATTCACGGCACGCAAAAGCATGCAATCCGGCATAACTGCCGAAATGCTCGCCGATGATTTTTTCGAAGCCTTCCGTGAAGGCTGTCATGCGTGAAGCGCTGATCTGCTCGAAGGCGGGTTCAAACAATGGCTCGCGCGCGTAGCTGCGCGCACGCTCTCGGATAGCGTCCTGTCGGTCCATTTTTATGCACCTGTAATTGGACTGCATGGCTTTAAGCGCCTGGGTACTCGAACACAGACGGGAAATCTCTCTTTTTCCCCTTTTATGCGTCTGTGTCGACGCCCGGCGTCGATCCCTCAAACGCAGATTACTCGTCCGGAAGGCACGGCAATGTTCGAACACCCACAAAGTCTGCCGCCGTCAACGAAGGTTACTCTTGCTCGCGCGCATTTCATATTCATGAGTGGTCGCGTCGCGAAATGACACACTCGCGACATTCCCGACGCAACGGTTTCCTTAACATCGTCCGGCTGTCATGAGCAAGATAACTGCCAGCCAACATCAAGGCACGCAACGAAAAACTTTTTGACGCGGCGCCCGCTGCCGCACGAGCGGTTGATTTTTCGACACAACGTCGCAAGCAGGCAAGTCGCCGTCGCCGGCGGACGTTCGCGCACTTTTATGCGGCGATACTTTCGTATCCATGCCGGCGCCCCGAACCGGTTCATCGAGACAACCCACCACGGAAGAACGCCAATGAGACATCGCCTGATTTCCCAGCTGCTGATGGCCGGAACCTGCGCCGCGGGCGTGGCGTTCGCCCTGACGCAGGACGCGCGTGCGGAAGATGCCAGTTGCAAGACCGTGCGTTTCGTCGATATCGGCTGGACCGACATCACGTCGACCACCGCGCTCGCGTCGGTCGTGTTCGAAGGACTCGGCTATGCGCCGAAGACCACGGTCGCCTCAGTCCCGATCTCGCTGGCCGGCCTCAAGAGCAAGCAGATCGATGTCTCGCTCGGCTACTGGTGGCCGGTGCAACAGAAGGCCGTCGAACCGTATCTCGAATCGAAGAGCATCCAGAAGCTCGATCCGCCGAATCTCTCCGGCGCGAAGGCGACGCTCGCCGTGCCGGCCTATGCCTACGACGCGGGCATCAAGACCTTCGCCGATATCGCGAAGCATCGCGACGAACTCGGCGGCAAGATCTATGGCATCGAGCCGGGCAGCAGCGCCAACGCGAAAATCCAGAAGATGATCGATTCGAACCAGTTCGGGCTCGGTGGCTTCAAGCTGGTGGAGTCGAGTGAAGCGGGCATGCTGGTGACGGTCGAGCGCGCCATCCGCGACAAGAAGCCGGTTGTATTTCTCGGCTGGGAACCTCACCCCATGAACATCCAGATGAAGCTCGACTACCTCTCGGGCGGCGATGACGTATTCGGCCCGAACTATGGCGAGGCGCGCGTCTACACGCTGACCAACACCGACTTCCTGTCGCGCTGTCCGAATGCCGGAAAGCTGGTGTCGAACCTGCGCTTCACGACCGATCTGGAAAACCGCCTGATGCAGCCCGTGATGAACAAGGAGCGCCCGCAGGAGGCGGCGAAGGCGTATCTGAAGAGCAATCCGCAGGTGCTGGATGCGTGGCTGGCCGGCGTGAAGACGGTCGACGGCAAGGACGGCTTGCCCGCGGTGAAACAGTACCTGGGGCTTTGACAAGCTGAGCAGTGCGCCTGAAGTTCTTCCGGACCTTCGGGCGAGCAGGGAAAGCAGGAACCCTAACAGTCCTCTGGAACGGAATATCCATGAACTACGAAGTCATCGTGACCTGCGCGGTCACCGGCGCCGGCGACACCACGGCCAGGCATCCCGCCATTCCCGTCACGCCGAAGCAGATCGCCGAAGCGGCAATCGAAGCCGCGCGCGCGGGCGCAACCGTCGCGCATTGTCACGTGCGCGATCCGAAGACGGGCAGAGGCAGCCGCGATCCGGCGCTGTACCGGGAAGTTGTCGACCGCATTCGTTCGTCGGATGTGGACGTCATCATCAATCTGACGGCGGGCATGGGCGGCGATCTCGAGATCGGCCCCGGCGAAGAGCCGATGCGCTTCGGGCGTGGCACGGATCTCGTCGGCGGGCTGACGCGTCTCGCGCACGTGGAAGAGCTGCTGCCCGAAATCTGCACGCTGGACTGCGGCACGCTCAACTTCGGCGACGGCGACTACGTCTACGTCTCGACGCCCGCCCAGTTGCGCGCCGGCGCGAAACGCATCCAGGAACTCGGCGTGAAGCCGGAACTGGAGATCTTCGATACGGGGCATCTGTGGTTCGCCAACCAGCTGCTGAAGGAAGGTCTGCTCGATGACCCGCCGCTCTTCCAGCTGTGCATGGGCATTCCGTGGGGCGCGCCGCCCGACACCGGCACGATGAAGGCGATGGTCGACAACCTGCCGCCCGGCGCGCACTGGGCAGGCTTCGGCATCGGCCGCATGCAGATGCCGATGGTCGCCCAGGCGATGCTGCTCGGCGGCCACGTGCGTGTCGGGCTCGAAGACAACCTGTGGCTCGATCGCGGCGTCCACGCGACCAACGGCACACTGGTGCAGCGCGCGATCGAGATCATCGAGCGGCTGGGAGCGAGCGCGCTCACGCCTGCCGAAGGCCGCAGGAAGCTGGGACTGCCCGCGCGCGGCGAACGTCCGCTCGACAAGCGCGCGCTCGAACAATTGGCCTGAACTTCACTCGCTCGAACTCAAACGGACCTCATCAACATGCAAGTCAAGCAATTCGCCGCGCTCGGCGCGGGTGTGATCGGCAGCGGCTGGGTGGCGCGTGCGCTCGGAGCAGGGCTCGACGTCACCGCATGGGATCCGGCGCCCGGCGCCGAAGCGCAACTGCGCGCGAACGTCGCCAACGCGTGGCCCGCGCTGGAGCGCGCCGGACTGGCGGCGGGGGCATCGCCGGAACGCCTGCGCGTGGTCGCGACGGTCGAGGAATGCGTGGCCCAGGCGGACTTCATCCAGGAAAGCGCACCGGAACGCGAGGAACTGAAGCTCGCGTTGCATGAGCGCGTGAGCCGCGCGGCCAGGCCGGACGCGCTCATCGCTTCTTCCACTTCGGGCCTGCTGCCGAGCGACTTCTATGCGCGGGCCCTGCATCCCGAACGCTGCGTGGTCGGGCATCCGTTCAATCCGGTGTATCTGCTGCCGCTCGTCGAAGTGCTCGGCGGCGACAAGACCTCGGGCGAGGCGATCGATGCAGCGATGAGCTTCTACGCGTCCATTGGCATGCGGCCCTTGCGGGTGCGCAAGGAAGTGCCGGGCTTCATCGCGGACCGGCTGCTGGAGGCGCTGTGGCGCGAGGCGCTGCATCTCGTGAACGACGGCGTCGCGACCACCGGGGAAATCGACGACGCCATCCGTTACGGCGCGGGCATCCGCTGGTCGTTCATGGGCACGTTCCTGACCTACACGCTGGCGGGCGGCGAGGCGGGCATGCGACACTTCATGCAGCAGTTCGGCCCCGCGCTGGAACTGCCGTGGACCAGGCTGGTGGCGCCGCAACTGACCGACGAACTGATCGACCGCGTGGTCGACGGCACGTCGCGGCAAACCGGCGGGCGCGACATCAAGGCGCTGGAGCGGTATCGCGACGATTGCATTTCGAGCGTGATCGAAGCGATTGCGGCGGCGAAGGCGCGGCATGGCATCGAGGACTGAAGGAGCGACGATGATCTACCGCGACACCGTGAAGGCCGAATGGGTCGATTACAACGGCCATCTGCGCGACGCCTTCTACATGCTGATCTATAGCCTCGCGACCGATGCCTTCATGGACCGCATCGGTCTCGACGACGCCGGCCGCCGCGCGCGCCAGCGCACCTTGTACACGCTGGAAGCGCACGTCAGCTATCTGCGGGAAATCAAGGAAGGCGCGGCGGTGCGGGTCGAGGTGCGGGTGCTCGCGCATGACCGCAAGCGCGTCCATCTCTACCTGGAGATGTTCGAGGGCGATTCAGTCGAACCGGTATCGGCGTGCGAGCAGATGCTGATGCACATCGATACCGGCGGCGTGCCGAAGTCGGCTTCGTTCGATGCGGACGTCGCCGCGCGCATTGCCGCCGAGCCGACCGTCGCGCCGGAGCACGCGCGTCATGCCGGACGCGTGATCGGCTTGCCGGCGCGCGCTTCGTCCACCGCGCCGGCCTGAGCGCGCCAGTTGCGCAGCAACAGCGCGTTGGTCACGACGCTCACGCTCGAGAACGCCATGGCCGCGCCCGCGAACATCGGATCGAGCAGACCGAACGCCGCCAGCGGAATGCCGATCAGGTTGTAGACGAACGCCCAGAACAGGTTCTGCTGGATCTTCCGATAGGTGCGCCGCGAGATGTCGATGGCATCGGCGACCAGCGCCGGGTCGCCGCGCATCAGCGTGATGCCGGCGGCTTCCATCGCGACGTCGGTGCCGCTCGCCATGGCGATGCCGACATCGGCGGCGGCGAGCGCGGGGGCGTCGTTGATGCCGTCGCCGGCCATCGCCACGATGCCTTGCGCCGATGCCCGCAATTGCCCGACGACGCGCGCCTTGTCGTCGGGCAGGGTCTGAGCGAACACGCGCTCCGCCGGAATGCCGAGCGCACGCGCCACGGCGTGCGCGCTGCCTGCGTTGTCGCCGGTGATGAGCGCGCTTTGCACGCCCATCGCCGCCAGCCGTTCGATGGCCGCGCGGGCCGTCGGCTTGACGGTGTCGCCGAAGGCGAGCAGTGCGAGCACCTCGTGGCGCGCCTGGGTCTCCTCGATCAGCCATGACACCGTGTTGCCGCGCGCTTCGAGCGCCTGCGCGCGTTCCCTGAGCGAAGGCGGCACGTTCGCCCCCAGTTCCGTGACCCAGCGCCCGCTGCCGATGGCGATGCGTCTGTCGTTCACACTCGCCTCGACGCCGCGCCCGGCGACCGCGCGCGCCGCGCTCGCCTCGAAGCGCGGCGCGTCCGGATCGTCCAGTGCGGCGGCCACGACGGCCTTGGCAAGCGGATGCTCGCTCGAACGCTGCACGGCGGCCGCCAGCGCGAGCGCTTCTTCCCGCGTGTGTCCGGGAGCCGCCTCGAATTCGACGAGCGTCGGACGGCCGACGGTCAGCGTGCCGGTCTTGTCGAACGCGACGATGGCGATGGCATGCGCCTGTTCGAGCGCCTGTGCGTCCTTGATCAGGATGCCCTGGCGCGCGGCGACGCCGGTGCCGGCCATGATCGCGGTGGGCGTCGCGAGGCCGAGCGCGCACGGGCAGGCGATCACGAGGACCGCGACCGCGTCCAGCAGCGCTGTTTCCACGCCGGCGCCGTGCCACAGCCAGCCGGCCAGCGTGACGAGGGCGATCGCCAGGATCGCCGGAACGAAGACCGCGGCCACGCGATCGACCAGCCGCTGGATCGGCGCCTTGTCGGCCTGGGCGGATTCGACCAGCCGGATGATGCGCGCGAGCGTCGTTTCCGTGCCGATCGCCGTGGTTTCGATTTCGATCGCGCCTTCGCCGTTGACCGAGCCGCCGGTCGTGCGCGCGCCGCTTTCCTTTGCGACGGGCAGGCTTTCGCCCGTGATCAGCGATTCGTCGATGTGCGTGCGGCCTGCGCGCACGATGCCGTCCACCGGCACGCGCTCGCCCGGCCGCACGATCACGATGTCGCCGATGCGCACGTCCGCCAGCGGCACGTCGCGTTCGCGCGCCGGGTCGTCGCGGTCGCGCACGCGCGCAGTGGCGGGGCGCAGGGCGTTGAGCGCGCGGATCGCGGCGCTGGTCTGGCGCCGTGCGCGCGTTTCCAGCCACTTGCCGAAGCGCACCAGCGTAATGACGACCGCCGATGCCTCGAAGAACAGATGCGCGCCCATGCCGCCGTGCGCGAGCATCTGATAGACGGACAGCCCCCATGCCGCCGATGTGCCGAGCGCGACGAGCAGATCCATGTTGCCGGCAAACGCCCGCACCGCGCGATAGCCGCCCACATAGAAACGCGCGCCGAAGCCGAACTGCACGACGCTCGCGAGCGCCAGCTGAAGCGAGGGATCGAGTTCGAGGCCAAACATGGGCGCGAGCAGCGGCAGGGTGATGAGCGCGGCAGCCAGCACGGCGATGAGTTCGCGATCGACACCGGCGTCCACGGCCACGGCCGCCGGCGCCTCGGGCACGACGAGTGCGGCCTCATAGCCGGCCTTCGCGACCGCGGCGACGAGCTGATCGTCGCTGACGGCGGCGCTGGCGTGGACGGTGGCCTTCTCGGTGGCGAGATTGACCGCGACGCTCTCGACGCCGGGCACGCGTTTCAGGACCTTTTCGACCCGCATCACGCACGAGGCGCAGGTCATGCCGCTGACCGCGAATTCGGCGGTGCGGGCGGCTTGCGTGGATGATTCGGTGGACATGCTGAAACACTCCGGTCTGGCTGGGATGCGCGACATCGACGGATGGCAGACAGGTCGCGGTACTCCCTCACACCACGAGTATCGAGCTTCCAATCGTGGGAAGGTCAAGGCGGAAGCGCAGGAAAAGCAGGAGCGGCGTCGTGCATCGCTGAACAATGCGGGCGATAAACCCCGTGTGCGGTCGTTTTTGGACCGATGAACGTCACCGTATTCCGCTATCGTAGTGCGGGCTGACGAAGGCGCGCAGGAACCGCGTAAATACCTTGCGGGCGTGCATTTTCGGTGCCTTCAGCCCGATTTTTGAAACGCCGCTGGCCTTTTGCATGCTGCTTCTTGCCTATCGTCAGCGGATAAGTTAAAACCCGAATTCCGAGATGGCGCTCACGGTGTTGCGCTCGCAACCCGAAGCCGCGTTCCGGTCTGGACCATCCCGGATTTGCGAGCCAACCCAATCGAAAGAAAACCCGGATTCCAATTCGAATGAAGAACCACCGACGCTGGACGTTTCCGCTTGACGCTGCCCTGTGGATGAGCGTGAGCCTTGCGGGAATGGCCGTCCTGGCCGGTTGCGCCACCAGGGCGCCCGATGAAGTCAAAGCAAGCAGCCCCGGCTGGGTCAAGAATCAGGTGGCGGATGCCTATACGTTTGGCTTCCCGCTGGTCGCCAGCGACATCGCGCGCGAACGCGCCGGCGCCGCTCCGGGCCAGGGGGCGCTCAATACCTTCCGCCATGCGACGGCGTTGCCGCCGGCCGGCGCGACGGGCTGGCCGAGCGTCGATACGCTGGAATCGAGCGCCTGGCTCGATGTCTCCGCCGATCCGGTGATCGTGACACTGCCCGCCGCGCCGCGCGGACGCTATCTCGATGCCCGCGCGTTCGACGCCTGGACCAATGCCCTCTATTCCAGCGCCGACACCACGCCCTATCCGAAACCGCAGCGCATCGCCTTCGTGCCCGCCGGTTGGACCGGCACGCTGCCCACGGGCGCGACCCGCGTCGAGACCCGCACGCGCTATGTGTGGCTGTCGGTGCGCGTGCGCGTGAACGGTCCACGCGACCTGCGCGAGGCGCGCAAGCTGCAGACCGCGATGCACATCGACACCTTGACGCCCGCCAAGGGCTCCGTGTCGGATCCGACGCCGGTGGTCGCCGGCGCGTGGGGTTCGAGCACGGCGCGTCAGCCGGCGGTGCCGCCGCTGCCGAGCGGTCTTGCCGCGGCGACGCCCGGCGCGCAGGCCGAGGCGCTCGACGCCAACGCGTTCTTCGCGCGCCTGGCCCGTTCGCTCGACGACAACCCCGCCGCCACCGACGACAGCCACGCGATGAGCGGGCTGGCCGACCTGGGCGTGAAGCCGGGCGAGCCGGTGCAGTTCAAGAAGACGGATGCGCCGCTGCTCGATTCGGGCCTGAGCGATGCGCGCGAGCGGCTTGCCACTGTGCCGTCGAATGCGCTGACCAAGAACGGCTGGACCTGGTTCGGCGACGGCGTCGGCATCTACGGCACCGACTACACACTGCGCGCCTACCTTGCGCGCCGTCAGGTCGCGACGAGCACGAAGGAAGGCGAGGTCAAGCCGGTCGCCCGGACCGACAGCGAAGGTCATGCGCTGAACGGCGCGAACCAGTACACGCTGCACTTCACGCCGGATGCGCTGCCGCCGGTGCGCGGCTTCTGGACGCTCACCGCCTATACCAAGGACGGCGCGCTCGCGAATGGCAAGCTGCCGCGCCTGTCGATCTCGGAGCGCGACCGGCTGAGAAAGAACCGTGACGGCTCCTTCGATGTGATCCTGTCGGCGAAATCGCCGGGACGCGCGCACGCGGCGAACTGGCTGCCGGTGCCGGAAGGCGACTTCCAGCTCGCGCTGCGCCTCTATGCGCCGAAGCCCCAGGCAAGCGACGGTTCATGGGCGCCGCCTTCGGTCGATCGCGAATGAAACGCCGGGCGCGATCATGAAGCGTCATGCAAAGGCCGCGATCCGTCGCGGCCTTTGCTTCTGAAGCGCGCAAGAGCGAACGTTTGCGGGCCGTGCCGTCGTATACTCGGGCTTCACTTATCCCGGACGGCGAGCTCGAGCGGCGCACATGCGGCGCGCTCGCCCGCCGCGCATCGAATGTCAAGCATCAGCAAGTCTTCTCTCGCGTCCGCTGGCCAGACCCTGCGCGGCGTCGTGCAGGCGCGGCGCACGCGGCGCTTTTTCATCGGACTGGTGATCGCGCTGCTGGTCATCGGCGCGCTCGGCTTCTTCGTCGCGCCGCCGGTCATCCGGCATGTCGCCGAGCAGCAGCTTGCGAAGCAGCTCGACCGGCCCGTCAGCATCCGGCGCATCTCGCTCAATCCCTATACGCTCGACTTCGAAGCCGACGGCGTGCATATCGGCGAGTCGCCCGCCAATCTCGCGAAGGCGCCGGGCAGCCCGGGTGATTTCATCGACGTATCGCGGCTCGTCGTGCGTACTTCCTGGGCCTCCGTCATCAAGCTCGCGCCGGTCGTCAATGAGTTGAAGATCGATTCGCCGCGCATCCACGTCGTGCGCTACGACGGCGAGCATTTCAATTTCTCCGACCTCATCGAGAAGTTTTCGAAGCCATCGGCTGAGCCGTCTAAAGAGCCAGCGCGCTTTTCGGTGTCCAACATCCGCCTGGAAAACGGCCAGATCACGTTCGACGACCGGCTGCTCGACGCGAAGCACGTCATCGACCGCTTCGCGCTCGGCATTCCGTTCATCGCGACCCTGCCGTCCGCCACCGACATCTTCGTGACGCCGCTGTTGCAGGCGCGCATCGACGGCTCGCCGCTGGTCGTCAAGGGACGCACGAAGCCGTTCGCGGAGTCGCGCGAATCGGAGATCGCGCTGACACTGGACGGCCTCGACGTGCCGCAACTGGCGTCCTATGCGCCGGCATCGGTGCCGGTCGCGGTGAAGAGCGGCAAGCTGTCCACCGACCTCAACGTCAGCTTCTCGATTGCCGGCGATGCGCCGACGATCCGCATCGCCGGCACCGCCGATCTCGCCGATCTCGCCGTCACCGACAAAGCGAACGCACCGCTGGTCGCCGCGCGCGCGCTGCATGTGAAGATCGGCGATGCCGAGCCGTTGCGGGATATCTATCGGCTGGACGAAGTGACGCTCGCGAATCCCGACGTGCATCTCGTGCGCGATTCGTCCGGCCAGTTGAACGTGCAGAAGCTGGCGGGCGGGCCGGCGCAGAAAACGCCGCCCGCGAAAGAGCACGCACCCGCTGCGGAGCCGGAGAAGGACGCGCCGCCGCTCGATGTGTCCATCCGCCATCTGGCGATCGAAGACGGCAGGATCGCCCTCGACGACCAGTTGCTGAAGCAGCGCGTGCAAGCCACGCTGACCGGCTTCGGCGTGACGCTCGACGGTTTTTCCACACTCGCGAAGACGCCCGCCACCTACACGCTGAAGACCGCGTTCGACCACGGCGGCGCGCTCGACGTCTCCGGCCGCGTGACGCTCGCAGCCAGACAGGCTGACGCGAAAATCGGTCTCAACGCCTTCGCATTGCCGCCGTTGCAGCCGTATCTGTCGAACCTGATGGCGGCGCGCGTGACGAGCGGCACGCTGGGCGCAACGCTGCCGGTTTCGGTCGACTGGAGCAAGCCGGATGGCGGCGTGCAGGTCGGCGCGGGCGAGGTCAGGCTCGACGCCGTCACGCTCGCGCCCACGGCGCAGGGTGTCGCGCCGGTGAAGCTGGCGTCCGCGCAGGCGAAGATCGCCAAGGTGGATGTGGCGGCGCGCCAGGCATCGCTCGACAGCGTGCAAGTGAGCGGCCTCGCCCTCGACGCGACGCGCCGCAAGGACGGCAGCATCGATCTGGCGTCGCTCGCCGGTCCGCACGAGGCCGCGCCGGAGCCCACCGCGACGCGCAAGATCCAGAAGGCGCAGGAAGCGGGTCCGGCGTGGCATTACCAGATAGGACAGATCGCGGTCGAGAACGCCTCGGCCGGCTTTACCGACGAGACGCTCGCGCGCCCGGTGAAGCTCCAGATTGCGCCGCTCGCGCTCAACGTGAAGCAGTTCAGCGACGACCTGACCCGGCCGCTCGCGCTCGACGGCAAGCTGACGCTCAACGGCCGGGGCACGCTCGCGCTCGGCGGCAATGTGACCGTGAGTCCGCTCAAGCTGGCGCTGCACGTGAAGGGCGATCAGGTGGACGTATCCGCGTTCGAGCCGTACTTCGGCGACAAGCTCAACGTCGACGTGGCCAGCGCGAATGCCAACGCGAACGGCGACCTGACGCTGTCCGGCAGCGGCAAGACGCTCGCGGCGACGTACAAGGGCGATGCGTCGCTGACGGACGTGCGCATGATCGACAAGCTGACCAACGACCGCTTCGCCGGCTGGAAGCTGCTCGGGCTGACCAACATGAAGGTGAGCTACGACGAGCGCGGCACGGACGTCGAGGCGGCGCGCGTGACCTTCGCGAACTTCTACGGCCGCGTGCTGCTCGACGCGCAAGGCAAGCTGAACCTGAAGGGCGTGGTGGCGAACGAGAACGGCGCGACGCAGCCGGTCACGCGCGAGAAGGTCAAGGCCGCGCCGCCGGCCGCCGCGAGCACCGCGGCGCCGAAGGCCGCCGAGAAAGCGGGCCCGCCGGTGAACCTGCGCTTCGGGCAGCTCGTGCTGCAAAACGGCCGAGTCACCTACACCGACAACTTCATCAGGCCGAACTACACGGCGAATCTCGTCGCGATCAACGGGACGATCGGCGCGTTCGGCACGCATTCGACGACGCCCGCTCCCGTCGATGTCACGGCCAAACTCGCGGCGAACGGGCCGGTGTCGATCAAGGGGCAGGTGAATCCGCTGATCGACAAGCCCGCGCTCGACCTGACGGCGAGTGCCCATGACGTCGAGCTGACGAACCTGACGCCGTATTCATCGAAGTACGCGGGGTATCCGATCACGAAGGGCAAGCTGAACGTCGACCTGCATTACATGCTCGCCGACAACAAACTGACGGCGAACAATCACTTGTTCATCGATCAGCTGACTTTCGGCGATCACGTCGACAACTCGACGGCAACCAAGCTGCCCGTCCGGCTCGCGGTGTCGCTGCTGAAGAATTCGCGTGGCGAGATTGACGTGAACATTCCGATTTCCGGCTCGCTCGACAATCCGGAGTTTTCAATCGGCGGGCTGGTGTGGCAGGCTCTTCTGAACCTGGTCCAGAAGGCGGTGACGGCGCCGTTCACGCTGCTCGCGCATGCGTTCGGCGGAGGCAGTGGCGCAGATCTCAATTACATCGAGTTCAATGCGGGTTCGGCGGACCTGACGGACGCCGCGCAGAAAAAGCTCGAAACCATCGCGAAGGCGCTGGTGGACAAGCCGTCAGTGCGCGTGGACGTGACGGGCCGCGTGGATCCGAAAGTGGACGAGCCGGCGTTGCGTTCGGCGTGGGTGGACGCCCAGGTCAAGCGCGCGAAGGTGCGCGACATGGCGGGCAATGGCGAGAATGTGGACTGGAACGCGATCAAGGTGTCGGATGCGGACTACGACAAGTATCTGACCAAGGTCTACAAGTCGGCGGACTTCAAGAAGCCGACCAACTTCATCGGCATGACGAAGTCGCTGCCGGATGCCGACATGAAAGCCGCGCTGACCCAAAACGCGCCGGTCGACGAAGGCGCGTTGCGCGAACTTGCCCAGGAGCGCGCGCAGGCGGTGCAGGAGTACTTTGACGGGAAGATCGACAGCAAGCGGGTTTTCGTCGTGGCGCCGAAGCTGAACGCGGACGACATCAAGGACAAGGGGACGGGCAGCAGGGTGGATCTGGGCCTGAAGTGATGTGCGCTGGCCGTTGGCCGTTTGGACGACTTGGATGAACAAGGATAACGAAACTAGTATCGGCGATACCGGGAATCAGGAAGAGAACGGGAGTCAGCCGATGGGAACACCGTATGAGAAGGACGTGGTGGCGTGGGCCAGGGAACAGGCTGCGTTACTGCGTGCAGGAAAGCTTGCGGCCATCGATATCGAGCATATCGCAGAGGAAATCGAGGCCGTGGGAAGGAGCGAGCAGAGAGAGCTGGTGAGCAGAATGTCGGTTCTGCTCGCGCACATGTTGAAGTGGCAATATCAGGCAGACCGACGAAGCCGGAGTTGGACAAGCACCATACGCACGCAACGGAAAGAGGTGAAGTTCGTGTTGCGTGATGCGCCGAGTCTCAAGTCCAACTTTGACAATCCGGAATGGATCGATCTGGTTTGGTCGAAAGCCAGAAACCTGGCGGAAGCAGAGACGGGAATCGAGTTTGAGCGGTTTCCGGAACTCTGCCCCTGGGCCATGCGCACGGTGCTTGACGAGGGTTTCCAGCTCGATTGATCGCGCGAGCGCATCGGGCTCGCGCTCGTGCCATCGCGAACCTCAATGCGCCCCCGAAGCCGCCCCGCCGCCGCCACCCTTCGCCACCTTCGTGATCCAGATCAGCGGGATGATCAGAATGAAGATCACCGCCGAGATCAGGAAGATATCGTTGAGGCCCATCATCGCGGCCTGCGAATTCACCGTGAAGTTGAACATGCCGCGCGCCTGCGCTTCGCCGATATCGAGCGTCGCCTGGGACGCGCCGAGCGAGTGCAGGAAGTTCGGGTTATAGATGTTCGCCTGCTCCGTCAGCCGTTCGTGATGCAGCGCGATGCGGTCGTCCCACGCATTGCCCGCGAGCGAGGTGCCCACCGCGCCGCAGAACACGCGCGCGAAGTTTGAAAGTCCCGCCGCGGCGGGAATCTTCGAGGGCGGCAGCCCTGACAGCACAATTGCCGTGAGCGGCACGAAGAACATGGCCATCGGAATGCCTTGCAGCAGCGTCGGCAGGACGAGATGCCAGGTGTCGATCTCGATCACGTACTTCGAGCGCAGCCAGAAGACGAACGCGAAGCCGATGAACGCCATCGTCGCAATGATGCGCGCGTCGCTACGCGGCAGCACCTTGCCCATGACGGGCGCGAGGATCACCGCGAAGATGCCGAGCGGCGCGGTGACCAGGCCGGCATCGACGGAGCGGTAGTTCAGGTATTGCTGCATCCACTGCGGCAGCAGCACCAGGTTGCCGAAGAACACGCCGTAGGCCACCGAGATCGCCACTGTGCCGCCGAAGAAATTGCGTCCGGCGAACAGCCGCAGATCCACCACTGGATTCGAATCGGTCAGCTCCCACACCACGAAGAACGCGAACGCGATCGCCGCGACAATCGCCAGCACGACGATCAGCGGCGACGAGAACCAGTCGAGGTCGCGTCCCTTGTCCAGCATGATCTGCAGCGACGCGACCCACGTCACGAGCAGCAGCAGGCCGACCACGTCGATGGGCGCCTTGCGCGTCGGCGACTCGCGGTCGCGGTAGATCATCCACGTCACGCCCGCCGCGAAGATGCCCACCGGAATGTTGATGTAGAAAATCCACGACCAGGAATAGCTGTCCGTGATCCAGCCGCCGAGCGCGGGTCCGGCGATCGGCCCGACGGTCGCCGTCATGGCCCAGAGCGAAAGCGCCATCGACGCTTTCTCCTTCGGATACGAGCCGAGCAGGATGGCCTGGGAGAGCGGAATCAGCGGCCCGGCGACCGCACCTTGCAAAACGCGCGCGAACAGCAGTACGGGAAGATTCGGCGCGAGGCCGCAGAGCCACGACGACAACACGAACATCAGGATCGCGCCGACGAACAGATGGATCTGCCCGAGCCGCTGCGTGAGCCAGCCGGTCAGCGGAATCGACACCGCGTTCGATGCGGCAAACACGGTAATGACCCACGTGCCTTCGTTGACGGACACGCCGAGGTTGCCGGAAATGGTGGGAATCGCGACGTTGGCGATGGACGAGTCCAGCACGTTCATGAACGTGGCGAGCGCCACGGCGAAGGTGGCGAGCACGAGTTTGCCGCCTTCGAGCGGCGGGGGTGGGGCGGGCGCGGGACGGGGCGTCGTCGGTGTGCTCATGCGGCTCGGATTCGGGGGGACGATGGATCGAGCCGACAGTGTGCCTGTGCTTAATAAAAGTTGCTGAGGCAAACGGCAGAGGGGGTGTGTGGCTACGCGATTTCATGTAGATACGCGTTGACACATCTCAATTCGTGCGCCTAGCCTCGACTTATTGGAACTCGACGCGGAAAAGTTCGCGATCCGCGCGTTCCTGCTGCTGTAAGACGCGGCACAACGCCGCCGCGTCCTCGCCAGCTCACTTCGCCGAAATATCGATGTTTCCCAGATACTTCTTCGCGTATTTGTCGATGGTGCCGTCCGCGCGGACCTTCTCGATCGCCGCATTGAGCTTCGTCTTCAGCGCGTCGTCGCCCTTGCGCACGCCGTAGGCAATGCCGCTGCCGAGAATCCTGTCGTCGCGCACCGGTGCGCCCACGAACGCGAAGCCCTCGCCGTCGGGCTTCGAGAGGAAGCCGCTCTGTCCGGCGGGCGCGAGCACGAGCGTCGCGTCGAGACGTCCGGACTTCAGATCCGCATAGACCTGATTCTGGTCCTGGTACGGCACGACCTTCACGCCTTCGTTCTCCCAGTGGGCCTTGGCGAAGGTCTCCTGAATCGAGCCCTGCAGCACGCCCACGCTCTTGCCCTTCAACGATGCCGGCGTCGGCTCCAGACTGCTGCCCTTCTTCGCGATCAGCTGCGTCGGCACGCGATACACCACCGTCGTGAAATCGATCGCCTGACGACGCTGTTCCGTGGCGTTCATCGCCGAATTGATCGCGTCGAACTTGCGGCCCTGCAACGCGGGAATCAAACCGTCGAACGACGTCTCGACCCACTTGCACTGCATCTTCGCGGCAGCGCACACCGCATTGCCGACGTCGATGTCGAGCCCTTGCAGCTCGCCCGTCGAGGATTTCGATTCGAACGGCGGATACTGCGCTTCCAAACCGAAGCGCAAGGTGTCGGCGGCGAGAGCGGCGCCGCTCGCGAAGCCGCACGCAACGAGCAGGGCGGCGGCGAACGAATTCAGTTTCATCGTATGGGTCTCCAGGGAAAGCGTCAGATCGTGCAAAGGCGGCGCGCGCCTTCGATGAGCGTGCCGTCGTCCTTCGCGAACGACAGGCGGATCACGTGGTTGTCGGTGCCGTCGGTGTAGAACGCCGAAAGCGGGATCGTCGCGACGCGGGCTTCGCGGATCAGGCGCAGCACGAAGTCGCTGTCGCCTGCGTCGGAGATCGCGTCGTAGCGCGCCAGCATGAAAAAGCTGCCGGCGCTCGGCAGCAGTTCGAAGCGCGAGCCGGCCAGCGCATTGGCGAGCAGATCGCGCTTGTGCTGGTAGAACGGCGCGAGATCGAGATAGCTCGATTGGTCCGCGAGCGCTTCGGCGAAGGCGATCTGCATCGGCGTATCGGCGGCGAAGGTCATGAACTGGTGGATCTTGCGAATCTCGGCCGTCAGCGCCGCGGGCGCGAGACAGTAGCCGACGCGCCAGCCGGTCACGTGATACGACTTGCCGAACGAGCAGACGATCACGCTGCGCTCGGCCAGCGCCGGATAGCGCGCCATGCCGTGATGTGGCGCGCCGTCGAACACGACGTGCTCGTAGACTTCGTCGGACAGCACGATGATCTTCGTATCGCGCGTCAGGGCCGTGAGCCGCTCGATGTCCGCGTCCGTGAACGCGCTGCCGGTGGGATTGTGCGGCGAGTTGACCAGGATCATGCGCGTCTTCGGCGTGATGGCGGCCGCGACTTCGTCCCAGTCGATGCGAAAGTCCACCGGCGACAGCTTGATCGCGACCGGCGTCGCGCCTTGCAGTTGCACGATCGGCCCGTAGCTGTCGAAGGACGGTTCGAAATAAATGACTTCGTCGCCGGGATGCACGAGCGCGCTGATCGTCGCGTACAGCCCTTCGCTCGCGCTTGCGACCACGGTGATCTCCGTGCCCGGATCGTACTGCGCGCCGTACAACCGCTGGGTCTTCAGCGCGATCGCCTCGCGCAGCGCGAGCACGCCGGACATCGGCGCATACTGGTTATGTCCCGCCCGCATGGCTTGCTCGACGCTTTCGATCAGCTTCGGCGAGCAGGCGAAGTTCGGCGCGCCTTGCGAGAGATTGAGCGCGTCGTGCTCCTCGGCCAGCTGGCCGATCACCGTGAAAATGGTCGTGCCGACGCTGGGCAGCTTCGATTCGGGAATGCAGGCGCTGTGCACGGCGGTGTCTCCGGAAGGGCGGTTCGACGAGAATTGCCGTCGATTCAACCGCGGCAATAAAGCGGGGACAATCGAAACTTTGTCATACTAGCCATGCTTGCAGATCATGGCTACATGCCGCAAACCCGATGAAACCGCTGCCCTCGCTCGATGTCCTCAAAACCTTCCTGGTGGTCGCCCGGAAGCTCAATTTCACGCGCGCAGCCGAGGTGCTGAACATCACGCAGGGCGCGGTGAGCCGGCAGATCGCCGGACTGGAGGCGCATCTCGGCTACGCGCTCTTCACCCGCCAGGCGCGCGGACTGGCGCTGACGCATCACGGCGCGCTGCTGATCGCGCCCTTGCAGCAGGCGTTCAGCCAGATCGACGATGCACTGGCGCGAGGCGGCGCGCAATCCGGCATTCTGCGCGTGAAGTGCCCGACCTGCGCGATGCGCTGGGTCTTGCCGCGCGTCATCCGGCTGCAGAACGAGCGGCCGGAACTGGTGGTGGAGGTGACGGCTTCGGTGTCGCATGGCGTCGAGTTCAGCGCCGAGCCGTTCGATGCCGCCATCGTGTTCGGCGCGGCGCCCGCACAGAAGGGCGTGACGAGTCATCATCTGTTCGACGAAGTGCTGACGCCCGTGTGCGCGCCGGCGCTCTGGAGGCCGAAGCGGCAGCCTCCGCCGACCCCCGACGATCTCGCCGGCGAAACGCTCCTGCACCCCACGCGAGATCGGCGCGACTGGCTGCGCTGGCTCGAGGCATACGGTCATCCGGGTTTGCCGTCTACGAAGGCGCAGCATTTCGACACGCTCGATCTCGCGATCTCGTCCGCGATGCAGGGACTCGGCGTGACCATCGGCGACGTTGCGCTGATCGAAGAGGACTTGCGGGCGCAGCGCGTGATCGCGCCGTTCACGCTGTGCGTGCCGAGCGGCGCGGCCTACTGGCTGACGTATCCGGAGCGGCCCGCGCCGTCGGCGGCGTTGCGGCAGTTTGCGCGCTGGCTGAGCGACGAGGCCGCGCACACGCGTGCGCGGCTGGAGGCCCGGACGCAGGCGGCCCAGGCCTGAGCCGCGCGAGTCAGATCACATGCCGTGCTTGGTGACGACCGATTCCCACTGGCCGTTCTTCACCTGATACAGCGTCGACGAGGCATTCTTGAGCGCGCCATTGCTGTCGAACGCGATGGGCCCGGTGATGCCTTCGAACGAGTTCGACTTGAGCACCGGCCGGTACACCTTCGGATCGATGGAATTGGCCTTCTGCATCGCGTTGATCGCCGCCCACGCCGCGTCATAGCCGAACGGCGCATACGAAAGAATCGCGACGCCGAAGCGCTTCTGGAACTTGTCGCTGAACGCCTTGCCTTCGGGCAGCTTGTCGAGCGGGCTGCCGTATTCCCAGGCCTGCGCGCCCTCGGCTGCATCGCCGGCGAGCTTCAGGAAATCAGCGTCCATCACGCCGCCGCCGCCCACGAACTGCGCGTTCATGCCGAGCTGCTTCATCCGCTTGACGACCGCCGCCGCTTGCCGGTCCAGCCCGCCGAAGAAGATCAGGTCCGCGTTGGCCGCCTTGATGCGCGTGAGTTGCGCGCTGAAGTCGACGGTCTGGTTGTCGCTGTATTCACGCGTGACGATGTTGCCGCCCTTCGCCTTGACCGCCTTCTCGAACTCGTCTGCTTCGCCCTGGCCAAACGCGGTACGGTCGTCGATGATGGCAATGCGCTTCGCCTTCGACGTCGTCACCGCGTAGACGCCGGCGTTGCCCGCGTTCTGCGCGTCGCTCGAAATCACCGTGAAGACGTTTTCGAGGCCGCGTGTGGTGATGGTCGGATTGGTCGCAGCCGGGTCGATCACCGGAATGCCGGCGTTGTTGTAGACCGGCGAGGCGGGCAGCGTCGTGCCTGAGTTGAAGTGGCCGACGACCACCGCCACGCCGTCATCCACCAGCTTCTGCGCCGCCTGCACGCCGATGCGCGGATCGGCCTGATCGTCTTCCGCGTGAATCTCGAACTTGGCTGTCTTGCCGCCGATGGTGATCTTCTTCGCGTTGGCTTCGTCGAGCGCGAGCTGCACGCCGTTCTGGAGGTCCTTTCCGTATCCCGCGTTCGCGCCGGTCAGCGGCGCGGCGAAACCGACCTTCACCGTCATGTCTTCCGCCGACGCCGTCAGCGGCGCGGCAGCAAACGCGACCGTGGCGCAGGCGACGGCCCAGGCCAGAGGTTGAGTAAGAAAGCGCATGGTTTCCTCTCCTTTTTAGTGTGGCAATCGAATGGAACACGAGCCCTTCCGTGCCGGCAAGACGGACTTGCCCTTGAGCGTGCGGGCAACCGCAGCCGCCGACATGCCTGGCGACGCTCGGACAGCGGACATGCGCAATGTAGGAAGCCAATTTCGGCGCGTCTTGAAGTTTCGTCGCGCCGGACGTGCGGATTTCGGCACAGGCCCGACGGCGCCTGCGCGCAAGCCGGGCGCGGCTTCGGGCGTTTCGCCGCCCATTCGCGCGCGACGATTTGCTTCCACCGGCCAAAAGCCGCCGATGCCCTGCCTATCGGCGTCATTGATTTGCCGACTTGACAGAGTGCATATGCACAAACTATTCTCCGTGCATGACTTCCAATTCATCTCCTCTGGATTGCAACTGCTTCGCCATTCGTCAGGCGGCGCGTTACGTGTCGCAGATGTACGAGCGGCATCTGAACGTGGCGGGCATCACGGCCGCGCAGTTCACGCTGCTCGCGGCCATCGGGCGCAAGCCCGGCGTGCAGATGGCCGACCTCGCCGAGCAAATGGTCATGGACCGCACCACGCTCGTGCGCGCGCTGAAGCCGTTGCAGCGTGACGGCATCGTCGAGGCGGCGCAGGAGTCGCGCAGTTCGCGCGCCGTCGGTCTGCGGCTCACGGCGCTCGGCAAGGACACGCTCGCCAAGGCATCGGCGCTGTGGCGCGCGGCGCAGGAAGAATTCGAAGCGAAGTTCGGCGAGCAGCGCGCGAAGGCCTTGCGCAAGTCGCTCTTCGAATTGACGACGATGGAGTGATTGGAACAACCTCGGCTCGCTTCACGTGAGCCTTTCTTTTACGTCATTGTGTGCATATGCACTTTGAAGCGGAGTTCATCATGGAAATCAAGGGAAAAGTCGTACTGGTCACGGGCGCCAATCGCGGTCTCGGCAAGCAATTCGCGCTTTCGTTGCTGAAGGCGGGCGCCGCCAAGGTCTACGCGGCCGCGCGCGATCCGAAGAGCGTCGATATTCCGGGCGTCGAAGCGATTCGCCTCGACGTGACAAACGCCGCCGACATCGCCGAAGCCGCAGCCACGTACACCGACGTGCAGGTGCTCGTCAACAACGCGGGCGTGACGACGCGCGGCAAGCTCGTCGATCCGGCGTCGACCCAGGGCATCCGCGACGTGCTCGAAATCAACACCTTCGGTCCGATCGCGCTGACGCAGGCTTTCGCGCCGGCGTTGAAGAAGAACGGCGGCGGGGCGGTCATCAACATCTTGTCGGTGCTGAGCTGGGTCTCGTTGCCGGCGGGCGGCGCGTATCACATCTCGAAGGCGGCGATGTGGGCGGCGACCAACGCGTTGCGCGAAGAACTGCGCGAGCAGGGCACGCTGGTGGTCGCGGCCCATCCGGCCTACATCGACACCGACATGACCGCGGGCGTCACCGGTGCGAAGTCGACGCCGGAGCACGTCGTGAACGAAGTGCTCGCGGCGGTGGCGCGTGATCAGGAGGAAGTGCTCGTCGATGAAACCGGGCGCGCCGTCAAGCAGTCGCTCTCCACCGACAAGCCGATCTACCTGACGGGCATTCCGCGCTGAGCGAAGCCGAACGCCAGGCGAAGCGACTAGTCCTTCGCGGCCTTGTGCAGGTCTTCGAAGCCGGCGGCTGCCTGCTGCACGTCGGGCGGGCAGTCTTCCATTTCCATGACCTGGCGGATTTCGATCGTTTCGTTGTCGCCCGCCGGACAGCGCTTCGCCCACTCGATGGCTTCATCGCGCGACTTCACCTGCAGCATCCAGTAGCCGCCGAGCACTTCCTTGGCTTCGGCAAACGGGCCGTCCGTCACGCGCGGCTTGCCGCCTGCGAAGCTGACGCGCGCGCCCATCGAAGGCGGATGGAGGCCATCGAGCGCGAGCAGCACGCCGGCCTTCTGCAATTCCTCGTTGTACTTCATCATCGCGGTGACGGCTTCGGCGCTCGGCATCGTGCCGGGTGCGGCGCTTTCGTAGCCGCGCGGGATCATCAGCATCATGAATCGCATGAGAGGGGTCTCCGGAAGGTTGAGAACGCGAGCATGAATGTGCCCGTTCGAACTCTACGACGACTGGCGCCACGCCAAATCGACAGCTGTCGGAAAGCAGCGGATTGGCGTTTGTCCCTAGTCGATTGGTGTTGCCTTCGCGACCGTACGATCAAATAATGTAATCCATTACATCCCGTTGGCCGGTCGGCGGCGCAGCGTATGCCGGAGACGGTTCGTCCACGCGAGGAAGTGTCCATTGCCGATGTCGCGCAGCGCGCGGGCGTTTCGGTGGCGACGGTGTCGCGCGTGCTCAACGGCCACACGAACGTTCGCGAGGTCACGCGCGAGAAAGTGCGTGCCGCGGTGGCGTCGAGCGGTTATCGCATCAACGAACTCGCGCGCAATCTGCGCACGGCCGAAAGCCGCCTGCTGCTCACCATGGTTCCCGACTTCGGCAATCCGTTCTATGCGGCGATCGTGCGCGGCATCGACAGCGTCGCGCGCCAGAACGGCTACTTCATGCTGTTGTGCGATACCGGCGCGGATCCGCTGCGCGAGCGCAGCTATTTCGATCTGTTGCGTGGCCGGCGCGCGGACGGCGCGATCTGCCTCGACCCGGCCGCCGTGCAGAAGGCGCTGGCCGAAGAGGCCTCGACGTTGCCGTGGGTTGCATGCTGCGAGTTCGATCCTGCTGCGGGCGTGCCGTATGTCGGCATCGACAATCATCTGGCCGCGGGCGATGTCGTGCGCTATCTGCTCGGCAAGGGCCACCGGCGCATTGCGCTGATCAACTCGGGGCAAGGCTATCTCTACGGCCGTCAGCGGCTCGCGGGCTATCGCGATGCGTTGCATGACGCCGGCATCGAACCGGATCCCGTGTGGCTGATTGAGCTCGACAGCCTGGACTATGACGCAGGCGAAGACGCGGCCGCGCGTCTTGCGGCGCTCGGCGCAACGCGGCCGACTGCGGTGTTCGCTGTCTCGGATACGCTGGCCATCGGCGTGATGAACGGCTTGCGCGGCGCGGGCCTCGCCGTGCCGGACGACGTCGCGGTGGTCGGCTTCGATGACATCGCCGTGGCAGCCCATGTCGATCCGCCGCTCACTACGGTCTCGCAGCCGATGCAGCAACTCGGCGAATCGGCGGCTGAGCTGCTGCTCAAACGCCTGCGCGATCCGCGCGCCGACGTGCCGGGCGTGTTGCTGCCGCATCGGCTGATCCAGCGTGGGAGCGCCTGATCATGAGCCTCGCAGTGCGCTTCGACGGAGTGGAGAAACAGTTCGGGCCGGTGCGCGTGCTGCACGGCGTGGACTTCGAGCTGACGCCGGGGCGCATCCATGGCCTGCTCGGCGAGAACGGCGCGGGCAAATCGACGCTGATGAAGATTCTCGCGGGCTACGAGCGGGCGAGCGCGGGTGCGATCCTGATCGACGGACGTGCGCGCGACTTCACCAGTTCACGCGATGCCGAACAGGCGGGCATCGTGCTGATCCACCAGGAACTGAATCTGGCGGATCACCTGAGCATCACGCAGAACATGTTTCTCGGGCACGAGTTGAAGAAGGGCTTCTTCCTCGACGAGACCGCGATGCGCGAGGCCGCCCGCGCACGGCTCGCCGAAGTGGGTCTGCACAAGAACCCGGATACGCGCGTGCGCGATCTGATCGTCGCGGAGAAGCAGTTGGTGGAGATCGCGAAGGCGATGCTGCGCGAAGCGCGCCTGCTCATCATGGACGAGCCGACCGCGACCCTCACGCCTTCGGAGACGCAGCGGCTGTTCGGGCTGATGGCGCGCCTGAAGGAAGCGGGCACGACCATCGTGTACATCTCGCACAAGCTCGATGAAGTCGAGCGCGTCACCGACGAAGTCATCGTGATGCGCGACGGGCGTTTCGTCGCGCGCGCGCCGACTGCCGAACTCACGCGGCAGCAGATGGCGAATCTGATGGTGGGCCGCGAAGTCTCCGACATGTTCCCCGCCAAACCCGCGCTCGCCGCGACGGCGCCGGTCGCGTTCGAGGTCGAGCGGGCTTCTGTGCCGGGCTGGGCGCACGATGTGAGTTTCGCCGTGCGCAAGGGCGAGGTGTTCGGTTTCGCGGGCCTGGTGGGCGCGGGCCGCACGGAACTGTTCGAGGCGCTGGTCGGCCTGCGGCCGTTAAGCGCGGCGCAAGTCGCCGTGAATGGCGCGAGCGTGAAGCTCGGCAATCCGCGCGACGCGATGCGCCATGGCCTCACTTACCTGAGCGAGGATCGCAAGGGACGCGGCCTGCACGTTGACATGGCGCTGAAGGACAACCTGACGATGATGACGCTGGAACGCTACGCGCATCCGCTCGTCGACATGCGCGCCGAACGCGATGCGCTGAAACAGGCGGTCGGTGACTTCGGCATTCGCACGGGCAACCTGTCGGCGCGTGCGCGGATGCTGTCGGGCGGCAACCAGCAGAAGCTCGCGCTCGCCAAGTTCCTGCATCCCGACCCGCGCGTGATCGTGCTCGACGAACCGACGCGCGGCGTCGATGTCGGCGCGAAACGCGACATCTATTTCCTGATTCACCGGCTCGCCGCGGAAGGGCGCGCGGTGATCGTGATCTCGTCCGAACTGATCGAGCTGATTGGCCTGTGTCATCGCGTCGCCGTGATGCGCGCGGGCGAACTTGTCGCGACGCTCGGCATGGATCTTCTGACTGAAGAGAGGTTGATCGCGCATGCGACCGGCACACACTGAAGACATCGCCAGCGAGAGCCGGCTCTCCAGCGTCGCGCGATTCCTGTTCGGCGTCGGGCCGCTGATCGGGCTGATTGCGCTGTGCGTCGGCGGCACGCTGCTCAACGGCGATTTCGCCACCGTCGACAACGCGATGAACGTGCTCACGCGCACCTCGTTCATCGGCATCATCGCGGTGGGCATGACCTTCGTGATCATCTCCGGCGGCATCGATCTTTCGGTGGGCTCGATGGCCGCGCTCATCGCGGGCAGCATGATCTACGTGATGAACGGGCTGCTGCAGGGCTTTCACGGACACGCGGTGCCACCGCTCGCGATCATCGCAATCGGCATCGTGCTGGCGCTCGTGCTGGGCGCACTGTTCGGCTTTGCGCACGGCGTGCTCGTGACGAAGGGGCGCATCGAACCGTTCATCGTCACGCTGGGCACGCTCGGCATCTTTCGCGCGCTGCTCACGTGGCTCGCGGACGGCGGCGCGCTCACGCTCGACAACTCGCTCGCCGATCTCTACGGTCCGGTCTACTACGCGAGCCTGTTCGGCGTGCCGGTGCCCATCTGGGTGTTCCTGATCGTCGCGGCGGGCGGCGCGCTCGTGCTCAACCGCACCGTGTATGGCCGGCACGTGCAGGCCATCGGCTCGAACGAACAGGTGGCGCGCTATGCGGCCATCCAGGTCGATCGCGTAAAGATCGTGACCTATATGCTGCTCGGCCTGTGCGTCGCCGTGGCCACCATCCTGTACGTGCCGCGCCTCGGTTCGGCCACGCCGACGACGGGCCTGCTGTGGGAACTCGAAGCGATCGCGTCCGTCGTGGTCGGCGGCACCGCGCTGAAGGGCGGCGACGGGCGCGTGATCGGCACGGTGATCGGCGCGATCCTGCTTTCCGTCATCAACAACATCCTGAACCTGACGAGCATCATCAGCGTGTATCTGAATGCGGCGGTGCAGGGCGCCGTGATCATCCTTGTAGCGTATCTGCAGCGCGGCCGCCGCTAGCCGCGCCTGCACATTCATAGAACCGGAGACATCGTCATGAAAAAAATGCTTCGCGCGCTCGGTGCGCTGACCGTCGTGGCCAGCGCCTGTGCCGCCATCGCTCCCGCGTCGGCCGCCGACAAGGTCGTGCTCGGCGTCGCGATTCCCACGGCGGACCACGGCTTCACGGGCGGCATCGTCTGGTGGGCCAATGAAGCGAAGAAGGACCTGGAGAAGGCGCATCCCGATCTCAAGGTCATCGTGAAGACGGCGGGCAGCGCGCCCGAGCAGGCCAACCAGGTGCAGGATCTGGTGACGGTCAACAAGATCAATGCGCTCGTGATTTTCCCGCAGGAATCGGCCTCGCTGACGCAGCCGGTCGCGCAGGTGAAGAAGAAGGGCGTGTATGTGACGGTGGTGGATCGCGGCCTGACCGACACCAGCGCGCAGGATGCCTACGTGGCCGGCGACAACACCGCGTTCGGCAAGATCCCCGCCGAGTATCTGGCGAAGGCGCTGGACGGCAAGGGTGACATCGTCGCGCTGCGCGGCATTCCGACGACGCTCGACAACGAGCGCTGGACCGCCTTCGAGGGCGTCATCAAGCAGCATCCGGACATGAAGATCCTCGATGCAAAGTACGCCAACTGGAATCGCGACGATGCCTTCAAGGTGATGCAGGACTATCTGACGCGCTTCAAGCATATCGACGCCGTCTGGGCCGCCGACGACGACATGATGATCGGCGTGCTGAAGGCGATCGACCAGGCCAAGCGCACGGACGTCAGGATCGTGTTCGGGGGTGCGGGATCGAAGGAAGCGGTGAAGCGCGTGATGGACGGCGACAAGCGCGTGCCGGCGGACGTGTCGTACTCGCCGAAATTCATCTACGACGCGATCAAGCTGACGGCGGAAGCGCGCCTGAAGGGCGACAAGCTGCCGGCCAAGACCATCATTCCTTCGGTGCTGATCACGAAGGACAACGCCAAGCAGTTCTATTTCCCGAACTCGCCGTTCTGACGCGCGCGGGCCGCGTCATGCGGCCCTGCGGTTTCCACTGAGAGGCGGAAGATGAAGACCATCAAGGGCCCTGCGATCTTTCTGGCGCAGTTCATGGGCGACCAGGCGCCGTTCGATACGCTGGGCAACCTCGCGGCCTGGGCGGCCTCGCTCGGTTACGAGGGCATCCAGGTGCCCGCCGACCCGCGCCTGATCGACCTGGAAAAGGCCGCGTCCAGCGATGCCTATTGCGACCAGATCCGCCGCACGGTGGAGGACGCAGGCGTCGCTATCACCGAACTGTCGACGCATCTGCAAGGGCAGCTGGTCGCCGTGCATCCGGCGTACGACACGCTGTTCGACGGCTTCGCCGCGCCGCATGTGCGCGGTCATCCCGAGGCGCGCACCGAATGGGCGATCGCGCAGCTCAAGCTGGCGGCGGCGGCGTCGAAACGGCTGGAACTCGCCGCGCACGTGACGTTTTCAGGGGCGCTGGCGTGGCCGTATGTATATCCGTGGCCGCAGCGTCCGGCGGGTTTGGTCGAAACCGCTTTCGACGAACTCGCGGCGCGCTGGCGCCCGATTCTCGACGAGTTCGAGCGTGCGGGCGTCGATGTCTGCTATGAACTGCATCCGGGCGAAGACCTGCACGACGGCGTGACTTTCGAGCGCTTTCTCGCGGCGGTGGACGATCATCCGCGCGCGAACATCCTGTTCGATCCGAGCCATTTCATGCTGCAACAGCTGGATTACCTCGCGTTCATCGACATTTATCACGCCCGCATCAAGGCGTTCCATGTGAAGGACGCCGAGTTCCGGCCGAACGGACGGCAGGGCGTGTACGGCGGTTATTCGGGATGGGCCGACCGCGCGGGACGGTTTCGTTCGCTCGGCGACGGCCAGATCGACTTCAAGGCGATCTTCTCGAAGATGGCGCAGTACGACTTCCCGGGCTGGGCCGTGCTCGAATGGGAATGCGCGCTGAAGCATCCGGAAGACGGCGCGCGCGAGGGCGCGCCGTTCATTCGCGAGCACATCATCCGCGTGGCGGAGCGCGCCTTCGACGACTTCGCCGGCAGCGGCGCGAGCCGCGCGCAGATGCGCGGGCTGCTGGGCATCGGAGAGGCGCAATGAGGCGCGTGCGGCTGGGCATGGTCGGCGGCGGCGAGGGCGCGTTCATCGGCGCGGTGCATCGGATGGCGGCGCGGCTCGACGACCGCTGGGAGCTGGTGGCGGGCGCGTTGTCGGCGGATGCGGGGCGGGCGGCGTCGAGCGCGGCGGCGATCGGCCTTTCGCGCAGTTACGACGACTATCGCGAGATGGCGCGGGCCGAGGCGGCGCGAACCGATGGCGTCGAAGCGGTGGCGATCGTCACGCCGAATCATCTGCATGCGCCGGTCGCGACGGCTTTTCTCGAAGCCGGCATCCATGTGATCTGCGACAAGCCGCTGGCGGTGTCGCTCGACGAAGGCGAGGCGCTCTCGAAGCTTGCGCGCGAGAAGGGCCTGCTGTTCGCGGTGACTTATACCTACACGGGTTATCCGCTCGTGCGGCACGCGCGCGGCATGGTGCGGGACGGGCTGCTCGGCGACATTCGCGTGGTGCAGGTCGAGTATGCGCAGGACTGGCTGTCGCTGCCGGTGGAAACGCAGGCGAACCGCCAGGCCGTATGGCGCACGGACCCGGCGCTCGCGGGTCCGGCGGGCTGTCTTGGCGATATCGGCACACATGCGTATCAGCTGGCCGAATACGTGACCGGCATGCGTCCGGCGGAACTGGCCGCGGACGTGACGACCTTCGTGCCGAACCGGCGCGTCGACGATCATGTGCAGGCGATGTTCCGCTACGACGGCGGCGCGCGCGGCATGTTGTGGGCGAGTCAGGTGGCCGCGGGCGAGGAAAACGCGTTGCGGCTGCGCGTGTACGGCACGAAGGCCGGTTTGTCCTTCGATCAGCAAACGCCGAACGAATTGTGGTTCACGCCGATAGGCGGGGCGTCGGAACGGATCACGCGCGGGCGCGTGCGGAGCGCCGAGGCATTGCACGCGACGCGCGTGCCGGCGGGGCATCCGGAAGGCTATCTGGAGGCGTTCGCGCAGCTTTATGCGGATGCGGCGACGTGCATCACGAGCGGCACGACGCAGGGCGATGGCTGGCTCACGACGGTCGAGGATGGCGTCGCGGGCTTGCGCTTCATCGATGCGGTGTTGCGGAGCAATGGGAGGGACGGGGCGTGGGTGGGTGTGTCATGACGCGGGCCACTTGCCGTACAGCATCGCTGCTTCGAGCATGCCCAGGATCAACTGGCAACCGCCGAGCGTGTCGCGCGACGCGCGGCTGAAGGGTGCCTTGAACACGGTGAGCAGGAAGCGTGACAGGCTCAGCGTGCTGGCGGGATAGTAGTGGGTGATGTCGAATGCACGCATGTCGATGTCGAACGCCGCGCTCCACTCGGTGAGAAAAGCCGAGATGCGGTCGGGGTTCAGATCGAGGTCGTGATAGAGATCGGTGTCACGGGTGAAGTGGTCTTCTCCGAACAGCGGTTTGCCAACGGCTCGTTCAACGAAGGTCAGGAGCGCGTCCCAGGCTTGTTCGTCTGTGGCCATCACCGGCGGTCCTCCGGCTTGACGGTCGAGTTGTAGACGAGACTCGCGCGCCACATGATGCTCGATACGTCAGTAGCGAGCGAAACCCAGCCGACTCCGGGAATTGCCTTCCCACGAATGCGCCCAGGTTACGCGTGAATTTAATCCGCAGCGCAAAGACACTCGAGAAAGACGTAATGGTGGGCAGTATTCGGTATTTGATCTCGACAGGAAGTAATGATCTGGACACCATAGAGGCAACCGAGGTTCCTTTGACGGCGTTTGCGAACTTGCCTCGGGTCCGCACAAACGGCTGCCCCATCAAGATCATCGCGACACTAGCGACACATCGACGCCCGTTTGCTTGCAGGTTTCGTCGAGCACAATCAGAAAGAATTGCTCGGAAGGTGACAATTTGTCGTGGATGCCATATTGATAAAGATTGCTCATCATGATTGTGATCGTTACGCAATCGCACGAGCATAGCCACGTGTGCCGACGCCAGCAACGCTCGCCACCAGACAGTCAAACCAACGTCCCACCCAAAAAAATGCGGCTCCCGAAAGAGCCGCATTCACCTTCAGCATTCAGTTACGCGAATCGTCACGCCCAGTTCGCGTGGAAGCTTCCCGGCTTGTCCGTCCGTTCGAACGTATGCGCGCCGAAGAAATCGCGTTGCGCCTGCACCAGGTTCGCCGGCAGCGTTTCCGAGCGATAGCCGTCGAAGTACGCAATCGCCGACGAGAACGCCGGCACCGGAATGCCCGCCTTCACCGCCGCGACGATCACTTCACGCAGCGCGTCCTGATACTTCGCCGCGATGTCGCTGAAGTACGGATCCAGCAACAAATTCGCGAGTTCAGGGTTGGTCTTGTACGCATCGGTGATCTTCTGCAGGAAGCGCGCGCGGATGATGCAGCCCGCACGGAAGATCTTCGCGATCTCGCCGTAATGCAGATCCCAGTTGTATTCGTCCGATGCCGCGCGCAACTGCGCGAAACCCTGCGCATACGAGACGATCTTCGACAGATACAGTGCACGCCGCACCGCTTCGACGAACGCGGCGCGATCGCCTTCGAAGCCCGGCTTCGGTCCCGACAGCACCTTGCTCGCCGCGACCCGCTGCGTTTTCAGCGACGACAGCACGCGCGCGAACACGGCTTCCGTGATCAGCGGCAGCGGCGCGCCGAGATCGAGCGCGTTCTGGCTCGTCCACTTGCCGGTGCCTTTCTGCGCGGCGCGGTCGAGAATGACATCGACGAGATCCTTGCCGGTTTCCTCGTCCTTCTTCGAAAAGATCTTCGACGTGATTTCAATCAGGTAACTGTCCAGCTCGCCCTGATTCCACTCGACATACACCTTGCCGAGTTCCTCGTTCGACAGACCCGCCACGCGCTTCAGCACGTCATAGCTTTCGGCGATCAACTGCATGTCGCCGTATTCGATGCCGTTGTGCACCATCTTCACGAAATGGCCCGCGCCGTCCGGACCCATGTAGGCCACGCACGGCTCGCCGTCCGGCGCCTTCGCCGCGATCTCGGTGAGGATGGGTGCAACCAGTTCGTAGGCTTCCTTCTGCCCGCCCGGCATGATCGACGGACCTTTCAGCGCGCCTTCCTCGCCGCCCGACACGCCCGTGCCGATGAAATGCAGGCCCGACTTCGCGAGATCCTGGTTGCGGCGGATGGTGTCGGTGAAATGGGTGTTGCCGCCGTCGATGAGAATGTCGCCTTTCTCGAGCAGCGGACGAAGCTGGGCGATGGTGTCGTCGGTGCCGGCGCCGGCCTTGACCATCATCAGGATGCGGCGCGGCTTTTCGAGCGACTGCACGAACTCTTCGAGCGTGTACGTGGGGACCAACTTCTTATCGGGGTGTTCGGCAATCAGTTCGTCGGTTTTCTCGCGGCTGCGGTTGTAGACCGAAACGGCGTGTCCGCGGCTCTCGATGTTCAGGGCCAGGTTGCGGCCCATGACGGCGAGGCCCACCACGCCGATAGCTTGCTTGCTCATGCTTGATCTCCGAAAGACCGAAGCTCCGCGCGGCTCGTGGCGCGCGGCTTCGGGGTGAAAACGTGTCGATGGGAGCGGCGCCCGCGCGTGGAGAGATCGCCTCACGGTGCGGCCGGCGATGGGCCGGACCGGTCAGACGCGCGAACGCAGACCGACCCGAATTTACCACTTTGACGCGCTTCCGGCAGGGAGCGCGCTGTCCGGACGAGCGCCGGACGCCGCCCCGTCTTAGAATGTCAGCCCGCAACGAACACGCCGCGAAGGCGCCCGGAACATGCCGCCCGCACGGCGCGCGCGACGCCATCATTACTCGGTCTACGTCGTCGAATTGTCCGACCAGGTCTGGAACGAAGCGCGCTTTCGCCGCGCCAATCCGGAGTATGTCGTCGGCAAGCCGTTCGTCTATGTGGGCATGACGGGCATCGATCCGGACGTGCGTTTCGACAAGCACAAGGCGGGCATCCAGTCGAACCGCTTCGTGCGCGACTATGGTCTGCGGCTCCTGCCGCAACTTTACGAGATGTACAACCCAATGCCCTACGACGGCGCGCGCGACATGGAAGTGGAACTGGGCATCGGTTTGCGGGAAGCCGGTTATGGCGTCTGGCAGGCTTGAAACGGACTCAATGACAAGGAGCGGGACATGCGGATTCTGGTGGTGGGTGCGGGGGCGATCGGCGGTTATTTCGGGGCGCGGCTGCTGGAAGCGGGCCGCGACGTGACGTTTCTCGTGCGTGAGCGCCGCGCCGAACGCCTGCGGCAATGCGGCCTGAAGGTGAAGAGTCCGGAGGGCGATCTCACGTTCGCCTGTCCGCCGATGACCCTCGCAAAAGACCTTGACCATCCGTTCGACCTGGTCCTGCTGAGCTGCAAGGCTTACGACCTGCAAAACGCGATCGATTCGTTCGCGCCGGCTGTCGGTCCGGACACGGTGATCCTGCCGCTGCTCAACGGCATGGCGCATCTCGACGCGCTCGACGCGCGCTTCGGCGCGGCCAACGTGCTCGGCGGCCAGTGCGTGATTGCCGCGACGCTCGATGCCGAAGGCGAGATCGTCCATTTGAACAACATGCATTCGATGACGGTCGGCGAGCGCGCGGGCGGGCGTTCCGCGCGCATCGAGGCGGTCGCCGCCCAGCTCGATGGCGCCGGATTCGAACTGAACGTGAGCGAGGACATCCTGCAATCGATGTGGGACAAATGGGTGTTCCTCGCCACGCTCGCGACCGGCACGTGCCTGATGCGTGCGCCGATCGGCGACATTCTCGATGCGCCCGGCGGCGAAGACGTGCTCAGGCGGCTCTTCATGGAGTGCCAGGGCGTCGCGGCGGACAACGATCATCCGCCGCCGGAAGCGGTCATCGAGCGGGCGCGCGCGAGCTTCGGGCAACGCGGCTCGCTGCTGACCGCGTCGATGCTGCGCGACCTCGAGAACGGCGCGCCGATCGAGGCGGATCACATCGTCGGCGATCTGATCGCGCGGCGGCGCTCGAAGGTGGAGGGCGCATCGATGCTGGAAGTGGCGTACGCGCATCTGAAAGCCTACGAAGCGCGCCGGACGCGCACCGCAAGCGCATGACTGAGCAACACGCGCCGCGTCCCGGCATCGCGGAACTCTTCACGGGCTTTCTCACGCTCGGACTGACCGCGTTCGGCGGGGCGCTGCCGCTGGCGCGGCGTGAAATCGTCGAGCGCCGCAAATGGCTCGATGCCGATGAGTTCACCGATCTCCTCGGCCTCTGCCAATTCCTGCCGGGCGGCAACGTGATCAATCTGTCGGTGGCGATCGGCATGCGCTTTCGCGGCGTGCCCGGCGCGCTCGCGGGCCTGCTCGGGCTGCTGGTCGGGCCTTCGCTGATCGTGATCGGACTCGGCGTGATCTATCAGCGCACGCATCAGGACCCGCGCATCGCGCATTTGTTCGCCGGACTCGCGGCAGCCGCGGCGGGCTTGCTGATCGCGATGGCGGTGAAGCTCCTCTGGCCGCTGCGGCGCAAGCCCGAGGCGGCGGCCGTCGCGCTGCTCATGTTCGCGGCGATCGCGTTCCTGCGCACGCCGCTCCTGCCGACCATGCTCGTCTTCACGCCGATCTCGGTCCTGGTCGCGTGGAAGGTGGGCCGATGAATCACGACCTGGTTTCGCTCGCGGCCATCTTCAGCCAGCTCTCGCTGCTGGCGTTCGGCGGCGGCAATTCCATCCTGCCGGAGATGCAGCGTCAGGTCGTGCAGGTGCACGAATGGATGTCGAAGGCCGATTTCTCGGCGTTGTTCGCGCTTGCGCAGGCGGCGCCGGGCCCGAACATGATGGTCGTCACGCTGATCGGCTGGCATGTGGCCGGCTGGCCGGGCGTGCTGGTCACGTCGATTGCGAAATTCGGGCCGTCGTCGCTGGTGACGATGGCCGCGCTCCACGCGTGGGAACGCTTCAAGACGCGTCCGTGGCGGCGCACCGTGCAGCTCGGGCTCGTGCCGATCACGGCAGGACTCGTGGCGGCGAGTGCGCTGCTGATCGCCGAAGCCTCCGACGAAACCATGATGCTGACGGCGATCACCGGCGCCGTCGCGCTGTTGTCGTATCGAACGAAGCTGCATCCGCTGTGGCTGCTGGCGGCCGGCGCGCTGATCGGCCTGACGGGATTCGGGCAATGACGCGTATATGCGGCGGGCAGGCTTCCTGCTGAAAAACTCACAACCAGGACACAAGGACGAACGCCATGACGACGACCCTCGAATACGTGAAGACCGCGCCGGAACGCGCGGAACTCGACACCGCGCGCGGCCCGCTGGTCGTGGAGTTCGGCACGGACCGGTGCGGCCATTGCCGCGCGGCGCAGCCGCTGATCGCGCAGGCGTTCCAGGGGCATGGCGCAGTGCGGCACATGAAGATCGAGGACGGCAGCGGCCGGCCGCTCGGACGCTCGTTTCGCGTGAAGCTCTGGCCGACGCTCGTCTTTTTGCGCGATGGCAAGGAAGTCGCGCGGCTCGTGAGGCCGGGCGATGTCGCCCAGATCAGCGACGCGCTCGCGCAGATCGAGGCACCGTCCGCGCAATAACGCCGCGATGCGCAATGCCGCGACGGCATTGCGCTTTGTCATTGGATTCCGAAGCCGGCGAGCCGATCGCGCTAATCGCTTTGCACTATCTCAATCGCGGACCGCAGGTCGGAACGTCCGTCAGGCTTGACTTGAGACGCCGGCATGTCTTTTTGTTTTGTGGCTTAGGGCCACCCCGCAGCGCGAGTTATCGCGCGTGGCGGGGTCAGGCGTACCGGAGTTTTTTCCCCGATTAACGAAAACCTCATCCAGCAAACCGAGGGTTTTCGCTCAGTCCTGCTATGTCGAGCAAAGTTGTATGATAACCCGACAACCTGACAGGACTCAGGACGTCGTCATCGCATGTTCGAGAAGATCCCGCCGCGTGCGCTGTCCGACACTGTCGCGCAGCAACTGCAGAAGCAGATCGAGAAAGGCAGCTTCGCCGGCACCGGCAAGCTGCCGAGCGAGGCCGTGCTCGCGCAGCAATTCGGCGTCAGCCGCACGGTCATCCGCGAGGCCATCTCCCGGCTCAAGAACGAAGGCATGGTGGAGCCGCGCCAGGGTAGCGGCGTGTTCATCGTCGAGCGGGCGGGCATCCGGCCGCTGCGCATCGATTACGCGCAGGCGGTCGAGCCGGGCGCCGTCGTGCAGATCCTCGCGCTGCGCCGCGCCATCGAGGCCGAAGTGGCCAGCGAAGCCGCGCTCCGCCGCAGCGCCGCACACATGGCAGCGATCGACCGGGCGCTCGCGCAGATCGACGTGGCCGTGCGCGAGGCGCGCGACGGCGTCGCGGAAGACGTCGCGTTCCATCGCGAGATCGCGACCGCCAGCGGTAATCCGTATTTCCTGAAAACGCTCACCTTCCTGAATCAGTATCTGGAAGCGGGCACGCTCGTCACGCGCGGCAACGAAGCGCTGCGCGAGGACTTCATGCGGCAGGTGCGCGAGGAACATGCGGCGATCGTCGAGGCCATCCGCGCGCGCGATGCCGATGCCGCACGCCGCGCCGCGCAGACGCATCTCATCAACGCCGCGCGCCGTCTGGCGGAAGCGGGCATCTGCTGAATCCCTATCCGACCGAAGAGGAAGACATGACGAGAAACGTGGGCGTTATCGGGCTGGGCGCGATGGGCATGGGCGTCGCCCGTTCGCTGTTGCGCGCGGGCTTCGCCGTGCACGCGTGCGATGTGCGCCAGCCCGTGCTGGACGCGTTCGCGGCGGAAGGCGGCGTGGCCTGTGCATCGCCGGCCGAACTCGGCGCGCAATGCGACGTGGTGCTGACGGTCGTCGTCAACGCGGCGCAGACCGACGCCGTGCTGTTCGGCGAAACCGGCGCCGTGCCCGCGATGAAGGCGGGCGGCGTGGTGCTCGCGTGCGCGACGGTGTCGCCGCAATTCGCCGCTGATCTCGGCGCGCGCTGCGAGGCGCGGGGCGTGCAGATGCTGGATGCGCCGCTGTCTGGCGGCGCGGCAAAGGCCAACTCCGGCGCGATGACGATGATGACGTCCGGCCCCGCTGCGGCCTATGCCGCCTGCGAGGACGTGCTCGGGGCGATCGCCGGGCAGGTGTATCGGCTGGGCGAAGCGCACGGCGCGGGATCGAAGGTCAAGATCATCAATCAGCTGCTGGCGGGCGTGCATATCGCGGCGGCGGCCGAGGCGATGGCGCTGGGCTTGCGGGAAGGCGTCGATCCCGATGCGCTCTATAAAGTCATCACGCACAGCGCGGGCAACTCGTGGATGTTCGAGAACCGCGTGCCGCACATTCTCACTGGCGACTACACGCCGCTGTCCGCCGTCGATATCTTCGTCAAGGATCTCGGCCTCGTACTGGATACCGCGCGTACCTCGAAGTTTCCGCTGCCGCTGTCGGCGGCGGCGCACCAGATGTTCATGATGGCGTCCACCGCCGGCCATGGCGGCGAGGACGATTCCGCGGTCATCAAGATCTTTCCGGGCATCGAGGTGCCGAAGGGAGCGAAGGCATGACGGGCACCATGCAAGAAGCGCAAGCGCCGCAAGCGCTGCTCGGCTGCATCGCCGACGATTTCACCGGCGCCACCGATCTCGCCAACATGCTGGTGCGCGGCGGCATGCGTACGGTGCAGACCATCGGCGTTCCGGAGGCGGGCGCGCGCATCGAGGCGGATGCGCTGGTGGTTGCGCTCAAGTCGCGCACCATCGACGCAAAGGAGGCCGTGCGCCAGTCGCTCGACGCGCTCGCCTGGCTGCGCGCGCAAGGCTGCACGCAGTTCTTCTTCAAATATTGCTCGACCTTCGATTCCACCGACCGCGGCAACATCGGCCCCGTCGCGGATGCGCTGCTCGATGCGCTCGGCGACGATTTCACGATTGCCTGCCCGGCGTTCCCGGAGAACGGCCGGACGCTGTTTCGCGGCCATCTGTTCGTCGGCGACGTGCTGCTGAGCGAATCGGGCATGGAGCATCATCCGCTCACGCCGATGACCGATCCGAATCTCGTGCGCTTCCTGCAGCGGCAGACGCAATCGAAAGTCGGGCTGCTGCGCTACGACACGATCGCGCAAGGCGCGGACGCGGTGCGCGCGCGCATCGCCGGACTGCGCCAGGAAGGCGTGCGCCTGGCGATCGCCGATGCCGTCTCCGACGCCGATCTCTACACGCTCGGCGAAGCATGCCGCGATCTCGCGCTGATCACCGGCGGCTCCGGCGTCGCGCTGGGCTTGCCGCGCAACTTCGGCGCGGCAAACCGGCTCGCGCATGCGGAACAGGCGGCGGCGCTGCCGTCGATTGAAGGCAAGGCGGTCGTGCTGGCGGGCAGCGCATCAAAAGCGACGAACGCGCAGGTGGCGGCGTGGCGCGCGTCGAGGCCGAGCTTTCGCGTGGATCCGCTGGCGCTCGCGCGCGGCGAGCCGGTGGTCGATCAGGCGGTCGCGTTCGCGCGCGAGCACTTTGGCAAGAACGAAACCGTGCTGATCTACGCAACCTCGTCGCCCGACGAAGTCAAGGCAGTGCAGAGCCAGCTTGGCGTCGAGCAGGCGGGGCAACTGGTGGAAGCGGCGCTCGCCGGGATCGCGCGGCGCTTGCGGGATGAAGGCGTGCGCAAGTTCGTCGTCGCGGGCGGCGAGACTTCCGGCGCGGTCGTGCAGGCGCTGGACGTGCGCAGCCTGCGGATCGGCCCGCAGATCGATCCGGGCGTGCCGGCGACGCAGTCCATCGGCACGCAAGGCGACGATGCGCTCGGCCTCGCGCTCAAATCCGGCAATTTCGGCACCGCCGATTTCTTCGAGAAAGCGCTGCGGGCGCTGTGATGAGATTTTCTGAAGAAGTGGAGAGCACTTCGGAACTGGAGCTATCGACGTCGCCGCGTCGCAGGCCGCTAGCTGAAGCGCCCATCGACGAACCGCGCGACCTCACGACCTCATGACCCTTTCGCAACTTCGCAACTTCGCACCTTCGCAACGGAGACACGAACCCATGCCACGTTTTGCCGCGAATCTCACGATGATGTACACGGAACACGCGTTCCTCGACCGCTTTGCCGCCGCCGCGAAGGATGGCTTCAAGGCGGTCGAGTTCCTGTTTCCGTACGACTATCCGGCCGAGGACATCCGGCAGCGCCTGACCGACCACGGTCTCACGCAGGCGCTGTTCAACGCGCCGCCCGGCGACTGGGCCGCGGGCGAGCGCGGCATCGCCTCGCTGCCGGGACGCGAGGCGGAGTTCCGGCAAAGCGTCGCGAAGGGACTGGAATACGCGGCGGTGCTCGGCAACCAGAAACTGCACGTGATGGCCGGCCTCATCAAGCCTGAGGAATCGCGCGAACGGCATCGCGCGGTCTATCTGGCCAATCTGGCCCATGCGGCCGAGGAAGCGCGCAAGGCGGGCATCGGTATCGTGATCGAACCCATCAACACGCGCGACATTCCCGGCTTCTTCCTGAATCGTCAGGACGACGCGCAGGCCATCTGCGAGGAAATCGGCGCGCCGAATGTGCAGGTGCAGTTCGACATCTATCACTGCCAGATTGTCGAAGGCGACATCGCGATCAAGCTCAAGCGCGACATGCAGCGCGCAAACGCGGGCATCGGGCATATCCAGATCGCGGGTGTCCCGGAGCGTCACGAGCCGGACCTGGGCGAACTCAACTATCCGTATCTGTTCGAGCTGATCGACACGCTCGGCTACGCGGGCTTCATCGGCTGCGAGTACAAGCCGAAGGGCGGCACGTCCGCCGGCCTCGGCTGGCTCAAGCCCTATCTGTGAGGAGACGACGCTCATGAAGATCCTGATCACAGGCGGCGCGGGCTTTCTGGGCCAGCGGCTCGCCAGGCGTCTGCTCGAACGCGGCACGCTCGACGGCCAGCCGGTCACCGAACTGGTGTTGCTCGATATCGCGCGGCCGCACGACGAGCGCCTGCTGAACGACCCGCGCGTGCGCGCCGAAACCGGCGACATCTCGGACCCGGCGGTGCTGCGGCGCCATCTCGACCCGCAGACCGAAGCCGTATTCCATCTCGCGGCCATCGTCAGCGGCCAGGCCGAGGCGGACTTCGACCTCGGCATGAAGATCAACCTCGACGCCTCGCGCGCCCTGCTCGAAGTGTGCCGCGCGGCGGGGCACCGGCCGCGCGTCGTGTTCACGAGTTCGGTGGCGGTCTACGGCGGCACATTGCCCGACATCGTTCAGGACGACACCGCGCTCAATCCCCAATCGTCATATGGAACGCAAAAGGCGATTGCCGAATTGCTGCTGTGCGACTACACCCGGCGTGGCTTCGTGGATGGCCGGGTGCTGCGGCTGCCGACCATCAGCGTGCGCCCGGGCAAGCCGAATGCGGCGGCTTCGTCCTTCGCGAGCGGCATCATTCGCGAGCCGCTTAACGGCGAACGCTCGGCGTGTCCCGTCAGCGGCGATACGCGTGTCTGGCTGCTGTCGCCGCAGCGCGCGGTGGAAGCGCTGATTGCGGGCTGCGAGATCGGGCGCGACAGGCTCGGCGACCGGCCGGTGATCAATCTGCCGGGGCTTTCGGTCAGCGTGGACGAGATGATCGCGGCGCTGCGCGAAGTGGCCGGCGAGGACGCGGCGGCGCGCATCGACTTCCAGCGCGACGAGCGCATCGAGAAGATCGTGTACAGCTGGCCGGGTGCATGGGACACCGCGCGCGCCGAAGCGCTGGGGCTCGAAGGGGACGCCGCCTTCGCCGACGTGATCCGCGCCCATATCGCGGATTCCTGATCCCGCGCCGCGTCTTCTTGCGCTGCCCCGGCGTTCGGGGGCAGCGCGACAGCCGTCATGCTTTCGCTCGCATTTCCGGGCTACACTGTTCGCTTATATGTGACGAACGTCGGCCCGGCGCTGCATGCACCGCGTTGAATCACGAGCGTCCGCACGCTCGTTTCTCCGTCGTTTTCATGCTTCCTGCGCTTGTTTTGCGGCTCCTCTGCGGCTGGATTGCGCCCGAGCTGCGCCGTCTCGTCGCCCGGTGATTACGCATCCTTCCCGCGCGGGAGTCTTCCATGTCGTTGCATCATCTCGTCGATCGATTCGGCCCGGCGATCGTGTTTCTCAACGTAATGGGCTCGGCGCTTGGGCTGCCCGTCCCCGCGATGCCGACCATGATCATCGTCGGCGCGTCCATTGCGCTCATGGCGGTAAACGGCGGCGCGTTCTGGCCGCCGCTCGCGGGCGTACTGTGCGTGGCCGTGGCCGGCGGCGTGATCGGCGATCTCGTCTGGTTCCAGGGCGGGCGCAAGTACGGCGACAAGACCCTCAAGACCATCTGCAAGCTGTCCCTCTCGCGCGATACCTGCGTGAAGAAGACCGAACGCTTCTTCGGCCGCTGGGGCGTCCGCGTCCTGCTGGTCGCGAAATTCATTCCGGGCCTCTCGCTGGTGTCGGTGCCGCTCGCCGGCGCCATGGGCGTCAAGCTGCGCAGTTTCATCGTGCATGACGGCGCGGGCGTGGCCTTGTGGGGCATGGTCGGACTGACGGTCGGCGTCGTCTTTGCCGCGCAGCTCGAAATGGTCTTCGCGCTGATCTCGCAGCTCGGGCGCCAGGCGGTGATGGTGGTCGCGGTGTTGCTGGCCGTCTATGTCGCCTATCGCTGGTGGCGGCGCCGCGCGCTCATGGCGACGCTCGAGAAGGCGCGCATCAGCGTCGACGAACTCTATGCGCTGATGAACGACCAGCCGCTGCCGGTGATCTTCGACATCCGCTCGCCCGAGAAACGCATGCTCGATCCCGCCGCGATTCCCGGTTCGCTGTTCGCCGACGAGCGCGATCTCGCGACGATCATCGAGAACTACGACAAGTCGCGCAAGGTCGTCATCTACTGCTCGTGTCCCAACGAAGTCTCGGCGGCATGGATGGCGAAGACGATGCGCAACGCCGGTTTCCGCGACGTCGTGCCGCTCACCGGCGGTCTCGATGCATGGCGCCTCGCCGGTTTCGAAGTCGCGACGCTGACCGAATTCGGCGAGCTCGTCGCGACGACGCCGGAAGAAGTCGCGGAGATGGCCGCGATGTGCCCATGGTCGGTGAAGTCGGCGGCATCGGCGGCGGCACCATCTAGCGCCTCATCCCTTCATGAAGCTGGTTTGCCACACGGAGATCGCGCATGAGCACCACCCCGTTCGACCATTCCCGTCAGAGCATGCCGAACGTCGTCGCCTGGAGCGCGCGCGAAACGCCCGAGAACCCGAATGTCGTGCCGACGCCCGCCGCCGCGCCGTCCGTCAGCGACGACAACGCGCCGTTCTCGCCGCTCGAAAGCCGCGCGCATCAGATGTTCCCGCGTCTGACCGACGGCGAGATCGAGCGCATGAGCCGCTTCGGCGAGACGTCGCGGTGGCGTAAGGGCGACTGGATGTTCCGCATGGGCGAGACCGGGCGCGGCATGGTGATCGTGCTGAAGGGGCTCGTGCGGGTGACGCGGCGCAATGCGCTCGGCAAGGAGCATCTGGTGGTCGAGCACGGGCCGGGGCACTTCCTGGCCGAAGTGGCGCAACTGTCGGGCAAGCCCTGTCTCGTCGACGGCATGGCGGCCGAGGATGTCGAGGGCATCGTGATTGCGCCGGAGCGGCTGCGGGCGCTGCTGGTGGCGGAGGCGGAACTCGGCGAGCGCATCATGCGGGCGCTGATCCTGCGCCGCGTGGGCTTGATCGAGAAGGGCAGCGGTCCGGTGCTGCTGGGCCAGTCCGACGACGGGCGCCTCGTGTCCCTGCAGGGCTTCCTGCGCCGCAACGGTTATCCGCATACGGTGATCGACGCCTGCGCCGATCCGGACGCGATTGCCTTGCTGGAACGCATCTCGGCCTCCACGGCGGATTTCCCGCTCGTGATCTGTCCGGACGGCACCGTGCTGCGCGCGCCCAGCGAGAACCAGGTGGCGACGCAACTCGGCTGGCTGCCGGAATTCGATTCGGCGCATGTCTACGATGTGGCGATCGTCGGCGCGGGACCGGCGGGCCTGGCGACGGCGGTGTATGCGGCGTCCGAGGGCTTGTCGGTGGCGGTATTCGATTGCCGCGCGCCGGGCGGCCAGGCGGGCGCGAGTTCGCGCATCGAGAACTATCTCGGCTTTCCCACCGGCATCTCCGGCCAGGCGCTGGCCGGGCGTGCCTTCGTGCAGGCGCAGAAGTTCGGCGCCCACATTGCGATCCCGACGAAGATCAAGTCGCTGCACTGCGATTGCGCGCCGATCCAGATCGAACTCGAGAACGGCACGCGCGTCACGTCGCAGACGGTGGTGATTGCGTCGGGCGCGGCGTATCGGCGGCCCGATATCGACGGGCTCGAACGCTACGAAGGGCATGGCACGTATTACTGGGCGTCGCCGGTCGAGGCGAAGCTGTGCAAGAACTCGGAGGTGGTGCTGGTCGGCGGCGGCAATTCGGCGGGACAGGCCGTGGTGTACCTGGCAACGCACGCGAAGCACGTGCACGTGCTGATTCGCGGCGCGGGGCTGGCGGCGAGCATGTCGCACTATCTGGTGGAGCGCATCCGCTCGCTGCCGAACGTGACGGTGCGTACGCATACGCAGATCACGTCGCTCGAGGGCGATGGCCGCGCGTTGAACGCGATCCATTGCAAGACGCCGGACGGCCCGCTCACGCTCGACTCGCGGCATCTCTTCCTGTTCACCGGCGCAGATCCCAACACGGACTGGCTGCGCAACTGCAATGTGAACGTCGATGGCAAGGGTTTCGTGCTGACCGGGCCGGAAGCGCATGAAGGCCGCACCGAGGGCGTGATGGCGCTGGAGACGAGCGTGCCGGGCGTGTTTGCCATCGGCGACGTGCGGTCCAGTTCCACCAAGCGCGTCGCGGCGGCGGTGGGAGAAGGCGCGGCGGTCGTTTCGCAGATCCACGGCTTGCTGGCGAAGCGCCAGGCGCTGGCCGTGCCGGTGTGACAGGCGCTTCTAGTTGGCCGACGGAAAGCGCAGCGTGAACTCGATCCACCCCTCGCCGGGGGATTCGACGGACGCGCTGCCGCCGTGCAGCCGCATGATCGCCTGCACGATCGAAAGCCCCAGCCCGCTCGATTCCGTGAACTCGCTGCGCGCCGCATCCCCGCGATAGAACCGGTCGAACAGCTTGCCGAGTTCTTCCGGGCCGATATCGCCATCCACCTGATTGCGCACTTTCAGCACCGCGCCGGCCGCGTTCGCGTGTCCATGCAGACGCACGACGGAACCCGCCGTCGCGTAGCGCACCGCGTTCACGACCACATTGCCCACGGCCCGGCGGCACATGATTGCGTTCGCAACCATTTCGCCGCTCGCGTCGATATCGAAGCGAATACGCCGCTCGTCCGCAATGCCTTCGAAGTAGGTGCAGATCGTGTGGAGTTCGTCGTGAATGTCTAGCCGCTCGCGCTCGATGTGCTGTTCTCCATGATCCGCCTGCGCAAGGAACAGGATGTTCTGCGCGATGCGCGCGAGCCGTTCGAGTTCTTCGAGATTCGATTCGAGCACGTTGCGATATTCGGCAACGTTGCGCTCGTGCGCGAGCGTGACCTGCGTCTCGCCGATCAGCACGCCGATAGGCGTGCGCAGTTCGTGCGCGAGATCGGCGGAGAACTGCAGCAGGCGCTCATAGCCATGTTCGAGCCTGTCCAGCATGGCATTGAACGACGCGGCGAGACTCTGCAACTCGGCGGGCGCATGCGCCACGTCGAGCCGCGCGGACAGCCGGTCCGGCGCGATTTCCGCGGCCTTGTCCGCCATCAGCTTGAGCGGTTGGAGACCGCGACTCGTGACCCACCAGGCGAGCAGCATCGTGACGAGCGCCGCGCCGATCACGTTGAGCCAAACACGCTCCAGATAGACCGACAGCACGCGCGCTTCCTGCGTCATCACGTGCGCCGCGATGATCTCCACGACTTCGCCGTTATCGCCGATGCGCGCCTGCGCGCCGACCCAGCGCATGCGCACGCCGTCGGCGCGGGTTCCTTCGTAAAGATCGTCCAGGCCGATAGGCCTTGTCACCGGCACGACGTGCAGAGGCGGCAAGGACATCTGTTCCGGATTGACGTTGATGAACGGCGCCGATCCCGCGCGCCTGAACAGGATCACGTCCTGCCGGTCGCCCAGCATGGTTTCGAAGAGCCGTGGCCGAGCCTCGATTTCCTTGATCGTATAGAGATCGTGCAGCAGCGAGCGGAAATGCTCGACCCGCCCGATCAACTGATAATCCGCGCGCGTGGAGAGCGCCTGGTTCGTCGCGTGATAGAGCGCCGCCGAGACCATGGCCAGCACGATGCACACGATCACGACGAACGACAGCGCGATGCGTACCGCGAGTGAGCGCGACTGCCGCTTCAAGGATTCTCCCCGAACGAATAACCGATGCTGCGCACCGTGTGGATCAGCTTGAGCTCGAACGGGTTATCGAGCTTCGCGCGCAGGCGCTTGATGGCGACATCGACCACGTTGGTGTCGCTGTCGAAGTTCATGTCCCACACTTCGGAGGCGATCAGCGTGCGCGAGAGCGCTTCGCCCTGATGCTTGCAGAACAGATGCAGCAGCGCGAATTCCTTGTTGGTCAGCGCGATGTCGGCGCCCTGGCGCGTCACCTTGCGGCGCAGGACATCCACGTGCAGGTCCGCGATCTGGAAGGTATCCGACTCGCGCATCACGCCTCGCCGCAGCAGCGTGCGGATGCGCAGCACCAGTTCCGTGAAGGAGAACGGCTTGACGAGGTAGTCGTCCGCGCCGAGTTCGAGTCCGTGGATGCGGTCCGTCACGTGATCGCGCGCAGTCAGAAAAATGACAGGCAGGTCACGTTTCGCACGCAACGCGGCCATGACCTGCCAGCCGTCGATGCCGGGCAGCATCACGTCGAGCACGATCAGCTCGTACGGGTTCGCGAGCGCCTGATGCAGCCCGTCCGTGCCGTTGCGCACGAGCTCGACCTGATAACCGGACTCGATGAGCCCTTTTTTCAGGTAGTCGCCGGTCTTGCGGTCGTCTTCGATAACGAGGATGGTCATGCTCGCGCTGCGCGGGGTTCGGGTTCGGATGAATTGACGACATTCTAGCCAGAGCCCGTCCGCTGACCGCCAAGAATGACAAAAAAGTCATTGAAGGGTCATCGATCATTCAGCGCGGCGTGGCTAACATGCCTGCACATTGTTTCGCCATTCGCGAGGAAACCCGTGCAAGTACAACCGCTCTGGCTGCGCATCACGCACTGGCTCAACGCCTTCGCCGTCTTGATCATGGTGACGAGCGGCTGGCAGATCTACAACGCCTCGCCGATCTTCAAGTCGCTCACCTTTGCTCCGGCCATCACGCTGGGCGGCTGGCTCGGCGGTGCGCTGCAATGGCATTTCGCGGCGATGTGGCTGCTGGTCGCGAACTTCATCGTCTATCTCGCGATGAACCTCTTCACGGGCCGTCTGCGCCGCCGCATGTTCCCGCTGTCGATCAGGAGCATCTTCACGGACGCGCTGGCCGCCGTACGCGGCAAGCTCGGCCATGACGACCTCACGCATTACAACGCCGTGCAGAAGTTCGCTTATCTCGCGGTCATCGTGGACATCGTGATCGTGATTCTGTCGGGGCTGGCGGTGTGGAAGTCCGTGCAGTTCCCGTTGTTGCGTGCGTTGATGGGCGGCTATGACAACGCCCGCATCGTGCATTTCTTTGGCATGAGCTTCCTGGTGGCGTTCTTCGTGGTGCACGTCGCGATGGTCGCGCTCGTGCCGCGCTCGCTCGTGCTGATGATTCGAGGCCGCTGATCCATGTCGCTGAAACTGTTCAAATCGAGACCCGACGCCGACCTCATCATCAAGGACGCGGCGAAGGAACTGAAGGCGCCCGCGCGCCGTCTGTTCGGCAAGCGCATTCTTTCGCTCGGCGGCCTGGCGATGCTCTCCGGTTGCAACATCACCGACGACAAGTCCGTCAACGCCATGCTGCGGCGCATCTCGTCCTTCAACGACGACGTGCAGGCGCTGCTGTTCGATCCGAACGCGCTCGCGCCCACGTATCCCGAGTCGATGATCACGCGGCCGTTTCCGTTCAACGCGTTCTATGACATCGACGAAGTGCCCGAAGTCGATCCGGCCGCGTACAAGCTCGAGATCGGCGGCAGGGTGAAGGGCAAGCGCGTCTGGACGCTCGACGAACTGCACGCGCTGCCGCAGGAAAGCCAGGTGACGCGGCATATCTGCATCGAGGGCTGGAGCGCGATCGGCAAGTGGGGCGGCGTGCGCTTCGCGAACGTCCTCGCTCGCGCCGGTGCGGATACCAGCGCGAAGTACGTGGCCTTCCATTGCGCCGACAACTATTCGACGAGCATCGACATGCCCACTGCGCTGCATGCGCAGACGCTGCTGACGCTGACCTATGACGGGCAGATCCTGCCGCCCAAGTATGGTTTTCCGATGAAGCTGCGCATGCCGACCAAGCTCGGCTACAAGAATCCGAAGCATATTGTCGCGATCACCGTGACCAACGATTACCCCGGCGGCTATTGGGAGAACCAGGGCTACAACTGGTTCGGCGGGTCCTGATCGCCGTGTTTCGCTCAACGCTTCAGCTTCGATTAACCCAAGGAGATTGCATGTCGATCCGCATGAAACTCGGCGTCAGCATCGTGACGCTCGCACTCGCTTCCGCCGCCTTTGCCCAGGCGCCCGCCGCCAAACCCACGCGCATTCGCGGCGATATCGTGTCGCTGTCGGGCGATACGCTGACTGTGCATCGCAAGAGCGGCGACACCGTGAAGATCGCGGTGAAGTCGGACACGCCCGTCACCGCGCTGAAGAACATCAAGCTGCAGGACATCAAGCCGGGTTCGTTCGTCGGCACGGCGGCGATGACCGGCACGGACGGCAAGCTCACCGCCACCGAAGTGCTGGTGTTCCCGGAAGCGGCGCGCGGCACCGGCGAAGGTCACTATGACTGGGATCTCGGCCCGAAGAGCTCGATGACCAACGCGAACGTCGACCAGGTGGTGCAGGGCACGAGCGGCCGCGACCTGAAGCTCTCGTACAAGGGCGGTTCGAACTCGGTGACGGTGCCGGAGAACGTGCCGGTCGTGACCTTCTCGCCTGCAACGCATGACGACCTCAAGCCGGGCAAGAAGGTGTTCGTCGTGGCGAGCCCGGCGGGCTCGGACTTCGCGGCGCAGCGTATCGTGGTCGAGAAGGATGGTGTCGTGCCGCCGATGTAAGCGGTTTGTGCTTCGAATGCCCCATGAATGCCCGCTGGAGCCATCCGGCGGGCATTTTTTTCAACGGCTCATTCCAGCGATGCACGCAGATGACGGACGCTCGTCACCGTGTCGTCGAACTGCGATGTGCCGAGCTTGCGCTTGATGCGGCGCGTAACTTCGGCGCTCGCCGTGCCGATGCGCTTCATCACGGCATGCGCGGCATCGGTGGGATGGATCGCGGATTCGCGGCCGTCGCTTTCAGTGGACCAGCGCTCGACGAGTCCGAGCTGCTGTAGTCCGTCGAGCGTGCGCGTGGCCGTGGGGCGCGAGATAGCAAGGGCATCGGCGAGATTGCTTTGCAACAGACCGGGATGATCGACGACGGCGCGCAGCATGAAAGCCTGCGACGGCGTGAGTCCGAAGGGCTTGAATGCTTTTGCCCACTCGCGTTCGAGCGAGCGGGCCAGCGCGGTCGTGTTGAAATAAAGGCATTGGTCGAACATACGGTTCACCGTGAAGTCATGTGATTCGCTCTGCAACTATCAGTGGGGCGGGGTTCATCGGCAGATTTTACGCGTTCGCGATAAGATGGCCGCCTGCGTTTTTGATCCTGGGCAACTTTGCGTTGCGCCGCTCCACTCTCAAGGAGACATGCATGAGCAACACTCGTTCCGACCTTCCTGCTTATCCGAACGTCCAGCTGTATATCGATGGCGCGTGGCGCAACGGCTCGCGCGACACGGCCGTGATCAATCCGGCAAGCGAAGCCGAGATTGGCCGCCTGGCGCTGGCCGGAGAGTCAGAACTGGCGCTCGCGGCGGACGCAGCCGCGCGCGGCTTCAAGGAATGGCGCAAGGTTTCGCCTTACGAGCGCAGCAAGATCATGCGCCGCGCCGCGCAGATCATTCGTGAACGCGCGGCCGACATCGCCGCGATCATGACGATGGAACAGGGCAAACCCCTGGGCGAAGCGCGCATCGAGACGCTTTCGGCTGCCGACATCATCGAATGGTTCGCCGAGGAAGGGCGCCGCACCTATGGCCGCGTGATCCCGTCGCGCGCGGATGCGGTGCGTCAGATCGTCACGCGCGAGCCGGTCGGTCCGGTGGCCGCGTTCACGCCGTGGAACTTCCCGATCAATCAGGCAGTGCGCAAGGTATCGGCGGCGCTCGCGGCAGGCTGCTCGGTCGTGCTGAAAGGCCCGGAGGAAACCCCCGCGAGCTGCGCAGCGCTCGTTCAGGCCTATGCCGATGCAGGCGTGCCCGCCGGCGTCGTCAACCTCGTGTTCGGCGTGCCCGCCGATGTCTCGAAGTACCTGATCGCGCATCCGGTCATCCGCAAGATCTCGTTCACCGGCTCCACGCCGGTGGGCAAGCTGCTCGCATCGATGGCGGGCGAGCACATGAAGCGCGTGACGATGGAACTCGGCGGTCATGCGCCGGCCATCGTGTTCAAGGACGCCGACATTCCGCGTGCCGCGAAGATGCTGGCCGGCGCAAAGTTCCGCAACGCGGGGCAGGTGTGCATCTCGCCGACGCGATTTCTCGTCGAAGAAGCCGTCTATGAAGAGTTCGTGCATCACTTCGTCGCCACGGCCAGCGCCGTGAAGGTCGGCAACGGTCTGGAAGACGGCGTGCAGATGGGGCCGCTTGCCAATGGCCGTCGTCTGGAGGCCATGGAGCGGCTGGTCGCCGATGCGCGCGAACACGGCGCGAAGGTGCTGACGGGCGGCGAGCGCGTCGGCCGTGAAGGTTACTTCTTCGCGCCGACCGTGCTCACCGACGTACCGATGAGCGCCCGCATCATGACCGAAGAGCCGTTCGGCCCGATCGCGCCGATCGCTTCGTTCAGCTCGTATGACGAAGTGATCGCCGAGGCGAACCGCCTGCCTTACGGTCTTGCTGCCTATGGCTATACGAGCTCGGCGGCCACGTCCGCTGCGTTCGCCGACGATATCGAAAGCGGCATGGTGTCGATCAACCATCATGGCCTCGGCATGCCCGAGACGCCGTTCGGCGGCGTGAAGGATTCCGGCTACGGTTCGGAAGGCGGCAGCGAAGCGATGGAAGCGTATCTCGTCACGAAGTTCGTCACGGAACATCGTTGAATCGTTAAATTGCAGCGAATGTGCTGCATGAAAGCGGCCTCGTCGAGGCCGCTTTTTTTATGGCTCGTGCGTTGTAAGCGGCATCGCAAGGTCCATGCAATACGAGTTGGTTTCAGAAGTGTAACCACGTAACGCACGGAAAAATATGCGTAGCCGAATTGCCAGCTTCACTCTTTAGGGATGACATCGGGACACGCGTGATCTGCCCGTCCTGTTCCTGGAGAATCGCATGCTGAGCCCTCACGAACTATCCACGCTGCTGCTGATCCAGCGCTCACCTCATCTGGTCGAGGCGGCCGGTTTTCATACGGTGCGTCTGCGTCAGGAGGCGTTGATCGAGATGACGCGTCTGCCGAGCGGTCACGCGCTGCCCTCGCTGACACCGAAAGGCCGGGACATGCTGCTGCGGCTCGGCGCACTGCGCGGTCAGGCGCCTCACGATCACGATGAGACCAGGTAGCGCGAGCGGTTCCAAAGCGGCGAGGGTATGCTGTGGTTCGACCCCGACACATGGAGCATGCAAGTGACTGATGCGAAGAAACCGACTGTCGCGCTGCTCGGCGCGGGCAATATGGGATCCGCGGTGGGACATGCGCTGACGCAGGGCGGCGCGCAGGTCTTCACGTCGCTCGAAGGCCGCAGCGCCGCGAGTGCGAAGCGGGCACAGGAAGCCGGCATGCGCGACGCCAGCCTGGACGAACTCGCCACGTGCGACTTCATCCTGTCGGTCGTGCCGCCGGCGGTGGCCGTGGAGACTGCGCAGCGTCTTGCACCGGCGCTCGAACGCGCCTCGCGCAAACCCGTCTACGTCGATTGCAACGCGATCAATCCCGACACGGTCCGGACGGTGGCTCAGGTGCTCGATCCGTCGGGCACGCCGTTCGTCGATGGCGCGATCATCGGTCTGCCTGCCGCGCCGAAGTTCTACCTGTCCGGCCCGCATGCGCCGGACGCGCAGCCGCTTGGCGAAGCGGGCCTCGTCATACACGTGCTCGATGGTCCGATCGGTGCGGCATCGGCGCTCAAGATGTCGTACGCGGGCATCACGAAGGGACTGACGGCAATCGGTTCGGCGATGTCGCTGGCCGCGATGCGCAACGGCGCCGGCGACGCGCTCTTCGCCGAACTGACCGAGAGCCAGCCCGCGCTCGCCGCATGGCTTTCGCGCAATGTGCCGCGCATGCCGCCGAAGGCGTATCGCTGGGTGGCGGAGATGGAAGAGATTGCGCAGTTCATCGGCGAGGAGTTCGCCGAGCATCGCGTATATGAAGGCGCCGCCGGACTTTACGCGCGGCTCGCGAAGGATCGCGACGCCACCGATGCGCTCGAACGCTTCTTCGCCGAGCGGGACAAATGACAGCCTAGTTCCCGGCGATGGCCTGCTCCGTCATCGCCGCGAAGAAGCGTCCCGCGCGGCGATCGCCGGCATAGGCCGAATTGATGCGCACCCACGGACTCACTTCGCCGTTCGGCCGATAGTAGCTGCCGGGCGCAAGCGTCACCCCGAACTCGAGGGCGGCTTTCACGAGAACCGTCGAATCCTCGATGCCCGGCACTTTCGCCCAGACGAAATTGCCGCCGCTTGGTTCATCGAACACATCCCAGCCATGGCTTTCGAGCGTCTGCACCGCGCTCGACAGCGAATCGCGCACGCGCTTCCTCAGGCGCTCCAGATACTTGCGATAGGTGCCGCGTTCGAGCAGGCTGGCCGCGACGCTTTCCGCAAAGCGCGAGCCGCCGAGGCTCGTCAGCACCTTGACGTCGACGAGATTCTTCACCAGTTCGCGATTCGCCGCGAGATAGCCGATACGCAGCGACGACGACAGCGTCTTCGACAGGCCGCCCACATAGATCACGCGATCGAGCTGGTCGAGCGAGGCGAGCCGTTGCGTCGGCACGGCCTGGAAGTCGGCGTAGATGTCGTCCTCGACGATTGAGAAGCCATGCTGGGTCGCCAGTTGCAGCAGCTTGAACGCCACCTGCGGTGCGATGTTGGTCGCGGTCGGGTTCTGGAAGACCGTGTTGACGAAGAAGAGCTTCGGCTGATGCTGCTTGAGGAGCGCCTCGGCGGCGTCGATGTCCGGGCCGTTCGCGAGCCGCGGCACGCCGACCAGCCGCACGCCTTGCAGCTTCAAGAGACCGAAGAGGTTGTAGTAGCCCGGATCCTCGACGAACACGGTGTCGCCGGGCTTCAGCATGTAGCGCACGACCAGGTCGAGCGCCTGGCTCGCGCCGCTCGTGAGCATCACGTTGGGCAGGTCCGCGTCGATGCCGAGCGCGTTGATGCGCATCACGATCTGTTGCCGCAGACCCGTGTCGCCGTGAGGCAGGGCATAGTCGATCACGCTCGATACGTCGCTGCGCGAGGCCTGCCGGATGGCCTGCGTGAGACCGTCCACCTCGCGCCATGCTTCCGGAATGAAGCCGCTCGACAGCTTCAGCGTCTCGCCGGGGTAGTTGAACTGCTGAAGGATCTGAGTGGATTCCTCTTCCGCCAGACGCGGATTGCAGTTGCCGGCGCTGCTGTCGCGCTCCTCGACGTGATTCGCCACGTAGAAGCCCGAGCCGTGCTTCGGCTGGATCAATCCTCGCGAGGCGAGCCGGTCATATGCCTCGATCACCGGAAAGCGGCTGATGTGCTGCTCCGCCGCGAGCTGGCGGATGGACGGCAGCTTGGCGCCGGCCAGTACGCGGCGCGAGCGGATCATCGTCTCGATCTGGCTGACGATCTGCTCGGTGAGCGGCACGCCGGTGCCGCCGTCGATATGAAGCGGAAGCGCGTTCATGGTGTTCCAAAGTGTTCAGTGAGTCTGAGTGAACAGTTGTGATTTTGCTGTTCAGCCGTGTCATTGCGCCATTCGAACGCATCCTAAAACCGCCGTCAAGACTGGCCAGACCGATGATGAAGCACTTTTCAAGTGTCAAAACATTTTCGAACTGTTCGGCCAAATTAGCTTAACAGTTCCGCTGCAACTGTTCATAACTGTACATTCAAGCTGTTCGAAATCGGTCGAATAATGGCATCAACGGTTGCTTCCTGCTCGAACTGCATGAACGGAGGTGGCCTTCCGAAACGTGAACAGAAGGAGCGGCATCATGCGTGAAATTCGGACATTCGAACTGGACGGGCGCGAAGCGGCTGCGCGCTGGGTCATCGACCGGCCTCAAACGCTGCGTGTCACGCGCGGCCAGATCTGGCTGACCATCGAAGGCCAGACGGACGATCACTGGCTGGGCGCGGGCGACTCGGTCGAGTTGCCGCCTTATACGACGATCTGGGTCAGCGGCAACCGGGAGGCGAGCTGGTTCTCGCTGGCTTCGACTTCCGCGCCTGTGCGCACGCGCGGTCCCGGCGACATGATGCGGGCGTGGTTCGGTCGTCGTGCGCAGCCGGCGAGGCTTGCCGCGATCAAGACATGACGGCGAGCACGGCAGCGAACGCGACAGCAGCCACGAAGGCGAAAAAAAACCCGGCCGAGGCCGGGTCCAATGTTCCCGCGCTCTTTCGAGCGCGGTCACCTGCAAAACAAGCGTAGTCTACGCTGCGAGCAGCGAACGCAGCACAAACGGCAGAATGCCGCCGTGCTTGTAGTAGTCCACCTCGATCGGCGTGTCGATACGCAGCAGAACCTGCACGCGATCTTCCTTGCCGTCCTTGCGATGGATCACCAGCGTGACTTCCTGCTGCGGCTTGAAGTCGTCGCCGAGCCCTTCGACGTCATAGGTTTCCTCGCCCGTGATGTTCAGCGACTGGATGCTGTCCGAGCCCTTGAACTGCAGCGGCAGCACGCCCATGCCCACCAGGTTCGAGCGGTGGATCCGTTCGAAGCTGCGCGCCACCACGGCCTTCACGCCGAGCAGTTGCGTGCCCTTCGCGGCCCAGTCGCGCGACGAGCCCGTGCCGTATTCCTCGCCCGCGAAGACGATGGTCGGCGTATCGGCTTCGATGTACTTCATCGCCGCGTCGTAGATTGACAGCTGTTCGCCGCTCGGCTGATGCAGCGTCAGGCCGCCTTCCACGCGCGTGCCGTCCGGCTTGGCCGGGATCATCAGGTTCTTGATGCGCACGTTCGCGAAGGTGCCGCGCATCATCACGTCGTGATTGCCGCGGCGCGAGCCGTAGCTGTTGAAGTCGGCCTTCTGCACGCCGTTCGCCTTCAGCCACACGCCCGCCGGCGACGTTTCCTTGATCGAACCCGCCGGGCTGATGTGGTCGGTCGTCACCGAGTCGCCGAAGATGCCGAGCGCACGCGCGCCCTTCACGGCGGGAATCGAGTCGGCCGGCTTCATCGAGAAGTCGCTGCCGAAGAACGGCGGCTCGGCAATGTACGTCGACTTCGGCCAGTCATAGACCTGCCCGCTTTCGCCCGCGATCTTGCTCCACAGGTCGCCGTCCTTCGTGAGCTGCGAGTAGTTCTCGCGGAACGCCTTCGCGTCGAGCGCGAACTTCAGCAGCGCGTGGACTTCGTCGCTGGTCGGCCAGATGTCGCCGAGATAGATGTCGCGGCCGTCCTTGCCCTTGCCGACCGGCTCCGTCATCAGGTCGCGCGTGATGTTGCCCGCGATGGCATACGCCACGACCAGCGGCGGCGAAGCCAGGAAGTTGGCGCGGATGTTCGGGTGAATGCGCGCCTCGAAGTTGCGGTTGCCCGACAGCACGGCCGCCGCGACGATATCGTTCTTCACGATGGCGTCATTCAGTTCCGGCGTCAGGTCGCCCGCGTTGCCGATACACGTCGTGCAGCCATACGCGGCGAGCGTGAAGCCGAGCTGGTCGAGATAGGTCAGCAGGCCGGTCTTCGTCAGGTACTCCGTGACGATGCGCGATCCCGGCGCCAGCGACGTCTTGATGTGCGGCGCCACCGTCAGGCCGGCTTCGACGGCCTTCTTCGCGAGCAGGCCGGCGGCGAGCAGCACGCTCGGGTTCGACGTGTTCGTGCACGAGGTAATCGCGGCGATCAGCACGTCGCCGTTCTTGACGCCGACGCCGTCGGTGGTCGTGTATTGCGTGTCGAGTTCGGCGGCCTTCTTGTTGAAGCCGTTTTCACCGACCGGCTTCGAGAACAGATCGACGAAGTTGCTCTTCACGTTGCCGATTTCGATGCGGTCCTGCGGACGCTTCGGACCCGCGAGTGACGGCGCCACCGTGCCCAGATCGAGCGTCAGCGTCTTGGTGTAGTCGATGTCGCCGGCCTTCGGCACGCCCCACAGCTTCTGCGCCTTGAAGTACTTCTCGAACGCGGCGATTTCGGCGTCGGTGCGGCCCGTGCCCTTGAAGTAGTCGATGGTTTTTTCATCGACCGGGAAGAAGCCCATGGTCGCGCCGTACTCGGGCGCCATGTTGCCGATGGTCGCGCGATCCGGCACGCCGATCGACGCCGTGCCTTCGCCGAAGAACTCGACAAACTTGCCGACGACCTTCTCCTTGCGCAGCATTTCGGTGATGGTCAGCACGAGGTCCGTTGCCGTGCAGCCTTCGCGCAGCTTGCCCTTCAGCTCGACGCCGACCACGTCCGGCGTCAGGAAGTAGACCGGCTGGCCGAGCATGCCCGCTTCCGCCTCGATGCCGCCCACGCCCCAGCCCACCACGCCGATGCCGTTGATCATCGTCGTGTGCGAGTCGGTGCCGACGAGCGTGTCCGGGTAGTAGACCGTGTCCTTGCCTTCGCCCTTCTTGTGGACGCCGCGCGCGAGGTATTCGAGGTTCACCTGGTGCACGATGCCGATGCCCGGCGGGACGACCTTGAAGGTATCGAACGCCTGCATGCCCCACTTCATGAACTGGTAGCGCTCGTTGTTGCGCTGGAATTCCAGCTTCATGTTCAGGTCGAGCGCGTTGGGTTCGCGGAAGTGATCGATCTGCACCGAGTGATCGACGACGAGATCCACCGGCACGAGCGGCTCGATGGCCTTCGGATCCTTGCCCGCGCGCTTCGCGACGCCACGCATGGCGGCGATGTCGGCGAGCAGCGGCACGCCGGTGAAATCCTGCAGCACGACGCGCGCGACGACGAACGGAATTTCATCGACGCGCGACGCGTTCGGCTTCCAGTTCGCGAGTTGCTCGATGTGCTCTTCCGAGATCTTCTTGCCGTCGTAGTTGCGCAGCACCGATTCGAGCACCAGACGAATCGAGACTGGCAGGCGCTGGATCTTGATTTTCAGCGCGTCGCCGAGTTGCGGCAGCGAGTAAAACTTGGCTTTGCCGGAACCGCTGTCGAATTCCTTGAGCGTGTTGTGGAGATTGTGGGCCATGTTGTTTTCCTTGGGCTGGACGAGGAAATTGCGCTGCTTAAATCACGTACAAATCGACATATTCATGCACCGGCATGGCTTCGAGCCGTGCCTGGTCGAGCGATGCCGCGAGGATCGCCTGTTGTTGCTTCTGCGGAAAGCGGCGCGCCAGGTTCGTCCTGAACTTCTCGACGAGCAGCGGAATGCCTTCCGCGCGGCGGCGTTTGTGACCGATCGGATACTCGACTGCAATCTCGTTCAGCCGCGAGCCGTCATTGAACTCGACAGTGAGCGCATTGGCAATCGAGCGCTTGTCCGGGTCGTGATAGTCCTTCGTGTACTGCGGGTCTTCCACGCAGGTCATCTTGCCGCGCAAGACGTCGATGCGCGGATCCTGCGCGATGGTGTCTTCGTAATCGGCGGCGGTGAGACGGCCGAAGATCAGCGGCACGGCGATCATGTACTGGATGCAGTGATCGCGGTCGGCCGGATTGTTCAGCGGACCCTGCTTGTCGATGATGCGCAGCGCCGCTTCGTGCGTGCGAATGGTGATGCGGCTGATGTCGTCCACCGACTTGCCGGCATCCTTCAGCATGCCGTGCAGCGTCATGGCCGCTTCCACGGCGGTCTGCGCGTGGAATTCGGCCGGGAACGAGATCTTGAAAAGGACGTTCTCCATCACGTACGAGCCGTACGGACGCTGGAAACTGAACGCGTTGCCCTTGAAGAGCACGTCATAGAAACCCCAGGTCTTCGCCGTCAGCACCGACGGATAGCCCATCTCGCCGGTCTTCGCGATCAGCGCGAGACGCACGGCGCGCGAGGTGGCGTCGCCGGCCGCCCATGACTTGCGTGAACCGGTGTTCGGCGCGTGCCGATAGGTGCGCAGCGAATGACCATCGACGAAAGCGAGCGAGACGGCATTGATGAGCTCGTCGCGCGTGAGGCCGATCATCTGGCCGACCACGACGGTGGAAGCGACCTTCACGAGCAGCACGTGATCGAGACCGACCTTGTTGAACGAATTCTCCAGCGCGATGCAGCCCTGGATTTCATGCGCCTTGATCATCGCGATCAGGACGTCTTTCACGCTGAGCGGCGGCTTGCCGGCGGCGATCGCGCTGCGCGAGAGCCAGTCGGCGGTGGCGAGGATGCCGCCCAGATTGTCCGACGGATGGCCCCATTCGGCGGCCAGCCAGGTGTCGTTGAAATCGAGCCAGCGGATCATCGCGCCGATGTTGAACGCGGCCTGAACCGGGTCGAGCTGGAACTGCGTGCCGGGCACCTTTGCGCCGTGCGGGACGATCGTGCCCGGCACGATGGGTCCCAGCAGCTTGGTGCAGGCGGGGTAGGAAAGGGCTTCGAGTCCGCAACCGAGCGTGTCGATCAGGCAGTTGCGCGCGGTCTCAAGCGCAAGCGTGCTGTCGATACGAGTGTTGAGGACATAGTCGACCATGTCGACCAGTACCTTGTCCGGATCGGGCCGGACCGTGGAGATCGGTGCGGACATCGAAGATTTTCCTGTTGATGCGCGCTCAGCCGCCTTACTGCGCAGGCTTGATCAGCGCGTTCGACTGCGTGGGTGCGGCGCCGCCGGCGGCCATTTCGGCCGTCATGCATTCATCGGCGAGACGCGACGAATCCTTGTCGGAGAAAAGCATTGCCTTCGTCGGGATCACCACAAGATCCATGCCCGATGCCGAATCGTGGAAACGGTCGGCGCCGGTCGTCGTGTCCTGACGCGGCAGGCGGTAGTCCTTCTTCGCCCAGTTCACCGTGACGATGGTGTCACGCTTCATGTCGCCTTTCAGATAGAAAGAATTGCCGTCCTTGCAGGACCATTTCACTGCGCCGTCCGGAATCGGATCGACTTTCGCTGCCGCGGCGGCTTCGGCCTTCGGGCTGCGCTTGATGAGACGTCGTGCGGGGGCGGGACGCTTGGCGGTCGTCTTGGCCGTGGCCTTGGCCTTGCCCGATTCGGTGGTGGTCGCGGTCGCGGCGAAAGCGCCGGCGCTGACGAAGAGGCTCGTCGTAGCCAGCGTGCCGGCGATTGCAGCGATCAAAATTTTATTCATCGATAAAACCTTTCAAAAACATTGGGTTGAATGGCGGTTCTGCCGCGCGGGGTGACCCTGTCCTCGCAGGATCTGACCCACGCAGCCCGCTATTTTCGCTTATTTAGCGACACGAACTTCAAATTCTCCGGTCCCGTGTAATTCGCGCTCGGCCGGATGATCTTGTTGTCGATGCGTTGCTCGATGATGTGCGCGCTCCATCCCGACGTGCGCGAGATCACGAACAGCGGCGTAAACATGGCCGTGGGCACGCCCATCATGTGATACGACACGGCGCTGAACCAGTCGAGATTGGGGAACATCTTCTTCGCGTCCCACATGACCGTTTCAAGGCGCTCGGCGATGCTGAAAAGCTTGGTGTCGCCCGCTTCCTTCGAGAGCTTCTTCGCGACTTCCTTGATGACCTTGTTGCGCGGGTCCGAGATCGTGTACACCGGATGCCCGAAGCCGATCACCACTTCCTTTCGTTCCACGCGCTGCTTGATGTCGGCTTCGGCTTCGTCGGCATCGAGATAGCGTGACTGAATTTCAAAGGCCACTTCGTTGGCGCCG
>NZ_JARUXQ010000004.1:1346679-1350843 GCF_031451265.1 Caballeronia sp. LZ033 | reverse complement strand
GTAGTGCAGATCGTTGCCAGTGCGGCCGACCGTGCACAACGCGGTATTGCCCGCCGTCACGCCGGACAGCGCAACGGACTTCTTCGGCTTGAAACCGCCTGCGGTGGAGGTTGCGGGTGCTTCGGTCGATGCGGTGTCAGTCATGCTCTCCAGTCTCCTTTCGCACGCCCGCGACGCGGCGTGACTCGTTGTGCTTGAAGAATGCGCCCGGACCCGGTCCCGGCGTGGTGCTGAACTGCTAATCGATGATTCAGGTTGCTGCAAACAGCGGCGCGCTGGCCTCGGGCACGCTTTGTCCGGTGGCATGCGCGCGCCGCAGCACCGACCAGTAATAGCGATAGCTCGCGCGATCATGCAGCGTGTCGCCATGGCGCGTCGGGCCCCACTGCGCATGCTGCGCGGCCAGCAGAATCTCCGCGGCCAGCGTGATCTCGTCCGCGCGCGGCGAGAAGGCCTCGACGATCGGCCGGATCTGGTCCGGATGAATGCTCCACATGCGCGTGTAGCCGAACTCGTTGCGGGCGCGCGCGGCATCGTTCGCGACGACGCTCATGTCGCGCACTTCCGTCGACACATTGTGCGACGGCACCTTGCCATGCGCGTGACACGCCGCTGCGATTTCGAGTTTCGCGCGCCGCACCAGCGGGTGATCGAACTGGCCGGGCGAGCGCATCGCGGTGTCGGGAATCGCGCCATTGTGCGCGGATACGAAGTCCATCAGGCCGAAGCTCAGCGATTCGACGCCCGGCAGCGCCGCCAGTTCAAAAGCTTCGGCGAGCGCGCCGTGGGTTTCGATCAGCAGATGACAGGGAACCGGCTCTGGAATGCCGAACTCGCAGCGCGAGGCCTCGATGAAGGCCACCATCTTGGCGGCGTCGAAGACGCTGCGGATCTTCGGCAGCATGACGAAGGCGGGCGCCTTGCGGGCGTTGCGCAGAATGATGCGCACGTCGTCGCGCCACGCGCGGTGATTGAAGTCGTGGATGCGCACGCCGACGCGGCCGAAGCGGTCATCCTCGCCGCCCACGAACGACGCGACCATCTCCGCGTGTTCCGCCTCGTGGCCGACCTGGGCGCCGTCTTCGCAATCGAGCGTGATGTCGAACACGGGTCCCAGTTGCGCCTGCAAGGCCAGCGATTTGCGAATCAGCTTTTCGCTGCCGGCGTAGTGATCGCAAGGGGGAAGAACCGCGGGCTGCGGTTCGCCGTCAAACAGCACTTCGGCGGGAGTGAGGGCGCGCATACTCGGCGTGGGGTCCGATGTGGGGAGTGAAGTCCGGCTTGCTCAGGTGCTCTGATTCCGATTCGGCCGCGCTCGAACGGGGTTCTGCTTGCTCAAGCGCGGGCGGATCAGGCGCGAGACGCACAGGCGCTCGCGCTGACGTGACGGACGTGAAGACAGGCCCTCGGAGCTTCCCGAGGGCTTCCGCCAGACGACGTGTGCTTACTTGCCCAGCAGATGCGCGACGCCGTCACGCTCTTCGAGCAGCTCGTTCAGCGTGCCGTCCATCTTTTCGCGCGAGAACGCGTCGATTTCCAGGCCTTCGACACGCTTGTACTCGCCGTTTTCGCACGTGACCGGAACGCCGTAGATGATGTCTTCCGGGATGCCGTACGAGCCGTCCGACGGAATGCCCATCGTGACCCACTTGCCGTTCGTGCCGAGCACCCAGTCACGCACGTGGTCGATCGCCGCATTGGCTGCCGACGCCGCCGACGACAGGCCGCGCGCTTCGATGATCGCCGCGCCGCGCTTGCCGACGGTCGGGATGAACGTGTTGCGGTTCCATTCGTCGTCGTTGATCAGCTTGGTCAGGTCCTGGCCTTCGGCGCTTGCGAAGCGGAAGTCCGGGTACATGGTCGGCGAGTGATTGCCCCAGACGGCGAGCTTTTCGATGGACGCGACCGGCTTGCCCGACTTGGCGGCCAGTTGCGACAGCGCGCGGTTGTGGTCGAGGCGCAGCATGGCGGTGAAGTTCTTCTTCGGCAGATCGGGCGCCGACTTCATCGCGATGTACGCGTTCGTGTTCGCCGGGTTGCCGACGACCAGCACCTTCACGTCGCGGCTGGCGACGTCGTTCAACGCCTTGCCCTGAACCGTGAAGATCTCGGCGTTCGCCGACAGCAGGTCCTTGCGCTCCATGCCCTTCGAACGCGGGCGGGCGCCCACGAGCAGCGCGACGTCGGCATCCTTGAAGGCAACCTTGGGATCGTCCGTGACGACGACGCCCGCGAGCAGCGGGAACGCGCAGTCTTCCAGTTCCATCACGACGCCCTTCACGGCGGCTTGCGCTTGCGGCAGATCGAGCAACTGAAGAATCACGGGCTGGTCTTTGCCGAGCAGATCGCCGTTGGCGATGCGGAACAGCAGCGAGTAGCCGATTTGACCTGCGGCGCCGGTGACGGCAACGCGCTTTGCGGACTTAGCCATTGATAACTCTCCTGGACGGTGCGTGGAACGCAAGGGAAAAGCGCCATTTTATGCGCGATACGCCAAGCGTTGATGAAGACATGCGGCCCTGGCCCCGCGCGACCCCCGAAAAGCACCGGCGCAGCAGGCGTTGCGCACGTTTGCGTCTGGTTTCGCGCCGCATGAATGCGTGAGCGGCGTGACTGTCATGCCGATGAATCTTTCTCTTCGAGCGCGAGGCCGGCAGGATGTTCTGCGAGGACGCGAGGAATTCGCTTGGGTCTGACGGCAAGGCGCCCATTCGAGACGGCGCTTGACGTTGCGAGACGGTGGGCAGGCAGCGGTGCGCGAACGAGTGGGGCGGTCGGCGTGAGGCGAAAGCGAAAGGGCGTGCCTGGCGGTGTGTCGCGTGCAGTGAGACCGGAAACCGGCGTTTCGTGCGCACAGGCGACAACCCGCAAACCCTTGCTCGTCAAGGAGTGTAGGAGCGTGCCATAGTAAAGTCAACACTATCTTATGTCTTATATAAGACATAGGATTCTATGGGAAAGGTCTGGACGCACGGCGGGCCTTTGTGTTGAAATGCGCGGCATGAATTCCAACCCGGCGAGCTCGACGACCCCCAACGGCACCGCGCCTGCGGCTGAGGCCGCCGGTGTGCCGTCGCCGACGTTCAGCCCGCTGTATCAGCAGATCAAGGCGCTCATTACGCAGGGCCTCGAATCCGGCGAATGGAAGCCCGGTGAAATCATCCCGAGCGAGGTCGAACTCGCTGCGCGCTACAAGGTGAGCCAGGGCACCGTTCGCAAGGCTATCGACGAACTCGCTGCCGACAACTTGCTGGTACGCCGTCAGGGCAAAGGCACGTTCGTTGCGACTCACAGCGAAGACCGCGTGCAGTTTCGCTTCCTGCGCCTGTTGCCCGATGACGGCGACGCCCATCCCCACGTAAGCCGCCTGCTGGAGTGCAAGCGCCTGCGCGCGCCGGCGGAGATTGCCCGCCAGCTCGACCTGAAGCCGGCCGATCCCGTCGTTCTTATCAGGCGCCTGTTGCAGTTTGATGGCGTGACCACCGTCTTCGATGAAATCTGGTTGCCGGGCGTGGTGTTTCGCGGACTGACGGCGGAACGGCTGTCCGAGTACAAGGGCCCGCTCTACGCGATGTTCGAAACGGAGTTCGGCACGCGCATGATTCGTGCGTCGGAGAAAATCCGCGCCGTTCCCGCCGATGAAGCCGTTGCGCAGCATCTCCAGGTCGCGCAGGGTTTTCCGTTACTGTCGGTGGAACGCGTGTCCTATACCTATGGCGATCGCCCCGTCGAAGTGCGGCGTGGTTGGTATGTCACGACCGGCTATTACTATCAGAACGACCTGAGTTGATCTTGAGTTGATCGATCGGAAGCGGGGTCGTGGGTACGCGCCGAATGGCCGCGCCAGGCGCTTTCTTCACGCGCGGAGCAACAGTCTATTGGACGGTTTCTCGCTGCAGCGCGAAATAAAAAGGCGCTAAAATTGCGGATTAGTGTGTTAACAAGTTGGGGTCTAGCATGGCTGAAGCCGTAAAAAAACCAAGGCCCGAGTACCGGAACATCGGGATCGGCCAACTCGCGAAGTATCGCTTGCCGCTGGCGGGGAAGGTCTCCATCCTGCATCGCGTGAGCGGCCTGCTGCTCTTCGTGTGTCTGCCGTTCATCCTGTATCTGCTCGATCAGAGCCTCACGTCGGAAATCAGTTTCGACGCCTTCAAGGGCTTC
>NZ_JARUXQ010000004.1:1168187-1343779 GCF_031451265.1 Caballeronia sp. LZ033 | reverse complement strand
CTTGCTGCAGGCCTATCGTTTCATCGCGGACAGCCGTGATGAAGCGACGGGCGAACGACTCGACAACCTGGAAGATCCGTACCGTCTGTTCCGCTGCCACACGATCATGAATTGCGTCGACGTGTGCCCGAAGGGGCTCAACCCGACCAAGGCGATCGGCAAGATCAAGGAATTGATGGTGCGCCGGGCGGTCTGAGGATGGGCAATGTGATGGTCGATACCCAAGACGATTCTCCGCATCAGTCCGACCCCCTTCGTCGCGCACGCCTTCGCTGGCGTGCCCGGCGCGGCCTGCTGGAAAACGATCTGATCTTCGATCGTTTCTTTAGCCGATATGAGCAAGAGCTCAGTGACGCCGACGTGGCCGCATTGACCCGTCTGCTCGAGCTGAGCGACAACGAACTGATGGACCTGCTGCTGGCCCGCACGGAGCCGGAAGGCGACCTGGCAACGCCGGATGTGATCCGCTTGCTTGGCATGCTGCGCACCGTGTGACTTCAGCAGGAATGCGCGGAGTTTTGCAAAATAGGCCGATGGTTGCGATTTGCAACGCTTCGGCTGAAATGACAAGGCCGTACTGAGACCAACGGCCGACAGTACAGTTTTTGCCGCGCAGCTTCCGTCGTGCAAATTATCGAAAACCTGTATCCATACTTCGATTGAGGATGTGCTATGACCCCGTCAGATGTTAAAGCCACGCTATCGTTCAGCGACAACTCGCCGAGCGTCGAAATGCCGATCTACAAGGGCACGATGGGCCCGGACGTGATCGACATCCGCAAGTTGTACGGTCAGACCGGCAAGTTCACGTATGACCCGGGCTTCATGTCGACGGCTGCGTGCAATTCCGCGATCACCTACATCGACGGCGACAAGGGCGAGCTGCTGTACCGCGGCTACCCGATCGAGCAACTGGCCGTCAACGCCGACTTCCTCGAGACCTGCTACCTGCTGCTGAAGGGCGAACTGCCCAATGAAGCGCAAGCCAAGGAGTTCGTGGACACGGTCACGCGTCACACGATGGTGCACGAGCAGATGCACTTCTTCTTCCGCGGCTTCCGCCGTGACGCGCACCCGATGGCGGTGCTGACGGCAGCGGTGGGCGCGCTGTCGGCGTTCTATCACGACTCGCTGAACATCAACGATCCGCGTCACCGCGAAGTCTCCGCGATCCGCATGATCGCGAAGCTGCCGACGCTCGTCGCGATGGCCTACAAGTTCAGCGTGGGCCAGCCGTTCGTCTATCCGAAGAACGAGCTTTCGTACAGCGCGAACTTCATGTACATGATGTTCTCGAACCCGTGCGAAGAGTACAAGGTCAACGACGTGCTCGTGCGCGCCCTCGACCGCATCCTGATCCTGCACGCGGACCACGAGCAGAACGCTTCGACGTCCACCGTGCGTCTGGCGGGTTCGTCGGGCGCGAATCCGTTCGCGTGTATCGCGGCCGGTATCGCCTGCCTGTGGGGCCCGGCGCACGGCGGCGCCAACGAAGCCGCGCTAAACATGCTGGAAGAGATCGGCTCGGTCGACAACATTCCTGAGTTCATCAAGCAAGTGAAGGACAAGAACTCGGGCGTGAAGCTGATGGGCTTCGGTCACCGCGTCTACAAGAACTACGATCCGCGCGCAAAGCTGATGCGCGAGACGTGCCACGAAGTGCTGAACGAGCTCGGCCTGCATGACGACCCGCTCTTCAAGCTCGCGATGGAACTCGAAAAGATCGCGCTGGAAGACGAATACTTCGTGTCGCGCAAGCTGTACCCGAACGTCGACTTCTACTCGGGCATCGTGCAGCGCGCACTGGGCATCCCGACCTCGATGTTCACGTGCATCTTCGCGATGGCGCGTACGGTGGGCTGGATCGCGCAATGGAACGAGATGATTGCGGACTCGGAGCAGAAGATTGGCCGTCCGCGTCAGCTGTTCATCGGCCAGACGCCGCGCGAAGCAAAGCCGGTGTCGAAGCGCTAAGGCGCGTACGTTCCGGAACGCTGCAAGAGAACCCCGGCGGGCAACCGCCGGGGTTTTTTCATGTCCGCGCGACGGGCTGATGCCGGGCTACGCGCAGCATGAAGCGACGGGGCAGCGGCGAGCCCCTAGTCCGCAAACACTTCCTGCAACGCGCCCAGCGCGGATCCCAGCGTGCTGGCATCGATCGATCCTTCCAGCTTGACCAGCCGTACCTTGTCCACCGTACGGATCTGATCCAGCAGGATGAACCCCTGCTTGCGGTTCAACGTGACCGGAATGCGGAAGGGCGCCGGCCTGCCCTCGGTGGTCATCGGCGCGACGATGGCCGTGCGCAGATGATCGTGCAACTCAGGCGGTGAAACGACGACGCAAGGTCGCGTTTTCTGGATCTCACTGCCCAGGGTTGGGTCGAGCGCGGTCAGCCAGATATCGCCGCGGGCTACCATTCCAGCTCCGCATCTTCGCCATTTGCAAACTCGCCCACGACGAGACGGTCGCCGCCGCTCTGCGAGATGGATTTGCTGGCTTCCGCCCAGCCGTGGCGCGCCTTGTTGCGCGGACGACGCAAGACGATTGCGTCATTTTCGACTTCCATTTCGACCTCCTTCTCCAGGCCCAGCTGGGCGAGCAACGGTTTCGGAATCAGAACGCCCTGGGAGTTGCCCATCTTCCGGATAGTGGTTTTCATGGAATCGCTCGTGATCTGAACAGGAAGCACGATGTTATAACTCCATGGGCATGCGCTCAATACAATGTTGGTACGCGCGCGAAACCCCGCGCTTCAACACAGGCTACCGACGCGGCGGCCACACCGCCATTCAGCCAGATGGCCGATCCGCCGCGAGAAACAAAGCAGGCTGGTAGAGCTGATCCGGGTACTGGCACCACTAGCATAAAGCATTGTTTTTAATAGGTTTTTCCCTCATCCTAGTACCCGGGACGCGCGCAGAGGTGGCATAATCGGTTAACAAGCCGTCGCTACACGGCGGCACATTCCCCGCAGTCACATACGAAAGCGCTCACCATGGCACAGACTCTCTACGACAAACTGTGGAACACACACGTGATCCACACGGAAGAGGACGGCACCTCGATCCTCTACATCGACCGTCATCTGCTGCACGAAGTGACGAGTCCGCAGGCCTTCGAAGGCCTCAAGCTCGAACAGCGCCCGGTATGGCGCATCAGCGCGAATCTGGCGGTGTCCGATCACAACGTCCCGACCACGGACCGTACGCACGGCATCGCCGATCCCGTCTCGAAATTGCAGGTCGACACGCTCGACCAGAACTGCGATAGCTTCGGCATCACGCAGTTCAAGATGAACGACCTGCGTCAGGGCATCGTGCACATCATCGGACCTGAGCAGGGCGCGACACTGCCCGGCATGACCATCGTCTGCGGCGACTCGCACACGTCCACACACGGCGCATTCGGCGCGCTGGCGCACGGTATCGGCACGTCGGAAGTCGAGCACGTGCTCGCCACGCAAACGCTGCTGCAGAAAAAGAGCAAGAACATGCTCGTCAAGGTGGAAGGGCAGTTGCCGCGCGGCTGCACCGCGAAGGACATCGTACTGGCCATCATCGGCAAGATCGGCACGGCGGGCGGAACGGGCTACGCCATCGAATTCGGCGGCTCCACGATCCGCGCGCTGTCGATGGAAGGCCGCATGACCGTCTGCAACATGGCCATCGAAGCGGGCGCGCGCGCCGGCATGGTCGCCGTGGACGACACCACCATCAGTTACCTGAAGGACCGTCCGTACTCGCCGCAGGGTGTCGAGTGGAACCATGCGGTCGAGTACTGGCGCCAGTTCAAGTCGGACCCGGACGCGCAGTTCGACCGCGTCGTCGAACTCAATGCCGCCGAGATCGTGCCGCAGGTGACGTGGGGCACGTCGCCGGAAATGGTGACGTCCATCGACGGCCGCGTGCCCGATCCCGACAAGGAAAAGGATCCGGTCAAACGCGACGCAATGGAACGCGCGCTGACCTACATGGCGCTCCAGCCGAATACGCCGATCGAATCGATCAAGCCGGACAAGATTTTCATCGGCTCGTGCACCAATGCGCGCATCGAGGATCTGCGCGCTGCCGCCTACGTCGTGAAGTCGCTGGGCAAGCGCGTGGCGTCGAACATCCGTCTGGCGATGGTCGTGCCGGGCTCCGGACTCGTGAAGGCGCAAGCCGAGCGCGAGGGCCTCGACAAGATCTTCACGAACGCCGGTTTCGAATGGCGCGAACCGGGCTGCTCGATGTGCCTCGCAATGAACGCCGACCGGCTCGATGCCGGCGAACGCTGCGCGTCGACGTCGAACCGCAACTTCGAAGGCCGTCAGGGCGCGGGCGGGCGCACGCACCTCGTGAGCCCGGCCATGGCGGCTGCCGCGGCGATCGAAGGTCACTTCGTCGACGTCCGCAAGCTCGCTTAAACATTTCGAAAAGGTCCGAACGTCATGGAAAAATTCAATGTGCATAGCGGGCTCGTAGCGCCGCTCGATCGCGAGAACGTGGACACCGACGCGATCATCCCGAAGCAGTTCCTGAAGTCGATCAAGCGCACCGGCTTCGGCCCGAACGCGTTCGACGAATGGCGTTATCTCGATGTCGGCGAGCCCGGCCAGGACAACAGCAAGCGTCCGCTGAACCCGGACTTCGTGCTGAACCAGCCGCGCTATCAGGGCGCGTCCATCCTGCTGACGCGCAAGAACTTCGGCTGCGGCAGTTCGCGCGAGCACGCGCCGTGGGCGCTGGACCAGTACGGCTTCCGCGCGATCATCGCGCCGAGCTTCGCGGATATTTTCTATAACAACTGCTTCAAGAACGGCTTGCTGCCGGTGGTGCTGTCGGAACAGGATGTCGACAAGCTCATCAACGAGACGAATGCGTTCGTCGGCTTCAAGCTGACCATCGATCTCGAAGCGCAGGTCGTGCGAACCGGCGACGGCACCGAGTACACCTTCGACGTGCCGGGCTTCCGCAAGTACTGTCTGCTGAACGGTTTCGACGATATCGGCCTCACGCTGCGCCACGCCGACAAGATCCGCCAGTACGAAGCCGAGCGTCTTGCGAAGCAGCCGTGGCTGAATCACCGGCTCGCCGGCTAAATCCATCACGATCAGGAAAGGAACACACGATGAAGATTGCAGTGCTGCCCGGCGACGGGATCGGTCCGGAAATCATGGCCGAAGCGGTCAAGGTGCTGAACGCGCTCGGCGAGAAGTTCGAGCTGGAAGAAGCGCCGGTCGGCGGCGCGGGCTACGAGGCGCACGGTCATCCGCTGCCCGAGTCCACGCTCAAGCTGGCGAAGGAAGCCGATGCCATCCTGTTCGGCGCAGTAGGCGACTGGAAGTACGACAAGCTCGAACGCGCGCTGCGTCCCGAGCAAGCCATCCTCGGCCTGCGCAAGCACTTGCAGCTGTTCGCGAACTTCCGTCCGGCGATCTGCTATGCGCAGCTGACGGGCGCGTCGTCGCTGAAGCCGGAAATCGTGTCGGGTCTGGACATCCTGATCGTGCGCGAACTGAACGGCGACATCTACTTCGGCGCGCCGCGCGGCGTGCGTCAGGCGCCGGATGGTCCGTTCGAAGGCGCGCAGGAAGGCTTCGACACGATGCGCTATTCGGAACCCGAAGTGCGCCGCATCGCGCACGTCGCTTTCCAGGCAGCGCAGAAGCGCCAGAAGAAGCTGACCAGCGTCGACAAGGCCAACGTGCTCGAAACCTCGCAGCTGTGGCGCGACACGATGATCGACGTGGCGAAGGAATACGCGGACGTCGAGCTGTCGCACATGTACGTCGACAACGCCGCGATGCAGCTGGTCAAGGCGCCGAAGGCATTCGACGTGGTCGTGACCGGCAACATGTTCGGCGACATCCTGTCCGACGAAGCGGCCATGCTGACGGGCTCCATCGGCATGTTGCCGTCGGCTTCGCTCGACAAGGACAACAAGGGCCTGTACGAGCCGTCGCATGGCTCCGCGCCGGATATCGCGGGCAAGGGCGTCGCCAATCCGCTTGCCACCATCCTCTCGGCCGCGATGATGCTGCGCTATTCGCTCGGCAAGACCGAACAGGCGGAGCGCGTGGAAAGCGCGGTGAAGAAGGTGCTGGAGCAGGGCTACCGGACGGGTGATATCGCCACGCCGGACGGCAAGATCGTCGGCACGAAGGAAATGGGCGATGCGGTGCTGAAGGCGCTGTAATCGCGGGAGGCGATTGGCCGCATCGCGGATAAAGCGGCCGATCGTCTCTTTTTACCGCTGTTCCTGCACGATCGATACGAATTTCACCCGGAAGACGCATCGCACCGACGAAAACAGCGGCTTATCGTGTATATTCTTTCGTCATGGCGAAGAAGTCTCAATTCTCTCTGGTTTCCATCGGACGCGGCGCACATGCCGTCGCCACGGAACTCGCCATCGGCACGCGTATCGACGCCATTCAAGTTGCGTCCGGGTTCTCCAAAACCACGCGCATTACGAAAATCTCCATCAAAGCGATCACGATTCGCTGATCGTCCCTCGTGTCCGAGCGTCTTCCCCGCGCGGCCACGCCGGGTAAAGATGCGGGGAAGCGTCCACTTCAAGGGTAGTGAGTCATGAACGTAGGTCTCGTTGGTTGGCGCGGCATGGTCGGCAGCGTCCTGATGCAACGCATGCAGCAGGAAGGCGATTTCGACTTGATCGAACCGGTGTTCTTCAGCACCAGCAATGCGGGCGGCAACGCGCCGTCGTTCGCCAAAAACGAGACGAAACTCAAGGATGCAACGAGCATCGACGACCTGAAGAAGTGCGACGCCATCATCACGTGCCAGGGCGGCGACTACACCAACGAGGTGTATCCGAAGCTGCGCGCGGCGGGCTGGAAGGGCTACTGGATCGACGCGGCGTCGGCGCTGCGCATGAAGGACGACGCAGTCATCATCCTCGATCCGGTCAATCTCGACGTCATCAAGGATTCGCTGGTCAAGGGCGGCCGTGATTTCGTCGGCGGCAACTGCACGGTCAGCCTGATGCTGATGGCGCTGGGCGGCCTGTTCCGCGAAAACCTTGTCGACTGGATGACGGCCATGACGTACCAGGCCGCATCGGGCGCGGGCGCGCAGAACATGCGCGAACTGCTCCAGCAAATGGGCGTGCTCTACGGCGCGGCCAAGGAAGATCTGGCGGATCCAGCCTCGGCCATTCTCGACATCGACCGCCGCGTGCTCGCCGCGATGAACGGCGAACGCATGCCGGTCGACAACTTCGGCGTGCCGCTCGCCGGCTCGCTGATTCCGTGGATCGACAAGGATCTCGGCAACGGCATGTCGAAGGAAGAATGGAAGGGCGGCGCGGAAACCAACAAGATTCTCGGCAAGCCGGCGATGGGCCAGCCGGGCTCGATTCCCGTCGATGGCCTGTGCGTGCGTATCGGCGCCATGCGCTGCCATTCGCAGGCGCTGACCATCAAGCTCAACAAGGATGTGCCGCTCGACGAAGTGAACGACATCCTGGCTTCGGCCAACGACTGGGTGAAGGTGGTGCCGAACGAACGTGAAGCGTCGATGCGCGATCTGTCGCCTTCGGTCGTCACGGGCACGCTCACGGTGCCGGTGGGCCGCCTGCGCAAGCTGGCCATGGGCGGCGAGTATCTGTCGGCGTTCACGGTCGGCGACCAGCTGCTGTGGGGCGCCGCAGAACCGCTGCGCCGGATGCTGCGCATTCTGTTGGACAAGTAAAGTAAACTACGCGCCTGAAGCGTGTAGCTGAAACAGGAAGGCGTCGCGTTTCACGCGGCGCCTTTTGTTTTGGGCGATCGCGTGCCGTATCGGGGCACAACCGTTTTCGAGCGGGCGGGCCGTGCCCGCGTCGCGTCAATCTCGCCGTATTCCGGAGCCTCAATGATCCAACGACCTCGCCGGTCTCTCGTTTCGACGTCGCGTGCAGCGTTGGCCGCGGTCAGCCTCACCGTATGCGCGATGTTCTGGGCGCATCCCGGCGACGCGTTCGCCCAGGCCAGCGATGCGGCCTCTGCCGCCGCGCCGGGTCAGACCTATGCGGTCAAGCCGGGGCAGTCGCTCAATGACATTGCCGGCGAGCTGACGGGATCGAAGGATCGTGACGTCAAGGCACGTGCGGCGCGCGCACTGTTCGACGCGAATCCGACCTCGTTCGGTAATCACGACATCAACAAGCTGAAGCTCGGCGCCGTGCTGAACGTGCCCGCCGATCTGAGCGGCGCGTCGGCGCCGGCAGCGGCTTCGGCTTCTGCCTCAGCTTCAGCGCCGGTGGAGGCGGCCACTGCCGCTTCCGCGCCGGTCGCGCCAGCTTCGGAAAGCGCGCCGGCCATGGCTGCGAGCGCGGCGCCCGCGTCGTCGGTTGCACCCGCCGCGAGCGCGCCGGCGGACACGGCATCGACGCCCACACAGACGACCGAACCGGCGCCCGCACCTGCCGTCACCGCCAGCGCCTCCGCCAGCACCGCGCCCGCCAAAAGCGGCGGCATGTCGCCGATGCTGATCGGCCTCGTGATCGCGGTCATCGTCGTGCTGATGGTGGTGATGCGGATGCGGCGAGGCAAGCAGCGTCCGACCGAGGCCGCGGACGACGCTCGCTCAGAGCGTGGACCTGAAGCTGGCGCGGCTGCTGCGGCGCTTGCGCGTGCTGATGAGCCTGTCGAGGAAAGCCAGCCTGAAATCGACGCAGCCGCGGCGAATCTCGAACGTGCCGAGGCGCCGCAGATTCCGGCGGCACGCTCCGAATCCGACTTGCCCCCGACGACCGAGGCACACCCTTCGACGTCCGCCCGCGCGACGCCGGAAGCGCCGCGCGAAGTCCCCGTTACCGAAGCGTTCACACCCGTCGCGCCGGCCGCGCATCACCCCGATTTCGTTCCGCCGATGCCTGGTACGCTGGCAGGCGGCGACGCCACGGAGCAGCAAGCACAAGAGGCGCTGGAGCACGAGAGGAGCGTGCGGGAAGCCGTCGCTCGCGAAGCCGAGTCCCGCGAAGCCGAACTGCGCAAGATGACGGAGCGCGAAGAACAGGCACGGGAAGCGGCGGAGAAGGAGATCGTCGGGCGGGAAGCGGAACTGCGTGACTTGCAGGCCCGTACGGCCGATGAGCCGGCGCACTCGCCTGATCTCGCGCCTGATGAAGAACCCGTGCTCAGGCACAGCTTCCCGATGCCGAAGTTCCCGCAGGAGGCTATCCAGGCGCTCGATTCGCTCGACATGGCGTTGCCGCCACGCATGGAACTGAAGGCAGAGCCGTCACCCGCGGCGCCGGTCGAACCCGCGCCGACAGCGGCGCTGGAACCGCCTCCGCGCGAGGCACTGCCGGACACGCCGCCGGTCAGCGCGCGGTCCGCCGGTGAACACGAGATCGACCAGACGCCGATCGAGCAGGCGCCTTTCGTGCCGCAGCCGGTAGCGAATCCTCCGGCGCAGGCTTCGGAGCAACCGTCCGTGGCGTCGCAGATCGAAGCGGGCACAGCAGGCGCGGCATCCGTGGCGGGGCTCGGCGCAACGCGCTTCGGGCCGCTGAGTCTCGATTTCGATCTGGGGCCGTCGTCGAGCGCGACCGAGCCGCTGCCCGCGCTGACGCCCGCACAACTCGCGACGATCGCCCGCAACAAGCTCGAACTGGCTGCCGAGTACATCGAACTGGGCGATCTTCAGGGCGCGCGCACCTTGTTGCAGGAAGTGATCGAATCGAACGATTCCGCCACGCGCCAGCAGGCCGCCACGCTGCTCTCGACGCTCGCGCCGCACTCCTGAAATGCGCATTGCTTTAGGCATTCAGTACGACGGCTCGGCGTTTTGCGGCTGGCAGTCCCAGCCGCACGGCAAGACCGTGCAGAACGCGCTGGAGCGCGCGCTCGCGGAGTTTGCGCAGACGCCGCTGCCGACGATCGTCGCTGGCCGCACGGATACCGGGGTTCACGGTCTGGGACAAGTCGTGCACTTCGACACCGACCTGGACCGCGCCGAGTTCTCCTGGGTGCGCGGCACCAACGCCTTTCTGCCGGAGACCGTCGCCGTGCAATGGGCCCGGCCGATGCCCGACGATTTCCACGCGCGTTTCGCGGCGTTCGAGCGCACTTACTATTACGTGCTAAACGTGAATCCGGTGCGCTCGCCGATGCTGGCGAGGCGCGCGGGCTGGGTCCATACGCCGCTCGATGTCGCCGCGATGCGCGACGCGGCTGCCTGCCTGATCGGCGAGCATGATTTTTCGTCGTTCCGCGCCGCCGATTGCCAGTCGAAGACGCCGGTCAAGCATCTCCATCAGATCGATGTGCGGGAACAGGGCGACTTCATCCACTTCCGCTTGCGCGCCAATGCGTTTCTGCATCACATGGTGCGCAACCTGATGGGATGTTTCGTGGCGATCGGCCGGGGGCGTCATCCGGCGTCCTGGATGGCCGACGTGCTCGCCGCGCGCGACCGGCGCGTCGCCGCGCCCACTTTCATGCCGGACGGGCTGTATCTTGCCGAGGTCGGCTATCCTGAACACTTTGCGGTGCCGCCGCCGCACCTCGCTGCCATGCCCTGGAGCGCCGTCTGGGCCGAGCCGACATGAACGAAACCGATCTGCATCGAACCCGCATCAAACTGTGCGGACTGTCGCGCGTCGAGGACGTGCAGCATGCCGTGGCGCTTGGCGCGGACGCCGTCGGCTTTGTGTTCTATCCGCCCAGCCCGCGCTCGGTGAGCGTCGCGCAGGCGGCCGAACTGGCCCGGCATGTGCCGCCGCTGGTCTCGATCGTCGGCCTGTTCGTGAATGCGACGCCCGACTGGATCCGCGAAGTCACGTCGAATGTGCCGCTCTCGCTGCTGCAATTCCACGGCGATGAAACCCCTGAACAATGCGAGGAACTGGCGCGCATTGCGGGTTTGTCCTATTGGCGCGCACTGCGAATTGGGCCTGATGCGTCCCCAGGCCATTTGATAGAATCGTCAAATCAGTTCAAAGCCGCAGGCGGCCTTCTGCTCGACGCCCTCGTCGAGGGCTTCGGCGGCGGTGGAAAGGTATTCGATTGGTCACTTATCCCAACAGATCTCGGGCATCAGGCCGTTTTGAGTGGTGGCTTGAACGCGCAAAACGTCCATGACGCCATTCGGCGTGTGCGCCCGTACGCGGTCGATGTCTCCAGCGGCATCGAAGTACCGGGCGCCAAGGGCGTGAAAGATCCCGCCCGAATGGCGGCATTCGTGCGCGCGGTGCGCGCAGCGGATGCTGGGTAAATCGAACGCGGAACGCACAGCCGGTCCGCGTAACCGAGAGTGACGCAAATGTACAACTTGCCAGACGAAAGAGGCCATTTCGGCCAGTTTGGAGGCGTGTTCGTCTCCGAAACGCTCATCCACGCGCTCGACGAATTGCGCGTCGCGTATGAAGCGGCTCAAAAAGATCCCGAATTCATCGCTGAGTACGAGTACGAGCTCAAGCACTACGTGGGCCGTCCGTCGCCCATTTATCATGCGCGGCGCTGGAGCGAGATGCTGGGCGGCGCGCAGCTTTATCTGAAGCGCGAAGACCTGAATCACACGGGCGCGCACAAGGTCAACAACGTGATCGGTCAGGCGCTGCTCGCTCGCAAGATGGGCAAGCCGCGTGTGATCGCGGAAACCGGCGCGGGCCAGCACGGCGTGGCGACGGCGACCATCGCGGCGCGTTTCGGCATGGAATGCGTGGTCTACATGGGCGCGGAAGACGTGCGCCGGCAGGCCGCGAATGTCTATCGAATGAAGTTGCTCGGTGCGACGGTCGTGCCGGTGGAATCCGGCTCGAAGACGTTGAAGGACGCCCTCAACGAAGCGATGCGCGACTGGGTCACGAATGTCGAGAACACGTTCTACATCATCGGCACGGTAGCGGGCCCGCATCCCTATCCGATGATGGTGCGCGACTTCCAGCGCGTGATCGGCGACGAATGCCGCGTGCAGATGCCTGAGATGGCCGGTCGTCAGCCGGACGCGGTGATCGCGTGCGTTGGCGGCGGATCGAATGCGATGGGCATCTTTTATCCCTACATCGACGACAAGGACGTGCGGCTGATCGGCGTCGAAGCGGCGGGAGACGGCATCGACACCGGCCGTCACGCTGCCTCGCTGATGGGCGGAAGCCCCGGCGTGTTGCACGGCAATCGTACTTATCTGCTGCAGGACGCGGACGGGCAGATCATCGAGACGCATTCGATCTCGGCGGGCCTGGACTACCCGGGCGTGGGCCCCGAGCACGCGTGGCTGAAGGACGAGGGTCGTGCCGAATACGTCGGCATCACCGACGACGAAGCGCTCAAGGCCTTCCACGACTGCTGCCGCATCGAGGGCATCATCCCTGCGCTTGAATCGAGCCACGCGCTCGCCTACGGCGCGAAGCTCGCGCAGACGCTGCCGCGCGACAAGGTGCTGCTCGTCAATCTGTCGGGCCGGGGTGACAAGGACATGCATACGGTCGCCGAGCGATCGGGCATCCAGTTCTGAGCCCCCGATAGATGCGCACCGTCATCGACGAGCCCTTGTCCGCCGGCGCTCTCACCAGCGCCGGCAGTGACATTCGCAACCGTGACTTTCTGGCCGATGCCGAGAACATCCCCAATGCGTCGATCGATCTGATCGTCGCCGATCCGCCTTATGGTCTGGGCAAGGATTACGGGAACGACTCGGACATGTTGTCCGGCGAGGCTTTCCTGGAGTGGACGTATCGCTGGCTTGACTTGGCGATACCGAAGCTGAAGCCCAGCGGCTCGCTGTACATCTTCTGCACGTGGCAATACTCGCCTGAACTCTTCGTGTTCCTGAAGCGGCGCCTGCTGATGATCAACGAGATCGTCTGGGACCGCCGTGTGCCGAGCATGGGGGGAACGACGCGTAAATTCACGTCAGTGCATGACAACATCGGTTATTTCGCGGTGTCGAAGGATTATTACTTCGATCTCGATCCGGTGCGCATCCCCTACGACGCAGAGACGAAAAAGGCGCGCTCGCGCAAGATCTTCGAAGGCAGCAAGTGGCTGGAGCTCGGCTATAACCCGAAGGATGTCTGGTCCGTATCGCGGCTGCATCGGCAGCACGCGGAGCGGGTCGATCATCCGACGCAAAAGCCGCTGGAGATCGTCGAACGCATGGTGCTGGCGAGCTGTCCGCCGGGCGGGCGCGTGCTCGATCCGTTCATGGGCAGCGGCACGACCGCAGTGGCCTGTGCCCGTCACGGCCGAGCTTTTACCGGCTACGAGATCAACGCGGATTACTGTGCAATTGCGGAAAACCGGCTGGCCGAGGATCGCAAGCCGAAACTGCCGGAGACCCGCCGCCGACCGCCGCTCGTGATCGACGCCGCGACTGAAACGGCCGAATAACGCCCGTAGCACGCATTTTCGTCGCAGATCGCCTCCGATGTCCGCACGACTTCAGAGGCCAACGAATCCGAATAGAGAATTCTCATGTCCCGTATCAAGAACACTTTTGCGGCGCTGGCCGCGCAAGGCCGGAAGGGATTGATCCCGTTCATTACCGCCGGCGACCCGAACCCGGAACAGACGGTCGACTTCATGCATGCGCTGGCCAAGGGCGGCGCGGACGTCATCGAACTGGGCGTGCCGTTTTCCGACCCGATGGCGGACGGTCCCGTCATCCAGCGTTCCTCGGAACGGGCGCTGGCGCGCGGCGTTACGCTGAAGCGCGTGCTCGCCGACGTGGCGCGCTTCCGCGAAACCAACGACACGACGCCCGTTGTCCTGATGGGCTATGCCAATCCGATCGAACGCATGGGCGCCCAGCACTTCGCGAAAGCCGCCCAGGAAGCTGGCGTGGACGGCGTGCTGGTGGTGGACTACCCGCCCGAGGAAGCTGCGGACTTCGGTCAGGCCATGACCGCGGCCGGCATCGATCCGATCTTCCTGCTCGCGCCCACGTCCACCGACGCGCGGGTGGCGGCGGTCGGCAAAATTGCGAGCGGCTATGTCTATTACGTCTCCCTCAAGGGCGTGACCGGCTCGGCAAATCTGGACGTTTCCAGCATCGCGAGTAAAATCCCGGCCATCAAGTCGCATGTGCCCCTGCCGATCGGCGTCGGTTTCGGCATTCGCGACGCGCAAACCGCCCGCGCCGTCGCCGAAGTCGCGGATGCCGTCGTGATCGGCAGCCGCCTCGTGCAACTGCTCGAGGAAGCCAAGCCCGACACCGCTGCCGCGTCGCTGACGAGTTTCATCGCGGAAATTCGTCAGGCGCTCGATGCCTGAGTAAAATACGCGCCGCCGCGGCCCGCCCGATTCTGGGCGCGCCGTGCGGCGACTGAATAGTCAAGGAAAAACGATGAGCTGGCTCGACAAACTGCTGCCGCCCAAGATCAAGCAAACCGATCCCAAAAGCCGCAAGGGCATTCCCGAAGGCCTGTGGGTGAAGTGCCCGTCGTGCGAGGCCGTGCTGTATCGCAACGACGTCGAGGCGAACCTGCATGTCTGCCCGAAGTGCAGCCATCACATGCGCATCGGCGCGCGCGAGCGGCTCGACCGCCTGCTGGATCCGGAAGGCCGTTATGAAATCGGCCAGGAAGTCGTGCCGGTCGATGCGCTCAAGTTCAAGGACAGCCGCAAGTACCCGGACCGCATCAAGGAAGCAATGGACGACACCGGCGAAACCGACGCCATGGTCGTCATGGGCGGCGCCATCCATACGATTCCCTGCGTGGTCGCCTGCTTCGAGTTCTCCTTCATGGGCGGCTCGATGGGTTCGGTGGTCGGCGAACGCTTCGCCCGCGGCGCGCGCAATGCGCTCGAACAAAACGTGCCGTTCATCTGCTTCACGGCTTCGGGCGGCGCCCGCATGCAGGAAAGCCTGCTTTCGCTGATGCAGATGGCCAAGACCACTGCCTTGCTGACCAAGCTGGCTGACGCCAAGCTGCCTTTCATCTCCGTCCTGACCGATCCGACGATGGGCGGCGTGTCGGCGAGCTTTGCGTTCCTGGGCGACGTGGTCATCGCCGAGCCGAAGGCGCTGATCGGCTTCGCCGGTCCGCGCGTGATCGAGCAGACCGTGCGCGAGAAACTGCCGGAAGGCTTCCAGCGCGCCGAATTCCTGCTGACGAAGGGCGCGGTCGACATGATCGTGGACCGCCGCAAGCTGCGCGAGGAAATCGCCCAGTTGATGGCGCTGATGACCCGGCAGCCGGCCGACGCCGTCGCCTGAGCGTGCCCCACGCAGCGCCGCGCCGCGCGTGAACCCTCAAGGTTCCGCGCGGCGTTTTTGCTTTCATCATTCCGCATATGAACACTTTTCCCTCCCTCGACGCCTGGCTTACCCATCTGGAAGCCGCGCATCCGGTCGGCATCGACATGGGGCTGACGCGCATCGGCCGGGTCAAGGACGCGCTCGGCCTGCACTTCGACTGCCCGGTGATCACGGTCGGCGGCACGAACGGCAAGGGCTCGACCTGCGCGATCCTCGAAACCATCCTGCTGCGCGCGGGTTATCGCGTGGGCTGCCACACGTCGCCGCATCTGCTGACCTTCAACGAAAGGGCGCGCATCGATGGCGCCGAAGCCAGCGATGCCGACCTGCTCGAGCACTTCGAGGCCGTGGAAAAGGCGCGCGCGAGCCTGCCTGAGCCGGTGTCGCTGACGTACTTCGAATTCACGACCCTGGCCATCCTGCATCTGTTCGCGTCGCGCGGGCTGGACGCGGTGGTGCTCGAAGTCGGGCTCGGCGGACGTCTGGACGCGGTGAATATCGTCGATACGGATTGCGCGGTGATCACGAGCATCGACATCGACCATACGGACTTTCTCGGTGACACGCGCGAGAAGATCGGCTTCGAGAAGGCAGGCATCTTCCGCCCGGGCAAGCCCGCGATCTGCGGCGATCCGTCGCCGCCGCAAAGCCTGATCGATCATGCCGAAGCAGTCGGTGCGGATCTCTGGCTGGTCGGCCGCGACTTCCGCTACGAAGCGCAGCCGGGCAACGAGCGCCAGCAGTGGAGCTATCTCGGCCGTGAGCAGCGTCGTTCGGCGCTCGCCTATCCGGCGCTGCGCGGCGCGAACCAGCTGATCAACACGTCGGCGGCGCTGGCGGCGCTGGAATCCTTGCGCGACCGCGTGCCGGTGTCGGCGCAGGACATCCGGCTCGGACTTGCCAACGTGGAACTGGCGGGCCGCTTCCAGGTGTTGCCCGGCAAGCCGCAAGTCATTCTCGATGTCGCGCACAATCCGCATGCAGCCGCGGTACTGGCGCAAAATCTCGGCAACATGGGCTACTTTCCGTACACTTACGCGGTGTTTGGCGCCATGCGCGACAAGGACATCGAAGGTGTGCTGACGCATCTGAAAGGCGAGATCGATCACTGGAACGTGACCGCGCTGCCAACGTCGCGGGGTGCATCGGCGGAGCAGCTGGAGAGCGCTTTGCGCGATGCCGGGGTCAACGACGGACCCGACAGCAGCGTTTCCCGTTTTGAAAACCCTGCCGCCGCCTTTCAAGACGCGTTAAGCAGGGCCTCCGAAAATGATAGAATTTTGGTTTTCGGCAGTTTCTACACGGTGGCCGGCGTCATGGCCTTCCGCAAGTCGCAACATCATTGAGCGGCATCACTGAGACGGGCGGCCGTCGGCGCTGATCGGCAGCATTCGCAGGATCAGCACTCGCGGGCACCCATCTGCACCAAGCGATACATGGGACTCTTCTCGTTCGGCAAGAAAGACGACTCCGGTCGCGACGCATATTCGGACTCCGGACGCGGTTCGCGTCAAACCGTCCGCACGGAACGCCGCACGCGCAGATCCGAGCGCACCGACGCCGACGCCATGATGCTCGACCCCACGCTGCCGGAAAAGCAGCGCGCGCGCCGCCGGCTGGTGGGCGCCATTGCGCTGGTGCTGGCGGCGGTCATCATCCTGCCGATGGTGCTCGACTCCCGCCCGAAGCCCGTCACCGACGACATCTCCATCGACATTCCGAATCGCCCCGCGCCGGCCATGAAGCCGTCGCGCGACGCGAACGACGCCGACACGCAAGCGGGCGTGGCCCACGATGGCCCGGTGAACGCGTCTAGTGTCACCGGCGGCATGACGCCGCCGCAGGCCGCGTCGTCGGCGGCGGTGGCGCAGGCCAAGCCGGAGGCCAAGGAAGCACCCAAGCCCGAAGCGAAGCCGCAGGCATCGAAGCCTGCCGCCACCGCTACTCAGGCTGCCAAGCCCCCCGCAGCCAAGCCGCAGGCCACGACACCTTCCGAAGACGCCAACGCGACCACCGCGGCCAACGCCGCTGCGAGCGCCGCGAACACGCCGGCATCGCCGGCCGGCAGCCGCTTCGTGCTGCAGATCGGCCAGTTCGACGACGAAACCGCCGCCCAGAACTGGGTCAGCAAGTTGAAGTCCGCGGGTGTGCCCGCATATCTCGAACATCGCAAGCAATCGGACGGCTCGACCCGTTCGCTGCTGCGCGCCGGGCCGTTCGCGGATCGCGCGGCGGCGCAGGCGGCGCTGGTCAAGGTGCGCCAGGCCGGTCTCGGCGGCGGCACCCGGTCGACATCGAACTAAGCGCATCCGATGTTCACCGCTTTCGACTATGGCGTGATGGCCGTGATCGGCCTGTCCGCCCTGCGCGGCATGTGGCGCGGCCTGCTGGCCGAGGCCTTCGGGTTGGTCGGGTGGATCGCCGCCATCCTGATCGCGGGGCGTTTTGTCGGGCTCGTCGTTCCGTATATTCCGGACACCTGGCCGGGCGGCGCGCTCACGCAATGGCTGGTGGCGTTCCTGCTGGTCGTGGCGGCGGTGCTGTTGCTGTCAAGCGTACTGTCCGCATTGCTGACGCGCGTCACGGAAGTGACCGGCCTGCGCGGCGTGGACCGCTCGCTGGGCTTGCTTTTCGGCCTCGTCAGAGGCGCTATATTGGTAGTCATCCTGGTCGCCCTGGCGGGCTTGACCGAACTACCTCAGAAAGATTTCTGGCGCAATGCGCTGCTGAGGCCGACGGCCGAGCAGGGCGTGCGTGAACTGAAACTGCTGCTCCCCGATACGCTCGCCGCGTATGTGCACGTCGCCCCCGCTGTTGGCTCCAGCGGCATGGCGCCAAACGCCGCACAATAGACGAACGGCCGGCTACATGGGGCGCGCGACGGCTCGAAGACCCACTTCGACCCGGTAAGGGCAGCTTCGTGCAGCCGGACGCGTGAATGCGTCCGCTGGACCAGCAACGCCTTCTCACCCCGTTTCGACTCTTTGAAGGACCATGCCATGTGCGGCATCGTAGGTGTAGTTTCCCAAAGCCCCGTCAACCAGCTGATCTATGACAGCCTGCTCCTGCTGCAACATCGCGGCCAGGACGCAGCGGGCATTGCCACGGCGAACGGCAACAACTTCCACATGCACAAGGCCAACGGCATGGTGCGCGACGTGTTCCGCACGCGCAACATGCGCAGCCTGCCGGGCAACGTCGGCATCGGCCAGGTGCGTTATCCGACCGCCGGATCCGCCGCGAGCGAGGAAGAAGCGCAGCCGTTCTACGTGAATGCGCCGTTCGGGATCATCCTCGCGCACAACGGCAATCTGACGAACTGGCCGCAGTTGAAGGACGAGATGTTCCGCATCGACCGCCGGCACATCAACACCGCATCCGACACCGAAGTTCTGCTCAACGTCTTCGCCCACGAACTGCAGCTCGCCAGCTCCGGCCTGCAGCTCGACGCCGCCGCGCTGTGGAAGGCCGTGGCCGGCGTGCATCGCCGGGTGAAGGGCTCGTATGCGATCGTGTCGCTGATCGCGGGCTATGGACTCGTGGCCTTCCGCGATCCGTTCGGCATTCGTCCGCTGGTGCTCGGCAAGCTGGAAACGACGACGGGCGTCGAGTGGATGGTGGCATCGGAATCGGTGGCGATCGAAGGCATTGGTTTCGAATTCGTGCGTGACGTGGAACCGGGCGAAGCGATCTTCATCGACAGCGACGGCAACCTGCACAGCCACCAGTGCGCCGAGAAGCCCGCGCTGAATCCGTGCATCTTCGAGCTCGTCTATCTCGCGCGTCCGGACTCGTGCCTCGACGGCGTGCCGGTCTACAACGCGCGCCTGCGCATGGGCGATTACCTCGCCGAGAAGATCAAGCGCGTGCTGCCGGACGTGGCCATCGACGTCGTCATGCCGATTCCCGATTCCTCGCGTCCCGCCGCGATGCAGGTCGCCGCGAAGCTGGGCGTCGAGTATCGCGAGGGCTTCTTCAAGAACCGCTACGTGGGCCGCACCTTCATCATGCCGGGCCAGGCGGTGCGCAAGAAGTCGGTGCGCCAGAAGCTCAATGCGATGGGCATCGAGTTCAAGGGCAAGAATGTGCTGATCGTCGATGATTCGATCGTGCGCGGCACGACGTCCCACGAGATCGTGCAGATGGCGCGTGACGCGGGCGCGAACAAGGTGATCTTCGCTTCGGCGGCGCCGCCGGTGAAGTACCCGAACGTGTACGGCATCGACATGCCGACGCGCGGCGAACTCGTGGCGCACGGCCGCACGGATGAGGAAGTGGCGCGCATGATCGGCGCGGACTATCTCGTGTATCAGGACGTGGAAGACCTGAAGAACGCGATCCGCGACATCAATCCGGAACTGAAGGACTTCGAGGCCTCGTGCTTCGACGGCAACTACATCACCGGCGACGTGACGACCGATTATCTGGATCGCATCGAGTCGGCGCGTCTGGCGCCGCAGTCGCAATCGGATCGCGATGCTGCGAGCGAAGCGATGGATGGCGGCATGGCGCGCTCACAGTTGCATCTGCAACTATCGGTCGAATAACGCGCTTTACGGCGTGATCTTGGGAGCCCGCTTCGTCTGTGAGGACGAGCGGGCTTTTTTGCAGAATCAGTGCGTGCGCGTGCTGCCCGCACGCCATTGTCCCGGCGCCATGCCGAAACGTTTCGTGAAGGCATGCGTGAACGTGCTCTGATCGGCGAAGCCGCAATCGAGCGCGATGTCCGTGAGCGCGGCGAGCGGATCGGCCAATCGTGTCAGCGCGGTATCGAGCCGCAGACGTTGCACATAGCGATGCGGCGTCTCGCCGAAGGCATCGTTGAACAGCTGGTGGAACCGCCGCATGCCGAAGCCGCAATGCGCCGCGAGATCGGCGATGCGCAGCGGCTCGGCGAGATGCCGGCGCAGCCACGCGTCGATGCGGGCGAAATCGAGGCCTTTCGAAGGGAATGCGGCATTGCCGGCATCGTGCATGAGCGCGCCGCACAGATGCGCGGCCGCTTGCCAGGCAAAGCGATGACACTCATGCGATTGACCGACGCCCGCGCCAGGTGCGAACCCGGCGACCAGCCGCGTGATGGAAGGATGAAGCGCGATGCAACGCGCCTGCTCGAAGAAGCGCTCGGGCACGGCGAGCGACGCCAGCGGAAGATCGAGCACGAGCTGGCGGTTGTCGCCGGCGGCCCAGTAATCGTGACGCGCGCCCGCTGGAATGATCCACGCGCCGCTTCGGTCGATACGCGCGCCGCGTCCGTCCACGGCCATCTCCATCGATCCCTCTACACCCAGCACGATCTGATGGAAGTCGTGGACCTCGGACGCCTGCGTCGCGGCATAGCGGCGTAGCGCAAGGGCGGGACGGGGCCGCGGCGCGTTCACGCGGACCTGGCTCAGACGTCGAGCAGTTCGACTTCGAACACCAGCGTGGCGTTCGGCGGAATCACGCCGCCCGCGCCGCGTGCACCATAGCCGAGTTGCGGCGGAATGGTGAGACGGCGCACGCCGCCGACCTTCATGCCCTGGACGCCTTCGTCCCAGCCGCGAATGACCATGCCGCCGCCCAGCACGAAGGCGAACGGGTCGTTACGGTCCTTGCTCGAATCGAACTTCTGGCCATCCGTGAGCCAGCCCGTGTAATGCACGCTGACCGTCTTGCCGGCGACAGCTTCGGCGCCTTCGCCGACAGTGAGATCTTCGTATTTGAGACCGGAATCGGTCGTGACAGTCGACATGGTTGCTCCCAGGTTGTCGGTGGTCGAAACCGCCATTGTAGAACGCCGCCGGAAGCAGGCGGCGCGCGAACCTCATGCGTGGAAGGGTTGAAAGTCCTCAGAGATGCCGGCCGCGCGGCCCGAAACGCGAGCCGATGCGCGGCCCGAGTTCCGGCGCGACATGCCGGCCAATCGACGTGCCGATGCTCGCGCCCAGTTGCGCGTCTTCCATGGCCGAGGCAGCGGCTTCGTCGCCGCGCTGTTGTCTCGCGAGCTTGAGCGCACGCACCCGGACATAGGCCATCGCGACCAGGGTCCACGGCGCGAGATAGGCGAACTCCGGCACCGAGACCATCATCATCGTCCAGGTAGCCACGCAGCACTGGCGCAACGCCATGCCGCGCGCATCCCAGTCGAGCTTGAATGCCGGATAGAGCATCAGCCCGCTGATGAAGATCGTGCCGATAATGCCGGTGTTGACCATCAACGTGGAGAACAGGTCGGTCGAGCGGACGTAGCCGAAACCGATGCCGAACAGCTGGTTCATCGGCGTCCCGTGGAACCAGAGGCGCATCGACTCGACGAACAGCAGCGCACGGTCAGAGCCCGACTCGTCCTTCTGTTCGAGCTTGTTCGTCACCATCTGCTTGAAGAGATCGGCGATGTAGTCCTGCGCGATATACGCGATCACGCACAGCACGAACAGCCCGATGAGCGCCTTGACCGGGTTGATGCCGAGCTTGCGCATGCGGATCAGCGCGAACACCGCATAACCGATCAGCACGGTGGACGAGGTGCTCATCAGCAGCGAGATGCCGATGATCCAGACCGGCCAGCGCACCCGCGAGGTGGCGTTGAAATACACCCAGAACGGGAACATGGACATGGCGTACATCGAGGGTTCGCCGGTCAGCGCCTTGAGGCGCTGGAAGCGCATGCCGCCGATGTCCATCTGCTGGAACGAACTGCCGTTCACCGTGCCGTCCGAGCGCACGATGCCCTTGCCGAACTGGTCGCCGAATGCACGGTTGGAGATGAAGTCGCCCGGCTGGCCCGTGATGACGAAGTACGCGACTTCGAACATCCCGTAGAGCGCGAAGAGCGTGATGGCGGCGAGCAGCCACTGGTCCCAGGTCGGCTTGTAGTAGTGGTACACGTAGGCCGCGTAGAGCACGACGGCGGCCACATAGACCGACTGCGTGAACATGCTCTTGCGCAGGATGAACGTGAACGGATCGGTTTCCTCGACCAGCACGATTCTGGAGAAGTCGGGATCGTAGGGGGCCATGACGTCCGCGACCTGCGTCGTGCAGAGCATCAGCAGCCATACCACGAGCGCCGCGCCCACGAAGTGCATCCAGCTCTTGCGCGCCCGGCCGCCGAACAGCAGCACGAGCGGCACCGAGAGGAAGCACATCATGTAGCCGATGGTCGTGCCCTGGATGGACGGGACGAGCAAAAACGACGTCACCGGCATCGCGAAGGCCCAGATCCTGTAGTAGAGGTCGGTCAGCGCCGCTTTTTCTTTCATCGTCGAATGGTTATACCCGCGTGGAACGGGCTTCTTCAAAATTCAGTGATCCGATCGGAACCGGCGCACTGCTTGCAGCTTCGTTTTCGGGTGCATGGTTCGGCTGTTCATCGACGGAGCCGAGCCAGTGATGCGAACTGAGCGACTTCAGGCGAGTTTCGATGCCTGATTCGCGCAGCGAGATGTAACCGCTGATGGACAGCAGCGCCATCACGAGAACCAGTAGTGCCCGCAACGGCGGTCGCCTGCGGGCGGCTTTCACGACGCGTGGCTGCGGCGTCGAATTCGCCGGCGCGGGCAGCCTCGGTACGAAGGCGCGCTCCGGCAGCCGATGGAAGTCGCAATGCGGACAGACCGGAACATCGGCCCCGACCGGCCTGCGACAACGCGGACACTGCTTGAGCCGATGCCTGAAGGAAAAACGCGCGCCCATTGGGTCACCTTGTGCGTACTCTTCCCCGATCCGGTCGGCTGCGCGCCACACGTCGGCATCCGCGCCGCAACCCCTTCAGCCTTTTGTCGCCCTACAACTTGAAACGCCGCGTGACATGTCACGCGGCGCTGTGTTCGACATCGGAATGCAGACGTCAGTTCTGTGCCTTGAAGGTGCTCGTATAAGCCGCCGCATAACCGTAACTGCGGCGATTGCTCGGACGACGCGGAATCGCGTTGAATACCGATCCCACGAGCCTGCCGCCCGCACGCTGCACCTTCTTCACCGTCTCTTCGATCTCTTCCTCGCTCTGGATGCCGGAGCGCAGCACGAGCACCGTGGAGCCGGCATCGCTTGCCACGATCGCCGCGTCGGTGACGACGAGGAACGGCGGCGTATCCACCAGCACGAGATCGAACTGATCGCTCATGCGCGCAAGCGTATCGCGGAAGCCGGGCATCATCAGCAGCTCGGACGGATTCTCCGGATAGCCGCCGCACGACAGGAACGACAGCCCCGGCACGCCCACATAGCGCAGCGCGTCGCCGAGCGGCATCTCGCCCTTCAGCACTTCGGAGAGACCGCCCGGATTCGACTGCTTGAAGAACGAGGCGATATGACCACGACGCATGTCGGCGTCGATCAGCAACACGCGCAGGCCGATTTCCGCGAGCAGCACGGCCAGGTTCGCCGCGACGAAGCTCTTGCCCGCCGAAGGAATCGGGCCGGTCAGCATCACGATGTTGTTCGGCGCGTTGGCCAGGTCGCGATACAGCTCGGTTCGCACTGCGCGCAGGGCTTCCACGGCAGGATCGTGCGGATAGCGCGAGGCAAGGACGCGGGCGTCGCGATGAGACTCGGGCACGTGCGGCATCGCGAAGGCATCATGCCGCGGCGCCTCGGTGTAGGCCAGCGCCTTGGGCGCGGCATGCCCTTGCGCACCCGCATAGGTGAGCGGCGCATGCTCGACCGGCGACACTGCGATCTCGTGATCCAGCATTGCCTGCTGGCGGCTGTACAGCACTTCGCCCAGCACCGGTACGGACAAGCGGCGCTCCACGAACATCGGATCCGTGACGCCGATCATTGCGTGACGGCGCAGGAAGATGAAGAACGTGCCGACGAAAAAGCCCAGGCCCGTGCCCGCGAGAATCACGAGCGGCTTGTTAGGCTTCACCGGACGATACGGACGCAGCGCGGTATCGACGATATGCGCGCCGCCGCTCGTGCTCGCACGGCGCACCGAGAGCTCCTCGGCCTTGTTGACCATGCCCATATAGATGGTCTCGGCCACGCGCGCATCGCGCGTCAGCTCAGCGTTCTGGCGCTCGGATGCCGGCATGCTGTCGAAGCGCGACTGGATCTGCTGGTTCGACGACTCGAGCTGCGCGATCTGCTGATCGAGATTCTGCACCTGCGGGCTGCTCGGCTGGAAGCGTTGCAGCATCTGCGTACGTTGCAGCTTGAGCGTGGCGAGCTGCTGCATCGACACGATGCTGCCTTGCAAATAGGCTTGCGCTTCGTTGATCGGCTGGACCGATTGCGACTTCGCGCGATAGGCGCTCAGGTTGCCTTCGGCTTTCTTCAGATCGGATTCGAGACGCGGCAGTTCTCCGCGGATGAATTCGAGCGTCTTCGTATCGTTGGCCTGGCGCGCCTGCACGGCGGCGCCGAGATACGCCTGAGCCAGCGCGTTGGCGACGTCGGCGGTGAGTTGCGGATCGTCGGCGTTGAAGGTGATCTGCACGACGCCCGTATCCTTCGACGATTCCGCGACCTTCGTCGTCTTCTTCATCAGCGCGATGGCGTCGAGCGTGTTGAGACGGGTCACGTCGAAATGCACGCCAGGGTGGCCCACGACATGATTGACCAGCATCGATACGCCGTTCGCCGACGCCGGGCGGCCCACCGTGCCGTGCAGGATCACTTCGCCGTCCGGATCGCGCAGCTCGTACTGGTTGTTGTCGAGGAGAACGAAGTCGAGCTTCTGGTCTTCGAGTGCGGGCGGAACATCGAGGCGGCCGATCTGCAGATCTTCACCGCCCCAAGCGTACGAGTCGAGACCGAACCACGCCGGTGCAAGATGCCCCTTCTTGGCGAACATGTTCGCAAGCTGGCCGAGGATCGGAAACGTGTTGGGCTTGACCCGGATGTCGAAGTGGAACTGCTTGACGACCGGCTCGAGCACCGAGCGGCTCTGCATCACCGAGATCTCGGCGGGCGCAATCTGGTTGACGGTTTGCCCCTGCTGCTGCATCTGCTGCTGGTTTTGCGGCGCGATGCCGAGCGCATTCGGATCCGGCGGATCGACCCGCACGACTACATCCGATGAATAGATGGGCTTGGCAAGAAATGCATAGGCGGACGCGAGGGCAGCCGCGACCCCGACGAACAGGAGCAGCATGCCGAGGTGATCGCGCAGCAGCCGGAGCATGTCGCCCGCGGTAAATTCACCGTCTTCCTTGCCGTGCCGCGAAGATGCTGAGTTGACATAGAGGGTGTTCAAAGGCGCCGTCCTCAGTTCGATAAGTTGAGCAGTTATTCCCGGACCATTGAAAAAGCGAAGATCCGCGCGGCATGTCCGCGTTGCGACTTACGTTGTTGTTGATCCGGCGCATGGCCGTTGGAACTTCAAGACCAGAGACGCGAGAGGCAGGTAGAACGAGCGAAGCGCGTGGCGCTTCTGGTTCGCATTGACGGAACACGTGGGCCCGTCGGAGTACGATCGCTGGTGAATGGAAGCACACTTCGTGCCTCGACACCGTGGCTGCCGCCTCGTGCGCGTCACCGCACCTTCATTGCGACGATTCGCTTGCGCAACGACACGAAAGGCCTTGAAGCAATTAGCATCAAGGCCATCTTCCGGTCACGAGGTGGGCGCGTCTGTTAAGTAGCGAACGTTCGATGCCTTGCAAGGTCGGGAACGGCACTTGCGCACGGCCTGTTTCGCGCGATAATCGGCGGTTCCGCTGCGACCGTATCGGTAGCATCAAAGCGTTAAAAATTTAAGGCATTGGATTAGCCTTGATGAAATCGCGCACGGTATTGAAGCGGGGCTTGCGTGTTTTTCCATCGTCGCCGATCACGCCGTAGTTGCCGTCGCCGCCATAGCGCTGATCGTCATAGAGCTCATAGAGCGTCACGTTCTGAACGTTGTAGGTCTTCGCAAGCGACACGAAACCCTTCAATGCATCCTTGCCCACGAGATAGCCGCCCGGATCCTGATGATTCGGACGCACGCCATACTCGGTGATCCAGATGGGCTTGCCATAGCTGTCGCGCAGACGTTCCAGCACGTTGACCTTGTTCTGGCCAGCCGCCGTGATGGAACCCATGTTCGAATACCAGTGCCACGCGGTGATGTCCCATTGAGGAATCGGGTGACCGCTCGAACCGTCCGGCTGCGTGCCCGCAAAGAGCATGTCTGTGAAGCCGTAGTGAAGCCAGCTGAACGACGTCAGCAGGATCTTCGCATCCGGATTGCTCTCACGAATGCCCTTGATGAGCCCGAGAATCGAGCCGCGCGCCTTCATGAACATCGCATTGTCATAGTCTGACGGATGCTCGCCGCTGCGGTCGGCGCCCTTGATGGTCCAGTTGTCGTACTCGTTGCCCACCTGGTAGTACGTAACCAGCCCCTTGAGCACGCGGCCCGCGGTCTTCCCGAGCGCATAGGCGCGTTCGTATGTCTCCTGCTCGTTCGCGCGCTTCTCCTGTTCAAAGGGCGTGACGAGCGCGAGTACGCCGATGCATTGCTTCGCGGCCGCGCGCGCGAAATCCGCGACCATGTGCGCGCTGCCTTCGCTGGAGACATCCTGCGCATACATGGTGATGCCCAGGTCGCGCAACTGCGAGATCTGCAGATCGTAATCGCTCATGCGATACGCGCCGCGATGTTCGAGATGACCCGCAATGCCATAGAACACGCCGGTCGTACCCTTGCCGCAAGCGAGCTTCGGCGGGGGCGGCTCGGCGGCTTCGGCATCGGCGATGATCGAGCGGTTGCTGTGATGCGCATCAGGCGAGCCGCTGCGCGAGGACATCAGAAGGGCCGCGCAAGACAATGCGCCCAATACGGATACGGCGACCAGGAAGGTACGCATCGGCGTTGACCTCTGAAAAGGTGCGCGCGGTTACTTGGCCAGCACGTCGGTATGGTTGGGCGCGGAATGAGCGCCTGCATCGCGCGGGGCGCTGGGTTGCAGCAGCACCTGTTGCGCTTGCGCGTCGAAGGCTTCACGCGAGAAGCGACGCCTGAATTCGCCACGCAGCGAGGCCATGGAGAAATCGCGTGCGGTGAAAATGCGCTCGACGAAGGCTTCGCGGTCATCGGCAGGGAACAGCAGTGCGTCGGGCAAGTACGAATCGAGTCCCGAGACCCGCGATACGACAATCGGCCGCTCAGCGAGCACGGCCTCGATCATCACGAGCGGCACGCCTTCATAGGCCGATGGCAGCACGAGGGCATCGCTTGCGACGATATAAGGCAGCACGTCCTTCTGCGGTCCGACCATGCGCACGCACGCGGACAGCGCGGGACTGGCCGCGATGCGCTCGCGCAGGCGCGGGTCATCCGGACCTTCTCCAACGATCAGCACGAGCGTATGACTGAAAGCCTTCGCATTGCGCTCGATGGCCTCCATGAAGAAGTCCTGACGCTTCTGCTGGAAATTCAGCCGGCCGATCTGCGCGACGATGGTCGTGCCGTCATCAGGCAGCCCGAGCGACTCGCGCGCGGCTTCCTTCGAGAGCGTCGAACGGCTGAAGCGGTCGTCGACGTAGTTCTCCAGGATCATCGTGCGCGCCTTGGGCGCGAGCTTGCGCAGCTTGTCGCGCAGATGATCGTTGAGCGTCACGTACTCGTCCGGCATGCGGTACAGCACGCGCTTCACGAGCCATTTGACCTGTTCCGCGCGGCCGGCCTTCACGGGCGCGTCATCCACCAGCGGCAGATAGCTCACCGCCAGCGTGCGCGCGCGGCGCGCGGCGATCAGTCCTGCGAGCCCCGAGGCGATCGTGCCTTGCGCGATCATGAGCTTGTCGAGATGCAGCGTGCGCAGCGTGGCCGCGGTCGAGCGAATCATGCGCAGCAGCGCGAAGATGTTGCCGCGGATGGACTCGGCCGTGTAGGTCAGCGCGATGACCTTGACCTTCGGATGCTGGGCCGCGAGTTCGCGCACATGACGCGACAACGCTTCGTTAGCAGCCGGCACGAGGACGTGCAAGGTCTCGACCTGCGCGCTCGCGACCAGCGCCAGCATGAAACGCTTCAGCATTTCCTCATGGCCGCCGTTGACGCCCGAGTCGCAATAGATTCCCAACTTCACCGGCTTTCTCCCTTGCAGCGCGCGTGCGCCCGTCATTGCGGCTTGTCGATGAACTGCTTGAGCAGACGCGCGCTCTCCGTCCAGCGGAAACGTTCGGCGTGCGCGAGACCGCGCCGGCGCAACTCTTCGCTCAGCGTGGGTGAGTCGAGCAGTTCGCGCAGCTTGCCCGCGATGTCATCGACCGAATAGGGATCGCAGTACACCGAGGCGTCGCCGCAGGTTTCCGGCAGGGCAGCGGCACGGCCGACGAGCGTCGGACAGCCGTTGCGCATGGCTTCCAGCGGCGGAATGCCGAAGCCTTCATAGATGGAAGGATAGAGGAAGCATGCGGCATGTTGATAAAGCGCCCGGAGCCGATGGTCGCTCACATAGCCCGCCTGCTTGATGTTGGGCGCGCTCGACAGGTCCTGGGCCTTGCCGAAGATCGTGGCGTTCTTCATGCCGACGATCACGAGATCGATCGACGGATCGTTCAGGCGCATGAAAGCCTCGACCAGCCGCTTGAAATTCTTGGTCGGATTCATGCTGCTCACGGCTAGCACATAGCGGTTCTTCGTGAGCTTGAGTTCGTCGAGCACCGACGTATCCGGCGTGATGTGATCGAGATGATCCGCCGCGAGCGGCACGACGCCGATGCGCTCCGCGGGCACGCCCACATGATGCGCCAGGCGATCGCGCGAGAACTTCGAATTGGTCAGCACGCAACTCGAGGTACGCGCGAGGATCCAGAACATCACGTGATACCAGGTGCGAAACTTCCACGAGAAATGCGACGGGGTGTCGAACACCGCGGCATCGTGCATGTAGATGATCTGGTTCGCTCGAAAGATCGAGCCGGAATTCGACAGATTCACGATGCGCGAACGTCCTGCGAACAGCGGCAATACGAGCTGCTCCCAGAAGACGCCCTTGCCGAAGCCGAGCTTGACGGTCTCGACGCCATCGACGGGATCCAGACCGGTTTGCGGCGGCACGGCGAGCGTCACATGCGAACCCTGCGGCAGTTGTCCGAGCGCCGCGACGAGTTCGCGCGCGACGCGCTGGACGCCGGTGGTTTTCTGGCTCGTGAAGCGTCCGTTATAGACAAGCTTGTTCGTAGCGATGGAAGTGTCCATGGGAGAGGCGTCAGAACTGGGAGTCGGAGCTGGTTTCATACGAGGCTGCCTCTTTGGAGGCGAGCGGCTCGCGCGTGGGCCGGTCGGAGCCGAGCTGGTAGACCGAGAGCCACTGACGGAAGATGGCGTCCATCGAGAAGCGCTTGCTGGCGGATTCCCTCGATGCAGCGCCCATGCGGGCGCGCAATGCGGGGTCGTCGCGCAGCATGGCAACGTACCTGGCCATGTCCTCCACGCTCGATGCAACGAAGCCCGTCACGCCGTGTTGCACGACATCGCGGTTGCCGACCACGTCGGTCACGACGGCGGGAATGCCCGCGACCTGTGCTTCGATCAGCGCGATCGGCATGCCTTCCCAGCGCGAGGTCTGCACGTAGATGTCGAGTTCGGAGGTCAGTTCGAGTGCGCGTTCGCGCGTGACCCAGCCGCTGCACGTGACGGCGCCGCTCGGCATCTGACCCGGCAGCTCCTCGAGATTGCCGCCGATCCACAGGAACTTGACCGACGGACCGCTCAGGTCGGTGGCGAGCTTCACGAATGCCTGATGGTTCTTTTGATAAGAAGCGCGACCGCTCATGCCGACGACGACATCGCCGGGATTGCGCTCGATGCGCGGCGGAATCTCAGGAACGTTCACGCCGTTCTCGATCATGCGCGCCTCGCGCGCACCCATTCGAGTTTCGATCTCGCTCAGCTCGCTCTTCGAACACGCGACGATGGTGCCGCCCATGCGAGCGGCGATGCGCTCGAAGCTCAGATAGGCAAACTGCTTGACGGGCGAGACATCGCGCCGCAGGAACGCCAGGCCATGCGGCGAATAGAACACGCGGGCACGCGGCGCGGCAATGCGTGCGGCGGCGCGGCCCAGCACGCCGGCCTTCGACGAATGCAGATGCACGACCGAAGGATCGAGTTCCTTGAGCTTGCGCACCAGGTTCCACAAGCTGGTCCAGTCGTTCTTGACGCTTACTTCGCGGAACATGCTGACGTAGGTAAGCTTGACGGCCGGATGAAAGAGCTTGGAAAAGTTAATCGGTGTTTCCTGCCGGATCGAATGAAGGATCGTTACGCCGACTCCAGCGGCCGCTGCGCGATTGGAAAGCTGCGTCAGCATTGACAGAACTCCGCCTCCGAAAGCCTCGGTTATATGTACGATCTCTTTCATATTGAACTCATCGTTTGGCGTGTCGCCGAGCGCCCGCGGCGACCGCATGAGAAGGAAGCGGCCTAATCGTTATCAGTTAAGGACATCACACTTTCAAGCACGCCGAATGCATGCAAGGTGGGCGGGCGCTAGCCCACCTGCAAAGAGCACATTAAAGAATCCGGTAATGTGCGCGTTGGAGTACTAATGGACCGTAAAACAAACCGATCCATTCGTGCCACGCGCTCCGACCCAAGCATTACTCGTTCCTCGCGACGACCTCCGCGAGAAACCCCGTCGAGCTTGCTCCCCAAGCCTGGATTCCAGGAGCCTCTGGGCCAGCCTGAGCAGGCCCGGAAGACGCCTTGATACCGGTCTTTGCGAAAATTGTTTCGCGTCGCGCCGATAAGGCGCAGGTCGGCCGTCTGATTACGACCACCTGCCGCGAGACGTAAAGCCCGATTGATCAATCATATTTTTGACTTCTCGAAGCCGTGCCTTTCGGAACGGCCTGAGCACTTTCCTTGAGCCCGTGCTCAGGACCCATCAACACAAAGCTTTACTCTGCTGATATGGCTGTTTCATTACTTTCTTCATCGCCGTTATTTGGCGGTGGAAGAATTCTGCTGAGCGATCACCGCTTCACAGACCTGCAGAAGCATGCGCAGATCCTTTAGCGGGACCGCGACCGATTGCATGCGCAGGCTCTGCGCCTGTTCGACCAGCTTCTGCACACGCTCGATCGACGTATCCTCTGATTCCATGTCGGACCGCTCACTTAATTAAATAACTGTTCGTACCAATACGATATCGACTCGACTCGCTCTGGTCCGTGCGCTGCTCCACATACAAGCATGCAACTTTTGGAGTAGGTCGCTATCGAAAGCGCTGCGCCGCACCAACGCCGCGCACGGATTCTTCATTGAGGGGCAGTCATTCACACTGCTGGCCCAATGCCTTCCATAACCTGCACGACACACTTGATGCTTTTATAGCACGCACTGTTTTAGCCATTACGTGCGCTCGACCGTGTAACTCGGCGGCTTAGGAGAGGCAGGTCACATAACGCGATCACGTGCCCGATCCCGCGCCTTCGGTGATGGGCCGGCGCAGGAACGGCACCTTCTGCAGATGCAGCGTAAGGGCCATCGCGCCTGCGACGCAGGTCTCCACGATCAGCACCGTGGCTGCGGCGCCCTGCTCGCCGAAAAGCTTCGCCAGCACGGCAAGCAACGCGAAGTTCAGCACCGCCGAACCGATCAGCACACGGCTGAAGTGGCTCTTCATGCCGAGCGGAAGCATCGTCTGAACGCCGAAGAGATCCGACAGTCCGGCCATGAGCGGCACGAACGCCATCCAGCGCAGCACTTCTACCGTAGGCAAGAACTGCGGACCATACAAGAGCTTTACTGCAAGCGGAGCCGCGAAGAAGATGCAGACTGATATGAGCGAGACGATCGAGCCTTGCAACACGAACATCTTGCGCAAGAACGCAAACGCATCATCCTTTGCGTGGTGCATGAGGAAGCTGACACGGGGATAAGCAGCGGTCTTGAGCGGCTGAAGCATATTCAATGCCGCGCGGATCAATTTGTCGCCGGCAGCGAAGTAGCCGGCCGCCACGTTACCGGAGATGAAGGTCAGCAGCACGATGTTGCTCGAGGCGTAGATATCCACCAGCGACGTCGCAATGAACACGCTCCAGCCTTCCTTCAGACGTTCGACAATGGTCTTGAACGACACTCTGACGAAATCGAGCTCGTGTCGAAAATACAAATAAATGCAAATTGCGACACCCGACAAAAGTGGGACAAGCGCATTCACGGCCATCGCGATATAGACATCGTCGTGCTGGCGCACGAACAGATACATCGCCGGAATGCTGAGCGCGCGGCCTACGAAGACGAAGCCGCTCAGCATCCCCAGGTCTTCGATGCCCTGGAAGTACCACGTCGGAATCAGCATGGCGCCGATGGCCTGGCCGTAGCCGAGCAACAGTAGCTCGCGATTCTCTTCGAGATAAGGAATGACGGAGGTCAGCACGATCAGGACGACCAGGCCGGCGACGGCCAGTGCAGCCTGCGTGAGGATCGTTTCCCAGAAGACCTGCGAACGCAACGCGCGGTCTCCACGATTGATCGAGACCTTCGGCGTAGCGGTAAGAGAGAAGCTGTAATTCGTGAGTGAAATGAAATATGCGGTAAATGCGAGGCCGAACGAAAGGCGTCCATATTCGCTTGGCCCCAGCACGCGTGCGAGCCACGGCAACGTCAAGAGCGGTGCAAGGTAGGTGGATACCTGCAGCGTCATCAAAATCGTAAAGTTCTTCTTGAATGAAGCCATTGAACGGTTTTCCCGGCTTGGAGCTGTGCGTGATCTTGATGACTGAGGGGCAAAGGCTGCAAACGTCGTGCGTTTGCGCCTGAGCGGTGGGCCTAAACATGACAGCGCCACAGGCGAATAGTTTCGCTTGTACGCCGCGCCGTCAATGCAGCATGCAATGAAAGCATGTCTGCATGCCCGCACGCTGTTCAGGTCGAATGGACGGATACAGCACGAAACGCACCGGTTCCGAGCACTCGCTTGCCCGGTGACGACGCGACTTGTACTACCGTATGCATTTGACAGGCCGCGGCCGCAATCATCAGTGGGTTGGCCCACGCAATGCCGGAGTCGCAACGATTTTGAGCGATTGAAAATCCGGCACAACCCTGTTAGGACTGTCAGGGTGCGGGCAGCAAACCAGCGAAGTCTGGGGGCTTCCGCTCAGGCGAGGGCGCCGTTGAGGGCACCGTCTCTTGCCAACGCTGCAACCCCTTTCGACGGCTCATCCGCTCCCACGTCCATGCGCGCAATCACGCGTGGCTGCAAACCGATGAAGCGGCGCACGACGTTGCGCGTGATCTGATCGACGATGACACGGCTCTCCGCTTCCGGGTCCATCAGCACGCGCGGCCAGTCGGTCGTGCCGCCGTTGAAGACGAGGCCTTGTTGCGGACCTCCGTTGCGATCGGGCTGGAACACGCCCATCGCGCCGACGCCGCCCATGTCCCATCCGGTCAGCTGCACCGTGTCCGCAAGCGTCACGAAGCCATTCGGCTCGGGCGGCACGCCATCCACCTCATAGCCCACCAGGCGGTCCTGCGCGCCGAAGGTCTGCCCATCGACGAGGCCCGTACCCGCGAAGATCCAATGGTCCGCCTGCCGCACGGTATATCCGATCGCCTCGCGTTCGCGCTTGATCCAGCCGCCGCGCAAACGCTTCCACACGCCGTACTTGCCGCCGCCATAGGCGTAGCTCAGGCCGATCAGGTTGGACTCGTCATAACCCGGCCATTTCTCGCCGAGCCGGTTCATCACCGTATAGTCGCCGTCGATCGGCGCGTCGCCGAAGTCGATGGGACGGAAGCAGGTATTGCCGCTGAAGATCGCGAGATTGCCGCCTTGCGCGATGAATTGCGCCACGCGCTCGCGCATCTGCGTCGACCAGTATTCGTGATGCCCGACGCTCAACATGCAGCGATAGTTCTCGAGCTTCAGATCCGTGCCGCGATGCAGATCGTGATCGGTATAGAAGTCGCATGCGATGCCTTCCGCGCGCAGCCAGCGAATGAACTTCGCATCCCAGTGTGTGAACTGCTGGCGCGGCGAGCGCGGATCATAAGGATCGGTCGGCTCGCCCAGTTGCGCGCCAAGCCCGCCGCCGGGGCGCTGGACGCTCACGGTGGTCTGCGGATGCGTGCGGTGGATCGGGTCGCCGTAATAACAGCCGCCGCCCATCGAGTTATAGGCGTGGTACGTGTTGATCGGCACGATGTACGCAATCTCCGCCGACGGCTTGCGTGGCCGCGCGATGACGAGCGCCATGCTGTCCGAAGCGGGCGGTCCCGCGAAGATGGGCTTGTGCGCGGCCGCGCGCCGGCCGAGTTCGTCGCGCGGCTCGCCGTTCGCGCCCACTTCATAGGCGATCGCAACGTACGCGCCGCTTTCGATGTCGTCGGCATTCGGCCTGATTGAGATGGTCGGCCAGTTCCAGTCTTCATCGTGACGCGGCCGTCCCGTGCGGCCCGGCGACTGGAACACGTATCTGCCGTTCTGCAACTGCGCCTGCACGGCGCCGCCCGGCTGCACGACGATGCCGCCCATGCTGGTCAGCGTTTCGTCATTGCCCTGGTGATAGATCGCGACAGAAAAACGCGAACCCGGCTGCACCGCGAGTTCGAACGACTCGCCCGCGGTGAAGCCGGGCCTCTTCGGGTAGATCTGCATGCTGAAGGCCCCTTACGGCATTTTTATCATTGTTGGCTGCCCGCGGACGGACGCCCGCGCAGATTGGCGGACGGCACGGCGCGCGCCGGCGCGGCAGGCGGACGCAGTTCGAGTCCGAGTACCCGCTTGACCACGCGCTTGGCCTGGAACCAGCGGCGATCCGCGACGATCTTCTTGTGGAACAACAACTCACTGGGCGTATCCCGCCGATTCGCCGCAAACGCGCGATAGTGCGCAGCGGTGGCCTCGACGGTCCGGATGGCTTCGGCGAACGCACTTGCATCGACACGCGCCGCCTGATGGCACGCGTACGAGAAGACCTTGTGGAACATCGCGAGCCAGAAGGCATCGAGCGGGCCGCCATTGCAGCGTTCCATGGTCTCTTCCGCGCAGATCGTGAGCGACGTGACCGTATAGGGCGTCGCTCTCGTCGTGATGCTGCCGGCGCGGCGCCGATAGAAGTAGAGATTGTCCGCGAGACGGAACAGCGTGCTGGCGCGCGCATAGACGAGCGGGATGGCCGCGGCATCTTCATACACGCGGCCTGCGGGAAACTCGATGCCGTCCCACAGCGCACGCCGGTACACGCGCGCCGCCGGAAAGACCTGATACACGCGGGCGAAGTCGAGCAGCGCGTCGAGATTGCACGGACGCGTGCCGACGGTCGCGGGATCGATCAGCTGCACCTTGTCGATCACCTTGCCTGCCGAATTGATGATCCCGACATTGAACTCGATGATGTCGGCGACGTTCTGGTCCAGCAGCGGCATGATCTTCTGCGTGAAGTCCTCGGACCAGACATCGTCCGAATCGAGGAAGCCGATGTAGGGCGACGTTGCTTCGGCGATCGCGCGATTGCGCGCGGCGGACACGCCGCGGTTCTCCTGATGGATCACGCGGATGTTGCGGCCCAGCTCCGTGCGCTGCACGTCGAGAATGCGTTCGAGCGTGTGATCGGTGGAACCGTCGTCGATGACGATGAGCTCGATCTCCTCCGAGCGCGGTTGCGAGAGCGCGGACGCCAGCGAGGCGGCGATGAAATGCTCCACGTTATACGCGGGAATGATCACCGACAGCAGGGTCTTGCGAGTACCGTTGTGGACGCGTGTCATAGCTCGTGTCACCGGTTAGTGTTGGTATTGAGGCCACCGTGGCAGAGGCCGGTTCATGCGCGCCGGCTGTCCAATGCGTCATTGGTCAGGTGGAATGCTATAGGGAGTTGTAAGCCGGGAATGTTCGCGTACGCACGCATGGAAATTCGCGGCTGCCGATTTATTTTTTTATTTGCGCGACGGCGCATATTTGGAAGCGGACGCCAAGCCGGTTCAAGCGCTTATCCCGTTCAAAACAGTTCCATTCACTCATCGATACGCGCAATGCCCCGTCGCCATTGCGTTTGCGGGCGCCGCTCGAGATCCGCATACGCGCATTGATTAATTGCCTGCTGTGGTTATATCAAAACAGATAACCCGCGAATTTGTAACGCGTGTTTAAAAATTTGCAAGACGAGTAACGCCGCTTTATGTCAGGAGCGAAACATGCTGCGAGCCCGAAGCGTCCGGTTCTTACGGACTGGAAGCTTGTCCGCTGAAACCGGTGCAGCGCACAACGTGATGACGTGTAACGTTTGCGCGTTGGCTTCAGACGGGAAACGAGCACGGAGGGCGGCAGCATGCACAGGAGGCACTCACATATAATGACTTGCAGAATCCATTCATGAAAGCCGTCTGCCTTCATGATCCGCATGTCTTCAGCGTCGTTGCGAAGCGTTGCCTTCCCTTGACATCAACCGCATCAGCCCAATAGCAAGGACCCTAACCGTGACAACGTCTTTTTCCAGTACGGTCGAACCGGGCGGCGCCCGGACCTTCGACGCGGCCGTTGCAGGTAACGACGGCGTGCTGGTGCTCGACGCCGCTCAGCGGTGCCTGTCGGCCGACGCCGTCTTTGCTCATCTCTTCGATCTGGATTCCGCTTCACTGAACGGCCGTACGCTGGCGGAAACGCCGTTGCCCGGTCCGCTTGCCGCCGTGCTCGGCGAAGTCGCCGACGCCGCGCTGGCCGGCAACGGCACGCGTCGCGCGCAGGTGAGCATCGGCGCGGACGCCGGGACGCGTTCCTTCGCGATCATCGCGCTGCCGGGTCAGGATTGCGTCACGCTGATCGTGTCGCCGTCGGCGTCGGAACGGGGTGAAGAACACGTTGACCGTGTGGCGCATCTGCGCGCCGAGGCCGCGCTCTTCATGCGCGATCATGTGCTGTCCATCGTGTCGCATGATCTGCGTGGTCCGCTGAACGCCATCCACAGCTGGGGTTATGTACTCGAGCGCAAGGTCGACGCGAACGATCCCGCCGCGCAACGCGCGCTGGCCGGCATTCGCTCGGGCGTCGAGCAGCAGGTGAAGCTGATCGAGCGGTCCGTCGATACGACGCGCGCCGAAACCAAGGCCCTGCAGGTCGCGCTCGCGCCGGTCGCCTTGCGTCCGTTGCTGGAGCAAAGCGCGGCGTTGGCGCGTGCGAGTGTGGCAAACGCGCGCGGCGTGACCATCGAACTGGATACGCCGCTCGCCGAAGAACAAGTGGAAGGCGATGCAGAGCGCCTTCTGCAAACGCTCTGGCTGATGCTGGCGTTTGCCGCCGAGGCAAGCCCGGCCGGCGCGGCCGTACGGGCGGCCAGCAACATCGAAGGCAGCATGTGGCGGACCGATGTGCGCTTCACCGCGTCGGCGCAGGCGCTCAGCGATACAGCTTCCCCTCATGTGCTCGAAGCGTTCGCGCGCCGCCAGGCGCTGGAACCGCGTGAAGGCGGGCGCATCGCGTGGGGGCTCGCTTTGTGCAAGCGCGTGTCCGAGGCGCATGGCGGCGGCTTCGAGCAGAGCGACATCGCGGATAACGCCGAGGTTACGTTGTCGGTGCGCATTCCTGTCGCAGGGATGTGAATTTACTTTCGATTTGCTGTCGCCTCTATACTGACGCTTTCCACTTTCGAAGAGAGTTGCCTTGGCTCAGGTCGTTGCGCTGATCGGCGCATTGTTGCTCGTCGCGTTGAATGGTTTTTTCGTCGCGGCGGAGTTCGGGCTCGTCAAACTGCGGCCCACGCGCGTCAAGGCAATCGCGCGGACCAACGGCCTGCCGGGCCGTCTGCTCGCGAAGGTTCACGGGCAGCTCGACGCCTATCTGTCCGCCTGCCAGCTCGGCATCACGCTGGCTTCTCTCGGTCTCGGCTGGATCGGCGAACCGGCCTTCGCGACCTTGCTGCATCCGCTCTTCGCGCTGATTGGCGTGGAGTCGGAAAAGCTCATCGATTCCATCTCGCTGTTCTTCGCCTTCACGGTCATTTCATTCCTGCACATCGTCGTGGGCGAACTCGCGCCGAAGTCGTGGGCCATCCGCCGCTCGGAACAGGTGGGGCTGTGGCTCGCCATGCCGCTGTACGGATTCTACTGGCTGATGTATCCGTTCATCTGGGTGCTGAACTCGAGTGCCAACTTCGTTTTGCGTCTCTTCGGCATGTCGGAGGAACACGGTCACGACACGCATTACTCGACGGATGAACTCAAGCTGATCCTGCGCGGCCGGCGGCACGGCGGCGCTTCCTCGTATAACGAGGACGAGTGGAATACCATCGCGCACTCGCTCGATTTCAGCCGCATGACCGTGTCCGACCTGATGCGCCCCGCGCACGAACTGGTCGGCTTGCGCAACGACCTGCCGATGCGCGATAACCTCGCCGTGATTTCGCGGCATCGCTTCTCGCGCTATCCGCTGTTCGCGGATGCGTCGGGTGAACGCGTGATCGGCATGATTCATTTGAAGGATTTGCTTCTCGCAGGCGACGGCCAGGGGCGCGGCTTCAACTTCCATCTCACGAAGCACGCCGATAAGCTCGATCAACTCGCCCGTCATGTGCGGCCGGTGCAGTATGTGGCGCCGAACCTCTCGGCGCTCGAACTGTTCCGCCGCTTTCGCAAGGGCGCGCCGCATCTGGCCATCGTGGGACGCAAGGGCGCGAAGCCGATCGGCTTCATCACACTCGACAACCTGCTCGGCGCGCTCGTCGGTCAGATCCACGACGAGTTCCGTCAAGGCGATGCGGACTGGTCGCGCATGGACGACGGCACGCTGATGGGCAAGGGCAGCTTGCCTGTCGTGTCGCTGGAACGGGCGCTGGGTATCGATATCGACGAAGGGCGCGCGGAGTCGGTCGGGGGTCTTGTCATCAATGCGCTGGGCGATCTGCCTGGCGAAGGGCAACGCGTGGCGTTCGACCAGTTCGATATCGTGGTGAAGAAGATGAAGGGGCCGCGCATCGTGCTGGTGCGGGTCTATCCACGAGAAGAAGCGCTCGAAGAAACGGAGTGAGCGTGCAAGGTTCTGACATGGCGCATAGGCACGCTTGCCGTTGAATCCGGTCTCAACATCATTCGACGGTCACGCCGGTTGATGGATTCATCGACCGGTTGACGCCTGCACGCACGCAGAGTACTTCCCGTCAGGTGCTTGTCTGCGAATTGTCGAATAGTGTCGCTGGTTAAGTCATGCGACAGGGTCCGGATACGATAAGAACGAGAAATACCCTGACCGGCATCGCTCAGTCTTCGCGGCTCAGCACGAGTCTCTCATCTCTTGTCCAAGCGTGATTCGCATGCGCGACTCAGGATGCTTCCGCACGCGAGCGCCATCGATCTGACGTCGGCCATGGCTGCCTTGCGCCCCCGGAATCTCCTTGGCGCGCTTGACGTGATGCTCGCTCGGGACCTGCCGTCTGTTAGCTGCGTGGGAGCGCAATTCATGCCGCAAGCCAAAGTCGATGAAGAGACACGCCCGAAAAATGCAGCATCGCTTGGAGCTCGGCGCAGCAGGCGTCGAACTGTTCCCGAAAGTGCAACGCATGGTGTGTTCGGTCATGCCTCGACTGAAAGCCACGAATCGGATCAGGACGCGGACGAGGGCAGTGCTGATCTACCTGTCGGCGCGCAGGGCGGCTTCATCGAAATTCTGATGCCGTTGGCGGGGCAAATGGCGTTCGAAATCGTGACGGCGCTCTTTGCAGGCTATCGCGACATGGAAGGTGCCTATGGCGACCTGCAACGCATGTACGCGCGGCTCCGCTCATCCGAAGAAGAAGACTGGACCCGGATTCTCGAAGACCTGAGTGCTTTCATGCGCAGGTGCGCGCCATTGCTCCCTGAAGCAATGCGCTCGAAAGTCGCCGCGACATGCGACGCGCTCGATCAGGTGGATCGGCTCTGGCATCTTTGCCTGTCGCTTCGGCAGACGATCGACAATCCCGATCTCGCGTGGCACGACAAGGCTGGACTGCTCTGGTCCGCGCTCGCTCGAGACGAGAACACGGCCTTTGCGCTACCGGATGCTGCCAGCAGGTGGATTGCTTATGCAGCCGAGGCTCAGAAACAGTTCACGACATCCTTGCAAGCTATCCAGTGTTTCGAAAGCCGGTGCAAAGCGGCGGAAAGCGGCGGTCCCGACGCGATTGACGCACTCCGGTCCGAGATTGCAAGGAGCGCATCCGGATTGCCCAGGCCGCTGCAGAACTTTCTCCACGACTTGCCGGTTGAGAGCAAGTTTTGGCCGGCCTATCGCGACAAGATGGGTCGGCTACGCGAGCACTTCGAGAAATTGGGCACGGTACGCAGCGTTTCCGAGGCGTTGCTGGGCATTAAAGCGCTGATTGCGGAGGGCTTGATCGACATGCAAGGGTCTTCCCCTTCATGCGGTCCGGGTCCTGATGTCGCCATCCAGATCAGCCAATGGTGCAAAGACTTGACCAACCTTCGTGTCGTTCTGAGCGGCACGCTGACAGCCGAAACTGCGATGGATGCGCTGGCGCAGGTCAGTGCGGCGCTTGACCTGTCCACCATGAGGCAGTTGCTCGGCGAACGGCTCGCCGGATCGCTTGGGCTGGCCACACAAGTGCTTGCTGGGCTGGGCGAAAGCTTCGGCTACCGTCGGGGAATCCATGGGCGCCTGGTCGCGGAGGTCGACCGCGACGTGCCGCTACTGAAGAAGCTCAAGCGCCTTGCTCGCCTGATATCGCAGTCCACGCTGATCCCGGAGGATATCCGCCCGGATCTCGTCGATGTGCCCCAGACGCTTGACACACTTGCAACCGCGCTGTCTTTCGGTTCCATGGACACGCAACAGCAGATGATGGAGCAGATCGCGAAAGGGCTGGACGCATTGAAGGAGCTTGTGGAACGTCCCTTAGTGCGGAAGTCGATGGGTGTCGAAGCGAGCATGCACATTGCACGCGTGATCGAAACGATTTCACAGGCGCTGGACATTGCAGGTCTGCTGGAGAAGCAGCTTCATCACGAAGCCACGTTCGAAACATTCTTGCGCGACTTCATGAACATGAGGGGCACCGGGACTGCGCTCTCCGAGTCGCTTGAAGAGGTTTCGGGCCTGGCCGACTCGATCCTGCAATCGCTGGAGCCGGACCGAAGCGCGCACAGGCTCGATTCGGCGGACGCGGTCTCGAAGGTCGGGAAGCTCGGCGCGCTGGTGAGATGGCTCGGTCATCCCGATGCCGGGAAACTGGTTCTGTCAGGCGTGCCTGCTCGACATAAGGAGGCTGCGCAGAACGCCATCAAGCTGTACCGCGAGATCGTTCGCTTTCCGGCCTTGGGGTCCTGGGACAGTCAGCGTGTATGGGTGCGGGAACACCTCGTCAAAGCGGATACGCTGCAACTGCTGATGGGTGCCGACGGAGACAGAATGAAGCGCTGGCAAAGCGCTTTGATCCAGAACGATGCTGCACTCATGCTGTTGAAGCGCCTCCTGCCGTTGATCAACAGCAACAACCTGACGGTGTCCAGTGTCCATTCGGCATTGTGTTCTCGCGAAGCCGTTGGCGTTGCACGGCAAGCGCTGTCCGCTGGCTTGTTCTACGTCGACAACACGGTGCTCTACGGTGTCGGAACCGTGGTGGAGCAGGGCATTGGCCTGGGTATGGCATTGAGCGACCCGGATGCGGCGACTCGCCAACGCACCGTGGAGGCGGTCCTTCAGGCACTCGAGGGCATGGTCCGGAGCGCGATGGCGAGATCGCTCATCGCGGCGAATCCAGGCATGGCGCTACTTGCAGACGCCTTGTATTCGATCATTTTCAGGCCAATGCTATGGACGCTTCTGACTGACGATGCGAATGCGCCGTCGGGACGGGAACAACAGTCATACAAAGACCTCGCAACGACGCTTGCTCGAGATTTTCTCAACGGTCGCCCGAACGCCATGGAAATCAAGGAGCGGCTCAAGCGATTCGCCTCGACGTCTCCGGCGCTGGAGGGATCGATACGCGCGGGTATGAACATCCTGGAGGGGATGGGTCAACGCATCTGGGAGGTTCATCTCGCCCTGGACGTGTATCTGCTGCTGTTCGCCGGCGAAGCAGAGCGCGTAGAGCGACAGCGGACGCTTGCCGCCACGCTCGAGACACTGCGGGCACACGGTCATGAATGGGCCGGACCGCTTGCCACGCTCGCTCCGTTGCTCTCCGATCTCTACGAAGCAAGAATGCTCGTGAAGCGTGAACTGCCGGAGGCGGATACGTGGTTCGAATGGAGCGCCAAGCTGAGTTCGATGCTGGCGGAGAGCAATGCGCCGCCTGTCTTTCGGTTGAGAAAAGCGCTTGCAAACCAGGTGGCGACTTCGCTTCGGAACGGATTTAACCGTCTTGTCGAACCTCGCTTGATTGGAGAAACAGGACATGGCGTCAAGGCTGATTTCCTTTTTCCCCGGGCGGATTCACAGTACGCGGCGTGGATCGCGCTGGCTCCAAAATTGGGGCGCGTGGCTGGCCCTCTACTCAAACGGGCAGCAGAGAGGCTCCAGTTACCCTTGATCAGCAGCGCAATCGCGCGACTACACGGTGCGCAGCCGAATGAAACCAGGTTGTCGGAATGGGGCTTGGCAACTGAATACGAGCATCGCGATGTTGCGTTGTCGGAAGAGGACAGGGTAATCACAGCGGAGGGCGAGCCGGACCCTCGGGGCCTCTACTACAAGGGGGTCAGACGTTATATCCGGGTAGAAGGCAAAACGTTCGGCATTGCATTCGATAACCACTTCTCGATCATCCGTCTCGTGAAGCCGGATGACTCGATGGACGCTGGACACTCTACCGGCCCCGCCATTGTTTTCCGTGATGGGCACTGGCTCATCACAGCTATCCACAAAATGCATGGGGGTGCGGACGATGGCGCAACCGAGGAACAGGCACGCATCGAAGCCGAGTCCCTCCTGCGAGAAGTTCAAGCGCTGTTGGACGTCATTGAGTCAGGCACCTGCGAATACGAAGATGCCGACGCTTTGAGGAATGCACTCCCAGACTTCCAGCTTACTTGCGAGCAGCTCGAAGCGGCGGTACGGGCACTTTCGCAGCCCACATTACCCTGGACGGCAATCGGCATGGGTGTCGGACTGTCGGTGCTCGGCCTGCTGTCACTTACCTATTACTGGTACACGTCCCGGTCACCGTTTGAGGAGCCGGGTCTGCCTCGACAGGACGTATCCGTGAACCGGAGGCAGGGTTTCAATCGGATGTTCAACCTGCCACTGAACGTCGTGTCGCAAGTCTGCAATAGAAAAGATCGAGTTCAGACAGACCATGCCGATGCGGTCTCGCTGAGACCGTTGGCAACAGACGCATCCCAGATTGTTGAAATGCCTCTCGTTTTTTTCGGGATCCGCGCCGACTCCGGCAGCATGTGATCGCGTCGCGAAGTATGCGGGCGTCGCACTTCTCGTATCGGGCGGGCTCGTGATCCTGGGAAGCTGGGGATGGGGACGCTTATGGTATCGGAGTGAACCCGAGCCTTCGAACGACAACGTCGAAGTTCCGCCCACACAGACCTCTGTCACGCTGTCCGACAGCGCGGCTCCGACTGGTTTGGAAACGCCGCATCCGCTGGAAAAGCGCGCATTGGAAGATTGGGAAACGCAGGGCAATCGTTCCGAACTCGAACTGTTCCTGGATCAAGAAACCGGATGGGATCTCGGTGATGATTTCGTCACGATGCCAGGAAGCATTGACCACGTGCTCTGCGTCTGTTCCGGGGGGGCGTACTACATTGTCGTCAATGCCAAGAACCACAAGATCACCAGGCCGCAGCGGGTGAGCTTCGAAGAAGATCCTTTCCAGATCGAGCCTTCGATCACCCATATGGCGAATCTCTTGCTGCGAGCAGGCACCCCCAGAGCGGTGGTGTATAGCGAGTCATTGGGATGGCGTTTCTCTCAACAGTGGAACAGCGGAACTTATCCCGAGATAACGCCGGAAGCGCCCCTGAATTACTTTGAACATGCCGAGGCACAGAACCCGAAAAGCTCTCCGAGCTATTGGCTCAACGCGTTTCTGCAAGCGGCGGATGGATCTGCAGCTTATTCGGGAGCTGGAAAACCCGCAAGAAGAAATGTTGCCGACCCCAAACGCCTGTTCTGGACACCGCAGTCTGGAAATCTGGTCAAGGCAAACAAGGCGTATTGGCCGATTACATGGTGGAGGCTGACGCCGTCCGGATCGGGACGGCAAGCGTTGTACACCGCGGCGGGACACGTCACTCACGGAAAGGCCAATAGTGACAAGACGTTGTTTGTCTATGATGAACCTCGAGGCTGGATGCCGGCAGTCTTTGCGAACGGTGAAGTGCACGTCTTTCACACGCTTGAAACCTTTCACAGGTTCGCTGCACGTCATCGCAGGACAGTTAAACCGCTGTTGTTGCCGTCCACGAAACCACTTGCCGACCAGGTTATCGATCGCAGATTGGCGGTATCAGGCGCAATTCCGAATTGCATGGTGTTTCGGGGAGGTACAGATCTGGGGCACGGTGTCTTTTCGGTTGTCGACAGTGCCTGGAATACGGTGGTGACCAAGAGCTACTACTATCGGAAGGACGATTGCTATCGAAAACTCGACTTGAAGGAATCGAGTCATGAAGATGGTCCCATTGCAAGCAGCGATCTCGCGTTATACGGGCATATCGGATATGAATTCGAACACGAGCCATACCTGCTGCACCTGGTGTTCAGTAAAAGGGAGGGACTGCTGCCGTCCATCATGAATGACCAGGGAATGCTGGACGGAATGCGCACGGTTGCAGGCGCAAGCAATACGAGCGCCTCGCCGTTGCTGTTGGAACTGGCTCGCAGATTTGGCAGCGAAGGAACCTATACCTACGCGGGACAGCTGCCTGGGAAGGACGGAAGCCTGTATCACGATCTCCTTGGCGAGCCTTCGGAACTCAAGATGTTCCTGGCTGGAAAGTACTGGCCATTCGAATGGAAGAATGCATCTGAAGGCGTCGTTCATGTTTCTTTCAGCGATGGGAGCCCGTATGACGTGCGGTTGTGCCTGAACGACCGGAACTGGACGCCGGAGTGGGGAGGGCGGCCCACCCCGCCATGGCTCACCGAGTGCCTGAAAATCATGATGTCTCAAGGACGGATGGGAGTCAGGTTGGTTGGAGAGGCAGAGAAGCAATGGGCGAGGCGTCCATTGATGGATGCGCCGGAAGTGCTCCGGATCGTGTCGGTGTGCCTGAGCCGCCTTGAAAAAGAAAACAGAGCAGGCCGTTCTGACGAGAGTTGGATATCCGTCATGATACTCAGTACGCAGCTGCTTGCATTTTTTGGTCGCGAAGTCAAAACCGGACTCACGAATCTTGAATTCTCCCCGCAGGTTCTTGTTCAGTTGAGCAGGATTCTCGCTGGGGAAGACGTCACGGAACGTATCGACACCGCAGCGATGGACGACGCAGCGGATCCCACAAATTCAGTCACCGCACTTGAGGAAATCGACGGAGAGTTGAAGGATATCGAGGCTCAGCAGGGCAATCTCTCTGAGTCGATTACCACGACCAAAGATGTCCTGAAGAAAGCGATTCATATTCTGACGGGGAAGCCAAGCCAGATCTTCAGCGATGTAAGTTTTGGAGATAAGCTGATACTGGCGAGCGAGGTGTTGTGGGACTACTTGCTCAAGTCGAACGATCAGACGCATAACTTGATTTGGGCAAAAAAATATCTCTCCTGGCTGACAAAGACACACAAGGAGCTGGAAACAAAGAAGAATGCCTTGAAGGATCGGCGCGAGCAACTTGGGTCGGAAGACGATTACAAGAGAACATGGCAAGCATACAGAGCGGGTCTCGAGAGGGGAAAATCGTTCGAAAAGAAATACTCGTTCCCGATCGATTGGAAGTCGCAACGTGACGACGTCAATCAACGCACACTCTGGGCTCAGTATTCCGGCGCGCTGGCCGAAGTCGCGCTCAGATCGCAATCAAGGAAGCCGCGCGGCGAAAACAATGAAGCAGCTGACGCCGAGGCGGACTCGGCAAGCTATTTCTTGTGGAAGCGATACTCGGAGATATCAAGATTCCAGCAACTGATTGGTGCCGTTGGCCAGAAGATAAAAGACAAAAAGATCCGGCCAAAAGGCCGCTATACGGATATAACAGATTGTGTCCAGTTTGCGTCGGACATCATCTACGAAGAAGATTCGAACGAAATTGAATTCTGCCACACGGATCTTGCGCTCTTGGCTGTATTGATCTACACGATCAGTACAACGTCGAAGAGTCTCGACAATATTCGAGAGCAGGATCACGAGGGCTTGCGCACTGCCTTCCTGGAACAAAGTCAGATGTTGCACCCTTATGCGGTGCTTCCCAGCAAACCTCAACCCTATGTGTCTCTTGCAGAGGTCAAGCCGTCATCGCTGATGGGTTCAGGTAACGAGCGTTACGAAAACTACAAGAAACAGTTTGATAGCTACCGGGAAGCAGGGCTCTCGTACGATGCTGGCGTGCTGGTCAGAAGCGGGTTGGAAAACGTACAACTTCGCTACGAAAACATGTATGACATCCGGACCATAGTGAATCTGGACATCGATTGGGTCGGTGCGAAGAGTCGGGCGCATTTCATCAAGCTGAGAGACAACTCATGTCTGTTCTATTTCATTTCAAAAAGCGTGACAACAGAAGGATTGCCCGAGCGTTGGAGCACCAGGATTGAGAAGAGTGTTACCGAGTGGAAAACCGGCATGGAATGGATGCCGGCAATGCCGATGTCGGCTAACGATGTACGAGACTATGGCGAGGCACTCAAGGCCATGCAGTCTTATCTTGGTGAAGCACTCTCCAATCTCACGGCCCATGGAAAAGGGCAAAGCGTATATTTTGGTGAAGTCAAGTATAAGGTAGACGACAAGGCGGAATCCGGCGGCCCTGAGTACCAGTTCACCACCACGCAAGAAAAGATCAGGGTGCCGGAGGGTACTGTCCTCGGCACTGAACTTGTGCCTTATCTGCTTCGGGAAACGGAGCGGGACCTGGACGCCATGACCGACCTGCTTTACACCTCAATGCTTGAACTCTCGCAGACAGACAAGTGGATCGGTTTCTTCGTATTGTTCTATAGCGAAGTCCGCAAAGCCAGTCTGGACAAGAACTACAGGGTCGATCCGTTCGCGATTCTCGTGGACGTCACCTCCCTTCTTCTGACCGTTATTCCCAGCGCTCAGGCCACGGCTCAGATCGTCAAGGGAATCAGGCCAATGTCGATGTGGACGCTTGGCATACGCACTGGCTTGCACGGACGTCAGTTGATCAATCACGTGACCGCCCAGATACCGAAAAAGGCGATGCTGAAAGTTGGCCGAGAGGTTGTCAGCATGCTTTATGAGCTGTTCTTTCCCTTCAGCTTTCCGTTCAATACACTGACGCTCAATTTCAGGGGGCTGATTTCAAAGAACCGACTGCTTATCATGCCCCGGTCTCCATTCGAGATTGTTTCGGATATACACCTCGTCAAAGGCTTCCTGGACAATACCATTCTTCCCGCGAAGATTGCGGCGCTGGGGAAAGCGCCGGCGAAGCCAAAGGGAAGAGTTCAGCGAGTCGGGCCTGAAATCTACCGAAGCGAGATCACCGTCACGGTCAACGAGAATCCATACGCGATCTACTACATCAAGGTCAAGGAAGACTATTACGAAATCGAATGGGACCCAAATTTCTTCCAGGCCTCTCTATCCAATCACTCCGCGCCGTTTGCACCATGGCTTCGCCGAAGGTTTGCCGACTGGGTCGAAACCACATCGCCCAGAGGCGGCGGGGGCTCGGTTTCGCCGATGTGGGCAGGCCCTGGCGTCGACCGGACATCGGATCAGGCAAAAAGCAGGGTGCAGGAACTGCGCCGTGCAAAGAGCGATGCACTCACGCTGCTGCGCTCGGCGCGGAATGTCGCGACGAGCGATGCGTCGGACATTCAAGTGAAGGTACAAAAGGTCTTTCAGATGTTCTGGCAGGACGCCGGTGAGGCGGCCATTCACAGCTTCGCGAGCAATGTGGCGAATATCATCGGATACCTGGCACAGGTCAGCGTTTCAAACGATGTAGCCTACTTGAACAATCAGGAAGGAGCGTGGCTGTCCGCCATGCCGGGCTCGGCTTTCGATCTTGCGCAGACGCGCGATGTGGCCGCTTCGATCAACGGGAACGACGTGGACGCTGATCACAATCAACAGGCTGGTGCCATAACAGGTCCGGGATTCGTCAGCGAAAACAGGATTACCGAGCCCACTCGATTCATTGCGCGGTCAGAGATCATACCGATGGCAATACGGGACGATAACTTTGATGTATCGGCCTATCAATACGACGTCACAGCGTATCTCGTGCGAGCGAACGAGCTCTGTCGGAACGTGATCCGGGAAGGATTCGTCGCGACGACGAGCAACAGAAGATCCCTTCGAAAGTGGGATGCACTGTTGGCGTCGGAGCCGCTGCGTCTGGCAACGCTTTCGGATGCAGACAGACAGTTGTTCATCGATCAACTGTCGCAGACATATGGAATCTTTTTGTTCGAGGGACAGCCGCGAAGCGCAAGACCTTCAGCGGCGTTCGTCGAAGCGGGTTCGCGGGGATGGAATGCGACGGGCGACGAGGTGGGCGTGGATATCTCCAGCCTGCTCAGAACAGATCGCACGCTGTCTCCCGGAGAGAGCGCGACGGCCGCAAGGGCGGCGGACCCCGATCTGTTTTCCTACCTCGTCATCGTGCTGAGCGACATCAAGGCGGATCCGGCGAGATTCGCCGATTTCACCACGCGGTTCTCACAGGCGGGGGTCAACGATCCCTTGCTATGGAAGTGGTTCCAATGAGACACCGCAAGCCGGATTGCCCGCCGAACCGCACGCTCAAGGCCGGGGCACCCCTTCTTCCACGAGCAATGCCACCGGCATCGCGCCCAATGCATCGCGTACGAGGAGTTGCGCGCCTTCGGCCTTCGGGGCATTCGGGCTCAGCCAGTCGAACAGCGCACGCGAGTGCAGCGCTTCCGGCAGCACGATAGCCGTATCGCCCCAGCGCTCCGCTGCAACCAGCGGCAGGTCCGCGTCTGCGTCGAGCAGAGGCGCTGCGAGCCGCGTCGCGACAACAACTGCAAACGCACTGCCCGCATGCCGCGCATAGGCAATCACATGTCCGGCTTGCTCACCCGTTACGTCGAGCGGAATGTACTCGCCTTGTGCAAACAGCGACTCGCAATGCTTGCGCAATGCCAGCGCGCGTCGCACGACCGCCAGCTTCACACGCCCGTCGCGCCAGTTGCCGATCTGCTCGGACGGCGCGCCTTTCTCCTCGATCTCCGCAAGCCACTTGCGCCGCAGATCGAAATCGACGGGCCGGCGATTGTCGGGATCCACGAGGCTGAAGTCCCATAGCTCCGTGCCCTGATACAGATCCGGCACGCCGGGCGCCGTCAGCCGCAAGAGCGTTTGCTGGAAGCTGTTCACCGCGCCCAGCGGCCCAAGCCGTGCGACGAACGCCGACAGTTCCTGCAGGAAGCCATTGCGCCTTTGCGGCGAGACGATATCGAACAGGAAGTCCTTGCACGCCTGTTCATAGGCTTCATCCGGCGCGAACCAGCTAGTGCGCAGCTTGGCTTCGCGCAATGCCTTCAATTGCCACTGTGCAACGCGCTCGGCCAGTTCGTGAACGCCTGCTTCATCGTCCGGCGCAAGCGTGAGCGGCCAGCAACCGACGAGCGTCTGATACAGCATCGCTTCCGCGGCGGGACCGGGGGCCCAATCATTGATGTCGCCGGTTTCGGCCAGACCTCCATTCGCGCCGCGCCGCAGCGGCGTGTTCAGCGTGGACCATTGCCGCAGCGTCGCCGCCCATTCATCCGGAATCTCGCTCAGCGCCGCAATGCGGGCGCGCACGTCCTCACCGCGTTTGTGATCGTGCGTGGCCGTGCACAGCATCGCGTGGGGGAACGCGGCGAATCGTTCCTGGTTGCCCGCATGAAAATCCGCGACCGACAACGCGAACTCGCCCGGGTCCGCGCCGACTTCGTTGCGCGAGATGAGCCGGCCATAGCGATAGCACGCCGTATCCTCGACCGCCTTCGCCGCCACGGGCGAGGTCAGTTGCGAGAACAAGGTCTGGGCGGCGCGGCGTTGTGAGCCGCTCGACAGCTGCTGTGCATTCTGTCCGGCCTGCGCCTGGCCTTGCGCTTGAGCATGATTCCGGTCGCGATCACGATTGCGCTCCGCCGCGCGGTCTCGTCCACGTTCGACGCGCGCCTCCTGCGGCGCTTCGTCGGGCAGCTTGCCGCCGAGCCATTGCGCGACCTGATCGAGCACGACATGATCCGCGCGCGGAAGCGTCGCGCGCGCGGCGTCCAGCGCTTGCGAAAAGAAGCGCTCGTCCTCGGCGCTGCGCACGCTGCCCAGCGGATAGATGCGATACACCGGGAAGTGCACGACCAGTTCCGCGACCACGCGGCGAATCGACGTAAAGGTGAAATCGCGCGTGTTCTGTGCATCGCGCGCAATACGGTGCAACGCGCGCGTCACGCGATCCAGTTCCGCTGCGAGGTTCTCGGCGAGAATCTTGCGACGCGCGCTGAGCGCTTCATCCGCGAAGTTCGCGCTCTTGCCCGTGAGCTCGGCCCACAGTGCGGCAAGCGGTTCGGCGCCGGCCGGATCGTGCAGCAGCGCGCCGACGTCGTTCATGAAGTCATAGCCGGTTGTGCCGTCCACCTGCCAGTCACGCCGCAACGGTTCGCCGCGTCCGAGAATCTTCTCGACCACGAAGTACGTATGGCCGTTGCCGTGTCTCAACGCTTCGGGCCGCGCCGCCGACAACTCTTCGAGCCGCGCGCGCAGACGTTGGCAGTATTCACGCGGTTCGGCGAGCCCGTCCACGTGATCGACGCGAACGCCGTCGATCAGCCCTTCGGTGAAGAGCCGGAAGATCAGCGCGTGCGAAGCCTCGAACACTTCGGGACGCTCGACGCGCACGCCGCCCAGCGTGCTTACATCGAAGAAGCGCCGCCAGTTCACTTCGTCGGCGGCAGTGCGCCACCACGCGAGCCGATAATGCTGGCGCTCCAGCAGGCGATGCAGACGGTCGCGGCCTGCTGGTGTATCGGACGAATGCGCGGCGAGGATCGCCTCGATCGCGGCCTGACCGCCTTCGGTCCCCGCGATCGTAATGAGCGCCGTACGCGCATCGGCGGCGCGCGGCTGGTCGGCGGGTTGCGTCGTGAGGCCGGCGAATCGCTGCGCCAGTTCAGGCGCTTCCTGGAACACGGCAGGATAGTCGACGGGACACACCGGAAACGCGTGCGCGTAATACGCGATCACGAAGCGCCCTTCATCCGCGCGATATTCGAGCTTGATCTTGCCGCCCTGCAACTCGTCGCCATAGGAGGCGCCGAGGAACGGCGCGAGCACCTTGCCGCGCAGCGCCGGGTCCGGCGAGTGCCAGTCCACATCGAAGAAGCGCGCGTGCGCCGCGTGCCGGCCCCATTCGAGAATGTCCTGCCACCACGCGTTCTCCGAGCCGCCCACGCCCATGTGATTCGGCACGATATCGACGATGAGGCCCATGTCATGCGCCCGGAGCTTCTCGACAAAACGGCGCAGCGCGTCTTCGCCGCCGAGTTCGGGATTGATCCGCGTGTAATCGACGACGTCATAGCCATGCGTGGAGCCGGCGGTGGCGGTCGTTATCGGCGAGACGTACGCATGGCTCACGCCGAGCGACGCGAAGTAGTCCACGAGCGCGGCGGCGTCGTCGAGAGTGAAGTCCTTGTGCAGCTGGAGCCTGAGCGTGGAGCGCGGAACGGTCATGGTGAGTCGGTCGGATTCGAAGTGGGTTCGTTCGGTTGGGCAGAACGCTTGCGCGCGGTGTCGGCGGCAAGCAGCCGGTCGGCGAAGGTGTCGTCCAGAAACAGTTCATCCACGGGCAGGGCCAGCCGCCGGCGCCAGTTCGGATGCTCGTCGATGGAGCCGGGCAGGTTGGGCTGTTCCACCAGCGCCAGCAGGTCTTCGAGCGGATAGGTGACGAGCGGTGCGGGCGTCGCGGCAACGAAGGCCAGCGCCTCGTCCACGGGCGGGTTGTCCACGTCGGGCGCTTCGACGTCGGCGGGCGCGATACCTGCCTCCTGAAACGCGCGCCACAGATGTTCGCGATCATCGCCACGTTCTTCCAGCGCTACTTCCACCGCATCGCGTCCGTCGGCGCGCGCCATCGTCTGGCCGATCTTCGAGCGCCACACGATGTCCTCGCCGCGCCACCATCCGGCGACCGTCGGCAGATCGTGCGTCGTGGTCGTCGCCGTGACGCCGCTGTCCCATTCGCGCGGCGGCTTGAAACCGGGGCCGTCCACTTCGCGCTCGAACCACAGCACGCGAATGCCCAGCAGGCCGTGTTCCTGGAGACGCTCGGTGAAACCGGGCGGCACCGTGCCGAGATCTTCGCCGACCACGATCGCGCGATGCCGCCAGGATTCCAGCGCGATCAGACGCAGCAGGTCTTCCAGCGGATAGCGCAGATACGCGCCGTCCTTGGCGCTTTCGCCTTCCGGCACGAGCCACAGGCGGCGCAAGCCGAGAATGTGATCGATACGGATGCCGCCGGCGCATTTGAACGCACAGCGCAGCATGTCAATGAACGCGGAGAAGCCTTGCGTGCGCATCGCGCGCGGCGAGAAGGTGGTGAGCCCCCACGACTGACCTGCCTGGTTGAACAGGTCGGGCGGCGCGCCCACGGAGACGCCGGTCAGCATTTCATCGCGATACGACCACGCATGACTGCCGGCGCTGTCGCAGCCCACGGCGAGATCGGCGACCAGTCCCACGGCCATGCCTGCATCGCGCGCGGCGTGCTGGGCATGCAGCAGTCCTTTCGCCGCGAGCCATTGGGTGAAGAGATAAAAGTCCACTTCCCGGCGATTGGCGCTGGCGAATTCGGCGACCGCCTCGCTGCGCGGATCGCGCAACGCTTCGGACCAGTTGCGCCAGTGGCCTTCGCCGTTCTCGGCGAGTTGCACGGCCTGCAAGGCCTCGAAACGCGCGTGATCTTCGAGCGGGCGTCCGCCATCCTCGACGAATGCGGCAAAGTCCTTCGCGAAGGCGGAATCGTGGTCCTGCGAGAAGGTGTCGAACAACGCGCGGAGAATCGCGAGGCGCGCCTGGCTGGCGCGTGGCCAGTCGATCAGCGTCAGTTCTTCCAGCGCGCGGAGTTCGTCGGCGAGACCGAGTCGTTCGACGACTGCGCGCACGGCGGGCGCGCCGAGCACCGCGGCGGGATCGACATGCGCGACGTTGAGAAACAGCCGCGACGACGGCGAATAGGGGCTGAACTTGTTCGGCTCGGCGCTGAACATCGCGTGCATCGGGCTGATGGCGACCGCATGGCCGCCGCGCCGCGCCGTCTGCGTGGCGAGCGAGGCGAGAGCGGTGAAATCGCCGATGCCGCCGTCGCCATTGCGGCGCAGTCCGTAGACCTGGGCCGCGACGCCCCACAGCGGCGGCGCGCTGCCAGCGTCATCGTCGAGCGCGCGCCAGGCGTCGTCGATCGTGTAGCAGCGCGCGGGCGCGACGGCCAGTGTCGTGCGATGGTCGTTGATGACGAGCGTGTGATATCCCGGCTCGGCGATGGGCGAGAGCAGTGCGGTCTCGCCCTTCGGCGACGTGAAGCGCCCGTCGATCACTTCGCCGCTTTCAAGCTCGATCCGATAACGTGCCCCCGACTTCGCCGCCGACACCGGCAGCGCGATGGCGCGGTCCACTTCGGCCGTGATGAGCGGCGGCAGCTTGCGGCCGCTGGTTTCGGCGTCGATGGCGGCCATGCTCTGCTTGATCTGCGTGGCATTCCCGCAGGGCAGGCCCAGCTTCTCCAGCAGGATGCGCAGCGTGGTTTCGGGAACGCGCCGCATTTGCTTGTGCGCGTCCTGCCATTCGACTTCGAAGCCGGCCCGTGCCGCGAGGGTTTCGATGCTGCTCGACGCACCGGCAGCGGTTTTGTCGGCGGCGCTCACAGTTTCTTTCCTTCGGCCGACGCCGGTTCGAAATGGCGCGCATCATGCGCGATCGCGTACTCGTTCACATCGCCGGTCAGCCACGCGAGGAAGGTGCGGCCGCCGAGTTCGCCGTCGCGGCTGCGATCCTGCGCACGCGCGGGCGTCTCGAAGATCACCTTTCCCTGCGGCGTCTCGCCGAGCGCGACGGGCGCTTCATCGAGGTTCAAAGCGACCGTGAGCGTTTCGCCGTCGCCGAGTTTCCAGCGCGCGACCAGCGCCTTTTCGCCGAGCACCGTCGCGCCCAGCGCCTTGGCACCCTTCAGGCGTGGCGTGATGAGCTTCGCGCGCACCGTCAGTGCCGACCGATAGAAGTGCAGCCAGGCGAGCCGGTCTTCCTCGTCCTGTTTGTGGGCCGAACTGGCGATGTTGCTGACCGCATGAGGCGACGACATCTCGAAGGTCTTGACGTCGTTCGGATCGGGAATCTGCGCGCGGCGCTTTTCATCGGTGAACGCGGAGAACTTCGCGAACTCCTTCCGACGCCCTTCGCGCACCGCGTCGGCGAGCTGGTCGTGATAGTCGGTGAAGAACAGGAACGGCTGCGTCGAGCCGTATTGCTCCTCCATGAACAGCAGCGGAATCTGCGGCGAAAGCAGCAACAGGCCCGTTGCCGCATGGAGCGCTTCGTCATTGGTCAGCGCGCGCAGGCGGTCGCCCATCGCACGATTGCCCACCTGATCGTGGTTCTGCAGGAACATCACGAAGCGGGTCGGCGGCAGGTGCGCGCTCTTCTCGCCGCGCGGCTTGCCGTCGTGGATCGGCGAGGGATCGCCCTGATACGCGAAGCCTTCAGTGAGAATTCGCGCCAGCTTCTCGATGGGATGGTCGGTATAGGCGCCGTAATAGCTTTCGCTCTCGCCCGTCAACAGCACGTGCAGCGTGTTGTGCGCGTCATCGTTCCATTGGGCTTCGAAGTGCGTTTCCAGCAGGGTCGCGGTGTTGTGTTCGTTTTCGAGCACGAGATGCACGTGCCGTCCGGCCTCCACCGAACTGCGGATGCGTTGCGACAACTCGCGCAGCCATTCGTCGTCGTTGATCGCATGCACCGCATCGAGGCGCAGGCCGTCGAAGCGATATTCGTTGAGCCAGTACAGGGCATTGTCGAAGAACAGGTCGCGCACCTGCGGCCGTTCGAAGTCGATGGCCGGTCCCCACGGCGTATGCACGCCCTCGCGGAAGAAGGTCTTCGCGTAGGCATCCAGGTAATTGCCGTCCGGGCCGAAGTGGTTGTAGACCACGTCGAGAAACACCATCAGTCCCAGTCCGTGCGCGGTATCGACCAGTTGCTTCAGTTCGTCCGGACGGCCATACGACGAGTCGGGCGCATACGGCAGCACGCCGTCATAGCCCCAGTTGCGGCTGCCGGAGAAGTCGTTGAGCGGCATCAGTTCGATGGCCGTCACGCCCAGTTGCGCGAGTTCGGGAAGGCGCGCGGTGACGCCTGCATAGCCGCCCATCGCACCGACGTGCAGTTCATACAGCACCGTCTCTTCCCAGGGCCGGCCATGCCAGTTCGTGTGGGTCCAGTGGTACGCGCGCGGGTCGATCACTTCGCTCGGCCCGTGTACGTCCTGAGGCTGAAAGCGCGACGCGGGATCGGGGACGGCCAGATTCTCGTCGAGCCGGTAGCGATACAGCGTGCCCGCGCCGCCATCGGCTTCCGCTTCGAACCAGCCGTCGCCGGTGGGCTGCATGGCGATCTGCTCCGGCACGCCGCCGGCGCGCTCGATTTCGACTTGCACGGACTCGCGCGACGGCGCCCAGAAACGAAAGCGCGTGCGCGGATGTTCGCGCGCGGCGCCCGTCAGATGAGCGCCGAAAGGAAGGCAATACGCATGTTGATGCTTGTGCGGATCGATCGGACGTTCGGACATGGTGGCCTGCCTGGTTCTCGTGAATGCAATGCAGTTGTGTTTCGACGAAGTTCCGCGCTCCAGCACGGTCCGCTTGTCACTGGGACGGATCGGAGTCTGGCGCGCGTTGCGGGGACATCGTGCCGGGATCGGGCGGCAGCGCGGTCAGGAGACGCGGCCCCTGGTGGGCGCCTGCCATCCATACCGCTTGCCAGTCCGCCTCGCCGGTAGGCTCGGCCAGCAGCACGACGATGCTGTGTGCGGCCACCTCCAGTTCACTGCCGACGAGCGGTTTTGTGATCGCGTCAGGTTCCGCGCTATCGAGGAGCACATTCCATTCCAAGTGCGGCGCGGGCGGGGTGAACGTGAGCGTTTGGGCCGATGCATTGAACATGATCAGCAGCACGTCGATCTCGCCGTCGACGCCCGGCCCGGCGCGCCGCAGCGTGAGGGCGCGTCCTTCGGGATCCTGCCACGCCTCGATGGCAAGCGCGTTGCCGCGTTCGTCGAACCAGCTGACGTCGTAGAGACCCGGGAGCACCTCGCGATCGCCGTAGAGAAAGCGCGTTTCGCGCAGGACCGGGTAGTTTTTTCGCAGTGCAATAACGCGCGCGACGAACTCCGTCATCACGACGCCTTCCGGGCGAGCCGCCGCATCCCAGTCGATCCAGGAGATCTCGTTGTCCTGGCAGTAGGCGTTGTTGTTGCCGCGCTGGGTGCGGCCGAATTCGTCGCCGCCGAGCATCATCGGCGTGCCGAGCGAGAGCATGGTCGTCGCGATCATCGAACGCGCGAGACGGGCGCGGACATCGAGCAGGGCGGGGTCGTCGCTGGCGCCTTCCACGCCCCAGTTCGCGCTGCAGTTCTCGTTATGGCCGTCGTTGTTGCCTTCCTGGTTGGCTTCGTTGTGCTTGTGCGAGTAGGCGGTGACATCGGCGAGCGTAAAGCCGTCGTGCGACGCCACGAAATTGACCGATGCCCAAGGCTTGCGGAAGCGCCGGTTGAACAGTTCCGCCGAGCCCGTGAGCCGCGCGGCGAGATCCGGGCGCATGCCGGCGTCGCCGCGCCAGAAGCGCCGCACGCCGTCGCGATACTTGTCGTTCCACTCCGCGAAACCGGGCGGATGATTGCCGACCTGATAGCCGTCCGGTCCGATGTCCCACGGCTCCGAGATCAGCTTGCGGGTGGAGAGGATCGGGTCCTGGCGGATGGCGTCGAAAAAACCCGAACCGGGATCGAAGCCATGACCTTCGCGGCCGAGGGTGACGCCGAGATCGAAACGAAAGCCGTCGATGTTGAACGCCGTGCTCCAATAGCGCAGCGAGTCCATGACCATTTGCAGCACGCGCGGGTGCGACAGGTTCACGGTGTTGCCGCAGCCGGTCTCGTTGATGTAATGGCGTTCATCGCCTGGAATCAGGCGGTAATAGCTGGCGTTGTCGAGGCCGCGCCATGACACGGTCGGGCCGAGTTCATTGCCTTCGCAGGTGTGGTTGTAGACCACGTCGAGGATCACTTCGATGCCTGCCGCGTGCAATTGGCGCACGGCGATGCGCATTTCGTTGAGCCGGTGCGTGGACAGATACGACGGCTCCGGCGCGAAGAACGCCGCGGTGTTGTAGCCCCAGTAATTCTTGAGACCGCGTTCGACGAGGAAGCGGTCGTTGAGGAACGCGTGCACGGGCAGGAATTCGACGGCCGTGATGCCGAGCTTCTGCAGATGTTCGATGAACCATGGCGAGGAGAGGGCCGCGAACGAACCGCGTTCGTGCTGGCGGATGTCGTCGCGGAGCATGGAGGTGCCGCGCACATGCGTTTCATAGACGATGGTTTCGCCCCAGGGCGTGTCGGGGCGCACGTCGCGCGACCAGTCGAAAGCGTCGTCGGTGACGATGCATTTGGGCATGGCGGGCGCGGAATCGCGGCGGTCCATCGACATGTCGAGCCGGTTCGAATGGACGCGATAGCCGAACAGCGCGTCCGACCAGCGCCAGGGGCCGACGAGCTTCTTCGCGTAGGGATCGAGCAACAGCTTGTGGGGATTGAAGCGATGGCCCTGCTGCGGTTGATACGGGCCGTGGGCGCGGAAGCCGTAGACGGTGCCCGGGTGTGCGCCGGGAAGGTAGCCGTGCCAGACCTCGTCCGTGCATTCGGGCAGGTCGAAGCGCATGAGTTCCTTGCGGCCCGTGCTGTCGAACAGGCACAGCTCGATGCGATGTGCGTTGGAGGAAAACACTGCGAAGTTCACGCCCAGTCCGTCCCAGTTGGCTCCCAGCGGGTAGGGCGCGCCGGGGAGCAACTTGTCGGGGAGTGCATTTGCCATGGGGCCTGTCCTTTTGGTTGTCGTGCGGCTTTACAACGTGGCGTAACGATAGGCAAAAAACGCGCCACAGCGATTTTCGCCTGACCGAAGGAATTTGTCCGTTGGACGGGACACATTGAGTCATCCCGTTCCTGTGCCGGCTCGCGACGTCAATGGGACCCTTCGGGAACTGCTCATGCCGCGTCGTGCGTTTCATGAAACAGCGCGCGCAACGACGCTAAAACTCAGAACGCGGATCCGTACGTCGCCGCTTGTGCTGGAAAGTCTCAGGCCGTCGAAGGATCTTCGCTATGAACAACAGTTTGGAGACTCCATCATGTCGACGGTCGCATTGGATGACCGCCCATCTTGTTTCAAGACGGGCGCAGGCGATGACCTGACGCTTCATCGCCATCCGGTCGGGCTTTTCGACGCTGCTTATTTGATGAAGGCCTGTCAACACGGAATGGGAGAAGTGAATGCTGATTCCGCAGCGCATTTCGCTCATAGCTTGAGTGCCGCTTTGATTCATGAGAGCGTACACGCAACGGATAAGTGCCGTTTCGAGGTATATCAAGCAATGAATCGTGAGGGACGCACGGTACTTGGACGGGTCCTGAGCGGCGCACGAGATAAGAAGCAAGGGTTCCAGAAGAGTCAGCGCGGATTTGCTCAGGCAGACGCGGAATCTTTCATGTGCGTGGTAGAGGGGTTGTCGATGTTGAGTCGCGATTCCGGAGCCCTCGACCGCTTCTTAGCCGCCTACAACAGATATCTGTCCGATCCCTCTGAAAACTTGTTCTGGCAGCATTTCCAGAACGAAGACGCTAAGGACATGCCTGCATGATCGCATCGAGTTGTGCATTGACGAGATCGAGCGTGATCGTGTGCATGATGACCGAATTTGCATCGCGCATCTGGAGAATCTCTGGTGCAACTAGCGCGATCGAAGAAACGACGCTCCGCCTGCAAACAAAAATTACCGCTCCTCCGTGAGAAGCGCGTGCCGAATGAATGCGACAGGGCTACATTGGCAATCCCGAACACGTTGAAATGTCGACGCCGATACCAGTCCCGAAAAGGGGCCGACTCGTTCCCTGCGCCGTACTGACCCACATAGCCCGCTCCAAGCCATGCCCAATCATGTGAAAGCGCTTGCGCCCCGAAAGACCGTTTCCAGGCCACGGCAAAAAGCTTCCGGTGAACTCAAGCGATGGTCGCAGCATGCACAGGCGCTGCATGAGATCGACGAGGATGAAGATGCCGTGTCCTGGCGTCGTCCGGCGGAATATCAGCGCGACGACGGACAAGGGTCGCTGCCGCCGTCCGCTGCCGGAACGTTCGAACTCAAACCCTCCGCGACCTTCTTTGGCGTTCAGGAGTTGATCGAGGACGACGAGACGCGATATTTCATCACGATGAGCGGCAAACTCCACGAGGTGGAGTATGTGAGCGAAACCGAATGGTTCAGATTGTCCGATTCCAACGCTCAGGCGAGGCATCGCGCAACTGTGTTCTGGCGGGGATCCGGCTGGGCGTTGAGTCCCCGATGGCGCATCAAGGGTTGGCAATACGACTCGAAGCCTTTTGGCTTTCGGGACCCGGATGTTCCGGAAGCACGCGCTCGCGAGATGCGTTCGGATCTGCGCAAGGCGCGGGATGCCGCAGCGCGGTCGACAAGCCAGGCACTGGAGGCGCTCGACGCTCCGGCGCTGAGCGGGGCAAGCAAGCGCTTGCTGGACATATTCTTCGGTGGCAGTTCTGAAGCGCTAGTTCATGAACTCGGACGGCGAATACGTGTATCGCGGCGCGTCCTCGAGAGCATTCGTCCGTCGCTGGAGATCCGCTATCGTGCCGCCGAAGGGAGGGCATTCATGTCCACGGTCTATGGCGGCCGACCTCCCCGTTTCACGTCGGGCTCAGGAAGCAGCCTGCATTTGCATCGCAGCGAGGGTGACGCCGGGAGGGGGCCGTATTTGATGTATGCGTACGACGCCGGCATGCGGGATATGCAAGAGCAGGAAGGGACCCGCTATGCTGGTGCGATGCGCGAGACACTGCTGCACGAGAGCTTTCATGTCACCAATCCCATCGAGTTCGATATTTACGAAGACAGGGTCGATGGAAAGCCGGACGTCGCGCCACTGATCACGCACGCCGCGCATGAAGTCCTGACGAAAGGCGCGGAAAACGTGCACGAGTTGCTTTTGAAGAAGACCTTGCTCATGCATCGGACGAAGGATTCCATCCACGAACCCGTGCCCACCTTCCTGGCCGAAGACGATGGACTGGATGAAGCGAGGCTTGAACGAGTGTGGTCGAATGAATCGGAGCGCAAGGCCATGCTTGCCGACATACTGGACAACTTTGCGCCCTATATGTTCGATAACCCCGACTCCTTCATGCGCGTGGTGGACGGACTGGCGATGCTGAACAGGAACCCGGCCGCGCTCGATGACTTCTTCGCAGATTACGAGGCGTTCCTGCATGACGATCGGCTGGTTCTCGACTGGAGTCGAAGCTAGCGCCCTGGCAGAGAGCCGCGTGCCAGCCATGAAGCGGCCGGCACGCGAAAGTATGGCTGCACCGGAGGACTCTCTCAATCCGCCCGCAAAACCAGTCGCGCACGCACTTCTGCAACCCGCCATGCAGTGCATCGTCGAGCAGATGCCGATGCGGCGATTCATCGTGATTGAACTCCGCAACCGCCCGAACTCGCCGCCCATGAACAAAAGCTTTTCCGCGGATACGTCCACATGAAGCCGAAGTAAGCCCGCCGATTGGCGAACTTCTGCCACCGGTCTCCTGGCATCTTGCCGATCAACGAGGCCTTCCCATGCACCACCTCATCGCAAGCAGCATTGGAGGCAATTGACGATCTGTCCTTGCGCGCCCCGCGAGATCGTCTTTTGGACATCTTTTTTGGAGACCACGGTGATCTGACTATTGCCAAACTGAAAAGCCGAATCCGCACCTCCAAGCTTGTCTTGGAGAGTCTGCGGCCGTCGAAGGATATTCGATATGCTGTGGGTGAGCCTGGCATGATCATGGGAACATGTTCCGTAGATGATGAACCCCCGCGCTACGTGACCGAGGAGAACGAAGAACTGCAACTTCATCCCAGTCCGTGGGAGAAGTATGACCTACCGTATCTGATGTTAGCCTTCGCTTCTGGAATCAAGTCGCTTGAAGCCCTGACGAAGTCTTCTTATCCAGAAGCGCTACGCAATACGTTGCTGCACGAGAGCTTCCATGTGACGAATCGCGATCCTTTCGACTTATATGCTCGTCATGACCGCGCAGGTTTGGTAGTAAGTTCAGTAGTCTTGCATGCAGCCCACGAAATCAAGAGTAAGGGAATTAAAGAAGTTCCTGAGTCTCTACTGAGGAAAACGTTTCTTCAGCACCAGACCATGACAGAGAATCGTACCCTTGAACGAAGCTTTCACCCCAGAGGCGGGCGCAGCGAACAGGCACGGATCGAATGCGCATGGCATGATTTTGGAACACGAGAAAAAGTGCTCCGCGACATTCTGGACAATTTTTCTCCTTACATGGCTGACAACCCTGATTCCTACAAGTTAGTGATAGACGGATTGTCCATGCTTGAAAAGAATCGCTCCTCGCTCAATCGTTTCTTCAAGGATTACGATCAATTCTTGACGGACGACTCGAACATCTTGGTCTGGAAATACTACTAGCAGGTCGTTGAATTACCTCGCCAAACAGTCATGCTGATCAAAAGGTTTAACGTTGAATCTAAAGTCATTGACGCCAGCGAGATGGAACGGATGCGCGGCAGCGAAGGATTGTCGAGTCAATGGACGAGCCGCCCACACCGAATGCCAATTGGCTTGGCAAAAACGCAGTATAGAAGCGCACCAATCCGCGACGGACGAACAAGCGCGCCTTTTTCGCAAAGGCAAGAGAACAGGAGCGATGCTCTGTTATATGGGTCATGTACTGACTGATAACCGACATGGACTGGTGGTCAACGCGCAGGTAACGCTGGCGACGGCGCCGCCGAGCGAGGCTGCACGGCGCAGATGCTTGCCGATGCTGCGAGAGTTTCACCAAGCGGCATCACGGTCGGTGCGGATAAGAACTACGACGCTGCCGGCTTCGATGCAGTTGTTGCGCGAATTGCGTCAGGCCGCATATGACTCAAAACGAAGGACGTTCAGGAGGCTTAGCGGTCGTTGAGCGAACTACATGTTGATGTAAACTCACGAGCAGCATCGAACGCTCACAAGAGCTCTTGCGCGTATCAGAAGCACGAGTTCAGCATGCGTCGCCATGCGTCTTGGCACGCCAACGACGAATACTTCAACCGGCTGCCAGATTGAGTGGGCTTGAATCCAGTCTCGCCAGGATCGTGCTTCCGCAAGGCCAATCGAAGGGCACATTACCCGTGGACCGCCGCTGAACTCTCAGCGGCGGTCCACGGCGCTCAGTCCGCCCGCAACACTACCGTCGCCAACGGCGGCAATGTCAACGCGGCTGACTGCCCCTTCCCATGACTCGGATAGTCATCCGTATGAATGACACCGCCATTGCCCATGTTCGATCCGCCGTACACGGAGGCGTCAGAATTGAACACTTCACTCCAGCGCCCGGCCCGTGGCATGCCGATCCGATAAGCCAGCCTCGGCACCGGCGTCATGTTGCAAACAACAACCAGATCACGCCCTTCGGCGTCCGTCCGCCGATACGCATACACGCTATTCCCGTTGTCATCCCCGACGATCCATTCAAACCCGCGCGGATCGCTATCCAGCTTGTGCAACGCCGGCTCACCGGTATAAAGAAAATTCAGATCACGCACGCACTTCTGCAACCCGCCATGCAGCGCATCGTCGAGCAGATGCCAATGCGGCGATTCGTCGTGATTGAACTCTGCAACCTGCCCGAACTCGCCGCCCATGAACAAGAGCTTCTTCCCCGGATGCGTCCACATGAAACCGAAGTAAGCCCGCAGATTGGCGAACTTCTGCCAACGGTCCCCCGGCATCTTGCCGATCAACGAGCCCTTCCCATGCACTACCTCATCGTGCGACAAGGGCAGCACAAAGCGCTCGGAATACGCATACACCATCCCGAACGTATAAAGATGATGGTGATACTGGCGATAGACCGGGTCTTCCTCCATGTAATGCAACGTGTCGTGCATCCACCCCATGTTCCACTTGAAGTCGAAACCCAGTCCGCCGCTTTCCACGCTTGCCGTCACGCCAGGCCAGGCCGTCGATTCCTCCGCCACCGTGATCGCGCCCGGAATCTGCCGCACTTCATGATTGAGGCGCTTGAGAAACGCAATGGATTCGAGATTCTCGCGCCCGCCATAAATGTTAGGCACCCATTCGCCGGCCTTGCGCGAATAGTCGCGATACAGCATCGACGCCACCGCGTCCACACGCAGTCCATCGACGTGATAACGCTTCAGCCACGCCAGGCCCGATGCAATCAGGAACGCGCTCACCTCGTTGCGTCCGAGGTTGTAGATCATCGTGTTCCAGTCCTGGTGATAGCCCTCGCGCGGATCCGCATGCTCATAGAGCGGCGTGCCGTCGAACTGCACCAGTCCATGCGCATCGTTCGGGAAGTGTGCGGGCACCCAGTCGATGATGACGCCCAGTCCCGCCTCGTGCGCCCGGTTCACGAACTCGGCAAACTGCTCCGGGGTGCCGAAGCGCGCGGAAGGCGCGAACTGCCCGAGCGGCTGATAACCCCATGAACCGCCAAAAGGATGCTCGGCGATCGGCATGAATTCGAGGTGCGTGAAGCCCATGCCCTTCGCGTAAGGAATCAGGCGCTCCGCCAGCTCATGCCAGTTCATGCCGCGATTGGCTTCTTCCGGCACGCGCAGCCACGACTCGGCATGCGCCTCGTAAATGGCAATCGGCGATTGCACCGTCTGCTTGCCGCCGCGTGAGGCCATCCAGTCGGAGTCGGTCCACGCGTAATGATCGATGGCATCCGCATCCGCGACCACCGAGGCCGTCGACGGCGGCTTCTCGCTCTGCATGGCGCACGGGTCGGCCTTGAGCGGCAGCGTGTGGCCATCGCGCGTGACGATCTCGTACTTGTAGCGCGTGCCTGCACCGATGCCCGGAATGAACAGCTCCCACACGCCCGAGCCGTGACGCAGGCGCATCGGATGACGTCGGCCATCCCACGTGTTGAAGTCGCCGACCACCGACACACGGCGTGCATTCGGCGCCCACACGGCGAAGCGCGCACCCGCCACATTGCCATGCGTGACCGGCCGTGAACCGAGGCATTCGAGCACCGCGTAGGGATCGGCATGCGAGAGACGCGTCAGCGACTCATCGGAGAGCACGGGACCGAACGAATACGTGTCGTGTGTTTCCTGCGGCGTGCCGTGCCAGTCGATCTTCAACCGATAAGCCGCAGGCCGTTCGACGAAGCCCGCATAGAGCCCGGCGTCGTGAATCCGCGTCAGCGCGCCGAGATGCTCGCCGCTCGCCGCATCGATGACGTTCGCACCGGATGCGCCCGGCAAGTAGGCGCGCACGACGTGGCCGACATCCGTCTGATGCATGCCGAGCATCGAGAACGGGTCGGGATGGCGCGCGTCGACGAGCGCATCGATATCGAGCGGATTGAGGCCGTGAGCCGGATTTCTGGTATCCGCCGGATCGCTACGATTGTTCATGGTGGGTTCCATCCGGATTGTCCTTGGTTGCTCCGTACACGGGTCGCGTGCCGGGTGCGGGCGGCTCGCCCGTGTCGCCCAGCAGGCGGCTCGCGAGCGACGCGAGACCCCGCAACGGAAGGCCGATCCAGGTCGGCCGGTTCGCTGCTTCGTAGCGGATTTCGTAAGCGGCCTTCTCGATCAGAAAAAGATCGAGCAAGGGCTCGAACACATCTTCAGCCGCAATCTGTTCAGGCGATGCAGCGATGGCTGCCGTGTACTCGCGCAAGAAGCTTTCCTCGGCAATCGTCCGCAGCCGTTCGAACAGCGCGCGCTTGCGGTCGGCGGTCAGCGCGGGCGCCACTTCGGTAGTGGACTGCGCCGCGGCGCTTGCGTACGACAGCGAACGCAGCAGCCCCGCGACATCGCGCAGCGGGCTCGTCTTCCTGCGGCGCTCGTCCAGCGCGCGCGCCGGTTCGCCCTCGAAGTCGATCAGATACGCATCGCCCTGCGCCATCAGCACCTGACCCAGATGGAAGTCGCCATGGATGCGGATGCACAGGGCATCAGCGGACGGCGCAACCAGCTTCTTCACGGCATCGACCAGCATGTCGCGCCGGTCCAGCAGGCTCTGTGCGAGGAACTTGTCGTGTTCATTGAACTCGCCGATCTTCTGCGCCACGATATCCAGCGCCGATTCGAGCAGCTTCAGCGTGCCGTCCATCCAGTTCTTCACGTCTTCCTTGCTCGCGCGCTGCGGCGCGAACGCGGCGTCGTCCGTGGGGCTCGCGAGCGCGACGTGCAATTCGCCCAGCCGCTTGCCGATCACGCCCGCAATGTTCGCGTAGCCCGTGAAGCCCTCGGCCTGTGCATCACGCTCCTGCGTGTTCTCGTCGACTTCGACCACCACCGCCAGTTCATCGACCGTGCGGCGCAGGTAATCGAGCGCGTAGTTCCACGCATCGCCCTGGTTGTCGATGAAGCCCTGCAGGATCACGAGCGTATGCGGTACGCCCTCCGGATCGACGCGCACCACTTCGCCATACAGCGGACCGGTGTTCGCGTAGCCGAGGCTCGTCAGATAGCGGCTCATCTCCGCTTCCGGATGAATGCCGCCGACCACGCGCCGCACGAGCTTGAGCACGACGGTATCGGCAATCACGAGCGAGCTGTTGCTCTGCTCGGCCGCAAGCCAGCGGATTTCCGGCGGCTGGGCCGGATTGAAGTCGAGCTGGTCGAGGCGTTCCGTCGGCAGGAAGCGGATTTCGCTCTTCTGTACGGTCGGCACGGCCGCGCGCTCCTTGAGCTTGCGCAGCACGCCATAAGCGAATTGCGGCACCGCGAACGCATCGGTCAGATGCCCGATGTTGCGGTTGCGGCGCACACGCGCCAGCGCCAGCTGCATGTACAGCGGCGAGGTGGTCTCCGTGCCCCATGCAATCGACAGCGGCAGCACGTAGCGCTCGCAGTGATCGCCGACATCGGCTTCGATTTCGGTGAACGCGAAGCCCGCGTTCTCGATCGTCGTCAGCGCGGCGAGGCGCACCGCATGCAGCTTCTGATCCTTCGATGCAAACCAGCGGCGCTTGCTCAGGTAGTTCGGCAGCACTTCGGACTCGAGCAGGCGCACGTTCTCGGGAGTCGGTCCGGTCTGGCCGGCGCGGATCACCATCGTGACGAATTCCGGCAACTGTTCGGACGGCGCCTGCGCCCAGGCGGGCCGCATGTTGCCCGGGCACAGCTGGAACCACAGGAAGCCATACGGCGGGAACGTCAGCAGATAGGTCAGTTGGCCGATCGGCGGGAACGGCGAATCGGCGGTCATTTCCAGCGGCACCGAGCCGGCGAACTCCGACAGGTCCAGCTCCACCGCCTGCGGCGCACGCGAGAGGTTCGCCACGCACAGGATGGGCGGCTCGCCTTCGAGTTCGCGCACATAAGCGAGGATCTTGCGGTTCGCCGGCCGCAGGAAGCGGATCGTGCCGCGCCCGAACGCATGCTTCGAACGGCGCACCGCGAGCATCTTGCGCGTCCAGTTCAGGAGCGAATGCGGATCGCGGCTTTGCGATTCCACATTGACCGCGTCATAGCCGTACAGCGAGCCCATCACGGGCGGCAGCACCAGCTGCTCGGGATCGGCGCGCGAGAAGCCGCCATTGCGGTCCGACGACCACTGCATCGGCGTGCGCACGCCGTCGCGGTCGCCGAGGTGGATGTTGTCGCCCATGCCGAGCTCGTCGCCGTAGTAGATGACCGGCGTGCCCGGCATCGAGAGCAGCAGCGAGTTGATCAGTTCGATACGCCGACGGTCGCGTTCCATCAGCGGCGCGAGCCGCCGGCGAATGCCGAGGTTCAGGCGCGCGCGGCGGTCGCTCGCATAGGTGTTCCACAGGTAATCGCGCTCGGAGTCCGTGACCATTTCGAGCGTGAGTTCATCGTGATTGCGCAGGAAGATCGCCCATTGATTGGTTTCGGCGAGGTCCGGCGTCTGCCGCATGATGTCGGTGATCGGAAAGCGGTCTTCGCTCGCAATCGACATGTAGATGCGCGGCATCAGCGGAAAGTGGAACGCCATGTGGCATTCGTCTTCGTCGCCGAAATATTCCTTCACGTCCTCCGGCCACTGGTTCGCTTCCGCGAGCAGCATGCGGTTCGGATACTCGGCGTCGATGGTCGCGCGGATCTTCTTCAGGATGTCGTGCGTTTCCGGCAAATTCTCGTTGTTCGTGCCTTCGCGCTCGACCAGATACGGCACCGCGTCCAGCCGCAGACCGTCGATACCCATGTCCAGCCAGAAGCGCATCACCGACAGCACTTCCTTCAGGACCGCCGGGTTATCGAAGTTGAGGTCCGGCTGGTGCGCATAGAAGCGGTGCCAGTAGTACTGGCCCGCGACCGGATCATGCGTCCAGTTGGACGGCTCCGAATCGATGAAGATGATGCGCGTCTCTTCGTATTTCTTGTCCGTGTCGGACCATACGTAGTAATTGCGGTGCGCCGAGCCGGGCTTCGCATGGCGCGCGCGCTGGAACCACGGATGCTGGTCCGACGTGTGATTGATGACCAGTTCGGTAATCACGCGAATGCCGCGTGCGTGCGCTTCCTGGATGAAGCGCTTGACGTCTGCGATCGTGCCGTAGTCGGGATGCACGTTGCGGTAGTCGGCGATGTCGTAGCCATCGTCGCGACGCGGCGACGGATAGAACGGCAGCAGCCAGATCGCATCGACGCCCAGCTCCGCGATGTAGTCCAGCTTCGCGAGCAGGCCGGGAAAATCGCCGATGCCGTCGTTGTTCGCATCGAAGAATGACTTGATGTGAACCTGGTAGATGATCGCGTCCTTGTACCAGAGCGGATCGTCGCTGAGAATCGACGCCTTCTTGTTGCGCTTCACCCTTGTATCCACGGTTTCGCTCCAATGTCCTGTCGGGCTCGCCAATGGCGGTTCGCCCCTGTTCTGGTGTGCTCTCGTTCGCCGCTGCTTTTTTATGTTTTATCGATTCATGCCGCCGTGTCCGGCTGAGGCTTCGGCAAGCCCCAGGGCGGCGCGATGCGCCAGATCGCGAACGGCAGCGAATGCGGATTGAGCCGCACGTGCTGACGCCGTCCGCGCCATTCGAAACGCTCGCCCGTCACCTGGTCTTCGACGCTCACCGCGTCCCATTCGTGCACGCCCCAGGCTTCGAGGGTCTGCCACGGCAATTCGATATCCGCGCCCTGTTCGTTGAACGGATCGAGATTGATCGCAACCAGCACGACGTTGTCGCGCGCGGCGTTCGCCTTCTCGAAAAACAGGATGTGGTCGTTATGCACGGGCAGAAAGTTGATGCCAAGATGCGACTGCAATGCCGGGTTCGCGCGGCGGATGCGGTTCAGCGCGGTGATCTCGGTGACGATATTGCCGGGCCGGTTCCAGTCCCATGCGCGCAGTTCGTACTTCTCGGAGTTCAGATACTCCTCGCTGTTCGGCAGCGCAGCCGACTCGCACAATTCGAAGCCGCTGTACACGCCCCACAGGCCCGAAAGCGTCGCGGCCAGCGCCGCGCGGATTACGAAGCCCGGCCGTCCCGAGCTTTGCAGGAAGCGCGGATTGATGTCCGGCGTATTCACGAAGAAATTCGGACGGAAGAATTCCTTCGCGTCGGTCTGCGTGAGATCGTGCATGTACTCGATGAAGTCGCGCTTGCTCTCGCGCCACGTGAAGTACGTGTACGACTGCGAGAAGCCGAGCTTCGCCAGCCGGTTCATCACGCGCGGGCGCGTGAACGCTTCGGCGAGGAAGATCACGTCGGGGTGACGCGCGCGCACGTCGCTGATGACCCATTCCCAGAACGGGAAAGGCTTGGTGTGCGGGTTGTCGATCCGGAAAATGCGCACGCCCGCATCGATCCAGTGCAGGAACACGTCGCGCAACGAAGTCCACAGTTCAGGCTTCGCATCCTGCGCATAGAAGTCCGGGTTGACGATGTCCTGATACTTCTTCGGCGGGTTTTCCGCGTAACGCAGCGTGCCGTCCGGACGCCATGCAAACCACGTCGGGTGCTCCTTGAGCCAAGGGTGATCCGGCGAGCACTGCACCGCGAAGTCGAGCGCGATCTCCAGGCCATGTTCATGCGCGGCTTCGAGCATGCGCTTGAAGTCATCGAGATTGCCGAGTTCGGGATGCACCGCCGTATGGCCGCCTTCCTTGCCGCCGATGGCATACGGACTGCCCACGTCGCCCGGCTGGGCCGTCAGCGTGTTGTTCTTGCCCTTGCGGTTCGCGACGCCGATCGGGTGGATCGGCGGAAAGTACAGCACGTCGAAGCCCATCTCGCGGATGCGCGGCAGCTTGCCGATCACGTCGATGAAGGTGCCGTGACGGTTCACGTCGTCGCTCATCGAACGCGGGAAGATCTCGTACCAGCTCGCGAAGCGCGCGGCGGCGCGTTCGGCGTCCACACGGTACACGACCGGATCGCGCGACAGGAACGGCCGGTGCCGCGCCGCCGCCACCGCTTTGGCGGTCGTGGGCGCCAGCACCAGTTCCAGCTTGCGCGCGTCGTTGGCCTTGGTGAATTCCTTGACGATGGCGTCGAGCGAGGCGCTGTCGGAACCGGCGTCGCCGGCGGTCTTGACTTCAGCGAGGATCAGCGCGAACAGATGCTTCGCTTCCTCCACTTCCAGTTCTACCGTCTGCCCGGCCTTCAGCTTCTTCTGCATGTGATCGACCAGCGACGCGTAGTCGTCGCGCCACGCCAATACGACGAACTCGTGACGCCCCACGCGTTCCAGCGGAATGCGCGCGCTCCACAGGTCGAGGCCGGCGGGCTGCACGGCGGTCATCGGCGCTTCGTGCCAGTCGGTTTCATCGGCGGCGCGCCATTGCACCGCGGCGGCGATCTTGTCGTGACCTTCGGCGAAGATCGCGGCCTGCACTTCCAGCGCCTCCCCAACGATGCGTTTCGCCGGGAAGCGTCCGTGATCCACCGAAGGCGTGACGCTTTCAATCGACACGCGCGGCGCAGCGATCGCCTCGGCCACCGATTTTTTGTCGGCCGCCTTCGCGCCGCGCTTGACCTGCGGCTGCGCGAGCAGGATGAACGGCTCGGCTTCCGCGCGGAACAGCCGCACTTCGCCCGCATGCAGCGTGAACGGCGCGAGCCGTTGGGCCTGGCCGAGGGTGTCATCGATGGGTGCGAAACGCGTGTAGTTGCCCGGCACCGATTCGAGCAGATGCAGCGTGTCCACATGCACCGGCGCGACGAGATCGGGATTGAAGACGGCCAGCACGGCGCCTTCGCTGCGCCGCAGATCGCCGCCGTCGGCGCGGATCAGTGCGGCGTAGGGCGTGCCCGCGCCAGTCAGCGAGCGCAGTTCACCGACGCTCGACAGCGTCGCCACATTGCGTTGCAGGTCATTGGCGCGGCGGATGCGCGCCGTCAGGTCGATGCGCTTCTCGCTCGTCGCGCGCGCGTATTCGGCCGCGACGCCATACTGCGGCGACAGCGGCAGGCCGATGCCGTATTCGAAGCCCATCGGCACCATCCAGCCGGTGCCGAGCGCGGCGGCGGTGTCGAGCACGCGCGTATAGGCGCGTTCGAGCAGCGCGGTGTCGCTGGTGTCGGTCAGGTCGCCGATGAAGCGCGTGCCGAACGGATCTTCCGGAAACGCCACCGGCGACGCAATGCGCGCCAGTGCCGCGTGCTCGTCGCACAGCCAGGCGCTCTTGAAGTCCCACCAGCGGGTGGAGGTGAAGACGGCGTCGAAGGCAGCATCGGAAAGGCCGTGCAGGTCATGTCGCGTGACGCCGACGGTCCACGCGAGCCAGCGCGACTCCGGATGCTTCTCGCGCACCGCCGCGCCGAGGCGCCGCCACACGTGCGCGGGCACCGCGTGCGGTGAATCGAAACGAAAGCCGCCGACCCCCGCGTCGGACATCTGGTTCAGCTCGCGCGCCCACCATTCGGTCAGGCGGTCCGCGGCTTCACCGTTCGTGAAGTCGGCCCAGGCGACATCGCGCTTGCGCGGCGGCATGCGCGGATCGAGGCGCGCATCGGCGCTTTCGAACGGCTGGAACCAGTGCTGGTTGTCCTGATAAAGGCCGCCTTCGGCGCTGACGCGATCGATCACGATATCGACCAGCAGCGTGAGTTCGTGCTTCCTTGCGGCGGCGGCGAGCTGGCCCAGGCCTTCGGCGGCGCTGCCGTCGAACTCGAATACGGGATGCAGACGGTGATGATCGGCGACGGCCTCGCGATGCCCGTTGCTGCCGGGCACGAACGGCGAGCCGATCAGGATGTGATCGAAGCCCAGCGAGGCCGCGTGCTCGAACTGGGCTGCCCAGTTCGCAAGAGGGCCGACGAGCAGGGGATCGATGAAGTAGATACGCGGCGCGTACGCATGATGAGCTTGATGGTTTTCCATCGTTCGTATTTTCCAGAGTCGTCCTGCGGTGGCGGGGATGCGGACTTCGATCGCGATCGCGCTCACGGACCAAACGGCTGAAGAGCCGGTCCGCACGTTCCGGCGCATGGCGCACTGCTGCTCGCGTGCGGACGACAGGCGCGCAACCGGTCGGGTGTCGACATCGGCCTGTTCGCCCTGCTTGCGTCACGCGTTACACGGTGCGCCGGGCGCAATTCGCGCTCGCGGCGCGCCACGCGTTCCCGGCAGTCGATCCCGACGGATGCCCCAGGAACATCGCACGGGGAGGGAGCACGTTGCGTGCCGCGCCCGGCACGCCGGCCGGGTCAGCTCTGCATCAGGGCACTACTATGGAGCAAGTGCAGGCGTCGCGCTCACGCACTGCGCGCGACCAGCGTTTTGTCGGTTGTGAGTGCATGCGCGTCCGGTGTCGGCACCGATACCGGCGCGTTCACGGCCTCGGCGGCACGGCGCGGCCGCAGGGCCGTCCGGCTCGGCCGGGCATCGCTCACGCCGGCGTACAGTGCGACCATCTTCGCGACGGCTTCGTTCCATCCGAAATCGCATGACATCGCGTTGCGCTGCAGCGCGCGCCACACTTGCGGACGCATATAGGCGTCGAGCGCGCGGGCGGCGGCGTGGAGAATGTCGTCGGCGCGTTCGCCGTCGAAGAGGAAGCCCGTGGGCGCATCAGCGGTCCGCTGCACGGGGGCGTGTGCGACGGGCTGGTCGTGCGTGCCGTCGCGCAGATACACGGACGGGCGCAGCACGTTGGAGGCGATGACATCGGCGTTCTGCGCTGCATCGACGATTGTGTCGGCGAGACCGCCCACGCGCGATGCGATCGGCAGCGTGCCATAGCGCATCGCATACATCTGCGTCAGTCCGCATGGCTCGAAACGGCTGCCGTGCAACAGGATGTCGGCGCCGGCATGCAGCAAGTGCGCGCGCCGTTCGTCATAGCCGATCGTCACGCCGACGCGATCCGGCCATTCCTGCGCCAGCTTGCGGAAGCCTGCTTCGATGTGCGCTTCGCCCTTGCCGATCACGGCCAGTTGCAGACGCGGATGCTGGGCCAGCAGACGCGGCAGCGCTTCGAGCACGACATCGGCGAGCTTCTGGCTGGTCATGCGGCTGCCGATTGCCATCACCGGCGCGAACGGATCGACGGGCAGGCCGAACTTGCGTTGCAGCGCGCGCTTGCAGGCATGCTTGCCGCGCATGTCGTCGAAGGAATAGTTGCGCTCGATGGTCGGATCCGTGGCGGGATTCCACACGTCTTCATCGATGCCGTTCACCACGCCCGACAGCTTGTCCGCGCAGCTTTGCAGCACGCCTTCCATCAGATGACCAAAGCGCGGCGTCAGGATTTCGCGCGCATAGTTTTCGGAGACGGTCGTCACGCGATCCGCGTGGACGATGCCCGCTTTCATCAGACTCAAGGCGCCGTAGAACTCGATGCTCTGCGGATCACTCAGCGCATGCACGAGCCACTTCTCCGGCACGCCGAGCGACGCACCAAGCGAGAGCGCGTAGTTGCCCTGGAATGCGAGGTTGTGGATCGTGAAAACGCTCTTTGCGTGCACGCCCGCCGCCTTCATCAGCAGCGGCGTAAGGCCGGTATGCCAGTCATGCGCATGCACGATGTCCGGACGCTTCACGTTGCGGACGCCTTGCGCAATCCGCACTGCGGCTGCCGAAAGCGTCGCGAAACGCACGGCGTTGTCCGTGTAGTCGCGACCCTGAGCGTCCTGGTAGAGGCCAGTGCGTGCGTACAGCTTGTCGCAGCGCAGCAGAAGCACGGGAACGCCGGTGCCGGGCATGCGGCCCCGCAGCAAGTCGGCGTCGCCGCCAGGCAGGCCGGCAAGCGTGCCGACCTTGGTGAGTCCTTCCGTCTGCGCTACCGCGTTTGGATAGGCGGGCAGCAGGATGGTGGCATCGACGCCGGCCTGGCGCAGCGCGGCGGCATAGGCGCTGACCATGTCGCCGAGTCCGCCGGTCTTGGCGAGCGGGACGGCTTCAGAGGCGACCAGCAGAACGTTCAAAGGCAAAATGGGCTCCTGAGCGAGAGGAACGCGCGGTCGATGCGCCGCGCCGGCGAAGCTGATTGGAGTTGTGCATTTGGGAATGGCTGGCGCAATGCAGCAATCGCCGTGCCACCGCTGCCTGGCTTATGTGCGGTGCAGCACGGCGTCGTCCGCCTTTCGTTCGAAAAGAGCGTCCGACCGCACTCGTCCGACGCGGCGCGCAACGGCGTCGGCGGCGCGTGTAAAACTGACAGCGGCGCGCGCCGCGTTTTTACACGCGTGTTCAGTGAGTGTGGGGAAGCCGCGTGACAGCGGCGTGATGAAGGCTGCGTTTCGCCTTCAGCCGCCTCAGCCGTCTTCAGCCGCCGACCAGGCTCGCCGCGATGTTGATCGAGAGTCCCAGCACCGCGAGATTGAAGAAGAACGACAGCACCGACTGGGCAAGCGCGCTGCGGCGCGCGGCGGTCGAGCCAAGCGCGATATCGGCGGTCTGCGAGGCGACCGCGATGGTGAAGGAGAAGTACAGGAAGTCCCAGTAGTCGGGCTTCAGGTGCTTGTCGGGGAAGCGCAGCGCGGGTTCGTTGTCGGGCGACTGATAATAGTGCCGCGCGTAATGCAGGGTGAACATCGTCGGGATCAGGAACCAGGCGCCGAGCATGGTCGCGCCGGTCAGCAGGTAGTTCGGCACGGCCTTGACGCCGAGGCTCTTCGCGGACGCCAGCTCGACGACGATCGCCACGATGCTCGCCAGCGCCGCCACGCTGACGATCATCAGGACCATCGCCGCGTTCTCGTCCTCGCGCTCGGCCAGCGCCTGCACGTCGCTCTGGCCGGCCGTGGCCATCTGCAGCCAGATCAACACGAGATACAGCCACACGGCCGTATCCCAGCCGATCAAGGCGCGCGCGGTCGGACGGAAATGCGCGGGCACCAGTGCGGCCACCACGCAGCCGACCATCAGGCCGATCAACATCCGCGGGCGGTTGCGCAGCACGGACGGGAGGAAGTTTTTTTGCTTGTTATTCGGCATGCACTAAGTCCAGACGGATGCGCGCGATGCCGCAATTATTGCCTATGAGCCTTTCAAACTGCGCAGCGCGTGCTTGGCGTCACCCGGGCGTGAACCATTCGGCTCCGAAAGCGAGCAAGCCCGCACACGCTGTCATCCACCGGCGCTAAGATCGACGCATGAATGGTCCTACCTATCCTGTCGTCTGCCGACATCCCGCCAACGACGCGGGCCGCGATTTCGTGGTCGGCGACCTGCACGGCTGCGTCGATGCGCTGCGCTACCTGCTGCACGAAATCCACTTCGATGGCGCGCGGGACCGGCTGTTCTCCGTCGGCGATCTGGTCGATCGCGGCACGGACTCGCTCGCGGCGGTCGATCTGATCGACAAGCCGTGGTTCTATCCGGTGCTCGGCAATCACGAGGATTCGCTGATCGCCGTGGCTACCGGCGCGATGCGCAGACAGGCGTGGTATGCGATCGGCGGTGCCTGGGCCGAGACGCTCGCCGACGATCAGCTCGGCGACCTCGCGGTGCGGCTCGCGAAACTGCCGCTGGTGCGCATCGTCGGCGAGGGCGCGCGGCGCTTCAACGTGCTGCATGCGGAGTTCTTCGGCAGCGACGCCGACCTCGACACCGCCGATTATTCCGACGACGTCCGCAACCAGATGCTGTGGGGACGCGGTCTCGCGCTTGGTCAGGCGGACCCCGGGCAGCAGCGCGGGCTGTCGCCCACCTACTGCGGCCACACGCCGATGCGCGCCATCAAGCAGATCGGCTCGCAGATTTTCATCGACACGGGCGCGTTCGCGTCGGAAGGGCGGCTGACCATCGTGCAGGCCGGCACGGACGAACGCTGGTCGGTGAAGGAACGCTGGGCCGCCTCCGAAGGCGCCCGCACACTGGCGCTGCCCTGACTCCCGCGCGGCGGCCGGCGCGCCCGGCACGGCCGTTGCTCGATGTCTTGCCATCAGTCGAACAAGAATCAGGCGAGGCACACGGTGGCGAGAATCGGACGAAACAATGAAGCGGGCGGCGGCGCGAGCGACGTGCCGGCCGGCGGCGTGCAGGGTTGCCCGGAAGATCTGCCGCCGGGCCTGCGCTACATGGACGACTCCCGGCGCGGCTATACGCGCGAATGGATCGATGGCGCGTTCGCGTTCTTCAACACGCTGGGCAAGCGTATCGACGACGAAGCCGAGGTGCGCCGCATCAAGGCGCTCGCGATTCCGCCTGCCTATACCGATGTCTGGATCTGCCCCGATGCCCGCGGTCACTTGCAGGCCACCGGCCGCGATGCGCGCGGACGCAAGCAGTATCGCTATCACCCGCAATGGCGCGAGACTCGCGACGCCACCAAATACGAACGCATGCTGGCCTTCAGCGCGGTGCTGCCGAAGCTGCGGGCGCGCGTGACGCGCGATCTGTCGCTGGACGGTATGCCGCGCAACAAGGTGCTCGCGACGGTGGTGCGCTTGCTGGACACGACGCTGATCCGTGTCGGCAGCGAGGAATATGCGCGTGAGAACCGCTCGTATGGGCTGACGACGCTGCGCAAGCGGCACCTGAAGGTCTCGGCGGGCACGCTGCGCTTCAAGTTTCGCGGCAAGAGCGGCATCGAGCACGATGTCTCGGTGAGCGACGCGCGGCTTGCACGCATCATCAAGCGCTGCATGGATCTGCCGGGGCAGGACCTGTTCCAGTATCTCGATGCCGATGGCGAGCGTCACTCCGTCAGCTCATCCGACATCAACGACTATCTGCACGAGATCACCGGCGCCGACTTCACCGCGAAGGACTATCGCACCTGGGCCGGCAGCGTGTTCGCGCTCGCGGCGCTGCGCAGGCTCAAGTGGGACACGGTGACGGAGGCGCGCAAGCATATTGTCGGGACCATCAAGGAAGTGTCCCAGTTGCTGCGCAACACGCCGGCGGTGTGCCGCAAATGCTATGTGCATCCCGCCGTGATCGAGGCTTTCGAGGCGGGCGGACTGGCCGAATCGATGCCGGCGAGCCGCCGTCACGGACTCAAGACCGACGAAGCCGCGCTCGCGATCTTTCTCGAACTGGACGCGAAGCGCCGTGCCCGCGAAGCGGCGCGCAAGCATCGCAAGGGCGCCGACCCGAGCGATGCGCGTCTCACCAACCTGCTCGACGCCTCCAGCCGCAAGGCGCGCGCCGGTGCGCTGAAGACCAGCGGCAAGCGCGCGGCGGCGCAGGCGCTGGAGCGCGTCGCGAAGAAGCCGGCGCCGAAGGCAGCGCGGCCGGCGTCGAAGAAGATCGCGCGGACGCGTTCGTCCACGGCGTTGGCTATCCGCTGACGTGACGTGCGTTGACGTGCGGTGCATTCAGCCGACCTGGTTCAGCTCGAACACATAGTCGATCGCGTGGCCGTTCCAGTTGTATTCGAGATAGGCCGCGTGGTGGCAGTCGCGCAGCATCGTCGTGCGGAGGGCCGCGAGGCACTCGCCCTGCGGGTCGCGCACCGACGGATACGCAATCCCCGCCGCGCCGGCCTCACGCGCCGCACGGCCGAGCGCGCGGCCCGCGCCGTAATCGACGGGATCGAGCAGACGCGCATCCAGGCCATTCCGTGCGATGGCGTCCCCGCGCAAATCCACCACTTCACCGTACGCCGTCACCGAATAGAGGCGCATCTGCTGCCGCAGCGGCGCTTCGTTGGTGGCGCGCAGAAAAAGGCTCGAGTGATAACGCGTTTCCTCGATGGCCGTCTGACGATCACGCGCGCAATAGAACACGCCGTAGTGTCCGTCGGAGAAACGGCTGCCGTTGGGATTCAGATGCGTGAACGCGGCCATGATCGGCCCGCAGCCCGGCCCGAAGCAGCGCTCGTCCTGCGGCACGAGATCCAGTTCGCCGAGTTCGGTCCGCAGGCGGTCGTTGGTCATCGCCTCCAGCGCGTACAACGCTTCGAAATCGTGCGGCGACGCCACGCGGTCGAACAGGTTCACAGCGGGAAAGCGAGTGGGAATCACGCGATACGCGGGCGACCAGTCGAGCAGGCCATGCGGCCAGCGCTCCCGCCAGTCGGACGGGTTCTTGCCGAATTCGATACCCATCACGCCCATCCGCCTCGCATCGCATCGAGGTACTGCCGAACGGCGAGCAGGTCGCTGATATTGCCCGCCAGCATGCGGTCGAGCGCCGGCTTGCCGCCGAAGGGCGGCGCGGTGTTGGGGCGGCGGATCCAGGTGTCGGCGGCGCCGGGGTCCGGCAGCAAGATCTGCAACGCCTTGTAGATGCCGAGAATGAGCGACAGGCGCTCGAGCTTGTCGCGTTCGAGCCGCGCCGATTCAGGCGCGTTCTTCCATTTGAAATATGTGGAACGCCCGGGCGAACCCAGCAGGATGATCTGCTCTTCGGCCGTTAGCGACCAGTCCCGGGCGATGTTGATGAAGGCGCGCAGGCCGGCGGCGGAAAGGTCGCCTGTACGCAGTGCCGGGGGCGGCGGCGTTTGGCCTGTCGCCGCTGAATGGGCGCGTGCGGCATGGGACATGTCATCAAGTCTCGAAAGGAACTTGATGACCATATTAGTCCATATGTGGATTAATTCAAGCGATGCATGAACTTTCGTGCTCGGCGCGACGGATCACGCGTCTTCATCGACGGGTCCGTAACGGCGGCCCGGCACATGCGCCCGCAACGCTTCAGCGATCTGCTTGGACGTGCAGTCGGCGGGGAAGATGCGGCACTGGACGCGCGGATCGTTCTTGCTTTCCCATTCGACCATCCGGTAGGCCGGACCGAACAACGGCTCGACCGGCGCCGACAGACGGCAGCGGCGCAGCGCGAGCGCGTGCTTCTTGCGCAGCGTCGGAGCGAGATTGGCGAAAGACGGGCGCGCAGTGGTGTTGGCAGGCATGGCACATTCCTCATCGTGGGCGGCTCGGACCGTCATCTGACGGTGCCAGCGGAGCCGGATCGCGCTTGGAGTGTGTCGGCCCAGAATTAAGCGCGCCTTAATTTCGAGATGGCTGAAGACAAGGCGCGTCGAAATGTCACCGGGACGGGGAAAAATGGCGTTGGCGCGCGGGTCAAGAGGGGTTGCTGCATTTTCACCACGTTGAAATCAGCAGGTTTGCCGGGGCGGTCGATTACTGTATATTCGTACAGCTTGTTCGTCACAGGAGCTTGCCGATGAATCGACACAGCGATTCGCTCGAAGCCGCCGCGCTCGAACGTTTCATGCGCGCGACGCGAGCCGTCCACGCAGCGTTCGACGCCACGCGAAGCGAGCCTGGATTAGAAGCAAGCGGCCAGTCCGCCGCGTGTTCACTCGGGCGACTCGACGCCGCGTTACACGAACTCGACACCTCCGAGCGCTCGCTCGACGCCATCCTCTCGCGCAGAGCGGGCCACTCACCGTTGGAGCGAAACCTTTGAAGCGCGCATTGCTCATTCTTCTGCTGGTCTTCGGCTCGCCGTCATTGTTCGCAGCCGAGCGTTACACGGAAGTCTGGAATCCGCCCGAGGCGCAAGCCGTGAAGGGCAAGCCGAAGTCCCACACGGGCAGCCCGGTCGCCGCGAAGAAAAAGCGCAAGAGCGCGACGGCGGTGAAGCAGGTGGCCGACAAGGCCGCGATCGAAGCGCCTGTCGTCACGGCACGGCCGAAGGCATCGTCGCCGAAACAATCCGATCCCATGATTCCGCGCAAGATCGAACCGAACGGGCAGGTCATGCGCGTCTGATAGCGCCGGACGGGTCAAGAAGATGAAAAGGGGCGCCCGGTCGGGCGCCCCTTTTCATTTGCGCAAGTCGCTACCCGCTCAATGCAGCGCGGGCGCGCGGGACGTCACAGCCGTCCCATCAGCAAAAGCACGATCACCACGATCAACACGACGCCGACAATACCGCTCGGCCCATAACCCCAACTGCGGCTATGCGGCCAGGACGGAATGGCGCCGATCAGGATCAGGATCAGGATGATCAGCAGGATGGTTCCGATCGTCATTTTGACGTCTCCTTGTTAATTGATCGCGATTGACGAATCGACACCCGGCGCGGCCTCCCAACTGCCTGCAACACAGTGCGCCGGGGCGGCGGAACTTGCTGCCGTCCGGTCCGAGGTGCGATCGACGAGAAGAGTAGAGCAATGGCTGTGCCAGTCAGCCTGAAACCCAGGCGGCACAAGGCTTCGGGCGTTTCCCGGACAGACGTCGGAACAGGCGGATTGTCAAAAATGACGAGCGAACGATAGGGGAAGCGCAAAATTTGCAACCGGCGGGAGCGCGGATCGCCGCGCTCCCGCCACGCACGCGTTCAGGCGGCGATTCAGAAGATGCCGCGGAACACCCAGAACAGGAAGCCCGCGAGCGCGATCGAAACCGGCAGCGTCAGGATCCACGCCAGCGCCAGGCTGCGCACCGTGCGCCATTGCAGGCCGGAACCGTTCGCGGCCATCGTGCCGGCAATGCCCGACGAAAGCACGTGCGTCGTGCTGACCGGAAGGCCGTAGGCATCGGCGGCGCCGATGGTCAGCATCGCGACGAGTTCAGCCGATGCGCCTTGTCCATACGTCAGATGCGTCTTGCCGATGCGCTCACCCACCGTCACGACGATGCGCTTCCAGCCGACCATCGTGCCAAGTCCCAGCGCTACCGCCACGGCTACCTTCACCCACGTCGGGATGAACTTGGTCGCGTGATCGAGCTGCTTCTTGTAGTTGTCGAGAGTCGCGAGGTCGGGTTGCGAGAACGCGGGCGTCTTCTGCTTCTCCATGATGCGCAGCGCCTCGGACGCGACATACATCTCGTTGCGCACGTTGCGTACGTTGCCTTGCGGCAGTTCAGCCATGGTCTGACTCGGGCGAACCTGCGATTCGATCGAGTCGACGAGGCTGTTCAGCGAGGCCACCGAGTCCGGTGCCAAGGTTTTCGTCTGGACGAACTTCTCGACCTGGGCGCGGGCATCGGCGGCGGGCGCGACGCCGTTGCTGTAGCGCTGCAACGCTTCGGCCGCGCTGTGGCTCACGGCGAGGAAGGTCTGCGTTTCGTTGGCCGTCACGGCCTTGTTGAGCGCATAGGCAGTCGGCACGGTGCCGATCAGGATCAGCATGATGAGGCCCATGCCCTTCTGGCCGTCGTTGGAGCCGTGCGCAAACGAGACGCCCGTGCAGGTCAGGATCAGCAGGCAGCGGATCCAGAACGGCGGCGGCGCGTTCTTTTCCGGCTCCTTGTAGAGCGCCGGCACGCGCACGACGAGCTTCAGCACATACAGCAGGAAGCCCGCGAGAATGAAGCCGACGATCGGCGAAAACAGCAGCGACTTGCCGACCGACACCGCCTGGCTCCAGTCGACGCCCGACGTGCCGTTCGAACCATGCAGCATCTGGTTCATCAGGCCGACGCCGATCACGGAACCGATCAGCGTATGCGAGCTGGACGACGGCAGGCCGAGCGCCCAAGTGCCGAGGTTCCAGATGATCGCCGCGATCAGCAGCGCGAACACCATGGCGAAGCCCTGCGAACTGCCGACGCCGATGATCAGTTCGACCGGCAGCAGTTGCAGGATGCCGAAGGCCACCGCGCCGCTCGAAATCAGCACGCCGATGAAGTTCCACATGCCGGACCAGACGACCGCCAGATTGGGTGTCAGCGAATGGGTGTAGATGACGGTGGCGACGGCGTTGGCCGTGTCATGAAAGCCGTTGACAAATTCGAAGCCGAGCGCGATCAGCAGCGCGACGCCAAGCAGCACATACGGAAGTACCGACGATTCCCGCACCGGCGCGAGATCTTCGAGCAGATGCATCACGCAATAGACGACGCCGGCCGCGATCACCAGCAGAAAGATCAGCAGGGCGTAGCGCTGGCCGGGAGAGCGGCCGCTCTCGGTTTGGGGAAAGACAACTTGATTCATGTCGCGTCCTTGAGGCTGGGCTTGTGCGCGTTGCGCGCGTGGGCGGCAAATAGGGAAACGGCGGATGGGTGCGTTGCGAAGCACAATCGATGATGTTTCACCCGCCGTGTGTCGATTTCGTGAAACACGCATCAATCGCGGATCAACCGTGAATTCATATGATCTGAACCGCGGCGCAGGCGCGTTCGGGAGGAAGCATGACGATATGGATCGAAATCGCGTTGCGGGCGGTGCAGCGAGAGGAGGGGCGGGCCACGCTGATCGCGGCGCTCGAGCGGATCGCCGCATTTGCCGGGCATCCACCCACGCGTGGGTTGCTCCATGTACGCGAGATTCCGCTGAAAGCGCCGGACTGGCGGCTGACGGTCGAAACCCAGAACGGCGCGCGCACCCTGCGCGCCGTCCTGACGGAACAGCCGCCCGTTCCCGGCTTTGCGCGCTACCGGAGCTTCGCGCGACCGGCGGGCGATGATCTCGCCGCATCGCTGCGCGAATTCGCCGAAGCCGAGGCCGGTTTGCGCGTGCCGCTGGCCAAGGCGCATCGGGTGATCGGCTTTGCTGCCCAGGCGGTGCCGGCGGCCGCAGACGGTCGTGAAATCGAGCGTATCGCATGGCGCATCGACATCGAGGGCGTATTCCTGCGCGCGTTGCTTGAAACCGCTGCCGATGGTCATCCGGAACTGCGCCTCGCCGCGCCCGCCGTCGATGGTTCGCTGGATGCGCTGTTCAGTCTCGCCGGCGCGGTCATCGACGCGACGCCTTTCGTCATGGCGTCCGGCGCGGCTTCCGCGCCGAGTGCCGATCCCGTTTGCGCAACGAGCCTCGATGTGCCTCCTTCAGCGACGCGGCGAGCGGCCTTCGTCGCGATGGCGGCGTCGGTGGCCGGGCAGTGGTTCGGCAACGAAGCTGCCGCGCGCGACGGTCTCGGCGACGAGCACGTACATCAGTTGCGGGTCGCGCAGAGGCGTCTGAAGACGCTTCTGAAGCTGTTTCGCGACGATATCGACGAGACCTGGCACACGCACATCGCTCCTGGACTTGCCTGGTTCGGCGGCCTTCTCGCCGATGCGCGCGACTGGGACGTCTTCGCCGGCACGACGCTGCCGGCCTACGCCGCTTCCGACGATGACGCCACCCGCTGGCAAGCGCTCATCGCGGCGGCGGAAGCGCGGCGGCAGGACGCGCGCGTAAGGCTGCGCGAGGCGCTCGCGTCGAAACGGCATGCGCGGCTCGCGCTGGCCTTCATCGAATGGCTCGCGCGCTTCGCGGTGCAGGAGGATGCCGCCCCGACGAGTTTCGTCGCGTTCGGGGCGAGGCGGATCCACAAGGACTATCGCCGGATCGCCGGCGTGCCCGATCTCGTCCGGCTTCCGGCGCAGGAGCGACACTGCGTGCGCATTCAGGCCAAGCGGCTGCGCTACGCGCTGGAATTCTTCCGCTCGATCCTGTCGTCCCGAACCCGCAAGCACGCCGGCGCGCTGCTCGGGCAACTCCAGTCCGCGCTGGGCGAAGCCAACGATGCCGCCGTCGCCGCCGACCGCCTCGCCGCGCTGCCCGAAGCCACCGACTATCAGCGCGGTTTCGCGCGCGCGTGGAGCGCGGCTACGTCGCGCACGGGCGCGCAGGAAGGCGAGCGCGTGTTGCGCGCGCTGCGTCGTCCGCGTCTGAAGGCGTCGTTATAATGCGGCACGCCGGATTGTTTCGATTTCAGTAACGGCGCGACCTCTGGAGACGAAGCATGAACGGTGACGAACCGCTCGCACGACGCGAGCCGCTCGAAATCGGCGGTTCCGTGTGGCTGACGAACGGGGCGGAAACGTTGGGCGGCGCGTCGCGCATTGCGCTGCTTGCCGCGATCCGCGACGCCGGGTCGATCACGGCCGCCGCCAAGCGGATCGGCATGAGCTACAAGGCCGCATGGGACGCCGTCGACACGATGAACAACCTCGCCGGCGAGCCGCTCGTGACCACGTCAAGCGGCGGCCGCGGTGGTGGCGGCACGACGCTCACGCCGGCAGCGCTGCGGCTCATCGAGACTTATCGCGTGGTGGAGCGCGAGCATCGCAAATTTCTGCAACGGGCGGGCGCGGCGATCGCCGGCTTTGCCCAGGACTGGCAACTGATCGGGAGACTGGGGATGAAAACAAGCGCACGCAATCAACTGGCAGGCAAGGTGACCAAGGTCACGCGCGGTGCCGTCAACGATGAAATCGAACTCGGCCTGCCGGGCGGCCAGACCATCGTCGCGGTCGTGACCCATGAAAGCACGCAGGCGCTTGGCCTGAAGGAAGGCAGCGACGCCTTCGCGCTGATCAAGGCATCGTGGGTGATGCTGATGGAAGACACGAACGCCAAGCTCTCGGCGCGCAATCAGCTGCACGGCACGGTCAGCAACGTGACGAAAGGCGCGGTGAATGCGGAAGTGTCACTGACGCTCGACGGCGGCACCACCGTGACGGCGATCATCACCAACCAGAGCGCCGACACGCTGGGACTCGCGCAAGGTCAGAAGGCGGTGGCGGTGATCAAGGCGTCGAGCGTGATCATCGGCGTGAACGACTGAGCCTCTGATTTCGACTGAATCTCAGGCGGCGTCTGGATCCGTCGCCTGAACCTCCGTCCGATGCTCCGGCGCACGCGGGCGTTTCACCTTCCAGCTGGCTCGCACATAGGGCCGTGCATGGCCCGACAAACCGAGGGCGATCTCGGTGATCCAGTGCTGCGTCGGCACCGGCACGCCGTGCAACGCGATGACGACCGCGGCGAAGCTCGCGGCCACGGGCATCGGCGCGAGCTTTCCGGGCTCGGCGCGCCACGCGAAGCGCACGAAAGCCAGCGCGACCACGGCGCCGAGCGCGCACCCCGCGACGACCTCCGACACCGAATGAGCATCGAGCACCACGCGCGATACGCCCACGGCCAGCCCCAGCAGCAATCCGGCTGCGACGCCGAGCGCCCGCAGCGAATTCCGCGCGGGCAGCAGCGCGACGAAAACGGCCACCGGCAGCACCGACGTCGACATGAGCGCATATCCACTGATGCCGGTGAAATCGAGATTGCGCATGCCGATTCCCCAGCCGATGAATGCGATCTTGCTCAGTGCGACCAGGCCGCTTGCGGTGCCAAGCAGCGCGAGCCATGCGCCCGCGTATTTCCAGCGATAGCCGAGCGCGAGCCACGCGGCAATGATGAGCGCGACCGGACCCATCACGCCGACACTGCCGAGCGCGGTGATCCAGTACCAGACGGAAACGGGAAGCTCCATGGACATTGATGGCTTGGGAATAGGGGTTGCTGCAGCGCGGTAGCCGACGGCTTGCACTGCCATCTCCTGTTTTGGCAGGCTAATCCTCAGCAGTATAACTGCCTGCTGCCGTACGCAATTATGTGACAACGTAGGCCGCGTTTACGGGTTACATCGCGTAACTTTCGTTTATTTTTCGCTATTTTGTTGAATTGCTGTTAATTCATCCCGATATGTCATGCGCGGACGAGCGATCGCTCGGGCAAAAGGTGTTATTGTGCATTGCACAACCCGGCGTGGAAATCCTGCTCGCGCCGTTCGATTGCCAGTTTCCAGAGGACCCAGCCGAATGTCGAAAAGCCTTACCAAGCTCTGGCTGCGCGGCTTGAGACGCCTGGTCGCCAGCCACGTTGAAGCGGTTCACGCTCCCAAGCCACGGACCAAACCCAAGGCCAAGCCCACGCCCACGCGGGCCAAGACCGTCAAGTCGAAACTTCAGTCGGGCGCGGCCGCCAAGGCGTCGTCGCCACGTACCGGCACGCGCCCGGCCGCGCGCGAGTCGCGGGTGCGGCCGCGTGCGTCGGCCTGGGCGCGTGGGAAGTGGGCGCGCTCCTACCATTCGGCGCCGCCGACATCGGCTGGCCGGCTGGTGAATCACTTGTCGTACGCGCTCTATCTGCCGCCGAACGAAAGCGCCGAGCGGATGCCGCTCGTCGTCATGTTGCACGGCTGTAAGCAGAACGCAGACGAGTTCGCCCAAGGCACGCGCATCAATCTCCTCGCCGATAAATACGGCTTCGCGGTGCTGTATCCGGAGCAGTCGAAGCACGAGCATGCGCATCGCTGCTGGCATTGGTACGACGACTCGGGCGGCGGCGGTGGCGGCGAGGCGGCTTCCGTGATCTCGCTCATTGACGCCATCGTCGCGGAGCACGATCTCGACGAAGAGCGCGTCTACGTTGCCGGGATGTCGGCCGGGGCGGGACTTGCCGCGCTGCTCGCGATCCGCCATCCGCAGACGTTCGCGGCGGTCGGGCTGCATTCCGGCGTGGTATTCGGCGAGGCGCATTCGGCCATCGGCGCGATGGATGTCATGCGCCGCGGCAGCCGCACGGATCCGGTCGCCTTGATCGATGCCGCCGTCGACGTTCGCGAGTACCCCGGCATGCCGGCGATCATCGTGCATGGCGAGCTGGATTCTGTCGTCACGGCCGCGAATGCCGAACAGTTGACCCGGCAGTTCTTGCGGCTGAACGGTTTCATTGATGCTGAAGGCAACCGCCGTGCGGGCGAAGTCCGCGAAGAGAAACTCGCCGACGGCGTAATCAGCGATTACGTCAAGAACGGCCGTCGGGTCGTGAAGACGTCGATTGTGCGCGGACTCGGCCATGCATGGGCCGGCGGCGATGACACCGTGGCCTTCCATTCATCGAAAGGGCCGGATTCAGCCGCCGTGATGTGGGAATTTTTCAAGCACCAGCGACGCTCCGGCGAGGCTGCCAGCAAGGCCCGCGTGGCGTAACGGGCGTCGAAGTGTCGCAAAATTGTGTTTGAGATCAGAGATTTATTTTGTCGGGGCTGGCGCTGGATCAGGGATTACCCTATAATCGCTTCATAGGTAGTAACCCTAGTATCCCAGCGAGGCCCACCATGTTCCTGCTCAGCCGCATTTTCCTGTTCCTGACCAAGTCTGCCGACCAGCGTGACCGCGAGCGCGACGACGCCTATCTCGCCGAAGCCACGGATGTCTACGATCTCGAATATCGTATGAAGAAGCTGGACCAGCGAGTCAAGACGCGTCATCCGCAGTGGATGTCGAACTAAGTCTCTGACTTGAGTTGTTCGCCGGATTATCTTCCGGCAGCAACGCATAAAGAAGCCGGCTCATTTGCTTGAGCCGGCTTTTTCTCGTCCCGAATTTTTGCGCGTGTCGTTCTAGACCTTCGGGGCGTCGGAGGTGTCCGGGATATCCGGCGTATCCGGCGACTGCACGCCGAAGCAGCCGCGATACGTGGCGTAGAACGAGCAATACAGTGCGGTAGTGACAAGAATCGACGCCGGCATCAGCACCGCCAATGCCATCTCCTGCCCGGCGCCGAGCGCCTGCATCAATGCGGTGAGGCCGAACGACACCGCAAGCGCAATGCAAATCCACAACACGCCGTAATAGACGAACGCCCCACGGTTGCGCCAGCACGACACCAGGCTGAAGAACAACGCCTTGGCGGGCGGCACGTCGTGCCATGCGACAAGAATCGGTGCGAACCAGAACAGCATCGCGAACGGGATGTAGCACGCCAGCGCAACGAGCACCGCTAGCGGACTGAAACTCGCCGCGACAGTTTCGGGGTCGCCGGCGGGCGCGTCGCCCATCATGAGGTTCAGCAGCGTGCCGCCGTCCACCAGCGCCGACACCGCGAAGATCACGGCCATCGCCACGACATACAACGCGCCGAGCGCGAGCAACCGGCGCGCAACGACGCTCCCGTACGAGCGGAAGCCGTCGACGAGCACGGTCGGCCAGACGGGTTTGCCGGCAATCGTGTTGCGGCATGCCGCCATGAAGCCGACCGCCACGCCCGGAATGAACAGGAGCGGCAGCACCGGCCCGATCAGCGGCACGCGCGAAATCAGCGTCATCACGAACAAATAGGCGAAGAACACCGTGAGAAACGCAAAGGGATTGCGGCGAAACAGCCAGATTCCCTGGCGGAACCACACGTAGCCGGTCTTGGCGGGGACTTCGATGAGTCGCATAGAGAGGATTAGCCTTGTGCGGATGGAGCAGCAGCCTGGACGCGCGCGCGCAGGATGCGTTCGAAATGACCCGGATCGTGCGCGTTCAGCATCTGCGCTTCACGCGGCCGATGAAAATCATGCAGGCGCGACACCCAAAACCGCATCGCGCCTGCGCGCAGCATGTCGTTCCAGTGACGCTCCTCGGCGGGCGTGAACGGCCGCACGGTCTGATACGCGCGCAGCAACGCATCGACACGCGCGGCATCCAGCGCGCCCGTGGCGAGATCCGTGCACCAGTCGTTGACGGTCACGGCAACGTCGAACAGCCATTTGTCGACGCCCGCGAAATAGAAGTCGAAGAAGCCGCCGAGACGCGCATGTTCGAGCCCCGGCGCGAACAGCACATTGTCGCGGAACAAGTCGCAATGACACGGGCCGCCGGGCAACGCCGCGTAATCCGCGGAGCCGAAGAACGCCGCCTGCCAGGCCAGTTCGCCCTCGAACAACTCGCGCTGCTCATGGCTCAGGAATTCAACGATCGACGGCGCCTTCTCCTGCCACCACGACAGGCTGCGCAGATTCGGCTGATGCTGCGGGAAATCGCGTCCGGCAAGATGCAGGCGCGCAAGCATCTGCCCGACCTCGATGCAATGCGCGGGCGACGGCGCAAGTTCAGGCGCGCCGTCCAGTTTCGTGACCACCGAAGCGGGCTTGCCATGCAGCATGCCGAACAGCGTGCCGTCACGGCGCGGCATCGGATCGGGCACGGGCACGCGATGCGAGGCCAGATGACGCATCAGATCGAGATAGAACGGCAACTGCGTGGCGCTCAGATTCTCGAAGATCGTCAGCACGAATTCGCCGCGCGTGGTCGTGAGAAAGAAGTTGCTGTTTTCGATACCGGACTGGATACCGCGCAATTCGACGACATCGCCGAGATCGTAGTCTTGCAGCCAGTCGCCGAGCTCGGCGTGGGTGACGGGGGTAAAGACGGCCATGCAGGGAAGCGTCGGTCAGGTTGGACGGCCCGGAGCGGGCCTGTGAAGATCGGCGCGGCCTGTCGGACGCCGCGCCGCGAGACCGCGACTCGCATTCGTAGCGAGTCCGGCGCGATCAGGAAAGATCAGTAACGCAGGTTGATCGATGGCAGGCGGGTGCTGGCCTTGCCGTTGTCGCGTACTTGCGGCGAGGTATCGGCGGGCGAGCTCATCTGGTAACGCGTGCCGAAGTTGGAACGCACGTCGATCTCGACCGGCTTGCCCTTGTCGCGGAACTCGGTGATTTCAGTGCCGTTCGTGCTCAGTTCGTGAAAGCTCGGCGTGCGCGGCGGCGAGATTTCGACTTTCGAGCTGACATTGGCCGGCGGGCGGTTGATGGCTTTCAGATCCGGAAGTCCCGCTGCTTCTTCCGGCGACATTTTCTGCGTGGCGGGTTGCGGCTCGATTTGAGCGGCTTGCGGCGCCGGCTGCGCGACTGCGCCGAGGCTTGCGGCGGCGAGGACTGCCGCGACGGCGGCGCAAAGGTGCAGCTTCATGATGGTTCTCCAGGCGATGGCCGGATTCTAGCAAAAAGCCTTGCCGAATCAGTGGAACGCCTTATTGTGCGCCGGTTTTCAGCATTTCGACGTGGCGCCGAAAAAACACTGTTGCACGGTGTGATTGCACGCACTCACGTGATCAGGGGCTTCATGGATCGGGCATTCTTCCGTGTTAATGTCGATTCATCGAGGGCATCAAAAAAAGACACAAGATCATGACAAACGACCGGACTCAAAGCACCCAGGGCACGCCTGCCAACGACTTCCCGACCGAATCCTTCGAAGATCCCGTCGCGGCCGTCACGCGGCTTTCCGCCATCTACGAAGCCAACACCGCATTCCTGCGCGATGCGTTCGCGCGCTATCGACGCAATGAGCAGTTCACGCATCGTGTGCGTGCGTGTTATCCGTTCGTGCGCGTGCGAACCGAGTGGAATACGCAGATCGATTCACGCCGCTCGTATGGTTTCGTCGCCGGGCCGGGCATTTATGAAACGACGCTCACGCGCCCCGACCTGTTCGGCGATTATTATCGCGAGCAGTTGCGCCTGCTCGCGAAGAATCATCATGTAGGCATTGAAGTGGGCGTGTCGGCGCAGCCGATTCCGATTCACTTCGCATTCGCCGAAGGCATTCATCTCGAAGGCGATCTGGACCGCGACCGTCTGCTCGCGATGCGCAATATCTTCGATACGCCGGACCTCGCGCTGCTCGACGACCGCATCGTCAACGGCACCTTCGAGCCCGGTCCTGGCGAGCCGCATCCGCTCGCGTTGTTCACGGCGGCGCGCGTGGACTTCTCGTTGCACCGGCTGCGCCACTACACCGCGACCTCGCCGACGCATTTCCAGAACTACGTGCTGTACACGAACTACCAGTTCTATATCGACGAATTCGTGAAGCTCGGCCGCACGATGATGTCGCGTGCCGACGACGAAGCCACGCGCGCCTATCGCAGCGAGTATTCATCGTTCGTCGAACCCGGCGACGTCGTCACGTATAACGCGAACCTCGGGGAACAGCCCGAGGAGGGCTCGGCCCCCGCGCGCCTGCCGCAGATGCCCGCGTATCACCTGAAGCGTGCGGACGGCAGCGGCATCACGATGGTGAACATCGGCGTGGGACCGTCAAACGCGAAGACGATCACGGACCATATCGCGGTGCTGCGCCCGCATGCGTGGATCATGCTTGGACATTGCGCGGGGCTGCGCAATACGCAGCGGCTCGGCGACTACGTGCTCGCCCACGGTTACGTGCGTGAAGATCACGTGCTCGATGACGACCTGCCGCTGTGGGTGCCGGTGCCGGCACTGGCGGAAGTGCAGGTGGCGCTGGAGAAGGCGGTCGCGCAGGTGACGCGGCTCGAAGGCACCGACCTGAAGCGCGTGATGCGCACGGGCACGGTGGCGAGCGTGGATAACCGCAACTGGGAACTCCGCGATCATCGCGAGCCGGTACGGCGGCTGTCGCAGAGCCGGGCGGTTGCGCTCGACATGGAAAGCGCGACGATCGCCGCCAACGGCTTCCGCTTCCGCGTGCCGTACGGGACGCTGTTATGCGTGTCGGACAAGCCGCTGCATGGCGAACTGAAGCTGCCCGGCATGGCCGACCAGTTCTATCGCGCGCAGGTGGATCAGCATCTGCAGATCGGCGTGAAGGCGATGGAGTTGCTGCGCATGAACGGGCTGTCGCAATTGCACAGCCGCAAGCTGCGCAGCTTCGCCGAAGTGGCGTTCCAGTAAGTCAGAAGCGTTGCATCGGGGCGAGCGGCGCTCGCCCCGCCACCCATCTCACAGATAGAACATCCGGTCTTCGTCCGACTTGCCTTCGGCGGGCTGTTCGGGCGCGTCCTCGCGGTCTTCATAGAAGCGCAGCACCGCGTCGAGCACCTGATCGGGATCGTCGATGACCTGCATCAGGTCGAGATCCTTCTCGCCGATCACGCCATTGGTCAGCAGCGTCTTCTTGAACCAGTCGAGCAGGCCGGCCCAGAACTCCGCACCGACCAGCACGATGGGCACATGGCGCGACTTCTTCGTCTGGATGAGCGTGAGGACTTCGGCGAGTTCGTCGAGTGTGCCGAAGCCGCCCGGCATCACCACGACCGCGTCCGAGTTCTTCACGAACGTGACCTTGCGCGTGAAGAAGTGACGGAAGCGCAGCGAGATGTCCTGCCATTGATTGCCGGACTGTTCATGCGGCAATTCGATGTTGAGACCGACCGAAGGCGACTTGCCCGCGTGCGCGCCCTTGTTGGCCGCTTCCATGATGCCCGGGCCGCCGCCCGAGATCACGGCGAAGCCCGCATCGGAGAACTTCTGCGCGATTTCAATGGTGCGCTGATAGTACGGCGACTCGGGTTTGAGACGGGCCGAACCATAGATGCTGATGGCAGGCCGGATCTCCGAGAGGTACTCGGTCGCCTCGATAAACTCTGCCATAATCGTGAACATCTGCCACGATGCGCGAGCCTTCTTGGCTGTCGCGCGCTCTTGATCTGCGAGCGATCGCAGACTCGGAATCACTTTTCTCTTGTTCATAATGCCTGAAGAACTCAGTCTTGAAGGTAAGACCCTGCTATTGGTCGACGGTTCTAGTTACTTGTACCGGGCCTACCATGCGATGCCTGACCTGCGAGGCCCCGACGGCGGTCCCACTGGCGCACTGTATGGAATGATCAACATGCTGCGGCGCTTGCGGCGCGAAATCAATGCAGAGTATAGCGCGTGCATTTTCGACGCCAAGGGCAAGACCTTCCGCGACGACTGGTACGCCGAGTACAAGGCCAACCGGCCCTCGATGCCGGAAGACCTCTCCAGGCAGATCGAACCCATTCACGTTGCCGTGCGCGCGCTCGGCTGGCCGCTCGTCATGATCGAGGGCGTCGAGGCCGACGACGTCATCGGCACGCTCGCCGTGCAGGCCGAGAAGCGCGGCATGAAGGTGATCGTCTCGACGGGCGACAAGGATCTGGCTCAGCTTGTGACGGATCATGTCACCCTCATCAATACGATGACCAACGAAACGCTCGACCGCGCCGGCGTGCAGGCCAAGTTCGGCGTGCCGCCCGAACGCATCGTCGACTATCTTTCTCTCATCGGCGATACGGTCGACAACGTGCCGGGCGTCGAGAAATGCGGACCCAAGACCGCGCTCAAGTGGCTCACGCAATACGACACCCTTGATGGCATCGTAGAACATGCGGGCGAGATCAAAGGTGCGGTAGGAGACAATCTGCGCAAGGCTCTGGACTTCCTGCCCATGGCCCGCAAGCTCGTTACCGTGCACACGGAATGCGCCCTTGCCTCGCAGATCGAATCAATCGATGCCACGCTCGCCAGCCGTCCCGAATCACGCGACGAACTGCGCGACGTGTTCCTGCGTCATGGCTTCAAGACCTGGCTGCGCGAGATCGAAATCGCCGATGCCGTCGAAGGGCCGAGCGACACGCCGCCCGCCGAAGTCACGGAGATCGAGCATCACTACGAGACCGTGCAGACGTGGGAACAGTTCGATGCCTGGCTCAAGCGCATCAACGAAGCCGAGCTCACGTCGTTCGACAGCGAGACCACGTCGCTCGATCCGCTGACTGCGCAGATCGTCGGCATGTCATTCTCGGTCGAGCCGGGTCATGCGGCTTATGTCCCGGTTGCGCATCGCGGGCCGGATGCGCCCGAGCAGTTGCCGCGCGACGAAGTGCTCGCGAAGCTCAAGCCGTGGCTCGAAGATGCATCGAAGAAGAAGGTCGGCCAGCATCTGAAGTACGACGAGCAGGTGCTCGCGAACTATGGCATCGAGATGCGCGGCGTCGAGCACGACACGCTGCTGCAATCGTACGTGCTGGAGTCGCATCGTCCACACGACATGGACAACCTCGCGCTGCGCCATCTCGGCGTGAAGACCATCAAGTACGAGGACGTCGCGGGCAAGGGCGCGGCGCAGATCGGCTTCGACGAAGTCCCGCTCGAACAGGCCGCGGCCTACGCCGCCGAAGACGCCGACATCACGCTGCGCCTGCATCGCGCGCTGTATCCGCAAGTGGCGCAGGAAGAAGGGCTGCTGCGCGTGTATCGCGACATCGAATTGCCCACGTCGCGCGTGCTGCGCAAGATGGAACGCAACGGCGTGCTGATCGACCGCGAGCGGCTCGATGCGCAGAGCAACGAGATCGCGAAGCGTCTCATCGATTTGCAGGCGCAGGCGTATGAGCTTGCGGGCGGCGAGTTCAATCTCGGCTCGCCGAAGCAGATCGGCCAGATCTTCTTTGAAAAGCTGCAACTGCCGATCGTGAAGAAGACGCCGAGCGGCGCGCCGTCCACCGACGAAGAAGTGCTGCAGAAGCTCGCCGAAGACTTTCCGCTGCCGAAGGTGCTGCTCGAACATCGCGGTCTGTCGAAGCTCAAGTCCACCTACACGGACAAACTGCCGCGCATGGTCAACGCCAACACCGGCCGCGTGCATACGAACTATGCACAGGCGGTCGCGGTGACGGGGCGGCTGTCGTCGAACGAACCGAACCTGCAGAACATCCCGGTGCGCACCGGCGAAGGACGCCGCATTCGTGAAGCGTTCATCGCGCCGCCGGGCCGCAAGATCGTGTCCGCGGATTATTCGCAGATCGAACTGCGCATCATGGCGCACATTTCCGGCGACGCCTCGTTGATGCGCGCGTTCAAGGAAGGCGAGGACGTGCATCGCGCGACCGCCTCGGAAGTGTTCAGCGTGACGCCGCTTGAAGTCGACAACGATCAGCGCCGCATCGCCAAGGTCATCAACTTCGGCCTGATCTACGGGATGAGCTCGTTCGGTCTGGCGTCGAATCTCGGCATCACACGCGACGCGGCGAAGCTGTATATCGACCGGTACTTCGCGCGCTACCCGGGCGTCGCCGCCTACATGGAGAACACGCGTCTCGCCGCGAAGGCGCATGGCTTCGTCGAGACGGTCTTCGGCCGGCGTCTGTGGCTGCCCGAGATCAACGGCGGCAGCGGTCCGCGCCGGCAGGCAGCGGAACGCGCGGCCATCAATGCGCCGATGCAGGGCACCGCCGCCGACCTCATCAAGCTCTCGATGATCGCCGTGCAGGACTGGCTCGAAACCTCGGGCACCGGTGCGAAGATGATCATGCAGGTACACGATGAACTCGTGCTCGAAGTCCCGGAGGAAGCGCTCCCCGAAGTCAGGAAGCGCTTGCCTGAACTCATGTGCGGCGTCGCGCAGCTGAGGGTGCCGCTCGTCGCGGAAGTGGGCGTCGGCAACAACTGGGAAGAGGCGCACTGACGCCCTGAGCTTCATCGAGGCCTGCTGACACACGCCGCGCGAAGGCCTATGCTGCTTCGGATGCATATGCCCGGCATGTCATCGACGCGCTTGTGACTGTCATCGGGCCTCGCGCACAATCCGTTCATCGAGGAAACAAGCACGAACGAACACAACGGGCACGACAGCGGACCGGTTATAAAAGCACAGGGAGAGTTCCATGCATCGCTTCATCATCGTCGGCGGAGGGGCCGGCGGCCTCGAACTCGCGACGCGTCTCGGCGACCGCTTCGGCAGCACGGACAGCAAGACGCCGCCAAAAGCGCAGATCACACTGGTCGACCGCAATCCGACGCACATCTGGAAGCCGCTGCTGCATGAAGTCGCCGCGGGCAGCATGGACCCGTTCACGCAGGAACTCGAATACGCGGCGCAAGCCCTGTGGCATGGCTTCGAGTTCCAGCAGGGCGATCTGATCGGACTGGACCGCGCGAACCGGCGCATCAGGATCAGCGCGCTGCGCGACGAGGAAGCCGGCGAACTGCTGCCGGAACGCGACCTGGAGTACGACACGCTGGTCATCGCCATCGGCAGCACGACGCATTTCTTCGGCGTCGAGGGCGCACAAGCCAATTCCATCGCGCTCGATACCGTCGGCCAGGCCGAGCTTTTCCGCAAGCGGCTGATCGCGGCGTGCATTCGCGCCGAGCACGTCGCGCCCGAGCCGGTGGCCGCCGGCATCGACGAAGCCGAAGCCGAAGATCCGCCGGGCGTCGATCCGGTGCCGCGCATCCAGGTGGCGATCGTCGGCGCCGGCGCGACCGGGGTGGAATTGTCGGCGGAACTGCGCAACACGGCGCAGGTGCTGTCCGCCTACGGGCTGCACAAGCTCGACCCGAAACATGACATCGGCATCGTGTTGATCGAGGCCGGGCCGCGCATCCTGCCTGCGCTGCAGGAGCGCGTCTCCACCGCGACCGCCGAACTGCTCACCAAGCTCGGCGTGAAGCTTCTGACCGGCGAAACCGTCGCGCAGGTGGGCCGCGACTCGATCCACACGGCGAGCGGCAAGATGATTCGCGCGGACCTCACGGTGTGGGCGGCGGGCATCAAGGCGCCGGCCATCCTTGCCAACCTGGACGGCCTGCCGACCAACCGCCTCGGCCAGCTGAACGTGCGCCGCACGCTGCAAACCGAAATCGACGACAACATCTTCGCCCTCGGCGACTGCGCCGCGTGCCCGTGGCCCGGCAACGAGCGCAATGTCCCGCCGCGCGCGCAGGCCGCGCATCAGCAGGCGAGCTTTCTGTTCAAGTCGTTCGAGCGGCTGCTGCAGGGCAAGCCGCTGCCGGAGTACACGTATCGCGACTTCGGCTCGCTGGTGTCGCTCGGGCATTACAGCGCGGTCGGCAACCTGATGGGCGGGCTGATCGGCGGCAACATGCTGATCGAAGGGCTGTTCGCGCGCTTCATGTACATGTCGCTGTACCGGCTGCATGTCGCCGCGCTGCACGGCTATGCACGCATGGTGCTCGACACCGTCGCGCACTGGCTGCGCCGCTCCACCGCGCCGCGCGTGAAGCTGCATTGACGCTCACTGGTCTGGAATAGAAGCGCTGCGTCGTTCGTTCAAAGCTGTTTAGAATGAGCGGCGCGCTTTTCCGGAAGCGCACGTTCTTCGTCGTGCAGCGCCGCGCGGCGTGCAGCCTTGGGCACGCCGCGCGGTTTCAAGGATCCGTGCCGCGCATTGCCACCGCCATCGAGCGTGCAATGCGACGGCCTCGCCACGGGAGCCACGCATGCTAGACCCAGAAGTCGACAGCCTCATTCCGCACGTCCCGTTCAATCGCCGCAACTTCATCAAGGCAAGCATCGGCACCGGCTTCGCGGCCGCCGTGCTGCCGGTCTCCGCGCAGACCATCCACACCGACAGCGACGGCCTCGAAGCCGGCGCCATCGGCGTGCGGGGCGCGGACGGCACGCTCGTGCCGGCGTATCGCGCGCAACCCAAGGGCAAGACGCATCTGCCGGTCATCATCGTCATTCACGAGATCTTCGGCGTGCACGAGCACATCGCCGACGTGTGCCGGCGCTTCGCGAAGCAGGGTTATCTGGCGATCGCGCCGGACCTCTACACGCGCCAGGGCGACGCCTCGGCCTACAAGTCGATGCAGCAGCTCAACGAACAACTCGTGTCGAAGGTGCCGGACGCGCAGGTGATCTCGGACATCGACCAGACCGTCAAGTGGGCGGGCGAGCATGGCGGCGATCCGAAGCGTGTGGGCATTGTGGGCTTCTGCTGGGGCGGACGCATCTCGTGGCTGTATGCGGAGCACAATCCGTCGCTCAAGGCGGCGGTCGCTTTCTATGGACGGCTCGTCGGCAACAAGACGGAGAACACGCCGAGCAATCCGCTCGATCTCGCCAGCGGGCTCAAGGTGCCGGTGCTCGGGCTGTATGGCCGGCTGGACCAGAGCATTCCGCAGGACACCATCGAGCAGATGAAGCAGGCGCTCGCCAACGATCCGCCGCCCGCCCGCAACTCGCAGTTCGTCGTGTACGACGACGCCCCGCACGCGTTCTTTGCCGATTACCGGCCGAGCTATCGCAAGGCGGACGCGGAAGACGCCTGGAAGCGCGCGCTCGCGTGGTTCCGCGAGCACGGCGTCCGGTAAGGCGTCTCAGGGCTTCGCGCCGGTCGCGACGGGCCTGCCCGGATCGGCGCTCCACTCGCTCCACGAGCCGGGATAGAGCGCGGCGCCGTGCAGCCCGGCGATTTCCATTGCAATGGCGTTGTGACACGCCGTCACGCCCGAGCCGCATTGCAGCACGATGCGGTCGGGCGAGGTCGCGCCGATCAGCGTGCCGAAGGCCTCGCGCAGGTCGTGCGCGGTCTTGAAGCGGCCATCGGCGTTCAGATTGTCCTTGAAGAAGTGATTCAGCGCGCCCGGAATGTGGCCGCCGACGGGATCGAGCGTTTCGTTCTCGCCGCGATAGCGGTCGGCGGCGCGGGCATCGATCAGCAGGTGATCACGCGTGCCGATGCTGCGCTCGATCGCCGCGGCATCGATGGTCACCTGCAGCGGCGCCGCCGCCTTGAACGTACCCTGCGTGCGCGCCGGCACGGCGGTCTCCAGCGGCTGTCCGGCGGCTTCCCAGGCGTTCAGCCCGCCGTCGAGCAGCGCGACGGAATCGTGTCCCAGCCAGCGCAGCAGCCACCAGAGACGCGCCGCATACATGCCGCCCTGCGCGTCATAGGCGACGACCTGGCGTCCTTCGTCCAGTCCGAAGCTCGCCAGTTTTTCGACGAGCGCCGCGCGCTCGGGTAACGGGTGCCGTCCGTTCGAGCCGGTTTTCGCGCCCGACAGGTCGCGATCGAGATGCAGGTAATGCGCGCCGGGAATGTGACCGGCGGCGTAGGCGGCCGCGCCTGCTTCGGGCGCGGCGAGGTCGAAGCGGCAGTCGAAGACCAGCACGCTGCCGGGCGCGGCCGCGTGCCGGTCGGCGAGGTTCGCGGCGGAGATGAGCGTGGTGTAGTGGGTGTGCTGCATGGCGGCTCCTGGAGCGACGCTCGTTTGGCGAGGGGAGTTGTCAGTCTAAACACACAAGGGGTGGGTCGTCACCGGTCCAGCGACAAAGCGGCGCGGATCTTGCGGCTGCGTCCGGTATTCATACGACGGAGGCTTCAATGAAAACAACCAAACTGCGGGTTCTGCTGGCGACGGCGACCGTACCGGCCGCTCTCACCGCATTCGCCGATACCCCCGGCGCGGACTGGATGCCGAAGGAACAGGCCATTCAGAAGCTGAGCCAACAGGGCTATGCCAACGCCTATCTGAAGGCCGATGACGGTCATTGGGAAGGCGAGGCCACCAAGGGCGGGCGGATCTACGAACTGCACGTCGATCCCCATTCAGGTGCAATCACGAAGAGCGAACCGAAGCACTGACGCCAGACCGCGCGGCTGCCCATAGTCCGCGCAGGAAGCAAATGGCCCGACCGGCTTGCACCGGTCGGGCCATTCGTCATTCTGAAGCTTGCGTCGCGACCTTCAGATCGTCCCGAGCTGATGCCGCAGGAATTCGTGGAAATGCTGCATGCCGGATTCCATCGGGCTCTGGTACGGACCGACCTGGTTCTCCCCGCGTGACATGAGTGCGCGGCGGCCGGCGTCCATGCGTTCGGCGATCTCGTCGTCCTCGCGCGCGGTTTCCATGTAGGCGGCGCGCTCGGCCTCGATGAACTCGCGTTCGAACAGCGCAATTTCCTCGGGGTAATAGAACTCGACGATGTTCCGCGTCTTCTGCGTGCCCTCCGGGATCAGCCACGACACGACCAGCACGTGCGGATACCACTCGATCATCAGGCCGGGGTAATACACCATCCAGATCGCGCCGAACTCGGGCGGCGTGCCGTTGCGGAAGCGCAGGACTTCGTCGTGCCACTTGCGATACGTCGGGCTGCCCGGCTTCTCGAGATTCTTGTGGACGCCGACTGTCTGGACGCTGTACCAGTCGCCGAATTCCCATTCGAGGTTGTCGCACGACACGAAGCTGCCGAGTCCCGGATGGAACGGCGCGACGTGATAGTCCTCGAGATAGACCTCGATGAAGCTCTTCCAGTTGTAGTTGCACTCATGCACTTCAACGTGATCGAACATGAAATTCGAGAAGTTGAAATGCCGGGCGGTGCCAAGCCTGGCGAGATCCGCAGCGACGTTGCGGCCCTCCGATTCGAACAGCAGCCCCTGCCAGTTCTGCAGCGGGGTCTTGCCGAGGTTGAGGCAGGGCTTGTCCGCGAAATGCGGTGCGCCGAGCAGCTGACCGTCGAGGTCATAGGTCCAGCGGTGCAGCGGGCAGACGATGTTGTCCGCGCTGCCGCGGCCATTGAGCATGATGGCCTGACGATGGCGGCACACGTTCGACAGCAATTCGATATTGTTCTGCTGATTACGAACGAGCACGCGCCCTTCGCCTTCACCCGGAAGCGCGAAATAGTTTCCCGCTTCCGGCACCATGAGTTCGTGCCCGATATAGCGTGGACCCTGCTTGAAAAGTATGTCGAGTTCGCGCGTAAGAAGCGCTTCGTCAAAGTAAGCCGTGACTGGCAGTTGGCTATGAACAGCCTTGAGCTGCAATGCATTGCTCAGATTGGACATTCCCACTCCCGATGAAAACGTGAAAGCAGTGAACAACCCAACCATCGATGGATTCGATTTAGGGAGCCCGCGATTATACCGAAATCCCCCTCTTTGGGGAGCTTAAGGTCTTGATTTGGGTATAAATTGTGTCGGGAGTTCCGCGCGATCGCGTCGCGGGCAGACACGTTTCGCATTCCGCCGGCGAATTCACGAACGATGCGGCAACGCACTGTTAGCACTTCCGGATAGCCCGGATGCGGGTCGAAATTTTGTCTTTTGCCGTAGAATGTGCGACTTGGCTCCAAAAATTAAATTGCACATCCACGATTCATGGCGAAAACCGCTGTTCAGGACACAGGTGAGGTCACCGGCGCGAGCAGCGCCGAAGCGCCCGGCGCGGACGCCGCGCAGCTTCCGGAGAATTACGAAGCGGCGCTGGGCGAACTCGAATTGCTCGTGGCGCGCATGGAAGAGGGCGCGCTGAGTCTCGAGGAATCGCTTGCGGCGTACCGTCGCGGCGCCGCGCTTGTAGGGTTTTGCCAACAACAGCTCGAAAAAGTCGAGCAGCAGGTACGCGTCCTCGATGGCGAGACGCTCAAGCCGCTGCCCGCCGAGGTACAGCGCGCCACCCAGGGTGCAACGAAAGACAACGGGGACGACGACCTATGACCTTCGAACAATGGATGCGTGCCACGCTCGACCGCGTCGAGACAGCGCTGGAGCACTATCTGCCGGGTACCGATGTCGCGCCGGCGCGTCTGCACGAAGCCATGCGCTATGCCGTGCTCGGCGGCGGCAAGCGTGTGCGTCCGCTGCTGGTCCATGCGGCCGGCGAACTGACCGGCGCGAGCGCGCAGGCGGTGGAAGCGGCCAGCGCGGCGCTCGAAATGATTCACGTGTATTCGCTGGTGCATGACGACATGCCCGCCATGGATGACGACGCATTGCGTCGCGGCAAGCCCACGGTACATATCCAATATGACGAAGCGACGGCATTGCTCGTCGGCGATGCGCTGCAATCGCAGGCCTTCGTTGCGCTGACCGCGGCCGGCAACGGTCTGAACGATACCCAGCAGGCCGCGCTCGTGCGCGAGCTGGCGGTCGCGAGCGGTTCGCTCGGCATGGCGGGCGGGCAGGCCATCGACCTCGAAAGCGTCGGGCGCAAGCTCTCGCGTCCCGAGCTCGAGACCATGCATCGCAAGAAGACAGGCGCGTTGTTGCGCGCGTCGGTGCGCATGGGCGCGCTGGCGGGCGCAACGCCGGACGCAGAGGCGCTCGCGGCGCTGGATCAATACGCCGCCGCGGTCGGCCTTGCGTTCCAGGTGGTCGACGACATCCTCGATGTCACCGCCGACTCCGCCACGCTCGGCAAGACGGCGGGCAAGGACGCGCAGCATGACAAGCCCACTTACGTGTCGATCATCGGTCTCGACGCGTCGCGCGAACTCGCGGCGCAGCTGGGCCGCGACGCGCACGGCGCCATCCAGCCGTTCGGCCCGCGCGGCCAGCGGCTGGCCGAGCTTGCAGACCTGGTCGTGAACCGGGTGAATTGATTGTTGAACGCGTGACGAACCCCACGGCGCGAGCGGTCCGACCCGGAAGCATCGCGCTGAACGAATCACGCCAGTTTTCCTAAAATGGGACGACGATGTACGACCTGCTGAAATCCATCGACGATCCGGCCGACTTGCGTGCCCTCGATCGACGCCAACTGCAACCGCTAGCCGACGAGCTGCGAGCCTACGTGCTCGACAGCGTCTCGCAGACGGGCGGGCATCTGTCGTCCAATCTGGGCACTGTCGAGCTGACAATCGCGCTGCACTATGTGTTCGATACCCCTGCTGACCGCATCGTCTGGGATGTCGGCCATCAGACCTATCCGCATAAGATCCTCACCGGCCGCCGCGACCGGATGTCCGGACTCCGCCAGCTGGGCGGCATCTCCGGCTTCCCGCGCCGCTCCGAGTCCGAGTACGACACCTTCGGCACCGCGCATTCGAGCACGTCGATTTCGGCGGCGCTCGGCATGGCGGTCGCGAACAAGCTGCAGGGCGACAACCGCTACTCCATCGCCGTGATCGGCGACGGCGCGATGACCGCCGGCATGGCCTTCGAGGCGATGAACAACGCGGGCGTCGCCGACGACCTGCCGCTGCTCGTCATCCTCAACGACAACGACATGTCGATCTCGCCGCCGGTCGGCGCGCTGAACCGGCATCTCGCGCGTCTGATGTCGGGGCGTTTCTACGCCGCCGCGCGCGCGGGCGTCGAGCGCGTGCTGCGCGCCGCGCCGCCCATGCTGGACCTCGCGCGCAAGCTCGAAGAACACGCGAAGGGCATGATCGTGCCGGCCACGCTGTTCGAGGAGTTCGGCTTCAACTACATCGGCCCGATCGACGGTCACGACCTCGATTCGCTGGTTCCCACGTTGCAGAACATCAAGGAACTGCGCGGTCCGCAATTCCTGCACGTGGTGACAAAGAAAGGCCAGGGCTACAAGCTCGCCGAAGCCGATCCGGTGCTTTATCACGGCCCGGGCAAGTTCAATCCGGCCGAAGGCATCAAGCCGTCGACGGCGCCTTCGAAGAAGACCTACACGCAGGTGTTCGGCGAATGGCTGTGCGACGCCGCCGCGCAGGATTCGCGCGTGGTCGGCATCACGCCGGCGATGCGCGAAGGCTCGGGCATGGTCGAGTTTGAACAGCGTTTCCCGGAGCGTTACTTCGACGTCGGCATCGCCGAGCAGCACGCGGTGACCTTCGCGGGCGGCCTGGCGGCGGACGGCATGAAGCCGGTCGTCGCGATCTATTCCACCTTCCTGCAACGCGCGTATGACCAGCTGATCCACGACGTGGCGCTGCAGAACCTGCCGGTCGTGTTCGCCATCGACCGCGCGGGCCTCGTCGGGGCGGACGGCGCCACGCACGCGGGCAACTATGACCTCGCGTTCCTGCGCTGCATCCCGAACATGACGGTGATGGCGGCATCGGACGAGAACGAATGCCGCCAGATGCTCTACACGGCGTTGCAGCAATCCAACCCGACGGCCGTGCGTTACCCGCGCGGCGCGGGCGCCGGTGTCGCGACCGTCAAGCAGATGACCGCGCTGCCGGTGGGCAAGGGCGAGATTCGCCGCGAGTCGTCGCAGAAGCTCGGCTCCGGCAAGCGCATTGCCATCTGCGCGTTCGGCACGATGGTCGCGCCGTCGCTGGCCGCGGCCGGGGAACTCGATCTCACCGTCGCGAACATGCGCTTCGTGAAGCCGGTCGACACCGACCTGCTGCGCGAACTCGCCGCCACGCACGATGCCATCGTCACCATCGAGGAAGGCACGATCATGGGCGGCGCGGGCTCGGCCTGCGTGGAAGCGCTGCTTGCGGGCGGCGTGCTGAAGCCGGTGCTGCAACTCGGTCTGCCGGACGTGTTCATCGATCACGGCGATCCCGCGAAGCTGCTTGCGAGCGTGGGCCTCGACGCGGCCGGCATCGCGCGCTCGATTCGCGAACGCTTTCTCGATGCCGTTGAGAGCGAGCAGGCAGGCAAGCTGACCAAGCGCGTGGCCTGAAACAGTACGGCGCGCTCGGGGCGCACCGTATGGAATGATTCAAGTGATTCGCTTCACACACGGCGCGGGCTCCAATCCGCGCCGTGTGCGCTTCAAGCATTGAACCGCCCGCATCGTCATGACGCGCGGCGCATAAGGACATAACAAATGAACCAGATGAATCCCGCCTTCGTGATGCCGGACGTCCAGAGCACGCCGGACACGCGTCAGATCGACATACAGCGCGTCGGCGTGAAGGGCGTGCGGCATCCGTTGTCGGTGCTTACGGCGAATGGCGTGCAGCCGAGCGTCGGCGTATGGAATCTTGACGTGCACCTGCCCGCCGACCAGAAAGGCACGCACATGTCGCGCTTCGTCGCGCTGCTCGAAGACAATCGCGAGCCGCTCGACCAGCCCGCGCTGCGTGCGCTGCTTGCCGACATGCTGACCCGGCTCGAAGCGCATTCGGGACGTATCGAAGTGAGCCTGCCTTACTTCGTGATGAAGACCGCGCCGGTGTCCGGCGTGCAGAGCCTGCTCGACTACGAGGTGACCTACCTCGCCGAACGGCGCGACGGCGAAACCCGCCTGTCGATGAAAGTGCTCGTACCCGTGACGAGCCTGTGCCCGTGCTCGAAGAAGATCTCGCAATACGGCGCGCATAACCAGCGATCGCACGTGACCATCACGGCCGAACTGGCGGGCGAAGTGGCGGTGGAAGAACTGATTCGCATCGCCGAGGAAGAGGCGTCGTGCGAACTGTGGGGACTGCTCAAGCGGCCGGACGAGAAGTTCGTCACCGAGCGGGCGTACGAGAATCCGAAGTTCGTCGAAGACCTCGTGCGCGATGTCGCCACGCGCCTGAACGCGGATGAACGCATCGTCGCGTACACGCTTGAAGCCGAGAATTTCGAATCGATTCACAACCACAGCGCGTATGCGGTGATCGAGCGGGACAAGCGCCGCGACGCCTGATCCTTCGCGCCGCGTCTTCCAGAGAGCCGGTCTTCGCACCGGCTCTTTGCTTATGCGAACGCGGTTTCCGACGAAACATGCGCTTCCCGCACCGATTCCACCACCAGCGAGGCCAGCCGCTCGACCAGCGGCGAGCCGACACCCGACGCGCGATGCAGCGCCAGCGGAATGGACGGCAGCGCGGGCAAGCCGCCTTCGTCGGCGTCGAGCGGACGGACGGTCGCGGGCAGGCCGTAGCTCGTGCGCACCGTCACGCCCAGTCCGGCAGCCGCAGCCGCCCATAATCCCGACAGGCTCGGGCTCGTGAACGCCACGCGCCAGCGGATGCCGGCGCGGTCGAGCGCCGCGGCGGCCGCGCTGTGGAACAGGCACGGCCGGTCGAAGGCGATCAGCGGCAACGGTTCGTCGAGGTCGAAATGCCACGGCACGCTCGATGACGCGATCCAGCGCATCGGCGGGGCGGCGATTGCTTGCGGCAGATTGGCCGCCTGGCTTTCGTCGCTGACGCCTGCCGCGCCCCAGACGAGCGCGAGATCGAGCTGCGCGCCGTCGATGCGCTCCAACAGTTCGGTATTCCGTGCGACACGCGCCTCGATGCGCACTTTCGGATGCGCGCGCGCGAAACGTCCGAGTACGTCGGGCAACACCACTTCGCCGAAGTCTTCCTGCAGCCCGAGCCGGATCCAGCCTTCCAGATCGACGCCGCGCACCGCGACAGCCGCTTCATCGTTCAGTTCGACGAGACGCCGCGCGTAGTTGAGCATCACTTCGCCGGCATCCGTGAGCGCCAGTCCGCGGCCGGCCTTGCGAAACAGCGGCGTGCCGGCCTGTTCTTCCAGCTTGCGAATCTGTGCGCTCACTGCCGAAGTCGAGCGGCCGACACGGTCCGCCGCCCTCGCAAAACTCCCCAGATCCATGCCCGCGACGAAACTGCGCAGCACGGCAAGGTCGAAAGTCGTCTGGCTCATGGAATCATCCTGTTTATCTGAACGGATGGTGAAAAACTTTGCGATTTTCAGGATGATCCTAAGCCTTCAGACTGGTCGCAGTCAAACTTCATCCGGACTGCGTCATGGATATTTCCTGGGTATCGAACTCGATCAAGTCGCCCGCGCTCGACAGCCGGCATCGCTGGAAAGTGCTGGGCGTGGGCGTCGCGGCGAACGCGAGCGTGTCGGCGGCGGCGACCGGCTTTCCGACGACCGCCGTCTGGGTTCGCTCGGCGTATCACCTCAGTAACGGCCAATTGGGCGTTGTGCTGGGCGCGCTGGGGCTGGGCGTCGCATTGTCCGAACTGCCGTGGGGCGTGCTGACGGACCGCTGGGGCGATCGGCCGGTGCTGCTGACCGGCCTGCTGACGACCGCTGCGGCGCTCATCGCGATGGCCCTGTTCGCCACGCCCGCCACGGCGAGTTTTGCGTGGCTGGTCGCTGCGATGTGCGGCCTCGGGCTGCTCGGCGGCAGCGTGAACGGTTCGAGCGGGCGCGCGGTGATGGCCTGGTTCGGCGAAGGCGAGCGCGGCTTTGCCATGAGCATTCGCCAGACCGCCGTGCCGCTCGGCGGCGGCATCGGGGCGGCGTTGTTGCCGTGGCTGGCGTCGACGCACGGGTTCTCGATCGTCTTCGGCGTGCTGGCCGCGATGTGCCTTTTGTCGGGCGCGTTCGCGTGGCGCTGGCTCCACGAACCGCCGTTCGCGCAGCACAAGCCGGCGCCGGGCAAGGTCCGGCCGGCGCAAGGCACGCCCTTGCGCGACGTGCAGGTGTGGCGCGTCGTGTTCGGCATCGGCGTGCTGTGCGTGCCGCAGTTCGCGGTGCTGAGTTTCGCGACGATTTTCCTGCACGACGCCGCGCGTTTCGGCGTGACCGCGATCAGCGCGACGATGGGCGCGCTGCAACTCGGCGCCATCGGGATGCGTGTCTGGAGCGGTCGGCATACGGACCGCCACGGGAATCGCCGCGCTTACCTGAAGATGTCCACGGTTGTCGCCTGTGCGTCGTTCGTCGTGCTGGGTCTCGCGACGGCGCTCGGCGCGGTCCATCTGCCGGTATTGCTGGCCGCGATGCTGATCCTGGCAGGCGTATGCGTGTCCGCATGGCACGGCGTGGCCTATACCGAGCTCGCGACGCTCGCGGGCACCGCACGCGCCGGCACTGCCCTCGGCATGGCGAACACGGCGGTGTTCGTCGGCTTCTTCCTGACGCCGCTCGCCATTCCGCATGTGCTCGCGCTGGGCTCCTGGCCGCTGGTCTGGCTGGCGGCGGGCGTGTGCGCGTCGCTCGCGTGGCCGTTGTTCCCGAAGCCCGCACGCGCTTAAACTGGCCGTCCGACACAACACCCGTGGAGCGCATCTTGATCCTGATCGGCCAATACGATTCCCCGTTCGTGCGGCGCGTCGCCATCGCGGCGAGTCTTTATGGCATGGCGGTCGAGCATCGTCCGTGGTCCGTCTTCGGCGATGCCGACAAGATCGCGCCGTTCAATCCGCTGATCCGCGTGCCGACCTTGGTGCTGGATTCCGGCGACGTGCTGATCGAAAGCGCGATGATCCTCGATTACCTCGACGAGCAGGCCGGCGCGGCGCACGCGCTGATCGCGGCGGAGGGGCCGGAACGGCGTCACGCGCTCAAGATCTGCGCGCTGGCCACGGGTCTCGCTGACAAGGCCGTTGCGCTGGTCTATGAACGCGTGCTGCACAAGGAGCGGTCGCAGACCTGGCTCGACCGCTGCACGGGTCAGGTCGAGCGCGTGCTGAATGCACTGGAAACGGATCGCGCCGCGCGTCCGGCGGCATTCTGGTTCGGCGATGCAATCGGCCACGCGGATATTGCCGTGGCCTGTGCGCTGCGCTTCGCGCGCGAGGCGCATCCGGAGATCTTCACATCGACCCGATGGCCCGCGCTGATCGCCCACAGCGACCGGTGCGAGATGCTGCCGGCGTTTGCGTCGATCGTGCAGCCGTTCAACCCGCCGAGATAAACCGATCAGGCGCGCGCCAGCGAGGACAAGTCCCAGCGCGGCTTCACAGTGAACGCGTAGTCGCGCACGGCCTGCTCCGGCCAGCGCGACAGGCGCAACGCGCCGGCGAGCGCGATCATCGCGCCGTTGTCGGTGCAGAGCGAGAGATCGGGGTAATGGACGTCGAAGCGGCGCTTCTTCGCCGCCGCCGACAACGCTTCGCGCAGTTGCCGGTTCGCGCCGACGCCACCCGCCACCACCAGCCGCTTGAGGCCCGTCTGCTTCAGCGCGGCGAGCGACTTGGCGACCAGCACGTCGACGGCGGCATCGACGAAACCGCGCGCCAGATCCGCCTTGCCCTGTTCGCACACATTGGCGCCGAGCTTGCGGCTCTGCGTCAGCACGGCTGTCTTGAGCCCGCTGAAGCTGAAGTCGAGGTCGCCGGAGTGGAGCATCGGACGCGGCAGCACCACCGCGCCCGGCGTGCCGAACTCGGCCAGCCGCGACACTTCCGGGCCGCCCGGATAACCGAGGCCGAGCAGCTTGGCAGTCTTGTCGAAGGCTTCGCCGGCGGCATCGTCGAGCGTTTCACCGAGGGTTTCGTAGACGCCGACATCGGTCACGCGCATCAACTGCGTGTGCCCGCCCGAGACCAGCAGCGCGACGAACGGAAACGGCGGCGGCTCCGCCACCAGCAGCGGCGACAGCAGATGCCCTTCCAGATGGTGAATGCCGACGGTCGGCTTGTCCCAGGCCATCGCGAGCGCGTTGGCGACGCTCGCGCCCACCAGCAGCGCGCCCGCGAGCCCCGGCCCTTGAGTGAACGCGATGGCGTCGATGTCGCCGCGCGCCGCGCCCGATTGCTCCAGCACCTCTTCGAGCAACGGCAACGCGCGCCGGATGTGATCGCGCGATGCCAGTTCCGGCACGACGCCGCCGTAATCGCGATGCATCGCGATCTGCGAATGAAGGGCGTGCGACAGCAGGCCACGTTCGGTGTCGTAGAGGGCGAGGCCGGTTTCGTCGCAGGAGCTTTCGATGCCGAGAACGAGCATGGGAGTGAGACTTCGGAAGGAACAAAAAAGTATAGCAGCGGCGGCCCGTGCGCGTTCCGTGGCCCCGAGCCGTCCCGGCGCAGCGGTTAGAATGCGCGCCATGGAATCCTTCGATATCGCCGTCATCGGCGCGGGCGCGGCCGGCATGATGTGCGCGGCCGTGGCCGCCCAGTCCGGGCGCCGCGTCGTGCTGATCGACCACGCCGCGCGTCTCGCCGAAAAAATCCGCATCTCCGGCGGCGGGCGCTGCAACTTCACCAACAGCCACGCGCAGCCGGCCAACTTTCTCTCGGAGAATCCGCACTTCTGCCGCTCCGCGCTGGCGCGCTATACGCCGCGCGACTTTCTCGCATTGCTCAAGCAGCACCGCGTGAAATGGCACGAGAAGCACAAGGGCCAGCTTTTTTGCGACGACTCCAGCGAAACGATCATCGACATGCTCAAGCGCGAGTGCGACGCGGGCGGCGTGACCTGGCGGCGTCCGGTTACGGTTCACGAGATTCGCCACGACGGCGCGCGCTTCACGCTGGATACGAACGCGGGCGCGCTCGGCGCGGCGGCGCTCGTGATCGCGACGGGCGGGCTCTCGATACCGAAGATCGGCGCGACGGACTTCGGCTATCGGGTGGCGAAACAATTCGGCCACACGCTCGTCGACACCCGGCCGGCGCTCGTGCCGCTCACCTTCACGTCGACCGACTGGGAGCCGTTCGCGGCGCTATCGGGGCTGTCGTTGCCGGTGCGCATCGGTGCGGGCAAGGGCAAGACGCGCGGGGAGTTCGACGAAGACCTGCTGCTCACGCATCGCGGCGTGTCCGGGCCGGGCGTGCTGCAGGTGTCGAGCTACTGGAATACCTCTGAGCCGGTCGAGATCGACCTGCTGCCCGGCATCGACGCCACCGCCATGCTGCTCGAGGCCAAGGCGGGCTCGAGGAAGCAGATCGGCAACTTGCTGGCCGCGCATGTGCCCGCGCGCCTGGCGCAGGCGTGGCTCGCGGCGCACAAGGTCGCCCTCGATGCCCGTCTCGCCGATCTCCCCGACCGCACGCTGCGCGCGCTCGGCGCATCGCTGTCGAACTGGACGCTGACGCCGAGCGGCACCGAGGGCTATCGCAAGGCGGAAGTGACGCGCGGCGGCGTGAATACGCGCGAACTGTCGTCAGCGACGATGATGAGTGCGCGCGTCGCCGGGCTGTACTTCATCGGCGAGGTGGTCGATGTGACCGGCTGGCTTGGTGGCTATAACTTCCAGTGGGCGTGGGCCTCGGGCGTCGCGGCGGGCAAGGCGGCGGCGGAGCACGTGCGGAGCGAGGCGACGGCCGGTTGAGAATCGCCTGAAAGCTGCTCCGGTCGCCGGTCAATTGTTCCGGAACGGGGGTTTTGGCGAGTCTCGAAACGCGAACCCGTTTGCTATACTCAACCGGTCATCGGAGGAAGCCCTCCGCTCTGGCTGGCACGCGGGAGCGTCGTTGTGGCACGCCTTGCCGCGGCCCGGAATGGCCCGCAGAAAAGTCCCGCTTGAGGATGCGTTCCCAAGCGGGTTTTTGCTTTCACGATCACGCCACCGCCGGGCCAGCCGGAATCCAGTTATCGCCATTTATCGCAATTGCACCGGGTGAACGATGAGCCTCAAGGACCAGATCAACGACGACATGAAGACTGCCATGCGCGCGCGCGAAACCGAGCGCCTCGGCACGATTCGGCTGCTGCTCGCGGCAATCAAGCAGCGTGAAGTCGACGATCGCGTCACACTCGACGACGCCGCCATCACGGCCGTCATCGACAAGATGATCAAGCAGCGCAAGGATTCCATCAGCCAGTTCGAAGGCGCGGGCCGCACCGATCTCGCCGACAAGGAAAAGGCGGAACTCGCCATCCTGTCCGCCTACATGCCGGAGCAGCTTTCCGCCGACGCCATCGCCGCCGAAGTACAGGCCGCCATCGCGGCGAGCGGCGCGGCCGGTCCGCAGGACATGGGCAAGGTGATGGGCGTGCTGAAGCCAAAGCTCGCCGGCAAGGCCGACATGACGGCCGTTTCGGCACAGGTGAAGGCGGCGCTCTCCAAGTAAATCTGCTGCCGACTGCCCGGTGATTCCTCACGCTTTCCTGCAAGACCTGCTCAACCGCGTCGACATCGTCGACGTGGTGGGCCGCTACGTCCAGCTGAAGAAGGGCGGCGCGAACTTCATGGGCCTCTGTCCGTTCCATAACGAGAAGAGCCCGTCGTTCACGGTCAGCCCGACCAAACAGTTTTATCACTGCTTCGGCTGCGGGGCGCACGGCACGGCCATCGGCTTCCTGATGGAGCATACCGGCCTGACCTTCCCGGAAGCCGTCAAGGATCTCGCGCAAGGCGCCGGACTCACCGTGCCGCAAGAGCCGTCGTTTCGCGGCGGCGGATCCGGCGGCGAGAGTGCGCCGAGCCGGGCCGTCAGCGTCGCGCTGACCGACGTCATGCAGACCGCCTGCGATTTCTATCGCAAGCAGTTGCGGGGAGCGCCGAATGCGATCGCCTATCTCAAAAAGCGTGGGCTGACGGGCGAGGTGGCTGCGCGCTTCGGGCTCGGTTATGCGCCGGATGGATGGCAGAACCTCGAAACCGCGTTTACCGATTATCGGGATGAGAACCTGGTCGAAGCGGGGCTCGTGATCGTCAGCGAGAAGACCGATGCGCAAGGGCAGGCGCGCCGCTACGACCGTTTCCGCGAACGCGTGATGTTCCCGATCCGCAATGTGAAGGGCAACGTGATCGGCTTCGGCGGGCGCGTGCTCGACGGCGGCGAGCCCAAGTACCTGAACTCGCCCGAGACGCCGCTCTTCAGCAAGGGCAGCGAGCTGTACGGATTGTTCGAGGCGCGGCTCGCCGTGCGTGAACTGGGCTACGTGCTGGTCGTCGAAGGGTATATGGATGTCGTCGCGCTGGCGCAGCTTGGCTTTGCCAACGCGGTCGCGACGCTCGGCACCGCGTGCACGCCGGTTCACGTGCAAAAACTGTTTCGCCAGACGGACACGGTGGTGTTCAGCTTCGATGGCGATTCGGCGGGGCGCCGCGCCGCGCGTCGCGCGCTGGAAGCGGCGCTGCCGCACGCGGCGGACAACCGCACGATCAAGTTCCTGTTCCTGCCGAAGGAGCACGACCCGGACAGCTATGTTCGCGAGTTCGGGACGGATGGTTTCGGCGAACAGGTTGATCGCGCGATGCCGCTGTCGCAGTTCCTGCTGAACGAGGTGCTGAACGACAAGGAACTGGAGCAGCCGGAAGGCCGCGCGAAAGCGCTGTTCGACGCCAAGCCGCTGCTTCAGGCCTTGCCCGCGAACGCGTTGCGCGTGCAGATCCTGCACATGCTGGCGGACCGGCTGAGCACGCCGTTCACGGAGATCGCCGCGCTGTGCGACATTGATTCGCGCGCGGCCGCCGTGGCCCGCGCGAACGTGCCGAAGAGCGAGCGTCGCCGGGTGACCGGCCAGGAACAGCGGGCGTTACGGAACCTGGTGATGTATCCGGGCATTGGCGTGGCGCTCGATCAGGAAGCCGAGCGCACGCTCGTCACCATGACCGAACACGGCGAGTTGTTCAGCGAGGTGATCGGGCACGCGCGTGAACTGGGTGGTGAGGCCGAGTTCCAAATGCTGTCGGACGTCTTGAGAAATGCAGCAAATGCGCCCACGTACGAAGATATCTTCCAGGAAATTCTCGCCTATGATGAAAACGTTCGCGATTTGCTGTTGCGCGATCCATCCGACGAGGATGCGGCGCAGCGGGTCGAGGAACAGAAGCGTTTGCTTGCCGAGGAGCTGCAGGCCACGGTCGTGAAGCTGAGGCATGACAGCTATCGCGCGCGGCTGGATCAACTGGCGCGGCAAGCCAACCTTTCGGCGGAGGAAGTGGCGGAGTTTTCGGATCTGTCGGCGCGGGTCGCGCAGATCAAGGCCGGGCGCGTTGCCAGTCCGGATAGCGGAAAGTGAAATGCTATAATTAAAAGTTCAAATGGAAGTGCTTTTTGTCAACTGCTTGTGTCGCCGAACTGTTGTTTAACGTCCACGGCGCAACATCGGCGGAGTGGTTGAAAAAGGGCATTCGAAGGGCTTTCTGCAGGCCATGGAAGACGCAGGCGGCACGCGGAGCCCGCGACGGCGCAGGCTGAACGGACGCTTTCACGGCAACTTCTGTTGCGAAGTTCGTCGATTTGCGTGGCGTAGGCCGCATAAGTCATACGAAAACAAGTGAAACGCACGCCGGCGTACAGACGGGCGGAAGGGAAGCGGCTGCTATTGCGGGTAGGGCGAGACAGGCAGTTGATTCTTGTCGGATCGGCGGTAGCGCTCCGGGCAGGGCACGCAGGACGAAGCAGCGTGCGCATATTGGGTATTCACGGTTCCATCGGCTGTTGTCCAGCAGCCGCGAGTCGAGACTAAAGCCGGTATGGCGAACTCCATGACGAAAAAGCTGAACGATGTATCCGTCGAAGACGACGCAATGCAAAACGCAGAGTCTGGCGCCGCCGCTCCCGCGGCGAAGGTCGAAAAGGCCAGGGCTCGCGATCGCCGCGCGAAGGAGAAGGCACTTCTGAAGGATGCGTTCTCGTCGAGCGCGCCGGGCACGGTCGAGGAACTCGAGGAGCGGCGCGGCAAGCTGCGCGCGCTCATCAAGCTCGGCAAGGAGCGCGGCTTTCTCACCTATGGCGAGATCAACGATCACCTTCCGGACAACTTCACGGAAACCGAGGCGATCGAAGGCATCATCAGCACGTTCAATGACATGGGCGTGGCGGTGTACGAACAAGCGCCCGACGCCGAAACGCTGCTCCTGAACGACAACGCGCCGAATGCCTCTTCCGACGACGAAGTCGAGGAAGAAGCCGAAGTCGCGCTTTCCACCGTCGATTCCGAATTCGGCCGCACGACCGACCCCGTCCGCATGTACATGCGCGAGATGGGCACGGTCGAACTGCTGACGCGCGAAGGCGAAATCGAGATTGCGAAGCGCATCGAGGACGGCCTCAAGCACATGGTCATGGCCATCTCCGCCTGCCCGACGACCATCGCCGACATCCTGGCCATGGCCGAGCGCGTGCAGAACGAGGAGATTCGCGTTGACGAACTCGTCGACGGCCTGATCGATCCGAACGCCCAGGACACGGACGGTTTTTCCGAACAGGAAGCCGAGGCGATCGAATCGGAAGACGAGGAAGCCGAGGAAGAGAAGGACGGCGACGAGGAAGAGGAAGAAGAGGACGACGGCGCCGCCCAGGCCAGCGCCAACGCCGCCCAGCTCGAAGCCCTGAAGCTCCAGTCGCTCGAGAAGTTCGCGCTCATCAGCGAATGGTTCGACAAGATGCGCCGTGCCTACGAGAAGGAAGGCTACAAGTCGAAGGCGTATCTGAAGGCGCAGGAAGCCATCCAGACGGAGCTGATGAACATCCGCTTCACGGCGCGCACCGTCGAGCGCCTGTGCGACACGCTGCGCGCGCAGGTCGATGAAGTGCGCCAGGTCGAACGGCAGATCCTCCATACGGTCGTGGACAAGTGCGGCATGCCGCGCGCCGAGTTCATCACGCGTTTCCCGGGCAGCGAGACGGATCTCGACTGGTCCGAGAAAGTAGTTGCCGAAGGGCACGATTACAGCGCCGTGCTGGAGCGGAACATTCCCGCCATTCGCGAGCAGCAGCAGCGTCTGCTGGACTTGCAGGCGCGTGTCGTATTGCCGCTGAAGGATCTCAAGGAAACGAACCGCCAGATGGCGGCGGGCGAACTGAAGGCGCGTCAGGCGAAGCGCGAGATGACCGAGGCCAATCTGCGCCTCGTGATTTCCATCGCGAAGAAGTACACGAACCGCGGTTTGCAGTTCCTCGATCTCATTCAGGAAGGCAACATCGGCCTGATGAAGGCGGTGGACAAGTTTGAATACCGTCGCGGCTACAAGTTTTCGACTTACGCCACGTGGTGGATCCGGCAGGCCATTACGCGTTCCATCGCGGACCAGGCGCGCACCATCCGCATTCCGGTTCACATGATCGAAACGATCAACAAGATGAACCGCATCTCGCGCCAGATCCTGCAGGAAACCGGTCTCGAGCCGGATCCGGCAACGCTCGCCGAGAAGATGGAAATGCCGGAGGACAAGATCCGCAAGATCATGAAGATCGCGAAGGAACCGATCTCCATGGAAACGCCGATCGGCGACGACGACGATTCCCATCTCGGCGATTTCATCGAGGATACGAACACGGTGGCGCCGTCGGATGCCGCGCTGCATGCCTCCATGCGCGATGTCGTAAAGGACGTGCTCGACTCGCTGACGCCGCGTGAGGCGAAAGTGCTGCGCATGCGTTTCGGTATCGAGATGAGCACGGATCACACGCTGGAAGAAGTCGGCAAGCAGTTCGACGTGACGCGCGAGCGCATCCGTCAGATCGAGGCGAAGGCGCTGCGCAAGCTGCGTCATCCGAGCCGCTCGGACAAGCTGAAGTCGTTCCTCGAAGGCAACTGAACGGGCACGGCGGGCTTGTATTGAGAGGCGTAGTGAGGCACACTCGCTAGCCTTCGGAAACGCCCAGCGCACGGTTCAGACGTCAGGAAAGCGCCGATCGCGGCGCTTTCTTTTTGCCCGTCGCGTTTGAAGGCCAGTAGCGCCTGGGGCCGGAAGCTTAATTGGTATAAGCTGTCGACTCATAATCGACCGATAGTGGGTTCGAATCCCACCCGGCCCACCAGTCCCTCTGATCTCCCCAATTGACGCCCGAGCCCCGCTCGTACGCGTCGCCGCAAGCACCTCCTCCCAAACGCCTCACCGCTTCACTCAAAGCAACGCTCAGGCATCCAGACGAAAATTCGTTCATCCGGTTTCTCATCAATGCATTAAATCGTCTCGCGTTTTCAACACGATGCTCCGCTTTGTAAATTAGTGTCCTGATTTAAACATGAAGAAGTCGTGTGCGTAGCATCGATGACATTGATCGCACCGGCCGAGCCGGGAATCGATCGGTCAATCTGTAGCATGCCCGCAGTGATGCGACGTGTTTTCCAGGCCTGATATCCGTTTCCCAGTCGCTTTCGCATTTTGCGCTGGGCATCACTCGAGCTGCTTTTCTCTGACATCGATTTACCGATGCCCGTACAAAGCGAAGGAGCACGCGATGTGGGAATGGGAGAGGCGCGACGAAAGTCAGCCACGCCGCAGAGGCACAAGTTCGCCCGATGCTTCGTTCAACCTCTTCACGGACACGAGTCCGCACGCGTCGCGCGGGAGGCTTGAACACAATCCAATGCCGGATCAGGATGACACGCCCCCGAGCTTCGACTCCTCCGCTTCGCCAGACAGCGTCTTCATCCGCACGGTGCAAGATCTGGTGACGCGTATCGCGCTGCGCTTCAGCCAGGACGTCGTTCAACACTGCTGCGCCGGCGAAACGGCCTTTCACGATCTCCAGCGCCTCTACACTCGACGCGAAGACTGGCTCACAACGCTCCTCCAACTCGGCGAGTTGCTGCCGGCCTACGCCGCTTACCTTCCTGAAACCTGCGGACCGCAAGCAACCCGCGCCGCCGCAAAGCTGAACGACGCCCTGACCCTCTGGCGCGCAGCCGACAGCTTCTATCGAACCATGCGAAGTGATGCCCGGGCCGACGCATCCTGGCTCGAAAGCTTCGCCGCGTGCCTCGCGCTTTTCGATCAATGCATCGCGGTGCTGCCGGATAACACGCGCGACGTCGCTCGAACTGCCATTGATTGGCTCAAGCGAGGACTGGCCTGCTACGCCGCCTTCGATGATCTCACTCAACGCCTCAAGGCCACGCAGACGAACGACAGCCTCTCGATGGCCGACAAGCTCGCGCAGGCCAGTCATCTGATCGAACTGCAAGCGGACCGGTTGCCGGAGACCTGGAACGCATCGCTGCGCGCCGCGCTGCGGTCGTGGGCGACGCTTAGAGCGTGCATGCGTCGTATGGACGACGCCCGCGCCATCTTCGAGCGTGCGGGCAATCTCACGGGTCTCGCTCAAGCCCTGCTCACCTTGCTCGGGGACGAAGGGAGAACGGGCTTCGCCTCCTTCGACCGCTTCATCACCTATTGCAGGGCGCTCAGCGAGGCCTATCTGGTGGTGAGCAATCGCCTCGGCGGAGACGGCTCCGCCGATGAACCCAGCGCAGCGGGCTCGCTCCATCACCGGCTTGCGGCGCTCGTCGGCTTCCTTGGGGGACCGGCAGGCGCGCCGTTAAGAAGCCACATACCGGAACCCGTATTGATCGTCATCGACACGGCCAACGTGCTGATGCAGCAATATCAGACGGCCGAGCGTCTCCATGGTGCGTTCCACGAGATCCACAACAGCGCTGACACGTTGACCGCGAAGCTCGGCGCATCGTCGAGTCTCATCAGAAGTCAAGCGGGCCGGCTTCTGCCTGAAGCCGCGCGCACGCCCCTCATGGCCATCGCCGAATTGCTCGATGGTCTGCTCGCATCGTGGAGGGGCAGCGACGGATCATCGGCGGAGTCGCGTGTCAGGTCGATCGAACGCGCCATCACGCAACTGGAACGCGCGGCGCGTGATCCGGGCCTGGCACGCGTGCTGCCCGAATCCGCGCGCACAGGCGTGCAGCACGTCCTGCGCTCCTGCCAGATGCTGACGGGACAACTCGGCGCGCTGCTCAAAGCGCACGGACACGGCAGCTTCGCCGAATTCCTGCAAACCTTGTTGAGGGAAGACGGACCCGCGGCATGGCTTCCCCAAGTGCTTCAGCCCGTACTGGAATGGGCGCGAATGCTCTCGCATGTCGCAGAGCAATCCGATACCTCGGATCTCCCCGCGTATCCCGCGCAGGCAGGCGTGCCCGAACAACTCGGCTGGCTTGCGCATGCACTGCAGAACCCGGACCGGATCGAAGTCTTGCTGAAGCATGTGGCGCCGGAAACGCGCAGCATGTTGCGGACCGGTTCTGTGCTGCTGCAACACACCTTGGCAGGTCCGCAAAGCGACGCGCTACCCGCGCAGGCGCAATGGCTCCTGAGCCTGATACAAAGCGCCGAAATGCGCGAGCTTCTTGCGCTCGGCGGTGTGTCGCAAGACCAGTGGATGAATGGCTTCGTCGATACGGCGCTGGCCCAGGAACTGTTCAAGGGCTTCATCGAGGCGACGCGAGCAGATTCGGTTCTTGCCAGCGCTCAAGTCGCGCTGATGCCTCTGGCCAACTTCAAGGTAATGGCAAGCGCGGGCGCAACCGCTGTCTGGCACGCGCTGGGATACGCGCCATTGTTCGGGGTGGAGCGGGTCCTGCAAGGCTTGCTCGGCCAGGTGACGATAGAAGACTCATGGCAGGCCACGGTCAACAAGCTGCTATCGGGCATGGCTCAGGATGTCGCATCGGTCAAAGGGATCATCGACGAGATACACGGCATCGGCAAGGAGATATCCGCGCGCCTGCCGCGCATGCTGTCACACGCCGACAGAACCGACGTCGCGCGTACCGAAGACAAGCGTCTCGCAGAACGCGTCGGCGAGCTTCGTCGACGCATCCGCGAACGCGTGGAAGCGCTCGGCGACAACCCGAATCTCACCGACCTGAGAAGCAACCTCGTCGTCATTCGGGAGACGTTCGGCGAGATCAGGCAGATCGCACGCGATGTGGAAGTCGCGGACGACATCAAGCTGCTCATCGAGGCGACCAAGGACCTCTGCCCGCTGATGCTGGAGTCGTTCAGCGAGACCCACTTCAGTCACGCATTGACGGCGATCCGGCGCTTCCCGGCAAAGCCGGAAGCGGGCGACTGGCAAGCCATGTTGAGCGGATTCCAGGGATTCGAGCAGACCAGACCGCTCTATCGCGCGTTCATCGTGGTCAGGCTCACGTGGCTGACGGCCCGGCTGGCCACGGCGGATCCCGCCGAGCGTGCATGTGGGCTCGATGAACTCACACGCGAGTTGAGTCACATCGCCGATGCGTCCTTCGAGGGAAGCGACGCCATCGCCGGCTTGCGGCACATGCTGCCGCTGTTGCCCGATCTGCTGGCGGCGCGCGAGCATATCGAATTGCCGCAAGCCGGTTCCTGGCTCGAGTGGGCGTCCAGGCTGACGGGTGCGCTGGCCGCGAGCGAGGCGCCCGTCATCAGGCGGCTCAGGCATAACCTGGAGCAGCAGACCGAGGCGTGGATACTCGGGAAATTGCATCAGGCGACGAATGCGCTGTTGAACCGGTCTCCTGCACAGCGTGAAGCTGCGCCTTCGACACTTGCCGAACTGATGCCGCTCAACAGGGCATGGGCCGTTGATGTGTCGGTGCGCGATCTCATCGCCGAGCAGGGCGTCCATACGATACAGGGCAAGAGGTACATTGAAGAGCAGACCCATGTCTATCGCGTGCGTTACAGCCGCGAAGAAGGCGTTTTGTGCGTATTGTCGAATGGTCGGGAGCATGATCGGATGGCCTGGCATCCGCTCGAATTCAAAGGCGGGCATTGGTGGGTCAAGCCACGCACCGTCAAGCTTCCCGGGGGCGCGGCAAGCGATGCTGCATCAGCCGATGAGCATTCTTCGACTTCGGTACAGCAGATCGAGAGCGACGGCCTGACGATCCATGACTTCCTCGTCACGGACGCCGGCTCGAAGGAAGCCACCGGCCTCAACTGGACGCGAATAGTCGGCGCCGCTGGGCTTGCCGCCAGTCTCTCCGTGATGCTGACGCTGTTCTTTGTCTGGCGCGCGGCGCGTGGCGCTGAGGCGCATGCGTCGGAACGACGTGGAAGCGAGTCGTCGAGCGTCGAGCCCTCTGAAAGCGCGCCATTGTCCATGGAGTTTCAGTCGCTGCCTCCTGAAGTCAGCGAGATCGAAGTCAGCATCAACGGCAGCAGCAATAGCGCTTCGAGACGCAATAAGTACTTCGTTTTGATTGGCGCGCTGGCGGCGGTGATGGCGGCAGGATCGGTCTGGGCCCTCGTGACGCCACTCGACGAACCCCCTGTCGAAGACGACGCAACGCCCGACGGCGACACGGCCGGTAGGTCCGATCTTCTTGCGAGTGAATACCTGTGCGGCATCGAGTCGCCTTCAGTGCCGTCGCATCAGATTGTCATCGACGCTTCGATCGACCTGCGTCTGCTTCGCGCGGCACATCTGGAAGACGACGGAAAAGGTGACGCAGTCGAGGCGAGAGCTCACCGCTCGCGGCGATTCGCAGACGCCACGGCAGCAAGCCCTGAGTTCTGGCCGATGCCGGGTGACTCGGCAGTCGATGCCCAACTCGAAGCCGCCGTGACCAACATGTTTTCCGCTGCGAACGCTTATCCGCCGGAAGTCGAATACTTCCCGCAGATCGAAGACAAGCTGTATTCCAACAAGGCCGGCACGCGCAAGCTTCTTTTCGCAAGCGGGCGCTTCTGGGCCTGCCACAAGTTCGTTGATTTTTCGCCGATTACCGGAGCGGAGAATCAAGACGCGGCGAAGTCCACGGCTGCGGGGGAAAAGGGATCGACGAATCGTGACGCCATCCTCTCCGCAGGCGGCAAGCAACTCTACATCGCATTCGACGGGCACAACTGGAAGCTGAAGGCCGGCGCCAACACCGGTGTCAATACAACGAGCAAGTCCGTGCCGGAGCCTTTTGCCAAAGAGGTGATATCCGAAATCGGGCAGTGGAGCGAGCAATCGGTTTATCCCTACACCAGGGGCGCCGGCGGCGAAGGACGGCTGTATGCGGACCCCCAGGGAAACCGACTCATCTGCCTGAATCGACGGTTCTGGCGATGCGTATTGTTCCATCCAAACCTGATCGAAGTAATGGGGGGAACGGAGGCGCGTCCGGACACCGCTTATCTCGCATGGTCGACCGAAGAGTCCCGGTGGAATCTCGCGCAAGTCGCGAGTCCGTCGCCGTTGCCAGACCGCATCTATACGGATGAACTGAAGAGGGCGATTGTGGAACAGGTCGCGCCGGAGGATCCTGCCTACCCGTTGCACAGAGTGAAAGGTCATCCAGGCCTTTATTCGACGTCGGTCAGCCCGACTTCGCGGAAAAGCGAAAGTTGGTATCTCAAACTGGAAGCCGAATTCTACCGATGCGCCGAGAAGCTTCTGGTCATCTGTGTCAATACCCAGGGCGGGGATTCCGTCGAGGCAGTGTCGCTTGCGCCAAAAGAACGGGCCAGACCGACGATCCACGCGGCGTGGGACGCAAGCCTCGGACAATGGCAAAAAATCAGCTTCGACGGCAAGACAGCCTGCACGCCCGGATTCGACGCAAATGAACTTGCGTCGCATGGTCAATTCACGCGCGCCAACACGACGGCCGGAGCCGAACTGCTGACGCAGCTTTCCGATCTGGACGATACGGCCGCACTGGATAACCCGGACGTAGCTCAACCTCCTGTGCAAGGTGGGATTTACGAGTCTGATCGAAAGCTATACATGCATTTTCTCGAAAAGTTCTGGCCGTTCGTCATGCTCACGCCGGTGCTGGGCATTCTATTCACCGGAAAGAAGATGACGCAGTCCCGGACGCTCGTCTGCATCAAGGGCGCATGGTTTCCCCTCGATGCCGGCGTGGCGATGCGAAACATCTACCAGCTTTTGCAGGGCTCGCGGATGTCGGAGCTTCTTGAATGGTCGGATTCACTGCTGACGCGTGCGGGGCCCATGACCTGGTCGCAGATGTTGATCGGACTGGATGATCTCGCCACGAAGTCGCTTCTCGAGAATGTCGATACGCCGGACACGGAGGCATTCAGGATCGCCTTGCTCAGGAAGTCCCTTGTATGGTTTCTTCAAAGGCTGACGCCTCCTGATAAACAGTGGTCGCTGTCCATCGCGGCAGGCAGGTCGCCGAGCAATGATCTGATGCAGCAGATTGGTCTGGAATTGGGACGCCACGAGCCAGTCAACGAACCGAATATCGCTTTTGCTGTTTCCGTATGTGATTCGACCGACCAGCAGATCCAGAGCGAATTGAATGATCTGACCGCGAAGATAACGGCAACGGAAGCGGCGCTCAAGCAGGCTGAATATCATGTTCTCGCGGAGAATCGGGCCAGGCCCGATCCGAATGCATGCTCGGATGGACCGAAGGCCGAGCCGCTCGTTTTTATCCTGCTCAATGAGATCCATGAACTGGGCGCTGACATGGATGCCAAGGCCGAGTGGTGGATCGGCGAGTACAAACGTCTGCTACGCGTGAGCGAGAAGTTGAAGTGCCGGAGAACGGACCTCTTCGCCCTGCAGGACGGAATCAGAGCGAACGATTACGTTGCAGGCTTCAGGCTTGCTCGAGGCAAGGAGAAGGAGGAACTGTCCAGGCAATGGATCAGTGACGACTTCGGCAAGAAGCTACGTCAGGGAATCGCCTATTCGCGCATTCTTGCGGACATCGAATGGGAGATCTTCAGGTTCTGGAACCAGAACAAGGGCGGCGAAAATCTGAGCGATCCGGCGATGGTCAGGATTGGCGATCTCCTCAATGCACGCCTCTACATTTCCCGGCAGTGGCAGCAAGCCGATAACTTTTCCGAAATTCTGTTCGAACTGAATCGCTTCGACGCCAAGCAGCTTGCGATCAGCCTCGCCGGAAACTATCTGGATATCCTTGCCTCGCTGGAGAAGGCGGACGTGATCATCGCATCATCACCGCAGTCATCCGGACTGAATGCATCGCACCGGACGATCATTGCCGCGATCGTGCTCTGGACCGGTGAGAAAGGCGTGTCGATTGCGTCCATCAGGCCGCTGGATCACGCCCTCATTGCGGATCACTTCTCTGAACGCTCGCAAGCATTGCATCCATTGAGCGGCATCGGCCGCGCGCCTGAAGGCTACCGGACCTTGATGAATCTGAAGCCGAGTTCACTCTGTGCGAACGACACGGAGTTCTTCGCCCAATTCGAAAGTTATGAGGCGTACAGCCTGCCCTACGATGCGATGTGGACTGCAGCGACGCTGTTACTGCCGCTTCGGATTTCAATGCGTGAGTACTACTCGATCACAAAGGCGATTCACGTCAGCAACGAAATCGACAAGTCCGACGAGTACTTCATCAAGCTTGCAGGTGGCGACTGGATTCTGGCGAAACTTGGCGCGGACAGCGCTGACAGGAGCAGTCTCAGGATCGCGGCGAAAGATGCCAGAAACGCGCGGGCTGCTCCGCAATATCGATTCTGGAAGGATGTTCGTGTGCTGAGTGATTCCGGCAAGCAGATATTCGAATACACGTTCGAGGAAGTATTCATCTGCCTCGACCCCGGGATTCCCAGAAATTGCCCGAATGGGATCAAGCAGACTTCATTGAAACGGAACAGTGCCGAGTATCTGGACAAGACGAAGCACGCAAGCATCGCGGACTACCTGTCGCTTGAAATGGCAAAGCTGATCAAAGCCCGGGTCCCACAGTACAAAGACAAGCTCTATAGGCCGAGCTTCGCTCAACGATTGCTGTTCAATCTCGTGCCGTTCTACAAGATGGGATACATGATCTCGTTCGACAAGGACTATAAGGTCAGTCCGCTTGATGCCCTTGTCGATACGCTCACGGTCATGTTGTCCCTGTATCCGGCGGGCAGAGGAATCGGTGCGGCGATTTCCCGAGGCTCCTTGCGGGAAAGCGTACGTTCGGGCAGGGCGCTTGGATTGTCCGGAACGGCATTGGCCAATCACGTCCTGCGCGTCATCCAGGCGAGCGCAGTGGGGGCGGATGTATCCAGGATCGCCAAAACCATTGCGGCCGCTTTGCTGGACATTCTCGTTCCGCTTCCAATCGATATAGCGGATATCGGGCGGGCATCGAAGGCTGGAATCATCCGGCCCGCGCGACTGAAGGCGGAACTGTATTTCCCGGACGACTGGAGTGTGCGCGCCATGAGGGTCGACGATCAATATCTGACCTCCGTGGCATCCGAGCCCGGCCTGCAATTCAATGCCCCAAGCAATACCTATACGCTGCGCGGAGCCTCGCCCGTCCCGAGGTACGCGGAATATATCAAGGCTGGCGAGAAATTCTGCGAGGTCAGATTCAACTGGAGAACCAACACCTATAACGCCGTTCATCCGATGAGCCGTCTGGATGGCCCGTCGGTGAGGTTTTCCGGAGGAGAATGGAAGGTCGTGCCGGAGCCGACACCGCCGTGCACACCGATACGCAGATTTGCCATCACGCACATCGATGAAGGCATGAGCCTGCAAACCGCCAGGGAAATGCGCGACGTGTTGGCCAGAGCGAAGAATGAAGCGATGAGCCTGCTTGAGGATGCCAGCTTCGCGTTGCGGGAGAACCGTGAGGAACTGCGAATTGCGAGATTGTTCGAGATATTCTTCGGCGATTCCGTGGAGGAAATGCTCGAACATTTCTTGGAGACACGCCTCCCGCTGTGCGGCGCTTCACTGGACAAGCTGAACGTTTCCACCACAACACGCTATGCGAAGCAGGGATATCAGAGCGATGTCCTGGTCACCACGTATCCATCCAACGCGCCGCCTCTTTACCAGCCCCATCAGGATTACTATCCCCTGAAAGTGACATCAAAGGAGGTGACGTTCCTGTTGACCGCATTCGAGAAAGGTTTCGACGAAGTGGCGATCATGGGCTCGCAGTTCGATCAGGTGATGTCACGGATGTTGATTCACGAGAGTTATCACATGTCGGCGGAAGACTTGCTGGACGTTTATGCGTCACGGACCGGAACGCGGAATACCGTGGAAAGACTCGTGGTGAACAGCGGCGAAAAGCTCAGGGGAATTCCAGTGGAAGATCTGGCAACCGATCCGAAGTTCAAGAGCGTCGTCTTGCAGACGCTCAGGTTCGCGATAGAAAAGGATCCGACCCGGCGGAAATGGAGGCTGCGTAATCGTATGCCCGGGACCGATCAGCCACTCGGACCTCAGGCGCTGGAAGCGCTCTACGCCGACAAGAGCGCGGTCAAGCGCCAGCTACAGGATGTCATCGACAATTTCACGCCCAAGCTGCCTTTCAATCCGGATAGCGTGAGCTTCGTCGTACTGGGCCTGGCCTATCTCAGGAAAGATCCGGACAGCCTGCAAAGTTTCTTCGCCAGGTACGAGAATTTCATGAACGGAGAGCTGGATTCGCTCGCATGGGATTACCGTTCCCTCTACTGATGTCTTCGGCCCCGCCTTGCCGATCATCCATTCATCCCGCCCTATATGAACGATAAGAATGTCTTGGTTTCAAGAATGATCTTTCTGGCTCACCATGACGGAGTCTGGAAAAGCACATGGAGCGAGACATGGAAAGCACGACGGACTTGAAGCGCTATGAATTGCTGATCAACGGCGAGTGGATCCCGCCAAGCGGCGGCGACTATTCCACCAACCTCGATCCCGCCACCGAAAACCCCATTGCCCATGTCGCGCAAGGCACCTCCGCCGATGTCGACCGCGCGGTACAGGCCGCTCGCGCCGCGTTGAAACCCTGGAACGCGATCCGCGCAGCCGAGCGCGGCCGCATCCTGATGAAGTTCGCCGATCTGCTGCGCCAGAATCAGGATGAGCTTGCCGCGCTCGAAAGTCTCGACGGCGGCAAGCCCATTGCGGCGGTGCAGCGTCAGGACGTTCCCGCCGCCATCGATACGCTCGCGTACTACGCCGGCTGGTGCGACAAGATCAACGGTCAGGTCGTGCCCGCGCGGCCCGACGCTTTGACGTACACGGTGCGCGAACCGGTCGGCGTGGTTGCGGCGATCGTGCCATGGAACTTCCCGCTCATGATCGGCATGTGGAAGATCGCGCCGGCGCTTGCCTGCGGTTGCACGCTGATCGTGAAGCCCGCCGAGATCACGCCGCTGTCCGCACTGATGCTCGGTCGCCTGGCCCTCGAAGCCGGCGTGCCGCCCGGGGTGCTCAACATCGTGACCGGAAAGGGCTCGGTGGTCGGTGATTCGCTGGTCGCGCATCCGGGCGTCGACAAGGTGACGTTCACCGGATCGCCGTCGGTCGGACGCGGCATCCTGCAGGGCGCCGCGGGCAACTTCAAGCGCGTCACGCTCGAACTGGGCGGCAAGTCGGCCAATGTCATCTTCGCCGACGCCAACCTCGACGGCGCCGTGCGCGCGGCGGCATCGGGCATCTTCTTCAACGCGGGGCAGGTCTGTTCGGCGGGCTCGCGCATCCTGGCCCAGCGTGCCGTGTACGACGAGGTGGTCGAGCGGCTCGCGCAACGTGCCCGCACCATCAAGCTCGGCGATCCCACGCAGCGCGAGACCAACATGGGCCCCGTCATCTCCGCCAAACAGATGAAGACGATTCTGGAATACGTCGACATTGGCAAGGGCGAGGGCGCATCGCTCGTGACCGGCGGACGACGTGTCGGCGAGCGCGGCTATTTCATCGAGCCGACGGTGTTCGCCAACGTCGAGCACGAGATGCGCATCTCGCAGGAAGAGATCTTCGGGCCGGTGGCCAGCGTGATTCCGTTCGACGACGAAGCCGACGCGCTGCGCATCGCCAACGGCACCGCGTACAGCCTTGCAGCGGGCGTGTGGAGCGCGGATATCGGCCGGGTGCACCGGATGGCGGCCGGATTGAAGGCGGGCACCGTCTGGGTCAATACTTACGGCTACACCGACGTCCGGCTGCCGTGGGGCGGCAGCGGCGATTCCGGTTTTGGCCGCGAGCATGGCGATGTCGCGATCGAAAACTTCACGGAGCCGAAGGCCGTGTGGGTGGCGCTGGCGCCCTGAAGGGATGAACGCAAAGCGGGCGGCCCGGAGTGTCCGGGCCGCCCGCTTTCATTGGCAGAGAAGCTCAGAACTGCATCGCTTCCCGATCGCGCGCTCGCCAGAGCCGTGCGCGCTGCGTGCTGTCCTCATACTGGACGGTGTTCTGCCGGCACGCTTCGACCATCGAATTCTTCCGCTCCACGATAGCCTGGCAAAGGAACTCGGCGCTGTACGCCTTCAGCAGATGCGGACAATGCGTCTCGATGTACAACGCGATCCTGCCGTAGTCGCTGTCCGCTGATGCAAGCGAGCGGTACGTCTGCGCGTCCCAGCGGAACATCAGGTCGAGTTCTTCGAAAGCCGTATTGAATGCGCAGACCTGCGCCTGAACTTCGCGGTCATCGCCGTGAATTGCCTGGATCATGATCGTCTCCTGTTGGCCGGGGGGCTTCATCGCAGGATAGGAAAATCGATCCATACACGACAGTTAAACTTTCTTCGAGTATGTATTGATAAAGCCTTATGTGTTCGGCTTGCCCGTTGTCGCGACGATCTGCGTGATCGACTCGATTTGCGCAGCGCCTTCCTGGATCAGGAAGTCCTTGAATGCAAGCGCGACCGGCGGCAGACGTTTGTTGTTGCGATGCACGACGAACCAGTTGAGCATCACCGGAAAGTCCTCGATATCTAGCACGGCCAGCTTGCCCATCTGCAGTTCCATGCTGATGGTATGAGCAGAAAGAAAGCTGAGCCCCATGCCGGCGATCACCGCCTGCTTGATGGTCTCCGTGCTGGTGATTTCCATCGCCACGTTGAGGTTCGTCAGGCGTCCGGCGAAGCCTTCCTCCATCGAATTCCAGGTATCGGAGCCGCGCTCGCGGACGATGAACGGCTCGTCGGCCAGCGCTTCCAGCGGAAGATCGCGGCGCCCGACGAGCGGATGATCCGGCGGCGCGACGATCACATACGGATGCGGCGCGAACGACACGTTCACGGTATCCATGTCGCGCGGCGGACGCACCATGACGGCCAGGTCGGTGAGATTGTCGGATAGCTGATGCAGCAGTTCCTCGCGATTGTGCACGGCGAGATTGAGCCGCACGTCGGTATTGCGCAGCGTGAAGGCGGCGAGCAGCCGCGGAAAGAAGTAATCGCCGGCGCTGATGACCGCGACATTCAGCGTGCCTCCGGAAATACCCTTGAGGCGGGCCATCGCGTCGTCGGCTTCGCGGAATTGCTCCAGGATGGCGCGGCTGTGATGGAGCATTTCGTTGCCCGCCGGCGTCAGGAAAATCTTCTTGCCCAACTGCTCGAACAGCGGCAGTCCTGCGTGTTCTTCGAGTTGCTTCACCTGCGTGGAAACCGCTGGCTGCGTGAGGTACAGCTCTTCGGCGGCGCGGGAAAAACTCAGTCGCCGTGCGACGGTTTCGAAGATCTTCAATTGACGCAGGGTGGCGTTGCGGAGCACGGCAATCCCTCATCCATTAACGATACTGAATTTATACAATAATTTTTTCTAACTTTCCTTAATCGTTTTTCTCCCCCACGATGCTTTCACGTCCCATCAGTTGTAAGCCGGACAGTCCTACCAGGCGCGAACGGCCATGCTGGCCCCAGGCATCGACCGGATTTCGCGCGGCATATCAGAAGCACCCCGCCTCACCGCACCACGCATCAATCAGCACGATCAGCAGCATGCGAAGCCTGCAAAGGCTGGTTCGAATCATCCGGACTCAACTGGGAATCGCTTGACATGATTCTTCGATCGCCTGACGCGGATGTTTGCCCCATGTGCGAATCGATCGCCCGCTGCATCGCGCGCGCCGTGCGCCGCACGCACGCCAACCGGCGGCCTCCCGCCCATGCCGCCTGGACCGAGCCCTTCTCCTGACCGACCGCCCGCCGCCGACGCAGCGCGCCGGCTTCTCGCAGCACATCAAGCGCCGTACGAGCGCTGAGAAACACAACGGAGACAGACATGGCAAGCGCAGACACGGTTGTGTCCGGGCAATCGCACGGGCGTCATCACAACAGATGGTTCCAGCTGGTGATCGGCATCATCTGCATGGGACTGGTCGCCAACCTGCAGTACGCATGGACGCTGTTCGTCGTGCCAATGGACGCCAAGCACCATTGGGGTCAGGCGGCGATCCAGACCGCCTTCACCATCTTCATCGTCACCGAAACCTGGCTCGTGCCTGTGGAAGGCTGGCTCGTCGACAAGTTCGGACCGCGGCCGGTGGTCATCGGCGGCTCGATGTGCGCGGCGCTCGGCTGGATCATCGACGCCCACGCGACCAGCCTCGTGCATCTCTACATCGCGGCGGTCGTGGCGGGCGTGGGCGCGGGGTGCGTGTACGGCACCTGCGTGGGCACGGCGCTCAAGTGGTTCCCGGACAAGCGCGGCCTCGCGGCGGGATTGACCGCGGCCGGCTTCGGCGCGGGCGCCGCGGTCACGGTGATACCGATCTCGAACATGATCCAGCGCTCGGGCTACGAGCATGCGTTCATGTTCTTCGGCATCCTGCAGGGCGTCTGCATCTTCGTGCTTGCGCTGATGCTGGTGCGGCCGAAGCCGCCGGCGGGCATCGTTCCGGCGAAGCGCATCGTCGCGACGAAGATCGACTACACGACAGGCCAGATGGTGCGCGCGCCGATCTTCTGGGTGCTGTACCTGATGTTCGTGTTCGTTGCGGCGGGCGGCGTGATCGCGACCGCGCAGTTCGGGCCGATCGCGAAGGAATACGGCTTCGCGAAAATGCCGGTCAACCTGTTCGGCATCACGTTGCCGCTGCTCGCGATGACCTTGTCGATCGACAATCTGTGCAACGGCTTCACGCGTCCGCTGTGCGGCTTCATCTCCGACAAGATCGGCCGTGAAAACACGATGTTCATCATCTTCCTGGGCGAGGGCATTGCGCTGCTCGGGCTGATGGAGTTCGGCCACAACCCGTATCTCTTCATGCTGTTCGCGGCGCTGACGTTCCTGTGCTGGGGCGAGATCTTCTCGATCTTCCCGGCAACCTGTGCCGATACCTTCGGCAGCAAGTACGCCGCCGCCAATGCCGGCACGCTATACACCGCGAAAGGCACGGCGTCGATGCTGGTGCCGCTGGCGTCGGTGCTCGCGTCGATCGGGTCGTGGAACGCGGTGTTCACTGCGGCAGCGGTGACGTCGATCGCGGCGGGGCTGTGCGCCAAGTTCGTGCTCGCGCCGATGAGAAAGCGCTGGATCGACAACACGGTCGCGCAGGCGTCGAGTGAATCGTCGGTGAATGCATCTTTCCAGGCCGGCTGGGACGGATCGCACAAGACGGTGCAGTAAGCGGGGCGGCGCGGGCATGAGCGATCCGGACCATTCGAGCGATCACGCCGCGCCTGCGCTCAGTGTCTCGCTGCATCAACTGAGGTTGTTCGTGACACTGGCGCGGCATCGCAGTTTCACGCGCGCGGGCGATGCATCCGGCGTCACGCAATCGGCGGTCAGCCGGGGCATTCGTGAGCTCGAAGAAGAAATCGCGCTGCGGCTCTTCGATCGCACCACGCGTCACGTCACGCTCACCGATACGGGTCGCAAGCTGCTCGCGCGGGTCGCGCCGCTCGTCGAGGAACTGGAAGCGACGCTGCGGCCGCACGGCAAATCCGGCGCCGAGCCGGGCGTGGTGAATCTCGCGTGCGGCGGCGGCCTGGCGGCAGGCGTGCTGCCCGCGCTGCTCGCTTCGTGCCGTGCGCGTCTGCCGGATGTCACCGTGGTCGTGCTGGATTGGCCGCAGAATGCCGTGCTGCAACTCGTGCGTTCGGGTGAAGCCGATATGGGCCTCGTCATCGCGCCCGACACATTGGACGAACTCTCCGCCGAACCGCTTTATCCCGACGCATTGGCGGCGGTGGTCCCGGTATCGCATCGATGGGCCGGGGCCGCCGCGCTCGACTGGCGCCAGTTGCGCGGCACGTCCTTGCTGCTGCTCGACGACGACACCGGCAGTCTCGCTGCCATCGAGGCCGCGCTGGCGCTGCATGGCGTGAGCGGCGCGGTACGGCAGCGCTTCACCCAGGCGGCGGCGATCGCGCACATGACCCAGGCCGGCTTGGGCGTCGGCGTCCTGCCGATGCACACGCGCACGGCCTGCAATCCCGCCGCGCTCCATCTCCTTCCCCTCAACCCCGCCACCGCGCGCGCGCTGATGCTGGTGCGCCGTCGCGGCCACGCGCTGCGCGCCAGCGCGGCGAGCGTGTGGTCACACGTCGTGGCATCGTCGTCGCATACTGTCGGCAGCAGCCAGATCGCCGAAGTCTGAGCGTCGCACTCACCGGTTCACTTTTACTCGCAGCGTCATCGGCGCATGCGGGTTTTTGCCTGTACGCCCAGACGCCTTTCGCCTTGTCCTTGGTCTATACGGAATGTAGTATCTTGTATATCAGATGGATATCAGGCTATAAAACAGGAGACGAATCATGAAGATCTGCGTGTACGGCGCCGGTGCAATTGGCGGCTATATGGGCGCGCAACTGGCGCGCGCAGGAGCCGATGTCAGTTTTGTCGCGCGCGGGCCGCACCTCGCGGCCATGCAGGCGCACGGCGTGAAACTGCGGATCGACGGCGAGGAGCACACCGTCAAGGTGCGCTGCACGAACAATCCCGCTGAGCTCGGCCCGCAGGACTTCGTCATCATCGCGCTCAAGGCGCACTCGATTCCCGGCGTCGTCGACCTGATTCCGCCGCTGCTCGGTCCGGACACCGCGATCGTCACCGCGGTCAACGGCCTGCCTTACTGGTATTTCTACAAGCACGGCAACGAACTCGAAGGCACGAAGCTGCAGAGCGTCGATCCCGGCGGACGGCAATGGGACGTATTCGGGCCGGAACGTGCGATCGGCTGCGTGCTGCTGCCGGCGGCGGAAATCGCGGAGCCGGGCGTCATCGAGCATCACTACGGCAAGAAGTTTCCGATCGGCGAGCCGAGCGGGGAGATCACGCCGCGTCTGCAGGCGCTGCACGATCTGATGGCGAAGGCGGACACGGAAGCGCCGATGCGCGACAACATCCGTGACGAAATCTGGCTCAAGCTGTGGGGCAATCTCTGCTTCAATCCGATCAGCGCGCTCACCGGCGCGACGCTCGACGTCCTCACCAGCGATCCCGGCACGCGCGCGCTGTCGAAGGCGATGATGCTCGAGGCGAAGGCCATCGGCGACAGGATCGGCGTGAATTTCAGGGTGGACGTGGAACGGCGCATCAACGGCGCGGGCGCGGTGGGCGCGCATAAGACCTCGATGCTGATGGACTGCGAGGCCAGACGGCCGATGGAAATCGATCCGCTGATGACCGTCGTGCAGGAAATCGGCCGTCTGGTGCACGTCGAAACGCCGATGCTCGATGCCGTTCTCGCATTGATCAAGCTGCGCGAAGGCGTGAACCAGGGCACCGCGAAGCCCGTGTCGCCTCCGCAGCCGCAGAAAGCGGCCTAAACTGAATCCATGGCGTCAGCTTTGTTTCTGATATACAAGATGCAAAATATGTTGCGTCCTGTTGCGACGCAGCATATACTCAGGGCTCTTGAGTGATTCGACTGGAGCCTGAAATGAGCATCGCCCTGTTGGTTGTCGTTGGTTTCGCGCTGATTGCCGTGGGTATGGGTGTTACGTTTATGATTGCATCGGCGGTGCCGCAGAGCATGCTGCAGCGCGCGCAGGATCACGGTCGCTTTGCCGGTCTCGCGGCGGACGACCAGAACGGCGGTTCGGGCAAGCGTATCGACGCTGGCCGTCCGCACTTGGGAAATCAAGCCATCAATGCCATCTGATACTCAATCCGTAGAACGGCCGGAAGTCCGCACCTCGGGGCTCACGCTCTCGCTGGAGCCGATCAACGCCACCGTGTCGCTGCGCGACCAGGCGTATGCCAAGCTGCGGCAGGCCATCGCCGAGGCGGACATCTACCGCTCGCGGGAAGAAATCCGTCTCGACGAGAAAGAGCTGACCGAAGCACTGGGCGTGTCCCGCACGCCCATTCGCGAGGCCATGACGCTGCTGGAGCAGGAAGGTTTTCTGCGCACCGTGCCGCGTCGCGGGGTGTATATCCTGCGCAAGACGAAGCGCGAGATCGTCGAGATGATCCACATGTGGGCGGCGCTGGAAAGCATGGCGGCGCGGCTCGCCACGCAGCGGGCGTCGGACGAGGAAATCGCCCAGTTGCGCCATATGTTCGACAACTTCCGCGATTCCACGCCGGCCGAACATATCGACGAATATTCGGAAGCGAATATCGCGTTTCACTCGGCCATCGTGCGGCTGTCGAAGTCGGAGATCATCTTCGACACCATCAAGAACATCTTCGTGCACGTGCGCGCCATTCGAAAAATGACGATTGCGCAGAGCGACCGCGCATCGCGTTCGATCGTCGATCACATGCGGATCATCGAGGCGCTGGAGATGCGCGATACCGAACTCGTCGAGCGGCTCGTGAAGCAGCATTCGCTCGATCTGGCCGCGTTCGTCGAGGCGAATTGCGACTTTCTGGATTGATCGTCGGACTACATGGTTCAATTGTGACGGAAGGCCGCCTGACAAACGTCAGGCGGCCTTTGTTTTTGATCTGCGTCGCCGTCAAGGCTTCGGACAGCCGGAACTCTTCGATTGCGCTTCGAGATCGCCGCGCTTGTCGCGAATGGACTGGGTCACGATGCGTTGATCGTCGAGCTTGCTGACGTTCACCGCGACTTGTCTATCGGGCGATGCCGTCGCGGCGGCAATCGACGACGCCAGTTCCTTGCAACGGGTGCTCATGCCCGTGCGCGACGCCGGGGTGGCTTCGGGCGGACGAGTGACGTTGGCGTTGCTGTTGCTCTGGAAGCGCGCGGACGAAGCGCTGTCAGCAAAGGAAGGACTGAGCGAAACCGCCGGCGCCTCCTGGCTGAATGCCGAAAGGGCCAACGCGGCGGCGATTGCGACAGGGAAGAAGCGGGTCATGTCGAAGCGGGGATCGTCGGACGAAATCCGTACGTTACGACTTCGGCTCGCATCGACTGACACAATCTGTGACGGCGGGGTTGGGCCGACCCCGCCGCGCTTCCGGAATTCCTAACGCATCGCGCGCAGCATCGTTTCGCCGAGCGCCGCGGGCGAATCCGCCACGCGTATTCCCGCCGATTTCATCGCGTCCATCTTCGCGCCTGCTGTGCCCGAGCCGCCCGAAATGATCGCGCCCGCATGGCCCATGCGGCGTCCCGGCGGCGCGCTCGTCCCGGCGATGAAGCCGACCACCGGCTTTTTCGTGCGCGCGTCCTTGAGGAACTGCGCGGCTTCTTCTTCCGCCGATCCGCCGATTTCACCGATCATGATGATGCCCTCGGTGGCGTCGTCTTCGAGAAAGAGCGTCAGGCAGTCGATGAAATTCGTCCCGTTCACTGGATCGCCGCCGATGCCGATGCACGTCGTCTGCCCGAGCCCGGCCGCGGTGGTCTGCGCGACGGCTTCATAAGTGAGCGTGCCCGACCGCGACACCACGCCGATCTTCCCCGGCTGATGGATATGGCCCGGCATGATGCCGATCTTGCATTGCCCCGGCGTGATGACGCCCGGACAGTTCGGACCGACGAGCCGGCTGTCCGAGCCGCTCAGCGCGCGCTTGACGCGCAGCATGTCGAGCACGGGAATGCCTTCCGTGATGCAGACGATGAACGGCACGTGCGCATCGATGGCTTCGAGGATGGCATCGGCGGCGAAGGGCGGCGGCACGTAGATCACAGAGGCATCGGCGCCGGTGCGGGCGACGGCTTCGGCAACCGTGTCGAATACGGGCAGATCCAGATGCGTCGTGCCGCCCTTGCCCGGGGTCACGCCGCCGACCATGCGCGTGCCGTAGGCCAGCGCCTGCTCGGAATGGAAGGTGCCCTGCGCGCCGGTAAAGCCCTGGCAAATCACTTTGGTGTTCCTGTCGATCAGAACGCTCATGTCGGTGTGCTCCTCAGTGACGTGCGCCAGCGACGGCGCTGACGATCTTGTCGGCGGCATCGGCTAGGTTGTCGGCGGGAATGATGGTGAGTCCGGACGTGCGCAGAATCTCGCGGCCGGCATCGACGTTCGTGCCGGCCAGGCGCACGACGAGCGGCACGCGCAGGTCGATGTCGCGCGCGGCCGCGACCACGCCTTGGGCGATCACGTCGCAGCGCATGATGCCGCCAAAGATGTTGACGAGGATGCCGCGCACCTTGGGATCGCGCAGGATCAGCTTGAACGCCGTCGCGACGCGCTCCTGCGTCGCGCCGCCGCCGACATCGAGGAAATTGGCCGGCTCGCCGCCATAGAGCTTGATGATGTCCATCGTGGCCATTGCCAGTCCGGCGCCGTTCACCATGCAGCCGATATTGCCGTCGAGCTTCACGTAGTTCAGCCCGTGTTTCGCCGCTTCGATTTCGGCGGGATCTTCCTCGTCCTCGTCGCGCAGCTTTTCGATGTCCGGAAGACGATAGAGCGCGTTGTCGTCGAAGTTGAGCTTGGCATCGAGCGCGATCACGTCGCCCGAACCGGTGACGACCAGCGGATTCACCTCGACGATCGACGCATCCAGATCGACGAACGCGCGGTACAGCGCCGCGATGAATTTCGATGCCGCGCTCACCTGCTTTCCGGCGAGCCCCAGCCCGAAAGCGATCTGGCGCGTGTGGAACGGTTGCAGGCCGATGGCCGGATCGATCGCGACCTTGAGGATCTTGTCTGGCGTACGCTGCGCGACTTCCTCGATCTCCATGCCGCCTTCGGTGGACGCCATGATGGTGATGCGCGACGTCGCGCGATCCACGAGCATGCCGAGATAGAGTTCGCGCGCAATGTCGCAGCCTTCCTCGACATACAGGCGCTTCACCTGGCGGCCGGCGGGGCCGGTCTGCTTGGTCACGAGCACCGACGACAGCATCTTCCGCGCGTTCTCGCGCACGTCTTCCACCGACTTCACAACGCGCACGCCGCCCTTGCCCTCGGGATCGTTCGAGAAGCGGCCCGCACCGCGTCCGCCCGCGTGAATCTGCGATTTGACGACCCAGACCGGCCCGCCCAGGGCGCTGGCGGCATCGGCGGCTTCCTGCGCGGTGAAGGCGACGCGACCCTCCGGCACCGCGACGCCGTACTGGCGCAGCAGTGCCTTCGCCTGATATTCGTGAATGTTCATTTCGTCTCCGGAATCCTCTGATGGGAATGGCGCGGGCATAAAGCACTGAGCCTCTCGATGCGCGCTGAAATACGATATATCACATATCAAGACGGGACAATTGAAATTGCGGGCTCGTTTCGAAGTCATGGAAAAGGGTACAGATTTGCCGCGCTGCGGCACGGGTGAGACGCAGAGTCATGCGGGGCAGCCTTATTGACCATTGACGCACCGCATCACAGGGTTTTCGCCGAGCGGGATACAGTTGACTAATACTGTGTGTGGAATATTGTATATCACAGCAACGGCGACCCGATCGAGGTCGACGGAACCGCACACCACCCCCATCGAGGAGGAGACAGCAATGTCCGAAGTCGTCAGCAGCCGCCCCGAAATCGCTCCCGCCACCACCACCGCCGATGACACCCTGAAGGCGAAGACGCGCGGCGCCGGCGTGATTTCGGGCGGCCATCTGGTCGCCCGCGCGCTGAAGAACGAAGGTGTCGATACGATTTTCACGCTGTGCGGCGGCCACATCATCGACATTTACGATGGTTGCGTCGACGAAGGCATCCGCATCATCGACGTGCGTCACGAGCAGGTGGCGGCGCACGCGGCCGACGGGTATGCGCGCCAGACCGGCAAGCTCGGCTGCGTCGTGACGACGGCCGGTCCCGGCTGCACGAACGCCGTCACCGGCGTGGCCACGGCGTTCCGCTCCGAAAGCCCGATCATCCACATCGGCGGGCAGGGCGCGCTGACGCAGCACAAGATGGGTTCGCTGCAGGACTTGCCGCACGTCGACATGATGGCGCCCATCACCAAGTTCGCCGCGACCGTGCCGAGCACCGAACGCGTCGCCGACATGATCTCGATGGCCGCGCGCGAAGCCTTCAACGGCGCGCCCGGCCCGGCGTATCTCGAGATTCCGCGCGACGTGCTCGACCGCGAAATCGACCAGACCAAAGCCGTGATTCCGCAACCCGGCCGCTATCGGGCGTCGACGAAATCCGTCGGCGATCCGGCATCGATCGAGCAACTCGCCGACTTGCTGGTGAACTCGGAGCGGCCTGCCATCCTCTACGGCCAGCAAGTGTGGACCGCGCGCGGTCATGAGGAAGCCATCGCGTTGCTGCGCGGGCTCGACGTTCCCGGCTACTTCAACGGCGCGAGCCGCGGCCTGCTGCCGCCGGGCGACCCGCATCACTTCGACCGCACGCGCTCGCAGGCTTTCGCGAAGGCGGATCTGATCGTGATCGTCGGCACGCCGTTCGATTTCCGCATGGGTTACGGCAAGCGCATCAGCAAGGATCTCAAGCTGGTGCAGATCGACATGGACTACCGCACGGTCGGCAAGAATCGCGACATCGATCTCGGTCTGGTCGGCGATCCGGGCGCGATTCTCGGCGCCGCGCTGCAAGCAGCGAGCGGACGCCTGAAGAACGACAAGCGCCAGGCGCGCCAGGCCTGGATGCGCGAACTCTCGACGCTGGAAGAAGCCGCGACGGCCAAGCTGATGCCGCTGTTCACCTCGGACGCGAGCCCGATCCATCCGTACCGCGTCGCGCATGAAATCAACCAGTTCCTCTCCGACGACACCATCTACATCGGCGACGGCGGCGATGTCGTGACGATTTCCGCGCAGGCCGTGCGGCCGCGCCGTCCGGGCCAGTGGATGGATCCGGGCGCGCTGGGATCGCTGGGCGTCGGCACGGGCTTCGCGATCGCGGCGGGCTTGGCCAATCCGGAGAAAGAAGTACTCTGTTATTACGGCGACGGCGCGTTCTCCATGACGTCCTTCGACATGGAAACCGCGAACCGTTTCGGCGTGCCGTATATCGCGGTGATCGGCAACAACTCCGCGATGAACCAGATCCGCTACGGCCAGCTCGCGAAGTACGGCGACGAGCGCGGCAACGTGGGCAATTTGCTCTCGGACGTGCCGTATGGCCGCTTCGCGGAGATGCTCGGCGGCTACGGCGAGGAAGTGCGGGAAGCGTCGAAGATTGCCGGCGCGCTGCAACGGGCGCGCGAAGCGGTCGCGAAGACGGGCAAGAGCGCGGTCATCAACATCTGGGTCGATCCGACCGTGTACGCGCCAGGCACGATGGCGCAGACGATGTACAAATAAACGTCGAACCTACAAACATCGATTGAGTTTCGGAGACAAGCCATGACGGTGAAAGTGAACACATCGGGCAAGGCGCTGGACGGCGTGAAGATTCTCGACTTCACGCACGTCCAGTCGGGACCGACCTGCACGCAGCTGCTCGCGTGGTTCGGCGCGGACGTCATCAAGGTGGAGCGCGCGGGCGCCGGCGACATCACGCGCGAGCAATTGCGCGACATCCCCGACGCCGACAGCCTCTACTTCACGATGCTGAACCACAACAAGCGTTCGATCACCATCGACACGAAGAATCCCGAAGGCAAGAAGGTGCTGGAGACGCTCGTCAAGCAATGCGACGTGCTGGTCGAGAACTTCGCGCCGGGCGCGCTCGACCGCATGGGCTTCACGTGGGAGCGTATCCAGGAACTGAATCCGCGCATGATCGTGGCGTCGGTGAAAGGCTTCGGACCGGGACCGTATGAAGACTGCAAGGTCTACGAGAACGTCGCGCAATGCGCGGGCGGCGCGGCCTCGACCACCGGTTTCGACGACGGACCGCCCACCGTCACCGGCGCGCAGATCGGCGATTCGGGCACGGGGCTGCATCTGGCGCTCGGCATCGTCACGGCGCTGTATCAGCGCAACACGAGCGGGCGCGGCCAGCGCGTGCTCGCCGCGATGCAGGACGGCGTGCTGAACCTCTGCCGCGTGAAGCTGCGCGATCAGCAACGGCTCGAACGCACGGGCGTCATGAAGGAATATCCGCAGTATCCGAACGGCAGCTTCGGCGAGGCGGTGCCGCGCGCGGGCAATGCATCGGGCGGCGGCCAGCCGGGCTGGATTTTGAAGTGCAAGGGCTGGGAGACGGATCCGAACGCGTACATCTACTTCATCACGCAGGCGCCGGTGTGGGGGGAGATCTGCAAGGTGATCGGCCGCGAGGAATGGATCGATCATCCGGACTACAAGACACCCAATGCACGCCTGCCGCACCTGAAGGATATCTTCGACGAGATCGAGCGCTGGACCATGTCGAAGACCAAGTTCCAGGCCATGGAAATTCTCAACAAGCACGACATTCCCTGCGGCCCGATCCTCTCGATGAAGGAAATCGCCGAAGAGCCGTCGTTGCGCAAGACCGGCACCGTGGTGGAAGTGGATCATCCGGTGCGCGGCAAGTACCTCACGGTCGGCAACCCGATCAAGCTCTCGGACAGCCCGACCGAAGTCGTGCGCTCGCCGCTGCTCGGCGAACATACCGACGAAGTCATGGCCGAACTCGGCTATACGCCTGACCAGATCGCCACGCTGAAAAGCCTCGGCGCGATCTGAACTCCTTTCAACTGCAATGACGCCCGCCTTCGAAAGAAGGTGGCGCAGGCCCCTGCACGCCCAGAAAAAACGGAGACACTCGACATGAACAGCACGGTGGTCCACGAACCCAGCGCAGCAGCTCATTCTTCTTCGCAGAAGCCCTACGTCGCGCCGCTCCATGCGCCCGATGCGAAACGCCGCGTCGCCGAAGTGTTCGAGCGCGTGAAGGCCGAAGGCCGCACCTCGCTCACGGCGCCCGAAGGGAAGCTCGTCTGCGATGCATACGGTATCGCCGTGCCGCAGGAAGGCGTGGCAAAGTCCGCGGACGATGCGGCGAAGCTCGCATCGTTCATCGGCTTTCCGGTGGTGCTCAAGATCGTATCGCCGGAGATTCTCCACAAGACCGAGGCGGGCGGCGTGCTGGTCGGCGTGAAGAACGAGGCCGAAGCAAAAGCCGGCTTCGACACGATCATTTCGAACGCACGCAAGTACGCGAACGACGCGACGCTCATCGGCGTGCAGGTCCAGCAGATGGTCGGCGCGGGGCAGGAAGTGATCATCGGTGCGGTGACGGATCCGTCCTTCGGCAAGCTGATCGCGTTTGGCCTCGGCGGCGTGCTGGTCGAAGTGCTGAAGGACGTCACGTTCCGCCTCGCGCCGGTCACGCATGAAGAAGCCGCATCGATGCTCGACGGCATCCAGGCCGCCGATGTCCTGCGCGGCGTGCGCGGCGCGGAGCCGGTGCAGCGCGAGGCGCTCGTCACCTTGATCCAGCGCGTCTCGCAACTCGTCGACGACTTCCCGCAGATCTCGGAAATGGACCTGAATCCGGTGTTCGCGAGCCCGAGCGGTGCGGTCGCGGCGGACGTGCGCATCGTGATGGACTTCGAGCCCGCCGCGCCGCGTTACCGTCCCACGCAGGAACAGATCGTCACGCAGATGAACCGCATCATGAAGCCGGATGCGGTCGCGGTGATCGGCGCGTCGAACGAGGACGGCAAGATCGGCAACTCGGTGATGAAGAACCTGATCAACGGCGGCTATCAGGGCGCCATCTACCCGATCCATCCGAAAGCCGACGAGATCATGGGCCGCAAGGCGTACCGCAGCGTGAAGGACGTGCCCGGCGTGATCGATGTCGCCGTGTTCGCGATTCCCGCGAAGTTCGTCGCGCAGGCGCTGGTGGAAGTGGGCGAGAAGCAGATTCCGGGCGCCGTGCTGATTCCGTCGGGCTTCGCGGAGACCGGCAATCACGAAGGGCAGGAAGAGATCGTCAAAATCGCGCGCCAGTACGACATCCGCATGATGGGCCCGAACATCTACGGCTTCTACTACACGCCCAAGAACCTCTGCGCGACCTTCTGCACGCCCTATGACGTGAAGGGCAAGGCGGCGCTGTCGTCGCAGTCGGGCGGCATCGGCATGGCGATCATCGGCTTCTCGCGCTCGGCGAAGATGGGCGTGAGTGCGATCGTCGGGCTCGGCAACAAGAGCGACATCGACGAAGACGATCTGCTCACCTTCTTCGAGCAGGACGACAACACCGAGATCATCGCGCAGCATTGCGAGGATCTGAAAGACGGACGGTCCTTCGCCGAAGCCGCGCGGCGCGTGTCGAAGAAGAAGCCGGTGGTGGTGCTGAAGGCTGGCCGCACGAGCCTCGGCGCGCGCGCGGCGAGTTCGCACACTGGCGCGCTCGCGGGCAACGACAAGATCTACGAAGACGTGTTCGCGCAATGCGGCGTGATCCGCGCGCGTTCGCTGCGCGACCTGCTCGAATTCGCGCGCGGCATTCCGAAGCTGCCGACGCCCAAGGGCGAGAACACGGTCATCATCACCGGCGCGGGCGGCTCGGGTGTGCTGTTGTCGGATGCGTGCGTCGACAACGGTCTCTCGCTGATGACCATGCCCGACGATCTCGACGCCGCCTTCCGCAAGTTCATTCCGCCGTTCGGCGCGGCGGGCAATCCGGTCGACATCACCGGCGGCGAGCCTCCGGCGACCTACCAGAACACGATCCGCCTCGGCCTGGAAGACGAGCGCATCCATTCGATCATCCTCGGCTACTGGCACACCATCATCACGCCGCCGATGGTCTTCGCGAAGCTGGTCATCGAGGTGAAGGAGGAGATGAAGGCGCGCGGCATCGAGAAGCCGATCGTCGCGTCGCTTGCGGGCGACGTGCAGGTCGAGGAAGCCGCCGAGTACCTGTACCAGCACGGCGTGCCGGCCTATGCGTATTCCACCGAGCTGCCCGTCGCGGTGCTCGGCGCGAAGTACAAGTGGGCGCGCGGCGCGGGTCTGATCTGAAGAGCATGGAGGAGGGGACGAGAGAGCGCGGGCCACGCATGCCCGCGCTCCTTTTTTTCCAAAGGGAGACAGAGATGACACACTGGATTCGTTTCCGCGACGCCGACGACCGCATCGGCTTCGGCACGCTCGACCCGCATTCGGGCCGCGTGGTGCAGCATGACGGTGCGATGTTCGACGCGCCGCGCCCCACCGACATCACCTGGGCCGTCGATGATCTCGCGCTGCTCGCGCCGTGCCAGCCGAGCAAGGTGATCGCGCTGTGGAACAACTATTACGCGCTGTCGCGCAAGCTCGACAAGGCGCCGCCGCAGCATCCGCTGTTTCTCATCAAGCCGCCGATGTCGGTCATCGGGCCGCACGAGTCGATCCGTCGGCCGCGCAGCTATCACGGCAAGATCGCGTATGAAGGCGAGCTGGGCATCGTGATCGGCAGGACGGTGAGCGGGGCATCGGTGGAGGAGGCCGAGGCGGCGATCTTCGGCTATACCTGCGTGAACGACGTAACGGCCATCGAATTGCTTCAGGAAGATCCCAACTTCGCGCAATGGTGCCGCTCGAAAGGCTTCGACACGTTCACCTGTCTCGGTCCCGCGATCGTCACGCCGGGCAACGGCTTCGACTGGCGCACCGCGAACGTGGTGACGACGCTCGAAGGCGTCGAACGGCAGAACTATCCGCTCGACGACATGATCTTTTCGCCCGCCGAGCAGGTGAGCCTGTTGTCGCAGGACATGACCCTCGTGCCGGGCGATGTCATCGCGTGCGGCACGTCGATCGGCGTCGGCTCGATCAAGGACGGTGCGCGCGTGGAGGTGTCGATTGCGGGCATCGGCACGTTGTCGAACGTGCTGGCGGCCTGAGGGAGCGCGGCATGTCGGATCTTGTGGGCGCAGGGTTGCTCGTGCTGGCGGTCATCGGCTGGCGGCGGCCGCAGGTCTCGCTGCAAAGCGTGCTGGTCACGCTCGCTTTCGTCGCCGCGCAATGGCCCGGTGATGCGCTTGTAATTGGCGCCGTCGGATCGGCACTCGCGGCGTGCTTTCGCGTGCAGGACTGGACGCGCTGGCGCGGGCCGCTGCATCTCGCGATGGCCGGCGTCTGCGCGGCGCTCGCTTATGCGCTCGGCGCGCAGCCGGGCGGGCTCGCGGTGCTGATGGCCGTCGCGATGCTCATGCTGATCGGCGCGCATCTGGCGCTCGCGTTCGGCGTACCCGTGGCGAGCCTGTTGAGCGCGCTGGCGGCGGCGGGACTCGCCACGGCACTGACCATCGACGGTACGCACGGCGTGCTCGCGAGCGCCTGCGCCGTGCTCGGCATCGGTTGCGCGCGGGCTGTGTCGTTTGCAGGCTTCGCGCGCGAGGCGCCGTAAAAAAACGAAGCCGGTGCAACGAGGCACCGGCTTGCGGGTCCATCTCTTCGGCGCGGGGCGAGCGCGCCGAACGCATCAGCGATCGCGATTCCACAACGCGCCGAGCACGAAGCCCACGGCGGCGGCAATCAGCACGCCCTGAATGGGCTGGCTGGCGACGGCCACGCGCACGTGGTCCACCGTCTGCCCGTAGCTTTCCTGAAGATTGCCGAAGGCCTGACGCACCTTGCCTTCGGCCTGCAACTGTTCATCGCCCGTCAGCGCGCCGACCGCGTCCTGCACCTTGCCGGCGACCTTTTGCGCCGCGCCTTCTACCTGATCCTGCACCATGGTGCCTCCATTTCGGTTGAGCGGTTCCAAGAAAACCCTCGTGCATTCCGCAACGAGGGAACGCATGTCAGCAGCACGGTTCGTGCCCAGCGTCGTCACGCCGGACCGATGAGCCCCCGGACCGTATCGAGCAGGTCGTCGATGGAAAACGGCTTGCGGCGGAACTGCGCGTGCGGATGTTCGATCTGGGGCGCGTGGGCCGCCGCGCTCATGAGGATGACGGGCACGTGGGCCAGGCCGTCGCTGGCGGCGAGCGCGTTGATGAACTCGACGCCGTCCATGTGCGGCATCATCCAGTCGGTGATGATGAGTGCGGGCGCGCTGGAGCGCGCGGCATCGAGCGCCGTGCGTCCGTTCGACGCGGTCGACACCTCGTAGCCCTCCATTTCGAGCACGAGCCGCCACGTGGTGAGGATGTCGAATTCGTCGTCGACGACGAGGATCTTTTTCATGACCGCGCGCCGGGATCGGACACGGAGAGCGCGGGCCCGGCCGACGGATGACCGGACAGGAGACCTGTCGGGCCGATGAAGCCGTCGCTGATGTGCAGGCCGCGTGCGTCGATGGTGAGCCTGCGAATGGCGGAATCGTGCGCGCCTTCGCGCTGCTTGATGATCGACACCATGCGGTACAGCGACGAATTCGCCTCGATGTAGCGCAGCAGCACGATGTTCTCGGTCATCGCGGAGGCGCGCAGCGTGGACGGCTGCCTTGCCTCGCCGTAGAGCGGCATTTCCTCGGTCAGGACCGTGGTCACACCGGCTTCGCGCAGGCGGTGCGACAACGCGTTCAGGAACAGCCCGAAGCGCTCCACGCGGTTGGCCGACTGATGAAAACCGTCGATACCGTCCACCACGAGGCGCGATGCCTTGGCGTTCTTCACGGCGCTCAGCAACTCGTTGGCGAGTTCGTCGATGGCCAGTTCCACGGCCGGATGCCAGTGGATCGTGAGCCGGCCGTCCTGCAAGGCGGGCTCGAGATCGACACCGACCGCGCGCGCCTTGGCGATCAGCCGCGACGGCGATTCATAGAAGCCGAAGTAGACGCAGCGCTCGCCACGCTCGATGCCCGATTGCAGGAACTTGAGCGACATCAGCGTCTTGCCGACCCCCGAAGGACCGACGAGCGTCGTGGTCGACCCGCGCACCACGCCGCCGCCGAGCATCTGGTCGAAGTCGGGGAAGGCAAAGCTGAGCCGGCTCGTGAAGTCCGGGATGTCGCCGTCTTCGGCGGCGGTCGCCTCGATGCGCGGGAACGTCACGAGGCCCTGGTCCGTGATCTTGAAGAAGTGCTTGCCGAGCAGATGATCGCGGGCGCGCAGCTTGTGCACCTCGATCTCGCGCGCGCGCCGCATGCCGGTGTTGTAGCGGTTCAGTTCGATGAGACCGTCCACCAGCGTGTGTTCGGGATGCGGCTCGTTGCCGGAGAGCGGCGCGAGAATCAGCGTGGTGCAGCGCGCGGCGCTGACGAAGGCGGACAACTCGTGGATGAACTGCGACAGTTCGAGCTCCGTCGAGCTGAACTCGCGGGCGCTGCGGAAACCGTCGATCACCATGAAGCGCGGCCGGCTGGTCTTGATCGTCGCGGCGATCAGCGACAGAAAGCCGGACAGGCCGTCGCGCATCAGCTCGTGATAGCCGGAAACGAACAGCATGCGGTCGGAGATCGCGTTGGCGTCGTAGAACGACAGCGGCTTCAGATGCGACAGCAGCTTGGTGTGCGACTCGGCGATCAGGGTGATGTACAGCACCATGTCGCCCTGCGCTACCCGGTGAAAGCCGATCTGCGACGACAGGATCGTCTTGCCTGCGCCGGCCATCCCTTCGATCAGGTACAGGCCGCCTTCGACGAGCCCGCCACCAAGGATATCGTCCAGCCCCGTGACGCCGGTCGTGACGTTGCCGTTGCGGTCGGATTCGGGCGCGGGTGCGGAGGAGTCGGCGGGCTGGTGGTCGTCTTGAGTCATGGAGTGTCGTTTTTACTTGGGCATCGGCGTTGGGCGAACGCGATTATGGCTGACTCTTGTTGGGGAAATGTCCGCTGGCCAGGACAAGCGCGTCGCTCGCATCTGCGCGACGATCCTGCTGTGGCGCGGACTTGCGGGCGTCGCGGGCAATTCGCTCACCGTGCTGACGCAGCCAGCGCGCGAGAATGTCCCGGACAGGGATGGTCGTGTGCCGCATTTTCCGCGCCCGATGTCCGAAGTGCATGGCTCGATGCAAGGCATGGGTTTCGGACCTGGCTGCGATTGGTTCAGAACAGCGCGAGCTGCTCGCGTCCCGGTCCGCCTTCGAGCGTGAGCAGATGGCGCTTGCGTTCGACGCCGCCGGCATAGCCGGTCAATTCCCCGTCGCCGCCGATCACGCGATGGCACGGCACGATGATCGCGACGGGATTGCGGCCGTTCGCCCCGCCGACCGCGCGCGCGGCGCCGGGCGGCAGGCCGAGCCGGCGGGCGAGATCGCCGTAGGTCCAGGCGTCGCCGAAGGGAATTTGCTGGAGCAGTTCCCAGACGCGCCGCTGGAATTCGGTGCCGCCGAGCCGTATCGGCACGTCGAAGCTGGCCCGCTGGCCTGCGAGATAGTCGGCGATCTGTTCCTGGGCTGCCGCGATGGCGCGCGAGACCGGCGGGGAGTCGGACAGCGTTTGCTCTTGCACATGGGCGGGAAAGTGCTTTTGCCCGATGAAGAACAGGCCCGTCAGTGCGTCGTGCTCCGCGCGGTAGAGGATGTGCCCGAGCGGACTCGGGCCGACATGACATTCGATCACTTCGGTTCTCCGCGCCGCATGCTTCCGGCGCCTGGGGCTCAGATGAACGGATTGTCGGTCTTGCCGGCGAGCTTGTCCGGCTCGTCTTGAAGTTTCGCGGGCAAGGATGCGTCGCCTTGCAGCGTCGCGACGATGGCGCCCAGCGCCTTGTAGAGCGCGAGCGCGTTGGCGAGACCGGCCTTGTCGCGCGTGATGGTCAGGTCACCGCTGACGGTGACGCGGGTGGTGTCGTTGACGATGTTGATGGCATCGCCGGCGATGTTCAGGGCGTCGGTATCGTTCGCAAATGGCTTAAACACCTTTCAGTCCTCCGATTCGCTTGTCTTTCAGGCCGTCCGGGATGCCGGGAAACGCGAGGCCGCTCATGGCTTCGAGCTCGCGGACGGTTTTCATCGTGTAGGTCTCGGTGGAGGCATTGTCCACCAGGACCGCGAAGGCGATCTGCCGCTGCGGCAGATAGACCACCTTGTAGAGTTGCGTCGGCACGAAGACGCGTGATTCGCCGATCGTCTGCAACTGGCGTCCCGAGAACAGCGGCCCGGTGACCACGAAGGCTTCGCCGGATTGCTCGGTCAGGCGGCGCACGGCTTCCTCGATGCGCGCCCAGATGCGCCGGTTGTTCGACGGGTCCTGCGGCACGATGTTGGCGAGCGAGAAGGACTCGGCCATGCCTTTCTTGCTGGCGCGGTCGCCGGCCGGGCTCATGTGGCCGCGATCGAAGCCGCTTTTCTTGTAGTCGGAGAGTTGCGCGCTGGCGCCGGGCGGCAGACGTTTCTCGACGAAGAAGCGGTTGGTGCGCGTGTTGTTCTTCGCCTGGTCGATGCCTTGCGCCGTCAGATGTTCTGCCGACCACAGCGGTCCGTGCGTGACCCCGGAGTGGAGCAGCGCAAAATCGGTGTAGCAGACTTCCTGGGTCGCCGCGCGCATCTTCGCGTTGACGACGACGGGCTCGCGCCCGCCGGGACTGAACTGCGGACAGTCGCTCGCGGCGGCGCTGATACATACGAGGCCGAGCGCGGCGGCGAGTGCCTTGAAGCGGAATTGCATGCGGGTAGTGTGCCGGGTTGATGCACCGCGGACGGGTGCGGAAAGCGGGCCGCAAAGTATAAGCGCAGGACGCGCTGCGCGGGGTGCATCCGGCGTGCGCCGGAGTGGCGCGCTAGAATGCGTCGGCCTCGAAATTCGAAATCAACCCGTCAGGTCATCAGGTCATCCCACGAACATGAATTCGTCCGTCTTCCGCTCTGTGTTGGTGTCGTTCATGGCGTGTGCCGCGCTGTCGTGCGTCGTTCCTGTTCACGCCCATGCCGATGAAACGCCGGTCCCGCCGTCCGGCAGTAGCGACGGCCCGGCCTACGGTCCGGAACTGCAAGGCTTCGATTATCCGTATCCGGTGGCGCGCTTCGCGTTCACGTCGCAGCGGCAGGTGGTGCGCATGGCTTATATGGACGTGCATCCGCCGCATCCGAACGGCCGCACCGCGGTGCTCCTGCATGGGAAGAACTTCTGCTCGGCGACCTGGAAGCAGACCATCGACGCGCTGACGGGTGCGGGTTATCGCGTGATCGCGCCGGATCAGATCGGCTTCTGCAAGTCCACCAAGCCCGAGCGTTACCAGTACAGCTTCCAGCAGCTCGCACGCAATACGCACGCGTTGCTGACGGCGCTCGGCGTGCCGCGTGCGACGCTCATCGCGCATTCGACCGGCGGCATGCTCGCGGTGCGCTATGCGCTCATGTATCCGCAGGAGACGGAGCAGCTCGTGCTGGTCAATCCGATCGGGCTCGAGGACTGGAAGGCGAAGGGCGTGCCGTCGGTGTCCATCGACGAGTGGTATGCGCGTGAGCTCAAGACGAGCGCCGATGGCATTCGCCGCTATGAGCAGAACACGTATTACGCGGGGCAATGGCGCGATGCCTACGAGCCGTGGGTGCAGATGCTCGCGGGGATGTATCGCGGGCCGGGGAAGGAGATTGTCGCGTGGAATTCGGCGCTGCTGTACGACATGATTTATACGCAGCCGGTGGTGTATGAGTTCGACAAGCTGAAGACGCCGACGCTGCTGATGATCGGCGACAAGGACACGACGGCGATTGGCAAGGAGTTCGCGCCTGCGGAGGTACGGCCGACGCTGGGGCGGTATCCGGAACTGGCGAAGCTCGCGAAGGAGCGGATTCCGAATGCCACACTTGTCGAGTTCCCGGATGCCGGGCACGCGCCGCAGATGCAGGATCCGGAGGGGTTTCATCGGGCGTTGCTGGAGGGGTTGGCTGGGAAACTGTCTCATCGCTAAGCGTGAACAGGGTTCGCGTGTTGCGTGGAGTAGGCTCCCTCAGTCATATTGGCTCTGACTGCCGCAGATACAATGCGGCCTGAGTCCTGACGTACCCGTCCGCTTCAACGTTGGCTGACGAAGCCTTTGCGGACCGACTGCGGGCCGTCCCGTGCCGGTGATGGATCAACCGTGCCCGGATCCATGCGAGACCGTTCATGCTGAAACGACTGAAAATTCAAAATTTCACAGTACTGCCTCAGGCCGATCTGGAGTTCGGGAAGCATCTCAATGTGTTTGTCGGCGAGAACGGTGCGGGCAAAACGCATCTCCTGAAGCTGGCGTATTCAGTGCTCGCGGCCAGCTGGCAGGAGGGCATCAAGGGGCAAGCGGCATCGGCGCCCACCAAGACCATCCTGCAGACGCGTCTGGCCGACAAACTGGTCAACGTGTTTCGTCCAGAGTCGCTCGGCCGGCTGACGCGCCGGAAGCAAGGTAGGGAACGTTGCGATGTCCAAATGAGTTTTGCCGATACCGGGCTGGACATCGACTTTGGTTTCGCGACGAACAGCAAATCGGAAGTCAGCGTCACCCAACTGCCGAAGCACTGGCTGGGCACTGCTCCCATCTATCTGCCGACGCGGGAATTGCTGACGATTTATCCGAATTTCGTTTCGGTCTATCAAAACCACTATCTGGAATTCGAGGAAACATGGTTTGATACCTGCGTCTTGCTGGGCGCGTTGTTGCAGCGAGGTCCGAAGGAAACGCAAATACAACGCCTGCTTGATCCGCTCGAAAAAGCAATGGACGGCTCCATCGAACTCGACAAGAACGGGCGCTTCTATCTGCGCACGCCCAATGGGCGCATGGAAATGCCGCTGGTCGCCGAGGGCCTGCGCAAGTTGGGCATGCTGGCACGTCTGATTGCTACAGGCGCTTTGCTCGGTCAGGGTTATCTGTACTGGGATGAGCCGGAAGCCAACCTGAATCCGCGCTTGATCAAACAGGTGGCGCGCACGATCGTGGCACTGAGCGCAAATGGCATCCAGGTCTTCATTGCGACTCACAGCCTGTTCCTGCTGCGCGAACTCGAAATCCTTCTGGCAGACAAGCAACAGCCTGCTTTGGACGCTCGCTACTTCGGTTTGCAATCGCGGGCGGAAGGCGTCGAGGTCGTGCAAGGGACATCGCTCGATGACATCGGCGACATCACGGCGCTGGAAGAGAGTTTGCAGCAATCAGATCGATATCTGGCGTTGTAGGGATCATGCATGCCGACTTTGAACGTCGATGGTTTGACATTTACTTTTCCGCAAACGTGGCAGGTCAGCAAGTATGACGAGTGGTCGTTCTACCGTTTGAGTTTCGCCAGGCAAGGAGAGGGCATCAAGGCCATCGATGTGTTGGCGATAACCGAAACGAATGTGGCGTTCTTCATTGAAGTCAAGGACTATCGGCATCCGGATACGGAGAAGCCCTCTCACCTGCCTGAAGCAATCGCAAGCAAGGTACTGCACACTTTGGCTGCCATGCTTCCGGCAAAGCTTCGTGCCAATGTCGATTCGGAACGGCAACTGGCGTCAGCTATCCTGGCGTGTGACTCGCTCAGCGTGATTGCCCATCTCGAACAACCGCAGAACCACCGTCCTGTCGTGGATCCCGCCGATATCCAGCAGAAACTGCGTCGCTTGCTGCGCGCAGTCGATGCCCATCCGAAGGTCGTATCCAAGAGCAATTTGCGGGGTTTGAACTGGACGGTAACCTAGCCGTTTCGGGAGAGGTTGGAAGCCTCGTTGCCGTCATTCCGAACAGCGCGTTCAATCCGGCGCGGCCCCGCCCACTCTCCGCTCCACCCCCGGCACCTGCACTGCCAACGTGACCCCTCGCGCGACCATGAAGATAGCAAGCGCGAGCCACAACCCGTGATTTCCCAGCGTCCCTGCCAGCCCCCACGCGGCGAGCAGGAACACCCCGAGCGACACCGCCATCGCCTGCATGAGTTCCCGCGTCCGAGTAGCGCCGATGAACACGCCATCGAGCAGAAACCCCGCCACCGATACCACCGGCAGCACCGCCGCCCACGGCAGATAACGCACGGCGGCCGCATGCACGACGGCCTGATCCGTCAGCCTGCCGATGATCCACTCCCCGCCCAGCGCATACACGACCGAAAATCCCGCCGCGCCGATGACCGACCACAACATCGTGACCTTCACGGCCTGACGAAACGCATGCCGGTCACGCGCCCCCGCCGCCGCGCCGACGAGCGCCTCCGCGGCATGCGCGAAGCCATCGAGGCCGAACGCCATGAAGGTCTGAAAATTCAGCAGCACGGCGTTGGCCGCGAGCACCGCATCGCCCTGCCGCGCGCCGAGATGCGCGAACCACGCGTAAGAACCCAGCAGGCAGATCGTGCGAACGAAGATGTCCCGATTGATCGCCACCAGCCGCTGCAACGCATGCCCGTCGAGCAGCATGCCCCAGGCGGGCGCTTCGAGCCCGCGCGGACGCAGGCGCCACAGGATCGCGACACCGAGCACGAAGCCGCAGAAGTCGGCGAATGCCGTGGCCGCGCCGATGCCCGCGATGCCCCAGCCGAAGCGATACACGAACAGCAGCACGGCAACGATGTTCACCAGATTGATGAAGATCTGCGTCACGAGCGCGAGCCGCACTCGCTGACAGCCGAGCAGCGCGCCGAGCACGACGTAGTTGCCGAGCGCGAACGGCGCGGCCCAGATGCGCGCGTGACTGTAGGCGCTCGCTGTGTCCTGGACCGCCGCACTGCCACCCAGCGCCGCGAGCGCATAGCGGATGACCGGCAGCTGCAACGCGAGCACCGCCATGCCGATCGCGAACGCCAGCAACATCGCGCGCAGGACGCTGGCGCGCAGGGCCGCGTCATCGTGCGCGCCGAAGGCCTGCGCGACCAAACCTGTCGTGCCCATGCGCAGGAAGCCGAAACCCCAGAAGACGAAACTGAACACCAGCCCGCCGAGCGCGACGCCGCCAAGATACTGCGGCCCGTCGAGATGACCGGCGACGGCCGTATCGACAGCGCCAAGGATCGGTTGCGTCAGATTCGCGAGGACGATGGGAAACGCCAGCGTCAGCACGCGTCTGTGCCAATGCACGGGCAACGCGGCCGGCTTGCCGGGTGGATCTTGCGAAGTTGTCTGCACAGCGGTCGAACGCGCGTTCATGCGCGCGTTTCGTGGATTCGTGGGGAAGGCGTCATTGTCCGGAGCGCAAGCCCGCGACGCAACCTTGCTTCAGCACGGATAATGCGCGTCATGAAAACCTTCGCGCTCTATGTCATCACGGCGGTCGCCGAGATCGCCGGCTGCTACTTCCCGTATCGATGGCTCAAGCAGGGCGGCTCGCCCTGGCTGCTCGTGCCTGGCGCGCTGTCGCTGGCGCTTTTCGCGTGGCTGCTGACGCTGCACGCCGCGGCGGCGGGACGCGTGTACGCGGCCTACGGCGGTGTCTATATCGGCGTGGCGATCATGTGGCTATGGGCCGTCGATCGCATCCGGCCCACCGCGTGGGATCTCGCGGGCGCGGCGATCGCGCTCGCGGGCATGAGCGTGATCGCATTCCAGCCGCGCGTTTGAACCGTGACGCGCCCGGAACAAGTCAACCCGCTCAGGCTTCGAGCGCCAGCAGCGCAAACGTAGCGAGCCAGTGCTCGCCCATATAGTCCCCTGCGACATGCGCAATCCCCGACGCAAGATGCTCGTCCGCGCTCGCAACAAGCACGGCGATGCGAGCATCGCCGGCAGGCAAGGCGCGTGCGATGGTCCGCTGGCACCACGCACGGCTCAGATTCAGGCCGTCGAGATGCGCGAGCTTGCCGTCGCTCCGGTCCGTGACGGTAGCCGGCGTAAACAGCGTCGCGGGCTCGCGCGCCGCGATGTGCGGCAGAAAGCCGTCGAACCAACCGACGAAGTGCCCGTCCGTCAGCACATGCCGCATCAGCACGGCTTCCATCAGCGAGGGCGAAAGGAATTCGTCGCCGGCGGGTTCCCATGCCTGGCAGGCTGCGTCCTTCTCGAACCAGCGCAGCGCGGTCGCGTTCAGCAAACGTTCGAAGTCCGCGTCCTGTGCCACGCGTGCATAGCCCAGCGAGAGCGTCAGCGCGAACGCCATGTTGAAGTGCGTGCCGACCCTGAGCGGATAGGTCGATTTCGGCAGGAACTCCGTAAAGCGCGCGACGAACGCATCGGCGAGCGGTTGCAGCGTCCGGGCCCAGCGCCGGCCATCGTCGGAAGTCATCGAACGCAGCTGGCCCGCGAGCGCGAGCAGCCACGCCCAGCCGTAGGGCCGCTCGAAGCCGCGCGCAGCGGGGCGCCGCAGATAGGCGACCTCAGCCGCGACGTTCGCCTCAGTGAAATGTTCGTCGATCACGGCGCGAATGCGCGGCGCCTCGGGCAGATCGGGAAAGCGCTCGAGCAGCCGCGCGATCAGCCAGTAGCCGTGCACGCAGGAATGCCAGTCGAAGCTGCCATAGAAGATCGGATGCAGCGCGCGCGGACTTTGCACGTCGGCGGCGTCGGCCATGACGTGATCGAGCTTGTTGGGATACTCGCGGGTCAGGTGGCCAAGCGCGACCTGGGCGAATTTCGACGCCAGCGCGGCGTCGAGGATCGGAGCGTGTGGATTCATGCGGACCTCACGTGGGCTGTCTCTGGATTCCGAGACTTTATCGATAAATGATGGATAAAGTCTCGAATAAGGGTAATTACCTAAGTCGACATGTGGGACGCGGTCGAGTCATTGCCTGAAAGCCGCGAATCAAACTTCTGCAAGCCGCGCGAATGCCTTTGCCACAAGCCTGGGGGGACTTTCCGGAGCTGTCGTGCGGGTCATGCGAAGCGCCCAAACCCGCCGCCCGACCCGCCCGCAATGGGCGTTTGCCCGCCTGTCCGGCACGCGCCGCCGCGCGGATCGTCGTATAAACTGGCGCCCGAATGCCGCCAGGAGCATTCCGCACCGGGGTCACGAGCCCCGGGACGCGTCATTTGCACAACGACCAAGAGATCAAGACACGACATGAATGACTTTCCTGCCTACACCGCGGAGGACACGCGGCGCCGCGTTTTTGCGATCGTCGGCGCTTCGTCGGGCAACCTCGTCGAGTGGTTCGACTTCTATATCTACTCGTTCCTCGCGCTGTACTTCTCGGCGGCGTTCTTCCCCGGCGGCAATCCGACCGTGCAGCTGCTCAACACCGCAGGCGTGTTCGCGGCGGGCTTCCTGATGCGTCCCATCGGCGGCTGGATGTTCGGCCGTATCGCCGACAAGCATGGCCGCCGCAACGCCATGATGATCTCGGTCCTGATGATGTGCGGCGGTTCGCTCGTCATCACCTTCCTGCCGACCTACGCGAGCATCGGCGCGTGGGCGCCGTTCCTGCTGCTGATCGCCCGGCTGTTCCAGGGCCTGTCGGTGGGCGGCGAGTACGGCACCAGCGCCACCTACATGAGTGAAGTGGCCCTGCGCGGCCGGCGCGGCTTCTTCGCGTCGTTCCAGTATGTGACGCTGATCGGCGGCCAGCTCGGGGCGCTGCTGGTGCTCGTGGTGCTGCAGTTCTTCCTCTCGACCGACGAACTCAAGGCCTGGGGCTGGCGCATTCCGTTCTTCATCGGTGCGTGCGCGGCGCTGATTTCCCTGTACCTGCGCCGTTCGCTCGATGAAACCTCGACCGCCGAAACGCGGGATCGCAAGGAAGCCGGCACGCTGGCCGGCCTGATGCAGCACAAGGCCGCGTTCATGACCGTGGTGGGCTTCACGGCGGGCGGCTCGCTGATTTTCTACACGTTCACGACCTACATGCAGAAGTATCTGGTCAACACGGCCGGCATGCATGCGAAGACGGCCAGCAACGTGATGACCGCCGCGCTGCTGGTCTACATGTTGTTGCAGCCGGTGTTCGGCGCGCTGTCGGACCGGATCGGCCGGCGCACCTCGATGCTCTGGTTCGGCGGCCTCGCCACGCTCGGCACCGTGCCGCTGCTGCATGCGCTGTCGGGCGTCACGAGTCCGGTGATGGCCTTCGTGCTGGTGGTGGTGGCGCTGGCGATCGTGAGCTTCTATACGTCGATCAGCGGTCTCATCAAGGCGGAGATGTTCCCGCCGGAAGTGCGTGCGCTGGGCGTGGGCCTTTCGTATGCGGTCGCCAATGCGATCTTCGGCGGCTCGGCGGAATACGTTGCGTTGTGGCTCAAGTCGGCGGGCAACGAATCCGCTTTCTTCTGGTATGTCACGGTGATGTGCTTCATCTCGTTCGTCGTGTCCTTCCGCATGCTCGAGCCGAGCAAGGAAGGCTATCTGCGCAACGAACCGTAAGCGTCGCAGGCCGGCTGCCACGAATCACGGTGTGGCAGCCGCGCCGCGTCCGGACGGGCCGCGCACACCGCCGGGCTTGCCGATGGCGCCAGTATGGTGTTTGATGCGGGTTGTGACGGCGCGCCATGTGCAGCGCGCCAGCGTAATCGGGAACCGGAGTTGCATGCGCGCGCACTCCGCGCGCTACACCGATGGCGGGGTCGAGCCTCGGTCTGCCTGGAGCCTGTTCATGGAAGATTTCGACGAAACGCTGTTTGTCGTCTGGCGCGCCAATCTGAGCGTGCTGGTCGGCTCGCCGGGAGGCGCCGGACGCCTCGCGCGCATGATGAACTTCTCGCCGTCGTTCATGAAGCTCATCGTCGCGGGTCAGCGCGACTTCAATGAGGAATTCGTGCGCGGCATCGAGCTGGTGGCGGGTCTGCCGCCGCACTGGATGGATGAGCGCCACAGCCCGGCCGAAGTGCCGCCGGAAGTGCAGCGCGCGCTCGATGAAGAAACCCCGATGGCCGTATTCCGCGGCACCGCGCATCCGGCGCCGAAGCGCTCGGTGCTGCGCGGCCCGGAGCCCCTGCTGTCCCAGACCGAGGCGACGCGACGGGTCGCCGACCTCGCGCAGCAGCAGGCGGAGAACAACCGGCGTGACTTGCTGTTCCGCAAGAATCGCGAACTGCTGTCTCAGGACCTGCGCCGCCTCGAACGGCAGCTCGGGCTGTTGCAGGTCGATGCGATGCAGCCGAAAGTGGATGAACTGATCGCCTCTGACCGCATGAGCGAAGCGGCCAAGGCGGATCTCACCGGACGCCTGGAGCAGATCGACAAGCACGTCAAGCTGCTGCATCAGCATGTCGAGAAGCTCGTGACGCTGCTCACGGCGCCCGACGAACCCGAAACGGGCGATTGATTTTCTACTGCTTCTTGTCCTCGTCGCGCCGTTCCCGCTCGGGATGCACGGCGATCGGATCACTGGCCGGAAAACTTTCTTCCAGCGCCTCGTCGAGCAAGGCATCTTCGTCGGGGAGGTCCTGCTTGGCAGGGTCGTCGCGGCTGGGCTTCGTCATGGTGCGCTCCGTGCGGGTCGTCGGTTCATGCCGGTGAGGCGAGGCGAAAGTTCAATATAGCAGCCCCGCTGCGCCCCCGCAGTCAGCGCCCCCGACGGTAATCGGCGGGGCGCACGCCCGTCCACTTCCGGAAGGCGCGCCGGAATGCGCTCGGCTCGGCAAAGCCGAGTGCGTCGGCGATCTGCGGAATCGTTTCCCGCGTATGCGCAAGACGCGCGATGGCGAGATCGCGCTTCAGCGCGTCCCGGATCGCCCGGTAGGTCGAGCCTTCCTGCTTCAGCCGCCGGCGCAGCGTCGCCTCCGCCATGTTGAGCGCGGCGGCCAGCGGCTCCGCTTCCGGCCAGTCGGCGGGCGGCGTCTCCCTGAGGTGCCGTCGGATGCGCGCCGTCAATGAATCCGGATTGCGATACTTCACGATGAAGTTGGCCGGCGCCGCGCGCAGGAAGCGTTTGAGCGTCGCGCGCGTCTGCACGACCGGCAGCGTCGCGCATCCGGCATCGAGATCGACGAACGAACGCGCCGCGCCGAAACGCATGTCGTCGCAGAACATCAGGCGGTACTCGTCGCCGGCCTCGGGTTCAGGGCAGCGCAAATGCGCGGCCAGCACCGGAATGCGCCGGCCGACCAGCCAGCACAGCAGCCCGTACACGAGAATGAAGCCGGTCGCGTAGGCGAACATCGTGCGGGCATCGCCACGGTCGTCGAGCCAGATGCGCACGCGTGTGCCGTCGATGTCGGGCGTGAAGCGCAGTTCGTCGAGCACCAGCCGCATGAAGTCCGCGATGCGCGTTAGCGCCTGCGTGCCGTCGCGCGACGAGAGCGCCGCGTGACACATCAGGACGAAGCTGCCGCGTCGCATCGGATGGGCGTCCTGGCCGAAAAATTCGTCGTCGAGGGCGTCGGCTACTGCGTGCCACAACTTGCCGTACTGCAGCGGCGACACGCGTGCACGCGGCGAGGCCAGCATCGTCGGGGCGATGCCCGCCGCGGCCAGCAAGCCGTCGCGCGCGACCCCGCGCGCTTCGGCGCAGCGCAGCGCGGCTTCGACGAGACTCACGGCGATCGAATCGCGTTCGACGTGCTCGACGTGCTCGAGGTGCTTGTCAGGACTTGGGGTTGTCACTAGGTGGCCAAAGCGCTCAGTTAGCGTGATCGTTTCGGGCATCGGCCAGGGTCCGGCGATTGCCTAGACTCGAACGGATGACCGCCGACGTCCACCAGCATGGGCGGCCAGCAAGCTTACACGATCGATGCCGCGCGACACGGCGCCGACCTCAAGACCTTTCAGACCAGGACCATGATCGACCCATTCCTCACCGAAGAGCAGCGCATGATCCGCGACGCGGCGCGCCAGTTCGCGACCGAAGTCCTCGCGCCCGATGCGGGCCAATGGGACCGCGAAGGCGCGCTGCCTGACAGCGTCATCCGGCAACTGGGCGAACTCGGCCTGCTCGGCATGATCGTGCCCGCCGAGCTGGGCGGCACCTTCAGCGACTACACCGCCTACGCCCTCGCGATGGAAGAGATCGCCGCCGGCTGCGCCTCGTGCGCGACGCTGATGAGCGTGCACAACTCGGTCGGCTGCGGACCGATCCTCGCCTACGGCACCGACGCGCAAAAGGCCGAGTGGCTGCCGAAGCTCGCGAGCGGCGAGGTCATCGGCGCGTTCTGCCTGACCGAACCGCAGGCCGGCTCCGAGGCCAACAACCTTCGCGTGCGCGCCGTGGAACGCGACGGCCAGTGGGTCCTGTCGGGCAGCAAGCAGTTCGTGACCAACGGCGCGCGCTCGGGCGTGGCGATCGTCTTCGCGGTCACGGACCCGGAACAGGGCAAGCGCGGCATCTCGGCGTTCATCGTGCCGAAGGACACGCCGGGCTTCAACGTCGGCGCGCCGGAGCACAAGCTCGGCATCCGCGCGTCCGACACCTGCCCGATCACCTTCGACGACTGCGCGATTCCCGCCGCCAATCTGCTCGGCCAGCGCGGCGAGGGTTTGAAAATCGCGCTGTCGAATCTGGAGGGCGGGCGCATCGGCATTGCGGCGCAGGCGCTGGGCATCGCCCGCGCGGCCTTCGACGCGGCCCGCGCCTATGCCCGCGAACGCGTGCAGTTCGGCCGGCCGATCCATGAACATCAATCGGTCGCCAACAAGCTGGCCGACATGCAGACGCAGATCAACGCCGCGCGCCTCCTGATCCATCACGCGGCGCGCATGCGCACGGAAGGCGTGCCGTGCCTGTCGGAGGCGTCGCAGGCAAAGCTGTTCGCCTCGGAAATGGCGGAGCGCGTGTGTTCCGATGCCATCCAGATCCACGGCGGCTATGGCTATCTGGAGGATTACCCGGTGGAGCGGCATTATCGCGATGCACGCATCACGCAGATCTACGAAGGCACGAGCGAAGTGCAGCGGATGGTGATCGCGCGCAACGTCTGAGCGGTGCCCCTATAAAAATCACGGAGACGCAATGAACGACGCCACGGCTTTCATCGAAGCACGAGATTTTCTGTTTGCGCATCGCACGGATTACGACACGGCCTATCGCGACTTCAAATGGCCCGTGCTCGACCGCTTCAACTGGGCGCTCGATTACTTCGATCCGATGGCCCGCGACAATCACGCGCCGGCCTTGCATATCGTCGATGAAAGCGGCGGCGCGACACGCCTTTCGTTCGCGCAGATGAGCGAGCGTTCGGCGCGCGTGGCGAATCATCTGCGCGGCCTGGGTGTCGCGCGTGGCGAACGCATCCTGCTGATGTTGCCGAACCGCGTCGAACTGTGGGATGTAATGCTTGCCGCGATGAAGCTCGGCGCCATCGTCCTGCCCGCGACGACGCAGCTCGCGCCCGCCGACTTGCGCGATCGCATCGCGCTCGGTCGCGTGCAGCATGTGATCGTCGATGCCGCCGATACGCCAAAATTCGACGGCATCGACGTGCCGGGGCTGCGCATCGCGGTGGGCGGCGCGCGCGAGGGATGGCTGGATCACGGCGCCGCTTACGAAACGTCGCCGGAGTTTGCTCCGGATGCCGAAACGAATGCCGCTGATCCTTACCTGCTGTATTTCACGTCGGGCACGACCTCGAAGCCGAAACTCGTCGCGCATACGCACCAGAGTTATCCGGTGGGACATCTGTCGACGATGTACTGGATCGGCCTGCAACCCGGCGACGTGCACTGGAACATCAGCTCGCCCGGCTGGGCGAAGCACGCGTGGAGCTGCTTTTTCGCGCCATGGAACGCGCGGGCCTGCGTGTTCATCTACAACTTCAGCCGTTTCGACGCCGCTCGCGCGCTGGAAGTGCTCGTCGAGCACGAAGTCACCACGCTGTGCGCGCCGCCGACCGTCTGGCGCATGCTCGTGCAGGAGCCGCTGGCGTCGTATGCGGTGAAGCTGCGCGAGATCGTCGGCGCGGGCGAGCCGCTGAATCCGGAGATCATCGAGCGCGTGCAGACGGCGTGGGGCCTGTCGATCCGCGACGGCTACGGTCAGACCGAAACCACCGCGCAGATTGCCAACACGCCGGGACAACGGCTCGTACCCGGCGCGATGGGCCGGCCGCTGCCGGGCTATCGCGTCGCGCTGCTCGATCCGGACGGCATGGAGGCGGAAGAGGGCGAAATCGCGCTGGCGCTCGATCCGCCGCCGCTCGGCCTGATGACCGGCTATGCGGACAATCCGAAGGCCACGGAGACCGCAATGCGCGGCGGTTTCTATCGCACTTCGGATGTGGCGTTACGCGGCAGCGACGGCTATTTCGTCTATGTCGGCCGGGCGGACGATGTGTTCAAGTCATCGGACTACCGGCTGAGCCCGTTCGAACTCGAGAGCGTGCTGATCGAGCATGAGGCGATCGCCGAAGCTGCGGTCGTGCCCAGTCCCGACCCGCTGCGCCTCGCGGTGCCGAAGGCCTTTGTCACGCTGCGTCATGGCTATGCCATCGGCCCGGATCTGGCGCGCAGCGTGTTCGCGTTTTCGCGCGAGCGCCTGGCGCCCTACAAGCGCATCCGCAGGCTCGAATTCGCCGAGTTGCCGAAGACCATCTCCGGCAAGATCCGCCGTGTCGATCTGCGTCGCCAGGAAGCGGCGCGTACGGAAGACGGCGCGCGCGGCGAATTCGAGTTCTGGGAAGAGGATTTCCCGGAGTTGCGTCAGACCAGCAAGGCAGGTTGAAACGTTCGGAAGCGCCGTATCGGCATGACGCGGCGCGCTCGCGGGATAACCCGCGCAAAACGCATTCCCCCGACGATTTTCGCAAGCAAATGTTTCCGCGCCGAACCGTCCTCCGGACCGATGGTCGAATCGCCCTGATTCAGCATCGGACCCATCGAACAGGAGGACGGATCATGTCGAAACCCGCAGCGCGCCGCGCAATCATTGCATCGGGCATTGCATTCTCGTTGCTGGCTCCGGCCGCATCGTACGCGCAACTCAATCTGCAGCAGTTCGGCTTCGGCAGCGCCAAGTCGGATGTCGCCGGCGCGGCGTCGAATCAGGCCGCGCAGCCTTCGGCGCTGGGCTCGCTCGTGCAGAACTATCTCGGCGCGAATCAGCAAGTGCTGACGGGGCAGTCGAGCCTTGCATCGGCGATGGGCATGTCGAGCGCCGCGAGTCAGGCGCAGTCGGCGGCGGGATTGCTGTCGGGTGCAACGGCCGGCAGCGCGCCGAGCACGAGCGTGTTGTCGCAACTCGGCGGCACGCAACAGAGCGTGTCGCAATCGCTGCTGCAGGCATTCTCGAACGGCGCGGCCACGCCGCCGACGGCCGCCAGCAAGCAGACCTTCAGCGACGGCCTCGCCTCACTCGGTCAAGGCGTGCAACAGTACGCGGGCCTGCAATCCGGTCTCGGCGCGGTCAAGAACTCGATGAACATGTCGTCGCTGCTGCAGGCCGGCTCGAACCCGGGTACGGCACAGGCCGCGAGCTATATCGCGCAGTCCGCGCCGGGGCAGTTGCAGTCGCTGGTGCAGACGCTCACGCAGGCCGTGCAGTACGCGAAGGCCAATAACATCTCGGTGCCTTCGATCGCGACTTCGGCGTTGAGCGGCGTGAAATAAGCGCGCGCGGCGTGCAGCATGGTGAAGCAGAGCGGCGGAGCTTTCAGGCTTCGCCGCTTTTTTTGTATCGGCGTCAGGGCTGCCGTCTGGCTGTGTCCGCGAGATCACCAGCGGGCGCCGCGCCGCGCATCGCTTCGACTTGCGGCAGCGGCGGTTGCTCGTTGATCCACGCGTTGAGGATGGTCGACGTCACGGCGAGAATCACCGGGCCAATGAACAAACCGACGATGCCGAACGCGAACATGCCGCCGAGCACGCCGGACAGAATCAGCAGCATGGAAAGGTTCACGCCGCGCCGGATCAGGATGGGGCGCAGGAAGTTGTCGAGCATCGCGATCATGATCGACCACACGAGCAACAGGATCGACGCGACATGCGCGCCATGCCAGAACAGCCAGGCGACGCCGCCGAGCAGCGGCAGCAGCGGCCCGATCTGCGCGAGACACAGCATCAGCATGACGGCCGTGATGATGCCCGCGGCGGGCACGCCCGCGAGCGCGAGGCCGATGCCGCCCAGCGCCGATTGCGTGACGGCCGTGACCACGATGCCGAGCGCCACCGCGCGAATCGCAAGGCCGGCGAGCTTGACGGCTTCGGCGCCGCGCTGCGCGGCGATGCGCGTCGCGAAGCGCGTGATGAAGCGTCCCGCCGCTTCGCCGTTCATGTACAGGATGCCCGAGATGATCACGGTGATAACCATATGCACGACGAACACGCCGACCACGGCCGCGTGTGAAAGCATCCAGCGCGCAGCGACGGTCACATAGGGTTCGAGCTTGGCGAGCAGGCCGCCGGGGCCGGCGTCGGACAGCATCTGCCACTCCTTGGCGATGCGTTCGCCGGCGAGCGGCACGTCGTGGATCCAGCCGGGCGGCGGAGGCAGCGCGTAGGAAGGCAGGGTCTTGATGGCGGCCATGATTTCGCCGCCGTGCAGCGCGAGCGTCGAGATGGCTTCATAGAGCGGCAGCACGATGACGATCAGGAGCCCGAGCAGCATCACGCTCGTCGCTACCCAACGGCGGTTGCCGGCGCGGCGCTGCACCGCGACCATCAGCGGCCAGGTCGCCACGACAATCGTGGTGGCCCAGATGAGCCCCGGCAGGAAGGGGCGCAGCACATAGAGACTGCCGACGGTCAGCGCCGCGAGTATCGTGATGACGAGCAGGATTCGGGCGATGTCCACGGGCTGACGCGGCGGGGGAGTGTTGGCGGGATTGGGCGTGGTGGACATGATGGTATGGAGGGAAGTGGACGGGGGCGCGAGGCGTGCGGACGAAGCCTCGAACGTGCGCGCCTGAATTGAATCAGCGATAAGCGAAAGCCGGCGATCCGGCAAGCCTGAGCGCAGAAAAACCGCCGCCATCATAACGGCAGCTCAATCCATACTACTAAAAATGTGTCGCAGCCTTGCCGGACGTCAGGTTCGTGGCGCGTGCGATGGAACCAGAGTAGTTCAGCTTCTCAGCAAGCGTTCGCGCAACATTGCCGTGCTGCCTTCAGGAAACAGCGAGGCCGCCACGCGTTGCGGATCGATGCCGAAGCTTTCGCCCGCCGCGTGCGCGATCACGGCATCGAGTCCGAGGGTCGGCTTCAGGTCGCGCGCCTGATACAGCGATGCGTTCGCCAGTCCCGGCCAGTCCGCGAGCACGCGTCCGCCCGCCACCGCGCCGCCCAGCAGCAGCGCCGCCGACGCCGTCCCGTGGTCCGTGCCGCCCGTGCCGTTGGCCGCGGCGGTGCGGCCGAATTCGGTCGCCACCAGCACGGTCGTGTCGGCCCAGTGTGTGCCGAGTCCATCGCGCAGGGCGCCGAGCATCGCGTCGAGCGCTTTCAGCTGCGTGGCAAGACGCGGGTTCTGCGCGCTGTGCGTGTCCCAGCCGCCGGTTTCGATCATCGCGATGCGCGGGCCGTCGGGCTTGCTCAGGAAGGTCGCCGCAAGCTTGCCGAGGCTGGCCGGATCCTGCCGCGCGCCGGCGTCGGCGGCGAGGCCGCGCGCCTGCATCGCGGCGTCCCATAACGGGTGCAGTTGCGCGTCGCCGGCATAGAGCTGCGAGACGCGCGTGATCAGATCGTCCGGAGCCTGCGGCAGTCCGGACGGCGCATAGGAAGTGACATCGGCGCGGCCGCGCAGCGCGAGCGGCACGGTCGGCGCGAGGGCGACGGCGTCGGCGCGCGGTGCGGGCAGCATCGACAGAAGACGGTTAAGCCAGCCGTCCTTCAACTGATACGGCGCGCTGCCGCCGGTTTCGAGCACGTTCTGGCCGTCGAAGTGCGAACGCTCGCGATACGGCGACGCCACCGCGTGGACGAACAGCGCCTGCTTGTCGCGATACATCTGCGCGGCCGTCTGCAAGGACGGATGAAGCGCGAACGTGCCGTCGAGCTTGGTGGCCGTCGCGGCGTCGATGGCGAGCGGTCCGCGCAGCGCCGCGTAGGCCGGATCGCCATAGGGCACGACGATGTTCAGGCCATCCGCCGCGCCGCGCTGGATCACGAAGACGAAGCGGCGTTCGGTTTCGGCGGACGCCAGCACGAGTTGCGGCGCAATCAGCATCGCGCCGGCGCTTGCGCCTGCGCAGCGGAGAAATCGGCGACGGGTCAGCATGCGTTCATCTCCTCAGAAAATCGGGCGATACCAGCAGCAGCGCCAGCGCGGTCTGCGCGCTTTCGGCGCGCGCCACCGCGCTGCCTGTCGGTTCCGACAGCGAGCCCGCCAGCAGTTGCGGACCGAGCGCGCGGGCGTCGAGCGTTGCGCTGCTGTGCGCGGCGAAGCGCTGCGCGATCTCCACGCGGCGCACCAGCGCATCCGGCGCGGCCCAGCTTGCGGCGGCATCGTCGTAGCCGGCAGGCGAGCCGGGTCGCCATACCGGCTGCCCGAGCTGCCGCAGCAATGGCGCGGCGTGCATGTTTTCCAGGCCGGTGCGGCCGAGTCCGCGTAACGAGGAAAGTGTCCAGTCCCATGGCGACTTGAACTTGGTCGGCGTCGCGGGCCACGCCTCCGGCGCTTCGACCAGCGCGCGATAGACCGCGGGCAGATCGCCGCCGCTATCGCCGAAAACCTTCGCGAGCCGTTCGACCAGCGCGGGCGGCGGCGTATCGGCGACGAAGTGACGCGCGAGCTTGTCGGCGATGTGCCGCGCCGTCGCGGGCGACGCGGCCAGATCGTGCAGCACCGCGAGCGGCTGCGCTTCGCCGTCCTGTGCGTACTGACGGCCCATCACCGTGCGCACGCCCGGTTCGTGCAGGCGCGGGCGGAATGTGTACTGGCCGGGCGGCGTCGGATCGGCGGGATTGCTTGCAGCCTGCGCAGCCCGCGCGGACATCGCGCCGAGACTCCAGCCGGTGAGCGCGCGGGCGAATTCGGTCACGTCGCCCTGCGTATAGCCGGTGCGCGCGCCGAGCGTATGCAATTCCATGATCTCGCGCGCGAGATTTTCGTTCAGGCCGCGCTTGCGGGCGGGATCGCGCATTTCGGCGCGTTCGGCGGCGGGGCTGTCAGGGCCGATCGAACGCGGCTGGTCCAGGAAGATCTGCATCGCCGGATGGCGCTCCACGGCCACCAGCATGTCCTCGAAGCGGCCGAGCACGTGCGGGCGGATCGCTTCGTTCTCGAACGAGCCGGCCAGCAGCGCGACCGGCGGCTTTTCGATCGACACCGCGAAGTGGTTCGCCCAGAAATGCACCAGGCGTTCCACGAACGGCGTCCCGGTGCCGAGCGCGCTCGTCACGCGGGCATCGACGGCGCTGACATACACCGCGCGGATCATGTCGCCGTATTGCTTGCGCAGCACGGGCCGGTCGGCGTCGCTGGCGTCGCGCAAGGCCCGCTGGCGTTCCGCGAAACGTTCGGCGAGCGCCGCGCTGGCCGGCTGAGTGGCCAGCGCGGCAGGCATCGGAACGTACCCGCCGCGGGCGGGATCGAGCTGCTGCGTGAGCCAGCCGTGCGGGTCGGCGGGCAGCGGTTCGCCCGGACGCGCGCCCAGGCCGAAGCGGTTCAACGCGATGGCGGCAGGCGTGAGCGGCGGCGCAAGGCTCATGGTCGTCTCCGGAGGCAGGATGCTATCGGCAGCGTGCAGCCGTCAGGGCTGCCGTGGGGGCTGCGGCTGCGGCTGAAGCTGCGGCCGGTCCTCGGGCGGAACGGCGCGCAGCGGGCCGTTGCGCTCCATCGCGCCGACCAGCTTCAGGCGTTCGTCGAAGGTGAGCGTCGAGGCAAACGCGGCCACCGTGCCTTCGGTCAGCGCGCGCATGGTGACATCGGCCTGACGGGTGCGGGCGAGGGCGTTGTCGAGCGCCTGGCGGTCGAAGGTCGGCGCGGCGAGAATGTGCGCGATCTCGATCCGCCCTTCGCGCGATTCCCGTATCAGCGGCTGGTTCGCGAGGCGCATCTCGCGCAAGGCTTGGCGCAGCTGTTTGCGCCGGTCCGGGGAAAGGTCCGCCGCCGCGAAGCCGATGCCGCGCGGCGCCGCCGCCGGCTTGCAGAACTGTTCCTTGAGCGGACCGGACAGGTAGTACACGCCGCCCGCCAGCAAGCCGAGCAGGAACACGTTGAGCACGATCGACACGCCAGTCAGCGCCTTCAGCGCGCGTGAACTCATTCATCGCTCCAATCCGAAGCGCCGCCGAACGCGGTGCCCGAAAGGGTTTGTTCAAATCCGCCGTGTAGGTGTTCATACGTTACGGATGCGGGTGCAAGCAGCGTCACCAACAACGCGCCCGCCGCGATGCCGGCTGCGCCCACGCCGACAAAACCCACGCCCGAAAACCACAGGCGCGGATTGAGCCACGGCGCGCGCGCAGGCCGCGGCGGTGCGGAAGCGATGATGCGCCGCGCGAGTGCCGGCGCAGGTCGGGCAACGGCGTGGGCGTCGAGCATGCCGTCGAGCGTGCGTGCCAGGGCCAGTGCCGCGTGTGCGTCGGCGTTGCCGTCGGCGAGGAGGGCGAGGGCGGCGTTGCGTTCGCCGGCGGGCCAGCGTTCCGGGGACGCCCCATAAGCTTCAGTGAGGTAACGAAATCGGTCGGGGGTCATCGTTGCTCCTTGGGGGCTCTGTCATCAGATCCGCCCTGACCGCGGGCCAGGTCCTCGAGAGCGGTCCTGAGATTGCGGCGCGCACGGACCAGCAGACTTTCGAGCGCTTCGACGCTCACGCCCATCAGATCGGCGGTCTCCGCGTTCGACAGTTCCTGGTAGTACTGCAGCACCAGAGCCTCGCGCTGGCGCGCCGGCAAGCGTGCGAGCGCAGACGTGAGACGCTGGTTGGTGTCGCTTGCTTCGATGCGCTCGTCGGGCAGCGGCGCGGCATCTTCCTGTTCCGGAAGTTCGTCCGACATGGATGCCTCCCGATGGCGCCGCAGCCGGTCGTAGCACAGGTTCAGCGTGACGCGATGCAGCCAGGTATCGAAGCGCGCCGCGCCGGGCACCCAGTCCGGCGCGGCTTTCCAGATGCGCATGAAGGCTTCCTGGGCCACGTCGTCCGCCTCGTCGCGATCGCCGAGCATGCGCGTTGCAAGCGCAACGATGCGCGGCAGCTTCTTCTCGACGATCTCGCGAACGGCGCCCGATTCCCGCTTGCCGACGCGGGCGATGAGGCGGGTATCCGGATCTGGTTCGTTCAAGGTCGTGTCGGTTCCTGTTGCACGCGGTGAGCGGCCGGATTGTCATGGTTGTTGACATCGTCAATAGACGACGACCGGTCCGCGATAGTAGGCGGCGTGCGCCGGATACACGACGCACCCGGCGAGCGTCACGGCCGCGAGCGCCGCGGCCAGCAGTGCTTTCAGCATGATGCAGTCCTTCAATCAGATGATAGGTGCTCACGGCGGCGACGGTTGACGTGCTGCCGCGAGATGTGTCGCGGCGTGGGAAGCAGGGCGCCGGACTCAGGCCCAATGTCCTTCGACCCAGAAATAATTCGGCCCGCGCCGTGCCCAGTGTCCCGGGGCCCAGTGGTGGCCCACGCGTACCGCCTTCCAGTGGCCAGGTACCCAGACATAGCGGCCGGGTCCCCAGCGCCAGTGGCCCGGATCCCACGCATAGCCCGCGCGGGGCGGCGGCGGGGGTTCGACCCGGGGCGGCGGCGGCGGGGCGACCGGCGCTGCAACGACCGCCGGTGCAACGACAACGGCTTGTGCATGCGCGGCGACGCTGTGCAACGCGCCGAACGAAACGGCCAGGACCGGTGCTAGCAGGGCGGTGCGCAGGGGCAGGGATCGGTGGGTCATGAAGGTCTCGTCTTTTCAGAGTGGTGACGAGAACTTGAACGCAGCGGGCGCCGAAAATCCGTCGCGGTTTGCGCCCAGCAAATGTAACGATGTTTTACGGCGAAAGATCAGGCGAAGGCGTCGAGCCCGTCGACGAGATGCTTCGCGAGACGCGGCTGACGCAATTGTTCGATCCACCATTGCAGCGCACGTCCTTCGTGATCGCCGCGCCATGCCACGTACAGCACGTTGGGCTCGCGCGGATCGGCGGTAGGTTTCTCGATCAGTTCGCCGCGCGCCAGCAGCGACGCGATGCGATGGCGCGGCAGCCAGCCCGTGCCGAGCCCCTGACGCTGCGCGAGAATCTTCGCCCGCATGCTGGGTACCGCGAGCGCCGCCTGGCCGCCGAGCACGCCATAGGCGCGTCCTGTGGCGCGCGACGAATCCGCCACCACCACCGCCCGATGCGCCGCGATCTCTTCGCGCCGGAGCGGACCGGAGGTCTGGGCGAGCGGATGGCGCGACGCGACGGCGAACACCCACTCCATCACGCCCAGTTCGAACCAGCGCAGGCCCGGAATGGCGGGCGGCTCGTTCGTGGCGCCGACGATCAGATCGGCGCGGCCGTCGCGCAGGGCTTCCCAGGTGCCGCTCAGCACCTCGTGCGTCAGGCGCAGCGTGACGCCGGACCCGAGCGCGTCGAACGCCTGCACGACGGGGAGCATCGTCTCGAATTCGAGGATCTCGTCGCACACGATCCACAGCCGGTCTTCCCAGCCGCTCGCGATCTGCTTGACGCGCTGCGCGAGCCGGCCGACGTCGAGCATCAGGCGCGCGGCTTCATCGGCGAGCAGATGGCCGGCGGGCGTCAGTTGCAGGCGGTAGCGGCGCCGGTCGAAGAGCAGGGCGTCGAAGCGCGTTTCCAGTTGCCGCGCCGCGTGGGAGACCGTCGACGGCGCCCGTCCCAGCCGTGCCGCCGCGCGCGACAGGCTGCCGGTTTCGCGGATGGCGTCGAGCAGTGCGAGTTCGTCCTCCGACAACATGTTCGACTCCATCGAACGAGTTCATCCGCGGCATCGTACGGCAAAAGCAGGCGGTGCGCCGAAGATTGGAGCCATCGGATAACACTCTTTCGGCGGAACTAAACGATGAACTCATTGCTGCCTTTCCTGCGCCCTATGGTCGGCGCACTGCTCGCGGCGGCCGCGTTGCTGCCGGTCGCGCAGGCTGCATCCGCCTCGACGGCGATCCAGTCGCGCATGATCGATGCGAACGGTATGGAACTTCACTACTTGCAAGCGGGGAGCGGCGACGCGACGACGCCGGTCGTGCTGCTGCACGGCTACACCGAAACCAGCCACATGTGGCGGCCGCTGATGACGCGGCTGGCCGCCGACCGCCTGGTCCTGGCGCCCGATTTACCGGGTGCGGGCGAGTCCGCGATGCCCGCCACGGGCTACGACAAGAAGACGCTCGCGCAGGATATCCATGCGATGGTGCGTGCGCTCGGCTATCGCAAGGTGAAGCTGGTGGGGCATGACATCGGACTGATGGTCGCCTATGCCTACGCGGCGCAGTATCCGGACGAAGTGGACAGCATCGTGCTGATGGACGCTTTCCTGCCCGGCGTCGGCGACTGGCAGAAGGTCTGGCTGCTGCGCGACAAATGGCACTTCAATTTCTACGGCGACACGCCGGAAAAACTCGTGCGCGGGCGTGAGCGCGTGTATTTCGAACACTTCTGGAACGACTTCGCCGCTGATTCCGCGCATTCCCTGAGCGAAGCCGACCGCCGTTATTACTCGGCACAATACGCACGCCACGGCCGCATGCGCGCGGGATTCGAGTATTTCCACACGTTCCCGCAAGACGCGGAGGACTTCGCCGCGTTCGCCCGGACGCCGCTGCCGATGCCGATGATCGTTCTCGCCGGCGAGCGGGCTTCGGGCACGTTCCTGCTCGACCAGGCGAAGCTCGTTGCGACGGACGTGCAGGGCGTGGTCGTGCCCGGCAGCGGACACTGGCTGATGGAAGAAGCACCGGACGTGACCATGGCGCAACTCGTGCGTTTCATCGACACGCCTGCGTCCAACTGATCCACCCGATTGCCGCGGCGCGCGTCTTGCACCGCGCTGCGGGAACACTACAGGGAGCGTGTGAAATGGGACTTCTGGTCGATGGCAAATGGCAGGACGGGTGGTACGACACGGCATCCACGGGCGGGCGCTTCGTGCGCAAGGAAGCGGCCTTTCGCAACTGGGTCACGGCCGACGGTGCGCCCGGTCCGAGCGGCGAGGGCGGGTTTCGCGCCGAAGCGGGCCGGTACCACCTGTACGTGAGCCTCGCGTGTCCGTGGGCGCACCGCGCGTTGATCATGCGGGCGCTCAAGGGCTTGCAGGGGATGATCGACGTTTCGGTCGTCCACTGGCTGATGCTCGAGAACGGCTGGACCTTCGCGGACGGGCCGGGCGTCGTGCCCGACGCGATCAACGGCGCGCGCTTCATGCATCAGGTCTACACCGCCGCAGATCCGAACTACAGCGGCCGCGTGACGGTGCCAGTTCTGTGGGACAAAGCGCGCGGGACGATCGTCAACAACGAGTCGTCGGAAGTCATCCGCATGCTGAATTCCGCGTTCGACGGCATCGGCGCACTGCCCGGCGATTACACCCCGCACGAACTCCGCGAGGACATCGACGCACTCAACGCGCGCATCTACGACACGGTCAACAACGGCGTCTACAAGGCCGGTTTCGCGACCACGCAGGCCGCGTACGAAGAAGCCGTGCTGCCGCTCTTCGACACGCTCGATTTCCTCGAAGCACGCTTGCAGTCGCGCCGCTATCTGACGGGCCCGCGCTTCACCGAAGCCGACATCCGCCTGTTCACGACGCTGGTGCGCTTCGACGCGGTGTATGTCGGGCACTTCAAGTGCAATCTGCGGCGTATTGCCGACTATCCGAACCTGTCGAACTATGCGCGTGAGATCTACCAGATGCCGGGCGTGGCAGACACGGTGAATTTCGTGCACATCAAGCGGCATTACTACGAGAGCCATCGGACGATCAATCCAACGGGCATCGTGCCCGCCGGACCGCTGCTCGATTTCACCGCGGCGCACGACCGCGCGCGGCTGCCCGCTGCGACCTGACTCAGTTGGACTCAGTCGTACCGGTATACGCCGTGCTTCGTCTTGCGGCCGAGCCGGCCCGCCGCAACCAGTTCGCGCAACAGCGGACACGCGCGATATTTCGAATCGCCGAAGTCCTTGAGGAACACGTCCATCACGGAGAGGCACACGTCGAGGCCGATCAGGTCGGCCAGCGCAAGCGGGCCGATAGGATGATTGGCGCCGAGCTTCATGCCGGCGTCGATTTCCTCGGCGCTCGCCACGCCTTCATACAGCACGAAAAAGGCTTCATTGATCATCGGCACGAGGATGCGGTTGACGACGAAGCCCGGCGAATTACGCACGCCGATAGGCGACTTGCCGAGCTTCTCCGTGAGTTCGCGCACGGCGGCGGCGGTGGCGTCGCTGGTCTGCACGCCGCGGATCACCTCGACCAGTTGCAGCAAGGGCACCGGATTGAAGAAGTGCATGCCGATGAAACGCTCGGGCGTGGCAAGCGTGGCGCCGAGCGCGGTGATGGAGATGGACGAGGTGTTCGACGCGATGATCGCGTCCGGGCGTGCCGCTTCCTCGATCTGCTTCAGGATGCGGTTCTTCAGTTCCGTGTTCTCGGTCGCGGCTTCGATCACGATGTCGGCGTCAGTCAGACGCCCGTAGTCCGTGGACGTGGCAATGCGCTTGAGCGCGGCATCGCGCGCGCCGGCCTCCAGCTTGTCCTTCGACACGAGCCGCTCCAGGCTGCCGGTGAGCGTGGCGACGCCTTTGGCGAGCGCGGCCTCGGTGACGTCGATCAGTACGACTTCGAAGCCCGCGACGGCCGCGACCTGCGCAATGCCGTTGCCCATGGTTCCCGCACCGACGATGCCGACGGTCTGAATCTTCATGCTGCTGCTCCCTGTGTGTGCGCCGGCTCGGGCAGCCGGCAAGCCTGAATGGTCGATGGCGCGGCGCGCGCCGGAAGGTTCGACGAGGGTTCGATTCTAACCAGCGAGAAAGCGGGCGGTTCTAGCCGAACGCCGTCAGGTCCCTGGCTTCGATGCCATTCGCCTGACAGTAAGCCGCATACCGATCCCAGCCGGTCTTCCAGTTCTCGCTGGCGAGCACCTGGCCGCGTTCGTTCACGAAGAGCAGTTCGCCCTGGATGATGTTGAGCGTGACGATGTCGTCCTGCGCGGCGTCATCGGCAAGCGCCTCGGGCGTATGGCTCGATCCGGCGGTCTCGTACACGATGCTGCCCGGCGCTGCGATCCAGTCGTGCTCGCGATACTTCCAGCGCCCCTGCACCGTATGGACGATCACCGTACCCGTATGGCGATGCCGCGGCATCTCGCCCCGCGGCGGCGCCTTCATCAGCGCGATGACCTCGCCGCGGACCGGGTCGAGCTTGAAGTACTTGACCAGGACGCGCTCGCTGTAGGGCGTGAACGGCACCCAGGGCAGGTCCGCGTCATTGAGGCAGGTGGTGTGAATCTGTTCGAACAGCATGATGTCGGCTCCGTGCAATCAGCAGTGCATTGTAGGCAGTGCGACTCCCGCTGAACATCGGCCGAACGGACGACCCGGGCCGACCCCAGCCGACCAAGCCGGATCGCGCCCGATCTGCTATCGTCCGTGCCATGCCAACCATCATCACCGTTTCCAATCTGTCCAAGACCTACGGGTCGGGCTTTCACGCGCTCAAGCACGTCAATCTCGAGATCCGGCGCGGCGAAATCTTCGCGCTGCTTGGGCCGAACGGCGCCGGCAAGACCACGCTCATCAGCACGGTCTGCGGCATCGTGAATCCGAGCGAAGGCCAGGTCACCGTGGCCGGTCACGACATCGTCACGGACTACCGCGCCGCGCGCGCCATGATCGGCCTCGTGCCGCAGGAACTCACCACGGACGCCTTCGAAACCGTCTGGGCCACCGTGTCCTTCAGCCGCGGGCTGTTCGGCCGGCCGAAGAATCCGGCCTATGTCGAGAAGGTGCTGAAGTCGCTGTCGCTGTGGGCGAAGAAGGACAACAAGATCATGACGCTCTCGGGCGGCATGAAACGGCGCGTGCTGATCGCGAAGGCGCTGGCGCACGAACCCGAGATCCTGTTTCTCGACGAACCCACCGCCGGCGTCGACGTCGAACTGCGCCGCGACATGTGGAACCTCGTGCGCGAGCTGCAGCAGAACGGCGTCACGATCATCCTGACGACGCACTACATCGAGGAAGCGGAGGAGATGGCGGACCGCATCGGCGTCATCAACCGCGGCGAGATCGTGCTGGTGGAAGAGAAGCGCGAACTCATGCGCAAGCTCGGCCAGAAGAAGCTCACGCTGCAACTCGAAACCCCGCTCGACGCCATTCCCGCGCCGCTCGCGCCGTACGGCCTCGCGCGTTCGGCGGACGGCAGCGAACTCACCTACACCTACGACGCCCACGACGAACCGGGCCGCATCATCGCGCTGTTGCGTCATGTGGACGAAGCCGGCGTGCGTTTCAAGGACCTGCAAACGACGCAAAGCTCGCTCGAAGACATCTTCGTGAGCCTCGTCAGGGAAGCCAAATGAATCTTCATGCCGTTCGCGCAATCTACCGTTTCGAGATGGCGCGCGCCGGACGCACGCTGATGCAGAGCATCGTGTCGCCGGTGATCTCCACGTCGCTTTACTTCGTCGTGTTCGGCGCGGCCATCGGCTCGCGCATCCCGGAAGTGGACGGCATCAGCTACGGCGCGTTCATCGTGCCGGGCCTCGTCATGCTGTCGCTGTTGACGCAGAGCATCGCGAATGCGTCCTTCGGCATCTACTTTCCAAAGTTCACCGGGACCATCTACGAACTGCTGTCCGCGCCGGTCTCGTACTTCGAGCTGGTGGTGAGCTACGTGGGCGCGGCCGCGACCAAGTCCATCATCCTGGGCCTCATCATCCTGCTGACCGCGCGCCTGTTCGTGCCGCTCAGGATCGACCATCCGTTCTGGATGATCGTGTTCCTGCTGCTGACGTCGGTGACGTTCAGCCTGCTCGGGTTCATCATCGGCATCTGGGCGGACGGCTTCGAAAAGCTGCAGATCATTCCGCTGCTCATCGTCACGCCGCTCACGTTCCTCGGCGGCAGCTTCTACTCGATCAACATACTGCCGCCGTTCTGGAAGACCGTCGCGTTGTTCAATCCGGTCGTGTATCTGATCAGCGGCTTTCGCTGGAGTTTTTACGGGCTCGCCGATGTCCAGGTCGGCGTGAGTTTCGGCATGACGCTAGTATTCCTTGCAGTGTTCATCGCGATCGTCGCGTGGATCTTCAAGACGGGTTACCGGATCAAGACCTGACCCGACGGTGGTTCTGGCCAGCAAAGAGGGCGTTCACCGGATGAAAATCATGAGACGCACGAAGCGGCATGTTTTCGGCGCAATGACCGGCTTCTTCGCGAGCGCCGCCGCGCGTTCCGCGCCCGCGCTGGCCTACGAGATCGATCACGGCGCGGCCGGCTGGCGCCGCCGTCTTTCGGCCGAGCAATTCCGCGTGCTGCGGCGCGGCGGCACCGAGGCGCCGTTCGCCAGTCCGCTGCTCAAGGAGCGGCGCGAGGGCATCTACCGGTGCGCGGGCTGTGCGCTCGAACTGTTTTCATCGGCGACCAAGTTCGACAGCGGCACCGGCTGGCCGAGCTTCTGGAAGCCACTCGACGGCTCGGTCGCGACGCACGCCGACGCCGCCGGCCACATGCGCAACGAAGTGCATTGCCGGCGCTGCGGCGGCCACCTCGGCCACGTGTTCGACGACGGCCCGAAACCCACCGGTCTGCGCTATTGCATGAACGGCGCGGCGCTCGATTTCAGGCAGGAAGACGCCTGAAAGCGCGGGTTCAAATCCATGTTTCCTTCTTGCTACTTTTCATGAACGCACCTGAACTCAAGCTTGCCGCCGCGCAAAGCGCACTCGTGCTGATCGATCTCCAGGCGGGCATCGCCGCCTTGCCCGTGCAGCCGCACGATTCCGCCAGCGTGCTGGCCAATGCGCGCGCGCTCGCGGACCGTTTTCGCGCGCTCGGCGCGCCGGTCGTGCTCGTCAGGGTAGCGTTTCCGAACGGGCCCGGCGGCCTGCGCCCGATCACCGACGCGGGCCAGGCGCAGGAGACGCCCGAGCCGGCCGGCTGGAGCGACCTGTGTCCGGAACTCGCCGTGCAGCCGTCCGACATCATCGTCACCAAGCGGCAGTGGGGCGCCTTCTACAACACGGATCTGGATTCGCATCTGCGGCGACGCGGCATCGAGACGATCGTGCTGGGCGGGATCGCGACGGCCATCGGTGTCGATTCGACCGCGCGCGGCGCGCACGAACGTGGCTATCAGCAGATTTTCGTCGAAGACGCGATGAGCGATCTGAACGCGGCCACGCATGAATCGACCTGTCGTTTCATCTTTCCGCGCATGGGGCGGATCCGCTCGACGCAGCAAGTGCTGGCGGCGCTGGCCTGAAGTCGGCGGCGCGAGAGAACAGGGCTGGCTGTTTTTAGGATTATTCGTATGGCCTCGGCCGCGACGTTCCCGTAACTTGTTATAACCGGTTGACGGGACCCCGCCTGTCAGTCCCGGCGCATTCGTTCTACCCCTGTTCGAATGCAGCGCTTTCCCCGAGCGCAGGACGCGCGTCGCACATCGCGGCGCGTGTCCACCTTTCCATTGATTAACGTGTCACGTCTTTCGAGCGTCAAGCAGCCTACGTTGCTGCCGAGGGAATCAGTCGTATCCGTGTGATTTCCGAAGGTGCGCCCAGACGCTTCGGCGGTCCCCAGTAGCCGGTTCCTCGGCTCGTATAGACCCACAGTCCATTGAACTTGACCAGCCCGGCAACGAAGGGCTGCTGCAAGCGCACGAAGAAGTTCCACGGGAGGAACTGTCCGCCGTGCGTGTGGCCGGAAAGTTGCAGCGTAAAACCTGCGTCGGCGGCGGCTGGCGCGCTGAGCGGCTGATGCGCCAGCAGCACGCGTACGGCGGCGTCGGGCGGGGCGCCGCTGATCGCCTGGGCCGGATCGCTGCGGTGCGCGGGATCGAAGCTGCCCGCGCCATAGTCCGTCACGCCGGCTACCACGGCCTGGGCGCCGTCGTGGTCCAGCACCACGTGCTGATTGAGCAGCACGTTGAGGCCGAGGCGTCGGAACTCCGCAATCCACTTGTCGGCGCCGGAGTAGTACTCGTGATTGCCGGTGACGAGAAACGCGCCATGGCGCGCGCTCAGCTTGGCCAGCGGGCGAGTGTGGTCGGCGAGATGGGGCACCGAGCCATCCACCACGTCTCCCGTCACCGCAATCAGATCGGGCTGAAGTCCGTTCACGGCGGCGACAATGCGTTCCACGTAGTGCCGCTTGATCGTCGGCCCGACGTGGATGTCGCTGATCTGCACGATGGTGAAGCCATCGAGCGCGGCGGGCAGATTCTCGATGGGCACGTCCACGTCCACCACCGGCGCGCGGCGGCGCGCATTGTAAAAGCCGATTGCCGAAGACAGCACGGCCAGCAGCGGAACGATCAGCGCGCTGCGGGCCACCAGCGTGGGCGAGCCCACCGGCACGCCGCGCACCCAGTCGATGAGGTGGACACAGAACAACATGACGTCGCGTGCGAACGTCAGCAGCAACAGCGAGGAAAAGAAGCCGAGCGCGGTCAGGCCGAACCAGGCGAGACGATCCGCGAGCGGCTGGGTTTCGAGCGAGCGCGCGGCCATGCCGATGGGAATCAGGATCACGGACGCCACCAGCAGCGCCGCGGCCAGCACCTTGAGCGGCAGGCCCACCGGCGCGTCCGGGATGAGCCGCACGCCGACATAAATGTGAAACAGAATGCCGATACCGATAAAGCGGATGAAGAAAGCCGAGCGTCGCATAGCGCTCCTGGAAGATCGATGAAGCGGCGGGCGTGGGCTATGAGCGCCCGCGCTGCCGGACACGAGTGCCCGCGCCGGATAGGGAACCAATTCTACCGGTTCGGTGCGCGGGACGCCGTCCGGCATGGCAGGACGGACCATCTGCGCGATGCGAAAAAAAGCCCCGGCACCGGAATGCCGAGGCTTGCCTGCATCGAAACGTTCAGCGTGTGATCAGACCGCCATGCACAGGTACTTGATGACGACGTAGTCATCGATGCCATAGTGCGAGCCTTCGCGGCCGAGGCCGGATTGCTTGACGCCGCCGAACGGTGCGATTTCGTTCGAGATCAGTCCGGTGTTGATGCCCACCATGCCGTATTCGAGCGCTTCGGCCACCCGCCATACGCGGCCGATGTCGCGGCTGTAGAAGTAGGCGGCAAGACCGAATTCGGTGTCGTTGGCCATGCGCACGACTTCTTCGTCGGAGCTGAACTTG
>NZ_JARUXQ010000004.1:891615-1168087 GCF_031451265.1 Caballeronia sp. LZ033 | reverse complement strand
AGACCAGGACGTTGATAGGTCAGGTGTGTAAGTGCAGTAATGCATTGAGCTAACTGATACTAATTGCCCGTAAGGCTTGATCCTATAACCAGTGTGTTTCGCAGTGACTTGGCGCTTCAGCGCTTAGTCAATGCAACCCCCGAAGGGGGCCACACCGGTTGAGTGAGCCGTTGTTGCCAACAATCACCACCCCAAACACTTCTACTTCTTCCCAGATTGGTTGTGCCGTCCCCGACGACACAACAACAAGTCATGCCTGATGACCATAGCGAGTCGGTACCACCCCTTCCCATCCCGAACAGGACCGTGAAACGACTCCACGCCGATGATAGTGCGGATCACCCGTGTGAAAGTAGGTAATCGTCAGGCTCCTCATGCTCCAAACAAAAACCCCACCCCACAAAGGTGGGGTTTTTGCGTTTCAGGGCCTGGGCCGAGGTCGGGCCTGGCATTTGCATCCTGCTATCTCGTTCTGACACCATCTCGATGTCGGACCTTCGCTTTCTGTCGGTAGAATGACGACGAGAGCCATCATGTCGACCCTCACTGGAGCGCATATGAGAACGAGCCTGTTGATCGCAGCCCTGAGCGCCGCCTTGCTGGTTGCCGCATGCGGCAAGAAGAACGACGCGAGCGAGTCCAGCCTGGGCGATGCAATATCCGCCGACATGAAAACCAGCCGCGGTCTGCTCTGTCTGAACCGCAGCGGCCGCGGCCCTTATACGTTTCCATCGGTCTATAGCAACCAGGACCTCAACGAATACGCTGCCGGCGCCTTGCGCGAGCAACTCGCCGCGCTGGAGAAGGCCGGTCTGATCGCTCGCGCGGCAACCACGCCCGCGAATGCCAGCGCCAAGCAGAACGGCGTCGCCTACAGCCTGACGGGCGAAGGGCAGAAGTACGCGGTCGAAACGAATCGGCCGGCGGGCGATCCCAATGCCACGAACGACCCGCATACCTGGAAGATCTGCTACGCGCACGTCAAGCTCGACAAAGTCGCGAGCTGGACGGAGCCGGATCCCACTGCGCACCGCTCGGATGTCACTTACACGTACAAGCTCGAAAACGTGGCCCCCTGGGCCGATGATCGCGACGTCAAGCGGGCGTTTTCCGAAGTGACGGCGTCTGATCGGGAAGCGGGCGAGACAAAGCTGCACATCACGCTGGAACAACGCGAGGATGGCTGGGTGCGGGTGGATTGACCCGCTGTCTCAACCCTCCTACATCCGTGCGAGCGAACCCGCCGCGCATGTCTGACGTCGCTCGCCACGCGGGTGTGTCGAAGATGACGGTGTCGCGCGTGCTGGCGGGCCATAGCGTTGCGCTTGCCACGCGCGAACGCGTGCAGAAGGCCATCGATGAACTCGGCTACGTCGCCGATGCCGCCGCCGGCGCGCTCTCTTCGGGCCGGTCCGAATTCGTGGCCGTGCTGGTGCCGTCGCTCGCAAGCTCCAACTTTTCCGATACCGTCCGGGGCCTGTCAGCGTCGCTGGAGCCACATGGCTTGCAATTGCTGATCGGCGATACCGACTACCATCTCGACCGCGAAGAGCGCCTCGTGCGTTCAATGCTGCGTCATCAGCCGCGTGGCATCGCGCTGACGGGATCGCGCCACACCGAAGCGACGCGCACGCTGCTGCGCCGCTCGGGCGTTCCCGTCGTCGAGATGTGGGATGCAACGACAGATCCGATCGGCGCCGCCGTCGGGTTCTCCAATGTCAGCGCAGCACGCGAAATGGTCCGCTATCTGGCGGGCAAGGGGCACGAACGCATCGGCTTTCTCGGCGGCGCGAGCGAACTCGACCGGCGCGGCCTCGATCGCCTGAAGGGCTTCCGAGCGCAAATGAAGGCACTGGGTCTCGACGATCGTCGCGTGATCCGGCTGGGCGAATCGCCGATCACCATGAGTCACGGCGGCCCCGCGATGGCCGCGTTGCTCGAAGCCTGGCCCGACACGCAAGCCGTCATGTGCGTGAGCGACATGTCCGCCTTTGGTGCGATCATGGAATGCCATCGGCGCGGGCTCTCGGTGCCGGACGACGTCGCAGTGGCGGGCTTCGGCAATTTCGAGGTCGCGGCCTGCTGTACGCCGTCGATCACCACAGTATCGGTGGATGCATACGGAATCGGCTGTCGCGCGGGCGCGATGCTGCTTGAAGCGCTCGACATGCGTGAGAACGGCATCGTCGAGCCGACAGGGAAGCGTGAGCGCGTGGGGTACTACGTGGTGGCGAGGGAGAGCGCCTGAACCGCAGCAGGTTTGCTCACGCGTGCTACCATGCATCGCGATGTTACCGGTAACGGAACCATGAAAACAGCAGCGCCGGCATTCGGGCCGGACGAGGCGCATCACATGGAGAGACAAATCATGCCCCAGCAGAAGGTACAACGGCTGCGCAGCCAGGAATGGTTCGACGATCCCTCTCACGCCGACATGACGGCGTTGTATGTCGAACGTTTCATGAACTACGGCCTCACGCGAGAAGAACTGCAGTCCGGCCGTCCGATCATCGGCATTGCGCAGACGGGTAGCGATCTCGCGCCGTGCAATCGTCATCACATCGAGCTGGCCGCGCGCACGAAGGCGGGCATCCGCGACGCGGGCGGCATCCCGATGGAGTTTCCTGTTCACCCACTGGCGGAACAGAGCCGCCGTCCAACCGCGGCGCTCGACCGCAATCTCGCCTATCTCGGGCTGGTTGAAATCCTGCACGGCTTTCCGCTCGATGGCGTCGTGCTCACCACCGGCTGCGACAAGACCACGCCGGCTTGTCTCATGGCGGCCGCGACCGTCGACATGCCGGCCATCGTCCTCTCGGGCGGCCCCATGCTCGACGGATGGCATGAAGGCAAGCGGGTCGGCTCCGGCACGGTCATCTGGCATGCGCGCAATCTGCTCGCGGCGGGCAAGATCGATTATGAGGGCTTCATGCAACTGACGACGGCGTCGTCGCCATCGATCGGTCATTGCAACACGATGGGCACCGCGCTCTCGATGAACAGCCTCGCCGAAGCGCTCGGCATGTCGCTGCCGACCTGCGCCAGCATTCCCGCCGCGTATCGCGAGCGCGGACAGATGGCGTATGCGACCGGCAGGCGCATCGTCGAGATGGTGCGCGAGGACCTCAAGCCTTCGAAGATCATGACGCGCGATGCGTTCATCAACGCCATCGTGGTGGCCTCGGCGCTCGGTGCGTCGACCAACTGTCCGCCGCATCTGATCGCGATTGCGCGTCATATGGGTATCGAACTGACGCTCGATGACTGGCAACGTCATGGCGAGCCTGTACCGCTGATCGTCAACTGCATGCCGGCGGGTGACTATCTCGGCGAGAGTTTTCATCGCGCGGGCGGGGTGCCGGCGGTCATCAGGCAACTGGACCAGGCGGGACTGATCGCGGGGCAGTGCATGACGGTATCGGGCCGCACGATCGGCGATATTGCCAGCGACGCGCCCGCCGCCGACAACGACGTCATCCGCACGGCAAGCGATCCGCTGAAACATGGTGCGGGCTTCATGGTGCTGTCGGGCAATTTCTTCGACAGCGCGATCATGAAGATGTCCGTGGTCGGCGATGCTTTCCGCCAGACCTATCTGAGCGAGCCCGGTGCCGAGAACACGTTCGAGGCGCGTGCCATTGTTTTCGATGGTCCGGAGGACTATCACGCACGCATCAATGATCCGTCGCTCAACATCGACGAGCATTGCATTCTCGTAATCCGCGGTTGCGGCACGGTGGGTTATCCGGGCAGCGCGGAGGTGGTGAACATGGCGCCGCCGGCGGAGTTGATCAAGCAAGGCATCGATAGCCTTCCTTGCATGGGCGATGGACGGCAGAGCGGGACGTCCGCGAGTCCGTCGATTCTCAACATGTCGCCGGAAGCAGCGGTGGGCGGCGGCCTCGCGCTCCTGCGCACGAACGACATGATCCGCGTGGACCTGAACGCGCGTTCCGTCAACGTGCTGCTTGGCGAGGCCGAGCTCGAAAGCCGTCGCGCGGATAGCGCGTTCGCCGTGCCGGTTGCGCAAACGCCGTGGCAGGAGTTGTATCGACAGACCGTGGGGCAGTTGTCGACGGGCGGCTGTCTCGAGCCCGCGACGTTGTATCTGAAGGTGATCGAAACGCGCGGCAATCCGCGTCACTCACACTGAGTGCACCATCATGTCCTTTGCCATTTATCCGAGCTTGAAGGACCAGTGTGTCGTCGTGACGGGCGGCGGCAGCGGTATCGGTGCGGGGATCGTCGAGGCGTTCGCGCAGCAGGGCGCGCGCGTGTTTTTCATCGACGTGGCCGATGCCGATTCGCGGCAACTCGAACAGGCGTTGGCGGGTGAACCACACGCGCCGAAGTATCTTTACTGCGATCTGCGCGATCCCGCCGCCATCGAACAAACCTTCGATGCCATCGCGAGCGAAGCAGGGCGCATCGACGTGCTCGTCAACAATGCGGCGAACGACGATCGTCATCAATGGGACAACGTCAGCGCTGCTTACTGGGACGAGCGCATGGCCGTGAACCTGCGACATCAGTTCTTCTGCGCGCAGGCGGCGGCGCAACGCATGCGGACGCAGCGGCGCGGATCGATCATCAATATGGGCTCGATTTCGTGGCACCTTGCCTTGCCCGATCTCACGCTTTATATGACGGCGAAGGCGGGAATAGAAGGGCTCACGCGCGGGCTAGCGCGTGAGCTTGGGGAGCACGGCATTCGCGTGAATACGGTGATTCCGGGGGCGGTGCGTACGCCGCGGCAGATGAAGCTGTGGCAATCGCCGGACAGCGAAGCGAAGCTTCTCGCACAGCAATGCCTTCATGAGCGCATCGATCCGGAGCATATCGCGCGCATGGTGCTGTTTCTCGCCTCTGATGATGGCGCGCGTTGTACTGGGCGAGAGTTTTACGTCGACGCGGGGTGGTTCCGCGCTTGACGCGTCACGGCGGCGTTACGGCCGCGCGTTACGTAAGCGCCGCGGGTGTCAGATGCGCGCGTCGCGCCGGCGCGAAGCCTTTACCGGCTTGAGCGTCGGCACTGTGCCGTTCTCGATGTAGTGCTGCACGGTGTGCGCCGCTTCGTCGTAACCGCGTCGTCGAGCCAGTGCCGGACGGCGGCGAGAAACAGCCCAAGCCCGGCATGCCCGCAATGGGCCATGACATCCGCGATGCCCTCGGCGAGTACTTTGGATCGCCCCTCTTCGCGCAGCGCGCTTGCCACGTGCGATGCGGCGCGTGAGACTGGATTTGCCCCGCATTTCCGGACACCATCTCACACCAAGGTTGATGAATCGGTTCTACGTCGGAACTCGCGCGGCGAGCGGTATTTCAGCGCGCTAGCCGCCGCTCGATGCCTGGCCTCGCAGGCCTCCTGTGAAGCAGCGTAAACGCGCTTGGCGTTCACCGGAGCCGCACGTCGCGATTCCCGCTCGCACCGCAACATCCCCCAGACGCGTCGATAACCGTAGGTCGGCACGCCAGCAACTAGCGACCGAACTTCATCAACGAGGCCAGCATCATCCGTCCGGCTTGCACTACGGCCATCCCGCCAGTCAGCAGCACGTGCGAACTTTACCGACACATTTGAGCGCGCTACGCCGGAAACGTCGCAGATCTGCTTCACTGGCCGTCTCCCGGCAATGAGGGTGAGCGCGCAATCCATTTTCGCGACTTCGTCACCTCCACTGCTTCCCGGAGAAGCTCATTCTCCATTGTCTTCTTGCCGAGCAGGCGCTGCAGCTTCTTTACCTGCTTGAGCGCATCGCTCAGCTCAGATACCGGAACAACTTCTTCACCAGCGCTCACCGTCGACAGGCTGCCGTCCTGACGCAGCTTGCGCACTGAAACAGTTGATTCGGATTGATGCCGTGCAGCCGCGCAACCACCTAAACCGTCTTGCCTGGCTCGAAGTGTCTCGAACCATCGCCAGCTTCTCATCCGCTGACCAGCGCCGCCGATGCTCAGGTCCGCGCAACACTTCCATTACTTCGTCCTTGTTGTTAGTCATATACACAGTCTTAAGCCTGCCCACTATTGCAAGTGGGCGACTGTGTCCGGACTTTCAGGGGGTACTCCAATAATAATAATTTCCGAAATAGTGTCTGGCCCGCAGGCTTCATTCAGCAGCGTTCTTCGGTTTTATCACATTGTCTTCCACCACCCTCTTCGAGGCTGGATTTCAGATGCGAATCGTGTTTGCCCTGGTGTTAATGAGCCGCAATGCCGCTTGGCTCCCCAGGTAGATTTAATGCCTCGATAAATAATTCAGTTTACGGTTTCATTGAATCTGCCAAACTGTGTAATAGAAGAGTTATAAGGTAGATAAAGCGACTGAATGCATCTTAGATTAACAAGGCTTCATCTGGTGTGTTGAACAACCTTTACCAATCTAAGGAGTCGAAAGTGGATAAATCGGTCATTAATAAATTATTCATGTTTGCCGCGTTTTCCTGGTTATTGATTGATGCAACTGCCTCTCACGCACAAGCCAGTACGGCCGACGTAACAATGCAAAATTGGGCTGGCTACGTCATAAACGACGCAGCATATTCGAGCGTGTACGCGTCTTGGGTCGTACCGTCCGTGGATTGCAGCGCAATCGCTGCCGGCGGGGCATCTGCTTCCTACGCTTGGGTTGGGTTGGGGGGCTACAACGACGCAGTGCTGAAGCAAAATTCCCTGGAGCAAATCGGGACCGCCCAATCGTGCAACGGAACGACGCCATCATACGCGGTCTTTTACGAGTTTGTCCCGGCCGGTCCGCAGTTTGGAGGCGCCCAATATCCGCTTTCAGCGGGCGATACGGTGACGGCAATGGTCGTCCAAAACCTCGATGGAAGTTACACCCTCCTGGAATCGGCCACGGCCAAAGGCGCGACCTCACCGAAATGGATGTTCAACACGAAAGGTTCGGCGCCGGGCGCGAGTGCATTGGATCCGGGCAATAAATCGGCTGAAGTCGTCATGGAGCAGCCGGGCATTGTTGGATGGATTGGTCGCGCGCCCGTGGCGAACTACGGAAGTATCACCTTCTTCAACGTAGGATTCACGAAGGCCAATACTGCAAGCGACGAAATATCCAAGGTCCAGTATTTCGAACCGCTGAGCGGAAACACGCTCTCGAATTTCTTTGCGTTTCCGGCCACACTTTCGCCCACCAGCTTCATCGTGTATCAGATTTAAGGAGCGGACCCGCTCTGATATCGTCCATCGCCTGCCACTGGCGATGGACAGACAACACCTCCCTCCGCGTCATGCCTGAAGTCCCGGGAAGCTTTCCGTACAATCGGATTCATGCGCACATCAAGGCACAACGACATGCCGTGGTTTCCCAGTTTCCCGGCCGGCGCGCTGATGCAAACCACTCGCGTCGCCCTCTGCACGATCGCACTGCTGGCAGGTTGTACCCCGACTACCTCCGCGCAAGGCGATCAAACGTCCCAGCCACCCGACACCACCCAACCCCAGCCGCTGCATCACGCAAAACGCACGGCTTCAGGCTTCGAAAACAACTACGGCACCTTGCCGCGTGAATCCCTGTTGAAATGGCGCTGGGAACGCTTCACGCAGGGCTTGCCGAAGCCGCCGGCCAACGGCTATCACTTCCCGACGGCCCAGCCCGACGTCGCGTGGCTGAAGGCTAACCGTACAGCGAACACGCTCACATGGATCGGTCATGCGAGCGCACTCGTGCAGATCAACGGCGTGAACATCCTCACGGACCCGATGTTGTCCGAGCGTGCGTCGCCGTTCTCGTTCGCCGGCCCGAAACGCAAGACGCCGCCGGGGCTCACGCTTGAGCAACTGCCGCACATCGACGTCGTGCTCATCTCGCACAATCACTACGATCATCTCGACAAGCCCACCGTCGAGGCGCTGAATCGCCAGGCCGGCGGCCCGCCGCGCTTTCTCGTGCCGCTGGGCGTGAAGGCATGGATGAACGACATCGGCATCACGAACGCGCAGGAGTTCGACTGGGGCGATGAAACGCACGCGTCAGGGCTCGATATCTGGTTCGTGCCGAGCCAGCACTGGTCGGCCCGCACGCCGTTCGATCGTTCTGAAACGTTGTGGGGCGGATGGGTGGTGAAGACGCCTGAAGGCGCGGCGCATCCGTACTCGTTCTACTTCGCGGGCGACACCGGCTATTCGCCGGACTTTCGTGACATCGGCGCGCGGTTCGGTGGTTTCGATCTCGCGCTGATTCCGATCGGCGCCTATGACCCGCGCTGGTTCATGCACGCGCAACACGTGGATCCGGAAGAGGCTGTGCGCATCTTCCAGGAAGTCCACGCGAAGAAGGCAATCGGCATTCACTGGGGCACGTTCGAACTCACCGACGAGCCGCTCGACGAACCTCCGCGTCGCCTGGCCGAAGCCGTGCGCCACGCCGGTCTGCCCGCCAATGCATTCACGGTGCTGAAATTCGGCGAAACCCTGCAGCTCGATACGGCCGCTCGCTGAACCATGCGGCCATAAAAAAAACGCGCGGACTCGAGAGAGGTCCGCGCGTCTTTTTTAACCTCAATGCAGCGTCATCGTCTGAACACGCCCAGCAGCAAGGTCGCAAGAAAGATCACGATGAAGATGAAGAACAGGATCTTGGCGATTTCCGCCGCGCCGGTCGCGATGCCACCGAAGCCAAAGAAGGCGGCGATGATCGCGATGATGAAGAAGATGACAGCGTAACGAAGCATGAAGTCCTCCACGGGATCGGTTGATCGAATGATTCGCAGCCGGGCGGATGCCGATGCCGCTTCGCTCATGGCGTGCATGCCGCGCGATGGCACGAAGCAACGCCCGTGCCCAGCAATGAAAACGCCGCAAGGCCTGAGCGGCAGTGCGGCGTCGCGGGATGCGCCATGGGAGACGCAAGGGGCACGGCAGGGAAGGCTAACGGCCTAGTGTGCGTTCGGAGTCGGATTCATCGTCGAGATCGTCTTCATCATCGACGCTGTTTAGCGCATCCGGCAGGTTGTTCTCCAGTTCATCGCGCTCGATCTGATCGGCGAGATCGAGGGATTTGCGCGTGGCGGGACCGGATGGGCGGTTGGCTCCAGACATGACGTACTCCTTGAACAGATTGCAAAGCCGCGCCGGAAATTCGACGCGAATTGACGAACAAGCAAGGCATGTACGCGCCGGACTGTAACCGCCGCTAGAGCAGTCACGCAGGTGCTTGCTGGAAGCTTCTGTACCATCCTGTCCCAAACTTGCAAGGAGGACGGCAGATTTTGCGTGCCGGCGCGTCGGACCAGTATGCACCGGTCCCGGCGATCCGGCAAAGCGCGCGGCGCCTGGATGCATCATGCGAAAAAATGGGCCACGATCGGATACAGCGAAAGCACCAGCAGCAGCGCCATCGACAGATTGAACATGCGCAGCCAGCGTGGGTTGGCGAGAAAGCGTCGCAGTGACATGCCGAACGCCGCCCACATTGTGATGCAGGGCAAGCCGATCACGACCAGCACGAGCGCCATCAACGCCGCATTCAGCGAGAGACTGGCATGCAGGTGAATGGTGGTTGCGGCGGTCAGCACCATCATCCACGCCTTCGGGTTGATCCACTGGAACGCGATGGCTTCGTGAAAGCGCATCGGGCGGCTCTGGCCGTCGCGCAGCTGCACCGACGACGACGTACCGATCTTCCACGCCAGATACAGGAGATACGCCACGCTCGCGGCTTCCAGCACCGTATAGAGCCACGGCAAGCGTTCGAAGGCCTGCGCGAGGCCCAGCCCGACCGCGATCATCAGGATGGCAACGCCCGTGCTGATGCCAAGCACGTGAGGCAGCGTGCGCTTCAGGCCGAAATTGACGCCCGAGGCGAGCAGCATCGTGTTGTTCGGGCCGGGCGTAATGGTCGTCACGAGGGCGAACAGCGCGGCGGCGGGCAGAGCGTTGAAGAGTTCCTGCGGCATGGCGCGCTCCTTGAACTGGGATATCGATGAACCCAGTGTACTGGAGTGGTCCGGTACAGTACCGGTACAGATCGCCGACAGATTTCCAGTACGGAAAAGAAGCGCGCCTTCCTGCTCACTTACACCGGAAACGGATTGCGCTCCGCAAAGCCCTGCTGATGCCAGTACGGATAGGCCGGCCGCACCGTACTCGCTTCATCGAGCTTCTTGACCTGTTCCGGCGTGAGGTTCCAGCCCACTGCGCCGAGGTTCTGCCGCAACTGTTCCTCGTTGCGCGCGCCGATCAGCACGGTTGCGACCGTCGGACGCTGCAACAGCCAGTTGAGCGCAACCTGCGGAATCGTCTTGCCGGTTTCCTCGGCGACGGCGTCGAGCGCATCGACGACGCGGTACAGATAGTCGTCGGGCACGGGCGGCCCCATGTCGGCGGTCTTGTGAAGGCGGCTGGTCTCGGGCAGCGGCTGGCCGCGCCGGATCTTGCCCGTGAGGCGTCCCCAGCCGAGCGGGCTCCACACGACAGCGCCCACGCCTTGATCGAGTCCGAGCGGCATCAACTCCCATTCGTAGTCACGGCCGATCAGCGAGTAGTACGTCTGGTTCGCGACGTAGCGCGGGTAACCGTAGCGCGCAGCGACATCTAGCGATTTCTGAAGATGCCAGCCCGAGAAATTCGACACGCCCGTATAGCGGATCTTGCCCGCGCGCACGAGGTCGTCGAGTGTGGAAAGCGTTTCTTCCACCGGCGTTTTTGCATCGAAGCCATGCAGCTGGAACAGGTCGATGTGATCGGTCTGCAAACGCTTGAGCGCCGCATTGACCGCCTCGATCAGATGAAAGCGCGACGAGCCGACGGCGTTCGGTTCATCGGGATCGAAACGGAACGTGGCCTTCGTCGAGATGATGGCCTTGTCACGACGGCCCTTGAGTGCTTCGCCGAGAATCGATTCCGATGCGCCGCGCGAATAGAGGTCGGCGGTGTCGAACATCGTGACGCCGGCGTCGAGACAGATGTCGATCAGCTTGCGTGCCTCGCTCACGTCGGTCTCGCCCCAGGCCTGGAAGAATTCGCCCTTGCCGCCGAACGTGCCGGTGCCGAAACTCAAGACCGGAACCTTGAAGCCGGAAGCGCCGAGATGTCGATATTCCATTGCGTGTCCTCTCTGAGATGAAGTCGAAGAGACGCCGCTCATTGTCCATATCGATGACGAGCGGCGCGCGAGTGTTCAGCGGACGAGACTACCGCAACGGTCCGCGGAATGCAGAATGCAAAACGCATAATGCCAACGTGCAGCCCGCAGCCCGCAGCCCGCAGCCCGCAGCCCGCAGCCCGCAGCCCGCAGCCCGCAGCCCGCAAAACGCAAAACGCAAAACGCAAAACGCAAAACGCAAAACGCAAAACGCAAAACGCAGCATCACCGCTTGTCCGCCGCCGCGCGTTCCCCGAGCGAGTCGTAGATCGGCGGCACGCGCAACAGCATGGGCACGATCATCGCGGTGAAGCAGGCCGTGAGCATGGGCAGCAGCAGGGTGAAGCTGGCGGTCATCTCCGTGACGAGCACGATGCCCGTCAAGGGCGCACGCACCACCGCGACGAAGAACGCGGCCATGCCGACAACCGCGAACGTGCTGGTGTCGCCCGTCACCGCCGACATGCCCGGAAACCAGTCGAGACACAGGCGCCCGAACACGAGTCCGGTCTGCGCGCCGAGCACCAGCAGCGGCGCGAACAGACCGCCAGGCGTGCCCGCCGCATACGACACGGTGCCCAGCACGAAGCGCAGCGCGAGGGTTGCGAGCACGCCCGCGACGGTGCCTGCGCCGAGCAGCGCGCGTTCGGTGAGCACATCTCCGCCGCCCGCGAGATCCGGCGCGAACCACGCGAGCACGCCGACCGCCGCGCCGACGAGCGCCGCGCGCGCGGTCGCATGCGCGACCGTCAGCGGCCTCGAAAGCGACTCGGCGATATCGAGCGTCCAGAGAATTGCGCGGCAATACGCCACGCCCAGCAACCCCAGCAACACGCCGAGCAGCAGATGCGCGCCCGTCATCGCGAAGCCGGGGAACGGTTGCGCGGGCACGTGGAAGTCGGGCAGATCGCCGTGCAGCAGACGAGCCATTGCGATGGCGCTTGCGGAAGCGCCGAGCGCCGCGACCGCCGTGCGCGTGTCGAAACGCCGCATCAGTTCCTCGAGCACGAAGACCGCACCGGCGATGGGCGCATTGAAGGCCGTCGCGAGTCCCGCGCCCGCGCCTGCCGCGAGCAGCACGCGGCAATCGCCGGCGGTGCGCCGCATGAACTGGCCGATGGCATGCGCGATCGATGCCCCCATCTGCACGGTCGGACCTTCGCGTCCCAATGCAAGACCTGCACCGATGGCGAGCACGCCGCCCACGAACTTGATGGGCACGAGCACGAGCGGCGCGGGCGGCAGCTTGCCGTGCAGCACGGCTTCGACATGAGGAATGCCGCTGCCGCTGGCCATCGGCGCGAAGCGCGCGACGAGCCAGGTCGCGAGCCCGGTGCCCACGGCCGCCGCGAGCACGACCAGTACGAAAGCGGCCTCATGTCCCGCGTGGCCCCACGCGACGAATGCAGTGCGCCACGCCTCCGCGCGTTCGAGGGAAAAGCGGAAGCCCACGCCGATGGCCCCCGTCGCGGAGCCGACGATGACCGAGGCCGCCGCGAGTGGAACGAGTCCTGCGCGTTCGTCGTGCTGTTCGAGGGAGTCGGTGTCGTTCATTGCGCATGAAGCTCCGCATCGGCATGTGCTGCGAAGGGTAGCATCGCGCCGGGCATGCTGCTTGCAAAACGAAAGACATTTGACGCAAGGAAACACGGAGGCGTGAGACGCGCATGAATCAGGCAAGCGACGACGAGCCGTTTTTCCAGCCCGGACGCAACTGCGCGAGCGTGCGTCACGCGGCACGCTTCAGCTTGCTGATCGATGGCGCGGATTATTTTCGCGTGCTGCGCGAGGCGATCACGCGTGCCGAGCGCACTGTGTTCATCCTTGGCTGGGACATCGACAGCCGCATGAAGCTCACGCCCGAAGGCGCGGACGACGGCTTCCCCGAAGCGCTCGGCGACTTCCTGCATGCGGTCGCGAATCACAAGCGGCGTCTGCGCATCTACATCCTGGCGTGGGACTTCGCGATGCTCTACGCGTTCGAACGCGAGTGGCTGCCCGTCTACAAGATGGGCTGGCGCACCAGCCGGCGCATTGCGTTCCAGATGGACGGCAAGCATCCGATGGGCGGTTCGCAGCATCAGAAGCTCGTCGTCATCGACGACCGGCTCGCGTTCGTCGGCGGTCTCGATCTCACGCGCTCGCGCTGGGACACCACCGCGCATGCACCCGACGAACCGCTGCGCCGCGATGCGAACGGCACGCGCTACCAGCCCTTTCACGATGTCCACACGATGTTCGATGGCGCGGCCGCGCGCGAAATCGGCCTGCTCGCGCGCGAGCGCTGGGCGCGCGCCTGCGGCAAACAGCTCGCGATCCGCGCGCATCGGGCAAACCTCGAACACGATGCCTGGCCGCCGTCGCGGCGTGTCGATCTCGAAGATGTCGAGATTGCCATCTCGCTGACCGAGCCCGGTTATCTCGGCCGCGAGCCCGTGCAGCAGATTCGCGCGCAGTATCTGGACGCCATCGCGCGGGCGCGGCACAGCATCTATATCGAGAACCAGTACTTCACGTCGGGCACCATCGGCGCGGCGCTCGCGAAATCGCTTGGGCGAGAGGACGGACCGGACCTTGCCATCGTCGTGCCGCGCAACCAGAGCGGCTGGCTTCAGGAAGTCACCATGGGCGTGTTGCGGGCGCGGTTGCACGCCTTGCTGAAGGACGCCGACACGCATGGCCGCTACCAGCTGCTGTGTCCGAGCGTGCCGAAACTCGGCGACGAGATCGTCAACGTGCACAGCAAGCTGATGATCGTCGACGACGAATTGCTGATGGTCGGTTCGGCCAACCTGAACAATCGTTCGATGGTGCTGGACAGCGAATGCAACATCGCCATCGATGCTCGCGGCGATGCACGCATCCGCCGCGCCATCGCCACCATGCGCGACACCTTGCTCGCCGAACATCTCGGCTGCGATATCGCGGACATCGACCGTGAACGCGCCGCGCATGGCGGCATGAACGCGGCGATCCAGGCGCTGCTGCGCGAGCGCGACGAACATCGCACGCTGGTGCCGCTGGATCCGCTGGTGTCGAGGGAACTCGATCAACTGATTCCGACCGAAGCGCTGATCGATCCGGAAACGCCGATCGCCGCCGACGAACTCGTCGACCAGTTCGTGCCCGCGGAAAAGACCCGGCCGCTCATCGGCCGCTTCGCGCTGCTCGGTGTACTTGCGCTGATGGTCGTGGTGGTCGCGGGCTTGTTGCACTGGACCTCGCTCGGCGACTACGTCAACCTTCGCTCGCTGACGAACGCGACGCGCCGCATCGACGCGCTGCCGCTCGCGCCGCTCTGGATCGTGCTGGCCTACGTCGTGGCGGCGGTCATTTCCGTGCCGATCACCTTGCTCATCGCGGCCACCGGTCTCGTGTTCGGCGCGGCATGGGGCGGGCTGTATGCCTTCCTCGGCACGATGGCCGCGGCGGCCGTCTCCTATTCGCTCGGCAACTGGCTCGGGCGCGATGTCGTGCGCCGAGTCGCGGGTGCGCGCGTCAACCGGCTGTCAGAACGTGTCGCGAAGCGCGGCATCGTGGCCGTCGTCGTGCTGCGTCTGCTGCCGGTGGCGCCGTTCTCAATCGTCAATCTCGTCGCGGGCGCCTCGCATATCCGCATGCGCGACTTCATGATCGGCACGATGCTCGGCATGGGGCCCGGCATCTTCCTCACGGTGGCGTTCGCCCATCAGCTGGTCGCTTCACTGCACCGCCCGACGATCGGCTCGTTTGCGGTGCTGATCGGCATCGGCGCGGCGCTGATCGGCGTGTCGCTGCTGTTGCAGCGTTTCCTCGGCGGCGCTCAGCCTGATGCGCACGAAGGCGCACCCGGCGATGCCGACAAGCCGCGCGCCAGCGAAGAAGCGAAGCGCGCGAGCGAACTGCACGAGAGCGGCGCGATGCCGCGCGATCCAGCGGCGCGCAACGCGCGGCCCGACGAGGTCAACTCATGACGCCGCTGCACGAACCCGTGATCGACTTGCAGGACACGAGCGAAAGCCGCGCGCGCGAACTGCGTATCGCGACATACAACCTGCATGGCGCGGTGGGCATCGACGGAAGGTTTTCGCCGCAGCGCATCGGCGAAGTGCTCGCGGAGATCGACGCCGATGTCTTCGCGCTCCAGGAAGTGCCGCTTGGTGGCCGTGGCGCGCATGACGTGCTCGACGTGCTGCAGCGCATGACCGGTCTGCATGCCGTCGCGGGACCGACGCTCGATACGCCCGAGCGCCGCTATGGCAACGCGGTGCTCACGCGCTATCCGGTGCGCGCGGTGCGCACGCTCGACCTGTCGTTCCGGAGCCGCGAGCCGCGCGGCGCGCTGGATGCCGACATCGATTGCGGCGGCGAGGTGTGGCGCGTGGTCGCGACGCATCTCGGGCTGGCGTCGAGCGAGCGGCGCGCGCAAGTGGAGCAGGTGCTGCAGAGCTTCGATACGCCCGCGCTGCCGGTGATCCTGCTCGGCGATCTCAACGAGTGGTTCGTCTATGGCCGCACGCTTCGTCGACTGGTCACGCACTTTCATCGCGCCACTGCGCTGCGCACCTTTCCGACGCGCTTTCCGCTGTTCGCGCTCGACCGCATCTGGGTGCATCCGGGCGAGCGTCTGATGCGCGTGGACGTGCATCGCACACGTCTGTCGCGTGTCGCGTCGGATCACTATCCGCTCATCGCGCACATCGCGCATCGATGATGAAAGCGCCTGCATGGCGTGCGGTAAACATCAAGGAAGCATGCATCGAGATGGCTTCATGAGCCGCATGTCTGCGCGGCACCACGAAAAACCCCTGTAAAAGCGATATAAAAACGCAAAAGACTCGCACGAACTCGCTTGGCGTATGTAGAATCCGGCGTGATACGAACGCATCGGTGCGAACGTATTCGAATATCACTGACCAAAAAACAGGTAGGAGAAACATGCCGACTTCCGCTAAAACCGCTGCCAAGAAAGCCCCGGCCAAGAAAGCCACGGCGAAGACTGCCGCACCGGCGAAGAAAGCTGCAGCACCGAAGGTTGCCGTCAAGAAAGTCGCTGCCAAGAAGACCACCACGGGCGCACTGTCGCCGGTCAAGGATACGTTCACGAAGGCATCGCTCGCGAACCATCTGGCCGAGCGCGCAGCAGTGGACGTGAAGGCAGTCAAGGCCGTGATGGTCGCGCTGGAAGACACCATCCTCGGTTCGATCCACAAGAAGGGCGCCGGCGAATTCACGCTGTCGGGTCTTCTGAAGATCTCGGCTCAAGCCGTTCCGGCCAAGAAGAAGCGCTTCGGCAAGGACCCGTTCACCGGCACCGAGCGCTGGTTCCCGGCCAAGCCGGCAAGCGTCCGCATCAAGGCACGCGCGCTGAAGAAGCTGAAGGACGCAGCAGCCTGAGTGCTCTGATGCTCTGATGCTCTGATGCTCTGATGCTTTGACGTTGCGTTCGAAGTTCGCGTCCGTCAGGTTCGGCGCACGCGAAGCTTCGTGAAAAGAGGCCAGTACCCCATGCGTGGGGTACTGGCCTCTTTGACTTTCATGCTTGCTTTCAAGCGTGATTCGACGCCAGGCCAAGCAACGCGTGATCGGTTTCGCTGAAGACCGCGCTCACCCAATCCGCGAAAACCCGTACACGCGCCGACAACTGCCGGCTATGCGGATAGAGCACCGAGACAGGCATCGGCGGCGGCGCGAAGTCCGGGAGCACGAGCTGAAGGCGTCCTTCCGCAAGCGCATCATGGATGTGATAACGCGGCACCTGCACGATGCCGAAGCCTGCGAGCGCCGCCTGCGTGTACATCTCGACGCCGGTCACCGAGACCGTCGCCTTGAGTTCGACTGCCTCGATGCGGTCTCTCACGCTGAACTCCAGCGGCACCACGCGTCCCGTCGCACTCGACACATAGTTCACCGCGCGATGCGACATCAGCGCTTCGAGATCGTGCGGCATACCCGCCCGCGCGAGATACGCGGGGCTCGCTACCGTCACTTGTTCGAGCAATGCAACGCGCTTGCCGATCATCGACGAATCCTGCAACGTGCCCGCGCGCAGCACGCAATCCACGCCTTCGCGCACGAGGTCGACGAGCCGGTCGTCTTCACCGATATGCAGCTCGATCTCTCCATAGCGTTCGATGAAGGCCGGCAGCCCCGGCATGATGAAGGTGCGCGCGAGCGTGCCTTGCAGGTTCACGCGCAGCAGGCCCTTGGGTTCGGCGTGACGGAACGATCCTTCCGCTTCTTCGAGATCGGCGATCAGCCGCACGCAGCGCTGGTAGTGCGCTTCGCCGTCGTGTGTGAGGCGCACGGTGCGCGTCGTGCGTTCGAGCAGGCGCGCGCCGAGCCGTTCCTCCATGCGCTTCATCAGATTGGTGACGGTGGCGCGGGGCATCTGCAGGTCGTCGGCGGCCTGCGTGAAGCTATGGCGCTCCGCGATGCGCACGAAGACCTGCATTTCCTGGAAGCGATCCATGGCGGTTCGATATCGATGAAGGATTGTTGAAGCAGATGGAACGATGATACTAAGCCCCGCCCGATGATCGCGGAAACGGAATGATTCATCATGCTGCTCATCGAACCTCACTCTTCAAGGAGCAGCAGCATGAACAAGACGGAACGTCAGCGCGTGGCCATCGTCACGGGTGCATCGCGCGGTATCGGTGCGGAGCTTGCGCGGCGTCTCGCGCGCGATGGCCTTGCCGTCGCGGTGAACTATGCATCGAGTGCGAAGGAGGCGGATGCGCTCGTCGCCGAGTTGCGCGAAGCGGGCGGCGTGGCGCTTGCGGTGCGTGCGAACGTCGCGAATGCCGAGGAAGTGCGCAGCATGTTCGCGACGGTCGAGGCCGAGCTCGGGGCGGTCGATGTCCTCGTCAACAACGCGGGCGTGATGAAGACGATGCCCATCGCCGACACCAGCGATGCCCTCTACGACCAGACCTTCGACATCAACGTGCGCGGCACCTTCAACACGTTGCGCGAGGCTGCGGCGCGCATGGGCGATGGCGGACGCATCGTCAACTTCTCGAGCACGGCGCTGGCCCTCAACATGCCCGGCTACGCGATCTACAACGCGACCAAGGCAGCGGTCGAATCGATGACGCACGTCTTCGCGAAGGAACTGCGCGGGCGCGGCATCACCGTGAACGCGGTGGCGCCGGGGCCGGTGGCCACGTCGCTGTTCCTCGACGGCAAGACCGACGAGCAGATCGCGGGCATGGCGAAAATGGCGCCGCTGGAGCGGCTCGGGCAGCCGGACGACATCGCGTCGGTGGTTGCGTTCCTGGTCGGGCCGGACGCGGGCTGGGTGAACGGCCAGGTGCTGCGCGCGAACGGCGGACTCGCGTAAACGGGCGTTCCGAAGCTCAGAAGCTCAGCGCGAACTGTGCCTCGGCGGGGGCGCGGCGTCGTGCCGGGTGCGTTGCCTTTACTTTTGCCGCATGGGTCGCGCGGCGCACGCTTGCGGGCGGCTCCTGGGCGATGAGATGGAATCCCGGCCGCGCATCGCACGCGATCCATTCGAGCCGGCCCGCCGCGAGGCGTTTAGCGATCAGCGCATACACGTCGGAATCGAACGGACGCAGGTCGGGGGCATCGTCGAGCAGCGCGGCGATGTCCTCGCGTTTGGCACAGGTGCCGAGGTAGCACCAGCGATCGATCACATGCCACGCTTCCTGCGTCGAACCTTCGTTGCGTTCGGCAATGGCGATCGGTCCTTCATGCGGCCAGCGCACGAGACGTGCGTTTTGCAGCGCGTCGAGCGCGCGCGTGGCGTGATCGGCGAAGCTTTCCATGCCTGCACACGAACCCCGGCAGCGCTTCACCTGATAGCCGAAACAGCCGCGTCCGCGCGACAGCGGCGCTTTCTCGAGACCGAGTGTCACGGGACAGAGCGCGTGTTCATCGGCGAGATGGCGCAGGAAAGCATGCGCTTTTGCGCGCGTCGCGAAGACGCCGAACAGCTGATCCTCCCGCGACAGATCGCGCCGGCTTGCTTTCACGAGCACCGGCGCGGGTGCGCCCGGCAGCCATTGCCAGGCGCACGCGCCCGACGCGCCCTTCAACAGCCGGTTATGCGCCGGTTTCAGATCCTTCACGAGCTTCGCTTCGAGCAGCAGCGCGCCGAGTTCTCCGACCGTCTCACGGGTTTCGATGCGACGGATGGACTGCGAGATCGCCAGATCCTTGGCAAGCCTGTGATCGCCCGAAAAATGCGCCGCGACGCGCTGTTTCAGGTTGATGCTCTTGCCGACGTAAAGCGGAATATCGTCGTCGCCGTGGAAGAGATAGACGCCGGGCGTCGCGGGCAGCGTATCGAGCGTGCCTTCGGGCAGCGCGGCCGGCAGGCTCGCGCGGCGCACCAGCGCCTTGATGGCGCTATCGACGAGATCCTGCGAGTACAGCGCGTGGATCTTCTGCCAGAACTGCCAGAGCAGATCGGCGTCGGCGAGCGCGCGATGGCGTCCCGTCGGCGCGAGGTCGAGCCTTGCGATGAGCGCGTCGAGGCCATGCCGCTCGACCGACGGAAACAGCGCCCGCGACAGCCGCACCGTGCACAAGGTATCCGCGCGAAAGGCGATGCCCGCGCGACGGAATTCGTTCTTGAGAAAGCCGTAGTCGAAGCGCGCGTTGTGCGCGATGAAGAGCTTGCCTTGCAGCCGCTCGGCCAGCGCCGGGGCCAGCGATGCGAAGCTCGGCTGGCCGCGCAACATCGCGTCTTCGATGCCGGTCAGCCGCGCGATGAACGGCGGCACCGGCACGCCGGGATCGACCAGCACGCTCCAGCGCTCGATACCCGCCGTGCTCGCCTCCACCACGCCGATTTCGGTGATGCGGTCTTCGGTCGCATTCGAGCCGGTGGTTTCCAGATCGACGAACACGATGGGACGCGCAAGGCCGGCGAGGAGGGCATCGGCGAGAGCGTCGCTGATTTCGATTGCTTCGGGGACTTCGGACATGATGAGGCGCGGGGCGTGAAGCAGGAAGTCTAGCGCGAAACGCCTTTTGGTCTCGCCAACCCCCTGAAAAAGCGGTCGTGCCGTGCCGTTAAGCGCTCGGAAGCGCGCTGGATGAAATGCGCAGGCGCGCTCAGTACAATGACGTTTTGCTTGCTTCAGGATGGATCGACATGACTTATTGCGTGGGTATGTGCGTGGACGAGGGACTCGTGTTCCTCTCCGATACCCGCACCAACGCCGGCGTGGACCACGTGAGCGCCGCGCGCAAGATGGTGGTCTTCGAACAGCCGGGCGAGCGCGTCCTCGTGCTGCTCACGGCGGGCAACCTGGCCATCACGCAGGCCGTCACGCAACTGCTCGCCGAACCGTCCGATCCGAACGCGCCCACGCTCTACAGCGTCGCGACCATGCCGGAGGCGGCGCGGGTCGTCGGCGACGCGGTGCGCGAGGTGCATCGGCGCGATGCGTCGTCGCTCGCGGAGTTCAGCGTCGACTTCAATTGCAGTTTCATTGTCGGCGGACAGATTTGCGGCCAGCCGCCGCGCCTGTTCATGATCTACGCGGCGGGCAATTTCATCGAATCGACGCGGGTGTCGCCGTATTTCCAGATCGGCGAATCGAAATACGGCAAGCCGATCATCGACCGCGTCATCACGCCGGCATCGCCGCTCGACGAAGCCGCCAAGTGCGCCCTCATTTCGATGGACTCCACGCTGCGCTCCAACCTGTCCGTTGGCTTGCCGCTCGATCTGCTGGTGTACGAGAAGGACGCGCTGTGCGTGACGCGCTTCGCCACGCTCGACAGCAACAGCGCCTACTACCAGATGATCAACAAGACGTGGGGCGAGCGCCTGCGGCAGTTGTTCGGCGAGATCCCTAATCCCGCGTGGACCGAGCCCGGCAACGTGCCGCTGCGTCCGCGCGATGCGCGCAACACGGTGCCGCGGCTCGTTATCGGCGATCTGCCGTGTCCCGAAGCGCCCGCGCAGACATTGGCCGAAGACGTGCCTTCGGGCAACGCGCCGCGGCAATAGTCATCAGCTCATGCCCGCCGCACAGGACGACGGCAGCGCCGCTTTCACGGCGCTCATCTTCGACGGCGAATCCACCAGTACGGCATCGATGCCGAGACACGCGGCGGCGCGGTAGTCCTCCGCCGTGTCGATGCCGATCGCGACGATCCGGGTCTTGCCTTGCGCGCCGAAGCAGCGCACGGCGTCGGGCGTCCAGAGCTTCGCTGTCACTGCCGTGCGCGCTTCGCCCAGCGTGAAGGTTTCGACGAGCTCCATCTTTCTTTCGAACTCGAACGCGGTCCATGTGCCGGGAGGCGGGGGCGCTTCGCAGGTCTGTTCCAGTGCGACGGCCGCGAGCCGCGCCCGGGTGGCATCGCGCGATTCAAACAGCACGGCTTGCGGCCACGCAGCGAAGGCCTTCTGATAGGACGCGTCCGTCGAGTAGATCAGCACGCGCGTCCAGGCGGCTTCCTCGTTCAGCACGCGCGCTACCGCTGCGGCTTGCGGCTCGGCCGGCAGCGCCTTCATGTCGAGCATGACGGGCACGCCGGGCGGAATCGCGCGCAAGGCTTGCGCGAGCGTGGGAATGCGCAGCGGTGTCTCACGGTACGGATAGCGCGTTACGCCAGCCGCATCGATGCGCGCAAAGCGCCAGCCTGCATTGAGACGTTCGAGCGAGGCGAGATCGGTGTCAGCGACCGCGCCCTGGCCTTCGGTATTCGCCGACAGATCCGCCGGACGATACAGCACCGGCACGCCGTCGCGCGTGAGCTGCACGGTCAGCCAGATGGCATCGGCATGATTCTTCAGCGCGCCTTCGATGGCGAGCAGCGTGTTCTCGGGGAAATCGGCTGCGCCTGCGCGATGCGCGATGATCATCGGCGCGGCGGGGGAATCGTCGCTGCGGGCGGCCCCGCATCCCGCCACGGCGATGCAGATAACAAGGGCAGCGGCGAACGCGGCGGCGTGGCGAAACGGCATCGAATCAGACTCCGAACGGCTTGAGGTTCGGGAGATTCTGCCGCGATCATCGAGCGATGTGATCTTCCACCCGCTCGATTCAACCATTTGTCACGTTACTGACGCGCAAAAAAAACAGCCATCGGCATGCCGATGGCTGTTCGAGCGTCTTGCGGTCCTGCCAGCGCGACATCTGCATGTCGCGCGAGCCGGTTGTTCTTAGAACTTGTGGCGAACGCCGACGATGACCATTTCCTGGTGGCTGCGGCCGCTTTCGTAGCCGTACGAGCCGATCGACGCTTGTGCCGAGTTCACCGTACCCGTCGTTGCATCGCGCTGGTCGCCGCTTGCGTGCTGGTAAGCAGCAACAGCGTAGAAGTCCGTGCGCTTCGACAGCGAGTAGTCGGCGCCGAGGCTGACCTGATGGTAGGTCGCCGACGTATCGCCGCCTGCCTTCGTGTAGGTGTAGCCCAGACCCGTCAACAGAGCCGGCGTGACCTGGAAGTTCACGAAGCCGTTGCCGGTGTTGAAGTGTTCCGAACCGAAGCGCGAACCACCGTCAGCCTTGAATTGCGAGTTGCTGTACGAACCGCCGACCGTGAATGCGCCGATCGAGTACTGCACCGCGCCGCGAGCGATGCCGATGGCATGAGCCGAAGCGTAGGCGTTGTTGATCGGGCCGTCGAACAGTGCGTCGGACGTGGAGCTGGTCCAGCCGCTTGCGCCCGTCGGCGGCGTGCGGCCGGCGCTCGGGTTGTTCGCGTAGAAGTAGCCGCCTGCGATAGCCAGCGGGCCGTTGTTGTACGTCGCTGCACCCGACCACGTCTGACCTTGACCGGTTGCGCCGGCAACGCCCGACACGCCGTACAGACCTTCAACCTGGAAGCCTGCGAAGTTCGGCGAAACGTACTTGACCGCATTGCTCACGCGCAGCGAGTTGTCGTAGTTGTCGATGTCGCCCGGCGTTGCGAAGATGGCGCCCCAGTAGTTGTCAGCCGTGATGCCCTGGACCATGTCAACCAGCGGGTCGTATTGACGACCGAGGGTGACCGTACCCCACTGATTGCCCGACAGACCGACGAATGCCTGACGGCCGAATTCGCGACCGCCCTGTCCGAGTTGGCCCGTGCCAACGTCAAAACCGTTTTCCAACTGGAAGATTGCCTTCAGACCGCCACCCAGGTCTTCTTGACCCTTCAGGCCCCAACGGTCGCCGGACAGGTTGCCGTTGATCATGCCGACCAGCTTGTCGCCGTTCGCGTTTGCATGGCTCACATAGCCAATGCCCGCATCGATCACGCCGTAGAGCGTCACGCTCGTTTGGGCCTGAGCTGCGCCAGCCGCGCCGAGCAGTGCCAGCGACAGGGACGTCAGTGCGAATTTCTTCATCGAATTCTCCACGCGAATGTTTAATATGTTGTTGCTGGCGCAGAGAATAACGCAACGTTTCGAAACTTTAGAAATGAAAAAATATAGATTGTCTCGAAAAACACACACTTGCTGCAACACAAGCCAGTAAAGGGTTTGCGGCAAGTTTGAAAGCAGACGACCGACGACAGAAGGCACCTCGAAAAGTTCCGCACGAGCGCCGGCATGGCGAAACTTCAACTGCGCTGCTTTATTCGATTACCTTCTATCTGAATAACAAACGGCCTTTTCGAGTTTGCTTTTTTCGGCCGTTGCGGATGATTGCCGCGCGAGATCAATCGCGGGCTATTTCTTCTGACGATCGTGACGTATCGCGACGCGATAGCAGCGCCACTGCCATGCCGGCGCTCGCCGCCACCAACACTGCGCGCCACGGATGCCGACGCACCGCCTGGTTGGCGTTCGACGCCTTGCGGGTCGCGCCGATCATGGCGATTGCGGTGGCGCGTGTCGCCGTCGATTCGGCTCGCGCGAGCTTGCGCGACAACTCAAGCGCCCGCGCAACCGCCGATACTTTCATGCGCGCCTGACCGGTCAACTGCTGGGCATGCTGGGCGCGCGCACCGATGACGCGTCGCGCGCTCGCGCTCACAGGGGCATCCGGACGCATGCTGGCGGGCGTGACGGGCAGGGCGGCGGCACTTGCCGCATTGGCGGGCGTCGCGGGACGCGTCGAGGACGCGAGCAGCGAGCCGATCTTCGCGCGGCTGCCGGGCGGCACCTTGCCATTGTTCTGCATGCCCCATGCGCCGCGCGGATCATGCAGACGCGCCCGCGCCGCCGAGAATTCCGCGCCGAGCAGCAGGACAGCCGCCGAAAAATACAGCCACATCAACAGCACCGCGAGCGAACCCGCCGCGCCGAATGCGCTGGCCGTGCCCGCATGCGTCAGATAGACCGCAAACAACTTCTTGCCTGCGGAGAACAGCACCGCGGCCACCAGCCCACCGACGAGCGCATCGCGCCATTCGACCGGCGCATCGGGCAGGAACTTGAGCAGTCCGCCGAAGGCCGCCGACAGGATCACGAGCCCGACCACCATCTGCACGATATCGCCGATGATCACAAAGGGCGATTCGCCCCACAGCCACATCCCGACGGCCTGGATAGCGGTATCGAGCACCAGCGACACGATCAGCAGGAAAGCGACGCCCAGCACCAGACCGAACGACACGAGCCGCACGCGCACCATCGCGAAGACGCCGGAGCGCTGTTCGCCGGTCATCGGCCACACGAGGTTGAGCGCGGTATTGAGTGAAGAAAAAGTAGCCGACGCACCAATGGCCAGCAGCGCGAACGAAATGATCGCGGCGATGCCCGTGCCGCTGCTGCGGTGCGCATTCTCGACGATGCTCTGCACGCCCGCGGCCGCCTGATCGCCGATCAGGCCGTTGACCTGATGGAACAACTGCCCGCGCGCCGCCTCCGGCCCGAAGATCCAGCCTGCGACGGCGATCACCATGACGAGCGTCGGCGCGAGCGAGAAGGCGGAATAGAAGGCAATGCTTGCCGCCATGGCGGCGCAGCGGTCTTCGGAAAACTTCTTGAGCGCGCCGACGGCCCAGGATGCATCTTTCCTGACGGCGGCTTCGATCTTCTGCGTTGACACGGAACTCATGGCGGACCTCTCGGTTCGGTAAGACGCGCAGGGCGCCCGGACTTGAGGTCGGGAGAGCAGGTTCCATTCCAGAACGTTCAGGAGGCATGCGTCTCAGGCGCGTACATTGCTTCATCGGGACGTTCCGGACATGAAGACGCTGCTGCCACTGCATCTTTACTGCAGGTGTCACCGAGCACCCTTACACTCTGGAAACCCACTTTACGACACGCCGAGGGCAATCATGCTCCAAATGTCACGGCGACAGTTCCTCAAGGTCTCCGCGAGCACGCTCGCCGGATCGAGCCTGGCGGCAATGGGCTTCTCTCCGGCTCCCGCGCTTGCCGAAGTCCGGCAATACAAACTGTCGCGCACCACGGAAACGCGCAATACCTGTCCGTACTGTTCAGTCGGATGCGGCATCCTGATGTACGGCCTCGGCGACAACGCCAAGAACGCCAAGGCCAGCATCATCCACATCGAGGGCGACCCGGATCATCCGGTCAATCGCGGCACCCTCTGTCCGAAAGGCGCCTCGCTCATCGATTTCATTCACAGCCCGAGCCGTCTGCTTCATCCGGAATACCGCGCGCCGGGGTCGAGCGAGTGGAAACGGATGTCGTGGGAGGACGCGCTCGACCGCATCGCCACGCTTCTGAAGGAAGACCGCGATGCCAATTTCGTCGAGAAGACGGCGGACGGCAAGACGGTCAATCGCTGGCTGACCTCGGGCTACCTGGCGGCGTCGGCGGGCAGCAACGAGGTCGGCTATCTGACGCACAAGACGGTGCGCAGCTGGGGAATGCTCGCATTCGACAATCAGGCGCGTGTCTGACATGGCCCGACGGTGGCAGGTCTTGCCCCGACGTTTGGCCGTGGAGCGATGACGAACCATTGGGTCGACATCAAGAACGCGGACGTGATTCTCGTGATGGGCGGCAATGCCGCCGAGGCGCACCCGTGCGGCTTCAAGTGGGTGACCGAAGCGAAGGCGCATCGCAAGACGCGTCTCATCGTGGTGGATCCGCGCTTCACGCGCACGGCATCGGTCGCGGATTTTTATGCGCCGATCCGCACCGGCTCGGACATCGCGTTCCTGGGCGGCGTGATCAACTATCTGCTCACGCACGACAAGATCCAGCACGAGTATGTGAAGAATTACACGGACATGTCGTTCATCGTGCGCGAAGACTTCGTGTTCAAGGACGGCCTGTTCTCGGGCTATGACGCCGAGCATCGCAAGTACGACAAGTCGACTTGGGACTACGAGCGCGGCGACGACGGCTACGTGAAGACCGATCCGAGCTTGCAGCATCCGCGCTGCGTCTACAACCTGCTGAAGCAGCACTACGCTTCGTACACCCCGGAGATGGTGACCAAGGTCTGCGGCACGCCGACCGACAAGTTCCTCAAGGTCTGCGAGATGCTCGCCACGACCGCCGCGCCGAATCGCGCGGGCACGATTCTCTACGCGCTCGGCTGGACGCATCATTCGGTCGGCGCGCAGATGATCCGCACGGGCGCGATGGTGCAGCTTCTGCTTGGCAACATCGGCATAGCGGGCGGCGGCATGAACGCGCTGCGCGGGCACTCGAACATCCAGGGCCTCACCGATCTTGGCCTGATGTCGAACCTCTTGCCCGGCTACATGACCCTGCCGATGGAAGCCGAACAGGACTTCGACGACTACATCACGAAGCGCGCGTCGCAGCCGTTGCGGCCGAACCAGCTGAGTTACTGGAAGAACTATCGGGCGTTCCACGTGAGCTTCATGAAGTCATGGTGGGGCGAGAACGCCACCGCCGACAACAACTTCGGCTTCGACTATCTGCCCAAGCTCGACAAGTCCTACGACATGCTGCAGGTCTTCGAGCTGATGGCCGCGGGCAAGATGAACGGCTACATCTGCCAGGGCTTCAATCCGCTGGCCGCGACGCCCAACAAGGCGAAGGTCGGACTCGGGCTGTCGAAGCTGAAGTGGCTGGTCATCATGGATCCGCTCGCGACCGAGACGTCCGAGTTCTGGAAGAACCACGGCGAGTTCAATGATGTCGATTCGTCGACGATCCAGACGGAGGTATTCCGGCTGCCCACGACCTGTTTCGCGGAGGAACGCGGCTCGCTGGTCAGCTCGTCGCGTGTGTTGCAGTGGCACTGGCAGGGCGCGGTGGGACCGGGCGAGGCGCGCAGCGACCTGGAGATCATGTCGGGTCTGTGGCTGCGCATGCGTCGCGCTTATCAGGAAAAGGGCGGCGCGTATCCCGATCCGATCCTGAAGATGAGCTGGCCCTACGCCGATCCGGAAAGCCCGACGCCGGAAGAGATCGCGATGGAGTTCAACGGCCGCGCGCTCGCCGATGTCACCGATCCCGCCGACAAGACCAAGGTGCTCGCGAAGCAAGGCGAGCAGCTGGCGAGTTTCGCGCAATTGCGCGACGACGGCTCGACCGCGAGCGGCTGCTGGATTTTCTGCGGTTCGTGGACGCAGGCGGGCAACCAGATGGGCCGGCGCGACAACGCGGACCCCACCGGCATCGGCCAGACGCTCGGCTGGGCCTGGGCGTGGCCGGCGAACCGGCGGGTGCTGTACAACCGCGCGTCGTGCGACGTGAACGGCACGCCCTTCGATCCGTCGCGCAAGCTGATCGCATGGAACGGGCGCGCGTGGACCGGTCCGGATATCCCCGACTTCAAGGTCGACGAACCGCCCGACAAGGGCATGAGTCCGTTCATCATGAACCCCGAGGGCGTAGCGCGTTTCTTCGCCCGCGACGGCATGAACGAAGGCCCGTTCCCCGTGCATTACGAGCCGTTCGAGACGCCCATCGGCTATAACCCGTTCTTCCCGGACAACAAGGCGGTGACGAGCAATCCGGCGGCGCGCGTGTTTCCGGATGACCGCGCGGCGTTCGGCACGGCGGACAAGTTCCCGAACACCGGCACGACCTATCGCCTGACCGAGCATTTCCACTACTGGACCAAGCACGCGCGCCTGAACGCGATCGTGCAGCCGCAGCAGTTCGTGGAGATCGGCGAGGAACACGCAAAGGAAGTGGGCGTGGTGGCGGGAGACCGCGTGAGGGTATCGAGCAATCGCGGACATATCGTCGCGGTGGCGCTCGTCACCAAGCGCATCAAGCCATTGATGGTGGAGGGCAAGAAGGTCCATACCGTCGGCCTGCCGCTGCACTGGGGCTTCAAGGGCCTCGCGCAGCCGGGCTATCTCGTCAACACGCTGACGCCTTCCGTGGGCGACGGGAACTCGCAGACGCCGGAGTTCAAGTCGTTTCTCGTGAAAGTGGAAAAGGCTTAGGGAGGACGGCATGGCATTGCAATCGCTGGATATCAAGCGCCTCTCGGCCACCACCACGCCGCCGCCCGGCGACCGCGTGCCCGTCACGGGCACGGTCGCGAAGCTGATCGACGTGTCGAAGTGCATCGGCTGCAAGGCGTGCCAGACGGCCTGCATGGAGTGGAACGACCTGCGCGACGACATCGGTCACACGACCGGCATCTACGACAACCCGCGCGACCTGACCGAGCACTCGTGGACGGTGATGCGTTTCACCGAATACGAGAACCCGAAGGGCGATCTCGAATGGCTGATCCGCAAGGACGGCTGCATGCACTGCGAGGATCCGGGCTGCCTGAAGGCGTGTCCGTCGCCGGGCGCGATCGTGCAGTACACCAACGGGATCGTGGACTTTCACGAGGAGAACTGCATCGGCTGCGGGTATTGCATCACGGGTTGTCCGTTCAATATTCCGCGGCTCTCGAAGGAAGATCATCGCGTGTACAAGTGCACGCTGTGTTCGGACCGCGTCGCCGTGGGACAGGAGCCCGCGTGCGTCAAGACCTGCCCGACCGGCGCGATCATGTTCGGCACCAAGGTGGACATGCAGCAGCAGGCGGCGGAGCGTGTCGAGGACCTGAAGGAACGCGGCTTCGAGCATGCCGGACTGTACGATCCGGCGGGCGTGGGCGGCACGCACGTGATGTACGTGCTGCACCACGCGGATCAGCCGGAGCTTTATCACGGTCTGGCGAAGGATCCGCATATCAGTCCGCTGGTGTCGATCTGGAAGGGCGTGACGAAGCCGCTGGCGATGATCGGCATCGGCATTGCGGCGCTGGCCGGGTTCTTCCATTACACGCGTATCGGGCCGAACGAAGTCAGCGACGAAGACGAAATCGAGGCGCAGCGCGAGGCGGATGAAGTGCGTCACCGCCGTGAGGGCGGACAGGAGCGAAGCGATGAAACACGATAGCGAACTGCGTGACGTCAAGGGGCATCGGCTGATACAGCGCTACACGCCGAACGAGCGCACGAATCACTGGATCACCGCGATCACCTTCGTGCTGCTCGCGCTCTCCGGGCTCGCGATGTTTCATCCTTCGATGGCGTGGCTTTACGCGGTGTTCGGCGGCGGACAGTGGACGCGCATCTTGCATCCGTTTGTGGGCTGCGTGATGTTCGTGTCGTTCCTGATCCTCGCGCTGCGGTTCTGGCATCACAACTATCTGGACCGCAACGACGTGCAGTGGATGAAACAGATCGGCGACGTGCTCACGAACCGCGAGGACCGGCTGCCGGAGATCGGCAAGTACAACGCCGGGCAGAAGCTGCTGTTTTTCGTGATGGTGGCGAGTCTCGTGCTGCTGCTGCTGAGCGGGATCGTGATCTGGCGGCGTTACTTCGCGTTCTATTTTCCGATCACGGTGGTGCGCGTGGCGTCGGTCGTACATGCGGCGACGGCCTTCGTGCTGATCGTGTCGATCATCGTGCATATCTATGCGGCGCTGTGGATCAAGGGATCGATCGGCGCAATGACGCGCGGCACGGTCACGTTCGGATGGGCGCGGAAGCATCATCCGAGGTGGTTTCGGGAGATGATCGGGAAGTAGGGGGTTCGTCTCAGGCTCAGGCGGGAGCAGGATGTTTTACGTCCCGCGTCCTTGATGCTGATCCAATTCACCAGGTCATCGGAAACCGGTGCCTTGGAGTCGCAGCGCGCGATAAGCTGATCCAGAGAGTATCGGGGTCGTGCCGGCGCAAGCACGATTCCCTCCGAACGGATCTCAACGACGAGCCTGTCACCTATGGTGACGCGAGCTTGCTCGAGCAGCGCGGCGGGCAAACGCAAAGCGGCACTTTACCCCCACTTCTGAATCGACAGTTCCATCTTGATTTCCTCAATGTGTCTTGACTCAAGCTACGCGAAATCGTAGCGCTCATCGACGCGATGTCTTTCTCTCAGGCGGCCCTTGCAACGTGTTTTTAAGCAAGACACAGTGATTTCAGACTGCTCTGAGCGCGCGCATGGATACTGCTATGCTTGACGCGCGTGTCCGTTCGAACAGACTGCCTTGTTGCCCGATACTTCCATCCAGGAGCCGCCGTGGTCCAACGCATCATCGAAGCCGCTGAGATCGAGTCGCTCGATCCCTCGGCGATCCCTAGATTGCGCATGCCCGAGCGTGCCACGGTGTTCGCTTCACGCGCCGCACGGCTGCTGCAACTCGCGGATGCGAGCAGTCCCATCGGCGGCTATCTGCAGCTGATGTCCGCGCTCGCCGACACGCAGCAGCGCGTTCTGTCCCAGTTCCAGGCGCCGATGCCCGCGCGCGAATCGATTCAAATGAATCAGCGGCATTCGATGCCGATCATCCCCGCACTCACCGATCACCGCGATCCCGCCTGGCGCGACGTGTTGTTCATGCTGCTCGACGGCATCGAGGCGGCTGGCGCGCTGACGCCCGCGCTCGTGCAACTGGTGGCGCGTCTGCGCACGATGGACACCGCCACGCTCGACAATCAGGCCGACGCCATCCTTGCCTTGCGCTTCGCCGAGATCGATCCGGCCGCCGCGCCCTTCGTCGCGGCGGCGCTGCAAGTCGTCTGGACCGATCTCGCGAGCCGCGTCAACATGCGCGACGTGCCCTACCTCGACGCGCCCGGCGTCTGTCCCGTGTGCGGCTCGGTGCCGGTGGCGAGCATCGTGCGCGTCGGCGGTCCGTATGAAGGGTATCGCTATGTGCAGTGCGGGCTGTGCGCGACGGAGCTGCACGTGGTCCGCGCAAAATGCACGAACTGCGATTCGACCAAGGGCATCGCTTATCACGCGATGGGCACGGGCGACGAAAGCGAGGACGACAAGGCCGAGCAGGCGAAACGCGCGGCGCTCAAGGCTGAGTCGTGCGACGAATGCGGCACGTATCGCAAGATCGGCTACCAGGACAAGGCGTTCGACTTCGAACCCTACGCCGACGATCTCGCGAGCCTCACACTCGACCTGTTGATGGGCGATGCCGGTTATCGCCGTGCCGCGCCGCATCCCTGGCTGTGGCCCGAACAGCCTGACGAATCATGAGCGACGTCCGGGGAAGCGACGGCGGTGAACTGCGTGCGTTGATGGCGCGCGTGCCGTCGGTCGAGCGCGTGCTGGGCGCGGCGGAATTCGCGGACGTGATCGCCGCCCATGGACGCACACAGACGCTCGCGGCCCTGCGCGCCACGCTGGATGCTTGGCGCAGCGATGCGCAGGCCGGCCGGGCAACCGTCGATGCATTGAGCGACGCCGCACTGGCGCAAGCGGTGAGCGCGGCGCTTTCGGCTCGGGCGCGCAGCGCGGTGCGCAGCGTCTTCAATCTCACCGGAACCGTGCTGCATACGAATCTGGGCCGCGCGCTGCTGCCGGACGAAGCCGTCAGCGCGGTGACGGAAGTCCTCACGCGGCCCGCGAACCTCGAATTCGATCTCGACACCGGAGCGCGCGGCGATCGCGATGACCTCATCAACGGCCTCATCTGCGAGTTGACGGGCGCGGAGGCAGCGACCGTCGTCAACAACAATGCGGCGGCCGTGCTGTTGACGCTGTCGGCGCTTGCGTCGCGCAAGGAAGTGATCGTGTCGCGAGGCGAACTGGTGGAAATCGGCGGCGCGTTCCGCATTCCCGACATCATGAGCCGCGCAGGCGCAAGGTTGCGCGAAGTCGGTACGACGAATCGCACGCATCTCAAGGACTATGACGAAGCCATCGGCCCGAAGACCGCCCTGCTGATGAAGGTGCATTGCAGCAACTACGCCGTCACCGGCTTTACCAGGGAAGTGACACTCGCCGAACTCGCGCCGCTGGCCAAATCGCGTGATTTGCCCATCGCGGTGGATCTGGGCAGCGGCACGCTGGTCGATCTCGCGCAGTGGGGCCTGCCGCGCGAAGCGACGGTGCGGGAGACCGTCGACGCCGGCGCGGATCTCGTCACCTTCAGTGGCGACAAGCTGCTGGGCGGCCCGCAGGCCGGGCTGATCGTCGGCCGTCGCGAGCTGATCGCGAAGATCAAGAAGCATCCGCTGAAGCGCGCGCTGCGGGTCGGCAAGCTGACGCTCGCGGCGCTCGAAGCCGTGTTGCGGCTGTATCGGGCACCGGAGAATCTCCGCGAACGCCTGACGACGTTGCGCCTGCTCACGCGTCCCGCCGACGCCATGCGTCTCTGCGCCGAACGCATCCAGCCCGCGCTGCAGCAATGGATTGGCGATGCCTTCGTCGTGAGCGCCGAACCGATGTTCAGCCAAATCGGCAGCGGCGCATTGCCCGTCGATGTCCTGCCGAGCTACGGCCTGGCCGTGCGCCTCGCGAACGGCAAGCGTCCGGGCAGCCAGTTGAACCGCATCGAGAAGCGGCTGCGCGAGTTGCCGCGGCCCGTGATCGGACGCATCGCCGACGGCGCCTTGCGGCTCGACCTCCGCTGCCTCGAAGAAGGCGACGAAACCTTGTTCATCGCGCAACTGCGAGGGCCAGGGGCGCGAGGCGAAGAAGGATGATCGTCGGCACGGCGGGACATATCGATCACGGCAAGACGACGCTCACGCGCGCGCTGTCGGGCGTCGATACCGACCGTCTGAAGGAAGAGAAGGCGCGCGGCATTTCCATCGAACTGGGCTATGCGTACGTGCCGCTGGCAGGCGGCGGCGTGCTCGGGTTCATCGACGTTCCCGGGCACGAGAAACTCGTTCATACGATGGCGGCGGGTGCGTGCGGCATCGACTTCGCGCTGCTCGTGATCGCCGCCGACGACGGCGTGATGCCGCAGACCCGCGAGCATCTCGCGATCCTCGAACTGCTCGGCGTGACGCGGGGCGCGGTGGCGGTGACGAAGGTCGATCGCGTGGACGCCGCGCGCCGCCGCGAGGCGCAGGCGGACATCGACGCGCTGCTCGCGCGCAGTCCGCTGCATGCGGCGCCGCGCTTCGATACCGACGCCACGCGCGAACACGATGCCGGCGTCGCCGCGCTGGCCGCGCATCTGCACGAAGCGGCGGCGCACGAGCGCGCGCGCCGCGACGACGGCTGGTTCCGGCTGGCGGTGGATCGCGTGTTCACGCTGGCGGGGCAGGGCACGATCGCGACCGGCACGGTGTTCGCGGGCCGCGTGGCGACGGGCGACGTGTGCGCGCTCGCGCCGCGCGGAACCTCGGGCGAGGCCGTGCGGGTGCGCAGCATTCATGCGCAGAATCGCGCGACGCAGACGGGCCGCGCGGGCGAACGCTGCGCGTTGAATCTCGCTGGCATCGAGAAGGATGCGCTGGGTCGCGGCGACTGGATCGTCGATGCGCGGCTGGCGCGTGTGTGTGAGCGTATCGACGTCGAACTGAACCTGCTCGACGATGCGGCTCTCACGCTCCAGCACTGGTCGCCCTTGCATGTTCATCTCGGCACGACGCATCGCGTGGCGCACGTCGCGCTGCTCGACGGCGACACCTTGCAGCCGGGGCACACGGCGCGCGTGCAGCTCGTCTTCGATACCCCGGTGTGCGCGCTGCCCGGCGACCGCTTCATCGTGCGCAATGCGCAGGCGAGCCGCACGGTCGGCGGCGGCCGCGTGCTCGATCCGTTCGCGCCTGCCAGGAAGCGCCGCACGCCGCAACGCCGCGCCTGGCTCGATGCGCTCGCGGCGTGGCTCGATACCCAGCGTGTGGATGCGCTGTTCGAACAGGCGCCTTACGGCCTGCCGCGTTCGCTGATCGAGCATCTGTGCGGCGTGCCGATGGCGGCGCTCGCCTTGCCGGCCGACATGCGCGAGATTCCGCTGCATAACGATGTGCTCTACGTGTCGGCTGCTTACTGGAACGTGCTGAACGCACGGCTCATCGACGCGCTGGGCGCGTTTCACGCACGCTTCCCCGATGAACAGGGCCCCGACGTCGCGCGCCTGCGCCGCATGGCCGCGCCGCTCGCGCCGGATGCACTGTGGCGCGCGCTCGTCGACGACGCCGTGGCGCAGAAGACGATTGCGCGAAGCGGTCCATGGCTGCATCTGCCGACGCACGCGGTGACGCTCGATGCGCGCGAGGAAACGCTGGCGCACGCGGTGCTGGCGTCGCTGCAACAAGGCCGGTTCGATCCGCCGTGGGTGCGCGATCTTGCACGAACGCACGGCGTCGCGGAAGAGGACATGCGCCGGCTGCTGAAGAAACTCGCGCGGCGTGGCGACGCGCATCAGGTGGTGCGCGACCTGTTCTACGACCGCGCGACGATCGGCGCACTGGCGCGGCTCGTGGCCGAACAGGCGGCGGCGCAGGGCGGCGGGCTGGGTGCGGCCCATTTCCGCGATGCAACGGGTCTCGGCCGCAAGCGCGCAATACAGCTTTTGGAGTTCTTCGACCGGGTTGGATACACTCGATTCCATCGCGACCTCCACCTGTTGCGCACCGACAGCCGCTGGCACGAGTCCGTCTGATGTCCGTCTGATCCGTCCTGTCCCTGGCCGGGTTCACCCTTGATCGCGATGGAGCATTACTACTTCAAGCTCTTGCATGTCCTGGCGAGTTACCCGGAATGGGCGCTCGCCGTGGTGCTGCTCGCGTCGTTCCTGGAATCGGTCGCGTTCATCGGCACCTTCGTGCCCGGCAGCACGGCGATGTTCATCGCGGGCGCGCTGGTCGGCACGGGCGCGTTGAATCTCGGCTGGGTATTCGTCTGCGCGATCGGGGGCGCAATTGCCGGCGATGCCGCGAGCTTCTGGTTTGGTCAGCGCTACGCGGACCGCATTGCGCAGATGTGGCCGTTCCGGACGCATCCCGGCGCGCTCACGGCAGGCAAGAAGTATTTCGAGAAGCATGGCGCGAAGAGCGTCGTGCTGGCGCGTTTCGTCGCGCCGATGCGCGCCGTCGTGCCGGTCGTCGCGGGCCTGACGGGCATGACGCCCGCGCGCTTCCTGGCCGTCAACATCCTGAGCGCGCTGGTCTGGGCGCCGACGCATATCCTGCCGGGCGTGGTGTTCGGCGCGTCGATCGAACTGGCGGGTGCGGTTTCGATCCGGCTCGTCGTGATCCTCATCATCCTTACCGCGCTCGCGTGGGTCGTGTTCAACATCGTGCGCGTGCTGGTTTCGCATGCGATGCGCTGGAGCATCCTGTCGCGCGATGCGCTGCTCGCCTGGGCCCGCAACAGCCGCGGCCTGCCGGCGCGGCTCGTCGCGCGCGCGCTCGATCCGGCCAATCCGGCCACCGGCCTCATCGTGATGATCTCGACGCTGCTGCTTGCCTCGGCGGTGCTCTTCTTCTCGGTGCTCGCGAATGTCGCGCGCGGGGCGTCGATCGTGCAGGTGGATGTGTCGGTGTATCGGCTGCTGCAATCGTTCCGCTCCACCTGGACCGACTCCATCCTCGATGCCGCCGCCACGCTCGGCAGCACCGAGACGCTGCTCGTGCTGGGCGTGATGGTGATCGTGTGGATGAGCATCGAGCGGCGCTGGCGCACGGTCGCCTACTGGGTCGCGGCGCTGGCGTTCTCGCAGTTGCTGGTGGCCGCGATCCGCTTCACCGCGCACGAGCCGCTGGCCGTGTCGTTCGCGCCTTCGACGCACCGCTTTCCAAGCAGTCACGTCGCGGCGACGGTCGTGATCTACGGCTTCCTCGCGTTCCTGCTGCTGCGCCGCGTGCGGCTGCTGACGGGCGTGCTGGTCGCGATGGGGACGTCGGCGATCGTGACGGCGGTGGCGCTGGCGGGGCTCTACTTCGGCCGCTTCACGATCTCGGATGCGCTCGGCAGCGCGGCGCTCGCGGCCGTGTGGGTGTTCCTGATCGCGTTGACGGCCGTGTGGCGCAATCCGGCCAAGCCGAAGCCGCGGCCGTTGATGCCGGTCGCGGTGCTGGTCGTGATCTGCGCGAGCGTGGCGCTGCAACTGAGCGACGACACTGAAGCGCGCAGCGCGCCGCCCCGGTCCGTCGTCATTACGCCGATCCAATGGACCGATTCGGTCTGGCGGACCTTCTCGTGTTATCGCGCGAACATGGAAGGCGACCGGCGCGAGCCGATCACCGTGCAGTGGGCCGCGACGCCCGCGCAGATCCGCGCGCAGTTGTTGAGCCGCGGCTGGACCGAGGTGTCGCATGTGTCGCTGAAGAGCGTGTTGTCGGTGGTGCTGCCGAATGCGCCCGCCATCGATCTGCCGGCGCTGCCGCGCCTGAACAATGGCGAGCCGTCGAAGCTCGTGTTCGCGCGGTCGCCCTATGGCGCCGACGAGCGCGACGTGCTGCGCTTCTGGTCCACGCCATACGAGGTGCGCGAGCGTCCGGGCGTCGCGCCGACGCCCATCTGGCTCGGCGCCGTGGTGCACGAGCGGATCCGCCGTCCTTCGTGGCCGTTCAATGTGCTGAGGCCCGACCGGCGCGTCGATCCGATGGCCTTCGACCACGGCAAGAATTCGCCGTGGCAAGGCATCGAAATTGCGAGTAGCGCGGGATGCGGCGATGTGCCGGTGATGCTCGTTGAGTCGAGGGCGGAATGATGCGTTGGAACCAGCGTTCGCGAGGTGTTGTTTGATTCAGATCCCGCCGTCGGCAATCGTGCAATGGGGCGGCGCGGCCGTTTTTGCGAACGTGCTGCTCACGCGACTGGGCGTGCCGTTGCCGTCCGCGCCGTTGCTGGTGTTCGCGGGATCGGCGGTGGCGAGCGGGCGGCTCGCGTTCTCGCATGTGCTGCTCGCGGCGGTGTGCGGCGCGTTGCTCGGCGATGGCGTGTGGTTTGCCGCAGGGCGCATCTATGGGCGCAAGCTGGTCGCGGCGCTCTCGCGCAGATCGTATGCGGTGGATTCGGGCATGCGCACGACCGGCGAACTGTTCGAACGGCATGGGCCGCCGATCGTGGCGCTGTCGAAGTTCGTTCCGGGACTTGGACTCGTCACGCCGCCGTTGATGGGCACCACGCAGATCGCGGTGCCGGCGTTCTTCTTGTGGGACACGGCGGGGATCGTCGCGTGGGCGGCGTTCTGGCTGCTCGGCGGCGCGCTCTTCGAGCATCAATTGCACCTCGCGCTGCTCGAATTGCAGGCGCACGGCACCACGGTGGTCGATCTGCTCGTGGCCGTGGCGTTGCTGTACTGCGTCTATCGGCTGTTGCGGAGGCGTCAGCCGCGACGGCACATGAAGGACAAGGGCGGCGGACCCTGACTCATGCTCGACGAATGACGTCGTTATAATCGGTCGCCCCCTGCGAAGTTTTGACGGCGGCGCAGTGTGACGCACGGAAGGCATCCGTATCCGGTGGTGCGGCTGGGCTTCAAACCCAGTTGGGGATGTCAGACATTCCCAGGTCGGTTCGACTCCGGCTGCCTTCCGCCATGTGGCTCGTGGCATCTTCTCGCTCACCCTTTAGTCCCACCGAAAGAGATAGTGTTTTCCCTGATGGGAGCGACCCCTTTGCGGACGTACTCTTTGTATACAGAATTTAGAGTACGGTAGTCATGCCGCCTGAAGGCATGGACATCGCACGTCTCCACAGCGCCAGTCGACAGATCCAAAAATGGACGTCCCCAACTATCTCGTTCTCCGGTCCGATGCAGGCCCTCCCGTCGAATGTCAAACCCTGAGCCATAGCGATGGCGCTTTCGGCGGCCTCCGCCGACCGCCTCATGCCCTCGCACAGTGGACAGACTCCGACGCGTTTCCGGCTTCGGCACAATGCGTTTTGAATGCAAAATCCTCATTGAGGGAACTCGAGGGGCTCTCGCGCGTGCTCATGCGATCTGAAACGCGTACGGATTACGACGCCGCCTGGATACTGGCCCGCGCGAGAATCGGGCTGGTGTCGATCCTGGTACGCGACGCGCGCGACTTCACCACAGCGGCATTCATCGAGGATGCGAGTTTCGTGCTGAAGCAGGCGAGACGTTACTTTGCGTCGCAATCGCTCGTGCTGGTGCAGGCCCATTCCGAATCCGGCCTGGCACGCGCACGCGCGGTCATGGAAGAGGTCTTGCAGATGCGTGATGTCGCGCCGGACGTGCTCTATGAGAAGCATGCCGCCGAAAACGAAACGCTTGGCGTCGCGCTCCTGTCGATGAGCTGAGCGCCCTCGACGTGGCAATTTGCCGGAGCAAAATCCCTGTGGAAAGCTGATAGGATTCGGTATTCAATATCGATTCTGATTTGCCATGCCGGCCAAACTCGTCAAGATTCAGGCTCGTACCGATTACGTCGACGAGGTCTACAACATCCTTCTCGACGCCATCAGCGAAGGCTCCATCGCCCCTGGAACGCGCATCGTGCAGGAGGAGATTGCCGAACAGCTCTCGGTATCTCGTTCGCCCGTGCTTCAGGCGTTTCGTTTGCTCAAGAAAGACGGACTGGTCGAGGACGCACCCGGGCGCGGCTTGCAGGTCACGCCGCTCAACGTCGAACGGGTCGGGCATCTGTATGAATTCAGGGAAGCGCTCGACGGTCTCGCCGCCAAGCTCGCCGCCCGGCGTTCCGTGCGGCTCGACAAGTCGCTGATCGCCAATGGCCGCAAGGCAATGCGCGGCGACGACATCAAGGCCATGGTCGAAGCCGACATGGCGTTTCATCTGGCCATCTATGCCGCTTCAGGCAATCCGTTGATCCTGGAAAATGCCCGGCTGCACTGGATGCATCTGAGGCGCGTGATGGGCGCGGTGCATCAGGTCGTCGGCCAGAGGAAGGTGGTCTGGGACGAGCACGCGGCCATCGCCGACGCAATCGCCGCAGGCGACGAAGAACTCGCCGCGCGCCTGAGCGTGCTGCACGTCGAGGCGGCGCGAGCGAATCTCGTGAAGCACATGAGCACGAACAGCGAAATCGCTCAGGCTACTTCCTGAGTCGCAATACCGGCCGCTTGGGTCCTGCGGCCGTCATCTCTTCTGAAAATCCCGCGTTTCTGCACCTGTCTGCATTGCCACCAACTTCACGTCCTCGCGACGTGCGCGTGACACTTCCCGCGCAACGCTAATGCGTCTCCGGCAACGCCCGGAAACACTCTTATCCGTGTTTACCCATAGAGACATCGCCCTCGTATGCGCCTAATCTTTGGATACAGAGTTCAGAGCACGGAACACCGACGACGGAAACCGCTCTGACAAGAACAACCGATGTGGTCCCTAACAATCATTGGAGGCAGGACATGAGCGTCAAATCGGACAAGATGGACGACCAGAAGCGCACCGGAGGTTCGGCGCCGGTGGCGAAGAAGCTGATTCCATTCGGGGGCTATTACGCCAACAAGACGCCGGAGCATGATCCCGAGCTGACGGAAACCGGCCCGGGCACGCCGACTGGCGAATACATGCGCCGCTTCTGGCATCCGGTCTGCATGTCGATGGAACTGACCGACACGCCGCGCTTCCTCAAGATCCTCAACGAAGAGCTGGTCGCCTTCCGCGACAAGAGCGGCCGCGTCGGCGTGCTGCATGCGCACTGCGTTCACCGCGGCGCATCGCTCGAATACGGCGCGATCCAGGAGCGCGGCATCATGTGCTGCTATCACGGCATGGTGTTCGACGTGGACGGCGCCTGCCTCCACGTGCCGTTCCCCAAGGGCGAGGAAAAGGAAGCCGAGCGCTACGCGTGCTCGATCCGTCAGGGCGCCTACAAGGCGGTCGAGCGCAACGGCCTCGTGTTCGCCTACATGGGACCGCCGGAAGAGGAGCCGCCGTTTCCGGAATGGGAAGGCGACTACACGGTATCGCCCGGCGACGAGCTCGTGCCCTACAGCAACTTCCAGCACTGCAACTGGCTGCAGGTCCAGGACAACGCGGCGGACAACTACCATCCGACCGCACTGCACGCGGGCAAGAACGTCGTCGACGGCAACTATCAGGGAACGACTTTCGACGAAGTCGGCGCCGCATCCATGGAAGTCGCGCCGGACATGAACTTCGTGCCGGTGCAGGGCGGACGCAGTCTGGCGTGCGCCGGCGCTCGCCGCGTCAACAAGGACCGGCTGTTCGTCCGCGTCCAGCATCAGGTGCTGCCGAACCTGAGCCTGCATGCCTACACGTCGGAAGACGGCTCGAAGAAGAAGTACTTCAGCCGCTTCCACATCATCCGCTGGACCGTGCCCGTCGATGACGAGAACAGCAAGATGATCGGCTGGCGCGTCATGGGCCCGGGCATCGACACACGCGGCATCGGCAACAAGGAGATGGTCGGTTACGAAACCATCGACTTCCTGGAAGGACAGGTGGCGATGCGCCGTCCCGAGCGCTTCGGCAAGTACAAGCTCGAAGACATGCCGCCGATTCCCCCGAACCATCGCGAACGCGACATCTACAAGCAGGCTCAGTACGCACCGGGCGACTACGAGGCGATCATCAGCCAGCGTCCGATCGCCGTTCATGCACTCGAGAATCCGACCAAGTTCGACGCGGGCCTGTACCAGTTCCGCAAGATGCTGCGCGATGCAGTGCGCGGCACGAACTCGGCGGCCTCGGCGCAGGGCTTCGCCGAATGGTTCCGCGCTTTGGGCGGTGCGCCCAACAGCTTCTGCTCGGGCAACGTGTTCGAAATCGAAGAGGGCGCGACGGTCGAAGAAGAAGTGGCGCGCCGTCGCAAGGTGCTGAAGACCGTCGTCCAGATCCTGACCGAGAGCGACAGCCTGAAAGGCGAAGCGCGCGGTGAATTCGTGCGCAACAAGTTCAAGGACCTCGAACAGTCGCTGAAGAGCTAATCGGCGCGCCGGGTGCCGGCCGCCTTTACGCGCGGCCGGTCATCCGCCACGGAGCAAGGATCATGGACACGGTATTGGAACGATTGGAACAGGAAGAAGCGGTCGCGGATATCGAAGCCGGTACGCTCGATGTCCGCGTCAAGCAGATTCGTTACGAAGGCAAGGGCATCAACTCGTACGAACTCACGAACCCGAGCGGCCAGGCGCTGCCTCGCTTCGAGGCGGGCTCGCACATCGACGTTCATCTGAAGAGCGGCGTCATCCGACAGTACTCGCTGTGCAATGCACCTGCTGAGCGCAACCGGTATGTCATTGCCGTGCTCAAGGACGAGAGCGGGCGGGGCGGTTCGCGCGCGGTGCACGAAAGCATCGGCGCTGGCGACATCGTCACCATCAGCAAGCCGCGCAATCATTTCGCGCTGGCCGAGGGCGCACGCAAGGTCGTGCTGATTGCGGGCGGTATCGGCGTGACGCCCTTGAAGGCGATGGCGCATGAGCTGGAACAGCGCGGCGTGGATTTCGACATGCACTACTGCGCGCGCAGCCAGGATGCAGCGGCATTCGGTCCTGAGTTCGCCAGCATGTTGCGCGCGGGCAAGCTGCACTATCACTTCGACGATGGCGCGGAAGCCGATCGCCTGGACTTGCGTGCGCTGCTCGCCGAGCCGCAGCCGGGCACGCACGTTTATTACTGCGGGCCGGGCGGATTCATGGCGGCCTGCGCCGACGCGGCGAGTCACTGGCCGAAGGGCACGGTGCACTTCGAGCACTTCAAGGCGCCGGAGCAGCCGAAGCGCGAGCCTTCGGGCACCGAGAACGCCGACGGTTGCGACGTCACCATCGCCAGCACGGGTCAGGTCATTCATGTGCGACCGGAGCAGAACTTCAGTGAAGCGCTGGGCGAGGCGGGTGTCGAAGTGCCCACGTCCTGCTGTGCCGGCCTGTGCGCAACCTGCAAGGTCCGCTATCTCGAAGGCGAAGTCGAGCACAACGACTTCATTCTGGACGAAGACGAACGCAGGGAATTCCTGACGGTATGCGTCTCCAGGCCCATCAGCAAGACATTGATCCTGGACCTGTAGACCACGCATCTCGCGTGGCCGACATCAACCCTTCCATCGCACCCATCTGGAAACCGCATGAAAGTCTTTTACGACAAGGATGCCGACCTTGCCCTTCTGAAGAGCCGCAGCGTCGCCATCATCGGCTACGGTTCGCAGGGCCATGCGCATGCCCTCAACCTGAAGGACAGCGGCATCAACGTCTGCGTCGGCGTGCGCCAGGGCCCTTCGTGGGAGAAGGCGCAACGCGCCGGCCTGACCGTCAAGCGCATCGCCGATGCCGTCAAGGAAGCCGACATCGTCATGATGCTGCTGCCTGACGAGCAGATCGCCGAGGTCTATCGCACGGACGTCGAACCGCATGCCCGCGAGGGCGCGGCGCTCGGCTTCGCTCACGGCTTCAACATCCATTACGGGCAGGTCAGCCCGCGCGCGGATCTGGACGTCATCATGATCGCGCCGAAGGCACCCGGCCACACGGTCCGCAGCACCTACGCCGCAGGCGGCGGCGTGCCGCATCTGATCGCCGTGGCGCAGGACCGCTCGGGCTCGGCGCGCGACATCGCGCTCGCGTATGCGGCGGCGACGGGCGGTGGCCGCGCCGGCATCATCGAGACCAGCTTCCTGGAAGAAACCGAAACCGACCTGTTCGGCGAGCAGGCCGTGCTCTGCGGCGGTCTGGTGGACCTCATCAAGGCGGGCTTCGAAACGCTGGTGGAAGCCGGCTATTCGCCCGAGATGGCGTACTTCGAATGCCTGCACGAAGTGAAGCTCATCGTCGATCTCATCTACGAGGGCGGCATCGGCAACATGAACTACGGCATTTCCAACAATGCCGAGTTTGGCGAATACGTCACTGGCCCGCGCATCGTGACCGCGCAGACGAAGGCCGCCATGAAGGACGTGCTGCACGACATCCAGACGGGTGAGTACGCGAAGCAATTCATCCTCGAAAGCAAGGCCGGGGCGCCGACCCTTCAGTCGCGCCGACGTATCACCGCCGCGCATCCGATCGAAATCGTCGGCGCCAGGCTGCGCGCAATGATGCCGTGGATCGCCCGGGACGCACTGGTCGACCGCTCCAGGAACTAGGCCGCCGCTCTCGTGAAGTTCCAGTGTCCCCCAATCAACAACAGGAGTATCTGATGTCCACCATCGATGAACCGAAGCAAGCCACGCAGGAATCGATTCTGAAGCCCGGCAAGATCTCGATCTACGAGCCGGATCAGGAAGGCGTGATCTTTCCGCGCATGCCCGAGTTCAAGGACCACGCCGAGCATCGCAAGTATCTGAAGGAACGCCTCGTCGCCGCATGCCGCGCCTTCGCGCTGCAAGGTTTCGACTACGGCTTCGCGGGCCACCTGACGGTGCGCGACCCGGAGCATCCGGGCCTGTACTGGACCAATCCGATGGCCGTCCACTTCTCGCAGGTGAAGGTGTCGAACCTCATCTGCGCGGACCACGAGGGCAAGGTGGTTGAAGGCGAATACGCGATCAATCGCGCCGGCTTCGTCCTGCATGCCGCGGTGCATGAGCAGCATCAGGACATCGTCGCGATGTGTCATGCGCACACCACCTACGGTACGGCATTCGCCTCGCTCGGCAAGCCGCTGGCGCCGATCTCGCAGGATGCGGCCGCCTTCTTCGAGGACCACGTCGTCATCGGCGATGAGGCAGGCAAGGTCGCGGTGGAAGTGAAGGGCGGCAACAAGGTCGCGAACGCGTTCAAGGGCGTGAAGGCCGCCATTCACCAGAACCACGGCCTGCTGACGGCGAGCCGTCACAGCATCGACTCGGCCGCGTTCTGGTTCATCGCGCTCGAGCGCTGCTGCCAGCAGCAACTGATGATCGAAGCCACCGGCATCACGCCGAAGGAAGTCACGCCCGAGCGCGCGCGCTACAGCCGCGAGCACGTGGGCAGCGATTACATCGGCTGGCTGCACTTCCAGACCATCTGGAGCGAGCTGGTCGAAACCCAGCCGGACATGTTCGACTGAGTACGCAGGGTAGTGCGGGATGCGCGCGCCAGGTCTGGCGCGCGCATCTCAAGCGCTGGCGGAGAACCGTCCGGTACAGGACACCGCTGGTCACTCGATGGCCCCACAGGAGACACAACTTGAGTTCCCAAAGCCCAGCCACCTTCGTGGAAGGCGCCGACACGTCCGTCTTTACCAAAGCCGCGTGGCGTCTCGTTCCCTTCCTCTTCGTCTGTTACCTCTTCGCTTATCTCGACCGCATCAACGTTGCATTCGCCAAGCTCCAGATGCTGAGCGACCTCGGCTTCAGCGAGGCCGTCTATGGCTTTGGCGCGAGTGTGTTTTTCGTCGGCTATCTGCTGTTCGAAGTGCCCAGCAACCTGTTGCTGCTCCGCGTGGGTCCGCGCCGCTGGATCGCCCGGATCATGGTCACGTGGGGGCTGATTTCAGCGGCGATGATGTTCGTCAAGACACCGACGATGTTCTATGTCATGCGCTTCTTCCTCGGTGTCGCGGAGGCGGGCTTCTTTCCGGCCATCGTGCTCTATCTGACCTACTGGTTCCCGGCTTCGCGGCGCTCGAAGGTGACGGCGTTGTTCATGACCGGCATTCCGATGTCCGGGGTGATCGGCGGGCCGTTGTCCGGCTGGATCATGACCGCGATGAACGGCTCGCATGGTTTTGCGGGATGGCAGTGGCTGTTCCTGGTCGAAGGCATCCCGACCGCCGTGCTGGGCGTGATGGCGTTCTTCTACCTCGACGACCGGGTGCGCGACGCGAAGTGGCTCACGGAATCGCAGAAGGACACGCTCGAGACCGCGCTCAAGGTCGAACAGCCGAAGAGCGGGCTGCATTCGATGAAAGACGGCCTGATGAACCCGAAGGTGCTGCTCGTCAGTGTCATCTACTTCTTCTACACCATGGGGCTGTACGGGGTCAGCTTCTGGCTGCCGACGCTCATCAAGTCCAGTGGCGTGGCCGACCCGCTGCATGTCGGCTTGCTGACGGCGATTCCGTATGCGGCCGGCGCGCTGGCGATGGTGTTCGTAAGCCACAACTCGGACCGGACCGGTGAGCGTCGCTGGCATCTGATCGTGCCGGGTCTGGTTGCGGCCTTTGGCCTGACGATGAGCGTCGTGTTCTCTCACTCGACCGTGCTCGCGATGATCGCGCTGACCATCGGCACGATGGGCGTCATGACCACCATCTCGCAGTTCTGGGTGATTCCGCCGTCGTTCCTGGGCGGGGCGGCGGCAGCAGCGGGGCTCGCGCTCGCGAATTCGGTCGGCAGTATTTCGGGTGTGGTGAGTCCGTCGCTGATCGGGTTGGTGAAGGAAGCGACGGGATCGGCAGGGGCGGGCGTGCTGGCGCTTTCGGTGAGTCTGGTGATCGGCGGGATATTGGTGCTGCTGGTGCCTGCTGCACTGGTGAATAGCCGCAGGCGGTAACTTCAGATTGCACACTTGAAAAGCCGGCACGGGCTGAACGCCGTGCCGGCTTTGCGCTCTCTTGTGCGTCGAAAGCCATTTGCTGAACGCTCAGATTTCCCCGGTGGCCCGCAGATGCGCGAGCCGCTTCTTCATGTGCATGACGTCGCGCGTGTGGTTCTCACCGCGCCTCAATGCGACGCTGGTCGAAAGAATGTCGATGACGACCAGCGCCGCGAGCCTTGAGGTAGTCGGCGTATAGACGTCAGTGTTTTCGAGCGTCTCGGCGATCACCGCGACGTCGGCGTAACGCGTGATCGGGCTATCGGAACCGGTGATGACGACCACGCCCGCGCCGCGTTCGCGCGCGGTGCGGGCAATCTCGATCAACCCGCGCGTGGAACCCGTGTTCGAAATTGCAACGACCGCATCGCCCGCTTCGAGCATCGAGGCCGCGATGAACTGCTGATGCGAATCCTGATGCGCGACGCACGGCACGCCGAACAACGGAAACTTCTGCTGCGCGTCCTGCGCGACGATGCCCGACGCCCCGAAGCCGAAAAACTCGATGCGCCGCGCCTTCGCGAGCAGATCGACCGCGCGTCCGACGGCCGCGAAATCGAGCTTCTTGCGGGCCCAGTCGAGGCTCGTGATCGTGTAGTCGAAGATCTTGGTGGCGACGGCCTCGGGCGTGTCGTCGTTGGAGAGCACCGAGTGCGCGGCGGGCGCGCCGAGCGCGAGGCTCTGCACCACTCGAATCTTGAAGTCGCGAAAGCCGTTGCAGCCGAGCGTCGTGCAGAAGCGCAGCACGGTCGGCTCGCTGACGTTGGCGAGCCGCGCGAGTTCGGCGAGGCTCAGGTCGGGGAGGGTATCGAGATTCGAAAGGATGAACTCGGCGACCTGCCGGCTGCCGCGCTTCAGGCCCGGCCGTGCGCGGTCGATCAGTTCGAGAACGTTGATGTCGGACACTCGATGTTCCTTTGAAGGACGCCGGACGCGCGGGCTTCAACGGCGGCGCGTCCGGCGGGGTCACGCGAAAGGAACAGTTTATCGGAACGAGAAACGGCGCCAGAAGCCGCCGCCGCGCTGCGACAGCACCGCCGCGACGATGATCACGCCCATCACCACCTGCTGGTGATAGCCCGGCACGCTCGCCAGATTCATGATGTTGCCGATCACGCCAAGAATCAGCACGCCCATCAGCGTGTTGAGCGCGCCGCCCTTGCCGCCCGCGAGACTCGCGCCGCCGATCACCACCGCTGCGATCACGGTCAGTTCGTCGCCCACGCCGACGGTCGGCGCGCCGACGCCCGCGCGCGAGGTCGAGATGATGCCGGCCATCGCGGCGAGCACGCCCGACGCCACATAGGTGCCGAGCACGTGGCGCGCGACCGGCACGCCGGAGAGACGCACGGCTTCCTCGTTGGAGCCGATCGCGCGCACCACGCGGCCCGCGCGCAGCCGGTTCAGCGCGATGCCGCCGCCGACGAACACCAGCAGCATCACGAGCGTCGGTCCCGGAATGCCGAGATACGAATGACGGCCGAAGTCGAGCAGCGCCTGGCCGGGATCGTCGACGAGAATCGGCGAGCCGTTCGACACGATCAGCGCGATGCCGCGCGCCACGGTCATCATCGCGAGGGTGACGACGAACGGCGTGAGCCGGAACCACGCCACCAGCGCGCCCGAGACGAAGCCGCACAGCGCGCCGGTCAGGAGCGTGGCGAGCAGCGCGAACCAGAGGCCGTGTTCGGGGATCAGCAGCGCGCACAGCACGCTGCCGAGCGCGGCGACGGAGCCCACCGAGAGATCGATGCCGCCCGTGAGCACGACCAGCAGCATGCCCACCGACATGATGCCGACGCCCGCGACCTGCCGCGAGATGTTCGCGAGGTTCGGCACGGAGAGAAAGTCGCTCGACACGAACGATGCCGCGATCACGAGCACGACGAGGATCGCGACCGTATTGAAGCGGCGCGCGGCGGTCCACCATGAGGCGGCCGCGGCGCGCTGCGTGCGCGCACTGGACGATTCCGGCGTGGCGGCGCTGTGATTCATGATGTCATCTCCGCATGGGTATGAGTGAGCGAGGGCGCTTCGCCGGCCTCGCGTTGCAGCGACAGCGCGAGGATGCGTTCCTCGCTGTAGTCGTCGGGATTCAGTTGTCCGCGAATGCGGCCTTCGCCCATCACGAGGATGCGATCGCACAGGCCCATCAGTTCCTGATGATCCGACGAGATCACCAGCACGGCCTTGCCCCGTTCCGCCAGTTGATTGACCAGCGTGTAGATTTCGACCTTCGCGCCGACGTCGACGCCGCGCGTGGGTTCATCGAGAATGATGAGATCGCCGTCGGCGTGGAACCACTTCGCCAGCACGACCTTCTGCTGATTGCCGCCGGACAGCGTGGAGACATCCGCGTCCATCGAGCGGGCCTTGATGCGCAGCGCGTCCATCAGCTTCGCCACCGCCGCGCGTTCACGCCGGAAGGCCAGCCAGCCGAACGGCCCACTCACCGAATCGAGCGCGGCGAGCGTCGCGTTGATGCGGATCGGCATCCCGAGCACCGCGCCCTGGCCCTTGCGGTCCTCCGGCACGAAGCCGATGCCCGCGCGTACGGCGGCCATCGGCGAGCGCGCATGGAGCGGCTTGTTCTTCAGTTCGATATGACCTGCGTCGCGCGTGTCCGCGCCGAAGATGAGCCGCGCGACTTCCGTGCGCCCCGAGCCGATCAGCCCGCCCAGGCCCACCACTTCGCCGGCGCGCAATGAGAACGACACATCCTGCACGGCGCGGCCGCGCGTCAGCCCCTCGACCTTCAGCACTTCTGCGCCGGGCGTCGCATGGCGTTCGGGAAACAGCACGGACAGCGGACGGCCCACCATCTTGCGGATCAGTTCGTCGCGCGTGATGTCGCCGGGCGTAACGGTATCGACGCGCTTGCCGTCCTTCAGCACCGTGATGCGGTCCGCGATCGCGAAGACCTCTTCCAGCCGGTGCGAGATATAGACGATGCCCACGCCGCGCGCCTTCAGATCGCGCACGATATCGAGCAGACGGTTGGCGTCCGAGGGCGCGAGCGCGGCGGTCGGTTCGTCGAGCACCAGCAGCTTGAGCGTGCCGCTCAGCGCCTTGGCGATCTCGATGACCTGGCATTGCGCCGCCGACATCGTTTCGACGAGCGCGGCCGGATCGATCTCGAAGCCGAGGCTCTCGATCAGCGCACGGGCCTTCATGCGCAGCGCGCGCCAGTCGAGCACGGCGGGCATCGCGCCGAGGAACACGTTCTCGGCCACCGAGAGATCGGGCGCGAGCGCGGTCTCCTGATGAATCACGGCGATGCCTTCGGCCAGCGACGCATGCGGATTGCGGAACGTGATCTCGCGGCCTTCGACGCGTATCGTGCCCGCATCCGCCTGATGGCCGCCGCCGATCACGCGCATCAGCGTGGACTTGCCCGCGCCGTTCTCGCCGACGAGCGCATGGACCTCGCCCGCGTGGACGTCGAAGTCGATGCCCTCGATGGCGTGCACGCCGCCGAAGCGCTTGGCGATGCCCGAGAGAGCGATAAACGGAAGCATGTTGGGTTCTCCACTCCAGCACGCTGCGCGCATGACGGCGCGCGCAGCGTGCGGTCGGTCCGGCTTTAGAAGATCGCCTTCGGGTTGTAGAACTTGTCGACGTTGTCCTTGCTGATGACCGCCGAAGGCGTATAGGAGATCTTCGGCACGCTCACGGCCTGTCCTTGCGCCGCCTTCACGCCGATATCCACCGCCGTGCGCGCGACCAGCGCCGGGTCGTTGAGCGCGGTGGCGCCGTACTTGCCCTGCTTGATGAGCGCGAGCGCTTCCTTCTGGCCGTCCGCCGCCGCCACCAGCGTGATGCCCTGGCGGTTCGCGCTTTCAATCGCGCGGCGCGCGCCGAGAACCATGCTGTCGTTTTCGCCGAGCACCATGTTGATGTCCTTGTTGGCGACCAGCAGATCTTCCATCGCCTTCAGGCCGCCTTCGTCGGACCAGTTGCCCCAGCCTTGCCCGACCACCTGCACGTTGACCTTGCCGGTCTTCGCGAGCTGCGCTTCCATGATCCCTTCGAGCACGCCGTCGCGACGTTCCTTGCCCACCGGGTTGCCCTTCTCGCCGGAGATCAACGCGATCTTGAGCGGCTTGTCGCCCATCGTGTTGACGACCCACTGGCCGACCAGCGAGCCGTTCTCACGGTTCGACGACTGCACCAGCGTCAGGTAGTTGGCCTTCGGATCGAGCGTGCTGTCGATCACGACCACTTTCACGCCGGCGGCGGTCGCGGCGTTCACCGCGTTGACGAGGCCTTTCGGATCGGCGGGATCGATGATGAGCACCTTGATGCCGCGCGTCACGAGATCTTCCACATCAGCAATCTGCTTCTGCATCTTGCCCTGCGCGTCGGCGACGATGACGTCCTGACCCAGTTCGGTGGCGCGTGCCTTCGCGGATTCCATCGCGGCGGCGAAGTAGGGCGCGTTGAGCACTTTCATCGAGATGCCGACCTTGATCTTGTCGGCGGCGAACGCGGACGACGACAGCGCAATGGCCGCGACCGCAAGTGCGATGGCGCCGGCTGCTTTCTTCATGACACGGGACATGTCTCCTCCTTTATGAGCGCGAGCGCGCGGGTGTGATGCGAGTGATCGACTGCTGCGTCGTCGAATGAAGCGGGTCAGGCCGGAAGCAGCTTTCCGGGATTCAGCAGGTTCAGCGGGTCGAGCGCGTGTTTCACCGCGCGCATCGCGGCGAGTTCGGCGGGCGTGCGCGACAGCGCGATCACGCCGAGCTTCTTCAAGCCGATGCCATGCTCCGCCGACACCGAGCCGCCGAACTCCGCCGTGACGCCATACACCACGGCCTGCACGCGCGGCGCGGTATCGGCGGGCCAGTCGGGCTCCTGCACGACGATATGCAGATTGCCGTCGCCAAGATGGCCGTAGATGAGGATCGTCGCGCGCGGCCATTGCTCGCGCAGCTTCGCTTCGGCACGGCGCGCCGCTTCGCCGACATCGGCGATCGAAAAGCTCACGTCGAAGGACACGCGGCCCGGAATCAGGCGCGGATATTCGCCGGGCGCGTCGCGGATCGCCCAGAACGCGGCGGCGTCCGCTTCGCTCGCGGCGAGCGCCGCATCCGCGATCACGCCGTTTTCGAGCATCTCGCCGAGGAAGTCCTCGAAGGCTTCCGCCTGGCGCGCCGGGTCCGCGCCGCTGCTCTCCAGCAGCACGTAGTACGCATGCCGTTCTTCGAGCGGCGCGCGCAGTTCCGGAAGACGGCCGAGCACGAAGTCGTAATAGCCCGGCCACATCACCTCGAATGCGGAGACGCCCGCAGGCAGCCGCTCCTGCGCGGCGTGCAGCAGCGCGGTCACGGCGTCGTAGCTGCCGACGCCGCAGAATGCGGTCGAGACGGCGCGCGGCTTCGGACGCAGCCGCAGCACCGCGCGCGTGATGACCGCGAGCGTGCCTTCGCTGCCGATCAACAGATTGCGCAGGTCGTAGCCGGTGTTGTTCTTGATCATCTTGCGCAGGCCGCCGACCACGGTGCCGTCCGCCAGCACCGCTTCGAGGTCGAGCACCTGTTCGCGCATCATCCCGTACTTGATGACGCGGTTGCCGCCTGCATTGGTCGCGAGATTGCCGCCGATGGTCGCGCTGCCGCGCGCGCCGAGATCGAGCGGGAACATGAAGTTCGCCGCATCGGCTGCTTCCTGCACCGTTTGCAGCGGCGTGCCGGCCAGTACCGTCATCGCGGCGCCCACGGCATCGATCTCCTCGATGCCGGTCATGCGCTCCAGACTCAGCGCGACTTCACCGCCCAGCATGCATGCGCCGCCCGCGAGGCCCGTCAGGCCGCCTTGCGTGACTACCGCTTGCCGGTGCGCATGACAGATGCGCAGCGCCGTGGCCACCTGAGCGGTCGTGCGCGGCCGGATCAACGCGATGGGATCGGCGCTCGGCGTGCGGCTCCAGTCGGCGTGCTTGCGGCCGGCGAAATCGGCGGGCAGCGTCACGATGCCGGCGCCGAGCGCCTCATGCAGCGCGGCCACTACCGCTGGCAAGTCTGAGTTGTGCATGGATGTCTCCCGGCGAGGCCAACAGGCTTTCCCTGGCGCCAGTGAATATCGTTAGTTATGTGAACGTTGACAGATCGTATCACTAGCGTTTACGTGCTGTGAAGCAGCAATTTCTCGGGGAAAACCCGGTCATAAAACTTCAAAACTTATCTTTTAACTTTACTAAAAGTAACGTTAGAATCGGCGGGACATTGATCCTGGAGAGCGCCTCATGAGCTGGCCTGAACCCCGAGCATTCGACGTCGATCTGGAAACCGGCCTCATGGACGGCACGGACACGCGTTACCGGAAGCATCTGCGCGATCTCGACGGCCTCTATGCCGATGCCGCCGCCTTCGCCGCGCTCGCGGCCCAGCGCGGCGACGACGTGGTGTACGACGTGACCGACCATCGCCCGAGCGCGGCGCCCGGCGATCTCATTACCGGCGTGACGCGCATGAGTCCGGGCAAGGTGGGCAACGAGTACTTCATGACGCGCGGACATATCCACGCGAACATCGACCGGCCGGAGCTGTACTTCGGCCTGAAGGGCACGGGGCTGATGCTGATGGAGTCGCCGGACGGCGACACGCGCATCATCGAGATACGCGCGAACACGGTGTGCTATGTGCCGCCGCGCTGGATCCATCGTTCGGTGAATTTCGGCGGCGAGGACTTCGTGATGCTGTTCTGCTATCCCGCCGATTCGGGCCAGGACTACGCGATCATCGAGAAGTCGAACGGCATGAAGCTGCGCGTCGTCGATGACGGCGCGGGCGGCTATCGCACCGAACCCAATCCGGCGTATGTGGCGCGCAGCGGCGCGGACATCGACCAGTTGATCGAGCGCGCCAGCGAAGGAGCCACGCGATGAACCAGGTTGCCACGACGACATACGAGGCGGCGCGCCGCCCGACCTTCTATTTCATCGGCGTGACGACGGCGCAGAGTTCGATCATGCGGGTGTTTCCCGCATGGGCGAAACATCTGGGTTTGGGCGATGTCGAGATCAGGGGCATCGACTTCAAGCCGCATTCGAGTCCGGAAGCGTATCGGGAAGCGGTGCGTTTCCTGCGCGACGATCCGCTCTCGCTCGGCGCGCTGGTCACGACGCACAAGATCGACCTGTATGCGGCCTGCCGCGACCTGTTCGACGAGATCGACGACTACGCGCGCATCATGGGCGAGACCAGTTGTCTCTCGAAGCGCGACGGCAAGTTCGTCTGCCACGCCAAGGATCCGATCACGTCGGGCTTCGCACTCGACGGCTTCCTGCCGGAGGGGCATTTCGCGACGACCGGCGCCGAAGTCTTCTCGATGGGCGCGGGCGGTTCGACCATCGCGCTCACCTGGCATCTGATGCAGCGCAGCCGCGGCGCGGACCGGCCTTCGAAGGTGATCGTGTCGAACCGTTCGGCGGGGCGGCTGGAGGAAATCGAACGCATCCATCGCGAACTGGATCTCGGCGTGCCGTGCGAATACGTCACCGCGCCGCGCCCCGAGGACAATGATGCGGTGCTCGCGCGGCTGTCGCCCGGCGCGCTCGTGATCAACGCAACGGGTCTGGGCAAGGACGCGCCCGGTTCGCCGCTGACCGATGCGGCGGTGTTTCCCGAACGCGCCATCGCGTGGGATCTGAACTATCGCGGCGATCTGGTGTATCTCGATCAGGCGCGCGCGCAGGAGCGCGAGCGGCGCTTGCAGGTCGAAGACGGCTGGACTTACTTCATTTATGGCTGGACACGCGTGATCGCGGAAGTGTTTCATCGGGATATCGCGTCGAGCGGTCCGGCCTTCGATGAAATCTGCCGCATCGCCGCCGACGCAGGCAAGCCCGCGCCGCGCGCAGCCTCGTAAAAGCACTCGTCATCAAGGGAACGCTGAACATGTACATGGACAAATTCCGGCTCGACGGCAAGATCGCGGTCGTGACGGGCGCGGCACGCGGCATCGGCTTTGCGATTGCGGAAGCGCTCGGCGAAGCAGGCGCGCGCGTCGTGCTGACGGACTTCGACGCGAAAGCGCTGGACGAAGCGCTCGCGAAACTGGCGTCGTCAGGCGCGCAGGTGGAAGGCGAGCTGTTCGACGTCACCGATCCCGCCGCCGCGCAACGCGTCAACGATGCCGTGGTCGCGCGTCATGGACGCGTGGACGTGCTCGTCAACAACGCGGGCATCGCGATCTCGAATCATCCCGCTGAAACGATGAGCGACGAAGTGTGGGACCGCGTGATCGACGTGAACCTGAACGGCGTGTTCCGTGCCTGCCGCGCGTTCGGCAAGGGCATGCTGGAGCGCGGCGGCGGCAGCATCGTGAACGTCGGCTCGATGTCGGGCTTCATCGTCAACCGGCCGCAGGAACAGGCGAACTACAACGCGTCGAAGGCGGGCGTGCATCATCTGACGCGTTCGCTGGCCGCCGAATGGGGCGCGCGCGGCGTGCGCGTGAACGCGGTTGCGCCGACTTATATCGACACGGAAATGAACCAGTACGTGTACAAGAAAGAGAACGAGGAGATGTATCGCCATTGGGTGGGCGGCACGCCGATGAACCGTCTCGGACGCGTCGATGAAGTGGCCTCCGTGGCGCTGTTCCTCGCCAGCGATGCGGCGAGCCTGATGACGGGCGCCATCGTGCTCGCGGACGGCGGCTACGTGTGCTGGTGATGCACGCCGAATCCTTCGATACGCCGCTCGCCGCGCGTCTGGCCGATGCGCGTCATGCGCCGCGCGCGGGCGAGGTCGTGTTGTACTGGCTGGGCCAGGCGGGCTTCGTCATCGATACGCCGGAAGCGCGGCTGTTGATCGATCCGTATCTGTCGGACTCGCTCGCGCAGAAGTATCGCGGCACGCGCTTTCCGCATGAGCGCATGATGCCCGCGCCCATCGCGCCGCATGATTTCGATCGCCTCGATCTAGTGTTGTGCACGCACCGGCACACGGATCACATGGACCCGGGCACGCTGCAACCGCTGGCGGAACGCTTTCCGTCGCTGCGCTTCGTGGTGCCGGAAGCATCGCTCGATGAAGCGCTCAGGCGCACCGGCGCGAGCCGCGAGCGGCTGATCCCGGTCGAAGCAGGGCAGCGCGTGCCGCTCTTCGATGGCTGCACGGTGTCGCCGATCGCGTCCGCGCATGAAACGCTCGACACGGACGAAGCAGGGCGCCATCCGTGGCTCGGCTATGTGATCGAACTGCATGGCGTGCGCCTCTATCATTCGGGCGATTGCGTGCCGTATCCGCAGTTGCACGAGCGCGTGCGGCAGGCCGCGCCCGATGTCGCGCTGCTGCCTGTGAATGGCCGCGACGCCACGCGCAGCGGCAACGGCGTGCCGGGCAATTTCACGCTCGACGAAGCCGTGGAACTCGCGCGCGCCGCGCACATTCCCGCGCTGATCGCGCATCATCACGGCTTGTTCGGCTTCAATACGCTCGCGCCCGAAGTGATCGACGCCCGTATCGACGATGAACGCGAACACGGCGCATTGTCGATACACCGCGCGCAGACCGGCTGCGCGTGGCACATCGGCGCATCGACGCCTCGGCGCGCACGAATGGGTGAATGACATGGAGACCTTCTATCTCGCGATCGACGTGGGCACGGGCAGCGTGCGCGCCGCGCTCGTCGATTCGCGCGGCGTGGTGCGGCACATCGCGGCGCATGAGCACGAGCAGATCGTGCCGCGCTATGGCTGGTCGGAGCAGCGTCCGGCCGACTGGTGGGCGGGCGCGGCGCGTTCCATCCGCGAGGCGCTCGACAGCGTGCCCGGCGCGGCGGCGAACGTCGTGGCGGTGTGCGCGTGCGGGCAGATGCACGGCACGGTGCTGATCGACGCCGACGGACAACTCACGCGCGACACCGCGCCGCTCTGGAACGACAAGCGCACCTTCGGTCAGGTCGCGCAGTTCCGCGCGAGTCACGATGCACAGCGCTATCTGCACAACACCGCGAATCCCGCGACGCCCGCATGGCCCGCGTTCAAGCTGCAATGGATCAAGGAGCACGACCCGGAGGCGTACGAACGCGCGGCCACGGTGTTCATGCCGAAGGACTACGTGAACTTCCGACTGACCGGCGAGCGCGCCTGCGACTGGAGCGATGCATCGACGAGCTTCCTGATGGACCCGGTCACGCGCACGTGGTCGCGCGACATGCTCGACCTGCTCGGACTCGATGCCGCGAAGCTCGCGCCGATCCGCGCGCCGCTCGACCTGCTCGGCGCCGTGACCAAGGAAGCCGCCGCGGCGACCGGCCTGCGTGAAGGCACGCCGGTGCTGGTCGGCGGCGCGGACTATCCGGTGTCGGTGCTGGGCTCGGGCGTCTATGGCGCAGGGCAGGCTTCGGACATCACGGGCACGTCGTCGATCATCACCGTCATCGCCGATACGCCGATGCTGCATCCCGAAGTATCGAACCTCGTGACCTGCGACGGCTCCTGGGGCCGTTTCATGCTGCTCGATTCCGGCGGCGATGCGATGCGCTGGGCGCGCCGCGCCTTCCACGAAAACGCGCTGTCCTACGAGAACGTCGCGCAGAAGGCGGCGAGCGCACCGGTGGGCGCCGAAGGGCTGTTCTTCCTGCCGTACCTGACCGGCGAGCGTCTCGGCGAGCACACCAATTCGCGCGCGCAGTTCTTCGGCATCACGGCGAAGCATGGGCTGGCGCATCTGCATCGCGCGGTGCTGGAAGGCGTCGCGTTCGGCGTGCGTCGGCATATCGCGCTGCTGCAACCGGACGGCGCGAAGACGGAACGGCTCGTCGCGGCGAGCGGCGGCGCGAAGGCGTCGCTGTGGCTGAAGATCAAGGCCAGCATGTATCGCACGCCGATCCTGGTGCCCACGCAAGTGGAGTGCGGCGTGACGGGCTGCGCGATTCTCGCCGCCACCGCGCATGGACAGTTCGCGCGTCTCGCCGATGCCGTCAGCGCATTCGTGAGCTTCGAGCAGGAAGTGCTGCCCGACGAACGCGCCAGCGACACCTACGACCGCATGATGCCGATCTTTGAGCGCCTGTACCTGAACGCGCAGCAGTTCTACGACGACCTCGACCGGCTCGCCCTCGACTCTCAAGAACCCACACGATGATCAAAGCCATTCTCTGGGACATGGACGGAACCCTCGCCGAAAGCGAGGCGCTGCATCTCAGCACCTTGATCGCGGTGCTGGCGAAACATGGCATCGAAGCCGGCGACGAAATGCATCCGCTGATCTTCGGCAAGACCGGGCGCGAAGTGCATGCGTTGTGCTGCGAGCGGTTCGGCCTGTCCACGCCGTTTGCCGCGTGGTCCGCGTTTCGCGCCCGCGCCTATCTCGACGGCGCGCCGCATCTCGTGCCGCGTCCGGGTGCGCTGGAGGTGTATCGCGCGGCGCAACGGGCGGGGATTGCGCAAGGCATCGTGTCGAACTCGTCGCGCATGTTGCTCGAAGCCAATCTGCGCGCGCTCGGCCTCGAAGAGCCGCAGCTCGTGACCGTGAGCGCCAACGACGTGCGCATGGGCAAGCCCAGCCCCGAGCCCTACGAACGCGCCGCGTGGCTGATGCGCGCGCTGCCCGCCGAGGTGATCGTTGTCGAAGACAGTCCGACCGGTGCGCGCGCGGCCATCGCCGCGAACATGCGCGTGCTCGGCTGGCCGCCCGACGAAGCCGGCGCCGCGCTGTTTCCGCCGCAAGCGCAGATCGTCTTCACGCCGGAAGAACTGGCGCGGGCGCTCGGCCTGACTGATGTCTCCCTCTCCGGACAGACGGACGATGATGCCTAGAACCAGCATCTTTCCGTCGCGCTATGTGCAGGGCGCGGGCGCGCTCGAGCAACTTGGCGCGGAACTCGCGCGCCTCGGCACGCACGCGGCGTGTCTCGTGGACAGCAGCGTTGCCGCGTTGATCGAACCTGCACTGGCGAAGACCGACGGCGTGCGCGTGCAGATGCGCAAGCAGGACGCGGCCTGCACCGAACGCGCCATCGCCGATGCGGCCGCGTGGGTCAGGCAATGCGGCGCGGATATCGTCGTGTCGTTCGGCGGCGGCAAGGTCGTGGATATCGGCCGCGCGGCGGCGGACGATCTGCGGCTGCCGTTCGTCTGCGTGCCGACCATCGCGGCGTCGGATGCGCCGTGTTCGGCGCTCGCCGTCATCTACGACGAAGCGGGGCACGTGGTGCGCGACCGCTTCGTGCGGCGCAATCCCGATCTCGTGCTGCTCGACACTGCGTTGATCGTCGCGGCGCCGGTGCGCTTCTTCATCGCGGGGATCGGCGACGCCCTCGCGACCTTCTACGAAGCCGATGCCTGCCGGCGCTCCGGCGCGCGCAATCTGTGCGGCGGCGTGGGCACCGCGCTCGCCTTCGAGGCCGCGCGGCTGTGCCGCGACACGCTGTTCGCGCATGCGGTGGACGCCGTCGCCGATTGCAGGCGCAAGACCGTGACGCTGGCGTTCGACGCGACGCTGGAAGCCACCGTGCTGCTGTCGGGGCTCGGCTTCGAGTCGGGCGGCGTCGCGGCGGCGCATGCGATCCATCACGGACTGGCGCAACTCGACAGCACGCACGGCGTCCTGCATGGCGAGAAAGTGGCGATCGGCACGTTGGCTTCCTTGTTCCTGTGGCCGTGCGCGGACAGAGAACGCCGCCGCGTGTTCACGTTCTGCAAGGCGGTGGGCTTGCCGACGCGTCTCGCCGATATCCACGTGGACGCGGCGGACCGTACGGCATTGCTGCGCGTCGCGGAGCGTGCGTGTCGCGAGGGCGAAATCATTCATAACGAACCGTATCCGGTGAACGCCGGCATGGTCGTCGCCGCGCTCGATGCGATGGATCGCTACGCCGCGTTGATGGATCACGCCGAACCCGCCACCACCCTTTGAACGAGGACGATCACATGGAACAGGCATTTCGCGCAGGACTTTTCGAAGGCAGGACCGTGCTCGTGTCGGGCGCGACGAGCGGTATCGGCCTCGCGATTGCAAGCGGCTTTGCGGCGCTCTCGGCGCGAGTGATCGCCACGGGTAGTTCCGATGCGAAGCTCGCTTCCCTGCGCGCGGATCGCACGCTGGAAGGCATCCGTTTCGAGAAGCTCGACGTGCGCAGTCCCGGCGACATCGTGGACTTCGTCGCGCAACTGGATGAACTCGATGTGCTGGTGAATGCCGCGGGCGTCGCGCGTCCCGCCGACGAATACACGGACGCGGTGTTCCAGGAAGTGCTCGACGTGAACCTGAGCGCGGCGATGCGTCTTTCGATGGCGGCGCGCGACCGGCTCGAATCCCGGCGCGGCGCGATCATCAACATCGCCTCGATGCTGAGTTTCATGGCCGACGCCGACGTGCCCGCGTATTGCGCGAGCAAGTCGGGCATCGTCGGGCTGACGCGCGCGCTGGCCCATGCTTTCGGACCGGCGGGCGTGCGCGTCAATGCAGTGGCGCCGGGATACCATCGCACGGACATGACGAAGGCGCTGTGGCAGGACCCGGCGAAGGCGGACAAGATCGCGGCGCGCAGCGCGCTCAAGCGCTGGGGCGAGGCGGAGGATCTGGTGGGCGCGGTGACGTTTCTCGCATCGCCGGCTGCGGCGTTCGTCACGGGCGTTACCTTGCCCGTGGACGGCGGCTATCTGACCGGCGCGTGAGGCCGCGCGCGGGTCATAGCTGTTGCGTGATTTGCGGAACGGCCTCGAACAGATCGCCGACGAGTCCATAGTCCGCGATGCTGAAAATCGGCGCCTCGGCATCCTTGTTGACGGCGACGATGACCTTCGAATCCTTCATGCCGGCCAGATGCTGGATCGCGCCCGAGATGCCGACCGCCACGTACAACTGCGGCGCGACGATCTTCCCGGTCTGTCCGACCTGCCAGTCGTTGGGCGCGAAGCCTGAATCCACGGCCGCGCGCGACGCGCCCACGGCCGCACCGAGCTTCTGCGCGAGCGGGTCGAGGATGGCGAAGTTATCCGCGCTGCCGAGTCCGCGCCCGCCCGACACGACAATGCGCGCCGAGGTCAGTTCGGGCCGCTCGCTGACGGCAATCTCGCGGCGCACGAAGCGGGCGCGGCCGTTCACAGCCACCGCGTCGCGCGTGTCGATTTGCGCGTTGCCACCTGACGCGGCGGCAGCATCGAACGCGGTGGTGCGGATCGTCGCGACCTTGATCGCGTCGCCGCACTGCACGGTGGCGATCGCATTGCCCGCATAGATCGGGCGATCGAAGGTATCGGCGTCGTGAATGGCGATGACATCCGACATCTGCGACGCATCGAGCTTTGCGGCCACACGCGGCGCGACGTTCTTGCCCGCCGCCGTCGCCGCGAAGAACAGATGCGTATACGACGGCGCCAGCATCAGCACCTGCGCGGCGAGCGCTTCGGCGAGGCCGTCGGCGAGTTGCGGCGCGTCGATCAGGATCACGCGCTCCACGCCCTCGATGGCGCTGGCCGCTTCCGCCGCACCGCGTGCATCATGACCCGCGACCAGCACATGCACACCGTTCTGCAACTGCTGCGCGGCGCTCACCGCGTTGAGCGTCGCGGCCTTGATGCGGGCGCCTTCGTGTTCGGCAATGACGAGAGTGGTCATTCAGATTACCTTCGCTTCGTTGCGGAGTTTGTCGATGAGCGCGGCCACGTCGGTCACGCGCACGCCGGCCTGGCGCGCGGGCGGTTCCTTCACGGTGAGCGTCTTCAGGCGCGGCGCAGGATCGACGCCGAGTTCCGCCGGCCTCAGCGTATCGACCGGCTTTTTCTTCGCCTTCATGATGTTGGGCAGCGTCACGTAGCGCGGCTCGTTCAGGCGCAGGTCCGTCGTGACGATGGCCGGCAACGTGAGTTCGATCACTTCGAGCCCGCCGTCCACTTCACGCGTAACCGTGGCCGTGTCCGTGCCGATCTCGATGCGACTGGCGAACGTGGCCTGCGGCCAGTCGAGCAGCGCGGCGAGCAACTGGCCGGTCTGGCCCGCATCGTCGTCGATGGCCTGCTTGCCGAGAATCACCAGCTGCGCCTCTTCGCGCTCGACCGCCGCCTTCAGCAGCTTCGCGACGGCCAGCGGCTGCAATTCCGCATCGGTGTGGATGTGCACGCCGCGATCCGCGCCGATGGCCAGCGCCGTGCGCAGCGTCTCCGCGCTCTGCGCCGGGCCGCAGGTCACCGCGATCACTTCGCTTGCATGACCGGCTTCCTTCAGCCGCACGGCGGCTTCCACGGCGATCTCGTCGAACGGGTTCATCGACATCTTCACGTTGCTCGTCTCGACACCGCTGTGGTCCGCCTTTACGCGGACGTTCACGTTGTAATCGACGACACGCTTCACTGCTGCCATGACTTTCATGCCTGGACCTTCCTCAGGAAACCGCGCCGACGCCGTACTTGCCGGTCAGCAAGGCGCCAGTCGCGAAACGTTCGATGGAATACGGCGCGAGCGAGACCTCGGTCGGCAGGCCGAGCGCGGCTTGCGCGAGCACCAGGCCGACGGTCGGCGAGAGCTTGAAGCCGTGACCGGAGAAGCCATAGCCGATCACCAGTCCGTCGATGCCGGGCAAGCCGCCAAGCACGGGATTCCAGTCGGGCGTGACGTCGTACACGCCGGTCCACGACGAGGCAATGCCCGCCGCCTCGTAGGCCGGAAAGCGCTCGGCGACCTGCGCGCCGACTTCGACGACATAGTCCATCGGAATGTCGCCTTGTTCGGTGTCGGCGTGGTCGAGCTTTTCGCCGGCGGTGCCTTCGCTCACCAGCATCTGATTGCCGCCGTAGCTGCGGTAATAGAGCATGCCCGGCGACGCGAGGTCCTTGAACACCGGCATCTGGTACGTGTAAGCGGCGCCTGCGCATTCCAGCGCGAGCACCGCATGACGTTCGGGCGAGACCGGCAAGGTCTGGCCGGTCCAGCCGGCGAGTTCGGGCGTCCAGATGTTCTGCGTGCTGACGACCATCGCGGCGGCGAAATCGCCCGCGCTGGTCGAGACGCCGCGCACCTTGCCGTTGTCGATCAACAAGCGGTTCACCGTGACGTTCTCGCGTATCGTCACGCCGCCGCGCCGTGCGGCGCGCGCAAAGCTCGTCGCGGTCAGATAGGCATCGGCGAAACCGGCTTCGGGTTCGAAGCCGATCAGGGCGGCATCGTCGAAGCGGGCGATCGGCATCAGTTCCTGCGCCTGCTGCGCACTCAGCAATTCGAGCGGAATGCCTTGTTGCTGCTGCTGTTCGAGCGAGGCGCGCAAGGGCTCGACCTTGTCGCCCTCGGCCGCGACGATCATGTAGCCGCTCTTCACGAGGCCGCATGACGCTTCGTCGTCGCCGAGATATGCCGCGAAGTCGTTGAACACGGCCCACGACTTGCGCGCGAGCTGGACGTTTTCCTTCACCGAATAATGCGTGCGCAGAATGCCGGACGATTGCGAGGTCGTGCCCGCGCCGATGGTCGCGCGGTCCAGCACGAGCACGTTCTTCGCGCCGAGCTTTTGCAGGTGGAACGCGACCGACGTGCCGACTACGCCGGCCCCGATCACCACCACGTCATAAGTATTCACGGTTGCGCTTCCTTTGCGATGCGGATGATGGATGCAGTGTGCCGCGCCGCCTGCGCCGCGCGGCGTTCATAAGGAACAACGATGCTAAGCAGAAGCGCGGGCACGCCACGGGTGTCAGGCAGCGCCTTCCAGCCCCTTCATGACTTCGGCCTGCACGGTTTCCCAGATCGACTTCTTCATCTCGAGATACGCGGGCGAGAGCTGCACTTCGGCGGAGCGGGGCATCGGCAGGTCGTTGCGGATGTCCTGCACGATGCGTCCCGGCTTCGCGCCCATCACGATCATGCGCGTGGAGAGCATCAGCGCTTCGTCGATCGAATGCGTAATGAAGACGATGGTCTTGCCGCTCTTCTCGTACAGCGAAAGAAGCTGTTCCTGGAGCACCTGGCGCGTCATGGCATCGAGTGCGGCGAAGGGTTCGTCGAGCAGCATCACGTCGGGGTCGTTGGCGAGCACGCGCGCAATCGACACGCGCTGCTTCATGCCGCCCGAGAGCCTGCCGGGATAACTGTCCTCGAAGCCCTTCAGGCCCACCGCCTCGATATGACGGCGCGCGGCCTCACGCCGCTCCGCCTTGCTGACGCCGCGCATCTTGAGACCGAACGCCACGTTCTCGCTGACCGTCTTCCACGGGAACAGCGCATATTGCTGGAACACCATGCCGCAGGCCGGCTCGATGTCCTTCACCACCTTGTCGTGAACGAGCACGCGGCCTTGCGTCGGCTGCTCGAAGCCGGAGATCATGTTGAGCATCGTCGACTTGCCGCAACCCGATGCGCCGAGCAGCACGACGAATTCGCCCCGGGCGATATCGAGGTTGACTTCCTTCAGCACCTGCAACGCGCCATAGCTTTTCGCGACGCCTTCGAGGCGGATCATCGGCGCATTCATCGTTGCCATGACAGCACCCCGCGTTCGATGAGGCGAAACACGGCATCGGTAATCAGCACCGTGATGCTGATGAGCACCATGCCGAGCACGACCGTGTCGGTCTGGAAAAACTCGCGTCCGTTCATGATCATGAAGCCCAGGCCTTGCTGCGCGGCGACGAGTTCGGCCGAGATCACGCAGGTCCACGAGAGGCCGAGAATCACCTTCATGCCGGACAGGATCTGCGGGATGCAACCCGGCAGGATCACTTCGACCATCACCTGCCAGCGGTTCGCGCCGAGATTGCGCGCGGCGCGGATGAAGATCGGATCGATACTGCGTGTGGCGTCGATCACATACAGCAGCGCGGGCGCGAACGAGCCCATGAAGACGATGCTGTACTTCTGCGTTTCGGTGATGCCGAACCACAGCAGCGACAGCGGGATCCAGCTCATCGAGGGCAGCGGGCGCAGGAACGACAGCAGCGGATCGAACACGGCGCGCGCCACGCGTGACGTGCCGAGCACGATGCCGAGCGGGATCGACACCAGCGCGGCCGCAAGGAAGCCGACCATCACGCGGCGCGTCGAGGCGAGCACGTGGTCGAGCAGCGCATGCTGGTTCCACATGCGGATGCCGCGCGCCAGCACCTGCGACGGCGCGGGCAGGAACACGGGATCGACCAGGCCGGCGCGGCAGATGAGTTCCCACAGCAGCAGGAAGCCGATCAACGAGCAGGCGCTGACGACGAACAGACCGCCGCCGTCACGCCATCTACGATTGGAGGCCATCCGCGCGCGCTCAGAGATAAGTTGCGTTGATCCAGTCCGCCACCTTCGGCGACTGATCGATCTGCTTCAGGTCGACGAGCATGTCCGAGAGCTTCTGCACGCCATCGACGAACGGCCCCGGCTTGCCGCCGTTGCCCACGAAGAGCGCCTTCTGCTGCGCGTGCGAATACCACTGGGTCTGCTTGAGGACGGCCATCTGTTCGTCCTGGGACAGGCTGGTGAGCGTCATCAGGATCGGCGCGGCTTTTTCGGGCTGTTGCGTCATCAGGTCGTTGGCTTGCGCGATGCCTTGCAGGAAGGCCTTCGGCACTTCGGGATGCGCGCTCGCGAAGGCCGTGCGGACCAGCAGCACGTCCGGTCCCGGCGTCAGCTGGAACTGCTTGTAGAGCGAGAACGACGAATCGTCGAGCAGCAGCTTCGTGTCGGGCAGGGCGCGGATGCGGTCGAAGGTCGGCGTCCATGCGGCGGCGGCGTCGATCTGGTTGCCGCGATAGGCGGTGAGCAGTTCAGTGGCCGGCAGATTGATGATGCTGACGTCCTTGGTCGGGTCCATGTTGGCCTGGCGCAGCACGTCGAGCAGCAGCACATGCGAACTCGACGCATAGGTGACGCCGATCTTCTTGCCTTTCAGATCCGCGAGCGACTTCACGTTCGCATGCACCAGCAAGCCTTCGGACTTGCCAAAGTTGTTGGGCGTGGTGATGAGCTGAAATTGCTTCGCGCCGTTGGCCATCAGCGCGAGCGCCGAGACGACGCCCGTGCCGGCGATATCGAGGTTGCCCGACATCACCGCGCCCATGCGCGCGGAGGAGGTCGAGAACGACTGCCAGCGACAGTCGATGCCGAGCTTCGTGAAGATGTCGGTCTTCATCGCGACATAGGCCGCGTAGTGCCCGAGCCATGCCGAGCCGCCGTAGTTGACGGGAACCGCCGCCGCGCGCGCCAGCGGCGCGAAGCCTGCCGAGATGCCCGCCGTGGCGGCGGCCGCGCCGATCCAGGAAGCCTGCTTCAGAAAAGTGCGGCGACTGCTTGTCATCGTTATGTCCGTCCGAATGAGAGGTTTGAACCGGCGGCGTGCCCGGCGTGATCTGGTCCGCCATCGATGGTAGTGGCGAACGCGTGCTCGCCATAAAGCGGGTTGCCGAATCAGCAACTCTTATGTTTTGAAGCAGTTGCGCTAATTCGATGCTGCATTGCCCACTGCTTCGGCTTCTGCCGCGTGGGTATCGAAGAGATGGGGGGGCATGCCCGGCAGGGCCGCATGCAGACCGGGCGCGATCACGTCGCGCGTCACGGCGATGGACTCGCGCGACACGGCTTCGGCCATCGCGGACCATTCGGAACGGCGCGTGAGGATGTAGAAGTCCCGGTGCCCGATGCGCGTGAGAGGCAGCGGCACGACCGTCACGTCCGGCAGATGTGCACGCGATTGCCACAGGCACAGCGGCGAAGTGATCGCGCAACCGAAGCCGGACGCGACGAGACTGAGCAGCGGATCGGTGTCATCGAACTCGTAGCGGTTCGGCGCGTGGAAGTTCATGTGCTTGACGAGCCGCTCCACCTGTTGCCCGATCAGCGAGCGCCCGGTGTAGCGCAACAGCGGCAGTTCACGCACGACGTCGTGGAAGTTGCGCGGTGGGTGTTCCGCGCAGAAGGCCTTCGGCGCGACGGCGACAAAGGTCTCCGAAAACAGCGGACGCAATTCGACACGGCGCGGATCGAGTGTCGCGTCCGTGCAGATGGCGAGATCGAGTTCGCGGTTGGCGAGTTGTTCGCTCAGGATCGGCGTGAGACCGGACCACATCGAAAGCGTCTTCATGCGCTCCGCCAGCCGCTGCACGATGAACGGCCCGACACTGGCGGCGAACGAGTCCACGCAGCCGATACGCAGGCTCGACACGCCTTCGCTCGTCGCCGTCCGCACGTTGTGCGAGACCGCCTGCGCATGTTCGAGCAGCCCGCCCGCCTGCTCGAACAGGATGCGTCCCGCCGCGTTGGGCCGCACGGGCCGGAACTCGCGGTCGAACAGCGCGACGCCCTGTTCGCGCTCCAGCGCGGCGATCAGCTGGCTCACCGCGCTCTGCGTGACGCCGAGCACGCGGGCGGCTTCGGTCATCGAGCGCGTCTCGCATACCGCGACGAACGCCTGCAACGCGCGCAGGTCCACCCCGACGAATGTATTTCGCATGGCATCCTCCTGCGCGCCATAATAGCGGGCACAAGCATCGAACACGGCGTCTTCGCGAGTGCGCTTGCTGCTCAGCGAAGGCTTGCATCGTCAACCCCACGTCGCGCGCCTTGGTCACTCACTCTTCTTCATCCGCCGCCGTGCCGCCGCGCCGGTTCGTGTTCCTGCTGGCCGAAGGCCTCTCGATGATGAGCCTCTCGTCCGCCATCGAGCCTTTGCGCTCGGCCAACCGCCTCGCGGGAGAAACGCTCTACGGCTGGACGCTTGCGAGCCTCGATGGCGAGCCGGTCGAGTCATCGAATGGCATTGCGCTGGCGGCGCGCAGCTTCGACGACGTGTATAAGGAGGCCGACTACGTGTTCATCTGCGGCGGCCTGCGTCTCGCGCCCGCGCAGGAACCGGCCTTCGTCGCGGCGCTGAAGCGGGCGGCGCGCACGGGTGCGGTGATCGGCTCGCTGTCGACGGCAACCTGGCTGCTCGCGCTTGCTGGCCTGCTCGACGGCTATCACTGCACCATCCACTGGGAGAACCTGCCGGCCTTTACGGAAGCCTTTCCCGATCTGCTGTGCAGTAGCCGGCTGTTCGACATCGATCGCGACCGCATGACGTGCTCGGGCGGCATCGCGGCGATGGACATGATGCTGCAGCTCATCAAGACGCAGCATGGCAGCGATCTGGCGGTTCGCGTCGCCAACCAGTTCCACCACGAACGCATGCGCGACACCGCCGACAACCAGCGCGGCTGGCGCGACCAGAATCACGCGAGCCTGCCGCGCGGCATTCGCCGGGCCATCGAGATGATGCGCGCGAACGTGGAGACGCCGGTGCAGATCAACGATATCGGATCGGCGATCGGCATGACGTCGCGGCAGATGGAGCGCCTGTTCCTGCGGCATCTGAACGCGACGCCCGCGCGCTATTACGTGCAGCTAAGGCTGGAGCGCGCGCACGACATGCTGACGTATTCGAGCGTGCCCGTAGCCGATGTGGCGGTGGCGACGGGCTTTGCGTCGCCGTCGCATCTGGCGCGCTGGGTGCGCCGGGCGTACGGCATCAGCCCGACGGAATTGCGCGCGGCGCAGCCGCGCTCCTGAGCTTCTACGCGGCTTCCAGTACGGGCGCCGCAGCGCGCAACGGCAACGGCAGCCAGCCCTGCAATTCGCGCCAGTTCGGCTCCAGTTCGGCGAAGCGCGCGAGCGAGAGCGATGACAGATCGGCGAACCCGCAATGCCCGTCCACGACGAGATCGCGGATTGCGTGCCCGCTCGCCGGCGACAAGCCAAAGCCCACGCTCGACAAGGTCGCGACCGTCACGTTGCTTTGCGCCGCCGGCCGATCGATCACGGGCCGTCCATCCGGCGTGTTCTCGATATAGCCCGCCCAGCTGCGGATGACCTTCGCATGCGCGGCCTTCGGCAGCAGGGCCGCGAGCCGGGCCGCGATGCTGCATTGAAGCGGCGTCGAATGCGGGCGGACTTTCGGGACGTCGTCGAGCGCGAGCCATTCGTGCGGTCCGCCGCCATACGCAAGATTGCCGCGCAGCGTCTGCCGTCCATACAGTCCGTTGCCGTCGATACCGCCCAGCGGCATCAGCGGCAGCGGCTCGGTGACGATCATCTCCGCGCGCGCGGCCGCCAGCGGCACGTCGATGCCGAGCTGCGCCGCCAGCACGCCGGTATGCGGTCCGGCCGCGATGACCAGATGGTCGCAGGCAAACTCCCCTGCGGGCGTCTGCACCGCGGAGACGCGTCCGCCTTGCGAGACGAAACCCGTCACCGGCGTGTGTTGCAGGATGCGCCCGCCGTGATCCTCCATGGCCCACGCATAAGCCTGCAACGTGCGATGCGGATTCGCATGGCCGCCGAAGTGATAGAAGTAACCGGCATGCACGTTGTCGCCCGCGAGCGGCACGAGTTCGCGCACCTGCTTCGCGTCGAGCACGTCGGAGCGCAGTCCGTGATGTTCGCCGTTCTCCAGCGCGCGCCGGTAGAGGATGAACTGCTGTTCGTCCAGTGCGATGCGGATGCGTTCGCGGCAGAACTCGGTCGGATAGCCGAGCAGTTCGTCCATCATCGGCCAGAGGCGCTGCTCTTCCATGAAAAGCGGGCTGTGATGATGCGAACAGCCGCCGCCGTTGCGCCCCGACGCGCCCCAGCCCAGCATGCCTGCTTCGAGCACCAGCACGTCGATGCCCTCGCGCGCGAGCCACCATCCCGCCGACAATCCCGTCACCCCGCCGCCGACGATGACGACCGATGCGCCCTTGACCGTGCCGCCGTCCGTGGTCTTGCCTGCTGCCGATGTGTTCATGCCTGCGTGCCTCGATTGCGATTGGGAGTTGCCTTTGGATGCGATGGAGTCGACGTCATGTTATTCGCTCGCCACTGCTTCGCCGACCTGGCGCGTGCCCGCGCGATAGAGCGGCTCGACGCGCCAGAACGGCACCCATTGCGAGGCCATGCCGAACCAGCTGTCCCAATGCGCGGCGGTCGATGAGGCTTCGGCGACTTCGGCCAGCTGGCGCAATGCGAGCGGACGCACCGGCGCGCGGAAGGTGGCGAGCGGAATCTGCGGCAGCGCGCAGCCCGAACCGATGGCCAGCAGCGCCGCCACTTGTTCGCGGCAGCGGCGGCCCTGACACGGACCCATGCAGGCGCGTGTCAGGCGCTTGACCGCATCGGGATTCGGCGGGCCGCTCTGCGCCAGCCCGGCGACGCCGCGCGTGTCGTGCGCGGCATCGGCGGGATGCCAGTCGAGATAGCGCGGCGGACGCACATCGAGGATCTCGCGCGCGGTTACTTCCTCGCACTGGCACACGAACGGCTCGCCCGCCGCGCCGATGACGCTCGCCTGGACCCATGCCACGCGTGCCTGCGCGATGTCGTATGCGGGCGTGTCGGGTTCAATCGGCTTGGTCGCGGCAGTTTCGTCCCGGGAAGCGCCCAGCGCTTCGAGCGCCGCGCGCGCTGCGCGCCGGCCTTCCTCTCGCGCGACATCTTCATCACGGCTCTTGCTTGCCCACACGCCCGCGCAGTCGCCGGCCGCGTGAATGAACGGCAGCGATGTGCGTTGCATCGCATCGACGATCACGACATGACCGCTGCGCGCGGCATCGAACGTCGTTGCGCAGCCGGCTGCTTCGGGCAGTTCGATCGCGGGCAGGGCGGCGATGCCGAGCAACACCGTGTCGCACTCGAACGCGGTCGATGCGCCCGTATCCAGCGACGCCGCTTCGACCGAGGTCACGCCGTAGGCGTCGCCGTGCGCGTGCCGCACCGCGTGACGCACGAGCAGCCGCGCGCCGCCTGCCTCGAGTTGCGAGGCGAGCGCCGGATCGCCGAGAATCGCCTCCGACTGTTCGATCACCGCGACAATGCGCACCCCGCGCGCCATCAGTTCGACGGCCACGTTCAGTGCATCCGTATCGCTGCCGACGAGCACCGCGCGGCGCGCATCGAGTGCGCCGTAGAGCACCGCGAGCCGCCATGCGGCGCTCGCGCCCATCACGCCGGGCCGCTGCCAGCCGTCGAAGGCGAGGCCCATGTCACGCCGTCCGGACGCGACGATCACCTGTTTGAAACTCATCAGCCACGCATGCGAGGCATCGGCGAGACCGGCGGCGTGGGTGTCCATCCACGCGCGCGCCGGGCCGTGCGGGAAAAGTCCCCAGACCGCCGTGCCGAGTCTGACGTCGACGCCCGCTTCCAGCGCGTCGCCGAGTTCGGGACGCGCCTCCAGCATCGCTTCGAGCATCGCGTTGGCATTGCCCGCTGTCGCGCCCATGCGTCCGCCGAAGTGCAACGGCACGTCCTCGCCCATGGTTTCCAGCGGCACCGGATTTTCATCGACGAGCGTCACGCCGATGCCGCGTCCCGCCGCTTCGAGCGCGGCCGCAATGCCGGCGGGACCCGCGCCGACGATGAGCAGATCGGTCGCTTCGCCGACCGGCGGCGCCTTGCCCGCGACGCTGGCGGGATCATGGAACGGCGTGTGCATGGCTTCGTTTTCCACTGTTTCGGTTCGATCGTTCAGGAGGGGACGGCCTGGTCGTCGCAGGCGCGTGCATCGGCTTCTTCGATGGCGGGCGGCGCGTTCAGCACGAGTTCGCACAAGCGGGCGGCACTTGCATCGGGTTCGGCGAGTGCATCGACGGCGGCTTCGAGTTCGCTCGCGAAACGAGCGCCGAAACGCGCGCTCGTCAGGCTGCGGTATTTGTCGCGTTCGGCACCGGGCGATAGCGGGCGCGCGAGGTCGCCGTCCGCCTGCATCGGACCGGAATCGAGGCGGCGTCCGTCGCTCAGTTCGACGCCCACACGCGCCCAGCGCTCGGCGGGAAAGGCTGCGTTGAAGTCCGCGTGTTCGCGCGTGACGAGCCGCGGCAGCAGTGCGCGCACCGCGGGATCGGCGAGACCCGCATCGCCGATGGTGTCCGCATCCACGCGTCCATGCAGCAGCGCGGCGGCGACCGGGAACAGCACGCCGTATTGCGCTTCTTCGGTCGTGCGCGGCGCGTCCGACCACAGGCGCGCGGCTTGATGGAAGGTCTCGATTTCCACGCGCACGATGTCCGCCGCATCGAAACCGGCCTGCGCGCGCACCGCGAGCGCCGCCGCAATCGAAGCGTGCGCCCAGCGGCACACCGGATACGGCTTCACATACTGTTCGAGGATCAGCCAGCGTTCGCCGAGATCGGCCCAGACGGCGGGCGCATCGCGTTCGACGGTCGTGGCCGGCGCGCCGGTGAAGCCGCGCGACGCGAGCCACGCCGCGCTGATGCCCGCGAGCGCGCCCCAGCACGAGCCGTCCTTCAGCATGGTCGGATGATCGATACAGCGCATCATGTCCGAGCGCGGTCCGTGATACTCGGCGATGCCGAGCGCGTGACGCGTCGTCGGCAGATCGAAGCCGAGCGCGCGGCTCGCGATGGCCGCCGCCGCAAGCGCATTCCACGCGCCCGACGTGTGATATTCGCGGCTCGTCGCGTGCAGCGCGATACCCGCGCGCGTGCCGAGCTCATAGCCGAGCACCGTCTGCACGATGAACTCGCGGCCGCTCATGCCGGGCGCGCGTTCGGTCATCGCGAGCAGTGCGGGCAGCACCGTGACGCCTGCGTGGCCCTTGGTGAGGGCGTGGCCGTCGTGGCCGTCGAAACTGTCGATGGTCGCCGCGCCCGCGAAGGCCGCGCCCGCCGCGCTAGCGAGCCGCCCGTCGAACAGCATGCGCGCCGGACTGCGGCCGGCGGCGAAACAGTCGAGCGCATGTTCGCGCGCAATCGACGACATCCGCGTGCTCGTGCCCGCCGCCGCGATGCCGAAGAGATCGAGCAGGCGGCGCTGTGCGTCGCGGACCACCGTATCCGGCAGCATGTCGAAACGCAACGCGTGCGTGAAGCGGCTGGCGTCGTCTTGCAAAGGAGCGGCGGTGCGTGTCATCTGAGCGCGATCTCGATGTCGGTGGAAGGGCGGCTGGAGCACGCGAGAATCCAGCCTTGCGATTCCTCGGCGGCGGACAAACCGCCCGCGTGCTGCATCGAGACTTCGCCGGAGAGGCGGCGGACCTTGCATGTGCCGCACATGCCGCTCGCGCAGCCGCAGGGAATCACGACGTGCTGACGCGTCGCCGCGACGAGCAGCGTTTCGCCCGCGCGCACGTCGAAGCGCTTGTCGCCGAAGGTGGCGTGATGGATGACGCCGGTCGTGTCATCGGGCGTCGGTGTTGCCGGATCGACGGGTGCCGGTCCGAAATGCTCGATATGAAACGCCGCGCGTCGCGCGCCTTCCGCCGCATGAATCTGCCGGATGCCTTGCATGAAGCCCGCCGGGCCGCAGCAGTACACCGTGCGGCGGCCGAAGTCCGGCGTCATCGCCCAAAGCGTGCCGCGCGTCATGCGTCCGCGCAGGCCGAACCAGCCCGGCTCCGGCGCACTGAGCCAGACGCTGATCCGCAGGTTCGGCATGCGCGCCTGCAGCGCGGCGAGTTCGGCCGCGAAGAGGATGTCGTCGGCATGACGCGCGCTGTGCAGCCAGGCGACGTCCGCATCCGGCCGGCTGTGTGCGAGCGTGCGCAGCATCGACATCAGCGGTGAGGCCCCCGATCCCGCCGACACCAGCGCAAGCGGCTCCGGATTTGCCACGTCGAGCGTGAAGCGGCCGAGTGGATAGCGTGCCTCGATTTGCAGGCCCGGCACGCAGTGTTCGTGCAGCCAGCGCGTCACGACGCCGTCGCGCTGCGCCTTGATGGTCAGCTCGATCACGCCGCGCCCGAGCGGCGACGACGCAATCGAGAAGGTCCGGTCATGCCGCACGCCGTCGATATCGAGCGTCAGCAACATGGCTTGTCCGGGCGCATGGCGGCGCGCGCCGTCGGCATGGTGATCGCGCAGGAAAAAGGTCCGCACGCCCGGCGCTTCATCACGCACCCCGATGCATTCGAGCGTGCGCGCGGCGGCTTCATCGAATGCATTCACGGTGTCGGGGTCGATCAGCACGTCAGCCATTCGACACCTTCAGTTCAATCGAGCGATGCGGATGCGAGCCGTCCAGATACGTCGCCAGCTTGTTCGCGTACCAGTGGGTGAAGTTGCGCAACATGAATTCGGATGGCGCATACGGTCCCGGCGTGTAGCCGATCGAGCCGACGCCCAGCTGATTGTTGGCCGCGAGCCGCGCGTCCTGCGTGTTGGTGGCGTTCCACACGGAGGTCAGCGTATCGACGTCGTAATCGACGCCTTCCACCGCGTCTTCATGCACGAGCCAGGTCGTGCGCAGCATCGTGCGCGACGCCGACAGCGGCAGGATCCGGAAGTGGATGATGTGATCGGCGAGGAAGTGATTCCAGTTGTTCGGCACGCGGAACATGCGTACCGAGCCGAGGTCGGGCTCGGTGAGATCGCCGAGCAGCTTGCCGCAGGCAGGCGAGCCATCCGGCGTGAACGACACCGCGCCGCGATGAAACGGCAGGCGGATGCAGCGGAACTCGTCGCCGCCATCGGCCGGCAGATGCGGCAGGCCGTGCCGTTCCCACTTGGCGGCCTGCGAGTCCATCAGCAAACGGAAGTCGCGCGAGCCGGCGGGATCGTCGGGCAGCGCGAATTCGACCAGCGTCGCGAGCAGCTCCGGATGATTGCCTGCGCAGTGATAGCACTCGCGATTGTTCTCGATGACGAGCTTCCAGTTCGCGTCCTCGATCATCGTCGAGACGGCCGCTACCTTGGTGCGCCACGGCTGATGCGGTGCGATGTAGGGCGTCACCGCTTCGCGAAAGCGCGTGAGGTCCGGCGGCGTATCGGCGAGGCAGAGGTAGACCATCCCGCACACGATCCCGACATGCACCGGACGCAGTCCGTACGCTTCGCGCTCGAAGTCCGCGGGCATCTGCCGCGCATGCAGCAGCGAACCGTCGAGTTCATAGACCCACTGGTGATAGGCGCAGGTGAGGCGGTGCGCATGGCCCTTTTCGTCGAGACAGATGCGCGAGCCGCGATGTCGGCAGGTATTGAAGAAGGCGCGAATCTCACCGTCCCGGTCGCGCAGAACAATGACCGAGGTCGCGCCGATTTCGAGTGTCAGGTAATCGCCCGGTTCTCGCAGTTCGCAGCTATTGCAGGCGAAGAGCCATTCGTTGTTGAAGACGGCGTCGATATCGAGTTGATGAAACGTGTCGTCGGTATAGAACGGCTGCGGCAGCGAGAAGTTGTCACGGCGTTGCGCGAGGGCGGCGCGCACGCGTGTCGGGTCGATCATCGTCGTGTTCTCCGTGCGAACGATCAGTTAGACCGATTGTCTGCCGCTGATTTGGCGCATGCCGACAGCCACACGACCTACCCGATCACGAAACCGACACGATGTCGTTTTCATCGTTTCCGGAAGCGTGGCGAGACAGAGCCATGTCGATGGCGCGGGCATCGCGGACCGTCGGCAGGTCGAAGCGGGCGTTGCGCACCGCGCCGTAGTCGAGGTCGGCGATCACCAGTTCCTCGTGCGCCGTCTCGCTCTGCGCGAGCACCTCGCCGCGCGGGCCGACGATGCGCGAGCCGCCCCAGAAATGCAGCGCGCCTTCGCGTCCGACGCGATTGGCGAACACGATCGGCAGCCCATAGACGAGTGCATGGGCGCGCAATACGGTGTCCCAGCCGCGCGGGTTGTCGAACTCAGTGCCGACTGCTTCCACCGCCGAACTCACCGGCGCGGCGCACAGCGTGGCGCCGTCGCGCGCCAGCCGATGCATCAGCGCAGGGCTCCACAAGTCCGCGCAGATCGGCGTCGCGACACGCCAGCGCGGGTCGTCCGGCAGCGCAAACTGATCGAGGCGCTCGCCGTGTCCGTAGTACTTGCCGTCGTCGAGTTTGCCGTAGGTCGCGAGCGCAATCTTGCGATGCACCCGCACCACGCGTCCCGCATGCAGCGTCGCGACGCTGTTGTAGAACAGCGCGCCCGGGGCTTCCTCGATGAACCCGACTACCGCCGATAGCTCCGAGCAACCGCGCGCGAGTTCGAGCAAGGCTTCGTCATCGCGGGTGAGGGCGAGCTTCAGCGCGTGCTCGCCGGCGCCGTGTCCGGCCAGCGACAGTTCTGGAAACACCAGCAGCCGCACGCCGCTTTCCGTCGCCTGTTCGATCACCCGCCGATGCACGGCGAGATTCGCCGCGAGATCGCCGGGAACGGTTTCGATCTGCGCGGCCGCGACGCGCAAGGCTGGCTGCGCGCGCATGGATCAGAGCAGGCCGGCGGACTTGAGGAACGCGCCGGAGACGTCGCTGAGCGACTTCTTCTGCACGTCCACTTCGGCGTTGAGACGGGCCATGGTCGCGTCGTCGAGCTTGGCGGACAGCGCGTTCAGGATGCCCGCCAGGTTCGGATTGGCGTCGAGCGTCGCCTTGCGCACCACCGGCGTCAGCGCATAGGCGGGGAAGAAGTTCTTGTCGTCACGCAGGACGATGAAGTTGAACGCGGGCACGCGGCCATCGGTCGTAAAGACCAGCGCGGTATCGACCTGACGATCCTTCAGCGCCTGATACGTGAGACCCGAATCCATCCGCTTGATCTGCGCCGGGCCGAAGTGGAAGCCGTACTCCTTCTCCAGCGGACGCAGGCCGTCGGGGCGCGCGTAGAACTCGGAATTGCACGCGAAGGTGAGTTCCTTGCCGCTGTTCAGCACCTTCGCGAGATCGCTGAGCGTCGCGATGCCGAGCTTCTGCGCGACATCGCGGTTCATCGCGAGGCCATACGTGTCGTTCGCCTTCGACGGGTCGAGCCACACGAGGCCCTTCTGCGCATCGAGTTCCTTCACGCGCGCGTAGGTTTGCTGCGGATCGAGCTTGTCGGTCACCTTGTTGTAGGTGATGAGCGACGTGCCGGTGTATTCCCAGTACACGTCCACCTGACCGTTCTCCTGCGCCTGACGCAGCACCGTGCTGCCCATGCCGTCCTTCTTCACGACATCGAAGCCCTTGGCCTTCAGCAGTTCCGTGGTCATCTCCGCGAGCAGGACCTGCTCGGTGAAGTTCTTCCCGCCGACCGTAATGGTCGATGCGGCCTGCGCCGCCTGGCTCGCGCCCAACGCACTGAATGCGCCGAATGCGAGCGTGAACAGGGATGCGCCGAGCAGGCGTGACCACGACGTGCGTGACAACAGCGGCTTGAACATGGGCTTCGGTTCCGGGAGAAGGATCAACGTTGAGGACTGACGCCGCGCGGCACGAGCCAGTGCTGCAGCTGCGCGACGAACAGGTCGGTGGCGACCGCGAGGAGGGCGGTCGGGATGGCGCCGGCAAGCAACATCGTGAAGTCGTTCAGGTCGATGCCGGTGAAGATGAGTTCGCCCAGTCCGCCGCCGCCGACGAGAAACGCCAGCGGCGCGGTGCCGACGGTGATCGCCAGCGCGGTGCGCACGCCGGCGAGAATCACGAACATGGCGTTGGGCAGTTCGACCTTGCGCAGGATCATCCACTGCGTCATGCCGATGCCGTTGGCCGCTTCGATCAGCGCGGGCGGCACGGCGCGGATGCCTTCGTAGGTATTCATCGCGATGGGCAGCAGCGTGGCGAGCCACAGCGCGAGAATCGCGGGCTTCGCGCCGATGCCGAGCACGCTCATGGCGAGCGCGAGGATCGCGAGCTTCGGCACGGCCTGGCCCGCGTTCAGCGTGAACATGACGAAATGCGCGGCGCGGCCGTTCTCCGGACGGCTCAGCCAGATGCCGGCGGGCACGGCCACGAGAATGGCCGCGACGCCCGCGATCAGCACCATCAGCATCTGCTGGCCGGCCTGATAGACGATGTCCGCGCGATACTGGCCGATCGACGCCAGCCAGTTGTCCGCATGCGCCGACGCGCTGACGCATGCCACCGCCAGAGCACACGCAAGGCGAGCGGCGCGCGGCTTCATCGCACGGCTCCGGCGGCGAGCGCGATATCGTCCGCCCGCGGCGCGGCGGCAACCTGCGGCGATGCTTCGCCCGAAACGCATGCCGCGCGCGCCATCGAAGCGATGCGTTCATGCGTCACATAGCCGATGAAAGCGCCCTCGGCATCCACGGCCGGCAGCCACGTCACGCCGTGCGCGAGCAGCATCGACATGACGGAGCGCAGGTCGTCGGTTGCACGTATCACGGCGGGTAGCGGACGCAGCCGCACGGCCTCCAAGGTTGCGCCTGCTGCGGCGAGTTCCAGCGGCCCGACATGGCCCACCGGCTGGTTCTGCGCATCGAGGACGACCAGCGTGTCGGCCAGATGATCGCGCAGGAGCGTGCGTGCATCGGCGCTCGCGTAACCCAGTCGCGCGACGCGTGCCGGTTCCAGCGCGGCATCGGCGGCGCGCATCAGGCGCAGGCGCTTCAGCGCCCGGTCCGTGCCGACGAAATCCGCGACGAACGCACTCGCCGGACGCGCCAGCAACTCGTCGGGACTGGCCATCTGCTCGATCTTGCCGTCGCGAAAGATGGCTACCTTGTCGCCCATCTTCATGGCCTCGTCGATGTCGTGGCTCACGAACATCACGGTCTTGCGCAGGCTCTTCTGGATATGGCGGAACTCGTCCTGGATCGACGTGCGGTTGATCGGATCGATCGCGCCGAACGGCTCGTCCATCAGCATCACGGGCGGATCGGCGGCGAGCGCCCGGGCCACGCCGACGCGCTGCTGCTGGCCGCCCGACAAATCGCGCGGATAGCACGGCATGAAGGTCGCCGGATCGAGCGAGACCATCGCCAGCAGCTGTTCCGTGCGCTCGCGGATGCGCGTCTTGTTCCAGCCGAGCATCTCCGGCACGAGCGCGATGTTGTCCGCCACCGTCATGTTCGGAAACAGGCCCACCTGCTGGATCGCATAACCGATGCGCCGCCGCAGCTCGACGATATCGAAGCCCGCCGTGTCCACGCCGCCGATCAGGATGCGGCCCGAGGTCGGCTGCACGAGCCGGTTGACCATCTTGAGCGTCGTGGTCTTGCCGCAGCCGGACGGTCCCAGCAGCACGCACAGTTCGCCTTCCTCGACCGTCATCGAGATGTCGTCGACGACCGCCTTGTCGCCGCGCGCAGTGAAGCGCTTGGTCAGGTTTCGAAGCTCGATCATCGTCCCTCCGCCGGAGTGGCAGGCGTGTGTGCAAGAGGCGCCGCGAGCGGCGGACGGGCCGTGGCGCGGCGCCACAGGAAGCGCGCCCGGCGCGGCCGCATGCCTTCCGGCGTCAGCCGCCATTGCAGCGCGGCCAGGCCGAGATCGGCGAGGATGGCCAGCAGCGCGACGATCAGCGCGCCCGCCACCAGCTGCCGCGGGTCCGACTGCGATATGCCGCGGCTGATGAGCCGCCCGAGTCCGCCCGCGCCGATATACGTCGCAATCGCCGCGATGCCGATGTTCATGACCACCGCCATGCGCACGCCGGCCATGATGATCGGCACGGCAATGGGCATTTCGACGCGCCGCAGCCGCTGCCACGAAGTCATGCCCATGCCTTGCGCGGCTTCGCGCAGCGCGGGATCGAGATTGCGGATGGCCGCGTAGGTGTTGCGCAGGATCGGCAACTGCGAATAGAGGAACAGCGCGATGGCCGCCGGCAGGAAGCCGATGCCCTGGCCGATCAGCGACAGCACCGGGATCAGCAGGCCGAACAGCGCGATGGACGGAATCGTCATCAGCATCGCGGCCGTATAGAGCACGACGCGCGCGAGCCGCTCGTTGAGCGTGATGACGATGCCGAGCGTGACGCCCGTCACGATCGCGCAGCCGACGCCGGCCAGCACGATCAGCACGTGATCGACCAGCATTTGGCCGATCGATGCCGCATTACTCCAGATGAAAACCAGCGTATCCAATGCGGCCTCCGTGCACCCGATGCGGGTGTGGATCGAATGTAACGGGCCAATAACACGTGAACCAACACAAACTCGACATCAACTGTCACCAAACCGACCGGGCCTGTGCGGGTGCATCAAAGCGCTGGACTCTGTTTTAAAGTGCGCGTGGCGGTTTTGTAGAAGGCAAACTGATGATGAGCGCCGCGCGGGCGGCCGTTCTTCTTGCGGAGACTTGATGAGACGCACCCCAGCCCCGATCGATTTGCGCGCGTTGCAGGCGTTCGTCGCCGTCTGCGAAACCGGCTCGATGACGGCCGCCGCCCGCCGCCTCGGCCTGAGTCAGAGCGCGGTGAGCCAGTCGATTGCCGCACTGGAACGCGAACAGGGCGCCGATCTCTTCGATCGTGACAGCCGTCCGCCGCGTCCGAATCGCGCCGGGCGCGCGCTGCTCGAACTCGCAGGCCCGCTGCTGGAACATGCGCAGACGGTGAGCGCGCGGCTCGGCGCCGAATCGCTGGCGGGGACGTTGCCTTTGCGGCTCGGTTGCGTCGATTCCTTCGCGGCGACGGTCGGCCCCGAACTGATTCGCGCGATGTCCGGTCCGGCGCGACAGATCACGCTGTGGTCGGGCCTGACGCCCGGGCTGGCGGCGCAGATGCACGCGCGCGAAGTGGACGTCGTGGTCTGCACGCAGACGGCGTTGACCGATGCGCGCATCGTCGAAGTGCCGTTGTTTTCGGAGGCGTTCGTCGCGGTGGTGTCGCGGCGCTGGCTGGAGGAACGCGCGGCTGGTCACGCGCAAGGCAGCACGCCGGACTGGCGCACGCTTGCGGACGAACTGCCGCTGATCCGCTATACGGCGCGTTCGGTGATTGGCCAGCAGGTGGATCGCTTTGCGCGGCATCTGGGTATCGAAAGCCCGCGCCGCTACGAATTCGACGCCACCGATCCGCTATTGAGCCTCGTCAGCGCGAAGCTCGGCTTTGCCATCTCGACGCCGCTGTGCCTGTGGCAGGCACGGCATTATCTCGACGAGATCGCCGTGTTGCCGCTGCCCGAAGGACGGCTCGCGCGGCGCGAGTTCTTCGTGCTGCATCGGCAGGGAGAGTGGGACGGTTTCGTCGATGAGACCGTGACGCTCACGCGACGTGTGCTTGAGCATCTGATTCGCCCGGCGCTCGTGCGCGCCGTGCCGACGTTGCCGGACGACGCGTTGCGCCCAGCATGATGCATGGGTCGGCGATGCCGTCAGCCGCGCGTGTCGATCCAGTCGCGCGCCCAGCGGCGCGAATACTCGATCGCATCGGATTCCTGGGAAAAGTAATCCAGCGAGAAAAAGCGATAAGTGGATTCGTCCGATTCCGTTTCGGGACGTTCCAGCATGACATTCGCGGAAAACGTTTTGTCGTGCAGGCGATGCGTAAAGGCGTGTACCGCATAACCGCGGTATTGATTGAGTTGTGTCATTTTAATTTTAAGAGTGAGTGTTTCCGGCGCAACCAGAGAACACGAGGCGATGCGCGTCTTTAACGCGATCGAAAGATGGCGGCAACCAGGGCCAGGCCGAAGGAGTGTCGCGGAGCCGCGAAGGTGAACCGGAGGAAGCCGGAAGCCTTGTCTTGAAGGCTCCCGGCGTGCCGCGAATTAACAGCGGCAAATCTGCAGCGGCAAATTTACAGCGGCTTGATGTTCGAAGCCTGCATGCCCTTCGGGCCGCGCTTCGTTTCGAAGCTTACCTTCTGGCCTTCTGCCAGGGTCTTGAAACCGTCAGCGCGAATTTCCGAGAAATGCGCGAAAAGGTCATCGCCGCCTGCGTCCGGCGTGATGAAACCGAAACCCTTGGTGTCGTTGAACCACTTGACAATACCGGTGTCCATGAAAATCCTGAATTGAAATACAACAAAAAAAAGTGCTCGATTGAGCGGGGCGAAGCAGCAAGGAGGGAATGGACAACGAATACCGCAAGAGATAAACGGACTATTGATGAACAGCAATCGACTTCTTGTACTCCAGCCACGGATGCTACCAAATCCTTAGTGAATTGGTCAACAATTTTCGAACGAAAGTTCGTCGGCCTTGCCGGGCGAAGCACGGTTCTTGCGCCATGTTTTCGCTGGAGGGCGAGCCGTTCGTGGGAGACCGAAAGCGGTTTGCCATGTCGATCATCTTCGATTTCAAGCTCAAGGCTCACGACTCCGCGCCGATAACCATGGGCGATGTGACGCCCGCGACAACGTCACGCGCTTTTGCTTTCGGTACCGTAAGGCGGTGTCGCCCAGGTGAGACTATGTCCGGTTTGCCCAACACAACTCAGGAGCCCGCGGATGGCGTGACGATCTGCGTCGCTCTCTTCGCGCGCGATGCGCACGGTGCTTTTGTCATCAACGCTTGCAATGACGCGTTCCTCGCGATGGCGGGCGTGGCGCACGCCGAGCCGCTTTCATTTCCGTTCCTGTTCGATACGCTGATTCCGGATCACGGATGGTCCGCATTGCGCGAGAAACTGAACGCAGGTTTTACGTCGGGCGATGTGCAGGAACTGGCGCATCCCGCGATGCGCGGCGCGAATGAACCGCTGTGGCGGCTCACGCTCAAGCCGCTCGGCGGTGCGGACGCGAAGGAGATCCTGCTGACGGGCTTCGTGAATCCCCCGAAGCGCGATCTGACCCACGCACTCGAAGTCAGCGACTCGCGTTTTCGCGCGGTCGTGGATTCGGCCTATGACGCCATCGTCACGATCGACGAGCAGCACAACATCACGCTGTTCAATCGCGCGGCGGAAAACCTGTTCGGCTATCGCTCCGACGAAGTGCTCGGCCGACGCATCGAGACGCTGCTGCCCGAACGCTTCCGCGCGAACCACTCGCGCAATGTCAGGCAGTTCGCCGACTCCGACAAGATGAACCTGCGTTCGATCACGCCGCCGCGCATGGACGAAAGCAACAGCGTGTACGGACGGCATCGCGACGGGCGGATCATTCCCGTGGAGATCGCGATCTCCAAGATCAAGGTGGATGGCGTGATCGAATTCACGGCGGTGATCCGTGACATTACCGAGCGCGCGCAACTCATGGAATTGCTCAGGAAGCAGGCCGCGACCGATGCCTTGACCGGCCTGCCGAACCGTCGCGAATTCCTGGATTTTGTCGAGAAGGTGCTGGGCACGGATCAGGTGCTGTCCGTGTTCATCCTCGACATCGATTACTTCAAGAAGATCAACGACAGCCACGGCCACGATATTGGCGACGAAGTGCTGTGCGTGCTGGCGCAGGTCGGCATGTCGATCCCGCATGCGTCGAAGCTGTTCGCGCGCTGGGGCGGCGAGGAGTTCGTCGCGGCGCTGCCGGGCGCGGATGCGCGGCTCGCCTGTGAGATCGCCGACGCACTGCGCCGGCGCTTCGAGCAGCAGGACTTCGAGCACGCGTGGCGCGTGAAGCCGATTCCGTTCACGGTGAGCATCGGCGTGGTGACGCGCGAGCCGGGCGAATCGGATGTCGATGCCTTGATGCGGCGCGCCGACCGCGCGCTGTATCAGGCGAAAGAGCGCGGGCGCAACCGCGTCGAGGTGGGATAGCGAGGCGTACGGCTTACGGCAACAGGCACCAGACGGCGATGAACGGTTCGCGGCCGGAGCGCATCGCATGACGGCTGCCCGGAAGGTTATGGATGCCGCCGCCGATGCCCGGATTGAACCAGTCGCCGTCGCGCTGGCGAAACTCGCCGGCACTCAACAGCACATAGGCTTCTTCCGGTGGATGCGAGTGATCCGGATAGCGGACTTCGGGCGCCATCACGGAGAAGCCGAGCCGCACGTCATGACGGCTCTCGGCGCCGCCCGTTCCGCAGATCATGCCGTGTACGTGACCTTCGATGTAATTCTCGCTGCCATTCTCACCCGAATTCCGGCGCGACCAGCCCAGAGAAGGTTCCAGCGACTTGAGCGCGCGCGCGGCCGCGCCGAGGTCCGTATCCTCGCCGATGCGCGGTGCGAGCGCGGCATCGAACCACGCGCAGGCGGGGAAGCGGTCCGTACGCCGCGTGCCGTCGTCGGACGGCGTGCGTAATTTTTCAAACACCTTTGACGCAACCACGCGTCCGCCTTCGGGAAGCTGCGTGGACTGGAACAGGCGTTCCGCGATGGCAATGAAGGTCGATACGGCTTCAGGTCGCTTCGTCATGGTGTGCTCGCGCTATAGCCAGTCGGTTTCGAAGGGGCAGGCCGTGAGCGGCTCGCAGCCATGCTCCGTCAGGACGACCTGTTGTTCGAGCTTGACGCCCTGCGTGCCGCCCTCGGCGCCGATATAGCTTTCGACGCACACCGTCATGCCCGGCTCGAAACGGCCATCATAGCCCGCGCTGTCCCAGTCGACCTGATGGGCGATCGACGGATATTCATCCACCATGCCGATGCCGTGCGCCAGACAGCAATAGCGGTTCTTGATGAAGCGCTCGGGAATGCGCCACGCCTTCTCGGAGAACTCGCGAAACGTCATGCCGGGCTTCAGCAGATCCATGTTGGTGTGGACTTGCGCATAGGCCTGTTCGTAGAGCGCGCGCTGTTCGCCGGACGGGCGTCCGTCGCCGACCAGCCACGTCCGCGAGATATCCGAGCAATAGCCGTGCGGGCCGACCATGTCGGTATCGAAGGCGAGGAGATCGCCGTTTTGCAGCACGCGCGCCGAGCATTCGTGCATCCACGGATTGGTGCGCTCGCCGGAAGCGAGCAGCCGTGTTTCGATCCACTCGCCGCCGTGGCGGATGTTCTCGAAATGCAGATGCGCCCACAGTTCGTTTTCGGTGATGCCCGGCCGAAGCGCTTCCCGCATGCGTTGGATGCCTTGCTCGGCGGTGCGCAAGGATGCGCCGATCAGCACGAGTTCGTCCGGCGACTTGATGAGGCGCGCGCTTTCCATGAGAAGCTGGCCGTCGAATAGCGCGATGCCGTGTTGCTCGAGATAAACGGTGCCGAAGGGATCGAGCCGATCGACGGCAAGGCGCGTCTCGCCCGGCGCATGGGCGCGCAGCACATCGACGATCTCCGCGCCCCAGGTCTCGGCGCGGCGTTCGGCTTCGTGACCGGCATTGAAGAAGGTCCAGCTGGTGGCGCCGCGCCACTCCACGTCGAGATCGATGCCGTCCCACACATGTTCGCTGCTGTGGAATTCCCATGCGACGATCCGGCCGTCCGCGAAGATCATCACGTAGCGCGCCGGATTGCGGCCGCACCACACCTGCATGTTGGAGGTATCCGTCGCGTAACGGATGTTCACCGGGTCATACAGCAGCAGCGCGGGCACCGCGTGTTCGCGCATCTGCTCCAGCACGCGCGCGAACCGGTAGGTCCGCACGTCGCGCATGTTCGCTTCGACCGCCATGCTGTCGCTCCTCAAAAGAATATTCGTGGATGGCGGCGCAGCTTCAGAGTTCGAGCGTCAGGTCGGAGGTCGGCCGGCTGCAGCACAGCAGCCGGAAGCCCTTCTGGATCTCGCGCTCGCGAATGCCGCCGTTGTGCTTCATGTCGACCGTGCCGTCCAGCAGTTTCGCCTTGCAGGTGCCGCATACGCCCTGACTGCACGACGACGGGATCGCCACGCCCGCCTTGCGCGCCGCCGCCAGCACGGTTTCGGACGGGTTCATCGTGAAGCTCTTCGACGAGCGGGACAGCTTCACCGTGAAGCTTTCCTGTGCAATCGACGGCGCATCGTCTACCGGCTCCGGCGCGACACCCGCGCCGAGATCGAAGCTTTCCTGGTGATAGCGCGCAGGATCATGACCGCCTTCGCGCAGCAGGTCGCGCACGGCGCTCATATAGCCGGCGGGACCGCAGGTGAAGACTTCGCGCTCGGCGTAGTCGGGCGCCCACTCGGACAGCAAGCGCAGACTCAGCCGGCCGATGGCGCCGCGCCAGTCCGCTTCGTCGCCGCTGCCCTCGCACACGAAGAACGTCCGCAGGCGCGGCGACTGGGCGGCAAGGCGCCGCAGTTCGTCACGGAAGACGATGTCGGCCGGGGTTCGCGCGCTGTGGATGAAGATCACGTCGCGGTCGAGTCCGAGATCGAGGGCGGCGCGGGTCATCGACATCAGGGGCGTCACACCGGACCCGGCGGAAAGATAGAGCGATTTGAGCGACGCAGCGGCCGTCGCGGTGAAGCTTCCGGACGGCCCGTACGCGCGCAACGCGTGGCCCGGCTTCAGCGTGTCGTGCAGCCAGTGCGAGACGATCCCGCCCGGCACGCGCTTCACGGTGATCGAGACGAGCCACGGACGCGTCGGCGGCGAGGAAATCGTGTAGCAGCGCTCCACCGGCATGCCCGCGACGTTTGCCCGGATGGTCAGGAACTGGCCGGGTTCGAAGCGGACGGGCGCGCCATCGCCGACGCGGAATTCGAAGCTCCTGACGTCGTGGGTCTCGTCGGTGACGCGGCAGCACGTCAGCGTGCGTTGCTCGCTGCTGGCCCACGGCTCGCCGCCGCGCTCCCAGGTGCCGGGACTCGAAAACACGCTGTCGGCGTCCGGGGCGGGGGCAAGGCTTCTCTCGGGCATGTTCATGGCGTCGGAACGGTCGGAGCGCCTTGTCTGGCGCGGGTTTGCGGGGCGGCGCGGGGCCGGGAGGGGCTGGCATCGAGTATCGATTTGCGCCCGGACAGCGTCAATGCGCTTTAATTTCGCGCTGTCATTACATGAGGTTATGCGTCCGCGTCGTTGGCTCAGGGCCGCTGCGCGCCGCTGTGGGATAATTCAGCCTTTGCTCAAAAGCGGCGCCCAAAAGGCTGTCCGCAGGCCGTTCAGGCAAGGGCAAAGGGCCTTTATCCTCGTGGCCCGCTTTCATTTTCGCGACAATTTTCAAAGCCACCCACGATGCCCACTTACCGTTCCAAAACCTCCACCGCCGGCCGCAACATGGCGGGGGCGCGCTCGCTGTGGCGCGCCACCGGCATGAAAGACGAAGACTTCTCGAAGCCGATCATCGCGGTGGTCAATTCGTTCACCCAGTTCGTGCCCGGCCACGTGCACCTGAAGGATCTGGGACAGCTGGTCGCGCGCGAGATCGAGGCCGCGGGCGGCGTGGCCAAGGAATTCAACACCATCGCGGTGGATGACGGCATCGCCATGGGTCACGACGGCATGCTGTACTCGCTGCCGAGCCGCGAGATCATCGCGGATTCGGTGGAATACATGGTCAACGCGCATTGCGCCGACGCCATGGTGTGCATCTCCAATTGCGACAAGATCACCCCCGGCATGCTGATGGCTGCGATGCGCCTGAACATCCCGGTGATCTTCGTGTCCGGCGGTCCGATGGAAGCCGGCAAGACGCGCCTCGCAAATCCCGTCACGAAGGCCATGGAGTTCAAGAAGCTCGACCTCGTCGACGCCATGGTGATCGCCGCGGACCAGAAGTACTCGGACGCCGAAGTGGCTGAAGTGGAACGCTCCGCGTGCCCGACGTGCGGTTCGTGCTCGGGCATGTTCACGGCCAACTCGATGAACTGCCTGACCGAGGCGCTCGGCCTCTCGCTGCCGGGCAACGGCACCGTGGTCGCGACGCACGCCGACCGCGAGCAGCTTTTCAAGCGCGCGGGACGCGAGATTGTCGGGCTGGCGCGGCGTTACTACGAAGAGGAAGAAACGCGTCTGCTGCCGCGTTCGGTGGGCTTCAAGGCGTTCGAGAACGCGATGACGCTCGACATCGCGATGGGCGGTTCGACCAACACCATCCTGCACTTGCTGGCGATTGCGCAGGAAGCCGAGATCGACTTCACGATGGCCGACATCGACCGTCTGTCGCGCACGGTGCCGCAGCTGTGCAAGGTCGCGCCGAACACGAACAAGTACCACATCGAGGACGTGCATCGCGCGGGCGGCATCATGGCCATCCTGGGCGAACTGGAACGCGCAGGCAAGCTGCACACGGACGTGCCGACCGTGCACGCGCCCACGCTGGGCGACGCGCTCGCGCAGTGGGACATCAAGCGTACCGACGACGAAGCCGTGAAGACCTTCTACATGGCGGGCCCGGCCGGCATTCCGACGCAGGTGGCGTTCAGCCAGAACACGCGCTGGCCGAGCCTCGACAGCGACCGCGCGGAAGGCTGCATCCGCTCGTACGAGCACGCGTTCTCGAAGGAAGGCGGTCTGGCGGTGCTGACGGGCAACATCGCGCTGGATGGCTGCGTGGTGAAGACCGCGGGCGTCGATGAAAGCATTTTGGTGTTCGAAGGCAGCGCGCACGTCACGGAATCGCAGGACGAGGCCGTGGAGAACATCCTGAACGACAAAGTGAAGGCGGGCGATATCGTGATCGTGCGCTACGAAGGTCCGAAGGGCGGCCCGGGCATGCAGGAAATGCTCTACCCGACGAGCTACATCAAGTCGAAGGGCTTGGGCAAGTCCTGCGCGCTGCTGACGGATGGCCGCTTTTCGGGCGGCACGTCGGGACTGTCGATCGGCCATTGCTCGCCGGAAGCGGCGGCGGGCGGCGCGATCGGCCTGGTGCGCGACGGCGACCGCATTCGCATCGACATTCCGAATCGCCGGATCGACGTGCTGCTCTCCGACGAGGAACTCGCGCAACGCCGCGAGGAGCAGAACGCCAAGGGCTGGAAGCCGGCGAAGCCGCGTCCGCGCAAGGTATCGGCGGCGCTGAAGGCGTATGCGAAGCTCGTGATGTCGGCGGACAAGGGCGCGGTGCGCGATCTGTCGCTGCTCGACGACTGATTGTGTCGCTCTGCGTTCAGGCGCGCAGGCCGCTCCTTCGGGAGCGGTTTTTTTTCGCCTGCTTCGGCGTGCGTCGAGGTACGGGGTTTGCTCGAAGCCTTGCGCACTGGCCGCACTCGGCGGACGGGCATATGAGCCGCACGCATGAACGACCCACACGCCCACGAAGCACACAGCGTACGCAGCGCACGAAAGCGCAAACCGCTCGACGACGAACTCGAAAGCGCCTTGCGCCGCGTCTTCGGCTTTCCGAACCTGCGGCCAGGCCAGGACGAGGTGATCCGCAGCGTGCTTGACGGCCACGACACGCTCGCCGTCATGCCCACCGGCGCCGGCAAGTCGCTGTGCTACCAATTGCCCGCGCTCCAGTTCGACGGCATGACGGTGATCGTCTCGCCGCTCATCTCGCTGATGCGCGATCAGGCGTCGAAGCTCGCCGAGGCCGGCATCGCGGCCACTGTGCTCAACAGCACGCTGACGGCGCGCGAGGCGCGCGAGGCCATGGAAGCCGTCGCCAGGCATGCGGTGCGCATGCTCTTCGTTACGCCCGAGCGGCTCTCGAACGCCGACTTCACCGCCGAACTCGCCGCGCCCGGCATGCCGGCCATTGCGCTCGTCGTGATCGACGAAGCGCATTGCATCTCGCAGTGGGGTCACGACTTCCGCCCGGCCTATGTCGAACTCGTGCATGCCATCAAGGCGCTCGATCGGCCGCCCGTGCTCGCGCTGACCGCGACGGCGACCCCCGCCGTCATCGAGGACATCGTGCGCGAACTGGCGATGCGGCACGCTCGCGTGATCCATACGGGCGTCTATCGCGACAACCTGCACTTCAGCGTCGAACAGCTGACCAATCCGGAAGACAAGCGGCGGCGCGCGATCGAATGCGTGCGCGAGGCGCAGGGCAGCGGCATCGTCTATTGCGCGACCATCGCCGAATGCGAGGCGCTGCATGCCGCGCTCGTCGAGGCCGGTGTCGAGGCGGGGCGCTATCACGGCAAGCTGTCGTCGGCCGAGCGGTCGGAGTCGCAGGACGCGTTCATGGAAGACCGCGTGCGCGTAATGGTCGCGACCAACGCATTCGGCATGGGCATCGACAAACCCGATATCCGCTTCGTGATCCATGCGCAGATGCCGGGCAGCCTCGATGCCTACTATCAGGAAGCCGGCCGCGCCGGCCGCGATGAACAACCCGCGCGCTGCACGCTGCTGTTCGAGATGAAGGACCGGCACGTGCAGCAGTTCTTCATGAGCGGCCGCTATCCGAGCCGCGAGACCATCGCGCGCGTGGCGGCGAAAGTGCATGAGTTCGCGCAGGAAAGCGGAAGCGGGACGCTGGAGAAACCGCTCGCGCGTCTGCGTGAAGCGCTGCCGGATATCGGCGCGAACAAGCTGCGGGTCGCGACGGCGCTGCTTGGCGATATCGGCATGACGCGGCGCACGCAACGCGGCGGACTCAAACTGAGCGATGGACACTTCGACGAATCCCGGCTCGATGCCGCCGCCGAAGAGTATGCGGCGCGCTCGGAACGCGATCGCGCCGTGCTCGAACGCATGATCGGCTATGCGCAGGGCGCGCAATGCCGCTGGCGCACGCTGCTCGACTACTTCGCGGAAGACATCGAGGCTACGCGTTCGGCGGCGCCGCGGCAGGCGAGCGAGATCCGCTATCGGAAGCCCGAGGACGAGCTCGGCGGCGAGCGCTGCGGCACCTGCGACAACTGCCTGCATCCGCCGCAAGTGAGCGAGAGTCCGCGCGAACAGCGGCAACAGGAACGCGCGGAACAGAGCGAGTCGACGCGTCCGGAAGCAGCGCGCTTCAAGGAGGGCGATCGCGTGCGCGTGCGCCGTTATGGCGAGGGTGTCGTCGAGATGATCAGCGGCGAGCGTGTCGCGGTGCGCTTCGCGGACGACGCAGTGCGCACCTTCATCGGCGAGTACGTGAAGCGCGCACGCAAGGCGTCCTGACGCACGGCTTCAGCGGGCTTTGCTCGCCGGGCGCTCGCGGTCGATGCGCAGCCGGTATTGAAACGTGTCGCCGCGAAAATAGAGGTACTCGAAATCGACCGGCGTGCCGTCCGCCCCGTGCGTAAGACGCTCGATGCGCAACAGCGGCGCGCCTTTCTTCACATCGAGCGACTGCGCGATCTCAACCGGCGCCGCGATGGCGTCGATGGCGAGATCCGCGCGGCCGAGCGGCACGGCGCAATCGTTCTCGAGGATCAGGAAGATGTCGCGCGTCACGAGTTCCGCGCGCGCGAGCGGTCGCGCGAAGTGCTCGGGGAGAAAGCTGATCTCGTATGAAACCGGCGCGCGATTCAGCAACCTCACGCGATGAATCTCCGCCACCGGACTGCCCGGCGCAAGACCGAGCCGGGCGGCGACTTCGTCGGCCGCCGGCACGATGTCGAAGCTCAGCACGCGGTTGAGGATATCGTGCCCGCCTTCCGACATCGCCTCGGCAAAACCCTGCAGCGACGTCACGTTCTGGAACGCTCGCGGCTGGGAGACGAACGAGCCCTTGCCGTGTACCTTGAAGATCAAGCCTTCCTTCTGCAGATCGCCGAGCGCCTGGCGGATGGTGATGCGGCTTACGTCGAACATCGCCTGGAGCTCGCTCTCCGACGGCATGCGGCTGTGCGGCGGATAGCGTCCGTCGAGAATCCCGGTGCGCAGCGTGTCCTTGATCTGCGCATACAGCGGCACCGGCGAGTCCGGGAAAACAGCGGGGGGAGCGACGGATCGGCGGGTGGGCATGAGGGTGGCGGGGCAGAAGGCGGGCGCATGTGCGCGACCGGACGCGGCGTGCAGCGATTATAGCGATGCCTGCCGCGCGGCCCGCCGCGGTCATAAACAAATGACGAAAAATTGCTTAGCCCACGCGGTGCGCTCGCTGAGAATGAGGCCTGATCGATTCGGGTCGCAGCGAGGATGAACATGAGCGAACGCAGCGCGGGTGGAACACGGGAAGCGGAAGTCTCGCGGGCGGCCGTCACGCTCGTCACCGTGCCGGGTCTGTACGGCAGCGAGGACGCGCACTGGCAGAGCTGGCTCGAAGGCGAGGTGGCGTCGGCGCGGCGCGTCGAGCAACGCAACTGGGATTTGCCGCATCTCGACACCTGGAGCGACGCGGTACGCGACGAACTGGCGGACCTCGACGGTCCTGTGGTCATCGCGGCGCATAGCTTCGGCTGTCTCGCGACCGCGCATGCGCTTGCGCATCTGAAGCCTACCGGCGCGCAAGTGCAGGGCGTGCTGTTCGTCGCGCCCGCGAGTCCGGCGAAGTTCCGCTTTGCCGGCAACTTCAGCGCACGGCGTCTGGACACGCTTTCGCTCGTGGTGGGCAGCGAAACCGATCCGTGGATGCCGCTCGACGAAGCACGCACGCTGGCGCAGCACTGGAACAGCGCGTTCATCAATCTCGGCGACGCGGGGCACGTGAACACGGCGGCGGGTTTCGGACCGTGGCCGCTGGCGAAGCATTTCGTCGAGACGCTCGCGCGGCGCGCACCGTCCGGCGACGAACACGAACATGAAGACGAGACGGAGCAACGGCGCGCGTACGGATAAGCGCTGTTGATCCTGCCGTATAAAAATGGCCGCCTTCGAGCGGCCTTCGGCTGTTGTGCAGTATCGAAACCCTGTCACTGGAGAACAAGAATGGCGGTACACAAGAAGCTGCTGATCGCAGCCGCGGTTGGTGTCACCCTCGGTATCACACTCGGCATGACCGGCGTCGCGCATGCGGACACGACGCTCCTCAACGTGTCCTACGACGTCACGCGCGAGCTGTACAAGGACATCGATTCCGCGTTCATCGCGGACTACAAGAAGAAGACCGGCGAGACGGTTTCGGTGCGGCAGTCGCATGGTGCCTCGAGCGCGCAGGCGCTCTCGGTGACGCAGGGTCTCCAGGCGGACGTCGTGACGATGAACCAGCCGAACGACATCGACCTGCTCGCCGAACGCGGGCAACTGGTGCCCGCCAACTGGCGCAGCCGTCTGCCGGATGCCAGTGCGCCTTACACCACGACGATGGTGTTCCTCGTCCACAAGGGCAATCCGAAGAACATCAAGGACTGGAACGATCTGGCGCGCAACGGCGTGCAGGTGGTCATCGCCAATCCGAAGACTTCGGGCAATGGCCGCTACACCTATCTCGCGGCGTGGGGCTACAAGAAGCAGCAGGGCGCCACCGACGCGCAGGCGCAGGCCTTCGAAAAAGCCATCTTCAAGAACGTGCCGGTGCTCGACACCGGCGGCCGCGGCGCGACGACCACCTTCACGCAGCGCGGCATCGGCGACGTACTGGTCACCTTCGAAAACGAAGTGGGCCTGATGAGCGCGGGACCGGGCGCGAAGGACTTCGAGGCGGTGTATCCGTCAGTGAGCCTGCTGGCCGAGCCGCCGGTGTCCATTGTCGACAAGGTGGTGGACAAGCGCGGCACGCGCAAGCAGGCGCAGGCGTATCTCGACTTCCTGTACACGCCGGCGGCGCAGGAGATCATCGCGCAGCATCATCTGCGTCCGCGCGAACCCGGCGTGCTGGCGAAACATGCGAGCGAGTTCAAGCCGTTGAAGACCTTCACGGTCGAGCAGTTGTTCGGCAACTGGCAGAACGCGCAGAAGCTTCACTTCGCCGATGGCGGCACCTTCGATCAGGTCGTCGCCGACAAGAACTGAGCGCGGCTGCACTTGCGATTACTGCCCGCCGCGCGGCGCCTGGATCATCTTCCAGCCGTTGCCGGCGGGATCGCGAAAACCCGCATCCACGCTGCCGTAGCGCTCCACCGGCTCCTGCGTGAACTCCACGCCGCGCGCCTTGAGCCGCGCGTAAGCCGCGCGGCAATCGGCGACCGCGAGCACGAGCGGCGGCATCGCGCCCTTGGCGATCATCGCGCGCAGGGTTTGCGCGGTGGCGTCGTCGTGAATCGGCGGGCCGGGCGCGAACAGCCCCAGCTGGAACGCCGGCTGGTCCGGATGCTGCACCGTGAGCCAGCGATAGTCGCCGTTGCGCACGTCCGTATGAACGCGGAATCCCAGCTTGTCGACGTAGAAATCCAGCGCTGCGTCCTGATCGTCGACATACACGCCCACCACATTGATACCGTCGCTCATGTTTCCTCCTGGGTTGATGAGCGCACTGTAGCCGTGGCCGAACGGCGGCGCTTCTCCAAAACTGCCATCGTCAGATCGGGACGCAGCGCGGCCTTCAGGACACAGGCGGGCACCTGCCGCAGCGGACTGTCTGCGGCGCGCAGCGCGCTGCGCACGGCGCCGGGGCTGCTGCCCTTGATGTCGCGGAACACGCGGCCGAAGGTGCCGAGGCTTTCCCAGCCGGTGGCGAAGGCGATCTCGGTAATGCTCAGTTCGGTATCGCGCAGCAGGCTGGTGGCTTGCTCGATGCGCCGCGTCAGCAGATAGCGATGCGGCGGTAGCCCGAACGCGCGCTTGAAGGACCGCGCGAAATGCGCTTCGGAGACGCCGCTCACGTTGGCCAGCCGGGCGACCGGCCAGGCCTCGTGCGAGGCGGCGTCCATGCGGTCCTTCGCGCGCAGCAGGCGGCGCAGCAGGGCGGGATCTTCGAGCGGAGCGGCGGAGGGAAGCGGGCGAGGTGGCATGAATCCGGAACGGCAGGCAAATTTCGTTTAGTGTAGGCGCGAACGCGGCGTCGTATAAGCATGTGCACGAATCCGTGCGATTCCGCAAGCATGGCACGTGTGCGAAGCAGCGCACGAAGCAGCACCCGCCCGCGTGGCCTCAGGCTGATCCCTGTCCATTCTTCTGTTCACAAGGTGAACGCGATGTCCACGACTTCGAATCCGGCCGCGAAACTCGTCGTCGTTACCGTGCTCGTCGGCGTGGGCGCGGGGCTCGGCGGCATGTTGCTCGCGCTGCTGCTGCATGCGGTGCAGCATGTCGCGTTTGGCTACAGCGTCGATTCGTTGCCCGGCAAGGAAAGCTTCCTTCAAGGCATCAGCAGCGCGTCGCCGCAACGCCGCTTCATCGTCCTGACGCTGTGCGGCGTGATCGGGGGCGGGGGCTGGTGGCTCCTGTATCGCTTCGGCAAGCCGCTCGTCAGCGTCGCGGACGCCATCAAGGCCGACGGTCCACGCATGCCGCCCGCCAGCACCGTCGCCAATTCGCTGCTGCAGATCGTGACCGTCGCGATGGGCTCGCCGCTCGGCCGCGAGGTTGCGCCGCGCGAAATCGGCGCGCTGTGGGCCGGCTGGCTCGCGCACTACGCGAAGCTCACGCCGGCGCAAGCGCGGATCATGATGGCGTGCGGCGCGGGCGCGGGGCTCGCGGCGGTCTACAACGTGCCGCTCGGCGGCGCGGTGTTCGTGCTGGAAGTGCTGCTCGCCACGTTCGAAGCACGCATCGTCGTCGCCGCGCTGCTGACGTCGGCTATCGGCGCGTTCGTCGCCTGGATCGGACTGGGCGATGCGCAGACTTATCGTCTGCCGGTCTATTCGCTCGATGCGCAGCTGATCGTCTGGGCCGTCGTCACGAGTCCGCTGTTCGGCGCGGCCGCGCGGCTCTTCGTGAAGTTCACCAAGGCGGCGCGCGCGAACGCGGCGCGCGGCACGTCGCTGCCCGTGCTGCTGATCCTGAACTTCATGCTCGTCGGCGCTTTGGTGATCTATTACCCGCAGCTTGCGGGCAACGGCAAGAGCGCCGCCGGGCTGTCCTTCGAGGACCATCTCGGGTCTGCGCTCGCCGGCGTGCTGCTGGTGCTGAAGGTGATCATCGAGGTGAGCTCGCTGCGCGCGGGCGCGCAAGGCGGCTTGATGACGCCGAGCCTGACGAACGGCGCGCTGCTCGGCGTGGTGCTCGGCAGCGTCTGGAATGGGTTCTGGCCGGGCACGCCGCTGGGGGCGTTCGCGGTGATCGGCGCGGCGGCCTTCCTGGCCTCGGCGATGCAGATGCCCCTGACCGCGCTGGTGCTGACGCTCGAGTTCACGAACATCGAGCAGGGCTTCCTGATTCCGCTGGCGCTGGCGATCGCGGGCGCCATGATGACCTTCCGCGTGCTGGGCGAGACGCGTCCGGCGTCGGCGCTTGCGCCTGCGACCGCGCCGGCTCCTGCGCCCGCGCAGGGACTGCACGGGGTGTCGGATTAGGCATGGTGAAGCGCGTTGCGCTCGACCTGGAACACCGACACCGCTTCACGCAGCGACTCAGCCTGTTCGGCGAGCGACTGCGCGGCCGCCGAAGCCTGTTCGACGAGCGCCGCGTTCTGCTGCGTGACTTCGTCCATCTGGGCCACCGCCACATTGACCTGATCGATGCCCGTGCGCTGCTCCCCGGATGCGGCGGCCACTTCGCTCATGATGACCGTCACGCGGTTCACGGAAGCCACCAGTCCTTCGATTGCGCTGCCCGCATGCTCGACGAGCGCCGAGCCGCTGGCCACGCGCGTGGTGGAATCGTTGATGAGGGTCTTGATCTCCTTCGCGGCCACGGCGCTGCGCTGGGCCAGCGCGCGCACCTCGCCGGCGACGACCGCGAAGCCGCGTCCCTGATCGCCGGCGCGGGCGGCTTCCACTGCGGCGTTGAGCGCGAGAATGTTGGTCTGGAAGGCGATGCCCTCGATCACGCCGATGATGTCCGCCATGTGCGACGAGCCCTGCGCGATGCCGCGCATGGTCGCGACGACCTCGTTGACGTTCGCGCCGCCCTGCGTGGCGTCGCCGCACGCCTGGGTGGCGGCGTGCGTGCCCTGGGCGGCGTTGTCGGCGTTCTTCGCGACGGTGCTGGCCAGTTCCTCCATGCTCGCTGCGGTTTCTTCGAGCGAAGCCGCCTGCGATTCGGTACGCCGCGACAGATCCACGGTGCCCTGTGCGATCTCGCGCGCCGCGCCGGCAATCGTGACGCTCGACGACTGAATGCCCAGCACGATCGCATTGAGGCGTGCGCGCATGCTTTCGAGCGAGACCATCAGGCTGTCGGGATGACGATGCGCGGTCGCGACCGGCTCGCGCAGATTGCCTTGCGCGATGCGCGCCGCCAGCGCCTTGGCTTCGTCCGGCTCGCCGCCGAGGGCACGGGTCAGCGCGCGTGTGATGAGCAGCGCCGCTGCTGCGCCGCTCAGCGTGGCCAGCACGCCGAGCGCGATCATGATGGCTTTCGCGCGGGCGTAGGCGGCGTCGGCATCGCGATTGGCGCTCGCGTTCTGCTGGTCCTGCAACGCCACCATCTCTTTCGCGGCGTTCATCCAGCTGCGCTGCACGGGACGCAGTTCGTCGATCAGCACACGCGTCGCGCCCTGCTGGTCGCGTGCCTCGGCGAGCGTCACTGCGCGCTCGATGATCGGCGCGGCAGCGGCCGCGTTCGTGCGCAAGGTGTCGAACAGCGCGCGTTCGCGGGCTTCGGTGTGGTCGTTCTGCGCGAAACGCTTGCCGAGCGCGTCGAAGGCTTCCGCATAACCCTGCGCCTGCGTGCGGATGCGTTGCTTCTCGGTTTCGATCGCAGCGATGTCGCTCATCAGCGCGACGTTGCGCAGCGCGATCATGCGGTCGCTGATCGAGAGCGTCAGCGCGTGTGCGAGCCGGGCTTCCTCATTGTTGACTTCGACTACTTCGTCGAAGCGCGCCTGGATCTGCGCCATGCTGAAGAGTCCGTAGGCGAGCACGGCGAGCAGCATCGACAGCACGATGCCAAAGCCCAGACTGAGTTTGGTGGCGACCTTCATGTTTTGACTTCTCCGTGGACGGTTTGACGCAGATTTGCGCGCAAGAGCAAATCCTATTCTTTCAAACTGTTTACGGAGAAGATTCGTTTTACTTTAGGCCGGTTGAATCCGCATTCGTCACGTTTTGCGCGGCGGCGAGCGGTGAGCCCATCGCCTGGAACAGCGCGGCCGTGTCGCTCATGCGCGCGCTGCCGGCGCGGATCGCGGTCAGGCGTGCGTTCAGCGACTGCTGCTCGCTGCTACGCGCGGCGCGCGGCGGAATGGCGCCGAGCCGCACCCGCGCGAGCGCATCGGCCGAGGCATCGCGCGCCTTGCTGCTCGCGCTGTCCGCGAAGGCGAGCGCCTCGGCGTCGTTTTCCAGCGACGCCAGCGTATCCGCGACGTTGCGGAAGGCCGCCAGCACCGTCTGCTTGTATTGCTCGACGGCGGCGTCGTACGTGGCGATGGCCGCGCGCCGCTGCGCGAGCAACGCGCCGCCGTGGAAGATCGGCGCCGACAGCGAAGCGCCGATGCTCCACAACGCGCCCGCGCCGGACAGCGCCGTCGGCCAGCTGAAGCCGCCCCGGCCCATCGATGCCGATATCGACAGGCTCGGGAACAACTGCGCCGTCGCGACGCCCACTTGCGCGGCGGCGGCCTTCAATGCGGCGTCGGCGGCCTGGATGTCGGGGCGCGTCTGCAGCAGCTCCGACGGCAGCACGAGCGGCACGTCGGGCGGCACGGTGAGGCTCGCGAGCTCGAGATCGTCGGGAGCCTGGTCGGGCGTGCGGCCGAGCAGCACGGCCAGCGCATGACGGTTCGCGAGCCATTGCGCGCGCAAGCCGGGCAGTTGCGCCGCGAGCGAGGCCGCGTTCTGCTGGGCCGTGAGCATGTCGGCGCGCGACGCCGAACCGAGCGCATAGCGGCGTTCGGTGTCATGGGCGTCGTCGCCCGCGAGCGCGATGAGCCGTTCCGTGATGTCGATCTGCGCATGCAGAGAAGCCGCGCCGAGCGCGCCCGTCACGATGTTCGCCGCGAGCGCGCGCCGTGCGGCGTCGAGCTGGAAGGCCTGCTGATCGACCTGCGCCGCCAGCGCCGCGTTCGCGAAGCGCGCTGCGCCGAACAGGTCGAAGGTGTATTGCGCCTGGATCTGTCCGACGAAGAGGTTGTACAGCGCGGTCGGCGGGCCGAAGTCGGGGATGGTGAGGGCGCGCTGGCGAGTGGTCTGTGCGCCCGCGTCGATGGACGGCAACAGCGACGAGCCCACCTGTGCGCGCAATTGCTCGCGTGCGGCGACGAGCGTCTTGTCCGCGGCGGCGAGATCCGGGCTGTTGCGCAGGCCTTCATCGACGAGCGCGTTCAGCGTGTCCGAGCGATACGCCTTCCACCACTCGGGCACCGCATGCGCACCGGCGACGAAACGTTGCGATGCGCCCTCGGCGGTGACGGTGGCGTCGGCTTGCGGCTGCGCGCCGTAGTGCGCGGGCGTGGGCATCGCGGGCGGCTTGCCATCCGGGCCGAACGCACAGCCGGCGAGCACGGCGCTTGCGGCGAAGATCAGCGTACGAGTGCGGTTCATGACGAGGCTCCCTCGCGTTCGTCGAGCTTCACGCGGAACCACGCGGCATAGAGCGCGGGCAGGTAGAACAGGGTGAGCACGGTCGCGCTCGTGATGCCGCCCATCAGCGCGGTGGCCATCGGGCCGAAGAAGTTGCTGCGCAGAAGCGGGATCAGCGCGAGCACGGCGGCCGCGGCGGTCAGCGTGATCGGGCGGAAGCGTCGGACCGTTGCGCCGATGATGGCGTCGAATCGCTTGTGGCCGGAGGCGATGTCCTGCTCGATCTGGTCGACGAGGATCACCGAGTTGCGCATGATGATGCCGAACATGGCGATCACGCCGAGCATCGCGACGAAGCCGAACGGCTTGCCGAAGGCCAGCAGCGTGACGACCACGCCGATCAGCCCGAGCGGCGCGGTGAGCACGACCATCATCACGCGCGAGAAGCTCTGCAACTGGATCATCAGCAGCGTCAGCACGACGATCACCATCACCGGAATCTGCGCGTTGATCGACGCCTGGCCCTTGCCGCTTTCCTCCACCGGTCCGCCCACCTCGATGCGATAGCCCACCGGCAGCGCGCGGCGAATGGCGTCGAGCTTGCCGTCGATGGCCTTCGTCACGTCAATGCCCTGCGCATTGCCCGTGACATCGGACTGCACGGTCAGGGTCGGCTGCCGGTCGCGTTCCCAGATCACGCCGTATTCGAGCGTATCGACGACGCGCCCCAGCGCGCCCAGCGGCACCGGACCGTTCGGCGTGGGCATCGCGAGCGTGGCGAGGCGCGCCGGATCCACGCGTTCCGCGCGTGGCGCGCGCAGATCGACGCCGATCAGCTTGTCGCGCTCGCGATACTGCGTGACGGTCGTGCCGCTTTGCGTCATCGCGAGAAAGCTGGCGATGTCCTGCGACGTGACGCCCGCCGCGCGCGCCTTCTGCTGATCCACTTCGAAGCGCACCGAGCGTTCCGACGGCTCGTCCCAGTCGAACTGGACATTGGTGGTGCGCGTGTCGGCGCGCATGTCGGCGGCGACCTGCTCGGCGATGTGCCGCACCGTGCCGATATCGTCGCCACTGACGCGGAACTGCACCGGATAGCCGACCGGCGGCCCGTTTTCCAGGCGCGACAGACGCGTGCGCACGGCGGGAAAGCGTTCGCGCAGCATCGGATCGAGCCAGCGCGCCAGTTGTTCGCGCGCCTCCACCGACTTCGCCGTGACGACGAATTGCGCGAAGTTCGGCGTCGGCAGTTGCTGGTCGAGCGGCAGGTAGAAGCGCGGCGCGCCGGTGCCGACGAAGCTCACGACATGATCGATTTCCGCGCGGCCCTTCAGCGCGGTTTCGAGGCGCTTCGCTTCGCGCAAGGTGGCGTCGAACGACGCGCCTTCCTGCAGGCGCACGTCGATCAGCAACTCGGGGCGATCCGAGCTCGGGAAGAACTGCTGCGGCACGAGCGTGAAGCCCGCCATCGCGATGACGAACAGGACCACCGTGACGGCCAGCACCACGAAGCGCCGCCGCACGCACCAGCCCACCCAGCGGCGCAGGCGGCCATAGAACTTCGTGTCGTAGATGTCGTGTTCGTGATCGTCGGGCAGATGCGCTTCCTTCTTGCGCTCGGGCAACAGCTTGTAGCCCAGCAGCGGAATCAGCACGACTGCCGCGAGCCACGACGCGATCAGCGCAATGGCCGAAACTTCGAAGATCGAACGCGTGTACTCGCCGGTGCTCGACTTGGCGAGCGCTATCGGCAGGAAGCCGGCGACCGTGACGAGGGTGCCGGTCAGCATCGGGAACGCGGTGCTGGTGTAGGCATAGGCCGCCGCTCGCGTGCGGTTCCAGCCCTGCTCGAGCTTCACGGCCATCATCTCGACGGCGATGATCGCGTCGTCCACGAGCAGGCCGAGCGCCAGGATCAGCGTGCCCAGCGACACCTTGTGCAGGCCGATGTCGAACAGATACATGAAGAGCGCGGTGACGGCGAGCACGATGGGAATCGAGATCACGACGACCATGCCCGTGCGCACGCCGAGCGACACCAGGCTCACGATCAGCACGATGATGACCGCTTCCGCGACGGCTTCGAGGAAGTCATCGACAGAATGCGACACCGCATGCGGCATGCTGGAGACTTCGGTGAGCTTCAGGCCAGCGGGTAGTTGCGCACGCAACCTGGTCATCTCGGCATCGAGCGACTTGCCGAGACGCACGACGTCCTCGCCGGGCTGCATCGTCACGCCGATGCCCAGCACCGGCGCACCGGCCGAGCGCATTTGCGTGGCGGGCGGATCCACGTAGCCGCGCGTGATCTTCGCGATGTCGCCGAGCCGGAACGAGCGGCCATTCACGGCGATGAGCGTATCGGCGAGCGCGTCGATGCTCTTGAACTGGCCGCTCGGGCGCACGAACACGCGGTCGTTCGGCGTGTTCATCACGCCGGCGGGCGCGACGGCGTTCTGTCCGTCGATGGCCTGCGCGATCTGCTGCGGCGATAGGGACAGGCGCGTGAGCGTCGTGTTGGGACTCTCGATATAGATGCGTTCTTCCTGGTCGCCGAAATAATCCACCTTCGCGACACCCGGCACGCGCAACAGCACGGTGCGCAGCGAATCGGCGTAGTCGTGCAGTTGCGCGGGCGAGAAGCCGTCGCCTTCGAGCGCGAAGATGTTGGTGTAGACGTCGCCGAACTCGTCGTTGAAGAACGGGCCCTGCACGCCGGGCGGCAGCGTCGCGGCGATATCGCCGACCTTCTTGCGAATCTGATACCACTCTTCCGGCACATCCTTCGCGGGCGCCGAGTCCTTCATCTGGAAGAACAGCAGCGATTCGCCCGGGCGCGAGTAGCTGCGCATGAAGTCCGTGTACGGCGTCTCCTGCAGCTTGCGCGCGATGCGGTCGGTCACTTCCTCCTGCACCTGACGCGCGGTTGCGCCCGGCCAGAAGGTGCGGATGACCATCACGCGGAACGTGAACGGCGGGTCTTCCGACTGCGCGAGGCGCGTGTACGAAAGGATGCCGAAGATCGTCGCCATCGCGATCAGGAAGATCACCAGCGCGCGATGCCGCAGCGCCCATGCCGACAGGTTGAAGCGGCCTTCCTCGTGACGCTGCGCGGCGTCTTCGCCGGACGTGGAATCGCGCGCGCTCATGAAGCGAAGTCCTCGGGATGCAAGGGCGCGACCACGCGCACCTTTTCGCCCGCCGAGACGGTATGCACGCCTTGCCACACGACGCGGTCTCCCGCCTGGAGGCCGCTCGCCACCGTCACGGTGCGCTCGCCGAAGCGCGCGATCTCCACGCGCCGCAGTTCGAGTGCATCGCCGGGTTTCGTCACGACCCATACGGCAGGGTGGCCGTTGTCGTGGAACAGGGCCGTCGACGGCAGCGTGAACGCGCCTCCGGCCGTCTGCACCGGGGTGAACGCGATGTCGGCCGTCATGCCGAGCCGGACTTCGGGCGTCGGCGCTTCGAGCGTGAGCTTCGCGCGCCAGGTGTGGCTCTGCGTGTCGGCGGCCGGGGAGAGTTCGCGCACGCGCGCCTTGAAGGTGCGCGCGGGAAGGGCGGTGAGCTTCACGTCCGCTTCATGACCGACCGCGAAGGCGCCGAGCGAAGACTCGGGCACGTCGCAGATCACGTCGATGTCGCCGCTCCATGCCAGCGTGTAGACGGCCTGACCCGCGTTGACGTTCTGGCCGGTGTCGGCTTGCTCGGCGGTGATGACGCCGGCGTGATCGGCGGCGAGCGTCGCATAGCGCAGCTGGTCGCCGGCAAGCGCGGCCTGCTGCTGCGCCTGATTGCGCTGCGCCAGCGCCGACGCATAGGCGTTCTGCGTCTGTTCGAGCTGCGCGGGCGCGATCAGGTTTTCGGCGGCCTGGGCGCGGTCGCGGTCGAGTTGCTGCTGGGCGTAGACGAGTTGATGCGAAGCGGCGTCGAGTTGCGCGCGAGCGCTGGCGCTGTTCTTTTCGACATCGGCGGGATCGAGTCGGGCGACGGTTTGTCCCGCCTTCACCGTATCGCCGATGCGCACGCGCCGCTCGAGAATCTTGCCGTTGATGCGAAAGGACAGCGGCGTCGAATAACGGGCCTGCACTTGACCGGGCAGCGTGGCAAGCGGTGCAGCGTTATCCGCTTTGGCTTCGACCGCGACAACGGGACGGGGCGCGGGCGCGGCAGCCTCATGGCGCTGACAGGCGGCGAGCGCGACGCAGAGGGTCGTGCAGATGATCGGAATGGCTGCCGCGCGCGAGAAGGCTGGCGTGGTCAAGGAAAAGCGCTTCACAGGAACCTCGGCGCCCGTCGGGGCATGAGTGCGCGCGTGCCGCAACGAACGAAGCGCGCCGCTTGGTGGCGAAGCAAAACCGGAAAGAGCCGCTGAAACCGGGGATGTCCGTGAGACCTGGCGCGACGGATGGCTTATTCCATGCGTCTGTCAGGCCCGCCCGCAAAGGGCTTCGGTCATTCCGAAAAGAAACTGCGGTGGATTCTAATACACACCTGTATCCGAATGCAAAGCAGAATGTGCAAGCTGGCCGATGCTACACTTCGGCCCATGAAACCCGTACGACTGACCCGTGAACAGAGCCGTGACCAGACGCGCCAGCGTTTGCTCGATGCTGCGCAAGCCGTTTTCATGAGGAAGGGTTTCGGCGCGGCGAGCGTCGAGGACGTGGCCGCCGAGGCGGGTTATACGCGTGGCGCGTTCTATTCGAACTTCGACAGCAAGGCGCAGTTGCTGCTCGAAGTGCTCAAGCGCGATCACGACATGACCATGGAGCACCTCTCGACCATCTTCGAGGACGGCGAGGCCTCGCGCGCTGATCTCGAAGCGCGCGTGCTCCAGTACTACAGCGAGTGTTACCAGGACAATGCCTGCTTCCTGCTGTGGGTCGAGGCGAAGCTGCACGCGAGCCGCGACGCCGCTTTTCGCACCAGCTTCAACGCGCTGATGCGTGAGCTCAGGCAGACCACGACGGACTATATCGAGGCGTTTTCAGAGCGGGTGGGCACGCCGTTGAGCATGCCCGCCGGGCAAATGGCGCTCGGGCTGATTGCCTTGTGCGACGGCGTGCAATTCTTCTATTCGTCGGATCCGCAATCCGTGCCGGCGGAGTTTGCCCAAAGCGTGCTCGGGCATTTCTTCCGGCGCGTCGCGCTGAATGGCGGCACGGAATAACGCCATAACTTTGCAGCGGGCTTTCGCCTTCAATTCGCATCCGCGCAGCCTGCCATTCCGATAAGTGGCTGATTTACCACGAGGGTAATCATCGACAGTATCCGTACTGCTGATGGACGTATCATCGGAACCCGAGTGCGGGATCCCATTCTCAGCCTTTCACAGGCATTCGATGACACGCGTTATCCGGAACATCTGGATTGCCGGCGTCGTGATGATCGCCAGCAGTCTGGTTTCAGCCAATGAGCAGGCCCGCTTGTTTCCTCTGGAACGAGCCGCCGCAGGCATGGTGTTCTTTCCTTATCCGGCCGTGGTTTCAACGGCCGGCGTGCGCACCGTTCGAACCGTGCATGCACGCTTCTCATATGGGGTTTCCGAGAAACATGCAGGCACGGCGCCCTTGTCCGGCGCCGGTGTCAGTCTCGCCGATCCGAATACGGTGGATCGGCAATATCCGCAGGCATTGCCTGCCTATTCGCTCGGCAATTCCGGTAAAACGCGTAGCGATTTCGCCAGCGATGAAGACGACTGGCATTTTCAGGCGAATCCGCAACTCGGCGTGAATCACGAGCACGAGAAAGGATTGACCTTCCTGATGCGCCGGGGCTTTTGATTCTCTTCATTCCCGGCGTCAATCTTCCTGAAAGAAGCGGCTGTCAGCCGCGCGCTTCGGCATAGCGCCGCGCAACCTCGGGCCAGTTGATCACGTTATAGAAAGCCGCAATGTATTCCGGCCGGCGATTCTCGTATTTCAGGTAATAGGCGTGCTCCCAGACGTCGAGGCCGAGAATCGGCTTATTGCCCGATGCGATGCCGCTCATCAGCGGATTGTCCTGATTCGCCGTGCTGCTGACCGCGAGCTTGCCTTGCTTGTCGACTTCGAGCCACGCCCAGCCGCTGCCGAAGCGCGTCAGCGCGGCCTTCGTGAACGCGTCCTTGAAGGCATCGAAACCGCCCAGATCCGAGTCGATCGCCCGGGCCAGTTCGCCGTCCGGCTGGCCGCCACCCTCCGGCGACATCACGGTCCAGAACAGGCTGTGATTCGCATGGCCGCCGCCGTTGTTGCGCACGGGCGCGCGCAGCGCTTCGGGCAACGCATCGATATGCACGATCAGGCTCTCGACCGGCTCGTCCTTGCGGTCGGACTTCTCCAGCGCCGCGTTGAGGTTGTTCACGTAAGTCTGGTGATGCTTCGTGTGATGGACCTCCATCGTGCGGGCGTCGATGTTCGGTTCCAGTGCGTCGAAGGCATAAGGCAGGGGAGGCAGAGTGTAAGGCATCGAATGCTCCTTTCGGTTCGAAGTGGGGATCAGTGCCGCGCGGTGTGGCTGGGGTGAAGCGCGACGTCGCCGTCGGCGATGGCGTGTGCAATGAGCGGATGCGGCCCGTGACGGGCGAGATGGCGAATCAGCGCGACATAGGTTTCGCGGCTGTGGCGCAAGGCGGCCTGGCGCAGCGTTGCGGGCCGGTCGGCGGCTTGCGTCAGTGCGATCAGGGTCGCGTGCGCGCGGCACAACCAGGGCGCCGCGCGATCGGGTGCGCCCTGCGCGACATGCAGGTCCGCGAGATTGTGATGCGCGACCACCAGCGCGGCGAGGCAATCGTCGGCGCGGCCGGCGGGCGGCGCGTCGATCAACCGATGCGCGATCGACAACGCCCGCTCATAACCGGCGAGCGCCAGCGCGGCGCGTCCGTCGCGTTCGTCCTGGACGGCCTGACGCATTTCGGCTTCCCACAACGCGAGGGTCGGCTGGCAGGGAACGGACGTGTCCGATGAGAGGTCGGCAATCTGCTGATGCATGGCGAGGGCTCCTGTTCCATCGCCCTTTGCGTCGACCTGGCGTCTGCGTACTCGGGTGAGTCAATGATAACCATTATCATTTGGCCTTGCCAACCCCGTTCCCGACGTGGACATACGCGCGGCTTTGGCCTCTACTGGAGCGGTGTCCACAAGACGGGGAAGGCATCTTGGCCAGCGCATCCACCGAAAGCCACGAACTCCGCGAACGCCCGCATGCGGTCGCGGCGCAGGCGAGTCCTTGCGACGAAGGCATCATCCGCGTGCAGCCGTGCGCCAACGACGCGCCGTGTACCCGCAAGCGGCTCGCCTTGTCCGCGACGATTCTCGGTTCGAGCATGGCGTTCATCGACGGCTCGGTCGTGAACGTCGCCTTGCCGTCGATCCAGAGCGAACTGGGCGCGAGCATCGCGGCGATGCAGTGGGTCGTGAACGCCTACCTGCTGTTTCTCGGCGCGCTCGTGCTGGTCGGCGGATCGCTCGGCGACAAGCTCGGACGGCGCACGATCTTCGTCGCCGGCATTGCGCTGTTCACGGCGGCGTCGGCGGCGTGCGGCTTCGCGCCGGACACCGGCTGGCTCATCGCGGGGCGCGCGGTGCAGGGCATCGGCGCGGCGCTGCTGGTGCCGAGCAGCCTCGCGATCATCGGCGCGGTGTTCGACGGCGCCGAGCGCGGCCGGGCCATCGGCACGTGGGCGGGCGTGGGGGCGATCACGTCGTCAGTGGGACCGGCGGCGGGCGGCTGGCTCGTCGATGCGTTCTCCTGGCGCGCCATCTTCTTCCTCAACGTGCCGCTGGCCGCCGTGACGATCCTGCTGGCGCTGCTCTCGGTGCCCGACAGCCAGAAGGCCGACGCGCCGTCGACGCTGGACTGGCCCGGAGCGGTGAGCGCTGCCGCCGGACTTGCTGCACTGACCTACGGGCTGACCGAAGCGCCTGCGCACGGTTTCGGCGCTGCGCGGGTGCTCGGCATGATCGGCGCGGGCGTGCTGTTGCTTGCCGTGTTCCTGGTCATCGAGGCCAGGAGCCGCGATCCGATGATTCCCCTCGACATCTTCCATTCCCGCGACTTCACCGGCGCCAACGTGGTCACCTTGCTGCTGTACTTCGGGCTGGGCGGGGTGCTGTTCTTCCTGCCGTTCACGCTGATTCGCGCTTATGGATTCAACGCGGCACAGGCCGGGGCCGCCCTTCTGCCGATGCCGCTCATCATCGGCCTGCTGTCGCGCTTCACAGGTGGACTGACGGGCCGGTACGGCGCGCGGGCCCTGCTTACCGTGGGGCCGGGCATCGCCGGCATCGGGTTCGTGATGCTGGCGCTGCGTGTCGCGCCGGCCAGCTATTGGCTGGGGTTCCTTCCGGCACTCGTGGTCCTCGGCCTCGGCATGACAATCACCGTCGCGCCGCTGACGACGACCGTGATGGCGTCGGTGCCGGGCGCGCGCGCGGGCATTGCTTCAGGCATCAACAACGCGGTGGCGCGCGTGGCGGGCCTGCTGGCGATTGCCGTGCTGGGCATTGCGTTCGTATGGTCGCACGACGCCGTGTTGCGCGCCGGGGGCGCGGAGGCCGGCGCCATTGCCGCAGGCCTGCGTGCCGTTGCGTTGCTCTCCGCGCTGTGCGCATTCGCGGCATCCGGCGTTGCGGCGGCAACGATACGAAAACACGCTTGAATGCGCCGGGTCGACGTGATTTAGCAGAGTCGAACGGCGAGAACAATAGGCGGTTTCCGACCACTGCGTAAATTGCATGGGATAACGAAATGACATACAACCACCCGGTGTTTTGAGAGTTTTCACGAAGTTGAACGCCCAACTTCAACTTTACAATGGCTTCACATTCCTGATGTTTCGAGTTACTGACTAATTGGGAATGTAGAGGCAAAGATCCCGAGTTTCGGGTCAACGGCTGATCGGCCGTTTTTATCTGACTAAGGAGTAGAACAACATGATCAAGATCGAAAGAAGCGCTCTGGGTGTGTCCCACGTTGCCGGCGGCGCGAGGAAGCAGTCGACCACGACCATCATCGAAGTGCCCGGCGTTCCCAGTTCCACCACTACGCCGACCACGGGCACGACCGGCAGCGCAAGCTCGACCATCTTCGTCAACGGCAAGGAAGTGATCAGCCAGTCGGTCACGTTCTAAGCTTCGCCCGCCGAGATGCAACGTGGGCGGAAGATGCGTTCCGCCCACGTTGTTTCGGTCCCGCGCTCGCTCAGGCGTTCTTGTGTTCAACGTTTTGGCGCGCTTCTGAAGTGCTTCGGTTGTGTGTCCCTCGCCGTTCGGCAGCCAGCCGGGAGGACGCAGCACGAAGCCGATTGCATCGGAGACGCTCTTCGCCCGCACCACATCCTTCACGAGACTCGCCCAATGCTCCAGTTCCACGACCACCGGATTATGCGAAGTTGTCGGCGTCGTGAGGCCGTAGACGCAGGGCTCTTCAGCGCGTTCCTCCACATAGGTGCCGAACAGCCGGTCGAAGACAATCAGCACGCCGCCGAAGTTGGCATCGAGATAGGTGGCATTCGAGGCGTGATGAACGCGGTGCGCCGAAGGCGTGTTGAGCACATATTCGAGCCAGCCGAGTTTCGGAATCCAGGTGGCGTGCAGCCAGAACTGATAGAGCAGGTTGATGGACACCACCGCCAGCACCACGTCGGGCTTCACGCCGAACCACACGAGCGGGGTGAAGAACAGCGCCGAACCGGCAAGCTTGGTCAGCCAGCCAAGACGGTAGGCGGAAGACAGCGTCAACTGGTTCGGCGAATGATGCACGGCGTGATTCGCCCAGAAGAAGCGGATCGTGTGCGAGGCGCGGTGATACCAGTAGTAGCAGAACTCCTGTCCGATGAAGAGCAGGAAGATCGTGAGCGCCGTGTTGCTCGTGACCGTGTGGATCCGGTGCTCCCATGCGAAGTTGAAGACCGGCGTGGCCAGCGAGATCGGCACGAATGCGAGCAGCTTGCGGCCGACGAGATCGGCAAGAGAGATCCAGGCTTCATGCCAGTCGAAGGCGCGGTCGGTGCCTTTGTGTTTGAAGTGCAGGACGAGCGCTTCGATCAGCGACGCGGTGAGCACGATGCCCATCGCGTACAGCGAGATTTTTCCAAGCAGTTCCAGTTCCATGATGGTTCGCCTTGGTGGGTGGATTGTGAATGAACCCATTGTGGCGAGCGGCCCGGTCGAAATCCACGCGCAAACTGTTTCATCTCATGTCAGCGCGTCCGTTCGATCCCGCGTGCCTTGTGGGACAAGCGTTTGCGGCGAGTCATGTCACGAAGGTTCAGGCGCGGCAAGCGAAGATGCGCCGTCGCCGGAAGAGATGCTAAAGTCTCGCTCGATGGGGATGGGGTGCCCCCGATAACCGCCGTCCGGCTGATGACTCCTGTTGAATTGCGTTGCGCGACCTCGTTGCCTGCAAGGGTGCGCGCACGTCCGACAGGAGTTTCCTCGTGCAATCGTTTCTTTCCTTCGTTCTGGTTTTTGTCGGCGGCGGCCTCGGCTCGATGGCGCGTCACCTGGCCGGGCGAGCGTCCCTCGCGCTCTTCGGTCCGTCATTTCCCTATGGAACGCTCGGCATCAACGTCCTCGGCTCGTTCGCCATGGGCGTGGTGGCCGGCTGGTTCGCGCTGCGCGGCCACGCCGACCAGAGCGTGCGCCTGTTCCTGACCACGGGCATCATCGGCGGCTTCACCACCTATTCCACGTTCTCGCTCGAGACCGCGCTGCTCTGGGAGCGCGGCGACGTGCTGTCCGTCATGTTCTATGTCGGCGGCACGCTGCTGCTCGGCTTCGTCGGGATATTCGGCGGGCTGGCGCTCGCACGCGCAGCCTTGGGCGCGTGAAGTGCCGTTACGCGGACTGCCTCGCCGCATCGAACACTTCGCGTGCCGCCTTGACCGCCGCATGATTCTCGTCGGCCCAGCGCAGCAGCACGTGCAGCGCGGCGTACATTGAGCGGCCCAGATCGGTCAGGCTGTATTCAACGCCGGGCGGCTTGGTCGGAAACACCTCACGGTGGACATAGCCGTCGCGCTGAAGCTCGTGCAACGTCTGCGTCAGCATGCGCTGCGAGATGTCCGGCACGAGCCGCCGCAGTTCGCCAAACCGATACGGCTGCTCGGCCAGCGCCATCATCAGCAGCGAAGTCCATCGTCCGTCGATCACGTCGATGACATCGCGCACCGGACAGTTCGATACATCACCAAACTTCGTCCGCGCGGCATCCAGCATCGTCTTGACTGCGCTGGGCGCGGCCTTGGAACTGACCTTGGTGGTTCCCATTCGGTGCCTATCTCCTGAAAAACTGCCTTCTTTACGGAAGACGATCGACGCCCGATCATCGAGGCGCTCTCAAATTGAGAGTATCACCCGGAATGAGGCAGGACTATGAGCGATACGATTTTCGTGACCGGTGCAGCCGGTCAACTTGGGCGGCTGGTCATCAAGCATTTGCTGGCGCGCGGCGTCGGGCCAAGGCGCATCATCGCGGGCAGCCGCAGCCCGGACAAGCTCGCCGATCTCGCCGCGCGGGGCATCGACGTGCGCCGCGCCGACTTCGACGATCCCGCCGCACTGACCGATGCCTTCAAAGGCGCCGGCACCGTGCTCATCATCTCGACGGATGCGCTCGACGGCGCCGATACGCGCCTCAAGCAACATCGCAATGCGGTGGCGGCGGCGGTAGAAGCAGGTGCCGGACGGCTTGCCTATACGTCGCTTCCCAATCCGGACAGTTCGCTGTTGAGCTTCGCGCCGGATCACCTCGGCACCGAACGGGCCATCAAGCAGACCGGCCTGCCGTACGCGATTTTCCGCAACGGCTGGTATCAGGAAAACCTGCACATGGCATTGCCCGGCGCGTTTGCGAGCGGCACATGGCATTCGGCTGCGCGCGGTGGCAGAACGTCCTATGTGGCGCGGGAGGAAATCGCCGAGGCCATCGCGGCCGCGCTCGCCACGCCGGACGCCGGGCGCCACACATACACGCTGACGGGCGCGGAAGCGCTGAACCGCGAAGAGATCGCTGAACTCGCGCGGCGGGCGACGGGCAAGCCGCTGGCGCTCGTGGAAGTAACGGACGAACAGCTCGCAGCGGGCTTGAAAGCGGCCGGTGTGCCGGATGTATTCGTCGATGTCCTCGTCTCGGCCGATGTGGAAACCCGCGCGGGCAATCTTTCCATCGTGACCGATCATCTCGAATCGCTGATCGGCCGCGCGCCGCGGCGGCTGGCGCGTCATCTCGAAGAAGCCGGCGCCGGATACGCGGGCTGACGCGCGCAGTGGCTTTACTTGGCGTCGTTATAAACGGTCGCGCGCGACACGCCGAGATGTTGCGCGACCGTTTCCATCGAGCGCCGCAAATCCAGGAAGCCCTCCTGTTTCAGCGCCTGCATCAGCGCGCGGCGCTGGTCGGCGCGCAGGGCCTGCGGCGTGGTCGCCTGACTCACGGCGAAGCGGTCGATGCGCTCACGCAGCGAATCCGCGCTCGACGGATCCAGCGATTCCCGCACGCCGTCCGTACCCAGCGACGAAAACTGCTCGAGCATATTGGTCAGGCTGCGGAACAGCGTGACATCGACATTCAGGCAGAGCGCCGCGATATAGCGGCCGTCCGAATCCTTGATCCCGATCGACGTGCTCTTCGCCTGCCGGCCGTCCGCGAAACGGTTGGCGTAGTTCGCGAGAATCTGCGGATAGGCGTCGTCGGCGATGCGGGCCAGGCCGAGTTCCGTTGCCGGATCGCCGACCTTGCGGCCCGACAGATTGTTGTGAATGGCAAGCACCGCGTGTTTCGGCGAGCGCAGGTCATGCACGACGACCTCCGTGAACGGCGCCAGTGTTTCGCCCAGACCCGCGGCGATCTGCTTGACCTGTTCGAGAATGGTCCGCTGTTCGACGGTGAGCTTGGCTTGGGTCATGGTGTCTGGACGGGTCGGTCGCGTCGGGTTGCGTCAACGAGTACAAAGCATGCCATCTCAAGCCGTCGCGCGCATTGATTTTTTGTACAAAAATAGACATAATGTTGAAAATGCGCGACGCGTCCAGTGCACGGAATCGTGACGTGCCATGCGCAGTGTGACCCTGGCCAACCCTTCTCACGGCATGTCCGACATGACGACTCCAAGCCTCCCCACCTACGCCGACGTCGAGGCTGCCGCCTCGCGCATTGCGGGCGTCGCGCATCGCACGCCGGTTCTGACTTCCAGCACGCTCGATGCGCTGACCGGCGCCGAGTTCTTCTTCAAGTGCGAGAACTTCCAGCGCATGGGCGCGTTCAAGTTTCGCGGTGCGTTCAATGCGCTGTCGAAGTTTTCGGCCGAGCAGCGCAAGGCCGGCGTGGTGGCGTTCTCGTCCGGCAATCACGCACAGGGCATCGCGCTGTCGGCACAGCTGTTGAACATTCCGGCCACCATCGTCATGCCGCACGATGCACCCGCCGCGAAGGTCGCCGCCACCAAGGGCTACGGCGCGCAAGTCGTTGTCTACGACCGCTACAAGGAAGACCGCGAAGCGATCGGCCGCCGTCTCGCGGAGGAAAACGGTCTCACGCTGATTCCGCCATACGATCACCCGGACATCCTGTCGGGCCAGGGCACGGCGGCCCGGGAACTGTTCGAGGAAACCGGTGCGCTGGATCACCTGTTCGTGCCGCTCGGCGGCGGCGGGCTGCTGTCCGGCACGGCGCTGGCCACGCGTGCGCTGGCGCCGCAATGCGTGCTGCATGGTGTCGAGCCCGAAGCGGGCGATGACGGCCAGCGCTCGTTCCGCACGGGCGAAATCGTGCATATCGATACGCCGGTGACCATCGCCGACGGCGCGCAGACTCAGCATCTCGGGCGCATCACCTTCGGGATCATCAAGCGCGATGTGAACGACATCCTCACCGCATCCGATGCCGATCTGGTCGAAGCCATGAAGTTCTTCGCGACACGCATGAAGATGCTGGTGGAGCCCACCGGCTGTCTCGGCCTTGCCGCTGCGCTGAACCTGCGCGAGCAACTGGCGGGCAAGCGCGTGGGCGTGATCATCAGTGGCGGCAACATCGACCTGGAACGCTTCTGCTCGCTGGCGGCGGTGTGATGGTCACGTCCGCCATGAACACGCCGTTCGATCAGCTGATCGACGCGCTGGAGCGGGAAGGCGCGCGCTATCGCGTGCTCGAGCATCCGGAGGAAGGTCGTTGCGATCTGGTGGCGGCGTTGCGCGGCACGGAACCCGGACAGGGCGCCAAGGCGATGCTCTGCAAGAGCAAGGACGCGGACGGCCAGATGATCCTGGCCATTCTTCCCGGCGACAGGAAACTGGACTTCAAGAAGGTCGCCAAGGCAGCGGGCATCAGGAAGGCCACACTCGCCACCCCGGAGGAAGCGCAGCGCGAGACCGGCTGCGTGATCGGCGCAATTCCGCCGTTTTCTTTCTCGCCCGCGGTGAAGTTGATCGTGGATCCGGAACTGATCGAACGCTTCGACGAAATCGCGTTCAATGCGGGCCGGCTCGATCGCTCGATGCTGCTCGCGTCGGACGATTATCTGCGCATCGCCCGGCCGCTTGTCAGTCCGTTGTGCGCATGATGCGCATCAATCACGCTTCGGCGGGCTGTCGAATGACGCGCAGCGCCACGCAAAGGCTCAGCACGAGCAGTACGGCGACGTAGGCCGCCACGGCGGGCCATGCGCCGTGCTGCCAGAATGCGCCGCCAATCGACCCGAGCACGCTCGACCCGAGGTAATACGCGAGCAGATAGAGCGAGGCCGCGTGACCCTTGGCCGAACCGGCCAGCCTTCCGACCCAGCCGCTCGCGACCGAATGCGCGATGAAGAAGCCGATCGTCACGAGCACGATGCCCGCGATCACCGCCACGAGCGATGCGGATAGCGTCAGCGCGAGACCGGCGGCGAGCACCACGACGCCGCTGATGAGCACCGGCGCGCGGCCCAGCTTGTCGGCCAGCGCGCCCGCGCTCGACGACGACACCATCCCGAACAGATACGCGCCGAAGATCAGCCCGCACTGGGTCGAATCGAGATTGAAGGGCGGGGCGATGAGGCGGAAACCGGCGTAGTTGTAGACCGTCACGAACGCGCCCATCACGAGAAAGCCGATCGTGAAGACGAACGGAAGACGCGTGTGCAGCAGTTGCGCCTGCCACAGCCGCAGGTGATGGCGCAGCGTCAGGTCGGTGCGCCTGACGAAGCGTCGTGAAGGCGGCAGCAGCATCACGAAAGCGAGAGCCGCGATGAGATCGATCACGCCGATCGTCGACATCGCCGTGCGCCACGAAAAATACTGCTCCAGCGCGCTCATGCCGATCCGTCCGATCATCCCGCCGAACGCCGTGCCGCCCACATAGAGACCCATCGAGAGGCCGAGTCCTTCGGGCGCGATTTCCTCCGCGAGATAGGCCATGGCGACAGCCGGCACGCCGCCGAGCGTGAAGCCTTCCAGCGCGCGCCAGACGAGCATCAGGTCCCAGCTCGACGCGCTGGCGGCCAGCAGGTTGAACAGCGCCGCCGAGGTCATCGATGCAAACATCAGCCCGCGCCGTCCGACGCGTTCGGACAGCGCGCCGGCGCACAGGATGGAGACCGCGAGGAAGCCGGTCGAGAGCGACAGCGATAACGAACTCGCCGCCGCGCCGATGCCGAATTCACGCGAGAACGCAGGCAGCAACGGTTGCACGCAGTACAGCAGCGAGAACGTGGAGAAACCGGCGAGAAACAGCGCGAGCGCGATGCGCCGGTAGGCGGACGAACTAGGCAGGACGCCGTTCGAGGGCGCGTCGCGCCGCGTGCCATCCACCGGGGATGTGAGGGAAGGGGAGGACATCGCCTGATTGATTGAAGAAGAAAGTTGACTTCATTCTTGCCAATGTCGAGCCATATGTCCAATATATGAAAACATGGGCAGCGATATGTTTCAGCACTGGCCTTTTCGAATGTTGAGCGGCATCGGGGATTAAAAAGGATGGAGCTTCGCCACTTGCGCTATTTCCTCGCCGTCGCCGAGACGTCGAACTTCACCAAGGCGGCCGAGCAGCTGGGCATCGGCCAGCCGCCGCTCAGCCAGCAGATCAAGGCACTCGAGCAGGAACTCGACGTGGAACTGTTCAGACGCAGCGCGCGGGGCGCCGAACTCACACAGGCCGGAAAAGTCTTCGCAGATGAGGCGCGGCGCGTGCTCGACGACGCCCAGCGCGCGGCGCGGGCGGCGCAGCGTGCCGCACGCGGGGAGACCGGACATCTGCGGGTCGGTTTCACCGGCACCGCTGCGTTCAATGAACACGTCTCAGGTCTGATCCGGCGCTTTCGCGAACGTTATCCCGAAGCCGAGCTGGCGCTGCACGAGGCGGCCTCGGGCGTGCTGCTGGACCTGCTCGAAGCGGGCCAGCTGGACGTGGGAATCATCCGGCCGGTGCGGCGTGTCGCCGATGCGCTGCTGCAAAGCGACTGGCGCGAGGAACCCATGCTGGTGGCGCTGCCGGTCGCGCACCGGCTGGCGTCGAAGACACGCATTGCGCTGGCCGATCTCGCCGACGAACCCTTCGTGCAGGTGCCGCGCGTGGCGGGCGGCACGCTGTTCGACGACATCGTCGCCGCGTGCGCCGCCGCCGGGTTCCAGCCGCAACTGGCGCAGCCCGCGCCGCAGATGGCGTCGGCGGTGACGCTGGTGGCGGCGGGGCTGGGCATTTCCATCGTGCCGAAGTCGATCACGCAGGTGCGCGTGCGGGGCGTGGTGTATCGGCCGCTGCTGGCGCGTGGCTTGCGCGCGCGGCTGGCCATTGCGTCCCGGCGCGACGATCCGTCGTCCGTCGTGCGCAACTTTCTCGAACTCGCCTGAGGAACGCCGGAGGGGTGTTCGAAGTCCATTCGCGAATGTCGTAGAATTTCGAACGCCGAACACAACACAACAGTCGCCGGATCGCGGCGAATCTTCAAGAAGACCATGGCATATCAAAGCGTTGAAATCGCCAAACTGAGGGCGCAGCAAGAAGCCCTGGACAGACAACTGGCCGAAGCGAAAGAAAAGGAAACCCAGCATGTGCTGCGCGAAATCGTGCAAAAAATGCGCGAGTACGGCATCTCGCTGGCCGAACTGATGGGCCGCAAGACGGTGTCGGAATCGTCCGGGCAAAGCGCGCAGACCCCGGCGGCCGAATCTCCGGTGAAATATCGCGACCCGGTCAGCGGCGCCACCTGGAGCGGCCGTGGCCGCGCCCCGACGTGGATCGCGGGCAAGAATCGCGACGAATTCCTGGCGGACCGGCACGCCGCCGCTCGCGCGATGGTTCAGGCAGCGCTGTTCCCGGAAGGTCATTGAGGCATCGGGCGGCGCAAGGCTCGTTTCACGCACCGAGCGCTGCATACCTCTCGAAACTTCTTCAGTACCTTACGAAAGCCTTGTGAATCAGGCTTGCCGTCGATAAACTTGCGAACAATTCCTATTTACGTCGCAAGATTTCGATGAAACCCGTCGCGTACGACCGTTGTTCCGAGGACCCGCAGGCATGAGGCCGGTCATGGTTCGCCTGCATCGCTGGCTTGGCGTCGCCACAGCGTTGTTCCTGTTCGTCTCGGGCCTCACGGGCGCCATCATCGCGTGGGATCACGAGATCGACGCGTGGCTCAATCCCGCGTTCTTCCACGCCCGCACGGACGGCCCCGCGCTGCCGCCGCTCGAACTCGCGCGCCGTATCGAAGCCGCCGACCCGCGCGTGGAAGTGACCTACATGCCGCTCGGCGTCGAGCCGGGCCACACCGCGCAGATGATGGTCATGCCGCGCACGAATCCGGCCACCAACGCGCCGTTCGAGGTCGCGTACAACCAGATCGCCGTCGATCCCGCGACCGGCCAGGTGCAGGCGCAGCGCATGTGGGGCGCCGTGTCGCTCGCGCGCATCGACCTGATGCCGTTCCTCTACAAGCTGCATTACACGCTGCATCTGCCGTTCGTCGGCGGAATCGACGTGGGCACCTGGCTGCTCGGCATCGTCGGGATCCTGTGGTTCTTCGACAGTGGCATCGCGCTGATCCTGTCGTTCCCGAGCGTGAAGGCGTGGCGCAAGTCGTTTGCGTTTCGCGTGAAGCGCGGCGGCTACGCGCTGACCTTCGACCTGCATCGCTCTGGAGGCGTCTGGATCTGGGGCCTGCTGCTGACGATGGCCCTCACATCCATTTCCATGAACCTCTCCGAACCGGTGGTGCGCCCGGTTGTCTCGGCGTTCTCGAAGCTCTCGCCGTCCTTCCTCGACAACCCCGCGCTGGTGCGCGCCGGACCGCCCGGCCAGCCGCTGGCCACGCGCGAGGAGATTCTTCAGAAAGCCGCGCAAGACGCGCAACGTCAGAACCTCACCCAGCCGATGGGCGCGCTCTACTACGCGCCGATGTTCAAGGCCTACGGCGTCGGCTTCTTCGCGCCGGGCCACGATCACGGCGACATGGGCCTCGGCAACGCCTGGCTCTACTACAACGCGCAGACCGGCGCGCTGGCCGGTTCGACCATTCCCGGACGCGGCTCGGCCGGCGACATCTTCATGCAGGCGCAGTTTCCACTGCATTCAGGGCGCATCGTGGGCATTGGCGGGCGCATTCTCGTGAGCGCGGTGGGCATCGCGGTGGCGGTGCTGAGCATTACCGGCCTGATGATCTGGATTCGCAAGCGCGCCGCACGCCGGCAATCGGCGGCGGCCTCAAGCGAAAGGGCGGCGCGCGGCCGTTCCATCGCTTCCTAGCGTGTTGAGCGCTGGCGACACTCTTCAAGCCAGCGCCCATCCCTCGAATAAAGCTCGACGCGGTAGTTCCTGCCGGGTGGGATGTTGCGCGGATGCAAATCGCGCAATCAATAAATGATAACGACTCGCATTCACTCTATAATCCGGCGCACAACGCCAGTCTCATCCGTCGCGCCTCGTGCGCGCCCGGTCTTGCGACGCAGAACAATGCCGCCCGGATTCCAGACGATGCCCCGGGACGGAAGACCGACCATCACCGAAGCCCTTTCCTGATTCATGTCCGCATTCCGTTCTTACACCTCGCAGGCCATGCCTGCGCTGGCGCAGCGCGCCGCGATCGTCGCCGCGGTGGCGATGGTTTTTTCCCTGTCGGCTCACGCGCAATCGGCTGATACGAGCAATACCGGCAGTACCGGCACGGCGGCTGCCGCGCCCCAGGACAGCGCGCTGCCGGCCGTCAAGGTGCAGGCGAGCAAGGAACAACTGCCCGGCGATCTCTCGCCGACCTTCGCGGGCGGCCAGGTCGCGCGCGGCGCCGATTACGGCGTGCTCGGCAAGCAGAAGAACCTCGACATGCCGTTCAGCATGACAACCTACACATCGAAGCTGATCGAGGACCAGCAGGCGCGCACGATCGGCGACGTGCTGGCGAACGATCCGTCGGTGCGGACGGCGTTCGGCTTCGGCAACTTCGCCGAAACCTACGTGATCCGCGGCTTCGAACTCCAGGGCGACGACATCTCGCTGAACGGCCTGTACGGCATCACGCCGCGTCAGCTCGTGGCCACGGATGCGCTCGAACGCGTCGACCTGTTCAAGGGCGCCAATGCGTTCCTGAACGGCGCGTCGCCGAACGGCTCGGCAGTGGGCGGCGGCATCAACCTGCAACTGAAGCGTGCCGACGACAAGCCGCTCACCCGCGTGACCGTGGACGGCGAAGCGTCCGGCATGATCGGCGCGCACGTGGACGTGGGCCGTCGATTCGGCAGCGAAGGCCAGTTCGGCATTCGCGTGAATCAGGCGAATCACGATGGCGAAACGGCGATCGACGGCGAGCACAAGCGCGACAACACCACGGCCGTCTCGCTCGACTGGCGCGGCGACAAGCTGCGTCTGTACGCCGACTTCCTGTATCAGCGGCAGCGCATCAACGGCGGACGTTCGACCGTCTATGACTACGCCAACTATGTCCCGGCGCCGCCCGCCGCGACCTACAACTACGGCCAGTCGTGGGGCTACAGCTCGATCGAGGACACGGTCGGCATCCTGCGCGCCGAGTACGACTTCCTGCCCGGCTGGACCGCGTATGTCGCGGGCGGCATGCGCCACACGGACGAGCATGGCGAATATGCGTCGCCGAGCATCAACACGACCGGCATCACGCAGTCGCGCCTCGGCGTGCCGCACAAGGAAGACGGCAGCTCCGCCGAAGCCGGCGTGCGCGGCCGCTTCAACACGGGCCCTGTGTCGCACTTCGTGACGGCGGGCGCGTCGATCGTGCGCGTCGACTCGATGTCCGCCTACACCTACAGCAGCTCGTTCCCGTCGAGCATCTACGACACGCCGCGCGTGCCGTATCCGGCGACCGTCGGTTCGGCAGGCGATCTCGGCGACCCGCAGACCGTCTCGCTGAGCCTGCTGCGCAGTGTGTCGGTGTCGGATACGCTCGGCTTCCTGAACGACCGCGTGCTGTTCACGGTCGGCGTGCGTCATCAGGACCTGCACGCGAACAACTTCGACTACACCGGCAAGCAGACCGAAGCCTATAACGATTCGGTCACGACGCCGTTGTTCGGCCTCGTCGTGAAGCCGTGGCAGAACGTCTCCTTGTTCGCGAACCGCAGCGAAGCGCTGACCATCGGCGATTCGGCGCCGTCCACCGCGGCCAACACGGGACAACTGCTGCCGCCGGAGAAGTCGAAGCAGTGGGAAGTCGGCGCGAAGTACGACAACGGCCAGTACGGCGCGACGGTCGCGGCATTCCAGATCGAGAAGCCGCTGACCTACACGAACGCGGCCAACTTCTTCGTCGCGGACGGCACGCAGCGCCATCGCGGCATCGAGGCGTCGGTGTTCGGCGAGCCGGTGAAGGGCGTGCGCCTGATCGCCGGCGGCACGTATATCCACGCGACGCAGATCGACACCGGCAGCGGAACGACGGACGGCAACAAGCCGATCGGCGTGCCGACCTTCATGTTCAACGTGAACGCGGAATACGACGTGCCGATGCTGCAAGGCCTCACGCTGACGGCGCGCTGGATCTACACGGGTTCGCAGTATCTGAACACGACCAACACGCTGTCGATTCCGCACTGGAACCGCTTCGACCTGGGCGCGCGCTATGCGACCGTGGTGTTCGGCAAGCCGACGACCTTCCGCGCCAGCGTGCTCAACGTGGCGAACAAGTCGTACTGGGCCTCGACGATCGGCGGATATCTGACGCAAGGCGCGCCGCGCACCTTGCTGCTTTCGATGACGACGGACTTCTGAACGTAGCCTGAAGACGCAAGCTGAAAGCACACCCCGAATGTCGGATGGCGATCCGGCGTTCGGGGTGTTTTCATTGGCGCGGGGTTGTCCGCTTCAATCGACGACGGCCGGCCCGATGTAATGCGCGCGCGGCCGCAGCAGCGTGCCTTCCTCGATCTGTTCGATGGCATGCGCCATCCAGCCGACGCTGCGCGCAATGGAAAACAGCGCGAACGCCGCGCCTTCCGGCAACGCGCAATGCTCGACGAGCGCGGCGAGCGCGATGTCGATGGCGGGCGGCGTGCCCGTCAGCCGCCCGACGCATTCGATCAACTCGCGCGCGGCGCGAGGCGCGTCGAAGGCGGAGAGGAGATTGGCGGCGCGCGGATCGCCTTGCGGATAGAGTTCGTGGCCGAAGCCCGGCAGCGATTCGCCTCGCGCGACGCGTTCCTCTACGGCCCTTTCGGTTCCAACGCTTCGTGCTTCGTCCATGAAGGCGCCCACGCGCACGATGGCGTTGCCGTGCATCGGTCCCGAGAACGCAGCCAGTCCCGCGATCATGCTCGCGCCCAATGATGCCCCGGTCGATGCCGCAACGCGCGCCGCAAACGACGAACTCGTCAGCTCCTGATCCGCGAGCAGCACCAGCACGCGGCGCAACAAATCGGCGTGACGCGGCACGCCCCACGCATCCGCGATGCGCGCGTGCAGCGGCCCTTCATCCGAACGCGATGTGAAGAACTGACTCGCGAGCAATCCCACGAGCCGCGCGGCTTCGCCGAAGCGGTCGGCGTGTTCGCGCGAGGGACGGGCGGCGTCGTGCGCCAGCGCCGCATAGACCCGCGCTTCGGCGGGCCCGTCGAATGCGACCGGTTCGAACGAGGGAAAGTGCGGCGGTCCGGGCGTGTCCCACAGCAGCTGCGCGGCGTCCTCGAAACTCGCCGATGCCGCCAGATGCACCGCATCCCTGCCGCGGTAATAGAGCGTGCCGCGCGCAATGGTGGAGATGCGCGTATCGATGATCGGTTCGCCCCAGGCCATCGTGCTGGCCGCGATTTTCTTGCGGCCGCGTCCGAGGCTGCGCTTCTTCAGCAACCCGGCGATATCCGTCGCGCGATAGAGGTTGCGGTTCGCCTGCTGCGGGTCGTCCCGCACCTCGATCTGGCCGCGGCTGACATAGGCGTACAGCGTCTGCTTGCGCACGCCGAGAGCTTCGCAGGCTTCTTCCTGCGTGATCCAGTTCTTCACGTTGATCGAATCAATCAAGATTGACGCTCATGCACCACGCCGGTTTAATCGGCTAAACACACCACCCCGAAGGAAGACCCGGCAGTTCGAACAAGGGCATCGGGCGGCGCGTTCAAGCGACCGCTTCAGGGACATGGAAACAGGAGATGACAGTGGCAACAGATCGGACGACCCAGTATATAGCGGGCACGACGGCCCGCACGACGCGCACGCGTTACTCGATTCTCGCGATGATCCTGCTGCTGGCGACCGTCGCCTACGCGGACCGCGCGATCCTCTCGATTGCAGGCCCCGGCATCTCGAAGGAATTCGGCCTGAATCACGTGCAGCTGGGCTACGTGCTGTCCGCGTTCAGCTGGGCCTATGTCGTCGGGCAGATTCCCGGCGGCCTGCTGCTCGACCGCTTCGGCACCAAGACCATGTACGGCGCGACGCTGATCCTGTGGTCCATCGCCACGATGCTGGTCGGGTTCATCGGCAACTTCACATCGGATCTCTCGATCGCGCTGAGCCTGCTGTTCGCGCTGCGTTTCGCGCTCGGGCTGATCGAGGCGCCCAGCTTTCCCGCCAACGGCCGCGTCGCGGTCATGTGGTTTCCGAAGGAGGAACGCGGGCTGGCGACGTCGCTGTTCGCATCGGCTTCGTATTTCGCGGTGGCGATCTTCTCGCCGTTCGCCGGCTGGCTCACGTCGCAGTTCGGCTGGCCCGCGCCGTTCATCGCGCTCGGCGTGATCGGGATCGCGGCGGCGGGCGCATGGGCCGTCGTCATGCATGAGCCGCGCAATCATCCGCGCGTGTCCAGCGGCGAACTTGAGCACATCATCGCGGGCGGCGCGATGATCGATATCGATTCGAAGCAGTCGCTCAAGGCGCGTCCGCCGCTCTCGCGTGGCGTCATGCGCATGCTGCTCGGCAATCGCATGCTGTGGTGCGCGTATGTCGGGCAGTATTGCACCATCGCGCTGAGCTATTTCTTCATCACCTGGTTTCCCATCTACCTCGTGCAGGCGCGCGGCATGAACGTCATGCAGGCCGGCTTCGCGACGATGGTTCCGGCCATCGCGGGCTTAGTAGGCGGCATTGCGGGCGTCACGATCTCGGACTGGCTGATCCGGCGCGGCTGGAGCGTCTCGTGGGCGCGCAAGACGCCGTATATCGTCGGCATGGGGCTGGGATGCAGTCTCGTGTTGTCCGCGGTGGTCGAAAGCAATGCCGTGATCGTCCTGCTGATGACGCTGGCCTTCTTCGGCAAGGGCGCGGCGGCGGGCGCGGGCACCTGGGCCGTGGTCAGCGACACCGCGCCGCGCGAAGCCGTAGGCCTCGCCGGTGCGATCTTCAACTGCATCGGCAATATCGGCGGCATCGTCACGCCCATCGTCTTTGGCTACATCGTGCAGGCGACGGGCGGCTATACGGCCGGACTATACTTCGTCGCCGCGCATTGCCTCGTTGCCGCGGTGGTCTACCTGTTCTTCATGGGCAAGATCGAGCGCGTGAAAATGGCCTGAATCGCCTTGGCAGGCAGCGCCTTCAACATTCATTCCGAACCATGACCCGACCTATCATTCTCAATGCGGCCGACCTGCCCGAGTGGACTCACGAGGAGTTGAGAACGCACTTCACGGTGCTCGACCTGCCCGACGATCCCGCCGCCGCGCACGCGTTCCTGCAAGAGCAGGGCAGCAGGATCCGCGGCATTGCGCTGCGCAAGACGAAGATCGATGCCGCCTTCCTCGATGCGCTTCCCGCGCTGGAAATCATCTCGAGTTACAGCGCGGGCCTGGACAACGTGGACATCGGCGCGGTGCGTGCGCGTGGAGTGAGCATCGAAAACACCTCGCACATCCTGGCGGAAGACGTGGCGAATGCGGCGGTGGGTCTTGCGCTGGCGCTCACGCGCGACTTCGTGAACGCCGATGCCTTCGTGCGCTCGGGCCAATGGCTCACGCAGAGCCAGTACCGGCTGGGACGCTCGATTTCGCGGATGAAGGTTGGCATTGTCGGGCTGGGGACGATCGGCTCGGCGATCGCAAAGCGGCTGCATGCCTTCGGTTCGACCGTCGCGTATTTCGGGCCGAGCCGCAAGAATGTCGAGCTGCCCTGGTACGACGACGTGACCCGGCTCGCGCACGACAGCGACATGCTGATCCTCACGTGCCCGCTTTCGCCCGCGACGCATCATCTCGTGAATGCGGACGTGATTCGCGCGCTCGGGCCGGCTGGTTTCCTCGTGAATATCGCGCGCGGTCCGGTGGTGGATGAACGCGCGCTGGTCACGGCGCTGGCGGCGGACGGACTGGCGGGCGCCGCGCTCGATGTCTTCGAGCATGAGCCCGAGGTTCCCGAGGCGCTGCTGCGCGATCGCAGGCTGGTGCTGACGCCGCATATCGGGTCGGGCACGCACGAAACGCGTCACGCGATGGCGGAACACGTCGTGGATGCGCTCGCCAGGCATTTCGACATCGACGGTCCGCGCACCCGCGCGACGGGCACCGCTTCACTCCAGTACACGTAACGCTGCTCCGTGTCCGTCCGCAAATGCCGTGCGCTTTCGAAAGAAGGCGTGCGGCGTTCGCCCTAACATGCGGGTTGCCTGACATCGCCCGCGCCGTATCGACGCTGCTCGCCGGCTTCGTCACGCCAGACGCCCTGACGAACCCTGACTTGGTGGAATCGATTCCCGTGCCCCGGGATTGCGCCGATGCCGAAGCCATCCTGATGTCGCGCGAGCTGTCGTGCGAACTGAACCGGGCGCAGCTCATCAAGAAGTTCATGCGGATCGCGGTGACGCAACTGGGCGTGGAACGGGCGGTCCTGATCCTGTTGATCGACGGTATTGCCGAAGTGGTGGCGGAAGCCGTGGCCTCGCCGCAGCGCGTGGAAGTCAGCTGTCGCGCGAACGAAATCTTCAGTGCCTTGCTGCCGATGACGATCGCTCATACGGTCATGAACAGCCGAGAGCGGTTGCTGATCGATCAACCCGAAGCCTTTCCGGACGATCCGTATGTGCATGCTCATCGTCCGAAGTCGGGCCTGTTTCTCCCTGTACTGAGACAGGACCGCCTGGCTGGCATTTTGTACGCGGAGAACCGTTCGACATCCACGCCGATCGACCGCGCGAAGATCTCGCTCGTCGAAATCCTGGCGGCGCAGACTGCGGTGTCGATGGAAAACGCCCGGCTCTACGACGCGCTCAAACAAGAGAATCGCGAGCGCACGCTGACCGCGGAACGCTTGCGGCGCAGCGAGGCGCTGCTCGCCGAGGGCCAGCGGATCAGCAAGACGGGCGCGTGGACCTGGAACGCCGATTCCGGCGACATGCAGTGGTCGGAGCAGGTGTACGACATCTGGGGCTTGCGCGTAGCCAACGGCATTCCCACCTTCGACGCGCTGATGCAACACGTGCATGCGACCGACCGTGAGCGGGTCATCGGCCTGCATGGGCTGGCCATCATCAGCGATGTGAAGGACGAGATCTTCACGACTGAATTTTCCATCGACCGGCCCGACGGCGCATGGCGCCGGCTGCAGATCGTGTTGCGGCCATGGAGCCGGCCCGGCGAGCGTCCGCGGTTGTATATCGGCACCACGGCGGAGGTCACCGAACGGCGGCTGTCGGAAGACGCGCTCAGACGCAGCGAGGCGCATCTCTCCGAGGCCCTGCGCCTGAGCAACATCGGCAGCTTGAGCTGGATGATCGATTCACGCATCCTGCACTGTTCCGCGCAGTGCCGCCGCATTCTCGACGCGGACGACACCGCCGACATCGAGATCGAGGACATTCTCGCGAGGATCCACGCCGATGACGTCGAAAGCGTCGGCGCCGCGTTCTTCCGCAACAAACCCAGCGACGACGCGACCCAGCAGGAGTTCCGGCTGACGGCGAGATCAGGCGCACTGCGCTATCTGCGCATGGTCGCGCGATCGATCCGAGCCACGAGCGGGGCGGTCGGATATGTCGGCGCGCTGGCCGACGTCACCGACTCCCGCAACGCGCAGAACGCGCTGATGGAAGCACAGACCAACCTCACTCACGTGACCCGCCTCTCGGTGCTGACGGAACTGACGGCCAGCATCGCCGACGAGATGAAGCAGCATCTCGCGAGCATCATCGCGAATGGCGAGGCGGGCTTGCGCTGGCTCGACCGGCGCTCGCCTTCAGTCGGCGACGCGAGCCGCAGCTTCGATGAAATCGTCAAGTCGGCGCAGCGCACCAACGACGTCATCAACCGCATTCGTTCGTTTGCCCGCAAGAGCCGCGCGGAACGCAAGATGATCGATCTTGCCGACACCCTCTACGAAGTGCTGCCCCTTGTGCGTCAGGAACTGGATCGTCACGCCATTACGCTGCGCACCGCCATTGCATCGCCTGCGCCGATGGTCTGCGCCGACAACCTCCAGATGCAGCAGGTCCTGATGAACCTCATCACGAATGCCATACGCTCGATCCAGCGTGCGTCGGGCGAACGGAAGGACATCCTGATCACGGTGGATACCGTCGGCGACAGCTACTTCAGGGTGGCCGTCACGGATTCGGGCGCGGGGCTCTCGGTGGATGCGAGGCAGCATCTCTTCGAACCCTTCTTCACGACCGAACCCGAAGGCATCGGCCTCGGTCTGTCCATCTGCCGGTCCATCGTCCAGGAACACGACGGCATGATCGGCGCGGAAGACTGCCAGGAAGGCGCCCGCCTTTTCTTCGACATCCCGCGTTGCCCGGTCCGCGAGGTTGCGCACTGAAGCGTCATCGGCGCAGCGGTTCCAGCGCCTCATGCACTAGGCCGAAGAATTCGCCGGCGTAAGCGGAGTCGAGCCAGCGCACGATCAGCGCGAGGCGGCTTTGCGGCTCGATCCACATGAACGAGCTGCCCGCGCCCACGCCGAAATAGCTCGATGCCGGCACGCGCGGGAACATCTTCTGTCCGCTGTTGAGCCACACGAGATAGCCGTAGTAAGGCGCGAGCGCCACCGGCGTGCGCATGCGCGCGATCCATTCCGCCGACAGCACGCGCCGCCCGTTCGAGACGCCTTCGTCGAGCAGCATCTGCGCGATCTTCAACTGATCGTTCGCGCTGATCGACATGCCTGCGCCCCAATGCGTGCCGCCGGGCACGGACTGCATGCGCTTGCCGTCGATCTCGGTCCACGCGTGGTCATAGCCCGCCCAGTTCCAGTTGCCGGAGAGGCCGCAAGGCTCCGCGATGGCCGTGCGGAAGACTTCCGGCAGCGGCTCGCGAAACAGATGCAGCAGCGCCAGCGAAAGCTGGTTGATGCGCACGTCGTTGTATTCCCAGTACGTGCCGGGCGTGTTCAAAGGCCGGCGCTCGCCCTTCTTGCCGGCGGGCGGGTCGCCGAACGTGACCGCGCGATAGTGGTCCGCCTGATCCGGAAGACCGAAGCATTCGCCGGTCCATTCGCTCGTCTGCTGCAGCAATTGCGTCCAGGTGACCTGCGCGTTGTGCGCATCGTCGAAGCCGATGCCGCGAATGCGTTCGCGCACGGGTTCGTCGGGATCGGGCAGCAGGCCGCGATCGAACGCGACGCCCGCAAGCAGCGCGAGATACGTCTTGGCGATGCTGAACGTGAGATCCGCGCGGTCCGGCTCGCCCCAACTGGCGATGAGCTTGCCATCGAGAGCGATGGCCCCCGACACGCCGCCGCGATCATGGACGGGACCGAGCAGCCGGTTCCACGGCGGCGGATCGTTGACATGCACGCCCCAGTTGCCGTCGACCTTGCGATCCCAGGCGGATTCATGGTCGATCGAAAAGCGGATCGCGCGCTGCAAAGCCTCATTCATGCTGCTGACTCCTTCGGTACTCAACGAATGTTCAGGCGCCGCTTTGCCCACACCAGGGTGAACAGGCTCAGGACGGCCGCGATCATCAGATACAGGCCGGGCGCGAGATTGTTGTGCGTGACGGCGATCAGCGACGCCACGGCGAGCGGCGTGAAGCCGCCGAACACCGTGGTGCCGATGTTATAGCCGAAGGCCATGCCGGTCGTGCGGGTGGCGGTGGGGAACAGCTCGGCCATCAGCGCGGGAATGGGCGCGAAGTAGGTGGCCTTGAGCAACGCGACCCAGACGACGGCCGCAATGAGCGTCGGCAGCGAAGGATGCGCGTTCATGAACATGAAGGCCGGATACACGGTCAGGAAGAACACCACGCCGGTCGTGATCATGATGCGATAACGCCCGTACTTGTCCGACAGATGCCCGACCACCGGCACGAGCACCATCATGATGAAGCCCGCCGAAAGCGTCGCGATGAAGCCCGACGAAGGCGACAGCCCGAGTTGCCGCGTGGCGTAGGTCGGCATGTAGAGCAGCATGTAGTTGGCCGTGGTCGTGAGGATCAGCGAGCCGATGGAGACCAGCAGCCGTTCCTTCTGCGTGGCGAGCATCACACGCACGGGCGAGGCGAGCTTCTCTGCGTGCTCGAACTCCGGCGTCTCGTCCATGCGGCGGCGGATATACAGCCCGATCGGCCCGATCAGCATGCCGAACAGGAACGGGATGCGCCAGCCCCAGCCTTCGAGTTGTGCGGGCGTCAGCGTGCTCGTGAGGACCGCGCCGAACAGCGAGGCGAGCAGCGTGCTCGCGCCCTGACTGGAGAACTGCCAGCTCGACATGAAGCCGCTGCGTTCCGGCTTGTGCTCGACGAGGAAGGCTGTCGAGCTGCCGAACTCGCCGCCCGCGGAGAAGCCTTGCAGCAGGCGCGACGCGAATATGAGGATCGGCGCCGCGATGCCGATGGTTGCATACGGCGGCATCAGCGCGACGATGCCGGTGCCGATGGTCATCATCGCGATGGACAGCGTCAGCGCGGCCTTGCGGCCGTGCCGGTCGCCGTACGAGCCGAGCACGAGCGCGCCGACGGGCCGCGCGAGATACGACAGCGCGAAGGTGCCGAGCGTCAGCAGCAGCGAGACCGTATGGTCCTGCGCTGGGAAGAACAGCTTCGAGAGAATCCCGGCGAAGTAGCCGTACACGACGAGGTCGTAGAACTCCAGCGCATTGCCGATCGAGGTCGCGACGATGAGCCGCGCAATCTTGCTCTGCTCGGCCTGCCCGGAGGCGGGCTGGGTCATGCCGACGGAATCAGTGCTCATGAAGAAGCCTCACTTCGCTTGGCGGGGAAGATGAAACGCGGGATTGATCGCGGCTGCGTCGCCTTCGCGCGCGCCGAGATCCCAGAACAGGCCGGCCATGATGCGCAGGCCTTCGGAGACGACAGGTCCGAGCAGATGCTCGTCCGGCGCATGTTGCGAACAGCCGGGATACGAATGCGGCACCCAGAGCGTGGGCATGCGGAGAATGTCGGCGAAGACGTCGTTGGGCAGCGTGCCGCCGAGATTGGGCAGCAGCACGGGCGTAGCACCCGTGGTCTCGGTGAGTGAGCGCAACGCCCATTGGACCCAGGGATTGTCGGGATCGACCCGCGTGGCCGGCATGCCGCGTTCGATCTCGACCTCGACCAGCGGAAAGCCGTGCGCATCGAGATGGCGGCGCACGATGTCGCGCAGATTGAGCCAGTCCGTGCCGACGACAAAGCGGATCTGCATGTGCGCGAAGGCGCGGTCGGGAATCGCGTTGACGGGCTTCTCGGGGTTGCCGGTCTTGAAGGCCAGCACTTCGATGTTGTTCCAGCCGAACACGCGTTCGGCTGGCGTGAGTCCGGGCTCGCCGTAGTCGGCATCGACTTCCGGCTCGCCCGGATTGCCGCCCACTTCGATGTCCTGCAACGCGCGCCGCACCGAATCCGGAATCGGCGGCGGACGCAGTCCTTCGATCAGGATCTTGCCGCGTGCATCGACCATCGAGGCGATGGCGTTGGCGAGCACCACGGCCGGATTGCGCAGCAGGCCGCCCCAGTTGCCCGAATGATGCGCGCCGTCGCGCAGCTTCACGTCGAGCCGGAAATTGAGGACGCCGCGCGAGCCGAGGAACAGCGTCGGACGATGTGCGGCGAGACGCGGACCGTCGGAGGCGATCAGCACGTCGGCCGCGAGTTCATCGCGCAACTGCTCGCAGATCGCCCACAGCCCTGGCGAGCCGACTTCCTCGCCGGTCTCGAACAAGAGCTTCAGATTGAAGCCGAGCTTGCCGCCGCGCGCGTCGAGCACGGCCTTCAACGCGGCGAGATTGATGCTGTGCTGGCCTTTGTTGTCGGCGGTGCCGCGTCCGTACCAGCGCTCGCCTTCCACCTTTACTTCCCACGGCGAGAGGCCCGTGCGCCATTGCGCATCGTAGCCGCGCACGACGTCGCCGTGACCGTAGCTCAGCACCGTCGGCAGGTCGTCGCTCTCGTGCCGGTGCGCGATCAGGAACGGCCCGGCGCCCTCGTGCGGATTCTCGGCGATGCGGCAGGTGAAGCCCCATGCGTCGAGCGTCGGCATCAGGTCGTCGGTGAGATAGGCGCGCAGGCGCGCGCCGCTGTCGGCCTCCTGACTGTCCGTGCGATGCGCGACGCGGCGCTGCAGGTCTTCGAGGAACGCGCCCGAGTCGAAATGGCGGGCGGCAAGCTGAATGGCGGTATCGCGGCTCACGTCGTCTCTGTCCAGTAGGTTCGATGACGACCCATGCTGACCTCGCCGATATTTCTGAACAATTACAATATTTCACTGCGACCGTTGCCATTTCGGCAAGGTGATTACGTTCTGAAAGCTCATGGATCAGACCGCTTTGCGCTATTTCCTTGAAGTCGTCAAAAGCGGTTCGCTGAGCAAGGCGTCCGAGCGCTTGTTCGTGGCGACCTCGGCGTTGAGCCGGCAGATCGGCAAGCTGGAAGAACAGGTGGGCACGCCGCTGTTCGAGCGGCGTCCGCGCGGCATGGTGCTCACCGACGCAGGACGTTTGCTCGCGAATCACGCGCGGCGCAGCCAGTTGGAGGAAGAGCGCGTGGTCGAGGAGATCATGGGACTCAGCGCCAGCGGCCGCGCGACCATCCGTATCGCGGCTTCGGAGGGCGTCGCGCCGGACTTCCTGCCGCAGCTGTTCGCGCATTTTCGCAGCACGCATCCGCGCGCGCATTTCGCGCTCGATGTCTCGGCGCCGTCCATCGCGACCCAGCGCGTGCGCGACGGCACACACGACATTGCCGTGTGCTTCAGCATGGCGCCTGAAGAAAACGTGCAGGTTCACTATGCTCAGCGCGCGCCGGTTTATGCGCTGATGCGGCGGGGTCATCCGCTGGCTTCGCAATCGATGCTGTCGCTCGCCGATCTCCTGAAGTGGCCGCTTGCGATGCACAGTCAGGGCGTGACGCTGCGGCAACTGTTCGACATTGCATGCAGTCTCGAAGGACTGGTGTTCGAGCCAGTGTTCACGAGCAACTACCACGTGGCGCTACAGAGCTTCGTGCGGCGTACCGATGCGATCACGCTGACGGGCTATGTCACCGTGCGCGGCCGGCTCGATACCGACGGGCTCGCGGCGATTTCGTTGAGCAATCCCGAACTGCATCAGCGCAGCCTGCAAGTGCAGACGATGGCGGGGCGGCTTCTGCCGCAGCCGGTGCAGGCGTTCGTCGAGTTGCTGAAGGAGGCGATCGACAAGCCGGAGGTGATGGAGCCGGGGTTGTGAGCGTCACGCCCACCGTTCCCACGGCGTTTCAGCAAGACAGTCGACAAAACGCCTGACCTTGACCGGTATGTGCCTCGTGCTCGGATAGACGGCTTGAATCGTGAGGTCGGCCGCGCGATAGTCCGGCAGCAGCGCGATCAGATCGCCGCGCGCAATCGCATCGCCGAACACGAAGGCGGGACCATATGCGATGCCCGCACCGGCAAGGGCGGCGGCCAGCAGTATCTGCATGTCGTTGGCGGCCATGCGGCACGGGCCGTCGATGACATGCGCGCGCTGGTCCGCGTCGAGCAGTGTCCAGTCGTTTGCCGACACGGCTTCGCTGAAGGCAAGGCGCGGCGCTTGCCGCAGATCGTCGGGATGGCGCGGCGTGCCGTACTGCTTCAGCCAGGCCGGCGATGCACACACCACCATTCGGCATGGCGCAAGCTTGCGCGTCACGAGCTGCGGATCTTGCAGGCGTCCGATGCGGATGGCAACGTCCACGCCCGCCTCAATCAGATCGATGTAGCGATCGGCCAGCTGCACTTCCACGTTGACATGCGGATGCGTCTCCAGAAAGCGCGCCAGCACGCCGCCCAGATGCAGCGCGCCGAAGCTCACGGGCGCGGCCACGCGCAACACGCCGCGCGCGGTGCCTTGAGCGTCGCTGGCCTCGCGATTCGCCTCGTCATAGGCCTCGAGAATGCGCCGGGCACGCTCGTAGTAGGTCTGGCCGATGTCGGTCAGGCTCAGGCGCCGGGTGGTCCGTTGCAGCAGGCGCGCGTTCAGTTCGGCTTCGATGGCGCTGACGTGCTTGCCCGCCATCGCCGCCGACAAGCCGAAACGGCCCGCAGCCGCTGCGAAGCTGCCTTCCTCCACTGCGGCGACGAACACGCTGAGGCTCATGAGCCGGTCCATATGCCCTCCCATTCGATAATGTGATTATCGACTGTCAATAGGAAAGCGGCAATTATCAATCCGGGCGATTGATCCCAGAATGCAAACTCAACCTCCGGAAAAGGACTCGGATCATGGACATCGATACGAACGGCGTGCGGATACACGTCGAGGAACGGGGTAGCGGCGGGCTCGCCTTGGTGTTCCTGCACTACTACGGCGGCTCGTCGCGCACCTGGAACGCGGTTGCCGGCGAATTGAGCAGGCGCTTCCGCACCGTGGCGACCGATCATCGCGGCTGGGGCGCTTCCAGCGCGCCCGCCGATGGCTATCGCATCGCCGATCTCGCCGCCGACGCCGAAGGTGTCATCGACGCGCTGCGCCTGCAACGCTATGTGATCGTCGGCCATTCGATGGGCGGCAAGGTCGCGCAATTGATTGCATCGCGCAGGCCGTGCGGGCTCGCAGGTCTGGTGTTCGTCGCGCCTTCTCCGCCGACGCCGACCCTCCTTCCCGATGAACAGCGCGAGACTCTGGCCGGCGCGTATCAGTCGCGCGAAGCGGTGGAGTTCGTCATCGATCACGTGCTGACCGCAAGACCGCTCGATGCCGCGCGGCGTGAGCAGGTCATCGAGGACAGTCTGAAAGGCGCGCCGCAGGCGAAGCTGGCGTGGCCGAACGTGGCGATGCGCGAAGACATCGGTGTGACGGCGGGCGCGATCGACGTGCCGGTGATCGTCGTCTCCGGCGAACTCGATCAAGTGGACCCGCCCGACACGCTGCGCGCGGAACTGATGCACCGCATTCCGCAAGCGACGATGCACATCCTGCCGGGCACGGGCCATCTTTCGCCGCTGGAAGCGCCCGGCGAACTGGCGGCCATCATTGCGCGCTTTGCGGAAGCGGTCGGGGACGGCCGTTAGCGCAAGCGCAGGTAAGGTTATGCGAGCAACTCGCGCAGCCCCGTCGCAGCGGCCTTCGCGACCTTCACGAGCCGCGCCGCGCTCATGCCCTCGCGCGCGCAGCCCGACAAGCCGGACATCACCACCGACACATAGTCCGTCGCGCCGTTCGCCTGACGCGGATGCGTCTTCGCGACGAATTTGCGGATCTGCGCCCGACGACGTTCAGCAGCTTGTCGCGCGAGTGAAGCACTTTCACTGTCGCCGTTGCCGCGCGCGCTTTCCAGCACGAGGCAGCCGGTGCATTCGGGATCGCGTGCATAACGCCGGGCCGCGCGTTCGAGCAGATCCGCAAGGGCTTCGACAGGCGGTCGACCCTCACGCAGGATCTCCGTCAGCGCAAGTTCGCTGCCCGCATAGCGCGCCAGCACGTGCTCGAAAAACGCCGCCTTGCTGCCGAACGCCGTATAGAAACTCGGCGGCGTGACGCCGAGCGCATCCGTGAGCGCGCTCAGGCCCACGGCATCGTAGCCGGCCGCATGGAACATGCGCTGGCCGATTGCGAGCGCCGCGTCGGGATCGAAGGCGCGTGGACGCCCGCGCCCCGGCTTCGCTTCCCTTTTTAAAATAGTGGTCACTATCAAAACTCCTTGCGGCCCGGTTTCCGGAAATATATAGTGGCCACTAGTTTAATTCAAGCTGCTTGACCAACAGGAGCGAGGCCATGGAAATCGGCATGATCGGACTGGGCGCGATGGGACGCGCCATGGCACGCAATCTGGCGCGCGCGGGACATACGGTGAAGGCATGGAACCGTTCGGGCGGATCGGTTGAAGGCGTCACGATGGTGGCATCGCCCGCTGAAGCTTTTCAGAGCGACGCGGTCTTCACCATGCTCGCAGACGACGACGCCATTCGCTCGACGTTGCTCGTCCCCAACGTGCTCGCTCACGCAAGACCCGGATTGGTGCACGTGCTTTCATCGACGATCTCGGTGGCGTTCGCGCGCGAGCTGGTCGCGGCGCACGAGGCGGCGGGCATCGCGTATGTTTCCGCGCCGGTGCTCGGACGCCCCGACGTAGCGGCGAAAGGCGAACTCAACGTGCTGGCAGGAGGACCGCCCGATGCATTGGCGAAGGTGCGTCCGCTGCTTGAAGTGATCGGCGGACGCATCTGGGACATGGGCGATCATGCGCCGACTGCGAACGCCGCGAAGATCGCCTGCAACATGATGATCACGATGGCGATCGAAGCGATGGCCGAAGCCGTGGTGCTGACCGAGGCGAACGGGCTGCCGCGCGAACGCTTCTTCGACGTGATCCTGAACACGCTGTTCGGCAGCCGTTCGTATCAGGTCTATTCGGCGAACATCGCGAACGAAAACTACGAGCCCGGCTTCAAGGCGACGCTCGGGCTGAAGGACTTGCGGCTTGCATCGGAAGCCGCGGACGATGCCGGCCGCATCCTGCCGATGCTGTCCGCCGTGCATGGCCGCATGCGCGAAACCGTCGAGGCGGGCTTCGGCGAACGGGACTGGTCTGCCATGGCGGCGTTCACGATTGCCGCGGCGGGGAAGTGATCGAGGCGGCTGCGCTGATCACGCGTTGACGCACCTGAACCCGGCGTACACATACTGGTAATGCCCCTGGAACCAGTTGCGGAAGCTCGGCCGCAGCATGCAGGCGGCCGTGCGCGGCGAGCCGCCCTTGATGACGAAGTGCTTGCCGTCGAAGAAGTTGGCCGAATAGCCCAGGTAGAACGGAAACGGTTCGAAGCCGTCCAGCGGCGCGAATTCCGTCGAGGTCCATTCCCAGCCATTGCCGAACTGGCCTTCCACGCCGAACTCGCTGCGGTTGTCCGGATGCGCCTGTACCGGCGACGGATCCCAGCGGCGGAAATCGAAGTTGCCTTCCGCGACATGCGGCGCACCCGAGGCCGCGCGCTGCCATTGCGCCTCGCTCGGCAGCTTCTTGCCAGCCCAGCGGGCATAAGCCTTCGCCTCGGCATGACTCACGAACACCGGCCAGTCGAGCGGCAGCGCGATCTCGTCGAACATCGTGCGAAGCGTCCACGCGGCGCCCGACGGAATCCAGAAGGCCGGATGCGCGATGCGCTGTTCTTCCTTCCATGCCCAGTCGGCATCGTCCCAGACGGCGCGGTTCGAATAACCGCCGGCCTCGATGAAACGCAGCCAGTCGCCGTTCGTGACCATGTGGCGGTCGATCTCGAACGCGGGCACGTCGACGCGCTGTTCACCGAATTCGTTGTCCCAGCCGAACAGGCCGCTGTCGCGCGCCAGACCCAGCGTCACCGTACCGGCCGGCACGCGCACGCTCTCGTGCGCGAGCGGACGGTCCGAGCTGCGGTCCGACAACGCATCGGACGGCGCAATTTTTCTATCGACCGGCAATTGATGCAGCATGTACGCGAGCGTTTCCGCATGCATCAGACGATGCTCGATGGCGACTTCGAGCAGTTGCGCGGGTGATTCGTCCGGAGAAAGCGGGGCTGCCGCCAGTTCGACCGGATCGAAACAGGCGTCGATCGCCGCCCGTACCGTGTCGCGATAGGCGCGCACTTCGTCGAGCGTGGGCCAGTCGGCGGGTTGATCGGTGGGCAGGCCGCCGTCCACCGGATCGATGCCGAACGCGAACAGCTGGTCGTAGGCGGGATTCGGGCTCGGCAGGTCGAACAGGCGCTGGTCGAACAGATTGCGGTCGAAGGCTTCCAGATGCCCGATGTAGAACACGATCCGATGCCGCTCGGCAATCGGCCTGTCATACAGATGTTCGGGCTTGACGACGCCGAAAAGTTCGTCGGTGACGCGTCGGGCCTCGGCGAGGCGTTCGAGCAGAGGGTGACGCAGTGAAGGTTCGCGATTCATCTCGCTCATTCTCCTTGGCAGGCCAGCTAGGCTAAAGAGCCTAATGCGTAGCGAGCAGCGTGCCAACTGAAAAATGAGCGCCGATTATTCTCACTCTGGAAACAATCGGCGGCGGATCCGCGCCAGGCGGGGCGGAGATCAGACGGCGCGCAGGCCGTCGAAGTCGCGGATGCGGATGAATTTGCCCTGCGTTTCGATCAGCCCCGAGCGGTCGAAGCGCGACAGCGTGCGGCTCACGGTTTCGAGCGTCATGCCGAGATAGCTGCCCATGTCGTCGCGCGTCATGCGCAGCGTGAATTCGGACGCCGCATAACCCCGCCGCGAAAGTCGCGAGGAAATGTCGAGCAGCAGGCGCGCGACGCGTTCGTCGGCGCGCAGCATGCCGAGCCTGACGACGTGATTCACTTCCCGGTTCAGCGCGTGACTCATCATGCGGTGCAGGCGCTTCTGCAAGGCGTCGGTCTCGCGGCACATGCGCTCGAACAGCGGGTAGGGCACCACGCACACGGTGCTGTCCTCCAGCGCGACGGCGTCGCAGGTATGCACGCCTTCCTCGATGCTCTCGAAGCCGACCGCGTCACCGGCCAGCAGCAGGCCGGTGACCTGTTCGCGGCCGCCGTCCTGCGCGACAACCTTCTTGAGCGAGCCGGCGCGCAGCGCGAACAGGGCGTCGAAACGGTCGCCGGCGCGAAACAGCGCTTCGCCCCGTTTGACCTTGCGCGTGACGGAGATGATGTTTTCCAGCTTGGCGACGTCGCTGGCGCAGAGTCCTTCAGGCATGCAGAGATGACGCATGGCGCAGGTGGAGCAATTTGCCGCGTTGCGCCGCGCGCGGTGGGTGTCGGACAGTGCGCTCATGGGCTTCGTTTATTGATGAAAGACAAACGATTTTCCCACGCTGCTTTCCGCCCCCAGCGTGGAAAATTGACGCAGGCTGCAACCCGTACAGCAATTTTTACATCAGGCGTCCGCGGCTTTCTCGTCGGCTTCCTCGTCGGCTCCCGCGGCGGATGGAATCAGCAAGACCGGCAGCGTCGCCTGGCGCAGGCAGCGTTCGGCCACGCTGCCGAGGATCAGCCGCCGGAAGCCCTTGCGGCCGTGCGTGCCCATGATCAGCAGGTCGGCGTTGAAGGCCGCGGCCGCCTGGATGATGAGCGTCGCGACGTCATCGCTGGCGGTGGCCTCCACCGTCACCACATCGCCGGCAATCCCGCGCGCCTGCATGGCGGCGGTGGTGTCGCGCGCCAGTTCCGCGCTTTGCTCCATCAGGCTCTTTTGCAGCGAGGTCGGATCGTAACCGGGCACGTCCATGTACATGGGGCCCGTCTCGACGACGTAGTACGGCTGCATGACCGCGTGATGCGTGGCGGCGAGATCGAGCGCGGCCTCGAACGCGTGTTGCGAGGTGCGGCTGCCGTCGATGGCGACGAGAATGCGTTGGAACATGACGATTTCCCCCTGAAGACGATCGAGTGGCGAACGGCGGGCGATGCGTGTGTCCCGCCGTGCCTTCGGATGATAAGGCGCGCGTCTTGCCGTGCCGTGCGGCTTTTTGGCGAAAGGTCGATCCCGCGCAAGGCAGGCCGTACAATTCGTCCTTCTCGGCATCAGCGGCCGCTTAATTCGGCGGCCGCGATCTCCTTGTAGCATTTCTTCCGCCTGCCTGCCTGACTCACCGTGACCCAGACGCCGCCCGCCGCACCCGCCCTCGCTTTCAGAACCGCCCTCTACGCGATGCTCGGCATCGGCCTCGTCAACATGCTGGTCGCGCTCGACCAGACCGTGGTCAGCACGGCCTTGCCGTCGATCGTGGCCGAGCTGCACGGCTTCGAGTTCTACGCGTGGATCGCAAGCGCCTATCTGCTGGCGTCGGTGGTGACGGTGCCGGTGTTTGGACGGCTCGGCGACTACTTCGGGCGCAAGCGCTTCGTGGTGGCGGCGGTGATCGTGTTCACGCTGGCCTCCGTCTTGTGCGGACTCGCGCCGAACATGCTGTTCCTCGTGCTCGCGCGCGGCCTGCAAGGCGTGGGCGGCGGCATGATGGTGGGCACGGCGTTCGCCTCGATTCCCGACCTGTTTCCCGATCCGCGCACCCGCGTGCGCTGGCAGGTGGTGCTCGCGGCGGCGTATGGCATCGGCACGGCGGCCGGGCCTTCGCTCGGCGGCTGGATGAGCGAGCACTGGGGCTGGCGCTCGACCTTCCTCGTCAATCTGCCGGTCGGCATCGCGGCGCTGTACTTCATCTGGTCGCACCTGCCGAACCTGCACCGGCCGCGCGCGGGCGGCGTGAAGATCGACTGGACTGGCGCGGCGCTCGTCGGACTCGTGCTCGGCGGCTTCCAGGCGCTGATCGAGGCGCTGCCGAAGGACGGCTTCACGACCGGCAACATCGCGCTGGGCGCGGGCGTGGCGGTCTGCGCGGCGGCGCTGCTGATCTGCGAGCGGCGCGCGACGCATCCGATCATCCCGCTCGACATCTTCCGCGACGCCCAGCTCAACACGCTCTTCACGCTGTCGTTCCTGGCGGGCTTCGTGATGTTCTCGCTGATCTTCTTCGCGCCGCTGCTGCTGCAGGGCGGTTTCGGCCTGTCGCCGCAGCAGGCGGGCCTGCTCGCGACGCCCATCGCCGCGTGCATCGCGCTCGGCAGCTTCATCAACACGCGCATCGTGATTCACATGAAGAAGCCGGTGAACATCCTGTCGATCGGCTTTACGCTGCTGCTGGTCGCGTCCGCTGCGCTGGCATTCGCCCGCATCTCGACGCCCCATGTCTGGATCGAACTGCCGATGGCCGCCATCGGCATCGGCCTGGGCTTCATCCTCAACAACATGAACATCTTCGGGCAGGAGATCGCGGGCCGCGAGCGCTTCGGCATCACCACGGCGCTGCTGCAATCGACCCGCATGGTCGGCGGCATGATGGGCACGAGCATTGTCGGGACGATCGTCGCGCATCATTACGCGAGCGTCGTCGAGCGCACGGTCAGCGTACTCGGTCCGCAGGTTTCGGCACAGTGGCTGCCGCGCATGGCCGATCCGCGCATTCTCGTCGACGAAGCGCTGCGCGAACATCTGCTCGGCGAACTCAACGCAGCCGGCCTGGACGCGCCCGCGCTGTTCGACGCCGCCCGCGACGCCCTCGTGCAGTCGATTCACATCGGCGTGATGCTGACGGCCGTCGCCGCGCTGGTCGCGGTGCTGCTGGTGCGGCGCATCGCGCACATCACGTTCCGCAAGCCGGCGGCGAAGGCCTGAGCCCGCATTGACGCGCCGTTCTCAGGGCCTGTAGCTTCTGCCTGGTGCAGTGTGCACGTCTGGCCGCCGCGACCGTGCATCGCGTTTGCTTCACCCCTTTCCATCGCGGATTGCATGGAACGCCTGGCGCAACCCGCGAGTCTTCGCATTAGCGGGCGGCGCGAGCGCAAGGCTGGCCGCTCCCCTGCCATCACCATGAGGAGCTGACATGAAGATCACCGGAGAGATGCTGATCGGCGCATCGGCCGTGCGGGGCACCGACGCCACGCTCCGCGCGTTCGACCCCGCGCGCAACGCGGACCTGGAGCCGACCTTCGGCGGCGGCGGCGCGGCGGAAGTCGCGCGCGCCTGCGAACTCGCGGACGCCGCCTTCGACGCCTACCGCAACGCCCCGTTCGAAACGCGTGCGCAGTTCCTGGAGGCGATTGCGGACAACATCATCGCGCTCGGCGATCCGCTGATCGAGCGCGCCATGGCCGAATCCGCGCTGCCGAAGGCGCGTCTCGAAGGCGAACGGGCCCGCACGGTCGGGCAGTTGCGCCTGTTTGCATCGCTCGTGCGCGAGGGCCGCTGGCTCTGCGCGACGCTCGATTCCCCCCAGCCCGAGCGCAAGCCCTTGCCCCGTTCCGACCTGCGTTTGCAAAAGATTCCCGTCGGACCGGTTGCCGTGTTCGGCGCCAGCAACTTCCCGCTGGCGTTCTCGGTGGCGGGCGGCGACACCGCGTCGGCGTTCGCGGCGGGCTGTCCCGTTGTCGTGAAGTCGCATCCGGCGCATCTGGGCACCGCCGAACTCGTCGGGCGCGCGGTGCAGAAGGCGGTCGCCGACAGCGGCCTGCCCGAAGGCGTGTTTTCGCTGGTGGTCGGCGAAGGCAATGCGATCGGCGAGGCGCTCGTCGCGCATCCGGCCATTCAGGCGGTCGGCTTCACCGGTTCGCGGCGCGGCGGGCTGGCGCTCGTCGATATCGCGGCGAAGCGTCCCGTGCCCATTCCCGTCTTCGCCGAGATGAGCAGCGTCAATCCGCTGTTCGCGCTGCCCGCCGCGCTCGACGCGCGCGGCACCACGCTGGCGGCCGCCTTCATCGATTCGGTCACGCTCGGCGTCGGCCAGTTCTGCACCAATCCGGGCCTCGTGATCGGCCTCGACAGCCCCGGTCTCGACGACTTCATCGACAGTGCCTCGGCCGCGCTGGAGAAGAAGGGCACGCAGACCATGCTCACCGCGGGCATCGCGGCGGCTTATGCGGACGGCGTCGGCAAGCGCGACGAAAGCGCCACGCGCATTGCCACGGGCACGCAGAACGAGGCGCACAGCGGCGCGTTGCCGGCGCTGTATCGCGTGAGCGCGGACGAGTTTCTCGCGCGGCCGCAACTGGCCGAGGAGATCTTCGGGCCGACCTCGGTGATCGTCGTGTGCCGCGACGAAGCGGAGATGAGCGCCGTTGCGCGCCATCTCGAAGGCCAGTTGACCGTGACGCTGCTGATGGACAAGGAGGACATCGACCTCGCGCGGCGGCTGTTGCCGGTGCTGGAACGCAAGGCCGGGCGCATCCTGGCGAACGGCTTCCCGACCGGCGTCGAGGTGTCGTACGCGATGGTGCATGGCGGCCCGTTTCCGGCGACCTCGGACAGCCGTTCGACGTCGGTCGGCGCGATGGCGATCGAGCGTTTCCTGCGCCCGGTGTGCTATCAGGATCTGCCTGCGGCGCTGCTGCCGGCCGCGCTCGCGGATGACAATCCACTCTCGTTGTGGCGGCTCAGGGACGGCGAGCTCGGGCCGAACTGAAGCGAGGCTAGCAGGCGATTATCTGTGTCGAGAATAAACGACGTTTATGCGCGACACAGATAAGCAGCGCGGTTTGACGCATATCTGCGTGACGCATAAACTGCGTTTATTCTTCTCGCAGATATTGCCTGCCATGCATCAAGTCATCGCAACCGTGGGACACATGGGCCATGTGCTCGCTGCCGGCCGCAGGCGCGCCGGCCTGACGCAGGCGCAAGCGGCGGCGCGCCTGGGCATCAGCCAGAGCCGGGTATCAACACTCGAACGGGACGCCCGCGCGCTGACGCTGGATCAGATGCTGGCCATGTTCGGCGTGTACGGCCTGCAATTGCTGGTTCAGGACCGGCCCGAAGCGGGGTTGCTCGAGTTGCGCGAGCCGGACGGAGCGAACTGGTAATGGCCGGACGCCGGCCTCATTCCCGGGCCTTGTCCATCTGGGCCAACGGTCTGCGCATGGCCACCTGGCGTCTGCCCGCACGCGGCCCGGCCGAACTGCTGTACGACGATGCGTGGCTGCGCTCCGACGAGGCGCGCGCGCTGTCGCTCTCGCTGCCGGTGCCGCTGGACGGCGCGCCGTTGCGCGGCGAGGCCGTGCTGAACTACTTCGACAACCTGCTCCCCGACAGCGAAGCGATCCGCCGGCGCATCGCCCAGCGCTTCCAGACCGGCAGTCTCGATGCCTTCGATCTCCTGCAGGCCATCGGCCGCGATTGCGTGGGCGCGGTGCAGTTGCTCGGCGAAGACGAAGTGCCCGAGGGCGTCGAGCGCATCGAGGGCGAGACGCTCGGCGAGGAGGACATCGAGCGGCTGCTGAACCAGGTGGCGGGCGGCCTGTCATTCGGCGTCGACGATGAAGACGACTTCCGCATCTCGCTCGCCGGCGCGCAGGAAAAGACCGCGCTGCTGCGCCACGACGGGCGCTGGCTCAGGCCGCACGGCGCGACGCCGACCACTCACATCCTGAAGCTGCCGCTCGGTCTGGTGGGCAATCGCCGTGCGGACCTGACCACGTCGGTCGAAAACGAATGGCTCTGCATGCGCCTGCTGCGCGCGTTCGGTTTGCCGGCAGCGCACGTGGAAATCGCGACCTTCGGCGCGCGGCGCGTGCTGGTGGTGGAGCGTTTCGACCGCCGCACGCATCCCGACGGCGCCTGGATCCTGCGCCTGCCGCAGGAGGATTTCTGCCAGGCAAGCGGCCTGCCGCCGCATCGCAAGTACGAGCACGACGGCGGCCCCGGCGTGCTGGATCTGGCGCGCGTGCTGCAACAGTCGAGTGCGGCGCGGCGCGACCTCGAAACCTTGCTCACCACGCAACTGCTCTTCTGGCTGCTCGCCGCGCCGGACGGACACGCGAAGAACTTCAGCCTGCATCTGCTGCGCGGCGGGCTGTATCGGCTCACGCCGCTGTACGACGTCATGTCGATCTGGCCGGTGGAAGGCGATGGCGCGAACCAGTGGTCGTGGCACAAGGCCCGGCTCGCGATGGCGCTGCCGGGCAAGAGCCGGCATTACGCCTTTCGCGACATCCGGCGGCGGCATTTCAACGCGCTGGCGCTCAAGTCCGGTTACGGCGAGAACGCCGAGCCGGTCATCCAGAGGATCATCGAGATCACGCCGGCGGTCATCGAGGAAGTCACGGCACAGTTGCCCGCCGACTTCCCGCCACGCGTCGCGCAGCGCATCTTCGACGGACTGCGCCGGTCCGTGGCCGCGCTCGACGCCATGCCGCCCGCATGACGCCGCGCTCATGAACGCATTCAAGGAGACGAACAACCATGTCGAGTGATTCGCGCCGCTATCCCGACCCCGCCATCCGCGTGCTGGATCCGCGCTTCAACGCGTTGCGCGTGGCGGCGGCATCGGTCGAATGTCTTTATCAGGGAACGCGCTGGTCCGAGGGACCGGTCTGGTTCGGCGACGCCCGCGCACTGCTGTGGAGCGACATTCCGAACAACCGCATCCTGCGCTGGGACGAAGAGAGCGGCCAGGTGAGCGTGTTCCGCAAGCCGTCGAACAACGCCAATGGCAACACGCGCGACCGCGCCGGACGCCTCGTGACCTGCGAGCATCTGACGCGGCGCGTGACGCGCACGGAATACGACGGCTCCATCACCGTGCTCGCGGGCCGTTACGCGGGCAAGCCGCTGAATTCGCCGAACGATGTCGTCGTGAAGTCGGACGGTTCGATCTGGTTCACCGATCCGGCGTTCGGCATCGACGGGTTCTACGAAGGCGAAAAGGCCGCGGCGGAGCTGAAGCCATGCGTCTATCGCGTGGACGGCCAGAGCGGCGAGATCACGATGATGATCGACGACTTCATCGGACCGAACGGCCTGGCGTTCTCGCCGGATGAATCGGTGCTGTACGTGGTCGAGTCGCGTTCCGCGCCGCGCAAGATCTTCGCGTTCGACGTGCTCGACGGCGGCCGGCGCCTCGGCAAGCCGCGCCTGGTCATTGACGCGGGACCGGGTACGCCGGACGGCTTTCGCGTCGATATCCACGGCAACCTGTGGTGCGGCTGGGGCATGGGCGACGCGGAACTCGACGGCGTGCGCGTGTTCTCGCCGCAAGGCGAAGCGCTGGGCCATATCGACTTGCCCGAGCGCTGCGCGAACGTGTGTTTCGGCGGGCGGCACCGCAACCGTCTGTTCATGGCGGCGAGCCATGGCCTCTATGCGCTCTACGTCAACACGCAAGGCGTGCAGGGCGGCTGAAAGCGCTCACGTGCGGCCGATCTTCTCCATGATGCGCTCCGGATGCGGGCTGGCCGCGAAGCCGTGGCGCGCGTAGAGGCGGTGGGCATCAGACGTGACGAGCATCATGCGCCGCAGTCCTTGCAGGTCGGGATGCGCCATCACGCAATCGATCAGCCACACGCCCAGACCCGCGCGGCGATGCGCGGACAGCACGAAGACGTCGGCGAGATAGGCGAAGGTGGCGGTATCGGTGACCATGCGCGCGTAGCCGATCTGCTCGTCACGCAGGAACAGCCCGAACGCGAGTGAATGGCGCGCCGCGCGTTCCACCTTCTCGCGCGCGATACCGGGCGACCAGTAAGCCTCTTCGCTCAGGTAGCGATGAATGACATCGAAGTCGAAGCTGTCGATGTCCGTGCTCACGCGGTAGTCGTCCCGGGTCCATAGCATGGCGCCGCTCCATTCGTCATGAAGCGCCGAGCTTAGACGATCGCCTTGTCATGCTCCATGCACAGTTGGCAGCGAACAGCGGCGTCACTCAATGCACGCAGTACACGCGGCCGGTTTCGGCGCCCTCGACGCTGCGGCTGTATGCCAATGCCACGCGCGCGCCGCTGGCAGCCTCGAAGCCGCGGAAGTAAGGGCCGAAGCTTTCGCGTGCTTCTTCGAGCATCGTTGGGCTGACGGCGTTGATGCGCAGGCCGCGCGGCAGTTCGATCGCGGCGCCGCGCACGAAGCCTTCGATCGCGCCATTGACGGCGGCCGCGCTCGCGCCTTGCAGGATCGGTTCCGCGCCGACGATGCCGCTCGTCAGCGTGAACGAACCGCCGTCGTTGAGATGATCGCGCGCGGTGAGGACGAGATTGACCTGACCCATCAGCTTGTCGTCGAGGCCGAGGCGGAATTGCTCGGGCGTCATCTTCACGAGTTCGCCGAAATGGACGTGACCGGCGGCGGCGACGATGGCATCGACCCGGCCGATGGATTCAAAAAGGCGTTTGATGCTGTTGAGGTCCATCAAGTCGACGCGATGTGCGCCGCGCGTGGCGCCGATCTCGATGACTTCGTGGCGGGCTGTGAGTTCGTTGGCGACAGCCTGGCCGACCGTGCCGGTCGCGCCGATGACGGCAATTTTCATGATGTGGGCTCGCAAGCCAGGGCGTGAGTAATAACGATAAACCGCCTTGCATTGTGCGAGCCGGCGGACGCGCGAAACAGCCACGCCCGCTTCATGGATTACAAACGTGCGGTTTCGAATGCGCCGGCGTTAGCGGGTGTCAGCGCTTTGCGATACGCGGCGGCATCGGCGAGACGAGATACAGGGACGCTGCCAGCTTGCAGACCAGACCGGCGCCGCAGACCAGTGCGGCGGCGGGGAACGCATGCCATTGCATGCCGATCGTCGGCGCCACCAGCGCCACCGAAAGAATGCCGATGGCGACTGTAAGCCAGCGCGCCCATTGCAGCCGCGATGCAACGCACACATACAGCATGCCGATCAGCACACGAGAAACAATCGACGCCGCCACCGGATGGCTCGATGCATCGCCCGGCAGACCGATGGCAAGCGCCAGCGCGAATTCGGCCCATGAAAGCGCGTAAGCGGCGCCGAGACACGCCATCGCGGAGGTGAAGCGTTGTTCCGGCGCGGTCAGCGGCTGCTGCGTTGCAGGAAGTGCCTGAAGGTCTTCCGTGTTGTTCTGATAGCCGTCGTACGCATGGATCGTCGTCATTGGCCTTCCCCTTTATCGATCTACGGTCAGTCGCGTTGTTTTTGTGCGGCGCATGGTCGCGAGAAAGCATGCGCAACCATCGTGCCTGCTGCGAAAGTTCACCTTGCCGCCAAGGCACGCGCGTTGCAGGTATCCGGGGCACGCACCCCAACCAAGGAGCCAGCAATGAACACCAAGGAACAACACCCGCATTCCGAACGTGACGAAGAGGATCTCGACAAGGCCGTCGAGGATACTTTCCCGGCGAGCGATCCTCCCGCGACGGGCGGCGTGACCCGCATCGAGTCCGATGAGGAGTCGAAGGAAAAGAAGTGACGCTTTGGGTTCGGCTTCGGCCGGGACTGCAATTGCATGTGCAAAGCCGCATCATCGATGCGGCTTTACTCTTCCCATGAGCCTCAACCCGCCTTAGCCGCGATCGATTTCGAACAGCCTGGAAGGACGCAGGTGATTGAGCGCGTAGTGCTTGCGACCGCGCAAGGTATGACCGTGCGCATCGCGTCCTTCGAAGCGCACGCGGTCTTCCACTTCCGGAACCGTCGGCGCGACCATGCCGCGATCGATCAGCCGATAACCGCGCTCCAGCGCCAGCAGCAGGCCATTGCGCGCCGGACGGCTATCGAAACCGCCGAGCCCGTCGCCGGGTTCGGGCACATGGTTCACCGGCGTCGCGTTCGAATTGATCACCGCGTCCGGTTGACGCGCGCGCATTTCCATGTCGCGCTGTGCCTCGCGATTCTTGCCGTCGGCGTCGACGGTGTCATCGGGTCCGTCGTCGTTGGCGACATCGACGCCGCGCGGCGGCTTCTCATACGTGCCTTGCGGTCCGATGTGCATGCCATCGCGGGTCGTCTCCGCGCGCACGCCGCTCTGGGCACCAGCGCCCGCATGCGCTTCGCCGCCCGCGGCGGCCTTCTGCGCATCGTCCATCCGCACGTGCGCGGTTTCGGCGCCGGGCGTCTTGATTGGACTGTCGGCGGCGCGCTTCGTCTGCTTGTCCTGCGGCTCGTTTGCTTCAGCGTTGTTCATCGCATTGCTCCGTTGGATCTGAACCAGCCGATTGGCTCGCAAGGTTCGTTCCGGCTTTTTGGCGCCGGAACCGCCGCCCTTGTCGTAGCGCGCCTTGCAGGCAAGCGAAAATTTTCGGGATTTTTTTTCAACCCCAAGCCGATTTCCAGCAAGTATCATTTGGAACCTGTCGGCGGCAAACTGCAAGACGGGATGCGGCAATCAGGAGGACGCATCCCACACGCCGTCTACGAAGCGCATTGCCATTCGAACGAGCAGGGCACTTTCATACAGGTGACTCATGCAACACGATGCAGCCTTTTCACATCGAGGCTACCTTCTAAACTGCGCGCCCGCCCGGGCCGGAGATGGCAGCTACCAGCCCTACGTGGTGATCTCGCGATCGAGCGACGGTGAACTCGTCGCGAACCGCTTCTTTCCCACCGACCTGCGCTTCCGCGACGAACATGAGGCCATTGCGCACGCGCGCGACTGGGCGGTGCGCTGGATCGACGCAAGTAACGTAACGGTGTGACGGTGTTCACGTAACAGCGCGACACGCGGCGCATCAGGCGCTGTGCGGCAAGTCTGGGCAAAACCGGTTACGCTTGATCTTTCATCCGCCGTGCGCGCTGCGTGTCATGGCGGCGGTTTTCCCTCGATCCATGCCCGCCCATGCAGAACACGCCCAAGTTCGGCGCCGTATCGCCGCTCGAACCTTCTCACGAGATCTCCCGCGACGCCGCCCAGGAATGGGGCCTCGCGCGAATCGTCGCTGACCTGCGCCAGTCGCGCGAGGAACTGCATCGCACGCGTCATCCGCTGGGCATACGCGAATTGCCCTCGCGCGAGGCGATCGTCAGGATCGTGAACGGCCTGCGCTCCGCGCTCTTTCCCACGCATTACGGCGCGCCCGATCTGACCGACGAAAGCGTCGACTATTACGTTGGCCAGACGCTGGAGAGCACCTTGCGTCTGCTGCACGAGCAGATTCGCCGCGCATTGCGGTTCCTGCCCGAGCATCGCGACACCGCTGACGCCGAAGTCAGCGCGCGCGCCTTCGCGATCGCACGCGAGTTCGGCGGACAGTTGCCGGCCATCCGCGCGCTGCTCGTCAGCGACATTCAGGCAGCCTTCAGCGGCGACCCGGCGGCACAGCACATCACCGAAATCCTGTTGTGTTATCCGGGCATCTGGGCGATGACGCATCATCGTCTGGCCCACGCGCTGCACAAGCTCGGCGTGCCCTTGCTGGCGCGCTTCATCAACGAGATCGCGCATTCGCTGACGGGCATCGACATCCATCCGGGCGCGACCATCGGGCCGAGCTTCTTCATCGACCACGGGACGGGCGTCGTGATTGGCGAGACGGCGATCATCGGTCAGCACGTGCGCGTGTACCAGGCGGTGACGCTCGGCGCGAAGAGCTTCCCTTCGAGCAGCGACGGCTCGCTCGTCAAGGGCAACGCGCGCCATCCTGTGGTCGAGGACGATGTGGTGATCTATGCGGGCGCGACCATTCTCGGTCGCGTGACGATCGGCCGGGGTTCGGTCATCGGCGGCAATGTGTGGCTTACGCACAGCGTGCCGCCGGGAAGCAATGTGTCGCAGGGCAAGGTGCGCGAAGGGTCGGGCGCCGATGCGCCGGGCAACGGCTACGGCGCATGAACCCGCAGCGTGCGCGATGAAACGAAAAGGGCTTCGCAGTGAGCGAGGCCCTTTTCACATGCGGGATCGGCCGATCAGGTGTTGGAGACGCTGAACGCGTTCTGATTGCCGACGATGGACAAAAATTCGCGCCGTGTGGACGGGTCGTCGCGGAATGAGCCGAGCATGCGCGACGTCACCATCGAGACGCCGGCCTTGTGTACGCCGCGCGTGGACATGCATTGATGCGCGGCTTCCAGAATCACGCCGACGCCGAGCGGCTGCAAGACTTCGTTCAGCGTGTCGGCGATCTGCGCGGTCATCTTCTCCTGAATCTGCAAACGCTTGGCGAAGGCATCGACGAGCCGCGCCAGCTTCGAGATGCCGACGACGCGTTCATTCGGCAGATACGCGACGTGCGCGCGGCCGATGATCGGCACCATGTGATGTTCGCAATAGCTTTCGAAACGAATGTCCTTCAGGACGATCATCTCGTCATAGCCCTGCACTTCGGAAAATGTGCGCGCCAGGATCTCATGCGGATCCTGCGTGTAGCCCGCGAAGAATTCTTCATAGGCGCGTACGACGCGGCCCGGGGTGTCGAGCAGGCCCTCGCGAGCGGGGTCGTCGCCGGCCCAGCGCAACAGCACACGCACGGCGGCTTCGGCTTCCTCGCGGCTTGGACGATCATCGGCTTTGTCAGCGGGGATGTCCAAGCCTGAAAGATGGTTCTTGCGCGGGGCGCTCATCGAAAACTCCTGTCGGTCGAATGCGAGACGCGCCGGTCATGGAAGGAGACCGGCACGCCGCCATTGTTCCACGTTCTCGATGGCCGCTATGCGGGTCAGGTCTTTCCGCCCCCGTCGATGCCCGAGCCCGTGCGCCATACCTGCTTGCCTTCCTCGGTCAGTTCGCCGCTACTGCGGTCGCGGTCGGGCTCGGTTCCGGGCTGCGCCATGGAGCCGCCTGTCTGCTCCTGCGACGTTTGCTGCTTGCCCTTGCGTTGCGCGATACGGTCTTCCTGCGAACGTCCGGCGTAGTTGCTCATATCGCTTCTCCTTTCGGTTTGAGGCGATGAAAAGCGCGCAAGCCGTGTTCCCGCTGTATGTGTCTAGCGTTGAGCGGACGGATGTTCCAGGCCGCCGAGCACCATCCACGACACGCCGAACCTGTCCGCGACGATGCCGAAGCGCTTTGCGAAGAAGGTGGGCGCCATGGGCATCTGCACCTGGCCGCCGTCCGACAGCGCGCTGAAATACTGCTCGGCCTGCTGTTCGTCGTTGGCGGTGAGCGAGAGCGAAATGCCCTTGAATTCCGGCTTGCCGTTGCACCAGCCGTCGGATGCCATGACGACGGAGTCGCCGATGGTCAGCGCCGCGTGCATGATCTTGTTCTCCGATCCGGGTGGCATGTTGCAGCCGCCGTCGCTGCCCTGATCTTTTCCGGCTTCGGGATTCTCGCTGTAGCGCATCATCATGACGACCTGCGCGCCGAGCTTCTCGCGATAGAACGTGATCGCTTCTTCACAGCGGCCTTCGAAAAACAGATAGGGTTGCACTTGCATGTCCGCTCCCTGGGTTATGACTTCTCGTCCGGGTCCATATCCATCATCAGCGGCACGGAGGTGTGTTCGCGCACGACACGCCATTCGCCGCCGATCTTCCTGAAACATACGGTGGCGCGCACGATGTCGTCCTGCTCGCCCACGGCGACGCGGTTGACGGAATGCGCGAAGGCCAGGTCGCCGCTTGCCGCGACCTCCACGTCCCGCATCTCGAATGCAAGCGGACCTTTCATGCTGTCGAACCAGCGCTGCCAGTGCTCGCGATACGGCTCGACGCCCTTCAGCGATGAAGGCGGCACGACGTCGAACACGACGACATCTTCTGCGTAATGACGCACGAGCGCATCGACATCCTTGGCGAGCACTGCTTGCCGCCATGCTTCGATCAAGGCGCGAATGGCGCGTACCTCTTCCGTTTCCTGCGCACGATCGTTCGACGGGTTCATGAGCGTCTCCTTCCGCCTGCGTTTGCCTGCGACGCGGATTTATTTTTTCTTGTGTACACCGTCCACAAAAGTAGCAGAGATAATGGACAGTGTCCACATCGGCAAACACCTGAATAATCTGAAATAACATGCCGCCCATGACGAACGGAATGCAGCGCAGCACGTATCGCCACGGCGACTTGCGACGCGCGCTGATCGATGCAGGAATTGAACTCGCTCGCGAAGGCGGGCCGGATGCCATCGTCCTGCGCGAGGCCACGCGCCGCGCAGGCGTCGCGCCGAACGCGGCGTACCGGCACTTCGACAGCCGTCAGGAGTTGTTGTCGGCGGTGCGCTCGGCGGCGCTGTCGTACGTTGCGCAGGCGATGGAGGAAGAGCGGGCGGCGCGGCCCAGGAAGCGCAGCCGTGCGGACGCGGCCCGCGCCGGATTGCGGGCGGTCGGCGCCGGATATCTGCGGTTCGCGCAGTCAGAAACGGGGTTGTTCCGCACGGCCTTTGCGGCGTCGCGCACGGAATGGGGCGAGCATGCGGAAGCTTACGGCGCGGGTCCGGGCGGACTCGATCCCTTCCAGTTGCTGAGCCGCGCGCTCGACGACATGGTGACGACCGGCGCCCTCGATGCAGCACGGCGTGTCGGCGCGGAGTATCTGGCGTGGAGCGCGGTGCATGGCTTCGCGCTGCTGCTGATCGAAGGCCCGCTGCAGGGGATGGACGACGCGCAGATCGGGCCGTTGGCAGAGCGCCTGCTCGCGATGGTCGAGCACGGTCTCTGAGACCCAGGCGGCCCTCTGCGCGAATCTACTTCGCTGACGATTCCTCGCCCGCCACCGGCTCGACTACGCTGATGAGCAACAGCAGGCACAGCAGCGCAGTGCCGACCATGTACAGGAACACAGCGGTCCAGCTATAGCGGTCGAGCAGCAGGCCGACAGCGAGTGGTGCGCACGCGCCGCCGATCTGTCCCAGCGAATTCACGATGCCGAACGCGGTGGGGTAGGTGGCTTTGGTCGCGAGGCCCATCGGATAGGCGGAATAGCCCGCGAAGCCGATGCCGAGCATGAGGCCCGCGAGCATCAGCGCACCACCGAGATAGGCGACGCTGTCGGGTGCGTCGATCAGCAGGAAGGTCATGATCATCGTGCCGAGCGCGCCGAGCATCATCATCGGCTTGCGGCGGCCGCCGAGCAGGCGGTCCGAGATGATGCCGCCGAGCATGTTGCCCGTGACTGCGCCGATGAACGGCGCCGACGCGAGAAAGCCCATCTTCACCGAGGCGAAGCCCTTCACCGTGACCAGATAGGTCGGGATCCACGAGATGAAGATGTTGCTGATGCCGATCATGCAGCCATAGCCCAGCGCAATGCCGAAGATATTCCATGAACCGAACACCTGGCGGATTGTCTCCAACTGCGGCACGCGCTTCGTGCGGTTGATGGCGTCGAGCCGGGGCATCGGCGTCATCTGCGTGCGGATGGGCGCGCGTCCGCCATGCTGGCCGTCGTTCGATTCGTCGGCGATATAGCGGCGCTCCGCGGGCGAGCAGAAGCGGTTTTCATCGGGCGAGTTGGTCACCAGTACGAGCCACACGAGCGCCAGCACGATCCCAGGAACGGCGAAGACGTAGAAGATCTCGCGCCAGCCCCACAGATTGATCACGATGATGCACACCGAAGGCACGATCAGCGGCCCGAGCTTGGACGCGGCGATCCACAGGCCGGCGGCCGTGCCTTTCTCGCGCTTGGGAAACCAGCGGTTGATGACGTTGGTGCAGCCGATGCCGAGCGGTCCTTCCGACAGCCCGAGCCCCACGCGATAGGTCATCAGCAGCAACACTGAAGAGGTCGTGCCCATCAGTCCCGTGAACACCGACGTCAGGATCATGAAGACCGAGAACAGCAGCCCGGCAGTGCGTTCGCTGAGCCGCTTGTAGAGCAGGCCGACGGGAATCTGCACGAAGCCGTAGGCGAACGAAAAGAGGCTGACGATCAGGCCGGCCTCGGTGTTGCTGATGTGATATTCCTTCTTCAGATACGGCAATGCGATGCCGAAGTTCGCGCGATCCGCGCAGGCGATGGCCCAGATGCAGAAGATCAGGCCCATCACGACCCAGCGATGTTTCGTGCGCTTCTCGGTGGTGGCGTCCGCATTCGACGAAGCGACGATGCCGTCGGCGTTGCTCATCGTGCTGCCTCATTGCCGGACGGCGCAGCGACAGTCAGAAAAGGGGGAAATGAAGGGCAGTCAGGGCGCAGGCTCACGCTGTTGTCTCCGGATCGTTATGGAGGCTTTTTTATTGATATGCCTTCCGATGTTTCAAATTGTGGAGACGCCCTGCAAGAGCGTCCAATCTTTTATTGCTATTACCTGATTCCCGGATTGAATCGATGTGCGTTGCATCCAGGAGTGGATCAACTGATAGCGTTTTGGGATTGGACGCGTGCGGACAAAGCACGCATGATGCGCTCCACATCGGTCATCGAATGAGAGGAAGCGCATCACATGAAGCCGCATATTCTGCAACTCAATCCCATCCTCGTTCCCGCGATCAACCAGAAGCTCGATGCCCTCTACGTCATGCACCGGCTATACGAGCAGGACGACAAGGAAGCCTATATTCGCGAGCACGGCGCGGCGATTCGTGGCGTAATCACCGGCGGTCATACGGGCATTTCGAACGACATGATCGAACGCCTGCCGGGTTTGCAGGTGATCGCGGTGAACGGTGTCGGCACCGACGCCGTCGATCTCGCCTTCGCGCGCTCGCGCGGTCTGCCGGTGACGGGCACCTTCGGCGCGCTGACCGAAGACGTCGCCGATCTCGCCATCGGACTGATTCTCACGGTGCTGCGCGAGATCTGCTCCGGCCACGACTTCGTCAAGACCGGCAAGTGGCCCGCCAATCCGAGCCCCGCGGCGATTCCACTGTCGCGCCGTTTCAGCGGCAAGCGCGTGGGCATCGTGGGCCTCGGCAAGGTCGGCCGCGCCATCGCGCAACGGGCCGAAGCCTTCGGCTGTCCGATTGCCTATACCGACGTGCGCGAGATGAACGACGTCGCGTATGCCTATGTGCCGGACCTGCTGTCGCTGGCGCGGACCAGCGACATCCTGGTGCTCGCCGCGGCTGCGGACAAGGCGCAGGGCATCGTGAACGCCGCCGTGCTCGATGCGCTGGGCAAGGACGGTTATCTGATCAACATTGCGCGCGGCAAGCTTGTGGTGGAGAGCGACCTGTGCGACGCGCTGGCAAGCGGCGCGATTGCAGGCGCGGGCCTCGATGTGTTCGTCGACGAACCCAACGTGCCGGCTGCCTTGCTGGCGAGCGAGCGCGTCGTATTGCAGGCGCACCGCGCGAGCGCAACGGTGGAATCGCGCACGGCGATGGGCGAGATGGTGCTCGCGAGTCTCGCGCAGGCACTGGCGGGACAGCGCCCGGAAGGCAGCCTGACGACCTGATGCCCGCATGAGCCGCGCCGCGACGAACCTATAATGATCGGCACCTCCATCAACGTCGATGACGAATGCTCGATCTCGGACAAGTACGTTGCTTCGTCGCTGCGGCGACCGAACTGAACTTCAGGCGCGCCGCTGCGTTGCTCAACATGACGCAGCCGCCGCTTTCCCGGCAGATTCATCTGCTCGAAGAGAACCTGGGCGTGCAGCTGTTCGAGCGCATCGGCCGCACGGTCAGGCTGACCACGGAAGGCCGCGTGTTCCTCGCCGACGCCACGCGTCTGCTGAATCTCTCCGAACAGGCCGAGAGCACGGTGCGGCGCGCCAGCACGGGCAAGACCGGGCGGGTGCGCATCGCGTTCACCGGCGCGGCGGGCTACGAGCTGATTCCGGGACTGCTCGTCGCGGCGAAGCAGCACCTGCCGGATATCGATGTCGTGTTGCTGGAGATGATCTCGGTGGCGCAGATCGAAGGCTTTGAGGCCAATGCCATCGACCTCGGTTTTCTGCGGCCGTTGCCGTCGCGGCAGAAAGTGGAGTTCATGCTGGTCGAGCGCGAGCCGATGATCGTCGCGCTGCCCGCCGGACATGCGCTATGCGCCTTCCCGCAGCTGGCACTCAGGCAATTGCACGAGCAGGCGTTCATCATGCACTCGCCCGCGCACGGCAAATATTTCCACGACCGCATCATGGGCCTTCTCGCCGCCGAGGACGTGACGCCGCATTTCACGCAATACATCGACCAGACGCCGACCATTCTCTCACTCGTGCGCGCGGGTCTGGGCGTGTCGATCCTGCCGGCGTCGTCGCAGCGCTTTCACTATGACAACGTCGAGTTCCGGGAGATCTCGGGCCACACCGTTCACGCGGAAATGAGCATGGCGTGGCGCACGGACCAGGACAATCCCGCCGTCACGGCCTTCCGGCACATGGCGGCGGACTACTTCGTCAAGCAGCGCGATTGATGGCGCGCGCGGTCGCGTCGATGGCAGCGCGCGCCTTCTGCACGATCTCGTCGATCTCCGCATGCGTGACCACCAGCGGCGGCGACAGCAGCATCCGGTCGTCGCTCGCGCGCATCACGAGATTGCCTTCGAGAGAGAAGTCGCGACATAGCGTGCCGATGGCATCGGCGTTGTCGAAACGCTTGCGCGTGGCGGGATCCTCCGCGAGCTGAATGCCCGCGACGAGTCCCGTTCCCGCAATCTCGCCAACGATCGGATGATGCGCGAGCGCCTCTCTCAGGCACCGCTGGAAATAAGGCCCGGTGTCGTGCCTGACGCGCGTCACGATGCCTTCGTCGCGCAGCAGGTTCAGATTCGTCACGGCCACGGCGGCCGCGAGCGGATGCCCGGAATACGTGAAGCCGTGATTGAACTCGCCCCCCTCGATGATCGCATCCGCGATGGCATCCGAGAGCGCGACGGCGCCCATCGGCACGTAGCCGCTCGTGATGCCCTTGGCCATCGTGATGACATCGGGCTCGAAGCCGAAATGCTCATGCGCGAACCATTCGCCGGTGCGCCCGAAGCCGCCGATGACTTCATCGGCGATCAGCAGCACGTCATGCTCGCGGCAGATGCGCTGGATCTCCGGCCAGTAGCTCGCGGGCGGAACGATCACGCCGCCCGCGCCCTGGAACGGCTCGCCGATGAATGCCGCGACCTTGTCCGCGCCGAGTTCGAGAATCTTCGCTTCGAGCTGGCGCGCGCATTCGAGTCCAAAGGCGTGCTGATCCATCGTGCCGCCTTCACCGAACCAGTAAGGCTGGCCGATATGCGCGACGTGTTCGAGCTTCGACAGCATCTGCTCGTGCATGCCGGTCATGCCGCCGAGCGTCGCCGCCGCGATGGTCGAGCCGTGATACGCGTTGTGGCGCGCGATCACATGGCGCTTCTCCGGCTTGCCCTGCACGGCCCAGTAGCGATGTACGGCACGCAACGCGGTGTCGTTCGCTTCGGAGCCGCTGTTGCAGTACAGGAAGCGGTTGAAGCGCGCGGGCATGAGTTCCGCGAGCAACGCCGAGAGTTCCGCGACCGGCGGATGCGTCGTCTTGAAGAAGGTGTTGTAGTAGGGCAGTTCGTGCATCTGCCGGCAGGCGGCATCGATGAGTTCCTGCCGTCCATAGCCGAGGTTCACGCACCATAGGCCCGCCATGCCGTCGATGATGCGCACGCCTTCCGAATCCCGCAGATACACGCCTTCGCCCTGCACGATCACGCGGCTGCCCGTGCGATTGAGCGCGCCCATGTCGGAGAACGGATGCAGGTGATGCGCGGCGTCGAGCGCCTGGTAGTGAGCGGTCCAGTCGATACGATCGTTCATGTCTCTATCTCCCTGAGTCAGACGTGCAGCAACAGATGCTTGCGTTCCCATGAACTGATGACACGGAAGAACGCTTCGTTCTCGGTTTCCTTCAGCGCGAGATAGGCGCGCACGAAGGTTTCGCCGAGCAGTTCCGCCAGCGGCTGGCATGCGCCCATCAGCGCGAGGCCTTCATCGAGATTGCGCGGCAGTTGATACGGCTGGCGATAACCGTCGCTCGCGAGCGGCGCGGTGGGCTCCAGATGCTGCGTCATGCCGAGGTAACCCGCCGCGAGCGTGGCCGCCATCGCGAGATACGGATTGCAGTCGACGCCTGGAATGCGGTTCTCGACGCGTCGCGCCTGCGGTGCCGCATGCGGCACCCGAAAGCCCACGGTGCGGTTGTCGTAGCCCCATTGCACGTTGATCGGCGCGGCCATGAAGCGCGACAGCCGGCGATACGAATTGATGTAAGGCGCAAGAATGGGCATCAGCGCGGGCGTGTACTTCTGCAAGCCGGCGATATAGCTGTAGAACAGGCCAGTCGGTTCGCCGTCGCGGCCGGAGAAGAGATTGCGGCCGGTGTCCGCGTCGACGATGCTCTGATGCACGTGCATGGCCGAGCCGGGTTCGTTTTCCATCGGCTTGGCCATGAAGGTGGCGTACATCTGGTGGCGCAGCGCCGCCTCGCGCACCGTGCGCTTGAAGAGGAACACGCGGTCCGCGAGATTCAATGCGTCGCCATGCATGAAGTTGATCTCCATCTGCGCCGCGCCGACTTCATGGATCAGCGTGTCCACCTCCAGTTCCTGCACCTCGCAATACTCGTAGATGTCCTCGAAGAGCGGATCGAACTCGTTGACGGCGTCGATCGAATACGCCTGGCGTCCGGTTTCCGCGCGACCGGTCCGGCCGACCGGCGGCTTGAGCGGCAGGTCCGGGTCGCGGTTCATGTCGACCAGAAAGAACTCCAGTTCGGGCGCGACCACCGGACGCCAGCCCCTTGCCGCGAACTGTTGCAGCACCTGGCGCAGCACGCGCCGCGGCGAGATGGCGACCGGCGTGCCGTCGAAATGCACGCAATCGTGGATGACCTGCGCGGTCGGATCGGTGGCCCAGGGAATCAGGCGGATCGTGTCGGGATCCGGTACGCAGATCATGTCGGGATCGGTGACGCCGGTGATGCCGGTCTCGGGGTAATCGCCCGTCACGGTCTGCAGCATCACGGCTTGCGGCAGGCGCATCGGCTCGCCCGACTCGAACTTGCTGCGCGGAATGATCTTGCCGCGCGCGGTGCCGGCCATGTCGGGAATGATCGCCTCTACTTCGGTGATGTGATGGTGTCGCAGGAATTCGTCGATGCGGTCCATGGATGTGCTCTCGTAGATCAGGGCGTGCGCGTCCCCTGCGCCCGCGAAGCATCGCGAGCGCGCAAGGCAACGACGCGCGCGGGTTCCGCGTGCGGTGCGGTCAGCTAAAGCCAGTCAGAAGGGGAAGGAGAGAGGCGCTACGGCAGCAGCGAGGCAACGCCGACGCAATGCACGGCGATGAACGCGCGCGCGGCAATGGCATTGCGCCGCCGCACGCCGCGGCGGGACAGGGCGGTGAGATCCGACAGGAAGCGGCAGTCGGGAAGCATGCCGCAGCGATCGGTGCAGGCGCGGCGCATGGGCCGGCGTGCCAGAGGGCTTTGGACTTTCACGATGACACTCGTTGAGCGAGTTGAGTCAGGCGCCATCGCCAGGCTGACGATGACCCTACAGCGAGCATATACGAGCCATGCATGCCGTCAACCCCGGTTTTCCATTCGTCCGGGGCGACGGATTTTTGCTCCGCGCGGGCGTCGTTGCACAATTCATCGATAATGTCGGCTCTTTTGTCCGTCATCGGCCCTTCGCCCTTCGTCATCGAGCCTGATGCTCTCGAACCTGCTCGTCCAACTCGTCAATGGCCTGGCCGACGCCTGCGCGCTGTTCCTCGTCGCCTCGGGACTCTCGCTGATCTTCGGCGTCACGCGCATCGTCAACTTCGCGCATGGCTCGCTGTACATGCTCGGCGTGTATCTCGCGTACAGCCTCACGAGCCGCTTCGGCGCGAGCGTCGCGGGATTCTGGGCCTCGCTCGCCGGTGCGGCGCTGGCGGTCGGCTTGCTGGGCGCGGCGATCGAGGTGACGGTGCTGAGGCGCATCTACCGCGCGCCCGAACTGTTTCATCTGCTCGCCACGTTCGCGCTGGTGCTCATCATCCGCGATGCCGCACTGTGGCTCTGGGGCCCGGAAGACCTGTTCGGCCCGCGTGCGCCGCATCTCGAAGGCGCGGTGCAATGGCTGGGCCACGCGTTGCCCACTTATGACCTCGCGTTGATCGTGATCGGCCCACTGGTGCTGCTCGCGCTCTGGTATGCGCTCACGCGCACGCGCTGGGGCACGCTCGTGCGCGCGGCGAGCGCGGACCGGGAAATGCTCGGCGCGCTCGGCGTCAACCAGGCCTGGCTCTTCACCGGCGTGTTCTGTGTCGGCGCGATGCTCGTCGGCCTCGGCGGCGCGTTGCAGGCGCCGCGCATGTCGGCGAACCTGTCGCTGGACCTCGACACCATCGGCAATGCGTTCGTGGTCGTCGTGGTCGGCGGGATGGGCTCGATTCCGGGCGCGTTCGTCGCGGCGCTGCTGATCGCCGAGATCAAGGCGCTGTGCATCGGCATCGGCCATGTGTCGATTGCGGGCATCGACTTCTCGCTGTCGAAGTTCACGCTGGTGGCGGAGTTCGTCGTGATGGCGGTGGTGCTGGTGCTGCGTCCGTGGGGGCTGTTCGGACGTCCTTCAAGCGTCGCGCGGTCGGCCGCGCCCGCCGAGCGGCCGCTCGTGCCCGCCACGCAAGCGATGAAGCTGGCCGCCGCGGCCGTGGTGCTCGCGCTGGCCGCCGCGCCGCTCGCCGCCGGTGCGTTCCCCTACATGCCGGTGCTCTTCGTCGAGATCATGATCGCCGTGCTGTTCGCCGCGAGCCTGCACTTCATCATGGGCCCGGGCGGCATGCATTCGTTCGGACACGCGGCGTACTTCGGTCTCGGCGCGTATGGCGCGGCGCTCGTCCTCAAGCTGTTCGCGCTGCCGATGGAACTCGCGCTCGTGCTCGGCCCGCTGCTCGCGGTCATCGGCGCGCTGGTCTTCGGCTGGTTTTGCGTGCGGCTGTCAGGCGTCTATCTCGCGATGCTCACGCTCGCGTTCGCGCAGATCGTCTGGTCCGTGGTGTTCCAGTGGGATGCGGTGACGGGCGGCAGCAACGGCATCCTCGGCATCTGGCCGGCGCCATGGCTGTCGTCGCCGGTGGCGTTCTATTACCTGACGCTCGGCTTCGCGGTGCTCGGCGTGTGGCTGTTGCGCCGCATGCTGTTCGCGCCGCTCGGCTTCGCGATGCGCGCGGGCCGCGATTCGCCGTTGCGCGCCGAGGCGATCGGCGTGAACGTGGCGCGCGTGCAATGGGCGGCGTTCGTCGCTGCCGCGCTCGTGTGCGGCTTCGCGGGTTCGCTGTATGCGTTCTCGAAGGGCAACATCTCGCCCGAGGTCATCAGCGTCGGGCGCTCGGTGGACGGCCTCGTGATGGTCCTGCTGGGCGGCATCCAGACACTCGCCGGGCCGCTCGTCGGCGCGAGCGTGTTTACGTGGCTGCAGGACACCGTCGCGCGCCAGACCGACTATTGGCAGGCGCTGCTCGGCGCAGCCATCCTGGTGCTGGTGATCGCGTTTCCGCAGGGCATCGCGGGCTTCGTGCGCGAGCGCTTCGCGAGGGATGCGTCATGACTCTCCTGAGCATCGCGCATCTCTCGAAGTCCTTCGACGGCGTCAAGGCCGTCGACGACGTCTCCTTCGACCTCGAAGCAGGCCAGCTGCTTGCGCTGATCGGCCCGAACGGCGCGGGCAAGTCCACCTGCTTCAACATGATCAACGGCCAGCTGAAACCGACCTCGGGCGCGATCCGTTTCGATGGCCACGACATCGCCGGACTGCGACCGCGCGAGATCTGGCGGCGCGGCGTGGGCCGCACGTTCCAGATCGCCGCGACCTTCAACTCGATGACCGTGCTCGAGAACGTGCAGATGGCGCTGCTCTCGCACGAGCGTCGGCTGTTCAGTCCGTTCGGCCGGGTGGCGTCGTGGCGCGAGCACGACGCGCTCGATCTGCTCGATCTCGTCGGCATGGCCGGGCATGCGCGGCGCAGTTGCGCGGTGCTGGCGTATGGCGATGTGAAGCGCGTGGAACTGGCGATTGCGCTGGCGCACGGTCCGAAGCTGCTGCTGATGGACGAGCCCACCGCCGGCATGGCCCCGCAGGAACGCAACGCGTTGATGGCGCTGACCGCGCGGCTCGCGAAGGAGCACATGATCGGCGTGCTGTTCACGGAGCACAGCATGGACGTGGTCTTCGCGCATGCCGACCGGCTGATCGTGCTGGCGCGCGGCCATCTGATCGCGCAGGGCGACGCCGCCACCATCCGCAATGATGCCCGCGTGCGCGAGGTGTATCTCGGCACGGGCGCGTCGTTCACGCCGCGTGGGGAATCGGCATGAGTCTGCTGAAGGTTGCCGGTCTGAATGCGTTCTACGGCCGCGCGCAGATTCTTTTCGACGTCGGCTTCGAAGTGGCGCGTGGCGAGGTCGTTGCGCTGATGGGCCGCAACGGCGCGGGCAAGTCCACCACGATGAAGGCCGTGATGGGCCTGTTGCCGCGGGTGTCGGGGGCGGTCTCGTTCATGGGCGAGGACATCGCCGGCATGGCGCCGCACCGGATCGCGCGCAAGGGGCTGGGCTACGTGCCGGAAGATCGCCGCGTGTTCGGCGATCTGACCGTGATGGAGAATCTCGCTACCGGTCGTCAAGCGCCGCGCGAAGGCGCGCCGCGCTGGACGCCGGAGAAGCTGTTCCACGTATTTCCGAATCTCGGCGAAATGCGCGAGCGTCGCGCGAGCCGCATGAGCGGCGGCGAACAGCAGATGCTCACGGTGTCGCGCACGCTGATGGGCAATCCGCGCCTGGTGCTGCTCGATGAACCGTCGGAAGGCGTGGCGCCGGTCATTGTCGAACAGATGGCGGACATGATCCTGACGTTGAAGCGAGAAGGCCTCGCCATTCTGTTGTCCGAGCAGAACCTGCATTTCGCGGAGCTGGTCAGCGACCGCGTCTATGTGCTCGAACGAGGCCAGGTGCGCCATGCCGGCGCGATGAACGCATTCGCGCGCGACAACGCTGCGCGCCGTGAATTCCTGGGCGTATGACCCCATCCGCCCGAACCGGTTATCCAGAAGAGGAGAAGCATCCATGACAATTCGTGCGGGCATCCCGCTGCGCCTGACGCTTGCCGCGACCGCGGTGCTTGCCGCGAGTATCGGCGCCGCGCGCGCCGATACCATCAAGATCGGCGAGATCAACAGCTACAAGGCCCAGCCGGCGTTTCTCATGCCCTACAGGAACGGCTGGAATCTCGCGCTGGACGAGATCAACGCGACGGGCGGCGTCAACGGCAACAAGCTGGAAGTCGTCTCGCGCGACGACAATGGCAACCCCGGCGACACGGTGCGCGTCGCGCAGGAACTCGTCACGCGCGAGCAGGTGAAGCTGTTGTTCGGCGGCTATCTGTCGAACACGGGCCTCGCGCTCGCGGACTACGCGAAGCAGCGGCGCATCTTCTTCCTGGCGGCGGAACCGCTCACGGACAAGATCGTCTGGCAGGACGGCAACAAGTACACGTATCGTCTGCGGCCGTCCACCTACATGCAGGTCGCGATGCTGGTGCCCGAAGCGGCGAAGCTCCACAAGAAGCGCTGGGCGCTGGTGTACCCGAACTACGAGTACGGGCAGTCCGCGGTGGCGACCTTCAAGCGCCTGTTGAAGGCCGCGCAGCCGGATGTCGAGTTCGTCACGGAACAGGCGACGCCGCTCGGCAACGTGGACGCCGGCGCGGTGACGCAGGCGCTCGCCGACGCGAAGCCCGACGCCATCTTCAACGTGCTGTTCAGCGCAGACCTGGGCAAGTTCGTGCGCGAGGGCAATACGCGCGGCCTGTTCAAGGATCGGGCGGTGGTGTCGCTGCTGACGGGCGAGCCCGACTATCTCGATCCGCTGGGCAAGGAAGCGCCGGTCGGCTGGATCGTGACGGGTTATCCGTGGTATTCGATCGATACGCCCGAGAACAAGAAGTTCGTCGCCGCCTATGAAGCGAAGTATCACGACTATCCGCGGCTTGGCTCGGTGGTCGGCTACACGGCGATGATGTCGATTGCCAACGGCCTGAGACGAGCCGGCTCGCCCGATGCCGACAAGCTCGCCGCCGCCTTCAAGGGCCTGCCGGTGAACACGCCGTTCGGGCCCATCACGTACCGCCCGCAGGACAACCAGTCGACCATGGGCGCATACGTGGGCGTGACGGGGCAGAAGGACGGCAAGGGCGTGATGACCTCGTTCCGCTATGTGGATGGCGCGAGCGTCCAGCCCTCGGACGCCGAGGTAAAGAAGCTGCGTCCGGCGGAGTAAGGCGTCAGGACTTCGGAAAGGGCTTGCTGACGAATTTCGAGCCGGCAAGCCCGAAGCGCCAAGGCACGTCGATGGCCTTGGTCAGGCCGATGCGCGGGCCGCTCACGATGGGAAACTCTTCCTCGGGCGGCTCGATATGAAACGGCGGCTCGAACAGCGACATGCCGTTGTTCCGGTGCGTGATGGCGAGCGCTTGCGCGAGGCGTCCCGGTCCCGAGCAGAGCAGCTTCACGGGTTCGAGCCCGCGCCGTTGGCGCATGGCATCGAGGCCGGTCAGCGGTTCGATGGCGCGGATCAGCACGCCCGCGCCGTGGCCTGGTTCGCGGCACACGAAGTTCATGCACCAGTGAATGCCGTACGAGCGATAGACATACACATGCGCGGGCGGCCCGAACATTGCTGCATTGCGCGGTGTCGGGCCGGAGAAGGTATGTGACGCGGGATCTTCGCGGTCGTAGGCTTCCGTCTCGACGATGCGGCCGCCGACGCCGTCCACCGTCACGATCGCGCCGATCAGGCGTTGCGCGACGACCTCGGAGGGCGCGTAAAAATCGATGGGAGTGGGCTGGGTGTTCACGAGCGCTATTCTAAGTCGTGCGTGGACGCCGCGTCCGCCAACGACTCAGGAGACGCCGAATGAAGACTTCATGGTTTCTGCGATTCTCGAATGCGCTCGCGCAGGTGGCGGGCCACGCATCGACCTTTGTGATTGCCGTCGTGCTGGTGATCGTCTGGGCCATCTCGGGCCCGATGTTCCATTTCAGCGATACGTGGCAGCTCGTCATCAATACCTCGACGACCATCGTCACGTTCCTGATGGTGTTCCTGATCCAGAACACGCAGAACCGCGATACCGCCGCGATGCAGATCAAGCTCGACGAGCTGATCCGCGCGATGGACCGCGCGCACAACGCGCTGCTGGATCTGGAGGAACTCGACGAGAAGGAACTCGCCGTGTTCCGCAAGCGTTACGAGAAGCTTGCGCAGGAAGCGCGCGAGGATCTGCGTTCGGCGGGTAGCGATATCGAGATGCCGGCGTTCGAGCGCGCGGATGCACGCTCGAACGGGAAGCAGACGTGACGGCTTACTTCGTGAGACGCAGCACGCCCAGATTGCCGGCGATCTGCTGGAAGATGTTGTCGAGCGTCGTATTGTCGGGCGCGTGATAGTAGTTGCCCGGGCTCGCGCAGTTCTGCATGGTGACCTGCGCACTCGAACTCGACGCCGCCGCGCCGAAGGTGATGGCGTAGATCGTGATCCCTTCCGCCTTGATCGCCGTGCAGATGGCCTGCTGGAACGTATTCACGTCGTCGGGATAGCCGGCGCCGTTGCCGCTCGAATCGTCGACCGGATCGCCGCCGTGCAGCTCGGATGAATCCGTGAGCGCGTTGGACATGGTGGTGCCGTTGGGGCGGATCACCGTCGGCGCCGAGAGGCTGTTGGTGCCCACGCCCGACAGTCCATTGAAATAGAGCGTATTGGGAATGGAGCCCGTTGCGCCGATCTGATTCTGGCCGTCGGTGAGGACGATCATCACGCGCTGCAGGTTCTGCACCGAGCCATCGGTGGGCTTCGGCAGGCTTGGGTCAGTGGAAGTCCAGCCGCTCTTGGCGCCGGCCACGTTCTGCGACCACGACGGCTCCAGCATGCGCCAGCCCCAGAGCAATCCCGTCGGAATGATGGTTGAACCGGACGGCGTCATCTTCTTGACCGCGGCCGTCAGCGTGCTCGAGCTCTGCGTGAGGAAGGTCATCGAGGTGGCGAGGCAGCCCGAGTTCTGCGTGAGCGTCTGTCCGCTGCTGTTGGTCTGATCGAACTGATAGCCGATGCCGGTGCCTTTTCCCGTCGACGGATACGAGCATTGATTGGCCGCCCCCGACGAGCCGAGCGTCACCGGCACGGACGAGCTGGTCGAGGTGGTCGAATCGGTCGTGGTGCAGCTCTTGTAGCGACTGCTCGAGCTGTAGGTGATCATCTTCAGCTTGCTGGTCGGGACGTTGTAGTAGTAGCGCTGGAACTTGCGCGTGTCCGCCGGCGAATAGGCTTCGGGCGAAAGGTTGCCGCCCGTGCGCGGCTCGATCACGCAGCCGTTCCAGGTGCTGGTCGAGATGTTCGACGTGTTGTACGTGGGCAGCGTGCTGCTGAGCCAGGTGCCGGTCGAGGGCAGGGCGCCGGTCGTGTTGACCGTGCTGGCGAACGGCACGAGTCCGATGAAGTTCTTGTTGGTCGCACTGCTCGTTCCGGACGGCAGAAGGTCGCCGATCAGCGAGTTCGCCGCTGCCTGGAGGCCGCTCATCTTGGTGGCGCCGCTGATGCCGTTGGCGGGGTCCTTCATGGAGCCGGTGTTGTCCAGCACCATCACGAGTTCGAGGGTGCTTTGCGGCAGCCGCGTTGCGGTGTTGGTCGCGGATACCGTCGACGTATCCGGCGTGGGCGTGCCGCTGCCGGAACCGCTGCCACTGCCGCTACCTGATGTTTTCGTGAAGACCTTCGGCGCGATCAAAGGCAGTGATCCCGAAGCCGTGAGCGAGATGGTCTGTCCGGTGGCCGGCGCGCCCGTCACGGTCGCCGAGAAGTTCGCGTCGGGCATGGTGAAGCCCATCATGCCGGAAGGGCTGTTCGCGTCGTAGTAGGCGCGCGCGTCTTTTTGCCAGGTAGCAAGGCTGGTGCCGGTCGGCGTATTGCCGTAGCGCTGGAGATCGACGCCGGCCGAGAGCGTGGCCACGTCGAGCGCCATCTGCATGTGGCCCTGCGTCATCACGTAGTTGATCGAGTCCAGCGCCAGGCACATCGATCCGATCATGGCGCTCGCGCACATCGCGAACATGATCGCGACGCTGCCTTCCGCGTGTTTGCGCAGCCGGTTGCATGCACGCAGCGTCGACGAAATCGTCATGAAGCAGTACCCCGTTCTTTTGATTTTCATGGGCGAATCCGTGGTTCCGCGAGCCTCAATAGAACGCTCGCGGCGCACGCGGGCGCACGAACACGCGGCGGTACACCGTCTGCTGACCGGGCATTCCAGGCACCAGTCTGGAGGTCATGAGGAACGGGTTATACGACAAAAACACTTCCACGATGATGGCTGAATCGCCCGTGCGGAAGGGCCATGTCGTGGGCAGCGGCGCCGCGCTCGACACCCGCGACGCCATGCTCGAAGCCTTGCTGTTGGTCCATGAAGGCGGGGAGGCCGTCCACTGAACCTTCGGCGTGGCGGTCGTCATGGAGGTATCCATGTCCTTGCACTTCTTGCTGGAATCGGGATCGCACACGAAGGTCACGTACACCATGCCGTTGGCCTTCAATTGATACGGCGCGGCGAGGAGCGCCGCATCCTGCCACAGCGAGCCATAACTGTTGGCATCGGTGGTGTCGCTGTTGTCGGCGATGACGGAGGTCATCTGGCCGATAGTATTGGCGAGCGTGAAAGCCGTGCGATCGACCGCGCTGACCGCCCGGATATACATGTAGATTTCGGTGAAACCGAGCAGCACGAGCAGCATCATCGGCACGATGATCACGAACTCGATCGACACGCTGCCACGATCCGAGCGCAGCAGGCGGACCAGTTTCGTCGCGATGGATCCGGCTGGTTCGCGGGTCGTTGTCATTTTTCGTTCAGCACGATGTAGTTGCGCTCGAAGGTCAGTTGGCTGATGCCGAACAGTTTCGGAACGCCGGTGATGCCGGGCATCTTGAGCTGGATGTTGTAGACGACCACGTCGCCGTATCCACCCATGTCCGACGTCGGCGCGTAGCTCGCGTTGGCGACGTTGTTATAGCCGTAACTGCCGTAGTTCTGTTCGGTGACGGCGATGGTCGCGCCCACGTTGCGCCATCCGCCGAGGATCGATTCGACCTTCGCCTGCGCCTCCTGCGACCGCGTGCCCGAAGTCGGCGCGGTCGTGGTCAGGCCGACACGCGACGCAACCTGTGCCGCGGCCTGCACCGATGCATCGGCGATCATCTCCAGTGCAATCTCGACGGTGCCGATGAAGAGGATCATCGCAATGATCCCGACGAACGCAAATTCGATCGACGCGATGCCGCGCTCGTCGCGCAGCAGTGCTTTCGCGAAGGCCGGTGAGCCCGGCCGGCGGCGCGCGGAGTGATTCATTTGAGGCGCGTGGTCTGCACCTGGGCCGTCGGAATGGCGGCGGGCGTGGTGGAGCCGGAGGGCGTCGCAGGGGAGACGGACGACGTACGTTGCAACAGCAGCTCGCGCTGCAGGTCGTAGTAGCGCAGGTTGTCCTCGACCGACGCCTTCGGCAGATCGCGCGACAGAATCTCGGCGGCCGCTTCGCGGTTGCCGAGCAGCCCGTAGGCGAGCGCGAGGTCCTGGCGGGCTTGCGGCGGCGCGGCGGGGAAGCGCGTGACGTCGAGCAGTACGTTCGCGCCTTCGCGCGGATCGCCGCCGAGCACCAGCGAGAGGCCGAGGTTCACCGAAATCAGCGGATCGCCGGCGTTCTTCCTGAGCGCCTGCCGCAACACGGCCTGTGCGCCCCGGTGATCGCCGCTCATGTCGAGTGCGGCGCCCAGTCCGGCCGAAGCGAGCGGATCGTCCGGCATCAGCGAGAGCAGGCGGCGGTACGTCGCGATGGCGTCGTCGAAGCGGCGCTGGCGCATCGCGACGCGCGCGATGCCGATGAGCGGCGCAGGCGCGTTCGCATCGTTCTTGCTGGCGCGATCGTAATAGACGCCCGCGCGCGTGAAGTCGCCGACCGCGTACAGCGTATTGCCCAGGCCCGTGAGGCCCGCGACCGAGTGCGGGTCCGCTTGCACCACTTTTTCGTAGAGCGACGTCGCGAGTTCGATGTTGCCGGATTCGAGCGCCGTCTCGGCGATTCGCATCTCGCTCATCGAGCTGGGCGCCGAGTTGCGCATCACCGGGCGGCTATCGACGCTCTGGCGGGACGTGGTCGTGCAGGCGCCGAGCAGGATCGCGAGCGTGGCGCAGCAGGCCGTCACACTCAGGCGGCGCACGGCGGGATGGGAGAACGGTGTGGTCTTCATCGTTTTGTAAAGACGCTGATGAGTTGGATGGCAGCCGGGCCTGCGGCGATCAGCATCACCGCGGGCAGGATGAAGAGCATCATCGGCACGGCCATCTTGGGGGCGAGCTTCGCCGCCTTTTCTTCGAGCGAGACGATGTGCGCGAGCCGCTCGGTGTGCGACAGCGTGCGCAACGCCTGCGTGATCGGAGTGCCGTAGCGCATCGATTGCGTGAGCGTGGAGATGAGCGCGCGAATCGACGGCAGATCGATGCGGTCGGCGAGCGCCTGCAAGGCGCGCGTGCTTTCGCCCGAGAGCTTGAGCTCGTCGGCGGTCAGCGAGAATTCGCCCGACAGGGGCGGGCAGATGGTCTTCAGCTCGTCGGCGACGCGCCGGATCGACACGCCGAGACTATTCCCCGCGTTCGTGCAGATGACCAGCAGGTCGAGTGCATCGGGCAGGCACGAGGCCATGGCCTTGCGGCGCCGCGCGGCGAAGAAGCCGATCACGTATTCCGGCAGGATCATGCCGACCACGAAAACGAGCAGCATCATGACGCCGCGCACGGCCGGATAGCCGCCCACCACGGGAATATGCGAGCCGAGCATCACGGTGAACGCGGCGCAGACAAGCCCGACGACGAACTTGATCGCGAGCAGTACCGAGACCGCCGACTGGCTGCGATAGCCGCTGCGGATCATCTGCGTGCGCAGTTTTGCGCGGTACTTGGCGTCGAACAGCGGCAGACGGTCGCCCAGGCGGGCGAGGCGCTGCGCGAGGCGCGCCATGCGGCCGTCGTCGGTGTCCTCTTCGACCGCCATGCGTTCATTGCGCTGCACGACCGCGGCCTGACGCGTGCGCTCGGCGATGCGCCCGCGAGTACCGCCGTGCTTGGTCGCCCACCAGATCACGATGCTGACGACGAGCGCCAGCAGCATCAGCAGGTTGATCAGTGTTTCGAGGTTGTCCTGACTCATCGCGCCGTATCCAGTTTCGACATCTTTTGAACGATGATCAATCCCATCGTGAGGCAGACTGCCGCGCACATCAGCACCTTCTGGCCCGCCGAGGTATCGAACAGCACCATCAGATAAGCGCGATTGAGCATGAACATGCTGCCCAGAATGAAGAACGGAACCGAAGCGAGAATCTTGGTGGTGATGCGTGCCTCACCCGTCAGCGCCTTCGTTTTCTGGCGAATCTCACGGCGCTTGCGCACGATGCCCGCGAGGTTTTCGAGCGTCTCGCCGAGCTGGCCGCCGGTTTCGCGCTGGAGCAGCAGGCAGACGCAGAAGAACGAGAAATCCGCGATGCCGATGCGTGCAACCGCCGTGTCGAGCACTTCTTCGAGATCGAGACCGACCTTCAACGCGTCGCCCATCAATTTGAATTCGCTTTTGAGCGGCTCGGCGCATTCGCTGGACGCGACGCCCATGACGTGCGTGACCGGCACGCCGGCGCGCACCGCGCGCACGATCAGGTCGATCAGATCAGGGAAGCCCTCGAGGAAGCGCCGCTTGAAGCGCTCGACGAGAAAGCGGTACGACTGCATCGCGCCGAGCAGCGGCAGGCCGGCGAGCAACGCGGGCTTGGCGACGTCGGGCAGCGGCAGCAGATTCGTCATCAGCAGCGCGATGATTTCGGCCACGACCGTCGCGATGATCACGATGCGCAAGCCGTTCGCGCCAGCCACGGTCTTGAGGCGTGAGATCTTCGGTCCGAACCAGCGCGTGAACAGATTTTCGTTACGGCTGACGGTGAAGAGGTCGGCAACGTCATGGCGCGCGTCGCGGATATGCGAGCCGGTCGCGGGGAAGTCGGCCTTGACGCGGGCCTGGATGCGTGCGTCAGGCTGCTGCTTGCGCATGTCCTGCAGCATTAGCAGCATGATGCCGGCCAGCAGGGCGACGGCGAACACGCCGAATGTGATCAGATCGACGTTGCTCATGGGCGCATCGCCTCCAGCAGTGCGTCTTCGAGTCCGTAGTAGGCGGCGCGGGCCGCGAACGCCGGCCGCACCGACCCCGTTTCGAACACGCCTTTGACTTCCTCGCTGTAGGCGCTGGCGTCGTAATGGAACGCGAACAGGTCCTGCGTGATGATCACCTCGCCTTCCATGCCGACGAGTTCCGTGATGCGCGTGACGCGGCGCATGCCGTCGCGCATCCGTTCGATCTGCACGATCATGTGCACCGCGCTTGCAATCTGGCGGCGGATCGACAGCAGCGGCAGGTTGCCGTTCGCCATCATCACCATCGATTCGAGACGCGTGATGCCGTCGCGCGGCGTGTTCGCGTGGATCGTGGTCATCGAGCCGTCGTGGCCCGTGTTCATGGCCTGCAACACGTCGAAGGCTTCGGAGCCGCGGGTTTCGCCGAGGATGATGCGGTCAGGACGCATCCGCAGCGCGTTGCGCACCAGATCGCGCTGCGTCACCGCGCCGAGTCCTTCGGCATTCTCGGGCCGCGTTTCCAGGCTGACCACGTGCGGCTGCACGAGCTGCAGTTCGGCCGCGTCCTCGATCGTCACCGTGCGTTCGCCATGGCCGATGAAGTGCGACAGCGCGTTGAGCAGCGTCGTCTTGCCCGAGCCCGTGCCGCCCGACACGATGATATTGAGGCGGCAGGTGCTCGCGAGCTTGAGCACGGTGGCCATCGCGGCGGACAGGTTGCCCTGCTGCGCCATGCGATGCAGCGTGATGTTGCGCTTGGAAAACTTCCGGATGGAGATCGAGGCGCCGTGGATCGCGAGCGGCGGCAGCACGACGTTCACCCGGCTGCCGTCGGCGAGACGGGCATCGACCATCGGGCTGCTTTCATCGACGCGACGGCCCACGCCCGCCGCAATGCGCTGCGCCACGTTGGTCACGTGGGTGTTGTCGCGGAACTTGCAATTCGTGAGTTCGAGACGGCCGTGCCGTTCCACCCAGACCTGATCGGGGCCGTTCACCAGCACGTCGGTGATGGTGTCGTCGGCGAGCAGCGGTTCGATCGGACCGAGGCCGAACATGTCGTTCAGCAGTTCGCCGACGATCTGCGCCTGTTCCGAGATCGTGATGTTGAGCCGTTCGCGCTCCGCGACTTCGAGCACGAGCTGTTCGACGCCCGGCTTCATCTGCTCGCGCGTCTTGCCGACGGCCGCGGATGCATTCATCGAGGCGAACACGCCGGTGCGGATGAGCCTGAACAGGTCCGAACGCACCAGCACCTCGTTGCCTTCCGGCGCCTGCACGCGCGGAGGCGGTGGCGCCGGGGCGGGAGCCGGCGCGAGCGCGGCAGCGTCGGCTGCCGCTTCCGTGTCGGGCTCCGGGCGGGTAACCTGTTTCTGTCCGAACATCAGCCTCTCCTGAGCCGGAGCTTCTGGAAGAACGAGCGCTCGGCGTTCATCTGCTGACCGGTCAGGTCGCCGCCGATACGCGTGATCATCTGATTGAAGCCGTTCGCGTTCTTCTCTTTCGGCGCTTCGCCGAGATTCTCGGCCGTTGCGAGCGCCTTCGCCTCGAACGGGATCTCGTACAGCACGTTGCGGCCGACCGCCGTCATGAAGTCGTTCAGTTGCACCTTGCCGCTCGACACGGCATTCGGGTTGTTGACCAGCAGCGAGGTCGGCGGATTGTTGTCACGGTCCTCGATGTGACGCAGCAGGCGAATGGTCTCGCGCGTCGAATGCACCGAACGGTCGGCGATCAGATAGACGCGCGCGGCGTGATCCAGCGCTTCCTGCGCGAGCGGATCGGTCATCGGGCCGACGTCGAGAATCACGTAGTGAAAGCTGTCGCACAGCAGTTCGAGCACGCGCGGCAGCGCACCGGTGCCGAACGGCCGCGCGGCGCCGTATTCGAGTTCCGCGGAGAGCATGAAGAGCCGGGTGCCCTTGGCGACCAGTGTGCGCTCCACGTATTGCGGATCAAGGCGGTGCACATTCTGCAACACGTCGACCAGGCCGTTGTTGCTTTGCAGGCCGAGCATCGAGTTGGCGGCGCCGCCGTTCAGGTTCAGGTCCACATAGGCGACGCGGCGGTGCGTGTCTTCGGACAGGTGACGCGCCACGTTGAGCGCCAGCGTCGTGACGCCGACGCCGCCCCGCGAACCCGCAAACGCGATGGTCTTGCCGGCGCGCGCCAGCATCACCGGGCTGACCTTGCCTTCCGAGACGTTCACCGTGCGCTTGAGCAGTTCGACGGTGATCGGCTTGACGAGATAGTCGCGCACGCCAATCTTGAGCAGGCTGCGGAACAGGCCCACGTCATTGCGCTCGCCGAGCGCCACCACCTGCACCGAGGGCTCGCACACTTCGGCGAGACGGCCGAGGTCGGAGAGCGGCATCACGGATTCCTGCAGATCCACCAGCAGGAAGAGCGGCGAGCGGTCGACCTTGGCGAGATACGCAATTGCGTCGTCGACGTTGCCCACGACGATATGCGCGTGCGGCATCGCCTGTTCGAGCACGAAGCTCTTCACGATCTGTTCGGTCTTGCGATCGGACACGAACGCGATGAAGTCCGCATTGCGCGCGCTCGACTTGGTCTTCGAAAAGGAAAGCTCTGTGCTCATGGCTGGCCTGGTCTGACTTGGGCTGAATTGCGTTGCATCACTTGCTGCTGCGCGAGGTCGACGTGTCGAGCGGGATCACGTGACCGGTCTCGTAACGCCTAACCGCGCTCGCCGCCACGGCCGCGTCCGCCGGGCCGAGCGTCTGCGGATGCACGGCGTCTTCGGGACGTGCGAGTTGCGCGGCCAGGTTGGTGTACGTGGCGCAGCCCCATTGCATGCTCGGCCGGCGGATGCCAGCGTCCGTCAGCAGCGACGGGCGCGAGAGGCTGGCGCAGTCGGGCGGCACGGCGTTCGTGCCGTCGTAGCCGATCACCGTTTCGTTCGGCATGTTGCGCGGCGGCTTGAAGCAGCCGCTGGCGGCGACGGCGAACACGCCGGCGATGAGAAGGGAAAGCAGTCGTGTGTGTTTCATGACGGGCTCAATAGACGTAGCCGGCCGCGCCGACAAGACGCGGCTGTCCGGCCTGAGCCGCCGCGTCGCCGTTCTGGCGCCGGAAGCTGTATTCGACATCGCTCGACGGCGAGATCAGCGAATCGAGCGGGGTACGCAGTTTCGACGGATCGGTCGGCTCGACCAGATACGGCGTGACCATGATCACCAGCTCGGTCTTGTTGTTCTGGTAGTTGGTCGACGAGAACAGCTTGCCGAGCACCGGGATCGAGCCCAGGCCGGGCACCTGCGAAACCACGTCGCTGGTATTGCTCTGCAGCAGCCCGCCGATCGCGAAGCTCTGGCCGCTCGCCAGTTCCACGGTGGTGTCCGCGCGGCGCACCGACAGGCCCGGCACGGTGATGCCGCCGGTCGTGACGCTCGCCGTCGTGTCGATCTGGCTGACCTCGGGGCGCACCTTCAGGCTGATGCGGCGGTCCGTCATCACGGTTGGCGTGAAGTCGAGCTTGACGCCGAACTGCTTGAACTCGACCGTGATCGCGCCGTTGACTTGCGACACCGGAATCGGGAATTCGCCGCCCGCGAGGAAGCTCGCGGTCTGGCCCGAGAGCGCGACGAGATTCGGCTCGGCGAGCACGGTGAGCAGACCTTCCTGGTTCAGCGCATCGACGAGCGCGCGGATGTCCACGTTGTTCGTCTTGAAGGCGCCCAGAATAGAGTAAGCGTTGTTGGTCGGCAGGTTGACCGGATAGGTCACGGCGCCGTTGGCGGCGGTGAGCGGCTGGTTCAGGTTGTAGATCGAACGGCCGCTGAAGACGCCGCCGTAGAAGTTGCCGACCGCGTTGCCCATCGCCTGCCAGTTGATGCCGAGCTGCTGCGTGACGTTGCGGTCCACTTCCGTGATGCGCACGCGCAGTTGCACTTGCAGCGGCCGGTCGATCGTCATGCGGTTGACCAGCACTTCCTTCTCGGCGAGATAGGGCGTCACCGTCTGCACGATGGCGTCGGCATCCGCCGGATTCGATGCCTGGCCGCTCAGCGTCAGCGTGCCCGGTCCCGTACCGATCTGCACGTTCGCGTTCGGGAAGCGTGCGGTGAGCATGCCGCGCAGCATGGTCAGGTCGCGCGAGACGATGATCGTGCGCTGCACGAGCGGCCGGTTATTGGCGCCGAGCACGTAGAGCGTGGTCGAGCCGGTTTTCTTGCCGAGCACGAACACCGCGCGCGGCGAGGGTACGTGCACGTCGGCGATGGTCGGATCCGCGACGAACACCGATACGGCGTTCTCGTTGAGCGACAACATCGTGCCCTTGCTCGCGTCCAGCACGAGCGGGCCTTGCGGCGCGGCGGGCGACATCGCGTCCGTCGAAGCGGTGCGGACGGGCGAGGCTGCGCCGGCGTGCGGCGGCAGCTTCGCCGGCGGCGCGGCGTGGGCGACCGTGCACGCGAGCAACGCTGCGCACGCCAACGCCGGCGCGCTGCGCGTCTGATCGATACTTCCCGCGATACCGCTCGCGAGCCGACTCCAACTGAACTGCGTTTTCATGAATGTGAATCCTGGCGATGGCGCGCGTTCGAACAAGGGCACGGGATCAACGCTCCGCGGGCACGGAGGGCAGCGGCGGAACGCCCTGGCCGGAGCCCGCCTGCGCGACGGTCGACGTATCCGATTTCTCGGAACCGCGGTAGATGGTCACCATGCGCGGGGCGGCCGGCGTGGCGCTCGGCGTACCGGACTGAGCCGGACGCGGGCGCGGCAGGTCCCGCACGGCGCGTGAAATGTCACCGGCCCAGATGGGCTTGCGCTCGGGCGCCGATGCGCCCATGGGCGCTGCCGGATCGCGGCTGACGGTCGCGAAGCTGCGCAGCGCGAGCGACAGGCTGCCGAGCCGCGCCGCGACCGCGACGACTTCGCCCATGCGCGGCGTCACTTCGAGGGTGACAGTACGGGCGCGCACCACGGCGACATCCGCGTCGGCGCCGCCGCTGCCGCTGTTGTTGGGCCGCTTGATTTCAGAGCCGACGGCCAGCACGCGTACGTGCTCCACCACCGTTTCGCTCGATACCGCGAGATCGGGGGAGTCGGTGCGGCGCTCCATCTGCTGGGTGAGCAGCAGATCGACGTAGTCGCCCGGCTGGATCAGGCCGGCATTGCCGGACACATCGTCGACGGCGACCGAGACCGCGCGCATGTCGGGCTTGAGGGTCGCGGCGAGGAAGCCGGGCGCGCTCGGCAGAAAGACGTCGTCGGACACCAGCACGGTGCCGCTCGTGACCGGATGGCGCAACAGCGCGCCCTTCAGGCTGGGCGCTCCCTCCACGCCGTTGACGATGGCATTCGGCGGCAATTGCGCTTTCGGGATCTCCTTCCAGGCGAGATCCTCGTCGCGCAGCAGCAGGCCCTGCGGCAGATCCGCGGCGCTCACCAGCACTTTTTCGCTTGTCACGACCGGCTTCGACGGGTGCGAAGCGCCCGCAACGACCACGCGCACGATCAGCGCGATCAGAAGCGCGCCGACCAGCAGTACGGCAAATTTAATGATATTGGACATAGGGACGCCGTCCTATCGCGTCGAAATGAGGGGCAGCAGGGCAGGCAGCATGATCACGAGGCCGCCGCCGAAGGCAAGCGCCACGCCGTACGGAACGCCGCGGGCCGCGGAAAACATGGCGAGGGCGCGAAGCGGCATGGAGCGATGAGACGGATTCATGTTGCGGGTGGCGAGACTCACGAGCGACACCACGGTCCCGATGACCGAGACGAGTGTCAGCGTGGCGAGCGAAAGACCGAATCCCACCCACAGAAAAATGACTGATGCGAGCTTGGCGTCGCCGCCGCCCAGCATCTTTGCAGCGAACAACAGCGCGCAGGCCAGAAACACGATGACCGCGAGCACCAGATGCGAGATGACATCGTCGAGCGACATGCCGGCGACGAACGCATCGAGGAAAAACAGTGCGCCGATCGTGAGAACTATGCTCGTCGGCAAGCGTCGGGTGCGCACGTCGGCGATCGCGAGCCAAAGCAAGGCGCCGAGCACGGCAAGACGAATGATGAGAGACAGGGCGGTCACGATGGGCTCGATTCGGGGGAGGGCAGGTTGAGGTCCGGGCGTGTGAAGACCGGACCTGTGGCTCGACTGCTTAGCCCGCCGCTGCCTTGACCTTCGTGGTCAGGTTCGAGAAGACGTCTTGCATGTTGGTGCTGAAGGCGCTGCCGACAGCGACCAGCGCGACCACGACGATGCCGGCGAGGATCGCGTATTCCATGGCGCTGACGCCACGTTCGTCACGGACGAAGGCTTTAATGAATTTCTGCATGTTGCTTCCTTGATGAGTGAGGTTTGGGCTTGCAGTACCAGAGGGATTTGCTTACCGATTTGGATCATATCCACGGCGGCCCGGGCCAATCGCTGGAACAAAAGGCGAAACAGGCCTTAATTCAACTCGACTTGGGTGCTATGGATAAGCCCGTTAACGGCATGCGTCTGAGTGGCTTTAACCCTGTTTGCAGAAAAGATTCGAACGTTTGCTTCGGCTGAGATGAACGCCTTTGGAAACAGAAAACGATTGCGTTTTCTGTCTCTTCAGCAAGCAAACGATTGGCGTGCTGATCCGTTGCATCGAACGGATCCGGGCGGACGGCGAGCGGGTCGACCGTCGTCGAGACGTGTCGGCGCGTAAAACGTTTGCGGGCACATGCGTTGCTCGCGGGATCAGCGCAGTTTCACTTCACTCGAGGAGGTCTGACATGCCCGAAAAGAAAACTCTCGCGCGCGCTTCGCAAGCGAAGCGCGCAGGCAAGTCCGGCAGCACCCAGGCAGGCGCGTTCGTGAAGGAGCAGATCGACCATATTCGCGAAGGCAAGCACGGCGCGAAGTCGGCGAAGCAGGCCATCGCGATCGGGTTGTCCGAGGCCCGACGCTCCGGCGTCAAGATGAAGGCGCCCAGCAAGAGCACGACCTCCGCCGCCACCCGCAAGAAAGCCGCGCAGGACACGAAGGCCGCGCATCGCACCAAGAAGAGCCCCAGCACCGAGTCGAAGGCGAAGCGCTCGGCGGCGTCTACCCGCGCGTTGAAGCGGGAAAGCACGAGGGCCGCGTCGCCCAAGGCGCTGTCGCGGCAGACCCATGCGGCGTCGAGCAGGCGCTCGGCTGCGGATCGATCGGCGGCGGCGAAGAAGGGCTGGGCGACGCGCCGCGCCAATGCAGCGGCGGCATCGAAAGGAACACGCGCGCGTCACGCGTCGCGCTGAGCGCGGCGCTTGCGGGCGATTCGCGAGTACGACAGCGCCATCGTCGCGAGTTCCTGGGCGGCGGGCGTCAGCGGCACGCCCGCTCGTCGCACCAGGCAGACCGGTGTGCTCGCAGCCCGCTCGGCTATCTTGAGCACGGTCACGTGGTCGCGGAAAAACGGGTGAGCCGCGAGGCCCGCCGGTTCCAGGCCGAGATAGTCGCTCGCGGCGATGCAATGCAGCGTATCGAACACGGCTTCGGTCGTCGCGGCGATGCTCGGCGCGGGCAAGCGCGCGTCTTCGAAGAGCGCGGAGAGCCGGTTGCCCGCGGTCTCGCCGCTGCGTTGCCGCGTGCTGACCCATTGTGCGTCGCGCAGGTCGGCGAGCATGCGGGCCCGCGCGAGCGGATGATCGCGCCGCGCAATCACCGCGACGTCCGATTCGAACAGCGGCGTCGTTTCCATGTCGTGAACGTCCGCGTCCGGCGCAATCAGCGCGAGCGCGAAGTCGAGACGGCCTTCGCGGACCCACGAAGTCAGCATCCGTGAAGTCGCGCTGGTCAGGTGCACGTCGATGCGCGGGCAGCGCTCGCGATAGCTCTCCAGCAACGCGGGAAACAGCCGCATCGTGGCTTCGGCCGACAGTCCGAGCGCCACGCGGCCCGTCAGATCGCCCTGAAGCTGACGCATTTCGTCTTCGGTCTTGCGGCACTCGCCGAGAATCAGTTCCGCGCGTACGCGCAATCGCTCGCCGATTGGCGTCAGGCGCGCTCCGCGCACGTCGCGCTCGAACAGCGGGCCGCCCGCCTGTGCCTCCAGCTTGCGCATGTGCTGCGTGACGCCGCTCTGCGCGACGTCGAGCCGCCGCGCCGCCGCGCGTACACTGCCCGCGTCCGCCACGGCGATGAACATGCGCAATTGGGTGAGAGTCAGTTCCATCGTCAGGTTCGCGACAGGGCGATCACGAAAAGTGAACATGATAAGCAAACTGCCTCTTCTGGTGGGCATCGGGCGCTCGTAGTATCGAGACCCTGAATAACCTCATCACCGCGCCCCATGCCCCGATTCCACGCCCTCATGCTGGCCGCCATCCTCGCGGCTGCCGCACCCGCTCATGCCAAGGACACCGACACCCTGCGGCTCGGCATCGACCCTGGCTATCCGCCGATGGACGTCAAGACGCCCGACGGCCACGTCGCCGGTTTCGACGTCGATCTCGGCGACGAAATCTGCCGCCGCATCGCCATGCATTGCCAGTGGGTCGAGCTCGAATTCTCTGGGATGATTCCGGCGCTGCAGGCGCGCAAGATCGACGGGATCATGTCGTCGATGGCGATCACCGACAAGCGCATGAAGCAGATCGCCTTCTCCAACAAGCTGTTCCAGTTCCGCTCGCGGCTGATCGCGAAGCAGGGCGCGCCGCTCATGGCCAGCGCGGACGGCTTGCGCGGCAAGCGGATCGGCGTGCAGAGCGGCAGTCAGTTCGAGACCTATGCAATGAAAAACTGGGCGCCGGGCGGCGTCGAGGTGGTTCCCTATCAGAGCATGGAAGGGGTGCTGAACGACCTCACGGCAGGCCGTATCGATGCCGCGCTGCTCGGCTCGGTGGAGGCCGAGCACGGTTTTCTGAAGACGCCGCGCGGCGCGGGCTTCGGGTTCGTCGGCGAGCCGCTCTCGATGGGCGATCACGGCGTCGGCATGGGCATGCGGCAGGACGACGCCGCGCTCAAGGCGAAGGTCGATCGCGCGGTGAAGGACATGCGCGCCGACGGCACGTATCAGAAGATCGCCCGCAAGTATTTCGACTTCGATGTCTACGGCGACTGATCATGCACATCCAGCGCGATTCCCTCCTCTCGACCACGCTCGGCACGACGCGCGAACTCGTCAGCTTTCATTTCGGCGACGCGCGGGGCGCGGGCGAGCAGGTCTATATCCAGGCATCGCTGCACGCCGACGAAACGCCCGCGATGCTCGCCGCCTGGGCCCTCAAGAAGCGTCTCGCCGGAGTGGAGGCGCAAGGCCGCCTGCGCGGCGCCGTGGTGCTGGTGCCGGTGGCGAATCCCATCGGGCTGTCGCAGCATGTGCTCGGGCAGTTCCTCGGGCGCTTCGAGGCGAACAGCGGCCAGAATTTCAACCGCGGCTTTCCGCTGCCGACCGCGGCCGCGTTGATCGAGCGGGTCGCGGAGCCGTTCTCGCCGCACGATGGCGCGCGCAACGCGCGTCTGTTGCGCGCCGCGTTGCTCGCGCTGCTCGGCGAGACGACGGTGAAGAACGAGTTCGAAGACTTGCGGCTCGTGCTGCTCAGGCTCGCGTCGCAGGCGGATATCGTGCTCGACCTGCACTGCTCGCTCGAAGCGACCGTGCATCTGTATACCAGCCCGGCAAGTTGGCCGGCGCTCGAACCGCTCGCGCGCCATCTCGACGCCAACGGCGTGCTGCTCGCGACGGATTCCGGCGGGCAGTCGTTCGATGAAGTCCACGCGCTCCTGTGGAACCAGGTTCGGGAGCGTCTGGGCGACGCCGTGCCGCTCGCCGCGCCGAATCTCGCGGCGACGGTGGAATATCGCGGCCAACGCGACGTCGATTACGACACCGCTGCGCACGATGCCGAAGCCATCGTCCAGTTCCTGATCGGGCGCGGCGTGATCGAGGGCGAAGCGCAGACGCCGCCGCCGCTCGAACAGCCCGCGACGCCGCTCGCGGGCAGCGAGCAGCTGACGGCGCCGGTGAGCGGCATCGTCGTGTATCGGGCGAAGGTGGGCGCGCGGTTGCGGGCGGGCGATCCGGTGTTCGATATCGTCGATCCGATCACGGACGCGGTGACGACCGTCACCACGCGCAATGACGGCGTGTTCTACATGCGGCGCGCGATCCGCTTCGTGCCCGCCGGAGCGCCGATGGGGCGCGTAACAGGCGAGACGCCGATCAGGAGCGGCGTGTTGATCGGGGCTTGAGCGGGGACGGGCACGCCAAGCACGCCCGACGCCGCGTCGCTAGAATGACCTTCCCCCATTCGCGTTCCCGTTGAGGAGTCTCGCCATGCTTGACTTCGCTCTGCACGCCCGCACGCCGACGCTCGACATCTCCTTCGCCGATTCCGGCCCCCGCGACGGTCCGGTCACCCTTCTGCTGCACGGCTGGCCCGATGCCGCCCGCGCCTGGAACCCGGTCGCCGCGCGCCTCAACGACGCCGGCCGCCGCACCATCGTGCCGGAGCTGCGCGGCGCGGGCGGCACGCGTTTCCTCTCGCCGGACACGATTCGCGACGGCTCCGGCGTCGCGCTTGCCCAGGATGCAATCGATCTCGCCGACGCCCTCGGCATCGCCCAATTCGATGTCGTCGGCCATGACTGGGGCGCGCGCGCCGCTTACACGCTTGCCGCGCTGTTTTCCGAGCGGGTGCGCCGCATGGCCGCGCTCGCCTTGGCCTACCAGCCGCGCGGCGCGTTCCGCCTGCCGGATTTTTCGCAGGCGCGGCGTTTCTGGTACCAGTGGTTCATGTCGCTCGATGGCGGCCCGGACGCCGTCGCCGCCGATCCGAAAGGCTTCGCGCGCATGCAGTGGGACACGTGGTCGCCGCCCGGCTGGTTCGACGAGGCCGAATTCAACATCACCGCACGCGCCTTCGAGAATCCCGACTGGGTGCCGATCACGCTCAACGCATATCGGCGGCGCTGGCGCGGCGATCAGCCGTCCGATCCGAGGCTGTCCGACCTGTACGCGCGTCTCGGGACGATCGAGCGCATCAGCGTGCCCGCGCTGATGATCCAGGGCGGCGCCGATGCCTGCGACGAACCCGCCAGCTCGGAAGGCCAGGAGTCCCACTTTCAGGCGGGCTACCGGCGCGTCGTGATCGACGGGGCGGGGCATTTTCCGCTGCGCGAGGCCCCCGACGCCGTGGCTGCCGAAGTGCTCCGCCATCTGGAGTGACCCGTCGATCAGGCGAGCGTCTTGCGCACCCCGGACGGACACTCCCGACACGTTTGGCGACAACCACTGTATGCGTGTACAGTACTGTTCGCTGCGGCAGCTGTGCGCTTCCGAACTCGCGCGCACCTCGCCCGAGGCCGTGAACGGCCGCCCAACTCATTGAACCGGTTGACAAATTGGCATCGAACAACGCAATCCGCATCCGCGGCGCACGTCAGCACAATCTCAAGAATCTCGACCTCGACCTGCACACCGGCCAGATGACGGTCGTGACTGGCCCGTCCGGCTCCGGCAAGTCGAGCCTCGTGTTCGACACGCTCTACGCGGAAGGCCAGCGCCGCTACGTCGAAACCTTCAGCGCCTACGCGCGCCAGTTCCTCGACCGGATGGACCGTCCGCAAGTGGAGCGCGTGGACGGCGTGCCGCCCGCCATCGCCATCGACCAGACGAATCCGGTGCGCAGTTCGCGCTCGACCGTCGGCACGATGACCGAGCTGAACGACCATCTGAAACTGTTCTACGCCCGCGCCGCCGAGCTGTTCGACAAAAAGACCTCGAACCGCGTGCGCCACGACACGCCCGAGACGATCTACGCCGAACTGCTCGAACGCACGCGCGCGGACGATCCGCGTCTCGCGATCACGTTCCCCGTCGAATTGCCCGACACCGCCAGCGACGCGGAAGTCGAGCAATGGCTGTCCGCGAGCGGCTACACGCGCGTGCAGGCGAAGCGCCACATCGAAACTGCGAGCGGCAGACGGCAGATGCTCGACGTCGTCGCGGACCGGTTCCGGCTCCAGAACACCGAGCGCTCGCGCGCGCTGGAGGCGATCGAAAGCGCGCTGCTGCGCGGCACCGGCCGGGTGGACGTCTACGTGCTGAAGGACGAGGGCGAACCCGACATCTGGCGCTTCTCCACGGGCCTGCACAGCCCGGAGAGCGACCTGCGCTACGCGGACCCGCAGCCGGCGCTGTTCTCGTTCAACTCGGCCTACGGCGCGTGCGAGACCTGCCGGGGCTTCGGCCGCGTGATCGGCGTCGATTACGGGCTCGTGATTCCCGACGAGAAGAAGACCTTGCGCGAAGGCGCGGTCAAGACGCTCCAGACGCCCGCGTGGAAAGAAAACCAGGACGATCTCGTGCGCTACGGCGCGAAGGCGGGCATCCGGCTTGGCGTGCCCTGGAACGAGCTGTCGCAGCAGGAACGCGACTGGGTCATCAAGGGTTCGCCCGACTGGACCGGCAAGTGGCAGAACCAGTGGTACGGCGTGCAGCGCTTCTTCGACTATCTGGAGTCGAAGGCCTACAAGATGCACATCCGCGTGCTGCTGTCGAAATACCGCAGCTACACCCCGTGCCCGGTCTGCGCCGGCGCGCGCCTGAAGACCGAATCGCTGCTGTGGCGTCTCGGTACGAAGGAACAGGCGGATGCCGTACTGTCGCCCGCGCATCGCTTCATGCCGCAAGGCGTCGAATGGACGCGCGCGCAGCTCGAAGCGCTGCCCGGCCTGACCGTGCACGACCTCATGCTGATGCCGATCGAACGCATCCGCCGCTTCTTCGATTCGCTGACGCTGCCGTCCACGTTGCTCGACGAAGCGCTCAAGCTGCTGCACGCCGAAGTGCGCACGCGCCTCAAGTATCTGTGCGATGTCGGCCTGGGCTATCTGACGCTCGATCGCCAGAGCCGCACGCTCTCCGGCGGCGAAGTGCAGCGCATCAACCTGACCACCGCGCTCGGCACGTCGCTGGTGAACACGCTTTTCGTGCTCGATGAACCGAGCATCGGGCTGCATCCGCGCGACCTGAACCGCATCGTCGAGGCCATGCACCGGCTGCGCGACGCGGGCAATACGCTCGTCGTCGTCGAGCACGATCCTTCGGTGATGCTCGCGGCGGATCGTCTGATCGACATGGGACCGGGGCCGGGCGAGCGCGGCGGGCAGATCGTCTATGACGGCACGCCCGGCGACATCCAGTCCACCGATACGCTCACCGGCGCCTATCTCGGCGGCCGCAAGCAGGTGGCGCATGCGTCGGACTGGAACCGGCGCGCCGTCGACAGGAACACGCCGCGCCTCGTGCTCGAAGGCGCGAGCGATCACAATCTGCGCGACGTCACCGTCGAGATTCCGTTGCAGCGGCTCGTCTGCGTGACGGGCGTGTCGGGCTCGGGCAAATCGACGCTGATCCAGGACGTGCTTGCGCCCGCGCTGATGCGCCATTTCGGCAAGGCGACGGAAGCGCCCGGCGCATTCCGCGACCTGAAGGGCGCGGAGCAGCTGAGCGATGTCGTGTTCGTCGATCAATCGCCGATCGGCCGGACGGCGCGCTCGAACCCGGCGAGTTACGTCGGCGCGTTCGATGAAATCCGCAAGCTCTATGCGAAGGCGCCGCTCGCGCTCCAGCGCGGCTATAGCGCGAGCATGTTCAGCTTCAATTCCGGCGATGGCCGTTGCCCGACCTGCGGCGGCTCGGGCTTCGAGCACGTCGAGATGCAGTTCCTGAGCGATGTCTACCTGCGCTGCCCGGACTGCGATGGCCGCCGTTACCGCGCCGAGATTCTCGAAGTGAAGATCGAGCGCGGCGGGCGGCACCTGAGCGTCGCGGATGTGCTCGAACTGACCGTCAGCGAAGCGGTCGAGCTGTTCGCGGAAGACAAGGAAGTGCTGCGCGTGCTGCAGCCGATCGTCGATGTCGGGCTCGAATACGTGAAGCTGGGTCAGCCGGTGCCGACGCTGTCGGGCGGCGAAGCGCAGCGCCTGAAGCTGGCGGGCTTTCTCGCGGAGACGTCGCAGGGCACCAAGGGCAAGAAGGGCGGCGAAGCGGAAAGCCGCCTCTTCATGTTCGACGAACCGACCACCGGCCTGCATTTCGACGACATCGCCAAGCTGATGCGCGCGCTGGGCCGGCTGCTGGAACGCGGCCATTCGCTGATCGTGATCGAGCACAATCTCGACGTGATCCGCGCCGCCGACTGGATCATCGATCTCGGTCCTGAAGGTGGCGACGGTGGCGGTCAGGTAGTGTGCGTCGGCACGCCGGACGAGGTGGCCGCCTGCGAACACTCGCATACCGGCCGGGCGCTGCTGGACTACGAGGAAGCCATGGCTCCGGGCGCAGCCGAGCGCGCCGGCGTGCCGCTGCAACTCGCCGCCGAAGTGGCGAGCGCACGGCGCGCGTTGCAGGGCGAGGACGTGGTGCGCATCGTCAATGCGCGCGAGCACAACCTGAAGTCGCTCGACGTCGATATTCCGCACAACAAGTTCAATGTGGTGACGGGCGTGTCGGGTTCGGGCAAATCGACGCTCGCCTTCGACATCCTGTTCCACGAAGGCCAGCGCCGTTATCTCGAATCGCTGAACGCGTATGCGCGTTCCATCGTGCAGCCGGCGGGCCGCCCCGAAGTGGACGCCGTGTACGGCATTCCGCCGACGGTCGCCATCGAGCAGCGCCTGTCGCGCGGCGGGCGCAAGTCCACCGTCGCGACGACTTCCGAGGTTTGGCACTTCCTGCGCCTGCTGTACGTGAAGCTCGGCATCCAGCACTGCATCCACGACGGCACGCCGGTGCAGTCGCAGAGTTCGGAATCGATTGCCGCGCAGATCATGCGCGACTTCAAGGGCGCGCACGTCGGGCTGCTTGCGCCGCTCGTCGTGAACCGCAAGGGCGTCTATACCGATCTGGCGAAGTGGGCGAAGGCGCGCGGCAACACGCATCTGCGCGTGGACGGCGAGTTTCTGCCGGTGAGCCCGTGGCCGAAGCTCGACCGCTTCCGCGAACACACGATCGAACTGCCGGTGGCGGATCTGATCGTGACCCCGGAGAACGAAGCCGAACTGCGCCGCCTGCTCGACGACACGCTCGAAATCGGCAAGGGCGTGATGCATCTGCTCGCGCCGCTCGATGATCTGTACGGTTCCTGGGCCGACGGCAAGCGCCGCGGCGCGGAAGAAATGCGCGTGTTCTCGACCAAGCGGGCGTGTCCTGTGTGCGGCACGAGCTATCCTGAACTCGATCCGCGCATGTTCTCGTACAACAGCAAGCACGGCTGGTGCAACACCTGTGTGGGCACCGGCGTGAAGCTGACGCGCGAGCAGCGCGCCGCGTTCGACGACACGCTGTTCGCACAGGACGATCGCGGCCGCGAACAGACCATCGGCTCGGTGGATCAGGAGCCGGACGACATCGTCGATCAGCCGTGCCCGGATTGCGAAGGCACGCGCCTGAACGACGTCGCGCGCGCGGTCACGTTCGGCAATTATCCGATCACGGAAGTGGGCCGCTGGACCGTCAGCGATACGCGCGAATGGATCGCGACGCTTCGGCTGACAGGACGTGACGCGGATATCGCGCGTGACGTGGTGAGCGAGATCGAAGGGCGCCTGCAGTTCCTCGAAGAAGTCGGGCTCGGCTATCTGAGCCTCGACCGCGCCGCGCCGACGCTCTCCGGCGGCGAAGCGCAGCGCATCCGTCTTGCCGCGCAACTCGGCAGCAATCTGCAAGGCGTGTGCTATGTGCTCGATGAGCCGACCATCGGCCTGCATCCGCGCGACAACCTGATCCTGCTGTCCGCGCTCAAGAAGCTCAACGACAAGGGCAATACGCTCGTGGTTGTCGAACATGACGAGGACACGATCCGCCGCGCGGATCACATCATCGACATCGGGCCCGGCGCGGGCAAGCGCGGCGGCACGGTGGTCGCGCAGGGCAACGTGACGGATCTCGCGGCCCACAAGGCGTCGCTGACCGGCCAGTTCCTCGCCAACCCGATCGTGCATCCGCTGCAGCCGCGCCGCGAAGTGCGCGCTGCGACCGCGAAGCGCGCCGCCGTGCCGGAGCAATGGCTGACGGTCGAAGGCGCCACCTTGCACAACCTGCGCGACGTGACGGCGAGCGTGCCGCTGAACCGGCTGGTCGCGATCACGGGCGTGTCCGGCTCCGGCAAGTCGACGCTCGCGCGCGACGTGCTGATGACCAACCTGCTCGATGCGGTCGGTCGCTCGGTGCTGTCGTCGCCGGCGGTGCGGCGCGCGCGCAAGTCGGCGCAGGCCGACAAGCCGGCGCCGGGATCGCGCGCCAGCGTGCTCGCGCGCGAAGCGCCGCGGCCGAAGTTCGACGTCAAGCATGCGTGGCAGGGGTGCAGCGGCGTGAGCGGTTTCGAGTCGATCGACCGCGTGCTCGAAGTGGATCAGACGCCGATCGGCAAGACGCCGCGCTCGTGTCCGGCTACGTACATCGGCATGTGGGACACCATCCGCAAGCTGTTCGCCGATACGCTCGAAGCCCGCGCGCGCGGCTATACGCCGTCGCGTTTCTCGTTCAACACGGGCGAGGGACGCTGCCCGGCCTGCGAGGGCCAGGGCGTGCGCACCATCGCGATGAGTTTTCTGCCGGACGTGAAGGTGCCGTGCGACGTGTGCCACGGCCAGCGCTTCAATCCGGAAACGCTGGCGGTGACGTGGCGCGGCAAGAACATCGGCGAAGTGCTGACGATGGAGATCGACGAAGCCGTCGAGTTCTTCTCGTCGATGCAAAGCATCGCGCATCCGCTGCAACTGCTGCGCGATGTCGGCCTCGGTTATCTGACGCTCGGCCAGCCTTCGCCGACGCTCTCCGGCGGCGAGGCGCAGCGCATCAAGCTCGTGACGGAACTGTCGAAGGTGCGCGACGACATCACGCGGCGCGGCCAGAAGCCGCCGCACACGCTTTATGTGCTCGACGAGCCGACGGTCGGCCTGCACATGGCCGACGTCGCGAAGCTGATTCGCGTGCTGCACCGGCTGGTGGACGGCGGGCATAGCGTGATCGTCATCGAGCACGATCTCGACGTGATCGCCGAAGCCGACTGGGTGCTCGATCTCGGTCCGGAAGGCGGCGTGAACGGCGGCATGATCGTCGCGGCGGCGGACCCGGACACGCTGGCGACGCATCCGCGCAGCCACACGGGCACGGCGTTGCGGCCGGTGCTGGCACGTGCGAGGCCCGCTGAAAATGCTGCGTGACCTCAGTGCGCTGCTCGCGGCGATGGAGCCCGAGCTTCAGCCGGGCGTGTATGTGTTCGCATCGGTGACGCATGGAAGCGCGCCCGCGAGCGCTGACGTCATCGCGACGTTTCGCGAGCGCGAGGGCCTGACGGTCGTGATGGAGGAACACGCGGCGCAGGCGGCGGGCCTGACGCCGCTGTTCCGCGCGGCGTGGATCACGCTGACCGTGCACTCGGACCTGCATGCGGTGGGACTGACGGCGGCGTTCGCGCAGGCGCTCGGCGAGGCGGGCATCAGCTGCAACGTGATGGCGGCGGCGTATCACGATCATCTCTTCGTGCCCGCCGACGATGCCCCGCGCGCCATGGACGCGCTGCTTTCCTTGCAGAAGCGGGCTGGTATGCTGGCGGCCTCTTCGAAACCCTGAAAGCACACCAGATGGAAACGCAGGACAAAGCCGTTGCGCTAAAAAGAATGAAGTGGTTCGCCTTCGCGTTGCTGATCGCGGCGGGCGCGTTGTTCGCGCTCGCCAAGAGCCGGCACGATGAGGGGATCTGGGCGTGGGTATCGTCGTTCGCGGAGGCCGCGATGGTCGGCGCGCTCGCCGACTGGTTCGCGGTGGTGGCGCTGTTCCGCCATCCGCTCGGCGTGCCCATTCCGCACACGGCGATCCTGCCGGCGAACAAGGCGCGCGTCGGCGACAACCTCGCCGCGTTCGTCCGCGACCGCTTTCTCGGCACCGATGCGCTGGTGGCGCGCGTGAACGCGTTCGATCCGGCGAGCCGTCTGTCGCTGTGGCTCGCCGAGCCGAAGAACGCCGAGCTGCTTGGCAAGAAGGCGGTGACGGCGGTGGGCCAACTGCTGTCCTTCGCCGATGACGACCGCATCAAGACCATGCTGCACGACACGCTGCGCCGCCGCGCGGACCAGTTCGATCTGGCGGGCGCGGCGGGCGGCGTGCTGGCGTCGCTGACCTCGGATCGTCGGCATCAGCTGCTGCTCGACGAAGGGCTCGCGCAGATGGCCGCGTGGCTCGACAAGCCCGAAGTGCAGGAGATGCTCGCGGCGCGCATCGTCGCGGTGGCGGGCGAGGAGTATCCGAAGCTGGTCGGCATGCTGGGCTTCGTCGGATTGAACGCCGAGGATCTCGGCAGCAAGTTCGCGGCCGGACTGGTGCGCGGCGCTAACCAGTGGCTGCACGACGTCAGCAGCGATCCGGAGCATGAACGCCGCCTGGCCTTCGATGCAGCCGTGGCGCGGTTTGTCGAACGCCTGCGCACGGACCCGGCGTTCAAGGCGCGCATCGACGAGCACAAGCGCGAATGGCTCGAACGGCCGGAACTGCGGGATTACGTGAACGGTCTGTGGGACGAATTCGTCGCATGGCTCGATGCCGACATCAGGCGGCCCGACTCGGCGCTGCACATGAAGGTGGTTGCAATGGCGGGCGGATTCGCTTCGGCGCTCGGTAATGATCCGGCCTTGCGCGATTCGATCAACGAGCACATGCGCGACGCGCTGAAGGCGCTGGCGCCGGAACTGCGCGACGGCATCGCGAAGCATATCGCCGCCACGGTCAAGCAATGGGACGACGCGACGCTCGTGCGTGATGTCGAGCTGAACATCGGGCGGGATCTGCAGTTCATCCGCGTGAACGGGACGCTGGTGGGCGGCGCGGTCGGTATCCTGATTCACGCGGTCACGACGTTGCTGTGAACGCCTGCGGTTCGTGCGGATCAGCCGGCGTCGGGGTCGGTGTTGCTCGCGGCGCTGGGTTCTTGGACGCCGTCATAGGTTTGCGCCGCCTCCGTTGACTCTGGCAGTGCCGAGGCAGCCGGGGTCGCGCCAGGCGGTGAGTTTGATGTGACCGCGTCGCCTTGTGGCTTGCCGGAAGAATCGTAGGCCTGAGTGGTTTGCGTGCCGTCCTTGCCGTACGTGTAGGCAACCGACGCGCCGTCCTTGTCGAAATCGTCCTTCTCCGTCACCACGCCTTGACCGTCGGAAATCGTGGCCGAGTAGGCGCCGCCCGTCTGCCGCGCATACTCGATGTGCTGTTGCAGGTTGCCGTTGGCATCCCTGAGGTCGGCGGAGGTGAGCTTGCCATCGGCCCCGAAATGCTGCGTGCCCTGCATGCCGGATGCATAGGTTTCGTTCATCGACGTGATCTTGCCGTCACCAGCCGGATCGCCCAGTTGCGCGGCGGTCGGTGAACCCAGTCCGGGCGGCACGACTCTCCTGTTTGCGCCACCGTAGTAGTCGTAGTAATCGCTCGATGCGTTGCTGGGCGTTTCCGTGGCGTTGAGGCTCGCCGCTCTGTCGATCAGTCTGTTCTTGTCCTGTTCGTCGGACAGGCCCGACTGCGTATCGGACGCGTGCAGACTGTCGAGCGCTTGCTGGGTTGGGCCGCCTGGTTGTTCGCCCGCCATGTTGATGAGCATCCCGGGATGCTCCGGCGTCGAGGTGTTCCGCAAGATTTCCTGGCCGACTTTCCAGTTGTTGTAGATCGCCTCGCCTTCGCCGCGCAAACCCAGCATTGCTTCCACGTCGAACGCCTCGGGATCGCGTGGATTGACGCCGTAGCAGGTCGCAAACGCCCGGTCGTTGCTGCGACTCTCGAAATGGCCGAGCTCGTGTGAAAGTGCCCCGATCCAGTTGCCGTCGGATAACCCGGCAAAGTTGTGGGCGAGTACGATCCGGTGCTGCGTAGCGTCCTCGAAATAGGTCCCTTTGTCCGGGCCGACCGCAATCGGCTGGATATCTCCCGAGCTGACTGCCGCGCCGTAATCCTGGAGGTCTGCCTGCATCGTTGGACTCTGGTTGATGAGCCTGACCTGGTTCTCTGTCGGATGCACGTCGCCCCAGTATGACTCCTTGCCGGTTACCGGTTGTATGGCCATGCGGGCTCCTGTTGCGTTCGGCTCATCTGGCCGCGCCAATGAGCCAACTGATGGAAGTGCGCGGATGGAGCACTATTCCCTGCGGAGCCACTGCCCGGGCGGTAATGGGATATTTCGCGGACGCTTCACCGAACCCGCCTGGTCCGCCAGCGATATGATGTGTGCACCCGGCGCCCTGAGCGGCAGCCGGCCAGACGTCGCACCTCAACCTCTTGCGCGCGCAACGTATCTCATGCCCCAGCCCAACAACGCCCTGATCGAACAGTTCTACACCGCGTTCCAGCGTCTCGACGCCGAAGCGATGGCCGCCTGCTACGCGCCCGACATCCTGTTCCAGGATCCCGCGTTTGGCGTACTGCGCGGCAAGGAGGCCGGCGACATGTGGCGCATGCTGCTCGGCCGGGCCGCCGACTTCTCGCTGTCCTTCGACAGCATCAAGTCCATCGGCCAGGTGGCCAGCGCGCGGGTGGTGGCGCGCTATACGTATTCCGCGACCGGCAGGCCCGTCGTCAACGAGATCCAGGCGCGCTTCGCGATCCGCGACGGGCTCATCGCCGAACACACCGACGTCTTCGATCTCTGGCGCTGGAGCCGCCAGGCACTCGGGCCGAGCGGCTGGCTGCTGGGCTGGACGCCGCAGATGCAGCACGCCATCCAGAGCCGGGCGCGCCGCACGCTGAACGACTATCGCCTGAAGTACCGCAAGGCCGCGCCATGACACGCATCGAAAGCACGGACCACGCGCCCCTCGACGACGCGCGTCTCGAAGACGAATGGCTCGAGGCGGACGCCTTCGGCGGCTTTGCATCGGGCACGGTGGGCACCGTGCGCACGCGGCGCTATCACGCGCTGCTGCTCGCGGCCACGCAGCCGCCGGCGGGACGCGTCACGCTCGTCAACGGCGTCGAGGCATGGCTCGAAGCGGACGGCCAGCGCTATCCGCTGACCATGCAGCGTTACGCGCCGGACATCCTTTATCCCGATGTCCGCGCCAGCCTGCTTTCCTTCGACACATCGCCCTGGCCTACGTGGCGCTTTCGCGTGGGCGTCGACGCGGTGATCGTGGCGGAGGTGTTCGTCGCGAAGGAGAGCCGCGCGACCGTATTGCGCTGGCGTTTCGAGGGCGCGACGCCGTCCGCCTGGCAGAACGGGAACGCGCGTCTGCACGTGCGGCCGCTGGTCTCCGGACGCGACTACCACGCGCTGCATCACGAGAATGCCGCGTTCGGCTTCGATGCCACCGTCGAGGGCGAGCGCGTGCAGTGGCGTCCGTACTGCGATCTGCCCGTCATCGATGTGAAAGCGAACGGCGAGTATGAACATGCGCCCGACTGGTATCGCAACTTCTGCTATGCCCGCGAACGCGAGCGCGGTCTGGATTTCATCGAAGATCTCGCGGCGCCGGGCGTCTTCCATTTCGACCTCGCGCACGCCGACGCCGTCATGATCCTGCACGCCCACACCGGCGCGGAGCGGCCCGACACGGAGGCCGCGCTCGCGCATGCGGCGCGTCTCGCCGCGACCGAAACGCAGCGGCGCGCGGCGTTCGGCTCGCGGCTCGCGCGCTCCGCCGACGCCTACGTGGTCAATCGCAGCGGCGGCCGCACGATCATCGCGGGCTTTCCGTGGTTCACGGACTGGGGCCGCGACACCTTCATCTCGATGCGCGGCCTGCTGCTGGCGTCGGGCCGTCACGATGAAGCCGAGTCCATCCTGCTCGAATGGGCCGGCACGATCTCCGAAGGCATGGTGCCGAACCGCTTTCCCGACAGCGGCGGCCTGCCGGAATACAACTCCGTCGATGCATCGCTGTGGTTCGTCGTCGCGGTGCAGGACTATCTCGCGACGGGCCACGCGCATGCCGCGACGGCAAGCCGCCTGCAACGCGCGGCCGGCGCGATCCTCGACGGCTATGCGCGCGGCACGCGCTTCGGCATCGCTGCCGACAGCGACGGCCTGCTGCGCGCGGGCGTGCCCGGCGTGCAGCTCACGTGGATGGATGCAAAGGCGGGCGACTGGGTCGTGACGCCGCGCATCGGCAAGCCGGTGGAGGTGCAGGCGCTGTGGATCAATGCGCTGTCGGCCGGCTCGGCGTGGAGCGCGCAATGGCAGACGCTGCGCGACCGGGCGCACAGCGCGTTCACCGCGCGCTTCGTCGATCCGGCCACGCACACGCTCTACGATGTCGTCGACGTGGACCACGAGCCCGGCAAGGTGGATCGCGCGGTGCGTCCGAACCAGATCTTCGCGGTGGGCGGGCTGCCGTTCGCGCTGGTGGACGGCGAGGTGGCGCGCGCGGTCGTCGCGCAGGTCGAAGCGCAACTGCTGACGCCGCTTGGCCTGCGCACGCTCGCGCCTTCGGACCCGGCGTACCGGCCGCATTACGCGGGCGGCGTGCTGGACCGCGACGGCGCGTATCACCAGGGCACTGTGTGGCCGTGGCTGCTGGGGCCGTTCGTCGAGGCCTGGGTGCGCGTGCATGGCGTGGCGGGCGCGCGCGAGCGCTTCCTGACGCCGCTGTATGCGCATCTCGACCGCTACGGGCTGGATCACATCAGCGAAGTCGCCGATGGCGACGCGCCGCACACGCCCGGCGGCACGCCGTTCCAGGCGTGGTCGCTGGCGGAGTTGCTGCGCATCGAGAAACGGCTCGGCACGGACTGAGCAGGGCGCGCGCGCCGCGTGCCCAAACGCGCTAAATTACGGCTCTTGCCAGAGGGTTCGCGCATGGCCTGGACAAGGTCCGGGCGAGGTTCAGCGCGCCCGCACTTCAGGAGACGTTCATGCCGAAATCGCGCCCCGTCAATCAGATCGACACCGTCGAGGGCTCACGGCTCCATTCGGCCGATTGCGCGCACTGGCAGCGCTGGGGACCGTACCTGAGCGAGCGTCAATGGGGCACGGTGCGCGAGGACTACAGCGAGTTCGGCACCGCCTGGGAATACTTTCCCCACGATCACGCGCGCAGCCGCGCCTACCGCTGGGGCGAGGACGGTCTCGCCGGGTTCGGCGACGACAAGCTCAACTGGTGCGTGTCTTTGGCGCTGTGGAACGGCGCGGACCCGATCATCAAGGAGCGGCTCTTCGGTCTGACGAACCAGGAGGGCAATCACGGCGAAGACGTCAAGGAGCTGTACTTCTACCTCGACGGCACGCCGACCCATTCCTACATGCGCATGCTCTACAAGTATCCGCATGCGGCATTTCCCTACGCCGATCTCGTCGATGAAAACGGCCGGCGCAGCGCGGAAGTCCCCGAGTACGAAGTGCTCGACACCGGCGTCTTCGACGGCGAGCGCTACTTCGACGTGCAGGTCGAATACGCGAAGCACACGCCCGACGACATCGTGATGCGCGTGACCGTCGAGAATCGCGGCGCGGTGGCAGCCGCGCTCGACGTGCTGCCGCAGATCTGGGCGCGCAACAGCTGGTCGTGGCGGCCGACGCCTGTGAAGCCGTCGCTCACGCAGGAGACGGTGGAGGGCCAAGGCACCTATGTGCTCGCCGAACAGACCGGCCACGAGCCGATGGTGGTGACGGCGTGGTCGGCGGACGACGCGGCGGTGGACTGGCTCTTCTGCGAAAACGAAACCAATGTCCGGCGCCTGCACGGCATGGACGGCGAAGGGCCGTTCAAGGACGGCTTCAACGATTACCTGGTGAACGGCGACGAGACCGCCATCCGCCGCGCCTCCGGCACGCGCGCCGCGGCTCATGTGCATCTCGCGCTGGAGCCGCACGGCCGCGCAGTGGTCTATCTGCGCTGGCGGCCCGAATCGGCGCCCGATGCCGTGCCGCTCGACGCGGATGCGTTGTTCGAGCGCCGCATCGCCGAAGCGGACGAGTTCTATGGCGCGCTCCAGCACGACATCGCCGGCGTGGATCAGCGGCTCGTGCAGCGGCAGGCGCTGGCCGGCATGCTGTGGTCGAAGCAGTACTACCAGTTCGACGTCACCCGCTGGCTCGACGGCGATCCCTTGCAGCCCACGCCGCCGAAACAGCGGCGCTTCGGGCGCAACGTGGACTGGCGGCACCTGTGCAATGCGGACATCGTGTCGATGCCGGACAAGTGGGAATACCCGTGGTATGCGTCGTGGGATCTCGCGTTCCATGCAGCGGCCTTCGCGCTGATCGATCCGGAATTCGCCAAGCGGCAATTGCTGCTGCTCGTGAAAGACCGCTATCAGCATCCGAACGGACAACTGCCCGCCTACGAATGGGCCTTCGGCGACGCCAATCCGCCCGTGCATGCGTGGGCCACGTGGCGGGTCTACGAGATCGACCGCGCGATCACCGGCAAGAGCGACCGCGACTTCCTCGAACTCGTGTTCCACAAGCTGCTGCTGAACTTCTCGTGGTGGGTCAACCGCAAGGACGCCGACGGCAAGAACATCTTCCAGGGCGGCTTTCTCGGGCTGGACAACATCGGCATCTTCGACCGCTCGTCGCCGCTGCCGACCGGCGGTCACATCGACCAGGCCGACGGCACCGCGTGGATGGCCGCCTATGCGCTCGACCTGATGCGCATCGCGCTCGAACTCGCGTATGCGAACAAGGTGTTCATCGACATCGCGGTGAAGTTCTTCGAGCACTTCCTGTACATCGCCGAGGCCGTGAGCTGCGAGGACGATTGCGATACCGGCCTGTGGGACATGGAAGACGAGTTCTTCTACGACAAGCTGCGCCTGCCGGACGGCAGTAACGTGCCGATGCGCATCCGCTCGATCGTCGGGCTGAGTCCGCTGTTTGCCGTGCATGTGCTGGAGCCGCGCGTGCACGGCTCGCTGCCGGGACTGCGCGACCGCATGCACTGGTTCCTCGAACATCGTCCGGATCTGGCAAAGCTCGTGTCGCGCTGGAATATCGCGGGGCGCGGCAACAGCGTGCTGCTGTCCCTGCTGCGGGGGCATCGCATGAAGGCGCTGCTCAAGCGCATGCTCGATGAAACCGAGTTCCTCTCGGACCACGGCGTGCGGGCATTGTCGCGCGTCCATCTCGACAACCCGTTCGTCTTCTATCACAACAGCGAAAGCTTCAGCATCCGCTATCTGCCGGGCGAGTCGGACTCGCGCGTGTTCGGCGGCAATTCGAACTGGCGAGGCCCGGTGTGGATGCCGGTCAACTTCCTGCTCATCGAATCGATCCGCGAGTTTCACCGCTATTACGGCGACGACTTCCGCGTCGAATATCCGACCGGGTCAGGCCAGAAGTTTTCGCTCGCGCAGATCGCCGATGAACTCGCGCGCCGCGTCAGCACGCTGTTCCTGCTCGATGCAAACGGCGAGCGTCCCGTGATGCGCGCCTATCCGCAATTGCAGGCAGACCCGCGTTCGCGTGACCTCGTGCTGTTCCACGAATACTTTCATGGCGACAACGGGCGCGGCGTCGGCGCCTCGCATCAGACGGGCTGGAGCGGGCTCGTTGCGTTGCTGTTGCATCCGCATGCGTCGGGGCCGTCGGGCGTCGTGCCGCTCGCCGGCGAAGCCGATGCCGAAGTCCAGGAGTTCGCCGGCGCCAAGTAAAGCGGCGCGCGGCGGTTTCGGAATCGTCCGATGGTGGCGGGTTCTCCGTTTTCGTATGGTTGCTTCGAAACAATCGAAGCGAGACCACGGAGAAAATGATGAGTCATGCCATCAACCGGCACTCCGTGAGCGGCTACCGCCAGCGGCTGGGCGCCTGGAGCCAGGTCAGGATCGAACATGAGCATTGCCCGCCGTTTGCCATCGTGATGACGGTGTTCGGCTCGGCCATGGCCGGCATCGTGTGGTTCAGCGGCAGGCTCCATAGTTTCGCCGGCGGCTGGATTGTCGGCCTGACGATCTTCGCCGCACTGGGCGGGTTCATCCACTGCCGTTTCAGTGGCGCGCGGGCGTTCGAGCGGCGCATCCGCCAGCGCCGGCGCGCATGGCTCAAGCAGCCATCGCAGCGACAGAGCGGCTCAGCAGCACCGGAATGGACTTCGAGGTCGGCGTGCCCGCGCCATCCGCGACGGAAGACAGCGGCACGAGCGGATTCGTCTCCGGGTAATACGCACCGAGACAGCCGCGCGGAATGTCGTATTCCACCAGGGTGAAGCCGTTCACGCGGCGCTCCACGCCGTCGTCCCACACGCTCGTGATGTCCACCCGCTCGCCCGGCTCGAAGCCGAGCAGGTCGATGTCCTCGCGGTTCGCGAACAACACGTGACGCTGTCCGTACACGCCGCGGTAACGGTCGTCGAGGCCGTAGATGGTCGTGTTGTACTGGTCGTGCGAACGAGTGGTCATCAGCGTCATCAGGCGCTCGCCGTGACGCGCGCGGGCCCGGTGAATCGGCGTGTCGTGCGCAATGGCATGCACGATGAACTGCGCCTTGCCGCTCGGCGTCTTCCACACCCGCTCGCGCGAGGCCACGCCCAGATGGAAGCCGCCCGGTTGCTTGAGGCGCTCGTTGTAGCGCCCGAAGCCGTCGATCACCTTTTCGATGCCGTCGCGGATCAGCGCGTAGTTGCCCGCCTGCGCGAGCCAGTCCACCTTGCTTGAACCCAGTGTCGCCTGCGCCATGCGCGCGACGATCGCCACTTCCGAAAGCAGGTTCGGCGAGGCCGGCTTGTTCATGCCGTACGAGATGTGCACCATGCTCATCGAGTCCTCCACGGACACGCCTTGCGGCACGCCGTTCTGCAGGTCGATTTCGGTGCGGCCGAGCGTCGGCAGGATCAGTGCGTCGTGGCCGTGCACCAGATGGCTGCGGTTGAGCTTGGTCGTGATGTGCACGGTGAGGTCGCATGCGCGCATCGCTTCCCAGGTGCGCGGCGTGTCGGGCGTCGCGATCGAGAAATTGCCGCCCAGCCCGATGAACACCTTCACCTTGCCTTCGAGCATCGCGTGGATGGTTTCGACCACGTCATATCCATGCTCGCGCGGCGGCTCGAAGTCATAGGCCGCGCCGAGCCGGTCGAGAAAGGCCTGGGTCGGCTTTTCTTCGATGCCCACGGTCCGGTCGCCCTGCACGTTCGAGTGGCCGCGCACCGGGCACAGTCCCGCGCCGCGCCGGCCGATATTGCCGCGCATCATCATCAGGTTCGACAGCAGCTGGATGGTCGGCACCGAGTTCTTGTGCTGCGTGAGGCCCATGCCCCACGTCGAGATGACGGCGCGGCCCTTCACGTAGATATCGGCGAGATTCAGCAGGTCGTCGCGCTCGACGCCCGATTCCGCGAGGATCGCGTCCCAGCTTTCGGCGCGCAGGTCGTCGGCGAAGGCGTCGAAGTTCACCGTGTGCTCCGCGATGAACGCGACATCCAGGACGCGCTCGCCGCCGTTCGCCACGGCCGCATCGTCCAGTTCGATCACGCGCTTCGCCACGCCCTTGATGAGCGCGAAGTCGCCGCCCACCTTCGGGCGGATGAACACCGAACTGATCTTCACGCCCTTCGGCGACAGCATGTCGAGCGTGTGCTGCGGGCTCGCGAAACGCTCGAGACCGCGCTCCTTCAGCGGGTTGATCGACACGATGGTCGCGCCGCGCTTCGCACACTCGCGCAGTTCGCCGAGCATGCGCGGATGGTTCGTCGCGGGATTCTGGCCGAACAGCAGCAGCGTGTCGGCGTGCTCGAAGTCGTCGAGCGTGACCGTGCCCTTGCCGACGCCCACCGTATGCGGCAGGCCGCGGCTCGTCGCCTCGTGGCACATGTTCGAGCAGTCGGGAAAGTTGTTGGTGCCGTACATGCGCACGAACAACTGATACAGGAATGCGGCTTCGTTGCTCGCGCGGCCCGAGGTATAGAAGGCGGCGCGGTCGGGATCGTCGAGCTGCTTCAGGTGCGACGCGATCAGCTCGAACGCATCGTTCCATTCGATCGGCACGTAACGGTCGCGCTTCGCGTCGTAGACGAGCGGGTCGGTCAGACGGCCGTGTTGTTCCAGTTCATAGTCGGTCTGCGCCATCAGCGCGCTCACCGTGTGCTGCTCGAAGAACGCAGGCGTCACGCGCTTGCTGGTCGCTTCGGCGGCGACGGCCTTCACGCCGTTTTCGCAGAACTCGAAGGTCGAGCCGTGCTCGCGGTCGGGCCACGCGCAGCCGGGACAATCGAAGCCGTCGGGCTGGTTCTGCTTGAAGAGCGTCCGGTAGTTCCCGCCCGCCACGCGCTCCTTGACGAGGTTGATGGCGACCTGCTTCAACGCGCCCCAGCCCGCGGCCGGGTGCGTATAAGGTTCGATGCGGGCTTCGGGCTTCTTCATGGCGTTCGGATCAGGCAGAGCGTGCAATGAGAGGAGCCTACTGTGTCCCGAAACGAACGCGGCGCACAGAAAAAGCGAAATTCGAGGGATACAGTTGCGGCGTTTTGCCCTAGACTGCACAGTCAGGCCCGCCGAGAAGTCTCCAGGGAAAGCATCCATTGAAACTTTACGAAAAGCTTGCCGACGAAATCGAGGAAGCCGTGCGCCGCGGCGTGTTCGCGGCGGGGGAGAAGATCGCGTCGGTGCGGCAGGCGAGCCAGCAGCACGGCGTGAGCATCAAGACGGTGCTGCACGCCTACGCAATCCTCGAAAGCCGCGGCGTGCTGGAGACGCGGCCGCAGTCCGGCTATTTCGTGCGCGCGAAACCGCCGGCGGGCGTGGCCCAGGCCGCGCCGAAGCGGGTGAGCGCCACGGCATCGGAGGTGGACGTGAGCCGGCTGGTGCTGTCGACGCTGCGCAGCATCCGCGCGCACGACGCCGTGCCGTTCGGCTCGCCGTATCCGGATCCCGAGCCGTTTCCCTGGCGGCGCATCAACCAGTACGCGAACGCCATCGCGCGGCGGCATTCGAGCTGGAACCTGATCGACGACCTGCCGCCCGGCAATCCCGAGCTGATCCGGCAGATTGCGCGGCGTTACGCGGAGAACGGCGTGCCGGTGAATCCGGAGGAGATCGTGATCACCGTCGGGGCGACCGAGGCGATCAACCTGAGCCTGCAGGCGGTCGCCAGGCCGGGCGATACGGTCGCGGTCGAGTCGCCCACGTATTACGCGATGCTGCATGCGATCGAGCGGCTCGGCATGCGCGCGATCGAAGTGCCGACGCATCCCGTCGACGGCATCGATGTCGAGGCGCTCGCGCAGATCATCGCGAAGCGCAAGATTGCCGCGTGCATGGTGATGCCGAACTTCCAGAATCCGCTCGGCTTCCAGATGCCCGACGAACGCAAGCGCGCGCTCGTGGAACTGCTCACGGAGCACGATATTCCCGTCATCGAGAACGATGTCTATCACGAGCTCTACTACGGCGACACGCGCCCGACGACCCTCAAGAACTTCGACACCAAGGGCCTCGTGCTGCATTGCGCGTCGTTCTCGAAGAGCCTGACGGCGTCGTACCGGATCGGCTGGGCGATGCCGGGGCGCTACCGGGCGCAGGTCGAGAAGCTCAAGTTCCTCAACACGCTGACGACGCCGTCCGTGCCGCAGATCGCCATCGCCGATTATCTGCGCCAGGACGGCTACGACCGGCATCTGCGGCGCGTGCGGCGGCTCTACCGGCAGCAGGCGCGCATCATGACCGCGCTGGTCGAGCGCGTCTTTCCGGCGGGCACGCGTACCTCGGCGCCGCAGGGCGGCTATGTACTGTGGGTGGAACTGCCGGAACACGTCGATTCGATGCGGCTTTATCGCGCGGCGCTCGATTGCGGCATCACGGTCGGGCCGGGTTACATGTTCTCGACGCGCAATGCCTTCAGCCATTACATCCGGCTCAACTACAGCTATCCGTGGACGGCGCAAAGCGAAGCCGCGTTGCGGCGGCTGGGCGCGCTGGCGGGCGAGATTGCCGCGCGCAGGGAGAAGGGAGACAGAAGATGAGCGATGACATCGATCCGGCGCTGGTCGCCGTGCTGGAACAACTGTGGCGCGCGCGGGAAGGGTCGCCGCAGCGGGCCTGGTCGCTGGCGAAACTGGCGAAGCAGTCCGGTCTGCCGATGAGCACGCTCAGGCGTCAGCTGACCGGGCTCGAAGACGCCGGGCTGGTGCAGGTGACGATCAACGAGGACGGCACCGGCAGCGCGTGGCTCAGCGAGCAGGGCGAGACCTTGTGCCAGGCGGTGTTCGGCGCGGCGGGATAAGCCGGTCAGCGCGTTCGTCGCAAGCCCATTCAACACCGCGCGTACTCTCGAAACCGTGGACATCCATATCACGCTGCACGGCCGTCGCGACCTCACCGGCCAGATCTATGCGCAACTGCGCGCGGGCATCGTCGAAGGGCGCCTCGCCGCGCATGCACGCCTGCCTTCCACGCGTAATCTCGCCGCCCAGCTCGGCGTGTCGCGCAAGACCACGCTCGACGTCTTCGAGCGCCTGATCGCCGAGGGCTTCCTGCGCACGCGCGCGGGCGACGGCACCTTCGTCGCCGATGGCCTCGCGCGTTTGCCCGGCGCGCGCGCCGAACCGCAGTCGGCCCGTGCGCGTGCCGCCGGCATCTGGCGCCAGCTGCCCGAGCGCATGACCATGCCGATGCCGCCCGCCGGCGAACCGCTCGATTGCGACTTCAAGGGCGGCGTGACCGACCGGACGCTGTTTCCGCACGACGCGTGGCGCCGCTGCGTCAACCGCGCGCTGCGCACGCAGGCGCGCGCGGACGGCGGCGTGGCGGGCTATCGCGACCCGGGCGGCGAGCAGGAACTGCGGCTGGGCATCGCGCGCTATCTCGCGTTCAGCCGCGCGGTGACCTGCAACTGGCAGGACGTGCTGGTCACGCAGGGCGCGCAACAGGCGCTCGATCTGCTGGCGCGCGTCGTGATCCGTCCGGGCGATGTCGTCGCCGTCGAGGAGCCCGGTTATCCGCCGGCACGCGCCTTGTTTGCGTCGATGGGCGCGCGGCTCGCGCACGTGCCGGTGGACGGCGAGGGCATCGTCGTGAGCAGGCTGCCGCGCAACACGCGGCTTGTCTACGTGACGCCGTCGCACCAGTTCCCGCTCGGCATGCCGATGAGTCTCGAACGGCGCGTCGCGTTGCTCGAATGGGCGGCGCGGCGAGGAGCGGTGATCGTCGAGGACGACTACGACGGCGAATTCCGCTTCGAGGGACGGCCGATGGAGTCGCTGAAGAGTCTGGATCACGCGGGCGTCGTGGCGTATGTCGGGACGTTCTCGAAGACGCTGTTTCCCGATCTCAGGCTGGGCTATGTGGTGCCGCCGCCGAGCCTGTCCGTGCCGCTATGGCAGGCCCGGCAAATCTGCGACTGGCACGGCTGCATGCTGACGCAGACGGCGCTCGGCGCCTTCATGCTCGACGGCGAATTCGCGCGGCATCTGCGGCGCATGCACAAGGCCTATGCGGGGCGGCGCGCCCGGTTACTCGCGCATCTGAACGGCGCGCTTGCGCCATGGTTCGAGCCGCTGCCGGCGTCGGCGGGCATTCATCTGGTCGCGCGGCTCAAGGCGCCGGGGCGCGAGGACGAGATCGTCGCGGCGGCGCGGGGCGTGTCGGTGGGAGTTGCCGGGATACGCAGGTTTTATGCAGGCCAGCCGACGCAGCAAGGCGTGCTGCTCGGTTATGGCGGAACGGCGGAAGCGGTCATCGAAGAAGGCATGACGCGGCTCGCGGCGTTGTTGAGCGCCGGAAGAGTCAATCGACGTTCGTGACCATGTCGGGGATTTCGAGCAATGGAAAGTCGCCCAGGTTTTCCTGCGCCAGCCGTATGGCTTCGGCGATGAGCGCCTCCTTGTTCGCATTCGGAAAAGCGGCCTTGCTCTCGCCCCGGGCCCGAAAGATCGCCGCGATTTCGACCGGCCCGGTCTTGATGAGCCTTTCGCCGTCGAAGGCGCCGCGCTGGATGAAGACATCGGGCCGCGTCATCACGATGACTTCGTTGTGTTCCTGATGGAGCCTTTTAGTGCTTGCGAGTACTTCCTCGGGCGAAATGATCGGATACCGGTCCGCCTGATCGAGAATGTGCCGCATCAGAAGGCCGTTGCGCCCATGAGCGGGCATCGCCTGGATTCGGGCGGCCTGACTCGGGATCAGCCAGTTTTTCTGACGATCGAGATTGCCTTTGTTGCCATCGAAATCCATGTCCTTGAACGACGTCAGCAGAATGTTCTGCTTCGGAGCGCGCAACACGACGCCCACCGTCGCATAGGTGAAGCGGTTGTTTTCGTCGATGACGCTGGCGCTGATCGTGTCCCACTGATTCAGCGCCTTTGTACCCTCGCGGAACAGCTGCATGCCGTTCTCGCGTTCGAGTTCGCCGCAGTTGACGGTGTGCACGAGCAGGCGGAACGCAGCGTAATCGCTGTTTGCAAGGGTTGCGGGATCAGAAAATGCCGATTCGTCCCACGCGTCCACACTAGCCGATGAAACGCCGGGCAAAGGCTGGGTATGGGTGCGCTGGATTTGCGGCTCGAGCTGGCTTCTACGCGTGCGCTCTCCGGGCGCGGCAGCCTTCTTCTTGCGAAACGAGGCGCGGCACAGCGGCGCGCAATACTGGGATCTGGGCACGGTCACGGCTCCTTCGGGTCATCGCCGACCCGTAGGCAGGTTTTAACTCGAAACCGTGTCTCAAAAAACGCTTTTCTTGTCGATGCGGACGCACCACCGCGACTGTTTCCGTTACACGGCATGCATCCGCGGATCATTCCACTCGCGCTGCCGGCCACGCGCGTCGATCACGGTGGCCGGTCCGGTTCGCGTAACAACGAATCACTGATCGCACAACAAGAGCAACTTCTCCTGCGCCGAACACGTCGCCTTCTTCACACGCTGCATCGCGCCATCCTGCTGACGGGCCGACACCTGCCGCGTCGGGTTCTGCGACTGCTCCGCCGCCGCCGTGCGTTGCGCGATGCAGGCGCGCAGGTGCTTTTCCATCGGCGGATAGTATTTCCAGCCGCGGGTGAGCGGCGGCAGTTCGAGATGCACCTGCTTCCACTTCGGATGCCCTTGCGCCTGCAGCGTGTCGAAGTTGGTGCACAGCGAATCCGCGAACTTCGACAGCGCGCCCACCGTGCCCTTCAGACCGTAGTCGTAGGTCACGAGGAAGGCCTTGACGGTGAGCGTCGGCGTGTCTTCCTGAATCCAGTTCGGATAACTGGACGTGCGGATCGTGGCCGGGAAGTAGGTCTGTTTCGCGCGGGCGGTTTCGGGTGCGCTGGCATCGAGGCGCAGCAGCTTGATCTGCTTCAGCAGTTCCGGATTCATGTCCTGGAACAGCTTGGCCGGCTGGCCCGCGACGATCACCGCCACATCGATCTTGCCGACGATCAGCTTCGCAAGCGAATCCTCGTTGTTGAGATGCTGCTCGTTGGCGTCGGCGATCGGTTCGCCGAACATCAGCCGGTACAGCGTTTCGGCCGACTGCGCCGTGCCGCTGCCGATCGGCCCGACGCTGATGTTCTTGCCCTTGATTTCCTGGATGTTCTTCATCGGCGAATCGGCGCGCGCGACGAAATAGATCTCCTCGTCGTAGAGCGGCATGATGAGCCGCAGCGGCTTGATGATCTTGCCGGCTTCCGCGTTGCCGGAGGTCGCCATGTCCATGTATGCCTGATACACGTCCGACTGCACCAGCGCGAACTTCACGCCCGGCTCATAACGCATGCGCTGGACGTTTTCGGCGGAGCCCTTCGACGGCAGCACGTCGAGCTCGATGCCCGCCGGTTCGGCCACAAATTTCGACAGATCCTGTCCGATCTGGATATAGGTGCCGCGCTCCTGACCTGTGGTGATCTTGTAGGGAATCGGATCGGCTGCGAAGCTGAGCGGTGCGCCGGCGAACCCGGTGATCCCCGTGACGGCGACGAGCGCAAGCAGGCCCCGTGCGGCATTGCTCATGCGTTGTTTGATGAACATGATTGTCCCTTGGTCGGAGTTGGACGTCTGCTCTGAAACTCGCGCGTTGCCGGTACAGGAGAAGGTGGCGTACGGTTGGCGCGCAATCCGGTCGTGCGTGGTCACTCACATGCGGCCCAAGGCGCGTTGCGCGAAAGGCGGTGTGTGCCATGCGTCGTCGTTGTCGGTGCTTTCGGTGCTGTCTCTGCTGTTTTTTTGCTGCTTTTTTGCTGCTGCCGCTGTCTCTGCTCGTTCTTGTTCTGCTTGTTTTGCGTGCTCTGCTTGTTTTCGTCGTGGCGCTCGTGATTCTTTTTCTTGTGCGCGGGTCAGGCTTGCTGCTTTTTGTCGTCCGTCGCTTGCTGATCGCTTATTGCGAAGGCTTCTGGCTTCGGCTCGAGTCGCCGTTGCTGCTCCAGCCATACTGCTTGATGGCGCGTTCGAGCTCCTCGGATTTGTCGGAGTCGAGATGCGCGCCCGCCGGCATCGGCGCAAATTGCGGCGAGGCCGCGGTCGCAGCGGACTGCGCACTGCGCGTCGAGACGGCCGGCGTCGTCGCGGGGCTTACGGTCGCGGCCGCTGGCGTCCCCGTCGCCGCCGTTGCCGTTGCCGCGGCGGCCGCCGCGCGCGGCGCGACGACGTTCGGCATGGGCTGCGCGACCGCCGCCGGCGGCTTCGGCGCGGCGGCCGTGGTGGCCGCCGGTGTTGTCGCGGCTGTCGTGGGAACGGTGAGAGCGGATGGCTCGATCGAACTGCTCTGTCCCGTTGATTGCGGCGGCCGCGGCACCGCCGATCGCACGGCGGGCGCTGCCTGCTGCGGCGGGTCCTCGCCGAGGTAGTAGGGCGTGCGCGGATTCGCGGCGCGCGTGGCGGGCTGGGCGGACGGCGCGGAGGACTTCGGCTCTTCTTCGCCGAGATAATAAGGCGCGCGCGGCGCGGCAGCCTGTGCGGCTGGAGCCGGGGCTTTGACGGCCGGCTGTGCCTGCGTTGCTGACTGGGTTGGCGCGGGCGCCTGCGTCGCTGCCTGCGCGGCCGGAGCCGGCATGGTTCTGACAGCCGGCTGCGCGGGCGGTTGTGCAGCAGCCTGCGTTTGCGCGGGCGCCTGCACCTGTGCCGGAGGCGCCACAACCGCAGGAGCGGGCACCTTCGTGACAACCGAGGGCGACGGCGCGACCGTCGCCGCCGTGATCGCATTGGTCGCGACTTGGGCGCGGGCAATTTTCTCCGCACGCGAATCGTAAGCGGCGTCGGCGCGCGCCTCTTCCGCCGCCGCGCGCGCGGCCGCGCTGCGTTGCGCCGCGCGCTGCCGCTCGGCCGCTCTCTGCGCGGCGCTGTTCGGCTTCGCCGCAGGGGCCGCTGCTGCAACGTTTGCCTGCGCAGGAGCGCCGACAGCCGGCTTCGGCGTCGTGTTCGCGGCGTTCGCGGAGGGCGCGGGAGCGGTGGCGTCGGCCGTGGGACCCGACGGCGTCTTCTTCGCCAGCGCCGCCGATGCGCTCGGCGCCAGCCAGCCCGCATGCGAGATCACATGTTCCAGCATGGCCTGCGATTCGACGTTGCCGCCATCGAGCGCGAGGGCCTCACCCGCGTTCTGCTGCACGCACGCCCATGCGGACGTGCGTTCGCAGGCGCGCGCCAGTTGCAGCGCGGCGTCGCGCTGCAGTTCGCGCTTGACCAGTTCGTCCTTGAGCGTTTCATACTCCTCGCGCGCCTGCTGCTGCGCGGGAAGCGCCTTGAGACGCGCGCGGGCCGCGCCGAGATCGTGCTGGTCGAGGGCGGTGCGCACGCTGCTCAGCGGATCGCCGGAAGCCAGCGCGCGGGGCTCGGCCGGCGCGCGCCGGGCAGGCGTGATGGAATTGTTAGCCGGGTTGCCCGTGTCGATTGCGCCGCGCACCAGCGGACCGACCTTCGAATCGATGGCGCCGGAGACGCTGTGATCGGCGGAGGCGGCATTGTCGCCGTCGGAGTTGCCGGACTGTTGCAGATAGAACGCCGCGCCAGCCAGCAGCACGACGCCGCATGCCGCCGCGATGAATGTCTTGTTGCGGCTCCAGCGGTCGGAACCGGGCAGGGCGTCGGGGTCGTTGCTGGAGTCGGCGTAGGCGCTGCGGGCGTGCATTTCCGCGCGCCGCGCGCGGTATTCCGCCGCTTTCTGCGCGATGCGTTCGCTCGCGCGCTTGGCGTCCCAGGCCGGCCAGCCGGGCCGCAGCGAGGGTTCGGCACGGTCTCCACCGCCGAGGGACGCGCCCGCCGAAGCGGACGCCGCGGCAGAGGCCGAAGCCGTCTGCTCGAACATGCCGGTGTTGGCCGAAGCCGGGGCGGCGGCGCGCCTTGCGCCGAGCGCGGCGGTGCGGTCCGCGCCGCAATTGGGACAGCTGTCGGCGTTCTTGCGCATCGTGCTGCCGCACCGCTGGCAGACGACGGAGAACATCGATGCAGGAAACGTCAAACGCGTGGTCATGCTTGAAGCCCTCGAAGGACATGTGCGTGAGGTTGCCTGTTCGCGTGGCCGCCGGATGCGCGCTTGAGCGGCATCTGAACATCGGGACGAAGTCCCGCAGCAGCAATCCTTCGTACGGTTTCCTCGCGTGGCATACCGCGAGTGGAAACGTCAGCCCGAATATGGTTCAACCGCTTTCGGACGTCAATTGCCTTTCGCACCTATCTCGGGCCGCCGAAACCTGCATGACTCACGCGGCAGAACGGCCGGCTGGCCGTCTCGCCACCTCGTATCGTGCCCGGACACGTCACACGTGCCCGGCACATGGCCCGGATATGGATGTGAAAGCGTCGGATCGCTACGGATGGGCGGCGCCGGAGCAGGCATCGCGCGATACGTCTCGCTCTCTCGCTCACTATGTTTCTGACATTTTGGGATCGGCCCGGCGGTTTTGAGCCGCCATTCCTTAGCCGTTTGCCGACAAGGGGGCGTGACTGAAGGATAAACCACTGATGGCAAAGCAAATCGCGCATGTCATGGCTGGCGACATCTGAAACGTCTTGTTGCATCTCGCCGACGCATCGCTCAAGCCCCTTGAGATCCAGGCGAAAAACAGCTTTCTCAGGGTTCCGAAGCATCGTCCGGAAGGCGATCGTTATTGCTGTATCGCTCCCCAAAAGCAACACGGGCCGCAGCGCGCGTGACGCGCAGCGGCCCGTGCTGAAACCTTGAAAGCGCTTACTTCGCCAGTTGCAGCGTACCGTCGATACGGCGGTTCAGGCCGAGCGGGTTCTCCGTCTTGAGGGCGTCGGGCAGCAGCGCGTCAGGCAGGTCCTGGTAGCTGACCGGGCGCAGGAAGCGGTTGATCGCGAGGCTGCCGACGGAGGTCGAGCGGCCGTCCGCCGTCGACGGATACGGGCCGCCGTGCACCATTGCGTGTCCGACTTCCACGCCCGTGCCGAAACCGTTCACCAGGATGCGGCCGGTGCGGCGTTCGAGCGCGGGCAGGAAGGTGCGGGCGTCGGCGTGATCGGCTTCATCGATATGCAGCGCCGCCGTCAGCTGGCCTTCCAGCGATTCGATCAGCTCGCGCATCGCGGCGAGGTCCGGGCAGCGCACCACCAGCGACGACGCTCCGAAAATCTCTTCCTGCAGTTCATGGCTCTTGCGGAATTCATCGGCGGTGGTCACGAACAGCGCCGACTGGCCCTGGTTCTCGCCCTTCTGCTCGACGCCGCGCGCGGCGGTCGTCACGCCCGCGTGTTCGGCGGCGCGCGTCACGGCGCCCTGATAGGCCTTGCAGATGCCCGGCGTCAGCATGGTTTGCGCGGCCGTTTCCTTGAGCGCCGTAGCGGCGGCTTCGATGAACGCGTCGAGTTCCGGACCGTCGATGGCGAGCACCAGCCCCGGATTCGTGCAGAACTGGCCTGCGCCCATCACGAGCGAACCCACGAACGCCTTGGCGATGCCTTCGGCGCGGTTCTTCAGCGCGCTCGGGAACAGCAGGACCGGGTTGATGCTGCTCATTTCGGCGTAGACGGGAATCGGTTCGGCGCGGGCCGCGGCGAGCTTCATCAGCGCCGTGCCGCCGCCGCGCGAGCCCGTGAAGCCCGCCGCCTTGATGCGGTTGTCCTTGACGAGACCCTGGCCGATGTCGCGGCCGCTGTCGAACAGCAGCGAGAAGGTGCCTTCGGGCATGCCGCAATCCTTCACGGCCTTTTGCAGCGCGCGGCCGACGAGCTCCGACGTGCCCGGATGCGCCGAGTGCGCCTTGACGATGACCGGGCAGCCGGCGGCCAGCGCCGATGCGGTGTCGCCGCCGGCGACCGAGAACGCGAGCGGGAAGTTGCTCGCGCCGAACACGGCGACCGGGCCCACGCCGATATGACGCAGACGCAGGTCGACGCGCGGCAGCGGCTTGCGTTCCGGCTGGGCCGGGTCGATGCGCACGCCGAGGAAATCGCCGTTACGGACCACGCCCGCGAACATGCGCAGCTGGCCGACGGTACGGCCGCGCTCGCCTTCGATACGCGCGCGCGGCAGGCCGCTTTCGATCATGCAGCGCTCGATCAGGTCGTCGCCGATGTCGAGAATGTTCTGCGCGATGGTTTCGAGGAAAGTGGCGCGGGCTTCGGGCGAGGTTTCGCGATATTGATCGAACGCCGTCCACGCGAGCGCGCAGGCCCGTTCGAGGTCGTCGGCCGTGGCGCCGCCGAAAGCCGGTTCGATGGCCGCGCCGGTCGATGCATTGACGGCCTTGATGGAGCCGTTCGAGCCGAAGCGCGATTCCTGGCCGATGAGCAGGTTGCCTGTGAGTTGCATGATGTCTCGTCCTTGCTTGAATGGATTCATGGCGGCCCGTTGGTGCCTGTCGGTGCCAGTTGTACGATGACCGCTCCCTGCGCCGACTATACGGCCTCCGACGCCGGGCTGTATAGTGAAACCTTTCCATCGCATGATCGCTTTCAGGAATCACCCCGGGCGCGGCGGCCACGTCGCGCGGGGCGCCAGACCATGAAGAACACACTGGACGTGCTGATGTCGCGGCTGCGCATGAAGCAGCTGCAATTGCTGATCTCGCTGGACGACCACAAGTCGCTGCACAAGGCGTCGAGCGCGATGGCCATGACGCAGTCAGCCGCCAGCAAGGCGCTGGCCGAGCTCGAATCGATGCTGGAAGCGCCGCTGTTCGAGCGCGCCAAGACCGGGCTGATTCCGAATCCCTTTGGCCGCTGCGTGGTGCGTTATGCACGCGTGCTGGCCGCCGATCTGAACTCGCTCTGCCATGAATTCGCGCAGATCCGCGCAGGGACGGGCGGACGGCTGACGGTCGGGACCATCATGGGCGCGGTGCCGGGCGTGGTCGCGCCGATCGTCAACGAAATGCACGCGAAGCATCCGGATCTCGCCATCGAAGTGCTCGAGGACACGAGCGCGCGCATGCTGCCGATGCTCGACGACGGCCGCGTCGATCTCGTCATCGGCCGCTCCAGCGTGTCCGATCAGCCGTCGAAGTATCACTACCAGCCGCTGATGGACGAACCGTTGTGCATCGTCGTCGGGCAGGGGCACGAGCGCACCGGCGCGCGCGAAGTGGGCTTCGCCGATCTCGCGCACTACCGCTGGGTGACCTATCCCACCTATATGCCGATGAGCGCGCTGCTCGAACGCGAAATGGACCTTGCCGGCTTGCCGATGCCGGTCAATCCCATCTCCACGGCCTCGCCGCTGCTGACGGTGAGCCTGCTCAAGCAGAGCGCCGAGCTGGTGTCGATCCTGCCCGCCAGCGTGGCGCGCGAGTTCGAGCGCCACGGCATGCTGCGCATCCTGCCGGTGCGGATGAAGTCCAAGTCGCAAACGTTCGGCATCGTGACGCGCAAGGGCGGGGCGCTGTCGCCGGCGGCGCGGCAGTTCGCGCAGATGCTGCGGGAACAGAGCCGCGTGCAGTGACGTTCAGTGCGCTCAGCGCGTCGCGACGATGAACAGCCGCGGAAAGGGCAGCAGCACCGTGCCGTCGTCCTGCACCGTGCAGGCGGCGCGCAGGCCTTCGCGATAGCGGTCGAGGAAGGCCTCGGCTTCGTCCGCATCGAGCTTCGCGAGGAACGGCCGCAGCGCGCTGCCCTTGAACCATTCCACGATGCCTTCAATGCCGCTTTCGAGCGGATGGTGATACGTGGTGCGCCACACGTCGACCTGCGCGCAGTGCGGCTTGAGCCGCGTGTAGTACCACTCGGCGCCGTGCCGCGCCGTGCGCTCGACGCCTTTGAGCTTGCCGCGCCAGGGGCCGTCGGCGGCGGCTGCGCGCATCGCCTGGTGCGCGGGTTCGTCGAGATTGTCGGGCATCTGCACCGCGAGCCGCCCGCCCGGCGTCAGCCGGGCCGCGAGCGACGGAAACAGCGTCGCGTGATCGGGCAACCATTGCAGCGAGGCGTTCGCGAGAATCAGGTCGTACAGGCTGTCGGTGCACCATGCGCCGATGTCGGCAAGCTCGAACGCAATCTGCGGCAGGCGCTTGCGCGCGGCGTCGAGCATGTCGGCGGAGTTGTCGATGGCGGTGATGTGCGCGTCGGGCGCGAAGTCGAGCAGCGTCTGCGTCGAATTGCCCGGGCCGCAGCCGAGGTCAACGGCCGTGCGCGCCGTCGCGGCATGCGTGGCACTGAGCAGATCGCGCACGGGGCGCGTGCGCTGTTCCTCGAACACGGAGTATTGCGCGGCTTGCCAGTCCGACGAGGGCGTCGTCATGTGAGGCTCCATTCATGTGGGTCGAAAGATGGCTATATCCGAAAGGATACATATCCGTACGCGTGATTTGGTTCCCTGCCAGCCGGCGCTCTTGAAGGACATGCTGACCTGGCGCACGTACAGCTTACCGATACGCCCATCGTAAAGCCCAAGTTAACGCTCGGAATTACCCCTTTGTGAACAGGCATCGTCCTATACTGGCGTGGCGTTCGCGGGCGCTGGCCGACCCCAGGCAAGCCGCCCCGGCGCAGTGCTTTCGACTGTGAATCAGGGTTCCTTGCGCGGCTTCATGCGGCGCCCTCAAACGGAAATCGGCAGATGAGCGACACGTCAGTCGGCAGCTCGAACGGCCTCGTGGCCGCGCTGCGCGCACAGCAGCAGACGCTTACCGAGCAATGGATGAAGCTCGTGTTCGGCGATCAGGAAGTCGAACACTCCGACCAGCTCACGTACCGGCAACTCGCGGATCATCTGCCGGACATCTTCAATGAAATCTGCATCGTGCTGGAATCGCGCAATATGCGCGACCAGGAAGGCGCCATCGAACGCAATGCGCGCCAGCATGGGCAATGGCGCTGGCAGCAGGGCTATCGTGTCGATGAACTGGTGCGCGAGCTCGATCTGTTCCGGCAAGTGCTGCTGCTCGCGATCGGCGAGTATGCGAGCACCCATGACGATTTCTCCCGCGCCGACGAAGAACATGCACGCCTGATGACCGACGAAGTGGTGAGCTTCGTCACGCTGGCGTCGATCCGCGAGGCGGTGGGCGAGCGCGATCGCAAGCTCGACGAATACACCGGCATGCTCGAGCGCGCCAACTACGAGCTGACGCTCAGGCAGAAGCTCATCAGCGAACTGTATGAAACGCGCATGCAGGTGACGCGCCGCGTCGCCCACGACCTGCGCAATTTTCTCAACGTGTTCTCCACGGCGCTGCAACTGGCATCGCGTTCGCCGGCGAAGCGCGACACGGCGCTCGGACTCGCGAACCGCCAGGTCGCCGACATGGCGACGCTCGTCGACGAAATGGTCGAATACTCGAAGGTTCTCGGCGACGATTCGCTGCTGACCGTGGAGTCGTTCGATCCCGTCGGCCTGTTCGACGAACTCATGCAATCCTGCCGCGTGTCCACCGAGGCCAAGGGGCTCAAGCTCATCGGCCAGCTCGACGCCGATCTCGGCGCGGTGACCTCCAACCGCCTGAAGGTGAAGCAGGTTGCGCTGAATCTGCTGTCGAACGCGATCAAATACACGTCGGCGGGAGAAATCGTGTTTTCCATGTCCGCCGTGCCCGGCGAGCGCTGGAAGCTGCTGGTCGCGGACACGGGCGTCGGCATTGGTCCGGACGATCAGGAGCGCGTGTTCGAGGAGTTCGAGCGCGCCGCCGATGACGATATCCCCGGCGCGGGACTCGGCCTGGCGATCGTCAAGGAACTGTCGCGGGCGCTCGACGGCGAGTTGCGTTTCGACTCGGCGAAGGGCCGCGGCAGCGTGTTCGAGGTGACGTTTCCGCTGGTGCTCGAACCGAAGCCTGCCAACGGCGCTGCCTCATGAAACAAAAAAAGCGAACGGGCTGCCCCGTTCGCTTCCGGTCCTCGTGACAACAGCCCGCATGCGAGGCATGCGGGCCGCGAGCATTACGCCGTCACGGCTTCTTCGACCACTGCTTCATCGTCCACCGACGAGCGGATCAGGTGATCGAACGCGGAGAGCGATGCCTTCGCCCCTTCGCCGACCGCGATCACGATCTGCTTGTACGGCACCGTGGTGACGTCGCCGGCGGCGAACACGCCCGGCAGCGAGGTGGCGCCCTTCGCATCGACGACGATCTCGCCGTGCTTCGACAGCTCCACCGTGCCCTTGAGCCACTCGGTGTTCGGCACCAGGCCGATCTGCACGAACACGCCTTCCAGTTCCACGCGATGGCTTTCGCCCGAGGCGCGGTCCGTATAAGCGAGCGCGTTGACCTTCTTGCCGTCGCCGAAAATTTCCGTGGTCTGCGCATTCGTCACGATGGTCACGTTCGACAGGCTGCGCAGCTTCTTCTGCAACACGGCGTCGGCGCGCAGCTCGGTGCCGAACTCGATCAGCGTCACCGCCGCGACCAGACCCGCGAGGTCGATGGCCGCTTCCACGCCCGAGTTGCCGCCGCCGATCACCGCCACGCGCTTGCCCTTGAAGAGCGGGCCGTCGCAGTGCGGGCAATAGGCCACGCCGCGGCCGCGATACTCGCGCTCGCCCGGCACGTTGATTTCGCGCCAGCGCGCGCCGGTCGAGAGAATCACGGTCTTCGCCTTCAGCACCGCGCCGCTCGCGAGATGGATCTCGTTGATGCGGCCCGGCACGAGCTTGTCGGCGCGCTGCACGTCCATCACGTCGACTTCATGGTTCTTGACGTGCTGTTCGAGCGCCATCGCGAACTTCGGTCCTTCCGTTTCCTTCACCGAGACGAAGTTCTCGATGGCCATCGTGTCCAGCGTCTGACCGCCGAAGCGCTCCGCGACGACGCCCGTTGCAATGCCCTTGCGCGCCGCGTAGATCGCGGCCGCCGCGCCGGCAGGGCCACCGCCGACGATCAGCACGTCGAACACCGGCTTGTTTTCCATTTCCTTCGCGGCGCGGGCCGGCGCGTCCGTGTCGAGCTTCGCGAGGATTTCCTTCACGCCGCTGCGGCCCGAGCCGAAGCTTGTGCCGTTGAGGAACATCGTCGGCACGGCCATGACCTGGCGGTCTTCCACTTCCTTCTGGAACAGCGCGCCGTCGATGGCCACGTGCTTGATGCGCGGATTGATGAGCGCCATCATGTTCAGCGCCTGCACGACTTCCGGGCAGTTCTGGCACGTCAGCGAAAAATACGTTTCGAAGGCGAAATCACCGTCGAGATTGCGGATCTGTTCGACGGTCGAGTCGTCGAGCTTCATCGGATGGCCGCCGGTCTGCAGCAGCGCCAGCACGAGCGACGTGAATTCGTGGCCCATCGGGATGCCGGCGAACTGGATGCCCGCAGGTTTGCCCGGCTCGCCGATGGTGAACGACGGCCGGCGTGCGCCCGCATCATCTTTCTGGACGACGCTGATCCGCGAGGACAGCGAGGCGATGTCGTCGAGCAGGCCTTTCAGCTCGCGCGATTTGTCGCCGTCGTCGAGGAAGGCGACGAGTTCGATCGGCCGGATGACCTTTTCCAGATAGGCTTTCAACTGATTCTTGAGATTGGCGTCGAGCATGGCGAGGTCCGTTCCGTGACTGGTACAGGCGTGCTTCGATACGGCGCTGAAGTTTTCAGCGCCGCAGCGTAAGCGTTGGGGTGTTGCTGGACGCGCCGCTTGCGCGCGGTGCGTCCCATTCGACTCGCTGGAGGCGCGGGTCTTAGATCTTGCCGATCAGGTCGAGCGACGGGGTCAGCGTTTCAGCGCCCGGCGTCCACTTGGCGGGGCACACTTGACCCGGGTTCTTGGCGATGTACTGGGCTGCCTGAACCTTGCGGAGCAGTTCGCCAGCGTCGCGGCCGATGCCGTTGTCGTGCACTTCGCACAGCTTGATCTCGCCTTCCGGGTTGATCACGAACGTGCCGCGCAGCGCCAGGCCTTCTTCCTCGATCAGCACGTCGAACGCGCGCGAGATGGCCAGCGTCGGATCGGCGATCATCGGGTACTCGATCTTCTTGATCGTGTCCGACGTGTCGTGCCATGCCTTGTGCGTGAAATGCGTGTCGGTCGACACCGAGTAGATTTCCACGCCGAGCTTCTTGAACTCTTCGTAGCGGTCTGCCAGATCGCCGAGTTCGGTCGGGCACACGAACGTGAAGTCCGCCGGATAGAAAACGAACACCGACCACTTGCCCTTCAGGTCTTCATCGGTGACGGTCACGAAATCGCCGTTGTGGTAGGCGGTTGCTTTGAACGGCTTGACTTGGCTGTTGATGATGGGCATTACCAGTTTCCTTTTGGAGTGGTGTTGAAGAAGTAAGTGAACTATACAGTAAAGCTATCGTTGCTGCGAAGTGGATTGATTTTATTGTCGGGATAGGGCGAGTCTATCGGGCCGATATTGGATGTTTTCCCGCATACGGCATTCTGATTGCACGCATCGGTCGCGGTTCCTTTTTAGCAGCTTTTTACATTGTCAATATTCAAGGAGGCGTCATGAAAATCGGCATCATCGGAGCGGGGAATATCGGGGCGGTGCTGGCCCTGCGCTGGAGCGAGAAGGAGCACGACGTGCGTATCGCCAATTCGCGCGGCCCGGCGACGCTGGCCGACGTGGCGCGCGAGACCGGCGCGACGGCGGCCGAGGCGCGTGACACGGTAGCGGGCGCGGAAGTCATCGTCGTGACCATTCCCGAGGCCGAGGTGCCGAATCTTCCGAAGGACCTGTTCGCGGGCGTGGCGGCGGGTGTCGTGGTCATCGATACGGGCAATTACTATCCGCGGCAGCGTGACGGGCGTATCGACGGAATCGAACAGGGGCTGCCGGAGAGCCGCTGGGTCGAGCAGCAGATTGGCCGGCCGGTGGTGAAGGCGTTCAACAACATTTATGCGGACCATCTGCGCAATCGCGGCAAGCCGGCGGGCGAAGCGGGGCGTATCGCGCTGCCGGTCGCGGGCGACGACCCTCAGGCGAAGGCGCTCGTCATGCGGCTGGTGGAGGAGATGGGCTTCGATGCGGTGGATGCCGGAACGATCGACGATTCCTGGCGCCAGCAGCCGGCTACGCCCGTCTATACCGCCGATCTCGACGCCGCCGGCTTGCGGGCCGGGCTCCAGCAGGCGGATCCGGTGCGCAAGCCCGAATGGCGCGCCACCGACGCGAGTCCGGGCACGTTCGACGCGCCCGCCTGAGGCCGCGCGGGGGTGAGGGTGTTTCGTGCGTTGGAACGTTCGTACGGGTTAATGCGGGAGACGGCGCACCTCATGAGACAATCGGGCAGACTTTCCTGATGGGCTTTATCATGGCAACCCCGGCTGGCGCGTGCTGTCTGGCCTGACCGGGCGTCGTGGACTTGCTGATTGACTATGAAAACCGCTTCTCCCTCGCAGGATGTGCAGGATCCCCAGCCCCGTTTTGGCGAGTGCGACGCATGCGCCGATGTCGAACTCGTCGCCACCGCCACCATTCCCACCCGCTACGGCACCTTCGGTTCGTATGTGTATCGCGTGAAGCATACGAACGTCGAGCACATCGCCTTCGTCATGGGCGACGTGAGCAACGGCGATTCGGTGCTGACGCGGCTGCATTCCGAATGCGTGACCGGCGATGTGTTCGGCTCGTATCGGTGCGATTGCGGCGAGCAGCTGGATCTCGCGCTGCGCTACATCGCCGCCGAAAGCCGCGGCATCCTGCTGTATCTGCGTGGGCATGAGGGCCGTGGCATCGGGCTGGCCAACAAGATCCGCGCGTATGCGCTGCAGGAGCAGGGACTCGATACCGTCGATGCGAACCTGCACCTCGGCCTTCCGGACGACGCGCGTGAGTACGACTCCGCCGCGGCCATCCTGCGGGCGATGAAGGTGAAGTCCGTGCGCCTGATGAGCAACAACCCGTCGAAGTTCGACACGCTGCTCAAGCATGACATCCCGGTATGCGAACGCGTCGCGCTGGCAATTCCGATGCGTGAGGAAAACGAGCGCTATATCAAGACGAAGCAGGCGCGGTTTGGGCACTACTTCGAGGAGAACGAGTAGCGTGAGTAAGCTCGACTGGGCGCCCCCTCAACTCGCGTCGTGAAAAATCACCCCGAGCATATGCCGCCGACCCGAGCGCAGGCGGCTCACGCCGTGCCGGAGGTTCACCCGATACGGCCCGCGCGTCCCCTGCACCGGCCGATGATGCACGGCAAACAGCACCGCATCGCCCTGACTGAGCGGCACCACTTCCGCGCGCGATTGCATGCGCGGCCGCTGTTCCGTCATCACGAACTCGCCGCCGGTGAAATCGCGTTGCGGCGCTGACAGCAAGATGGCCATCTGGATCGGAAAGACGTGCTCGCCGTACAGGTCCTGATGCAGGCAGTTGAAGTCGCCCGCCACGTAGCGCAGCAGCAGCGGCGTGGGGCGCGTCTGCCCTGCGCGATGACAGCGGTCGATGAACGCATCGTGTTCGCGGGGATAGCGCGTGTCGATCCCCATGATCTCGTTCCACCGGTTCGCCACCGGCACGAGATGCGGATAGACGGCGCGGCGCATCTCGCCGATCACATCAGGCAGCGGATGCGCGAAGTACTTGTATTCGCCGCGCCCGAAACCGTGCCGCTCCATCACGACGCGGCTGCGGAAGCCGCTTTCGCGATCGTAAAGCGCGGCCAGCGCCTCGCACTCCCCGCGCGAGAGCAGGCCTGGCGCGGTCGCTGAACCGAATGCATCGAGTTGTGCTTCGAGGCTGGCCCAGTCGAGCGCGTCGATGCGCTCGCTGACCGCCGGCGGCGCTGACACAGACAAGTTCATGCTGGATCTCCGAAAAAGCGTGATTCTGCTCGCCACGCGCGCGTCACGCACTCCGGGTCTTGCGCCGCAATTCAAGAACGCGAATGGTCTAGTGCGGCAGCGCCGTCATGGCTGTCTCGTCGATACGCCCTCGCAGCGCGTTTCGCCGCGCGTCCATCCGGGCGCCGAGCGTGACGAGATCGAGTTGCGCGCGGCGAAGTTCGGGAAAGAGCGTCGTTTCTTCTTCCGCGACATGACGCCCCGCATGTTCCTTCAGCATCCTGAAGGTGGCGTCGAAGCCGTCTTCGCCGGCCGTGAGCGACGCCAGGCGATCGATCAGCGAAGTCATCAGGAAATGCTCGACATAAGCTTCGTCGACGTCGATGTTCCCCTGTGCGGCGAGCGCGTCCTGAGCCATCGGATAGAGTAGTTCTTCTTCGACGATCGCATGGATCGTCAGCAGTTCGCACGCGCGCTGCACCAGCGATTGCTTGTGTTCCGGCGCGGCGGCGCCGGCGCGGTCGAAGGCATCGAACAGCTGTTCGAGCGCACGGTGATCGGCTTCGAGCATGTCGAGCGCGTCCGGATGTCGCGGGGAGTGAACGGTGGACATGTGGGGGTTCTCCAGATGAGGGCTCTACGGCCTGGCAGGGATCACGTGTGTTCCCGAGGTGCCGAAGAGAAGCAAAGCGAATGCCCGCGATTGCATCGGTTAACGGCGGCATCGCGCCGGTCTAAATGGTCGCTGCCGATCTGCGCCAGGTCACGATGTCGCAGCACCTTCACCTGCCACCACGCCGGCAGCAGACGCCGCACCTCGGCGCGTGCGAAGCGATCGTCGATCAGGTACAGCACGCCGCGATCGAGCGGCCCGCGTATCACGCGCCCGGCCGCCTGCACCACTTTCTGCAAGCCCGGAAACAGGTACGCATAGGCATAGCCTTCGCCAAAGGCTTCGTGCATGCGCGCGCGCATCTGCTCGTTGACCGGATTCAGCTGCGGCAGGCCGAGCGTCGCGACGAACGCGCCGACCAGCCGCGTGCCCGGCAGATCCACGGCCTCGCCGAACGCCCCGCCCAGCACCGCAAAGCCGACGCCGCGTCCGTCCGGCACGAAGCGCTCGAGAAACGCGTGCTGCTCCGCCTCGCTCATCGCGCGGGATTGCTGCCAGCAGGGAATCGACGGATGCCGTTCGATCAGCGCGGCCGCCACCTGCGTCAGATACTCGAAGCTGCTGAAGAAGCTCAGGTAATTGCCCTCGGCCTGGAAGAACTGGGCGGCGATCAGATCGGCAATGCGCGCCACGGAATGGGCGCGGTCGCGATAACGCGTCGAGACATCGGCGATCGCGCGCACGTCGAGTTGCGTGGCGTCGAATGGCGACTCGACGTCCACGCGCACGCACGACTCGGGCAGGCCGAGCGTATCGGCGTAGAAGTGCGCGGGTGTGAGGGTCGCGGAGAACAGCGCGACGCTGTGAGCGCGCGCGAAACGCGGCGCCAGATGCGGCCCGGGCACCACGTTGCGCAGGCACAGTACAGCCGGACGCTTGCCGCCGTGCGAGCGCTCGAGCGCGATGTCGAAGATCGAATGCGCGCCGAAGCGTTCGGCGATGCGCGCGAAGTGAATGGCATCGAAATAGAAGCGGAGGATCTCGGGCGTGAAGCTGTCGGGCTGTTCGGCGAGCACCTCGGTCATGTGCGAGACCGCCTGAGCCAGCGCGCCGAGGAAACTGGCGGGCGCTTGCGCGTAGGCAACGTAGTCGGTGTCGGCTGCGCGCTGCTCGCGCGCCGTCTCGTTCCAGCAGCGCGCGACGCGGCCGAGCGGCTTCTTCAGCCACGCAGGCGCGCCGCGGCGCATGGCGTCGAAGGCGCGCTGGTCGAGTGCCGCCGAATACATGCCGCGCGCGCGTTCGACGAGGTTGTGCGCCTCGTCGACGAGCACCGCGACGCGCCAGCGGTTCGCCTCCGCGAGCGCGAACAGCATCGCGCTGGTGTCGAAGTAATAGTTGTAGTCGCCGACGATCACATCGGCCCAGCGCGCCAGTTCCTGACTCAGATAGTACGGACAGACGTCGTGCGCGCGCGCCACTTCGGCGATCGACGCGCGGTCGAGCAGAGGACGCTCGAGCGCGGCGGCGCGCGCGCCGGGCAGGCGATCGTAGAAGCCGCGCGCGAGCGGACACGCATCGCCGTGACAGGCGCGGCCCGGATACTCGCAGACCTTGTCGCGCGCGACGAATTCGATGACGCGCAACGGACGCGCGGCCAGCGTCGTCAGCGCGTCGAGCGCGAGTTGCCGGCCGGCGCTCTTGGCGGTGAGAAAGAAGATCTTGTCGAGGTGCTGCCCGTGCCAGGCCTTCAACAGCGGAAACAACGTGCCGACCGTCTTGCCGATGCCCGTCGGCGCCTGCACGACGAGCCGCTTTCCCGACACGGCCGCCCGATACACCGCCTCCGCGAGCGTGCGCTGGCCGGGCCGAAAACCGGCATGGGGAAATGTGAGCGAATCCAGCGCTTGATTGCGGGCCGCGCCGTGCGCCAGTTCCTGCCGCGCCCAGGCGATGAAACGTTCGCATTGCGTGTCGAAATGCGTGGCGAGCGCGTGCGCGGTCTGAGTCTCGACCAGCACGGTTTCGGTTTGATCGACGATGTTGAAGTACACGAGCGCGATGTCGATTTCGGCAAGCCCGAGCTTGCGGCACATCAGATGTCCGTAGACGCGCGCCTGCGCCCAATGCAGGTGACGATGATTGGCCGGCATCGCGTCGAGCTTGCCGCGATGCGTCTTGATCTCTTCGAGCCGGTTCAGCGCGGGATCGTAGCCGTCGGCGCGGCCGCGCACGCTGAGCGGGCCGTGTGTTTCCGCGAGGGAGATTTCCTTCTGGTAACCCGCGGGGCGCCTTGCAGTCACGGTCAGATGACCGGCGATGCCTTCCTGAGCGCTCGGCGCGGGTGTGAAGCGCAGGTCGAGATCGCCTTGCTTCGCCGTGAATTCGCACAGCGCGCGAACGGCAACGGTGTAGGCGGGCTCGGGTACTGTATGCATGTACAGCAGTCTAGCATGGGGAAAATGCGGCGAAGTGACATTCAGGACGCCCCCCGCACCCACTCCCCCAACGCCTTCACCGCCCCTTCAATCTGTCCCGACCACGGATGCCCGAAGTTGATCCGCACGTAATTGCCATGCGCATGACGCGCGGAGAAGATCGGCCCCGGCGTCACGTTGACGCCATGCTCCAGCCCACGCCTGTGCAACTGCATCGCATCGACGTCCGCCGCCAGCCTGAGCCACAGAAAATAGCCGCCCTCCGGCCGCACGAACGACACCTCCGGCGGCAGCCAGCGCGCAATCGCCGCTTCCATCTCGCCGCGTTGGGCGAGCAGGGCGCCGCGCAGCTTGCGCAGATGCCGGTCGAAGCCGCCATGCTGCAAATAATCGGCGATGCCCGCCTGAACCGGAATGCTGGTCGACAGCGTCGTCATCAGCTTGAGACGGCGCACCGCCTGCGCGTAGCGGCCCGCCGCGACCCAGCCGAGCCGGTAGCCCGGCGCGAGCGTCTTCGAGAACGACGCGCAGTGCATCACGAGCCCCTGGGTGTCAAACGCTTTCGCGGGCGGAGGCCGGTCCTGCGCAAAATGCAGCTCGCCGTAGACGTCGTCTTCGATCATCGGCACGTCGTGCCGCGTGAGCAGTTCAACCAGCGCGCGCTTCTTCGCAATCGACAGCGTCACGCCGGTCGGATTCTGGAAATTCGTCATGAACCAGCATGCGCGCACCGGATGCCGGTCGAGCACTTCGGTGAGCACGGCGAGATCCAGTCCTTCTTCGGGATCGACGGGAATCTCGACCGCCTGCAGTCCCAGATGCTCGATCGCCTGAAGCGCGGCGTAGAAGCAGGGCGATTCGATCGCGACGACGTCGCCCGGTTTCGTCACGGCCATCAGGGAGAGCGTGAGCGCCTCCAGCGCGCCGTTCGTCACGATGAGCGTGTCCACCGGCTGCGCGATCCCCATGCCGACGTAACGCAAGGCGATCTGCTGCCGCAGCGTTTCATTGCCCGGCGGCATGTCAGCGACCGTGCTCCACGGATCGAGCCCGCGCGCCGCCTGTCCGAGCGACTTCGCGAGCCGCGCCAGCGGGAACAGTTGCGGTGCGGGGAACGCCGAACCGAGCGGCGCGACATCGGGACGCTTGAGCGCATCGAGCACGGAGAACACGAGGCTGCTGACGTCGATCGGCGCGGGTTCGGCAAGCGCCGTCTGCGCGGCGCCGGCGCGCGGCGCGTCGAGCGTCGCGCCCGGCGTGACGTAGTAGCCCGAGCGCTCGCGAGCGCGGATGAGCCCCCATTCCTCGAGCAGGTAATAGGCGCGGAAGACCGTCGATTGCCCGACCCCGTATTGCGTCGTCAGATGCCGCACCGAGGGCAGGCGCGCGCCGACAGGCAAGCGGCCCGCGCGGATCTCGGCGGCCATCGTGTCGGCCAGGGCCTGGTAGCGCTTCATCGCGTGGTGTGCTGGAGTGGACGCGCATCGGCCGATGCGCGGCGCGAATTGTCGCACGGAGCGTGCGGGGAATATCGCGGCGGAGTCGAGCGTTTGATCAGGGAGCGGCCCATGCGCCGCGCCCATTCTTAACTCGTCCGAAGGTGTGTCATGAAGTGCGCCAGAATCGCCGCGATCGTCGTCGCCTTGCTCGCCGGTCTGCTCGCGGGTTGTCAAAGCGATGGCAGCGGCATGCCGCAGGGTTCGTCTTCAGGCAGCAGCAGCGGCCGGTACTAGGGCCGCCGGTCCGCGAGGCAGGCGCGGTCCGGAGGATAGAATCGGCGTTCCGCACTACGCCGCGCAGGAATCAAACGATGGACGCGAAGCACACCCGCAGCATCACCGACTGGCACGCCCACGTCTATTTCGATGCACATACGCGCGATGCCGCCTGGCAACTGCGGCTGGTCATCGAAGCGCATTTCTCCGATCTGCTGGAAGGCGGCGCGTTGCGTCTGGGCCGTTTTCATGAGCGACCGGTCGGACCGCATCCGGTGTGGTCGTTCCAGCTCGCCTTCGGCAGCGAACTGCTCGCGCCGATGCTCGAATGGCTGACCCTCAACCACGGCGCGCTCGATGTCTTCATGCATCCCAACACCGGCAACGCGCTGGCGGATCATCGCGATGCAGCGGTGTGGATCGGGCGTTCGCATGAACTGGTGTTGAAGACGCTGGGCGGCTGAATCCCCAGGCCTGCCTCTCAGACGCAACAAAGGCGGGTCATGCCCGCCTTTGTTTGTTCTCTTGATTGCCGCTGAAAGAAGCTTACTTCTTCGCGGTAGCCGCCTTGGGCACGGCACGCACGACGGCGCCGCCGGCCACTTCCGCGTCGCTCTGCGCGGCGTCCACGACCCGCTTGGCGGCCTTCCGGGCGGCTTCGTACGCGGAGTTGGCGGATTCCGTCGCAGCGTCGATGGCGGAGCGCCACGCATTCACCACGGCTTCGCTGCCGGCGGGCGCGTGGCTCGCGAGGCTCTCGACAAACGCCTGGACGTTGCGCTGCGATTTGCCGAGCTGATCCTGCACGGCTTCGATGTAGTCGCCACGGACGCCCGCGGCGATTTCGTAGACTTGCGTCCAGTAAGCCTGCGTGCGCTGGGCGGCGTCCTGCAAATTCTGGTTATGCAGCGTGAGGAATTCCTGCGGACCGCGCGCCGAGAACGCACGGACGACGAACGCCTGCTGTTCGTCGAGCGCGGTCCTGATGGTGCGCGTGTTCAGATCGACCAGTTGTTCAAAGCCACCGACAGCCCGCGTGGCGAGGCCAAACGTGGCGTCTACTCCCGCCTTCTGCGACTCGACTACCTTTTCCGGCGCAAGACTGCTCATTCTCGACTCCAGGTGGTTTGATGCGTGATGGCGCGGGGCGCGCGATGATTGGTGCGGTGCAGCGAGCGACTCATTTTAATGAAACTGCTTCGCGTGTCAATTACGTGTTTCCGACCAGACATTAAACTAGTCCGATATTCGTCAAAATGATCGAAGGGAAATAAGCAAATGCGCTCGGACGATATATACGGTTTGATCACACATCACGTCATCAGACGTGTGCAACTGATCAATGGTTAAATTCTGAACAATATTTCAACTGCTGATAATTTATTCAGGATGGTCCGGAACGCACGCTCGTTCGGTCAAACCCTTGTCCCGCAGGACTTTGGGCGAGATGCTGGTAAACACCTAAGCCAATTATTACCGAATGCGATGTTTCCCTAGTTGACGCATTGATGTCGGAATTGAAAAAATCACGCACCGCAGCAAACGAGGGAAAGGCGTAATGCCGGGTAAGAATTTCGACGTAAATCGTGTCACCAGCCCGTCACTTCGCCTGTATAGGATTCACCCTCGCGCAAATCAGCCGGCGCTGAACGGCATATATATAAATCGAGAGACTTGAAGAAGATGGGGCAACATTCTCAAACCCTGGGCCACCTTGAACGCAGCGAAGAAGACAACACCCTGCGGCGCGCCATGGCCGCGCGTCTGGACCGGGCCATGCACAAGGCAAACATCAGTTCCGCAAAAGCCGCCAACTGGCTCGACGTGAGCGAGCACGACGTGCAGTACTGGCGTCGCGGCATCACGGTGCCGCCGCTGGCGGCGTTCAATCGCATCGCCCGCGCGCTCGACCTCGACGTGCACTGGCTGTGCACCGGCCAGAGCCGCCAGGCTCCGGTGCATGCGCAGTCTCAGGCAGTCAACTGAGCGCGCTTTCCCGCCGCATTTTCCGCGTCATCAGGCTTCCGGCGTCATCGCAGGCGCCGCCTGCCCGCGCCCGTGCAGCAGCACGGTGCCGATGCCGCTCGCCGCGATCACGCACATCCCGAACGCCATCCAGCCATCCGGCACCTGGCCGAACAGCAGCCAACTGAAGAACGCCGCGAGCGCCAGCTGGCCATAGGAAAACGGTGTGAGCACGGCCAGCGGCGCGCGCCGTAACGCCTGCAGCATCAGCAACTGGCCGACCGTCGCGAAGGTCGCCATCAAGGCCACCAGCATCCAGCTTCCGGGCCGCACGCGTGCAATCGCCGGCAGCGTCTCCGCCTGATCCATCCAGACGAGCACGCACAACACCAGCGTCGCGACGAACGCCGTGAGGAAGTTGGTGGTGATCGCGTCATCGACCCGGGAGAGGTGGCTGGAAATCACTTGGAAGCACGCGAAGGTCGTCGCCGAGCCGATCGGATAGGCGATATTCCAGTTGAACTGGCTGCCGCCCGGACGCACCACCAGCAGCATGCCGATGAAGCCGAGCACGACCATCGCCCATTTGCTGCGCGGGACATGATCCTTCAGCACGAGCGCGGCGAGCAGCGTGGAGATCAGCGGCGCCAGCATGGCGAGCGACGTGGTCACCGGCAGCGGCAGATGCCGCAGGGCCGCGAAGGTACACGCCGAATTGGTCAGCAGCAGCACGGCGCGCACGATCTGCAGCTTCACGCTGCCCGTTCGAAACAGGCCGAACGCGCCACGCCGCACCTGCCAGACGCCCAGCACGACCATCTGGAACAAGTACCGGACCCACAGGAGCGCAAGCAGCGGAACCGCCGTGCCGATCAGCTTCACTGTCGAGTCGCTGGCGGCGAAGGTCGCCGTGGTCAGGATCATGATGGCGATGCCGGCGCCGGTGTTATCGGTATCAATGCGGTAACGCGCCTTGCTCTCCAAGCTTGCCATCGAATGTCCGTGGTTGGTTTGACCGGTTGCCGCGGAACCGCGGATCGTGGAACGGGATTCTGAAGATGAACGGCCTTTCGAGCCTTGCATCATTTTCCAGTCATCGTCAGGTTGCTGCAAGAACGCAGTCATGTCGTGTGCTGTCTTGTTGCGTCACCGTCACGGACTCAAAAAATTAACTAGACGGTTCGGATACAGATGCGATGCGGTTCGATGTCTCATGATGTTTTCGTCATTTTTCAGACTTCGACTAGATCATTCCTAGTGCGCTGTCTCTACGATTCGCTGGATGTCGGATGTCATGCAACCTGTCGACCCTTAACAAAGGTGCTCGGCAAACATCTGGCGTCAGAAGCAGCGATACGGCACGCGGGCCGCGCGTCCCGATCGCACAGGAACTCACCCGTCCCAGTTGTGGAGCACACCATGCAGAAGCGCTTTTCGGTCGCAGCAGCGATCCTGTCCGGAGCGTTCATCGCTCTTTCGTCGACGATCGCACAGGCCGCCGACGGCACCATCACCATCAACGGCGTCATCACCGACACCACTTGCTCGATCAATGGCAAGGCCAGCGGCACGCAGGCCGACATCAGCGTGCTCTTGCCGACCGTGACGGCGGGCTCGCTGGCGTCGGCGGGCACGACGGCCGGCACGTCCAATCTCGGCGACATCAAGCTGACGCTGAGCGGCTGCACGGGCGCTGCGACCAAGGCAGTCGCGCGCTTCGAGAACGGCCCGACGGTGGACCAGGCAAGCGGCAATCTGGTGAACAAGGCCGTGACGACGCCGGCGACCAATGTCCAGGTCCGCCTGCTGAACGTGAACATGCAGCCGATCAACATCCTGACGAACGCGAACAACGACCTGGCCACCAACGGCGCGACGATCGCCAGCGGCGCGGCCACGCTGAACTACTTCGCGCAGTACTACGCGACCGGCAAGGCCGCGGTGGGCAACGTGACGACCTCGGCGCAGTACACGATGACCTATCAGTAACCGCGTCGCGGCAAGCAGGTTCCGGGCGCGCGCGTGGGCGCGCCCGGCATGGGTGAGTCATAGCGTGGTCATTGAAACAGGCACTCGACATGAACAGCAACAGGCGGCTGATCGCAGCGGCCGCATGCCTCGGCATCTGCTTCGCGAGCGTAGCGGGCACGGCGGGCGCGAGCGTGACGATCGGCGGCACGCGGGTCGTCTATCCGCTGGATCAGCGTGAAGTCACGGTCAAGCTGAACAACGACAGCCGCAGCCCTTCGCTGGTCCAGGTGTGGATCGACGACGGCCGGGCCGATGCCGCGCCCGACGACGTCAAGACGCCCTTCGTGATTACTCCGCCGATCTTCCGCATGGACGCGGGCAAGTCGCAGACGCTGCGGGTGATGTACGGCGGCGACGCGCTGCCGCAGGACCACGAATCGGTGTACTGGCTGAACGTGCTCGACGTTCCGCCGAAAGTGCAGCCCAAGGCCGATCAGAACACGCTGCAACTTGCCTACCGGACGCGCATCAAGGTGTTCGTGCGGCCGGTGAAGCTGCCGGGCGTGCCCGAGGATGCGCCGCGCGCGCTGACCTGGAAGATCGTGCCCGCGCCGCAGGGCGGCGGCGACGCGCTCGCCGTCTCGAACCCGACCGCCTACTACGTGTCGTTCAGCGAGATCGGGGTGGAGGCGCAAGGCAAGCACTACAAGAACGAGATGGGCGGCATGGTCGCGCCGCGGGGCACCGAAATCATCGCGGTGCCGAAGATGAGCGGGGTGCATGCCGGCAAGGTCCATTACATGGCGATCAGCGATCTCGGCAGTCCCATCGAGGGCGATGCCGACGCAGCCGATTAGTCATCCTCCGCGCTCCGGCTGAGCGCATCCCCGTCCGTCAACCGGATCGAATCCCGACACACGAGTTCGACGCGCTGCGCCGCGGGCGCGCGGCGGGCGCTCGCGTGCGCGTCGGACTTCGAGCCGACAACCATGGATTTGAAATTCGATGCAGGAGACATGCAGTGTGAAGCGAGGCACCTTGCGCCGGAAGCTTCGTTTGCACGCCCGGTGCGGCGTGTTCACGCTGACGCCGGCGACGGCGCTCGCGCTGTCGTCATTCGCGGCCGCGGCAACGAGTCCGGCGGCGGCGCCGGAGCCGGGCGTCGAGTTCGACACGACTTATCTGCGCGTCGATCCCCAGCGTGTCGATATCGCGCGTCTTGCCCGCAGCAACTATGTGTCGCCGGGCGCGTATCCGGTGGAGGTCTGGATGAACGGCAACCGCGTCCTGCGCGATACGGTGCGCTTCCTCGAGCAGGGCAAGGACGCGAGCGCCGTGCCATGCCTGACGCGCGGCATGCTGGAGCGGGCCGGCGTCGACTTCACGAAGCTGGCCGGCGCACGCGAGACGCAGGCCGACGCGTGTATCGACCTGCGCGCGCTCGTGCCCGAGGCCGCCGTCGATTTCGACTTCGGCGAGCAGAAGCTCACGCTCTCGGTGCCGCAGAAATACATGCGCAACCAGGCGCGCGGCTACGTGCCGCCCGAGCTATGGGACAAGGGCGTGAACGCGGCCTTCGTGAGCTATGGCGCGAACGTCTATCAGACCTCGAACGACGGCGCGCATTCCACCCAGAGCTATCTGGGCCTGAATGCGGGCGTGAATCTCGGCGGCTGGCATCTGCGGCATCAATCGTCGCTGACCTCATCGACCGGTCAGCCGACCCAGTTCGACGACATCGCCACCTACGCCCAGCACGACGTGCCGCGTCTCCAGGCCCAGGTGACGCTGGGCGAGAGCCAGACGACGGGCGACGTGTTCGACAGCGTCGCGTTTCGCGGCGCGCAGATCGCGACCGACGACCGCATGCTGCCGGAGTCGCTGCGCGGCTATGCGCCGGTGGTGCGCGGCATGGCTGCATCGAACGCGCGCGTGACGGTGCGCCAGAACGGCCAGGTGATCTACGAGACGAGCGTGCCGCCCGGACCGTTCGAAGTGCGCGACCTGTACCCGACGGGTTACGGCGGCAATCTGGATGTGACCGTCACGGAAGCCGACGGACGCACCAGGTCGTTCAGCGTGCCTTACGCGGCGGTGGCGCAGTCGCTGCGTCCAGGCACCACGCGCTTCGCGTTCACCGCGGGCCAGTTGCGCGACGACTCGCTGCATTCGCGGCCCACCTTCACGCAGTTCACGCTGCAGCGCGGCCTGACGAATCTCGTCACGGCGTATGGCGGCGCGATTGCGGCGAGCGGCTATATGGCGGCGAACCTCGGCGTCGCGTTGAACACGACGTTGGGCGCGTTCGCCGCCGACGTGACCGCCGCGCGCACGGACATTCCCGGCTCCGGGACGATGAGCGGGCAGAGCATGCACATTGCCTACAGCAAGCTGATCGACTACTCGAACACCAACTTCACGCTCGGTGCGTACCGCTATTCGAGTTCGGGCTATCTGGGGTTCGCCGACGCAGCCCGCGCACGCGACTACGCGATGAACGGCGGCGCCGTGAGCGACCGTCAGCGCGGGCGTCTGCAATTGACGGTCAATCAGCCTCTGAAGAACTACGGCACGGTCTTCGGCACGCTGACCTCGCAGAACTACTGGAATCGTTCGGGACACGACACCTTCTATCAGCTCGGCTACTCGAACAGCTTTCGCTACGGCAGCTACAGCGTGACGGCGGGCCGCACGATTTCGGCGGACGGCGAGGCTTCGGATGAAATCATGGTGAGCGTGACGTTGCCGCTCGGACGCTCGCCACATGCGCCGCTAATGAGCGTCAACCTGAACACCGGCGACGACGTCACGAGTCTCCAGGAAAGCGTGAGCGGCTCGGCGGGCGAGGGCAACGAGATGTCCTACAACCTCTACGCCGCGCAGACACGCGCGAATGGCTCGAGCATCAGCGGCAACGGCGGCGCGAGCGGCGTCTATCGCGCGCCGTATGCGCAGATCACGGCCTCCGCCAGCGGCAGCGCGCACACGTCGCAGTTGTCGGCGGGCGTGAGCGGCTCGATCGTCGCGCATCCGGGCGGCGTGACCTTGTCGCAGACGGTCGGCGAGACCTTCGGGATCGTCGAGGCGCACGGCGCAGAAGGCGCGACGGTGGCGGGCACGTCGGGCACGAAGATCGACGGACGCGGCTATGCGATCGTGCCGTTCCTGACGCCGTACGACATGAACACCATCGACATCGATCCGAAGGGCACGTCGCCGGATGTGGAATTCAAATCGACTTCGGATCAGGCTGCGCCGCATCTCGGCTCCATCGTGATGCTCAAGTACCGCACGATGACGGGCCGCGCGGTGCTGATCCGCGCGCCGCGCATCGACGGCGAGTCGCTGCCGTTCGGCGCGGAAGTATCGGACGGCAAGGGGCAGGTGGTGGGCGTCGTGGCGCAGGACAGCCGCATTTTCGCGCGGGGTGTCGAGGATCAGGGGAGCCTTGTGGTGAGGTGGGGCGAGCAGGCGTCCGAGCAATGCATCGTGAGCTATGCGCTGCCGGCGCGGACGACGCAGAAGAACGCGCTGTATGCGTCGGTGGAGACGCATTGCGTGGATGCGCCTGTGGCGGTGAGCACGGGAACGGATCAGGTGAGCAAATGAAGGATGTGGGAATGGCCCGCGTTCGGTCGAACTGTTTGGCTGGCTTGCTGGCGATCATGTTGCCGATGTTGCACGCGGAAGCCGGGACGCTTACTTATCCCAGCCATGGGATACAGGTACTGAATGTCCCCGCGAGCCTCTCGGTTGGTCGGGACATCCCTGTTGGAACCACGCTGTGGCAGCAGATGAACAACGCAGGTGTCGCGACCAACGATGTGACCTGCCTGGTCCAGAAAGATGTCACGGTAACCGGAACACTCGTGCCAGGCTATACGAACATCTATCAGTCAGGGGTGCAGGGCATTGGCGTACGCTTCTACGTAACCAGTAATTTCTTGGGACAACTCGTGGCGGTGCCGGTGTCCCAATCATTCACGAGTCCTCCCAACAGCTCGATGGAGTACGACGTCCGCGCGGACTACATCGTGACCGGGCCCATCAAGAGCGGGACCACGCTGAACCTGCCCTCCATGCAGATTACGTTTTCCGGCAGCTGTTTCAACACGGTGACCGCCACACAGACGCTGACCGGAAACACGGCCGTAACCGGCAACACCTGCAGCGTCACGACGCCCACGCTGACTTTCCAACTGCCGCGCGCGTTTTCGAAAGACCTCGCGAGCGCCGGGGCGACAACCGGCGACACGGTCGTCCCGCTCGATCTCAATTGCCCGGCGGGCGTCAAGGTCGGCATCACGATCACCGATGCCGTGAATCCCGCGAATCGTTCGTCCACCTTGAGTCTTGCGGCGAATTCTTCGGCGGCGGGCGTCGGCGTGCAGATCCTGAACGGAACAACGGCCGTGTCCTTCGGTCCGGATTCGGCTGCGGCGGGGACGGTCAATCAATGGATTGCGGGGACATCGGCGGGCGGTGCGATGCGCATTCCGCTCACGGCGCGCTATGTCCGCACTTCGAGCACGCTGGTGCCGGGCAGCGTCAACGGCAAGGCCACTTTCACGATGTCGTATCAATGATCCGTTCGAGACATGCAAAGCGTGCAAGGACGTTTCTCCTCATCGCGCTCGCAAGGCGTCTGTGCGCGTCCTGTATGAAGCGCAATCGCAACACGTTCGGTCTGCACGCATTGCTCCTTCCCGCCTGGCAGGCCATCGCGGGCACGCTCACGTTCCCGAACGGGGGCAGCATGCCCTTGCTGAGCTTTCCCGCAAACGTGTCGATCGGACGCGATACCGCAGTCGGCACCAATCTGGCGAGCGTGAGCGGCAATGCGGGCATTGCCACGAGCGGCGTCGACTGCACGATCCAGAAGGACGTCACGGTTAATGGAACGCTCGTGCCCGGTTACACGAACGCGTATCAAAGCGGCGTGCCGGGCCTCGGCGTGCGCTTCTACATCACGAGCAACTTCTCCGGCGGCCTGGCGGAGGCGCCGCTGTCGCAGTCGTTCTCGCGGCCCGATGGCCGCGCCGTTCACGACACCAAGGCCGAGCTCGTAGTCACCGGCCCCCGTCAGCAGCGGCGTCACGAGCAACTTGCCGAGCATGAAGATCAATTTCTCGGGCAGTTGTTTCGCGACGGTCACGGCCACCCAGACCTTGACCGGCTCGACGACGGTCAGCGGCAACCCCTGCCGGCTGCTGACGCTCGCGCTGTACTTCCCGCTGCCCAACGCATTGACGACTGACCTGTGGAGCGAAGGCGACAGCACCGGCGACACGCTGGTCCCGATGGGACCGGACTGCCAGCCGGGCATCAAGGTCTGCATCACGATGACCGACGCCGTCGACCCGGGAAACCGCTCCACCGATATGGCGCTCGCGCCGGGTTCGACGGCAGCGGGCGTGAGCATCGAGATCCTGAACGGCGCGGATCCGATTGCGTTCGGACCGGATTCGCAGGCGGCGGGCACGCTGAATCAGTGGTCGGCGGGGCACGTCGGCGCGCTACGTGCGCACGGCCGGCGCGCTGGTGCCCGGCAGCGTTCGCGCCAGGGCGACCTTCACCCTGTCGTACCAGTAGCGAACGCACCGGTCTTTGCGGGACATTGTTTCACGCTTGCTCCTTGCCATCATCGTCCGGGCGCCTAAACTTAAAGTAGTTTCTGAACATTATCGAGATGGAGACGTCGATGAGAACCAGACCGCGTGAAGTCGTGCGAATGCTCGCCACGCTCAGGCATTCCGCTCATTGCAGACGGTTGCGGGCGGCATCGGCCGCGCAGGCCGCCCGTGATCTCGCGAACGAGGCGGCATCGGCGGACGCGCCCGAAGACGACGACCAGGCCGATGCCGCCACGGATACCGAAGGACCCCGGTCAGGCATCCATTGATGGGTTCAGACGCGGGCGGCGTTCCGGTACGGTGAAAAGCGCCAGTGTCCGCTGGCGTCCTTCACGGCAATCGCGCCATGTTCGTGCATCAATTCGCCAATGGCCGCGGGTTTGATATCGCCGGTGATGCGAATCACGAGCAGCGTGCGCTGCAGCAGAGCGGCATCGGCTTCCGTCGGCGGCGAAGCCGCGGGCTTCGGCAAGGGCTCGTCAGGCACAAAGCGATTGCGCGCGATCACGCCTTGATGCTCGCCGTGTGCAACATATTCGGCTTCGTCTTCGTCGTGCGCGGGTTGCCATGGCATATCGATATCGACTTCGCCGCGGCGTGCCTGGTAAAGATGAGCGTCGTCGCGTCGCAAGCCCGCAAGCTGCAATGCGCGAAGCGCCTCGTGTCCGTCGCGATAGGAGCCGAACACACCTACTATGACCTGATTCATCGTCGCCCCCTCTGTGGAATCGTCTTTACGCGATCCAAGCCTCGGATGTTGTTGCGCGTTGCTCGAGTTACTCAATCCGGGTAAGCAATCAGCGCTGGTGTAATCCTCATATGATCCGCAGCAACGCCCGTTCCCGCATGACAGGTCTGAAAGGTGTCGGCAGTGAAGGGGCCGCGCGCTTTCACCGGGTTGCGACCCCACGGCCGATACCCTAAAGTGACAATGCTTCCTGCCAACATGGCGCGTCTGCCGACGCGTTTTCCGCGAGGTCCGAATGATTGCGAAAGCCTGCGCATTGACGATCTTGCTGGTGGTGGCGCGTGCGGCATCGGCGGCGCCGTGCTACAGCGATGGCGATGTCGTGACGCTCGAAGGCACCGCCACGCGGCAGGCGCCGCATGAGGCGGCAGGATCGGCCAAGCCCGCATGGGTGCTGTCGCTGGCAAGTCCGGTATGCGTCCTGAGTGCAGGCGCGGGACAGAATGCCCGACAGCAATCGAATGTATCGGCGGTGCAGATCATCGACGCCACGCCTACCGAGAACGCCCGCATCCAGTTGACGGGCAAGCTCGTCACCGGCAATGTCAGCGGCTACTACGCGGTGCCTACCGCGATCTGGGTGCTCAAGGAGCGCGTGCTGTCGAATCAGTGATGACAGCGCGCTGCATCACCGCATGACGCATGTCGTTGCTTCAGGCGGCTTTCGCATGCGCATGGAAGCGCCAGAAGGCCTCGACCACCACATGCAGCGGCTGTTGATCGAGCCTGCGCTCCTCGGCGAAGCGCATGATGGCGTCCAGCTGCTGGCCTGTGCAACGGAAAGCTGCGCGTCGCGGCGCAGCCTGATTTTTCTTGTACGTGTTCATGGCAATCCTTTTTCCAGGACCTTCCCCCGACAGGGCAGGATCGTTCAACGGGGCGACCCGTGAGCGCGCTGCCTTCTGCCTTCGCATTGAACCGTAGCGGCGGCGCGCCTACCGGCTGTTGCCGCACATAGCCGCCAGGATGTGTTCGTTAGCGCAATGAGCGGGCCTGACCCGTCCGCGTAATTCCTTTCGGATTGGAATAAATCTTTCGGGTCGTGCGTTCAGCAAGAGGGAAACGCGGAGGACACACGCCGTGAGCGCCGATCACTACGCGCACGAGGAACTCGTGCATATCGGGCGAATGATTGCCGAGCTGGCGCGCGTCGCGACCAGCGGGCGCCGTGCGCCGGCGCACCATGCGGTGCTGCGGCCGGAATACTGGCGGCGGCGTATCGATGCCTTGATCGACGCCACCGCCAACGAGCCCTTGCGGCGCGATGCCGCCGCATTGCGCGAGCGCCTGGCGAAAGTCTTCGCTGTTTCGACAAGACCGGTCACCGGGGACGGGGCTCAAGCCGCGCGTGAGACCAGCCGGGGAAGAATGAAGTGAACAGGCGTACGGCGGCGCGTGCCGTCGTACGCTGCCTATGCGGCTCGAGCCATCAAACGGTCTGCTCGACCGGCGTGAGATCGATCTCGACCTTCTGCGTGCCGCGCAGCACGGCCACCTTCACGGGCTTGTCGATGCGCGACGCATCCAGCGTGCGTTGCAGGCCGTCGACGCTGTCCACGGCGACTCCATCCACTTCGACGATGCGATCGCCCGTCCGCAATCCGCCGATCGCAGCCGGGCTGCCCTTGACGATTTCCATCACATGCACGCCGCTCGCCGACGCCAGCCCGAAGTATCGCTGCACGCGCCGCGAGATGGGCGTGGTCGTGCCCGCCACGCCGATATACGCGCGCCGCACGCGCCCGTGCGTGAAGATCTGCATGATGACCCACTTGGCCGAATCGATCGCCGTGGCGAAGGAAATGGCCTGCGCGCCGGAGATGATCGCCGTATTGACGCCGATCACCTGTCCCGCCGAATTGATGAGCGGTCCGCCTGAATTGCCCGGATTGAGCGCGGCGTCGGTCTGGATCACGTCGTGAATCAGGCGGCCCGAGGTGGAGCGCAACGAGCGCCCGAGCGCGGACACGACACCGGTGGTGACCGTCTGCGCGAGGCCCAGCGGATTGCCCACGGCAATGGCGATCTGCCCGACGCGCAAGCTGCCCGATTCGCCCAGTTGCACATGCGGCAGCGGCTCGGGCGAACCGATGCGCAGCACCGCGAGATCGCTGGCGGGATCGTCGCCGACGAGATCGGCGTCGAAGCGCGTGCCGTCGGCGAGCGTGACGGCGAGTTGCGTGGCGCCGTGTACGACGTGGCTATTGGTCAGCAGATAACCGTCCGGCGTGAAGATGAAACCCGATCCCGTGCCGCCCGCCTGACGGCGCGACCCGCGCGCGTCGGCAAGTTCACGCTCCACCGAGATGAACACAACAGCTTGCTGCACGCGTTCGAGTGCGCCGATCACCGTGCGCGAATAGGCGTCGAGCAGGGCGGTGTCGTCAAGCGGCGCGGCGTGTGTGGATGACGCTGACGACGCGGCGGCGTGCGGCGCGCGCCCGAGGTCATCGATGAATTGTGGCCGGCTTCCCATGTTGGCATGACTCCAGATGTCTGGATGCGGACATGCGGGGCACGCCGGCCGATTTCAAGAGATAGTTGCGTTCGCAAGTAATTGCATCGGACCGAGTGTTTCGACGATGCGCCGCTGGGCGTCGTCGCGTACGAACAGCGAGCCCGCGAAGCCGAGCGCGTTCACCGCCACGCCTTGCACGTCGGGCACGCTGCGCGGCACGGCCAGCATCCAGCGGCGCGTGACCAGCAGGTTGTATGGCGCACTCTGCCGCGCGACGCCTGCAATTTCGACCCGCTCGACGCCGATGGCCTTCAGCAATTGCAGATACACGGTGTGGGCGCGGACGGGATCGTCGTCGGCGAGCCAGGCGGCCGCGTGCCTGAACGCAAGCTGCGGCGCTTGAAAAAGCGCGTCCGTGCGCGCGGCTTCGATGCACGGCTCGATGGGCAGGACGTGGCCGTCGAGCGGCAGCGGCACCAGTTGCAGATGCTTGTGCGGCTGGCTCGAACCGGCGATCGTGCCGCCGTTGTAGAAGCCCAGCGCCTCGACGCGCGCGAGACACGCGAACAAGGCGGCGAAATCGCTTTCGTCGATCAGCGACTCCTGCGTCTCGAAGTCGTTCGTCACGATGAGCAGATGATGCGCGAGCACGTTGAACTTGTTGAGCAACAGGAAGTGCCGCGCGCCGATATCGCCGACACGCAGCGCCGCCTCGCACGGCGAGAACGGATCGCGCCATGCACTGGCCGATCGGGCCGCGAGCGTCGCTGCTTCCTCCTTGCGTCGAAGATTCGCTGCCTGCCGGATCAGGAAGCGCACGCCGCCGTCGTCGATCACGCTCTGCGTGGTGTCGAAGGAGCGCAGTGCGCCGCACGCAAGCGCGCGTTCTGTCTGCGTGACAACGTCCTGCCATGAAGGGGCGTCAGGATGCACCAGGTTGCGTGGGTAGGCGGGCATGCGAAACATCGTCGCACAGGCGCGCGCGGCGTGCAGCGTCGAAGAGCGGTCATTTTGATGCGCTAAGATTTGCCACCGGGCACCGGTCGACCCCGTGAAAAGCCACCGAAAGCAACATGAACAAACGACCGTTCACAAACCGAGGAAGAATAAGCCGATGCGCCGAGTGGTCTTCAATCAAAAGGGTGGGGTGGGCAAGTCCACCATCGTCTGCAATCTGGCGGCCATCAGCGCGTCGCGCGGCCTGCGCACGCTCGTCATCGATCTCGATCCGCAAGGCAACGCCAGCCAGTATCTGCTCGGCGCACAGGCCGCCGAGGCCCAGCCGAATCTCGCGAGCTTCTTCGAGTCCGCGCTGAGCTACAGCTTTCGCGAACCCGCCTTCGAGTCCTTCATTCACCAGACGCCGTTCGAGCATCTCGACATCGTGCCGTCGCACCCGAATCTCGAAGCGCTGCAAGGCAAGCTCGAATCGCGCTACAAGATCTACAAGCTGCGTGACGCGCTCAGGAATCTCGAACACTACGACGCCGTGTACATCGACACGCCGCCCGCGCTCAATTTCTTCACGCGTTCCGCGCTGATCGCGGTGGAGCGCTGCCTGATTCCCTTCGATTGCGACGACTTCTCGCGTCGCGCGCTCTATTCGGTGCTCGATAACGTGCAGGAGATCCGTCACGATCACAACCCGGACCTGAGCGTGGAAGGCATCGTCATCAACCAGTTCCAGCCGCGCGCGAGCCTGCCGCAGCAACTCGTCGATGAACTGCGTGGCGAGGACCTGCCGGTGCTCAACTCACATCTGTCCTCGTCGGTGAAGATTCGCGAGAGCCATCAGCACGCGCGGCCGATGATCTACCTCGAACCGCGTCACAAGCTCGCGCAGGAATATGTGGCCCTGCATGAGGAACTGAACGGCTGAAGCGCCGCCGTCGGTCATGACGGCGCCGGGGAATAAAAGCCGTGCGTGCACGTTCATGCAGAGAACAGGGCGCAATCGTTGCGCCCCTTCTTCTCGCTGGATCACGCACATGACTCAGGTTCCCGCCGCGGCCGCATCCGTCACGCACGGTTCTCTTTCCACCGAAAGCCTGTCCGGCATGGTGGCTTTCGTGCGGGCGGCCGAAACCGGCAGCTTCGTGGCGGCGGGCCGCGCGCTGGGGCTGTCGGCGTCGGCGGTGGGCAAGAGCGTGATGCGGCTGGAGGCGAAGCTCGGCGTGCAACTGCTGAACCGCACGACACGGCGCATCGGCCTCACGCACGAAGGCGCCCGCTTCTTCGCGCGCTGCAAGCACATGCTTGCCGATCTCGAAGACGCCGAGAACGAGTTGTTCCATTCCACTTCCTCGCCGCGCGGACGCCTGCGCATCAGCGCGCCGTCGCTCGGCGGCCGGCTGTTGTTGCCGCTCGTGCCGGAGTTCAGGCGGCGTTATCCGGACATCGAACTGGAGATCGACTTCAGCGACCGTCTGGTCGACGTCACGCAGGAAGGCTATGACGCGGTCATCCGCACCGGGCGTCTCGCCGATTCGCAATTGCTCGCGCGTCCGCTCGCGCAATATGGCCCGGTGATCGTGGCGGCGCCGGCTTATCTTGCGGCACGCGGCGATCCGGCGACACCCGAGGAACTCGCGAGCCACGCCTGCATCCGTTTCCGCTCGCCGGCAAGCGGCCGGCCCGAGCCGTGGCGCTTCGCCCGCGGCGATCACAGCTATGCGCTCGATCCTCACGCCATCCTCGCCTTCAACGACATGGAAGCGGTGCTGGCCGCCTGCGTCGCGGGGCTCGGTCTCGCCTGCGTGCCGGATTTCGTCGCGAAGCATGCGCTGGAGGCGGGTCTGTTGCGGACGGTGCTCGGCGCGCACGTGAGCACGGAGGGGACGTTCCAGATCGTGTGGCCGCAGAGCCGTCATGAAGCGCCGCGGCTGCGTGCCTTCATCGATCACGTTGCGGCGCGCCTCGGGGGCTTGCCGTCGCACGACGCGCGCGTCCGTGCGGCTTGAGCAACGGACGCGGCGCGTCTAGCTGATGACGCGCCGTGCGAGCGGCGTTTCCGGCGTCGGATAGCCGGCTTGCTTGAAGGTCTCGATGATTGCGCGATTGGTGTCGAAGTAGACCTGCCAGTAATCGCTCGTGTTGGTGTAAGGGCGCACGCACAGCAACGGGCCTTCGGGCGTGAACGACAGCACTTCGACGTCCGGCGGCGGCGTCGTCGCGACGTTCGGAATCCGGGCGATGGCTTCCTTCAGCCGCGCAATGGCGTCGAGCGGATCGACGCCGTTCGCGATCTTCGCCGTCAGCTCCACGCGGCGGTGCGGCAGCAGGCTGAAGTTCCAGATCGTGTCGGAGAAGATCTTGTTGTTGCCGATGATGGCCGCGACGTTGTCGGGCGTCGTGATGGTGGTGCCGAACAGCCCGAGTTCGGTGACGGTGCCGGTGACGCCGCCCGCCGTCACGAAATCGCCGACCTTGAAGGGCCGCAGCACCTGCATGAAGATGCCGGCGGCGAAGTGCGCGAGCAGCCCGCCCCACGCCGTGCCGATGGCGAGACCCAGGCCCGCGAGCAGCGCCGCGAAAGAGGTGGTCTGGACGCCGAAGATCTGCAGGATCGCGAGGACCAGCAGCAGGTTGAGAATGACGCCGACGATGGAGCCGAGGTAATGGGCGAGCGTCGGATCGACGCGGCCGTTGCGCGCCAGCAGCTTGCGCATGCCGCCGGTGACGAGACTGATGAGCCAGCGTCCGATGATCCACAGCGCGATGGCGCCGACGACCATGATCGCCAGATCGACGCCACGCGTCATGATGAAAACACGTACCGTCTCGAGGTTCATTTTGTTGTTCTCGCGTGGCGCTTCGTGGTAGGAACGCGGATTCGCGGGTGGCAGGCCGCGTGGCACACGAGTTATAGATGACACTCCGAGTCATGGCAAGAGTTACTCTTGCTGTTGATTTGATCGGAAGAATTGACCTTTTTGGCGAAACAATCAAGTCCATTCCGTTTCGGCGGCATCCGGATCGCGCAGGGTCATACCAGAGGCGGGCAAGGGCAGCGCCGTCTTGTAGCGCACCTGTTTCAGCGCAAAGCTGGAGCGGATGTTCGACACGCCCGGCAGCGTGGTCAGGCGCTCCAGGATGAAGCGCTCCAGCGCGGCGATGTCCGGCAGCACCACGCGCAGCAGATAGTCCGCGTCGCCCGTCATCAGATAGCACTCCATCACCTCGGGACGTTCGCTGATCGCGTGCTCGAAGTGCGCCAGTGCGTCCTTGACCTGCTTCTCCAGGCTCACCTGGATGAACACGTTGATCGACAGGCCGAGTGCCTCCGGATCGAGCAGCGTGACGTGCTGGCGGAACAGGCCGGCCTTCTCCAGCGCGCGCACGCGGTTGAAGCAGGGCGTAGCCGAGAGATTCACCGCCCGCGCCAGCTCGGCATTGGTGATGCGCGCGTTGTGCTGCAACTGGTTGAGGATGCCGATGTCGATGCGGTCGAGGCGTTGCCGGGTCGTCGTGCTCATGGTCGAGAAATTCCGGTTTCGGGCGGTTTGAAAGAATAAATACACTATCGCAAAGCGCAGAAACAGCCAAATGAGACGCACATTTTGCGCAAGCATGGATATGCTTGTGTGATCCATCAGTCACCATCAGCCACCATCAGCCAGCGCGCGGAGTCGCCATGACCGATTTGTCGAGCGGAACCACCCAGCTTCTTTCCATCGCGAAAGGCCGCGAGGACGTCGATCCCGCGGAAACCGCCGAATGGCTGGAGGCGCTCGACGCCGTCGTGGAGCACGTAGGCCGGGAGCGCGCGCAGTATCTGTTCGACCGGCTTGCGGAACACGCGCTGTCCGTCGGCGTGGAATCGGCGCGAGCGCGCGCGACGCCTTACACCAACACCATTCCCGTCGCGCAGCAGCCGCCGTATCCGGGCAAGCTCGACGTCGAAGAGCGGCTCGCCGCCGTGCTGCGCTGGAACGCGCTCGCGATGGTCGTGCGCGCGAACCGCGCCTATGGCGAGCTGGGCGGTCATATCGCCAGCTATGCCTCGGCGGCGGATCTGTTCGAAGTGGGCTTCAATCACTTCTTCCGCGCGGCCGGCGCGAATCATGGCGGCGACCTCGTGTACTTCCAGCCGCATTCGTCGCCGGGCGTGTATGCGCGCGCCTTTCTCGAAGGCTTCCTCGACGAGCAACACCTGAAGCACTATCGGCGCGAGATCGCGGGACCGGGACTCTGCTCCTATCCGCATCCGTGGCTGATGCCCGACTTCTGGCAGTTCCCGACCGGTTCCATGGGCATCGGGCCGATCAACTCGATCTACCAGGCCAGGTTCATGCGTTATCTGCAGAACCGCAACCTGCAGGTCACCGAAGGCCGCAAGGTGTGGGGCTTCTTCGGCGACGGCGAGATGGACGAGCCGGAATCGATCGGCGCGCTGTCGCTCGCGGCGCGCGAGCAGCTGGACAACCTGGTGTTTGTCATCAACTGCAACCTGCAGCGGCTCGACGGTCCCGTGCGCAGCAACGGCCGGATCGTCGATGAACTCGAAGCGCAGTTCACCGGCGCGGGCTGGAACGTCATCAAGGTGCTGTGGGGCTCGGACTGGGACGGGCTGTTCGCGCGCGACCGCAACAACGCGTTGCTGCGCGCCTTTGCGCATACCGTCGACGGCCAGTTCCAGACCTTCTCGGCCAACGACGGCCGCTACAACCGCGAACGCTTCTTCGGCCAGAACGCGGAACTGGCGGCGCTGGCCGCGCATCTGTCGGACGAGGACATCGACCGTCTGCGCCGCGGCGGCCACGACGTGCGCAAGCTGCACGCGGCGTACGCGAAGGCGCTCGCGCACAAGGGCCAACCGACCGTGATCCTCGCCAAGACCATGAAGGGTTTCGGCATGGGCACGGTGGGACAGGGCCGCATGACGACGCATCAGCAGAAGAAGCTCGATCTCGACGACCTCAAGGCGTTTCGCGATCGTTTCCGCCTGCCGCTCTCGGATGAAGACGTCGAGCAGGTGAAGTTCTACAAACCGGCCGACGACGCCCCGGAGATGCGCTATCTGCACGAGCGGCGTGCGGCGCTGGGCGGCTATCTGCCGCGCCGCCGGGCGAAGGCGACACAGGGCGTCACGCCGCCCGCGCTCGCCAGTTGGGGACAATTCGCGCTGACTGCCGCCGGCAAGGAAATGTCCACGACGATGGCCTTCGTGCGGATGCTTGGCAGCCTGCTGAAAGATCCGACGCTCGGACCGCGCGTGGTGCCGGTGGTCGCCGACGAGGCCCGCACCTTCGGCATGGCGAACCTCTTCAGGCAGGTGGGCATCTATTCGCCGCTCGGCCAGTTGTACGAGCCGGAGGACATGGGCTCGATGCTCTATTACCGCGAGGACACGCGCGGCCAGATTCTCGAAGAAGGCATTTCGGAGGCGGGCGCGGTGTCGTCGTGGATCGCGGCGGCGACGTCCTACAGCGTGCACGACCTGCCGATGCTGCCGTTCTACATCTACTACTCGATGTTCGGCTTCCAGCGCATCGGCGACCTGATTTTTGCGGCGGCGGACCAGCGTTCGCGCGGCTTCCTGATCGGCGCGACGGCAGGGCGCACGACGCTCGGCGGCGAGGGTTTGCAGCATCAGGACGGCACGAGCCATCTGAGCGCATCGACGATCCCGAATTGCCGCGCCTACGATCCCGCGTTCGCGTACGAAGTGGCGGCCATCGTCGATGAAGGCATGCAGGAGATGATGGAGCGTCAGAACGACGTGTTCTATTACGTCACGGTGACCAACGAGAACTATGCCCAGCCTTCCGCGCCGGGCGGCACGCTGAGCGATGCCACGCGCGACGGCATCCTGTGCGGCATGCATCGGCTCGGCGACGCTGCGGAGAGCGCGGCGCAGGTGCAGTTGCTGGGATCAGGCGCGATCCTGAATGAAACGCTCGCGGCGCGCACGATGCTCGCGGAAGACTGGAACATCGACGCCGCCGTGTGGAGCGTGACGAGCTACACCGAGCTGCATCGCGACGGCGCGGCCTGCGAACGTCTCGCGCGCCTGAGCGACGATGACGCCCCCGAGCCGTTCGTCACGCGCGCGCTGCAAGGCACGCACGGACCGGTGATCGCGGCGACGGACTATGTGCGCGCGCTGCCCGAACTCATTCGCGCCAGCGTGCCGCGCCGCTATGTGACGCTGGGTGCCGACGGCTTCGGCCGCAGCGATACGCGGCAGGCGCTGCGTGCGTTCTTCGAGGTGGACCGCGTGTCGATCGTGCTGGCCGCGTTGAAGGCGCTCGTGGATGACGGCGTGATCGAGCGCTCTGTGCTGAAGGAGGCGCGCTCGCGTTACGGCCGCAGCAACGAGGAATCCGGCGCACCCTGGACGCGCTAGGCGTCGCGCCGCGCGGCGTCGAGCAGGTCGCGGACTTCGTCGTCGCTGGTCTGGTCGAAATCGGCGTAGAACTGGCCTACGCCGAAGAAGGCACGCGGCCGAAGGACGCACACGAACTCGTCCACGACGTGTTCCACGCGCGCATCCGAATCGAGCGGCGCGACCGGCAGCGCCGCAACGATCCTCGCGGGATGCGCGTGCCGCAGCGACATTGCGGCGGCCTTGAGCGTCGCGCCGGTTGCCATGCCGTCGTCGACGAGAATCGCCACGCGGCCGCTCACGTCGAGCGGCGGACGCGCTCCCCGATACAGCCGGTCGCGCCGTAGCAGCTCCGCACGTTCCCCGGCGATTACGCGTTCGAGTTGATCCTTCGACACGCCTGCGTAATCCACGATGCTCCGGTCCAGAAAGAACGCTTCTCCCGAGGCGATCGCGCCCATGGCGAGTTCGGGCTGCGCCGGGACGCCGAGCTTGCGGACGACGAGGATGTCGAGCGGCGCGTCGAGCGCGCGGGCCACTTCGAACGCAACAGGGACGCCGCCGCGCGGCAGCGCGAGGACGATGACGTCTTCACGATGGGCGTAGTGACCGAGATGAGTCGCGAGGTCGCGGCCTGCGTGCCTTCGGTTGTCGAATGTGGAGTCCATGCCGGATGCCTCCCGAACGTTGCCGCGCGGTTTCAGGATACTCGCGGGTCAAGTCAGGGGGACGCCTTGTTGCAACGCTTGCAATGTCCCTTCATCAGCCTTCACGATGAAAACTAAAGCACGAAATCGGTGCGTTTCATGCGACATGAAAGAGCATTGCACCAAGTTCGATAACACCCGTTGATCGTTCGCGGCGCACGCCGCACCACCTTGTTCGCCTGTGGGCCAAACGTACGCACCGCTTCGATGCCTCATGCGCCAACTTGGCCCGGAACTTGCAAATTGAGCGCCTTTCGTCAATCGACCGCTCGACCATGCAGGCACTTCAGTCCGGAACCAACACACTTTTTCTGCTGCTTGGCGCCGCGATGGTGCTTGCGATGCATGCGGGCTTCGCGTTCCTCGAACTCGGCACGGTCCGCCGCGAGAATCAGGTCAACGCGCTGGTCAAGATCCTGGTGGACTTCGCCGTCTCGACGCTCGCTTACTTCTTCATCGGCTACAACATCGCGTACGGCGTGCAGTTCATGCATGGCGCCGATATCCTCGCCGAGCACAACGGCTATGCGCTCGTGCGCTTCTTCTTCCTGCTGACCTTCGCAGCGGCGATTCCGGCGATCGTCTCCGGCGGCATCGCCGAGCGCTCCAAGTTCAATCCGCAGCTTTTCGCGACCTGCGTGATCGTCGGCTTCCTGTATCCGCTGCTCGAGGGCATGGCGTGGAACGAGCGCTTTGGCATCCAGGCCTGGCTCACGCAGGCCTTCGGCGCACCGTTTCACGACTTCGCGGGTTCCGTGGTCGTGCATGCGTTCGGCGGCTGGGTGGCCTTGCCTGCGGTCGTGCTGCTCGGGCCGCGTCATGGGCGTTATCACAAGGACGGGCGCATCGCCGCGCATCCGCCCTCGTCGATTCCCTTCCTGGCACTGGGCGCATGGGTGCTGGCGGTCGGCTGGTTCGGCTTCAACGTGATGAGCGCGCAGACGGTCGACAAGATCAGCGGCCTCGTCGCGGTCAACTCGCTGATGGCGATGGTCGGCGGCACGCTCGCCGCCTGGTTCGCAGGCCGCAACGATCCGGGCTTCACCTATAACGGACCGCTCGCGGGCCTGGTCGCGGTGTGCGCGGGCTCGGACCTGATGCATCCCCTCGGCGCGCTGATCGTGGGCGCGGTCGCGGGCGTGCTGTTCGTGCAGATGTTCACCTGCGTGCAGAACCGCTGGCGCATCGACGACGTGCTCGGCGTGTGGCCGCTGCATGGCATGTGCGGCGCGTGGGGCGGCATCGCGGCGGGCATTTTCGGGCAGAAGGTGTTCGGCGGCATTGGCGGCGTGTCGATCTTCTCGCAGGTGATCGGCACGGTGGGCGCGGTGGCGCTCGCGCTGGCCGGCGGCACGGCCGTCTATGGGGCGATCAAGCTGACCGTGGGCCTGCGGCTGGATCGCGAGGAAGAGTTCAATGGCGCCGATCTGGCCATCCATCGCATCTCGGCGACGCCGGAGCGGGATCTGGCGGGCTGACTGGCCGTTCCAGCCGTTGCGGTCTTTGCGCCTGTGACGCGACTCAACACAGGCGCGCCGATTGACGGGTCTCGGGCATTGACAGAGAATGCCCCGCCCGGCGTCTTTCAGGATCTTGTGCCGTCCCGAGCGCGCGCCGGTTACGATATACCGGTCGACATCCCCGGAGGCGCAACGCTTGGACTCCACCGAGACCGCGACATACGATCTGCCGCTGCCCGCACGCAATTTCGCTTCGACGCGAAAGATGCTGCTGCGCGTGCTGGCTGCGTCGATCGTCATTCCGCTGGCATGCCTGGCCCTGTATGGTTACTACGACCTGCAGCGCCGCTTTTCCGACGCGGAAGACTTCACCGAGCGCCTGACGCGCGTGGCGGACGAGCATGCGCTGAAGGTCATCGACCTGAACCAGCAACTCGAAACCCGTATCGTCGATCTGCTCGGCGACAGCAACGACGACGCCATTCGCGGCCGCGAGGCCTCGCTTCATCACACGCTCGACGAGATGGACAGCACGCTCGCGCAGATCGCGGCCATCTCCGTGTTCGGCGAGCATGGCAATCTGCTCGCGAACAGCCGCTATTTCCCGGCGCCGCCCGTCTCGATCGCCGAGCGCGACGACTTCCAGTCCGCGCGTTCCGTCGCGCCGGTCACGTACTTCTCCTTGCCCCTGCGCGGCAAGGTGGCGCGTTCGGATGTCTTCACAACCACGATGGGCCGCATTGCCAGCAATGGGCGCTTCCTTGGCGTGGTGTCGATCGCGGTGAAGCGGGGCTACTTCGTCGACTTCTATCACGAGCTGGTCGGCGGCGATCAGGCAGTTGTGGTGGGCCTGTACCGGCGCGACGGCGGCATTCTCGCGCGCTATCCCGCCAAGCCCGACGACGCCGAGCCCGCCGCCAACACGCCCTTTACGAACGCCTTCCGCAATAACGAGCTGTATGGCCGCATGCGCGTGGAGTCGAGCGTCGATCACGTCGAACGGCTGTTGGCCTTCCGGCGCGTGGGCGATTATCCGCTCTATGTCGCGGTGGGCTACGCGGTCTCCGCGATCTACGGGAACTGGCTTCACGGCCTCGCGCTCGCGGCGGCGGCCGCGCTGGGGCCGTGCATCGCCGTCTGGCTGCTGATCCTGTTCTCCATTCGCCGGCTGAACGCCGAACAGGCCGCGTGGGAACGCTGGCGCGCGGAGGTGGCGACGCGACTGTCCATCGAGGCGTCGAGCCGACAGCTGCGGCGCATGGGGGCGCTCGGCAACCTCGTCGCCAATGTCGCGCACGACTTCAATAACCTGCTGATGGTGGTGGCGTCGAACATGGAGCTGGCGCGGCGCAAGCACTTCAACGGCGTCGAGCCGGAGGTGCTGGCGGTGGAGCGCGCGACTTCCGGGGCCGAATCGCTGGCGCGGCGCCTGATGAGCGTTGCGCGCAAGCAGCCGCTCAAGCAGGAACTGATCGAGCCGGCGGCGTGGTTGCGCAATCTGCTCGGGCTTGTGAAGACCTCCGTGCATCCGTCGGTGTCGGTGACGCTGGAACTGTCGCCCGACTTGTGGTGCGTGACGGCCGATCCGGTGGAACTGGAACTGGCGCTCGTGAACGTCGCGGTCAACGCCAGCGAGGCGATGCCGCACGGCGGGCGCGTGCTGATCCGCTGCCAGAACGCGCGCGTGCGGGGTGCCGAAACCGATATCCCCGATGGCGAGTATCTGCTCATCTCGATCACGGACAACGGCGAAGGCATGAACGAGCAGACGCTGCGGCGCGCCTTCGAGCCCCTCTTCACGACGAAAGTCCGCGGCATGGGCACGGGCCTCGGCCTGGTGCAGGTGCTGGCGGCCTGCGAGCAGGCCGGGGGCACCGCGCGCATCACCAGCGTGGCGGGATCGGGGACGACGGTCCGGCTGTATCTGCCGCGGCATCATGGGCCGGCGCCGGTGACGTCGAAGGCCTACATGCCGCCGGAGACCGAGATCGAACCGCTGCTGCCCGCGGCCCGCTCGACCACTGACGCCAACGACGAAGCGCATCCGCTGCGCGGCACGTCGGTGCTGCTGGTCGAGGACAACCAGGATGTGGCGGCGGGCGTGTTGGCCGTACTCGAAGTGTTCGGCTGCGCGGTGCATCACGAGGACAGCGCCGATGGCGCCTTCGCGCTGCTGGGCGAAGGCTACGCTTTCGATCTCGTGCTGACCGACGTGCAGATGCCGGGCCGCATGAACGGCATCGACCTGGCCGAGCAGATCACGAAGCGGCTGCCGGCGCAGAAGCTGATCCTGATGACCGGCTACGCCGACGAACTTGAACGCGCGAAGCATCTCGGCGTGCCGATTCTCGCGAAGCCGTTCGACATGGACGATCTGCTCGAACTGATTGCGCCGGGCGTGGCGCATTGAATGGGCTTACTTGTTATGACTCGGCACCGAGCGCGCGCCGACTAGCGGATTGAAGCCGGCTCGCTTCGGAGAAGGCTCGGTTTTCTTCGCTGCACGGGTTGACGAACGCGTGCCGTCGCCGCCCAATTGGCTCAACAGGTCTTCGTCGTCGGGCGCGTCTTCGGCTGGGTCCGTAGGTGATGACGCGCCCGCGAGATGCTCGACCACCGAGATGAAGTCCTTGCGCGCCGTCTTCAGCGCGCGTCCCGGCATCATCACGATGACCACTGCTTCGTGCACGCCATGGCCGTCCACGGTGCGCAGCGTGCCGTTCTCGTTCCAGTCGATACCGCTCTCCGCGTAAGCCGCGACGAGATGATGCAGCACGGCGGGCGACATCACGCCGGCATCGTAGAGCCCGACGATCTGCCGCTCCGCAAGCGCGAACAGGCTGCCCGGCCCGCGCGCGGGTTTGGTCTTTGGCTTGCGCGCGGCCACTTACTGCGGCTTCCCGGCGGGCGCGACGCGCCACACGGCGTTGCCGACATCGTCGGCGACGAGGAGGCCGCCCGCATGATCCACCGCCACGCCGACGGGCCGTCCGCGCGCATGGCCATCCGACGAAAGAAAGCCGGTGAGGATGTCTTCCGGCGGTCCCGAGGGCTTGCCGTCCTGGAAGGGCACGAAGACGACCTTGTAGCCGCTGCGGGGCTTGCGGTTCCACGAGCCATGCTGGCCGATGAACGCGCCATTGCGATAGCGCTCGGGGAAGGCGCTGCCGTCGTAGAACGTCAGGCCGAGCGACGCGGTGTGCGCGCCGAGCGCGTAGTCGGGGAGGATCGCGGACTGCACGAGGTCCACGCGCTGCGGCTTCACGCGGTCGTCGACATGCTGGCCGTAATAGCTGTAGGGCCAGCCATAGAACGCGCCGTCCTTCACCGAGGTGAGATAGTCGGGCACGAGTTCGTTGCCCAGTTCGTCGCGCTCGTTTACGACCGTCCACAGCGCGCCGCTTTGCGGCTGCCATGACATGCCGTTAGGGTTGCGCAAACCGGTGGCGAACGGCCGCGCCTGCTTCGTCGCGATGTCCACTTCCATGATCTGCGCCCGGCCGTTCTCGGCATCGATGCCGTTTTCCGCCGCGTTGCTGTTCGAGCCGACGGTCACATAGAGCTTCTTGCCGTCGCGGCTTGCAATGATGTTCTTGGTCCAGTGATGATTGATCTCGCCGGCGGGCAGATCCATGAACTTCTCGCCCGGCGTGGTGATCTGCGTCATGCCGGGCTCGTACTTGAAGCGCATGATCGCGTCGGTGTCCGCGACGTACAGTTCGTCGCCGATGAGCGCCATGCCGAACGGCGAATGCAGCTTGTCGATGAACACGGTCCGCGTGTCGGCGATGCCGTCGCCGTTGGTATCGCGCAGCAACACGATGCGGTCCGGGCTCGCGACGCCCGCGCCCGCGCGCTTCTGCACCTTCTTCATCACGAAGCCCTTGATGCCGGCGTTTTCGTCGTGTTGCGCGGGCGCATTGCTTTCCGCGACGAGCACGTCGCCATTGGGCAGCGTGGCGATCCAGCGCGGGTGATCGAGCTTGGTGGCGAACGGCGTCACCTGGAAACCCTGTGCGGCGTCCGGCTGCTCGCCGGCTTGCCACGGCTTCGCCGGAGCGATGTTCACGGTCGGCATCAAGCCCTTGTGCGGTGCGGGCAATTCGGGATCGGGACCGAAGCCGGCGGCGTAGCCTGCCGCGAAGGCGCTGCCGCAAGCGAGCATCGACAGGCTGGCTGCAACGCGCACGAGTTGTTTCGATGTTTTCTTCAAGCTTGACTCCTGTGGTGTGACGAGCGGAGGTTCCGCCGATCCGCTCAGCCGCCGCCGATGCCCTGTGTCACCTTGCCGGTGCCGCCGCAGGTAGCGCACTCCGAACCGTCGAGCTTGCCGGTGCCGTTGCAGTCCGGACACAGATCCTCGCCTGAGCCGGGCGCGCCGGCTTCGGCTTCATCGCCGGGATTGAGAGGAGGTTGCTGGGCCATCGCTGTCTCCTTGGCTGAATGCGTGCAGGCTGGATCGCCCGCGCATGCATGTGCACAGCGAGCAAGCGACGTTCCTCGTCGTGTCGGGTATGCGCGATGCTGACCCGTGGGCGGCCTTCGAGTCGCACCGGTGTTTCAGTTCAAAGCGGAGGAGGGAACATGAGCGACAAGCAGAAGCAAATGGGCAATCAGCCGTCGGACCCGTCACAGCAACAGCACGGCCAGCCTGAGCCGCCGCCCGCACAACCGCAGCAGGACAATCAGAGTGGCCAGCGTCAGCAGAACCAGCCATTGCCTCAGCATCAGGGCGGGCAGCGTCAACCTTGAGCCATTCAAGGCGCGCGGTTCCGTGTCACCCGGAATCGCGCCTCAAGGTTTGCGCCCGAACGCCTCGCGCAGCCGCTTTTTCGCACGTTCCAGCGTGCTCTTGCGCGACTTCGGCAGATTGCGTCCCGCGCGGTTGATATAAAAGTTAAGCATCGACATGGCCGACTGGAACGGCGACCCCTTGCGGCGTGTGCTGTGCGTGGAGGAGCGCTTCAGCGAATCGGCGATTTCCTGTGCATTGCCGGTCTTGAAGATGTCGCGCTGGATATCCATCGCGTCGCTTGTCTCCATGACGTGATGCGACCAGCGGTGTGTCGAGCGCGCGGGCTTCTTGCGGGCGGTGGCAAGGGAATGACGCTGGCGCGTGCTCGGACGCTTGCTGCTGCTGGATTTGCGCTTCGGCGACTTGGTGGATTTCCCGGCTGTAGTGGCCATGTCTCGTTCCTCGATTCCTCAAGTCAGCCGTGCGCGATGCGTCGCGCCTGTTCCAGCGTGAGCGGTTCGCGCATCGCTTCGGCGAGCCGGCAAACGGCGGCATCGTACTCGCAGGCCACCACCGCGCCCACTTGCGAATCCTTCATCAGGAAGGCGATGAAGTGCTGGGCGTCGAGGTCGCCGTCGATCTCGACGCTGTCCGGTTCCGACACGTGTCCGAGATAGTCGAAGGTCTTGTCGTAGTGGAAGGTCCAGAAATACGGCACGCCCGCATAGTCGCGCGGTTGTCCCGCCATGTTGTACGCGGCGACGCGCGCATGCTGCTGCGCGACACGCCAGTGCTCGATACGCACGGACTGCCCCGAGCGCGGCAGCGGAAACTGCGCGATATCGCCTGCGGCATAGAGGTGGGGCGCGGCGAGCATCGTGGTATTGACGGTAAGGCTGCCGTCCTCGTTGCGCGCGACGCCTGTCAGGAACTGCGTCGCGGGCGCGACGCCGGTTCCCGCGATGACGATGTCGGCGGCAATTTTCTCGCCGGAGTCGAGCATCACTTCGCGCACCGCATTGCCGCCCACGAGCGAACTCACGCGCGCGTTCATGTGAAACGCCACGCCGTTCTTCTCATGCAGTTTCCGGAACATGTCGCCGATGCGCTCGCCGAACTGCTTCGCGAAGGGCACCTTGCCGGGCGCGACCACGGTAACGTCCACGCCGCGCTTCCTCAGGCATGAAGCCGCTTCCAGTCCGATGAAGCTCGCTCCCACGATCACTGCACGCTTGTGTCCTTCGAGCGAGGCCAGGATGGCGCGTGCATCGTCACGTGTGCGCAGCAAGTGCACATGTCCGAGATTCGCGCCGGGCATGGTCAGCGGCTTGGGCGTGCCGCCTGTGCAGATGAGCGCGGTGTCGTAGTCGAGCTTCTTGCCGTCGACGAAATCCGCGTGCCGCGCGCGGGCGTCCAGATGCATGACGTCCGACTCGATGCGGTCGATGTCATGTTTCTCGAAGAAATCCGCGTCGAGCAGGGGCGGCACGTCGTCCGGCGGCATGTCGCCGGCGAGCGTGAACTTGCTCAGCGACGTGCGATCGTAGGGCTCGCGCGCGTCGCCGCCTGCCAGAACCACGCGGCCGTCGAAACCGGCTTCGCGAAGCGCGGCGCATGCAGCGGCGCCCGCCGCGCCCGCGCCGACGACCAGCATCGTCCTCGCATTCGTCTGCGCTTTCGATGCGAACTCTTCGCTATCGACGGCGGGCAGTGCAATATAAACGTCGCCGTCGTTGACGGTGGTCTCGTAGCGAGTCAGCGCCTTGAGCGCAGGCGGTTCGACGAGACTGCCGTCGCGTACCTCGAAGGTGCCCTTGTGCCATGGACAGACGATGCGCCCGTTGCAGATCGCGCCTTCATCGAGCGGCCCGCCCGCGTGCGGACATTCGGCCGTATAGGCGCGAATGTCGTCGCCGTCGCGCACGAGCAGAATGGGCGTTTCCTTCGCGTCCGGCTCATTGCCCTTGATGCACACGCGCTTGCCGCGTTCGGCGGAGACCTCTGCGGCACGCGCAACCTTATGCTGAATGGGGGACATCGCACTCTCCAGTAGCTTCGAACATCAAAGCACGTTTTGCGTCTGGAGAGCGCGAAGCAATTCGCGGACCGCGCGGCCTTGTCAAAGCGCTTCGGTCACCGCACGCAGGAACTGCCGTGTGCGCTCATGCTGGGGCGCTGAGAAGAACTGCTGCGGCGGCGCCTGTTCGATGATCTTGCCTTGCGAGAAAAAGCACACGCGATCGGCGAATTCCTTGGCGAAGCCCATCTGGTGCGTGACCATCAGCATGGTCAGGTTGTGCTCCTCGCCGAGGCGGCGGATGACGTTGAGCACTTCGCCGCACAGTTCGGGATCGAGCGCCGACGTCACTTCATCGAACAACATGACTTGCGGGCGCATGGCGAGCGCGCGTGCAATCGCCACGCGCTGTTGCTGACCGCCCGACAACTGCGACGGATAGTGATCGTTCTTGTCCGCGAGTCCGACCAGCGAGAGCAGTTCGCGGGCGCGTTCGGTGGCTTCCTTCTTCGAGAGGCCAAGCACGCTCATCGGCGCTTCGATGGTGTTCGCGAGCGCCGTCATGTGCGGGAACAGGTTGAAGCTCTGGAACACCATGCCGATCTTGCTGCGCACCTGCCGCACATGGCGCGGCGATGCAGCGACGAGCGCGCCGCCGCGCCGTTCATGCGTGAGCGGCTCGCCGTCCACTTCGATGACGCCGTCGGTGAGCGGATCGAGCGTCATCAGCACGCGCAGCAGCGTGGACTTGCCCGAGCCGCTCGGCCCGATGATCGCTACTTTCTCGTTGCGCGCGACATCGAGATCGAGACCGTCCAGCACGGTCAGCGCGCCATAGCGTTTGGTCACGTTGCGAAAGCGCACCATCGGTGCGTTCGCGCGGGCATCGGCGGCGGCGCCGAGCGCGGGATCGAGATCGCGTTTCATCTGCTGCTCCTGAAGGTGGGTTGCGGTCATGGCAGCCTCACGCGCCGTTCCAGATGACGCACGCCCGAGGCGAACGTCACGCTGATGATGAGGAAGAAGATCCCGGTCATCGTGATCGGTTCGAGATAGCGGAACGTTTCGGAGCCAAGGTTCTTGGCCTGCTGCATCAGTTCGACCACCGTGATGGCCGACAGCACCGGCGTGTCCTTGAACATGGCGACCAGGTAGTTGCCGAGCGCGGGAATCACCGGGCGAATCGCCTGCGGCAGGATCACGCCGGTATAGGTGCGCCACGGCGAAAGCGACAGCGCGCACGAGGCTTCCCATTGACCGCGCGCCACGCCGTTGAGACCCGCGCGATAGACCTCGGACACATAGCACGCGTAATGCACCGCGATGCCGATGGTGCCCGCCGTCAGCGCGGACATCGTGAGCCCGTAGAGCGGCGCGACGTAGAACAGCACGTACACCTGGATCAGCAGCGGCGTGCTGCGGATGAATTCGATGAACAGCGCCGTGGGCCGCGACACGGCGGCGATCTCGCTGCGCCGCAGGATCGCGAGCACGAGACCCAGCACGAGGGCGATGGCGAAGCCAACCAGCGTGATGCCGATGGTGTAGGTGGCCGCGCGCGCCAGTTCGGGCAGGATCTGCAGCGCGTACTTGACATCGAAGAGCTGTCCGAGCGCATTCATGATGCCGCTCCCGGAAGCGCACGCGCCGGCTTGCGAACGGCCACATGACTGCTGACGCGGCGCTCGAAGCCGCGCATCACGGAGACGATGATCTGTGCGAGCACGAAGTAGATGAGCAGCGTGAGGCCGAAGATCTCGGCTGTCTTGAAGGTTGCTTCGTCGAGCTGGCGCGCGCGGAACGTCAGGTCCGAGAGCGTGATCAGCGAGACGAGTGAGGTGCCCTTGAGCAATTCGATCATCAGGTTGGTCGCGGGCGGTAGGGCATTGATCATCGCCTGCGGGAGGATGATGCGACGCAGCCGCGCCGTTGCCGGCATGTTCAGCGCGAGCGCCGCTTCATACTGGCCGCCGGGCACCGAGCGCAGCGCGCCGCGCAGGATCTCCGAGCCATACGCGCCGTAGTGCAGCCCCAGCCCGACGATGGCCACCGTGAACGGCGACAGCTTCAGGTCGAAGGGCGGCAGCGGCAACACGAAGAACAGCCAGAACAGCTGCACCAGCAGCGAGGTGCCGCGAAACACTTCCACATAGGCATTGCCGGCCCAGCGCACGAGGCGATAGGGCGCGGCGCGCAACGCAGTAGCGACGCTCGCCATGAAGATGGCCAGGAGGATGCTGATCACGGCAATCTGCATCGTGACGAGCGTGCCCTTCCACAACAGGGGCAGGAGCTCATTGAGGTCACTCATGACGATGGTCCTCGCGAGTGGATGAAACGCTGTGAATTGCCGTAACGAGACGCGAAGCGCTTCAGCCCGCGCACAGCTCCGGTGCTTTCTTCGTCGTCAGGTTGGACTTGTCGAAACCGAACGGCCCCACGGTCTTCAGATGATCGTCCGTGCCGAGCCATTGATGCAGTTCCTTGTTGACCGCATCGCGCAGGTCCGTGTCTTCCGGACGGAACGCGAGCGCGCCATAGCCCGTGTGCTTCGGATCGTCGTTGAACTGGCTCACCGCTTCGACTTGCGGCCCGCCTTTCGATGCCAGGCCTTTCATGGTCAGCGACGTGCCCACGGCGGCATCGGCGCGGCGTGCCCGCACCGCCTGCAATTGCGCGGTGGTGTCCGGAACCTGGAGGATCTGATCGTCCTTGATGCCGGCCTGACGCGCGTAGCCGAGTTCGGCGGTGCCGGCCATGATTGCGAGCTTCGTATCGGGTTGCTTCGCGACATCGGCATAGCTGTGCAGCTTCTTCGGGTTGTCCTTCATCGTCAGCAGCGTGTCGGGGATCTGGTATTGCGGATCGGCGAACGCAACCTGCTTGCAGCGCTCCGGCGTGATGTACATGCCTGCCGCGATGACGTCGAAGCGGCCGGCCTTGAGGCCCGGAATCAAGGCGCCCCATTCGGTCAGGACCGCATCGACCTTGTTCACGCCGAGCTTGGCGAAGACCTTCTTCGCGATCTCCGGCGACTCCCCGGTCACGGTGCCGTCAGCCGTCGTGTAGGCAAAGGGCGTTTCGTTGGCGTAGCCGATGCGCACCTCGCCGGTGCGCTGAATGCGCTGCAAGGTGGTTTCCGCGCTCGCGCTCGTGGCAAAGGAGGCCAGGCATGCCGCTGTGACACACGCCGCTGCCAGCAATCCAGACAGTCGCTTCGTCTTCATATCGTTCCCGTAGTGGTGGTTCTTCAAGCGTGGTCGGAGAAGGGCGTTCATGTGGAAGTTCGTGGAAACCCTTGCTGCAGAGGTCTCAAAGGCATTCGCCGCGCAGCCACGAACGCAGAATACAAAGCCATATATTTGTTCCGATTGCTCTAGGACAATTATTTTCGGGTGCGCTTTTGCGCCACTATTGCGCATGACGATGCTTGGGCAACCTGGATAAAAGGAACAGCGTGTGAACCAACGATGGCGCGACGCCGTGCGTACCGTGCAGGGCGTGCAGTCCAAGTACAAGCGGCTGGTGAAGGCGATGGCCGCGGACATCGAAAGCGGTGCGCTGGCATCGGGCGAACGTCTGCCGCCGCAGCGCGAGGTCGCCGCTGATCTTTCAATCAGCGTGCAGACCGTGACCAACGCCTACAAGGAACTGGAGCGCCAAGGCCTGATCCGCTGCGAAGTGGGGCGCGGCAGCTTCGTCGCGGCGCGCGTGACCGAGACCATGTCCAACTACATGCTCGACACCGCCGAACGCTCGGTCGTCGACTTCTCGATTGCGCGCATCGTGCATACGCCCGAGCACGATGCGATGTGGCGCAAGGTCTGCGCAACGCTCTCGACCATCGAGGACCAGCCGTGGATACGCGCGTTCCGGCCTATCGCGGGCTTCGAGAATCATCGCCAGGCGGGGGTGGAATGGCTTGCCTCGCTCAACATGCCGGCGCACGTGGATACCTTGCTGGTCACGAACGGCGTGGCGCACAGCATCTTTCTGGCGCTGGCGTCGATTGTCGGACCCGGCGACACGGTCCTGTGCGAAAGCCTCACAGATCACGGCGTGATCGGCTCGGCGAACGTGCTGGGATTCACGCTCAAGGGTCTGGAACTCGATGAACACGGCATCCGTCCGGAGCACTTCGAGGAGATGTGCGACAGCGAGCGCGTGAGCGCGCTGGTCTGCACGCCGACGCTCAACAACCCCACCGTCGCGATGATGCCGGACTCGCGCCGCCGCGCCATTGCGCGGATTGCCGAGCGCTATGGCGTGTATGTGATCGAGGACGATGTCTACGGCGCGTTGCCCGCGAAGACGCAAACGCCCATCGCGAGCCTGATTCCGGAGCTGGCGTTCTACTGCACGAGCATGACGAAGTCGGTGCTGAGCGGGCTGCGCACGGGCTTCATGACGGTGCCGCGGCGGCTTGCGTTGCGCGCCGAAAGCGTGTTGCGTGTGAGCTGCTGGATGGCGACTTCGCCGATTGCCGAAGTCACCGCGCGCTGGATCACGGACGGCACCGCGGCGCGGCTCGTGCAGATCCAGCGCGAACGTCTGGCGGCGCGGCAGGGCGTGGTGCGCGAAGTTCTCGGCGACTATGTGCTGGGCAGTCATCCGAATGCGCTGTCCGTGTGGTTGCGCGTGCCCGACGAATGGGAAGCGGAGCGCATTACGCGTGAACTGCGCAATCGCAATATCGCGGTGACTTCGCCCGATCCGTTCCTCGTGCGCGGCGCGGTGCGGCCCAATGCCGTGCGTCTGTGCGTGGGCGCGGAAGTCGGCGAGAGCACGTTCCGCACGGCCATCGAGACGATGCGCGAGGTGTTCGGCCAGTTCCCGCACGTGCATGACTTCAACTAAATGAACTAGGACAATCGAAAAGGATTTTTTAGGACATTAGACTGGTTTGCATCGAAGCTCGCCATGCAAGCCGGATTCACATGTCCTCACTCACGCTCGCCGATATCTACCGCGCCCGTCAGCGCATCGAAGGACGCGCGATCGCTACGCCGCTGGTTCATTCGATCAGCTTGTCGCGTATCGCGGGCGTGCCGGTTCATCTGAAGCTCGAAACGCTGCAACCCACCGGCAGCTTCAAGCTGCGCGGCGCGACCAACGCGCTGGCCCAGGTGGCCGAAGCAGGCGGCACGCGCGTGGTGACGGCATCGACGGGCAATCATGGGCGTGCCGTCGCGCATGCCGCACGCGAACTCGGCATGGAAGCCGCCGTCTGCATGTCATCGCTCGTGCCGAAGAACAAGGTCGAAGCGGTGGCCGCACTCGGTGCGCGCGTCGTGATCTCGGGCAAGAGCCAGGACGATGCGCAACGCGAAGCGCAACGTCTGGTGCGCGAGGAAGGCTATGTGTTCGTGCCGCCTTTCGATGACCCGCGAGTGATTGCCGGGCAAGCCACCATCGGCCTTGAAATTCTCGAAACCTTGCCCGACGCGGCGAGCATCGTCGTGCCGCTGTCAGGCGGCGGGCTGTTCAGCGGCGTGGCCTTCGCGGCAAAGAACATTCGACCTGAAACAAAGCTGATCGGCGTCTCGATGGAACGCGGCGCGGCCATGCATGCGAGCCTCGCGGCGGGCGAACCGGTCTTCGTCGATGAACTCGAAACGCTCGCCGATTCGCTCGGCGGCGGCATCGGCCTCGATAACCGGCATACCTTCGCGATGACGCGCGCATTGATCGATGACGTCGTGCTGCTCGATGAAATGTCGATTGCGCGCGGCATCGTCCATGCATATCGCGAAGAACGGCTCGTCGTGGAGGGCGCGGCGGCGGTCGGCATCGCGGCGTTGCTCGACGGCGTCGTGCCGGTGCGGGGCGGGCCGATTGTCATCGTCGTCAGCGGCAGCAACATCGATATCGAAACGCATCGCCGTCTGATTGGAGCCGCCTGAATCATGTCTGCCATTGATCGATCCACCGTGCTGCTCGGGCAGGCGCAATTGCGAAAGCTCGTGCCGCTCGATCTCGACGCCATCGGGCAGGTCGAAGCCGCGTTCCGTTCGCTTGCGACGGAAGCCGTTGCGATGCCGCCCATCCTGCGCCTCGACATTCCCGAACATGCCGGCGAAGTCGATGTGAAGACTGCTTATCTGCCGCGCTTTTCGAGCTTTGCGATCAAGGTGAGTCCGGGCTTCTTCAACAATCCGTCGCTCGGGCTGGCGAGTCTCAACGGCCTGATGCTGGTGTTGTCGGCGCAGACGGGTCTTACCGAGGCGGTGCTGCTCGACAACGGTTATCTCACTGCCGTGCGCACTGCGGCGGCCGGCGCGGTGGCCGCGCGCTGGCTTGCGCGCCGCGATGCGAAGCGCGTGGCGATCATCGGCGCGGGCGAGCAGGCGCGTCTGCAATTACAGGCCTTGCGGATGGTGCGTGAGATCGAACACGTCACCGTGTGGGCACGCGATACGGAGAACGCCAGGCGTTTCGCACGCGATTGCGCGGACCTGCCGTGCGAGGTCGCGGCCAGCGTGCATGACGCGCTGAAACACGCGGATATCGCTGTCACCACGACGCCGTCGCGCGAGCCACTGATCCATGCGTGCGATCTTCATCCGGGCCTGCATATCACCGCGATGGGCTCGGACGCCGAGCACAAGAACGAACTCGCGCCGGACGTATTCAGGCACGCGCGCTATGTGTGCGACCGCTTGCAGCAGGTGCGCGTGCTGGGCGAACTGCAACACGCGATCCAGGCGGGCGTGATCGGCGCCGATGCAAGCTTCGCGGAACTGGGGCAGGTGATCGCGCAACAGGCGCCCGGCCGCACGAACGACGACGAAGTGACCGTGTGCGACCTGACCGGCACGGGCGCGCAGGACACGGCGATTGCGACGCTTGCGCTGCAGCGTGCGCGTGCATCGCAGGCAGGGACCATTTTCCACAACGATGTGACCGCTTGACAGAGGGGACGATGTCCGAGATCACGCAAGAGAAACAAGGCATGACGCCCGTGGTACGCCTGCCGTTCGAGCGCAGCGAGTATGACGCGCGCATCGCGAAGACGCGGCGCGCCATGGAGCAGGCGGGCATCGATCTGCTGATCGTGACCGATCCGACCAACATGAGCTGGCTCACCGGCTATGACGGCTGGTCGTTCTACGTGCATCAGTGCGTGCTGCTGGCGATGGACGGCGAACCCGTGTGGTATGGGCGCGGCCAGGATGCGAACGGCGCGAAACGCACGGTGTTCATGGCGCATGACAATATCGTCGGCTACCCGGATCACTACGTGCAGTCGACCGTGCGCCATCCGATGGACTACCTGTGCGCCGAAGTCATCGCCGCGCGCGGCTGGGATGGCAAGCGCATCGGCGTGGAGATGGACAACTACTACTTCAGCGCGAAGGCCTATGCGTCGCTGACGCAGCACTTGCCGAAGGCGCGCCTCGTCGATGCCACCGCGCTCGTCAACTGGCAGCGCGCGGTGAAGTCGGCGCGCGAGATCGAATACATGCGGGTGGCGGCGCGCATCGTCGAGAAGATGCATGCGCGCATTCTCGATGCGGTCGAGCCCGGCATGAAGAAGAGCGATCTCGTCGCGCAGATCTATGAAGCGGGCATCACGGGGGTCGAAGGGTATGGCGGCGACTATCCGGCTATCGTGCCGCTGCTGCCCACGGGATCGGACGCAGCGGCGCCGCATCTGACGTGGGACGACTCGGTCTTCACCGCGAACGCCGGCACCTTCTTCGAGATCGCCGGCTGCTTCAGGCGCTATCACTGCCCGCTGTCGCGCACGGTATATCTGGGCCGTCCGCCGCAGCATTTCATCGAAGGCGAGAAGGCGGTGGTCGAAGGGATCGAAGCGGGCCTTGCGATGGCGAAGCCGGGCAACCGCACGGAGGACATTGCGAACGCGTTCTTCGCGGTGTTGAAGCGCTTCGGCATCGAGAAGGACAGCCGCTGCGGCTATCCGATCGGCGCGAGCTATCCGCCCGACTGGGGCGAGCGCACCATGAGCCTGCGTCCCGGGGACAAGACCGTCCTCGAACCCGGCATGACGTTTCACTTCATGCCGGGGCTGTGGCTCGACGACTGGGGCCTCGAAATCACGGAGAGCATCCTGATTACGGACACCGGCGTCGAGACCTTCTGCAATACGCCTCGCAAACTGTTCGTGAAGGAGTAGCGAATGCGCGCGTCACCGATCAGCCCGACCGTCGATTTCGACGCCGACGGCGTTCAGCACGGCTTCCTCAAGCTGCCGTATTCGCGCGACGATTCCGCATGGGGCGCGGTGATGATTCCCATCACCGTGATTCGTCGCGGCGACGGACCCACGGCGCTGCTCACGGGCGGCAATCACGGCGATGAATACGAAGGGCCGATCGCGCTGGCGAAACTGGCTTCGACGCTGCGCGCAGAGGACGTGAACGGCCGCGTGATCATCGTGCCGTTCATGAACTACCCGGCGTTCCGAGCAGGCACGCGCACCTCGCCGGTCGATGCAGGCAACCTGAACCGCAGCTTTCCCGGCAAGCCCGACGGCACGGTGACGGAGAAGATCGCGGACTACTTCCAGCGTCATCTGCTGCCGCTCGCCGATTTCGTGCTCGACATTCATGCGGGCGGCCGCACGCTCGACTTCCTGCCGTTCGCGGCCATTCACGTGCTGAACGACGCAACCCAGCAGTCGCGTTGCGAAGCCGCGATGCGTGCGTTTTGCGCGCCGTATTCGATGCGCATGCTCGAACTCGACAGCATCGGTCTCTATGACAGCGCCGCCGAGGATGCGGGCAAGGTGTTCGTGTCCACCGAACTGGGCGGCGGCGGGACCTCCACGGCGCAGAGCGTGGCGATCGCCGAGCGTGGCGTGCATGGCTTTCTTGCGTATGCGGGCATCGTGGAGAAAGCGCCGGCACAGGCGGGCGAGGTGCGTACCACGACGCTGCTCGACATGCCCGATGGCTCCTGCTATACGACGAGCGAGCACAGCGGCCTGCTCGAAATGTGCCGTGATCTCGGCGAACCGGTGAAGGCGGGCGACGTGCTCGCGCGCGTGCATGACATCGCGCGGACCGGCGCGGCGCCGTTCGAATACCGGGCGAAGCGCGACGGCCTGCTCGCGGCGCGTCATTTCCCGGGCCTCGTGCAGACCGGCGACACCGTGGCGGTGCTCGCGGATGTGATCGAGCGCAACCTTCCTGCGGGTGTGTGACTTGATCAAGATCGACCGCTACGACCTCGCCATCCTGCGCATTCTTGCGCGGGATGGGCGCATTACCAAGTCGCGTCTGGCGGAAGAGGTCAACCTGTCGATATCTCCCGCATGGGAACGCGTGAAGAAGCTCGAAGAGAGCAGGCTCGTGCGCGGCTATCGCGCGGACATCGACTGGGCGGCGGCGTTCAAGGGCAGCCGGATTGTCGTTGAAGTGACGCTGTCGCGGCACACGGCGCAGGACATGCGGCGCTTCGAAGAGCGCGTCAATGCGGCGCCGGAGATCGTGCAGTGCTATGCGACCGGCGGCGGTGTGGACTATGTGCTGCATGTCGTGTCGCGCGACATCGATCACTATCAGCGCTTCATTGATTCGCTGCTGGTCGAGGAGCTCGGGATTGAACGGTACTTCACGTATATCGTCACCAAGGTCGTCAAGAACAGCGCGGAAGGTCCGCCGGAATGGGCCGACGATGCGCTTTGAATCGAATACACGCGGCACGCGAAAAACCTCATGCAGCGGTTCCCGTGAACAGAAAAAACACCACGCGTGCCGCGCCATAACGAAAAATTCACGACGCGCATGAAGCTTAAAGTGAATGCATCGGATCACTTCAACCAATGCACGCTTTGAGCAAGGAGACAACCATGCTGCTCGGTCATCCCGTTCTCTTCAAATCGCTTTGCTATATCGACGGCCGCTGGGTTCACAGTGACAGCGCCGCGTCGATCGCGGTGAACAATCCCGCGGATCAAAAGGTCATCGGCCATGTGCCGATGCTCGACCGGGCGCAGATCACCGGCGCAGTCGATGCCGCCGATCGCGCGTTTCAGTCGTGGCGCTGGATGCCGCAACAGAAGCGTAGCGCGCTGTTGCTGCGCTGGCATGAACTCATTGTGCGTCATCTGCCGGATCTCGCCGGCATTCTTTCGCTGGAACAGGGCAAGCCGCTCGCGGAAGCGAAGGGCGAGATCGCCTATGCCGCGAGTTTCATCGAATGGTTCGCCAACGAAGCGAAGCGGCTTGCAGGCCGCACGATTCCAACGCATATCGACGGCGCGCATCTCGGCACGGTCATGGAGCCGGTCGGCGTTGCCGCGCTCATCACGCCGTGGAATTTCCCGGCCGCGATGATCACGCGCAAGGCCGCCGCCGCGCTCGCGGCAGGTTGCACGGTCGTGGTCAAGCCCGCGCACGAGACGCCTTTCTCGGCCATCGCACTGGCGCAACTCGCGGAAGAAGCGGGCTTTCCGCCGGGCGTGTTCAACGTCGTGCTCGGCGAGCCGCAGATGGGCATGGAAGCGCTCGTCGGCGACAAGCGCGTGCGGACCGTCAGCTTCACCGGCTCGACGCGCGTCGGTGCGCTGGTGGCGCAGACGGCGGCTGCATCGGGCATCAAGAAGCTCGCGCTCGAACTGGGCGGCAACGCGCCGTTCATCGTGACGGAAGACGCCGACCTGGATCAGGCGGTGCGGGTCGCAGTGGGTGCGAAGTTCCAGACCTCCGGACAGGATTGCTGCGCGGCGAACCGCATGCTCGTGGCGCGGCCGCTTTACGAGGCATTCGTCGAACGTTACTCGGCGGCGGTGCGGGCGCTCAGAGTGGGCAGCGCATTCGAAGCGGACGTGGATGTCGGCCCGTTGATGCATCAGGCCGCGTTCGACGCCACGGTGGCACGCGTGGAAGACGCGAAAGCGCGAGGCGCACGCGTGACGGCGGGCGGTCGGCCGCATGCGCTCGGTGGCTGGTTCTACGAACCGACCGTGGTCGCGGATGCCCAACCGGGCATGCGCATCTATGACGAAGAGAACTTCGCGCCGATCTCCGCAATTTCCCCGTTCGATACGCTCGATGAAGCCGTCTCACGCGCCAACGATACCGAGTACGGCCTCGCCGCCTACGTCTGCGCGACGCGCATCGACACCATCTTCCAGCTCGTGCGACGGCTCGACTTCGCGATGGTCTCGGTCAACGGCGTGAAGTTCACCGGCGCGCCGATTCCCTTCGGCGGGATGAAGTCATCGGGACTCGGCCGGGAAGGCGGGGCGGAAGGCTTCGAGCCTTTCGTCGAAACGAAATACTTTTGCCTCGGCAATCTCGGCCTGCCGCTTACGACCGCGGCCTGAAGCATTACCCGGATAACTTCGAATCAAGGAGAAGCACATGACCCAGCAGAATCAATCGCTCGACCAGCTGTTCGCGGAAGACCGCGCTCACTTCATGCACCCGTCCACGCATGCGCACGATCACGCGAGCGGCGCGCTGCCCGGCAAGATCGTCACCGGCGCGAAGGGCATTCGCATCCAGGATCATCAGGGAAAAAGCTATATCGATGCGTTCGCAGGTCTCTATTGCGTGAACATCGGCTATGGTCGCACCGAGGTGGCCGAGGCCATCTATGAGCAGGCGAAGAAGCTCGCGTATTACCACACCTATGTCGGTCATTCGACCGATGCGATCATCGAACTGTCGTCGCGCATCATCGACTGGTCGCCCGAGGGCATGAAGAAGGTGTATTACGGCATGTCCGGATCGGATGCCAACGAAACGCAGATCAAGATCGTCTGGTATTACAACAATGTGCTCGGGCGTCCGAACAAGAAGAAGATCATCTCGCGCGAGCGCGGTTATCACGGCTCCGGCATCGTGACCGGGAGCCTGACGGGTCTCGCGAGCTTTCATCAGAACTTCGACCTGCCCATCGAGCGGGTCAAGCACACGGTCTGTCCGCACTGGTATCGCAAGGCGCCGGCCGGCATGAGCGAAGCGCAGTTCACGGGGTACTGTGTCGAGGAACTCGAAAAGCTGATTGCGAAGGAGGGCGCGGACACCATCGCCGCCTTCATCGCCGAACCGGTGATGGGCACGGGCGGCATCATCGCGCCGCCGCAAGGCTACTGGGAGGCCATTCAGGACGTGCTGCGCAAGCACGACATCCTGTTGATCTCCGACGAAGTCGTGTGCGGTTTTGGCCGCCTGGGCTCGAAGATGGGCGCGCAGCACTTCGGCATCAAGCCGGACCTGATCACGGTCGCGAAGGGGCTGACGAGCGCGTATGCGCCGTTGTCGGGCGTGATCGTCGGCGAGAAGGTGTGGGATGTGATCGAGAAGGGCTCGCGCGAATTCGGCCCGATGGGTCATGGCTGGACCTATTCGGGACATCCGATCTGCGCCGCCGCCGCGATTGCCAATCTGGACATCCTGCAGCGCGAAAACCTCACGCAGAATGCCGCCGATGTCGGCGCATATCTTCAGCAGCAATTGCATGCGGCGTTCGATGCGCATCCGCTGGTCGGGGAAGTGCGCGGCGCGGGCATGCTGGCGGCACTGGAGTTCATGGCCGACAAGGAAGAGCGCAAGCCCTTCGATGCGAGCTTGAAGGTAGGGCCGAAAGTGTCGGCTGCGGCGCTCGAGCGTGGCGTGATTGCGCGGGCGATGCCGCATGGCGACATCCTCGGCTTTGCGCCGCCGCTTGTGACGACGCGCGACGAGGTGGACGAGATCGTCGGCATCGTGAAACAGGCGGTGGATGCTGTTTCGAACGAGGTGATTGGTTCGGCGTTGTCTACGCAGGCGATCTGAGATCTGAGGCTTGCTTTGGTGGTATGAGTTTGTATGGGAACGCGGGTTGCTCGCTTCGTCCTCCATCAGACTTTGAAAGGAGAATGAAGATGAGCGAGAACGAAGAGAAGCGGCATCAGCAGCCGACTTCCGCACCGCATCCGAACGCGGCGGAAATTGAGCCGGAAAACAGGCGTCTGGATCAACATCCGCATCAGACGGCGGAAGTGCCTTATGGATCTGGCAATCAACCGGAGATCGCGGGTCATGGCGGGCTGGATCCGGAACCCGCCGCGAAGCCTGGGTCCGCTGAGCGGCATACTGAATCCATACCGCGTAAATAAGCCCGTCATCTCGACGGCATCAAAGCAAAACGGCCACTTGCGTGGCCGTTTTGTCATTCAGGTTCCGACTTAACGCGTGGCAATGTACATCGTAATTTCAAAGCCGAAGCGCATATCGGTGAAACTCGGCGTTTCCCACTTCATAGAGCCTCCTTGTGCAACTGGTCTGGCCTGGCGGTTGCCGGGGCCATTGCGCGGTTCCACTCTTGCCAGGCGCCGTGCATGCCGCGCACCCCAGGTCGACGCACTTTTGATGCTAACGCGACTTTGAGGCTGAAACGATTGGAATTTGCGCAGGCATCCATTTAAATTTTTTATAGAGGGCGAGGCGGATTTCCAGCGTCGTCAGGGATTGCGTCTGTTTTGTCAGGATTCTTTTCGAGCGCTTCACCGGGCTTCGGGATTACCCTATCTACATCTTGCTTGTCGATATTGCTTAGATTATTGCCGCCTGGTGTGCGCGGCGCTTCATGCGGACGATTTTCTGCCATTACGGTTTCCTCTATGCAGTCCGTGAAGATCACTCGACGCGCGTAGCTTCGCGCAACACTGCGTCCTCGCTGTCGAAGTTGCGGTCGTTCATCCGGTTGAGCACGGCCATGACTTCACCGTCGGCGCCATTGCTTGTCGCAAGCGCCAGTAGCTTCTCCTTGCCCAGCGGATAGGCTGCGCCTTTCAGGGCACGCGCGATTTCGTCGGGGCGCGGTTCATCGGGATGCCGATGATTTTGCGCATGCGCCGGATGTTGTGCCATGGTTCACCTCCAGGTTCATCTGCCGAAACCTCCTTGTCGCAGCAACGGTCGTTCCCGTCTTGCAGGAGCGCTTGATGCTTGTCGAAACAGGGAATCAACCTTGACAAAGGAATCGACAACATGACCATCACAGCAGAGCGCCTCTCGGACACCGAGGTCAAGGTGGAAAACACCATCTACTCGTTCGACGCGAAGATCAAGGCCGACGCTTTCCAGCAGTGCCTCGTGAACGATTCAGTCGAGACGTGCGCAACGAATCATGCGCCCGCGAAGACACGCGCGGCGCATGAAGCGAGCGGCGAACCACAGGGTGAACCGGGCAGCATCATTTCGCCGTCGCTGGGCGGGATGCCTTAAAGCGTGGCGCTGACCGTCGTCGAGCGGGGCGCCAGCGAGGCGCGCGTGAGCGCCTGAAGGGGCATGGGTTTGTCGAAGAAGTAGCCCTGGGCCTGCGCAGCGCCCATGTCGCGCAACACGGCGAGTGTCGCCGCGTCTTCGACGCCCTCGGCGACAAGGGTGAGATCGAGCGATTCCGCCATGCGCACGATGGCGCGAACAATCGCGCGGCTACGCGGACTCTCGGTCAGTTCAAGAATGAACGACTTGTCGATCTTGAGGCCGGTGAACTGATACTGGTGGACATAGCTTAGCGACGAGAAACCCGCGCCGAAGTCATCCAGCACCACGGACATGCCATTGTCCGCGAGCCGCTGCATGGTGCGTCGTGCGAGATCCGGCTCGGCAACGAGCGCACCTTCCGTCAGTTCGAGACATACGCGCGACGGCGACACGCGATAGCGCCGCAGCAGCGCAAGGACGTCGTCGGCGAATTCCGGACGCGTCATGCTGTAGCTGGAACAGTTCACATGCACCGGCGGCCAGTGCGCGAAGCTTGCATGGGACAGAATGGCCGCGACGCGTTCGAGCATGTAGAGATCGAGCCGTCCGATGAGCCTCAGGCCTTCCACCGATGGCAGGAACTCCCCCGGCGCCACAATGCGGCCGTCCGGCTGTTGCCAGCGGATCAGTGCTTCCAGCGCGACCACCTCGCCGCTCTTCACATCGACGATAGGCTGGAAATAGGGCAGCAATTCGTCATCGCGCTTGATCGCGTTGCGCAGTGCGCCTTCACGCTCCACCTGATCCGATACCTGCCGGCGCAATTCCTGATTGAACACCACAAAGCTGTCGCGGCCCGCGTTCTTGACGCGGTACATCGCGGTATCGGCGTCGCGCAGAAGGTCGGTGGGCTCGGTGTGAAACTCGCCGTCCGCACTCACGATGCCGATGCTGCACGACGAAAACACCACATGCTCTTCGATGTGAAACGGCAGGTCGAACGCGGCGAGAATGCGCTTGGCGATCGCGACGGCCTCGCGCACCGGTGCATCCGGCGAAAGCACGGCGAACTCGTCGCCGCCCAGCCGCGCGAGCAGATCGCCGGGGCGCAGACAATCGCGCAGACGGGCCGCCGCCTGCACCAGCAGCATGTCGCCGAAGTGATGGCCCAGGCTGTCGTTCACGACCTTGAAGCGGTCCAGGTCGATGAACATCACCGAGAGGTCATTGGCGTGGCTCTGGTACTCCGTCCATGCAAAACGCAGCTTGTGCATCAGATGGCTGCGGTTCGGCAGGCCCGTCAATGAATCGTGCGAGTTCTCATAAAGCAGGCGCGCGTTGACGTCATCGAGTTCGCGCGTGCGTGCCTGCACGCGTGCTTCCAGTTCGAGGTTGGCGGCGTGCAGCGCCTCGGCATCGCGACGGCGCGAGAGCGCGGTATCGATGTGGCGCGAGACGAAGGTGAGCAGTTCCTGATCGCGCAGCGAATAACGCACGAGCGGCGAGTAGCTTTGCACGGCCAGCACGCCGCGCACGACGTCGCCGTCGAAGAGGGGAATGCCGAGCCATGAACGCAGCCGCACTTCGCTGTGCTCGATCTCGAACGCGCCATCTTCGATGAGCCGCAACGCCTCCTGATGATCGATCAAACGCGCACGCCGCTCGCGGATCACGTATTCGGTCAAGCCACGCTGTCTGCGTCGCGGAGCAGGGCGCTCCTGCACGATCTCATCGACGTAATACGGAAACGACACTTCCTCCGTATCGGTTTCGAACAGGGCGATATAGAAGTTGCGGGCATAGAGCAGTTCGCCGACGATGCCGTGCAGACTGCGGAAGAACTCCATCGTGTCGCCGGGCCGGCTCGACAGCTCCGCGATCTGATAGAGCGCTGCCTGCAAGTGCTCGGAGCGCTCGCGCTCGGCGATGCCATGACGCAACGCGGCGTTGAGCTTGGAGAGTTCGGAGGTGCGTCGCGCGACCTGCTCTTCTAGATCGGCGCGATGCAGGATCCGGTCGAGCGCCATGGCGACGTGCCGTGCGACCACGAGGAACAGCGCGCGGTCTTCGGCGGTATAGATGCGCGAGACGTCGTAGACCTGCATCGCCAGCATGCCGAAGACTTCATCGGATGCATTCTTGAGCGGCGCGCCCATCCAGAACTCGGGACGGTCGCCGATGCAGTAGAAGCGGCCTTCGCGTTCCGCCGTGCAGATATCGTCGTTGGTGATGAACAAGGGCTGGGCGCTGGTCAGCACCTGGCCGGTCATCGACAGGCGCGCCGGATTCAGGATGTCGTAGTTCTCGGCGGCGACCACATCGGTGTCGATTACGTCGACGTAGTACGGATAGGTGATCTTGCCGGTCTTGCGGTCGTAGAGCGCGAGATAGAAGTTCTCGGCGTCGATCAGGGTGGCGAGCCGTTCATGCACGCCGCGCAGGAAGTCGGCGCGCTCGGGTACCGAGCTTGCCAGATTGGCGATGTCATAGAGCACGCGCTGAGTAAGCTGGGCGCGGGCGAGCACACCGGCCTGGACTCGTTCGCCGAGCGTGCGGGCGAGTTCGGCGAGATGCGGGTCATCACGTTGTCCAGCCGGGGCGAGCAGCCAGCCGAGCACGCTTTCGCCTCGTCCGGTGGGCCATGCGTGCCAGCCGTTTGTCGCGCACCATTCGGCGAGACAGTCCTCGGCGATGCTGTGCGGCCAGAGTTGGCCATTGGGTAATGAGGCGTCTCCGCGCCGCTCGAGATGCAGTTGCTCACCCGCGCGATACCACGCCCATTGCTGCGGGCAGCCCGACGCAGCAAAATGACGCAGCAGGTATTCGATCGACGGCGCGGCGCTTGCCAAATTGTTTTGTTCCATTGCTGTTGCGGTGGCTGCGGCGAAGGCGCTCGCGCAACCTTCCTGCACCTCGTACGCGGGTAACACGGTCATCGGCGCTCCAGGCCCTGTTGCCGCCCGCGACGGGCGGTTCTCGTTCAGTGACATGTGCCTGCGCGCCGCGCTCAGGGCGCGCGTATCAAGCAAACGTACTTTTAGTGCTAACGGCATCGAGCATACAGGCTTGAGTAGGCGGAGCAAAAAAAGCCGCGGGACAGGAATCCGTTACGGATGCGCGCCGGGCGTGTGCCCGGCGCCGGTAAATCTGTCCCGATACGTTTGCGGCGGTACCCCAAGTGCACGCAAAAAACCGCGCCTCATGGTCTCTTCCGAGCCGAAGCCGCAGCGGGCGGCGACGCGCTTGACGGACAGGCGCGTATCACCCAGCAAGCGGCGCGCTGCTTCGAGCCGCATGCGTTCGATGGCGCGCGCCGGCGTCATGCCGGTCTGGGCACGGTAGTGGCGGACGAAGCTGCGCTCGCTCATGCCCATGCGGTCCGCGAGCACGCTCACGCTCAGGTCGGACGCGAGATGTTCGGCGATCCAGGCGTGCAGTTCGCCGAAGCGCTCGCCGGCATGCTGGAGTGACAGTGCGGTGCTGAATTGCGCCTGTCCGCCGGGCCGCTTGAGAAACACCACCAGATGCCGGGCCACGTCGAGCGCGGGCGCCCGTCCAAGATCATCTTCGACGAGCGCAAGCGCCAGGTCGATGCCGGCCGTGATGCCCGCCGAGGTCCAGATGTCGCCGTCACGGATGAAGATCGGATCGGCTTCTACACGCACCGCAGGAAAGCGCGCGGCGAGTTCCGCGCAGCGGGTCCAGTGCGTGACGGCGCGGCGCGCGTCGAGCAGGCCGGCTGCGGCCAGCAGAAACGCGCCGGTACACACGGAAGCCGTGCGGCGCGCATGCACGGAGCGGCTTCGCACCCACTCGACCAGCTGCGGGTCACGCGCCGCCTCATGCACGCCCCAGCCGCCCGCGACGATCAGCGTGTCGCAGACTTGATCCGCTGCCGGAAGCGGGCAGGCGACCAGTCCAAGCCCCGCTGATGCGCTCACGGTGCCCTCCCGGGCGACCACGCGTGGCAGATAGGGTGGCGGCAAACCGGCTGCCCGGGCCAGATCGTTCGCGGTGGCGAAGACCTGGAGCGGTCCGGCGACATCCAGCAACTGGACGTCCGGGAACGCGAGGATGTCGACGGGGCGAGGCACGGTTTGATGCATTTTGAATTCGATGTACCAAGGGCCGAGCGTCAGTCTGGCGTGAAAAGTGGGGAATGTGTCATTTCCGCCAGTGTGAGGAAGCATACCATCGACTCATTCGATGCTCGATGGCTTGATCCCAGGGAGACGACGATGACGCTCAACATTGGCCTGCTGCTGTTTCCCCGCGTGCAGCAACTCGACATGACCGGCCCGTACGATGTGTTCGCGCAACTCGCGGACGCGCGGGTTCATCTCGTCGCGACGACGCGCGAGCCCGTCACGTCGAGCGCGGGGATGATCCTGACGCCTGACACCACCTTCGACGACTGCCCTTCGCTTGATGTGATCTGCATTCCGGGCGGGGCCGGCGTCGGCGACCTGATGGAGGACGACGCGACGCTCGCTTTCGTCCAGAGCCAGGCGGCGAACGCGCGCTATGTGACCTCGGTCTGCACGGGCTCGCTCGTGCTCGGTGCGGCGGGGTTGTTGCGCGGCAAACGAGCGACGACGCACTGGGCGTATCACGCGTTGCTAGCGGAGTTGGGAGCGGTTCCAGTGCAGGCGCGCGTGGTGCGCGACGGCAACCTGTTCACGGGCGGCGGTGTCACGGCAGGTATCGATTTCGCGTTGACGCTCGTTGCCGAACTGGTTGGAGAGAGCGAGGCGCAGGCCATTCAATTGCAACTGGAATACGCGCCGGCCCCGCCGTTCGACGCCGGCGATCCGGCGCTCGCGCCCGCTTCAGTGCTGGAGCGCGTGCAAGAGCGCTCTGCGCCGTCGCTGGCGGCCCGGAGCGCGATCGTGGCGCGGGTGGCTGAACGGCTCGGGTTGGATGCGTGATGCAGAATGCCAAATGGAGTTATGCGTGCGTAATGCAAGACGCAAAATTCCGGGTGGGGTGGGGGATGTGTAGTGTCAAGGGCGGGGTGGCGTTGTGCGTGCGTATTGCCTAATGCGCTGCGCTCAGCGCCAGAAAGGCATTCGGCATTTGCAATTCAAAACGCAAAATGCCAGTTTGCGTTATGCATGCGTAATGCAAAACGCCGGGTGCACACCGAGGGGCGGGCATGCGGTGATCATCCACGGTGTCTAAGTCAACTGCCCCTCACTCTCCGCTTTCGTGCTCAAAGCGCTTCTGCAGAAAGTACCGTGGCTGCCCTGCATGAAAATCGGCGATCTCGCCAAACGATTCGTAACCACAGCGTGCGTATAGCGCGCGCGCCGCGGGATTGATCGTGTCGAGCCAGGCGGCCCGGCAGCCTCGCTTCTGCGCCTCGTTTTCCGCGGTTTCGAGCGCGCGCCTCCCGCAGCCCAGGCCGCGCGCGTCATCGCGAATCCATAGCCATTTCACAAAGAGCCAGTCCCACGCGGTGTAGCCCGCGAGACCGCCGATGAAATCGTCGCCGCGATACACCGACACCGCGAGATCGCGATATCGGCTCGGCCCAAGCTGCGTGCGATTGAATGCCGCAAGTCCGCCGGAGACGTCCTCTTCGAACGTGGCGTCGATCCAGTCGGTCACGGCGAGCGTGATCTTTGCCGAATCATCCGGCTGCATGAGGGGCTCGCGCGGGAACGCGTTCAGGCGGCCGGCGCCACCGACGCGCCCTCGATGCCGTGCCGCTTCAGTGCCGCGGCAACGAACCCCGAACGCTTGATGTCCTCCACGAAGCCGCGCAGATAGGCCGCGGCTTCCTCGCCGTGGCGCTTCGGCAAGCCCATCGCCTGCTGAATGACCATGAAGCGGCCGTCCAGCAGACGCACGCCCGGGTGGCGCGCTGCATCGGCTTGCAGTTGCTGCTTGACGCCCGCCGCGACTTCGAGATCATCGCGCAGGAACTCTTCGACCACAGTCTGCGACAACGCCGTGCGCACCAGCTGCGCATGCTTGATTTCACGCGTGAGGAACAGGTCGTAGGCGCTGGCCTTGCCGACCAGGATCCGGTTGCCTTCGCGGTCCACCTGTTCGTTGCGCGTGATCGGCGAGTCCTCGCGCACCAGATAGCAGCCTTCGATCAATACGTAGGCCGCCGTGAACGCAATGCCCGCGCCGCGCAGCGGATCGATAGCGAAGAAGCCGATGTCGGCGGCTTCGTTCGTGACGGCCTCGACCGACTCCGCCGCCCGGTCGAACGACGTGAACGAAGCAGGCACGCCGAGGCGCGATGCGAGTTCGCGCGCGATGTCGACGGACACGCCGCCCGGCTCGCTGCCTTCCGTGCGATGCGCGAGGATCGGATTGCCGAGATTGATCGACGCACGCAGTGTGCCAGTCGGGGCGAGGGCGTTCAGCAGCGAAGAGGACAAGGTCATGGTGGCGTCAGCTGAAGGAAGTGAACGAAGAGAGGACTCGAACGATACGGTCGATTGCATGCAGAATACGCGAACCACGATCGCACTGGCAAAACGCAAAACGCAAAACGCAAAACGCAAAACGCAAAACGCAAAACGCAAAACGCAAAACGCAAAACGCAAAACGCAAAACGCAAGGAAAAAGGAACCGCCATGCAGCACGAACGCATCGCCCCGCGCGAATGGATTCAGCGTCTTCAACTCGCACCCCATCCCGAAGGCGGCTATTTCCGCGAGACCTATCGCGCGCCTGGCAACGTGACGCGCGAACGCGAGACGCACCCGCGTTCAGCATCCACCGCCATCTACTTCCTGCTTTGCGATGGCGCGCATTCCACATGGCATCGCATTCGTTCCGATGAAGTCTGGCATTTCTACGTAGGCGATCCCGTCGACGTCCACGTGCTCGATGCACACGGGGCGCTGAACACGCATCGTCTCGGCAATGCGGTGACGCATCCGGATGCGACGTTCCAGGCCGTGGTCACAGCCGGCGACTGGTTCGCAGCCGAATGCCGCGATACGGACGGTGCGGCGCTCGTCGGCTGCACCGTCGCACCGGGTTTCGAGTTCAGCGAGTTCGAACTGGCCGAGGCCGGCGCGCTCGAAGCCCGCTACCCGCACCACCGCGAACTGATCGCACGCCTCGGACCGAAGTCGTGAGCGTGCTTGACGCTGCGGCGCCTGCGGTTATCATCGCGCGCATCTCGACTAGGTGAACGAGGACGGGCATGAGCGGAGTGCGCCGCGGGATTCAATCGATTGAAGTAGGCGGCGCGCTGCTGCGTGCGCTGGTGGATCATGGCGGGCCCATGTTGCTGGGCGATCTCGCGAAAAAGGCGGGCATGTCTTCGGCGAAGGCACATCCTTACCTCGTGTCCTACGGCAATCTCGGCCTGATCCAGCAGGATCCCGCCACCGGCCGGTACGAACTGGGACCGTTCGCGTTGCAGATGGGACTGATCAGCCTGCAGCGCGTCGATCCGGTGCGCGTCGCGATCGCCGAAGTGGCGAACCTCCGGCCGCCCGTTGAACATACGGTCGCACTCGCCACCGCTGGCAGCTATGGACCGACAATCGTCCATATTCAGCAGGCCAGCGTGCCCATTCATGTGACCATGCGCACCGGCACCGTGATGTCGCTGTTGCAGACCGCAACCGGCCGCGTGTTCGCCGCTTGGCTGCCGCCCTCGACAGTGGAGGCGCTGGTGGCCATCGAGCGTGCCGGAGGCTTGCAAATCGGCGCACAGCGGCGCGACTACACGCACGGGCAAATCGACGCGATGCTCACTGAAGTACGCCACCGCGGCATCGCGCGGGCCCTCGATGAACCCGTCGCCGGCATCAGCGCGATGAGCGCGCCGGTGTTCGATCATGCCCGTCATATCGTGCTCGCGATCACGGCAATCGGGCCGAGTGGCTCGTTCGACGGCGCATGGGACGGCAACATCGCACACGCGCTGCGCGACTGCGCGCAACGCGTGTCGAAGATGCTGGGCTACGTCGCCGCCTGAAGGCTACAGAACGCAACCAAGGCAACACGCCTCAGACCGGACGCCAGTGTCCCGGCACCCGCTGCCAGTGGTTGCCTTCCCAGCGGTAATGCCCCTTCACCCATCGGTATCCCTGCGCCGGCGGTGGCGGCATGACTTCGGCCACCGGCGCGGGCTCAGGCGGCCGCGCCGGTTCGACCACGCAGCCCGAGACCAGCACCCCCGACGCGATCGCACCGGCCAGCAACATCGAAGCCTTCGTTTTCATTTCTTGTCTCCCTTGGTTCATGCATCGGAACCGGCCAGGCTGTGGCCGGTGTTCCTGTTGAACGTTCGAAAAGGACGAACCCGTCGCGCGAGGATGTAAATGAATGTAAGCGCAGGTTGAACACAGCCCGTGTGCGCCTTGTCCGGTCGTGCGGGAAACCGCGCGGCAAACCGTGCGGGTAAACGCAAATTCAATAATATAAAACCAGTTCTACAATAATGAATCGTCGAGAACACGCTCGACAGTGCGAAGAGGCCTCAGGTCCGCCGATGGAGACGATCTCAATGCCCACGAATTTCGGCACTTTGCGTTTTGAATACCAGCGCGCACCCGATCACGATGCGCCAGCGCCCATGCCCTATCCGGTGGTCGTGGTGGGTGCCGGTCCGGTCGGTCTGGCGACGGCGGTCGATCTCGCCCAGCAGGGCGTGCGTACCGTATTGATCGATAAAGACGACACCGTCTCGACAGGCTCGCGCGCCATCTGCTTCGCGAAGCGCACGCTGGAAATCTTCGACCGCCTGGGCTGTGGCGACCGGATGATGGAGAAGGGCGTGAGCTGGAATGTCGGCAAGGTGTTCCTGCACGAAGAGCTGGTCTACACCTTCAACCTGTTGCCCGAAACCGGTCATGCGCGCCCGGCCTTCATCAACCTGCAGCAGTACTACGTCGAAGGCTTTCTCGCCGAGCGCGCAAAGCAACTGGACAAGCTGGAGTTGCGCTGGAAGAGCAGCGTGTCCAGCGTGACGCAGCAAGACGACCATGTCGAGTTGCACATCGACACGCCGGATGGCGCCTACCTTCTTAAGGCTCAATACGTGGTCGCGGCGGACGGTTCGCGCAGCGCAATGCGTCATGCACTGAACCTCGACAGCCAGGGCCGCACCTTCAAGGATCGCTTCCTGATCGCCGATGTGAAGATGAAAGCGCCGTTCCCCACCGAGCGCTGGTTCTGGTTCGATCCGCCGTTTCATCGCAACCAGTCGGTGCTGCTGCACCGTCAGCCGGACGACATCTGGCGCATCGATTTCCAGCTGGGCTGGGATGCCGATCCGGTGGCGGAGAAAGCGCCGGAGCGCGTGATTCCCAGAGTGCGGGCGCTGCTTGGCGAAGACGCCGAGTTCGAGCTCGAGTGGGTCAGCGTCTACACATTTTCCTGCCTGAGGATGGAGCATTTCAGGCATGGCCGCGTGATCTTCGCGGGCGATGCGGCGCATGGCGTGTCGCCGTTCGGTGCACGCGGCGCGAACAGCGGCGTGCAGGACGCGGACAATCTTGCGTGGAAGCTCGCGCTCGTGCTGAAGGGCGATGCACCGCACAGCTTGCTCGACACCTACGCATCCGAGCGCGAGTACGCCGCCGACGAGAACATCCTCAACTCGACCCGCGCCACCGACTTCATCACGCCCAAGAGCGCGGTCTCGCGGCTGTTCCGCGATGCGACGCTGGAGCTTGCGAAAGACTGTCCGTTCGCGCGCCGCCTGGCGAACAGCGGGCGGCTGTCCGTGCCTGCCGTGCTGCGTGATTCGCCGCTGAACACGCCCGATGATGCCGACGATGCTTTCGACACCGCCATGGTGCCCGGCGCACCGTGCGCGGATGCGCCCGTACAGGTGGATGGCCAGACGGCATGGCTGCTTGCGCAGACCCACGGCGGCGCGTTTGCTGGCCTTTACTTCTGCGGCCTTAATCATGGCCCTGATGCTTGCTTGCAGAGCCTCGCGGCGCTTCAGGACGGAAAGCTGCCGGTGCGCCTGCTGCTCGTGGTGCCGCGGGGCATGGCGTGCAGCGTCGAAGGCGTGACAGTGGTGGAAGATGTCGAGGGCATGGTTGCACATCGTTTCGATGCACAACCGGGCACCTTCTATCTGCTGCGTCCCGACCAGCACGTATGTGCACGCTGGCGTCGCTTCGATGCCGCACGGGTCACGGCCGCGCTCGACCGCGCAACCTGCAACGGATGACGACGCGCATGAAGCTCAATCTCGAACTGAATATCGCGGACCACGATGCGTTCTACGAGCGCCTCATCGAAACACACGACGGGCTCTCGGACGAAGCAAGCCAGATGCTCAACGCACGGCTCATCCTGCTGCTGGCGAATCACATCGGCGATGGCGAAGTCCTGAAGGAAGCGCTCGCAATGGCGCGTCGCGGCATGGCAGGGCGCTAGCGCGCAAGGGGCAGGCCGATGGTCTCGCAGATGAATGCGCCAATGCTCGCGATGTCATTCAGATCGAGCATCGGCAGTGTTGAATCGATGGCCTCGGGTGCATCAGTGGCGATGGCCAGGATGTCCACTTCGGTCTTGTAGAGCGGTTCGCGGCCCGCGGAAGGCCGCACCACTTCGAGCCGTGGAATGGGCTCGCGCGCGAATCCTTCGACGATCACCAGGTCCGCATCCGAAAGCCGCATGGCGAGTTCGGCGAGCGGGGGTTCATCCGCGTCATGCAGTTCCCGCACGATGGCATAGCGAAACGGCGAGGCGATCAGCACTTCGCCCGCGCCCGCGCGTCGAAAGCGCGCGCTGTCCTTGCCGGGCGGCTCAAGTTCGATTGAATGATGACTGTGCTTGATGACGTTGACCACGAGACCTTGCGCGCGCATCCACGGCAACAGCCCTTCGATCAGCGTGGTCTTGCCCTGGCCCGAGCGGCCCGCGATGCCGAAGAGCGGGGGATGACGCGTAATCATGCGAAGTGTCTGGCTGGTGAGCATCATCGGAGTGTAACGGCTCGATGGCGGGCCGGGTGATTTCGCGCTATCGTCGGGCATCGCCTTTGCGGCACGTTCAGCCGACGCGCGTGACACCTGCCTCGCCCACGCGCGAATCGCCCAGCGCACACAGGATCCGACATGGCCGAAGACAATCCCAGCACCGCTCTCGCACCGCAGCAGTTTTCCATCGACGTGATGCTCGAGAAGTACGCAAAAGGCGACGAGACGCACGTGGACGATATTCACCGGCGCGTCGCGCGAGGCGTCGCGCTCGCCGAGCCGAAGGAGCTGCGCGCGAAGATCGAGGCGGAGTTCGTCGACAATTTCAAACGCGGCGCGCTCGGCGCAGGACGCATCATGAGCGCGGCCGGCGCGGGCATCGAAGCGACGCTGATCAATTGTTTCGTGCAGCCGGTGGGCGACGCGATCCAGGGCGTCGACAGCAATGGTCTGCCGGGCATCTATGTCGCCTTGTTGCAGGCCGCCGAGACGATGCGGCGCGGCGGCGGCGTCGGCTATAACTTCTCGGCCATTCGTCCGCGCGGGGCGCGCGTGCATTCCACTGGCTCGGCGGCGTCGGGACCGTGCAGCTATATCGATGTGTTCGACGCTTCGTGTCGCACCGTCGAAAGCGCGGGCGCGCGACGCGGTGCGCAGATGGGCATTCTCGACTGCTCGCATCCCGACCTGCTCGAATTCATCGCGGCCAAGCACACGAAAGGGCGCTGGAACAATTTCAACGTGTCGGTCGCGGTGACGGACGAATTCATGCAGGCCGTCGCCGACGACGCTGCATGGCAACTCGTGCACAAGGCCGAGCCATCGCCGGCGCAACGCACGGCGGAAGACATGCGGCAGCGTGATGACGGCCTGTGGGTGTATCGCGAGGTGCGCGCCCGCGAGGTGTGGAACACGATCATGCGTTCCACCTACGATGTCGCGGAACCCGGCGTCGTGTTCATGTCGCGCATGAACGATGACAACAACCTGCGCGCCATCGAAGCGATCCGCGCGACCAATCCCTGCGGCGAACAGCCCTTGCCCGCCTACGGCTGCTGCAATCTCGGCCCGCTCAATCTCACGCGCTTCGTGCGCGACCCGTTCGCACAGATGCGCGGCGGCACGCCCGCCTTCGATTGGGACGGACTTGCGCGCACAACCCGTACGCAAGTGCGTTTTCTCGACGACGTACTCGACGTAACGCTGTGGCCGCTCGACGAACAGGCGCGCGAAGCGGAGGCCAAACGGCGCATCGGCGTGGGCTTCACGGGCCTCGGCGACACGCTTGTCATGCTCGGCTTGCGCTACGACAGACAGGAAGGGCGCGACTTCGCGGAACGTGTTGCACGCACCATGCGCGACGAGGCGTATCGCGCTTCCGTGGAGCTTGCGCGCGAGCGGGGCGCGTTCCCGCTCTTCGACGCAAAGCGCTATCTGGAAGAGGGGACGTTTGCTTCGCGCCTGCCTGACGACATCAAGCGCGCGATTCGCGAGCACGGCATTCGCAACAGTCATCTGCTGTCGATCGCGCCGACCGGCACCGTTAGCCTCGCTTTTGCTGATAATGCGTCGAACGGCATCGAGCCCGCATTCTCGTGGACCTATCAGCGCACCAAGCGCATGGCCGATGGCTCACGGCAGAGCTTTGCCGTCGAGGATCATGCCTATCGGCTGTATCGCGAGATGGGCGGCGACGTGAACGCCTTGCCGGACTACTTCGTGAGCGCGCTTGAAATGTCGGCGCAGGAGCACATGGAAATGATGGCGGCGGTGCAGCCGTTCGTGGACACGTCGATTTCGAAGACCGTCAACGTGCCCGCCGACTATCCCTTCGACAAGTTCCAGGACCTCTACTTCGAGGCATGGCGGCGCGGCCTGAAAGGGCTGGCGACATATCGGCCGAACGAGACGCTCGGCGCCGTGCTCTCGATGACGCCGGCGGAGACCCCCAGCGATTCACCCGACCCCGAACTCGATCTCGACCCGTTGCGTATCGCAATCGATCATCGGCCCAAGGGCGCGTTGCCCGCGATCATCGAGAAGGTCGAGTACCTGACGCAGGCCGGCAAGAAGTCGCTCTATCTCGCGGTGTCGTTCATCGAGGTGACGGGGCGCGTCGGCGGCGAGGACGTGACCATCGAGCGTCCTATCGAATTCTTCATTCCAACCGGGCAGCGCGACGAGTCGCAGCAGTGGATCACTGCGACCATGCGTTCGCTGTCACTGGCCGCGCGCGGCGGCTTCGCGGCGCGCACCTTGCAGGACATGCGCAAGGTGTCGTGGGATCGCGGCCAGGTGCGTCTGGGCGACGTCGAACGGCTCGACGGTCATCGCAGTCCGCGCTGGCATGACTCGGAAGTGGCGGCGCTAGCGTATGCGATCCAGCAGATCCTTCATCGTCGCGGATTTCTCGACGCAGAAGGCGAGCAGGTACCGTCGCGCGTGCTTGCGCGCAAACGTCCCGATGACGCGCCGCATGCGGTAGCCATTCCCGATGAGCGCGAAGAAGTAACCGAGGCTGTCGCGCCAGGCGAGATCGATCCTCATGGTCTTCCCCAGATGCACGGCCGCAAATGCCCGACGTGCGGTGCCAATGCGGTGATTCGCAAGGACGGTTGCGACTTCTGCACGTCGTGCGGTGAAATCGGCGCGTGCGGTTAAGGAGCGGTTGAAAGAAGCGTGGTGCGATCTTCGCGCCACGCCTGACGGAAGCTCAATGCGCGCACTCGGCGGATTCTTGCCGGCTTTCCTGCGAGACAACGGGCACGCGTGCTGTCTGCTGCACGAAAGGACGCCACACCGGCGTCACGGCCGAGAGCTCTTCGAGAGCCGAGAATTGATCGAGCGATGTGTTTTCGAACATGATGACCTCGTGATTCCTTTTGCCGGTGCGCTCAGCGCGCCGTCACGGCGTTATGTGCCGACGACCCGTTGGCGTACTCGACGATCTCGCGGTTATGCGCTTCGGCTTGAGCGTTCTGCGCGGCGATGGCATCGCCCAGCATGCTGCGGTCCGGATAGCTATTGCGATTCAAGGCGGGGAGGGAGCCGTTCGAATAAGCGGCGACGAGTTCGGCTCGCACTTGTGCGCGGGTCTTGGGCGTTTCGCTCGTGCTTTCCTGAACTTGCGTGGACATCTGGTAGGTGCCTGCGCGCCCGATGCCCTGGCCGCCTTCCGCGAATGCGGTCGTCGTGACGACTGCGGAGATGGCGGCCAGGGAGAACCCCGTGATGAGCTGTTTCATGCTTGCGACTCCTTCGTTCCGATGCAGCGTGCGGGCAATTGCGGATTGCAATCTGCGCCTGAGGCACGTTGCGTTCAGGACAATTTAGTCGGACAGCGGGGCGGGGATAAATGCCGGATCGGCGAAAAGATTTATCGAATCCGGTGAACAATCGCGCAGAGGCTTGCGAGGCGGGCTTGAGCGGAGTTGTCGCGGGGGGGGGGGGGGGGGGGGGGGGGGGGGCCCCCCGCGGGCCCAGAGTGATTATTGAAAAAACCAAAAGAAAAACACC
>NZ_JARUXQ010000004.1:801742-891605 GCF_031451265.1 Caballeronia sp. LZ033 | reverse complement strand
ACACCGGCGATGGGGGTGGGGGGGGGGGTTGGGGGGGTGGTGGCGCGGGCCGCATAGGTCCGCGATGGCCCCCGCGCCGGTCAGCAAATTGATTAGCTATGCAACCACATCTTCAGTACCCGCGACTTCCGGCGTGCCATGACGCACGACCTTCGGCGATGCGGTGCTCGTCGGCAGGCAGCGGTCTTCCGCATCCTTCTGGCCTTGCAGGAGCGGGCAGCGTTCGAACAACTCGGCCGCCCAGTCGACGAACACGCGCACCTTCGGCGACAGATGCCGGTTATGCGGATACACGGCTGAAATCGGCATGGGCAGCGGATTCCATTGCGGCAGCACTTCGATGAGTTCACCTGCGCGCAGATGCGGCAGCGCCATGAAGCGCGGCACCTGGATGATGCCGACGCCCTTCAGGCCGCAGCTGAGATACGCCTCGGCATCGTTCACCGCGATCATGCCGCGCATCTTCACTTCGACGGTCTTATCGTCGACGACGAAGTCCATGTCCATCACGCGGCCCGTGCGACTCGAAAAATAATTGACGGCGGTGTGGTCCTGCAGATCGTCGATGGTCTCAGGAATGCCGTGCCGTTCGAGATACTGCGGCGCGGCCACGGTCACGCCCTGGAACACGCCAATACGCCGCGCCACCAGACTCGAATCCTGCAGCGTACCCACGCGGATCACGCAATCGACGCCTTCCTGAATCAGATCGACCGGCTTGTCGCCGAAACCCATCATCAGCTCGATGTCCGGGTAGCGCGTGTGGAAAGCGCATAGCTGCGGCATCACGATGAGACGTCCTATCGCGCCCGGCATGTCCACGCGCAGCTTGCCATGCGGACCCTTGCCGTTGTTCGAGAAAGAACCTTCGGCTTCCTCGATGTCCGCGAGAATGCGCACGCAGCGCTCGTAGTACGCCGCGCCGTCGGGCGTGAGATTGAGCCTGCGCGTGGTGCGCTGGAGCAGGCGCACGTTGAGATGCGCTTCGAGGTTCTGGATGATCGTCGTGACCGAGGCGCGCGGCAGATTGAGCGTGTCCGCGGCGCGGGAAAAGCTGTTGGTGTCGACGACTCGAGTGAAGACCTGCATTGCTTGAAGCCGATCCATGTTCTCTCACCTTGAATGCTTGCGCCGCCGGGAATTAAGCGGACGCCAAAGAAAGACCGGTCGAATAATCGCGAGGGATAACCACGATTGTTCGGGGCGACCGAATTGTGTTGCCGGATTATAGGCATTTATCCAGAAAGGCGCGGCCCCCAGAATTCGCAGCATCGCAACTTATGCGCGCAGGCCTTGCAGCACGGGCCCCGCACCACGAATAACCATGGCAACACTGTTGGAACTGGAGTCGAGCCCCCGGCTGTGCATCGAGGATGTGCGCATCACGGGTCACACGCAGCCCATCACGGTGCGCAGCTATCGTCCTGCATCGGATGGGAAGGTCGTGCCCATCGTGCTCTATTTTCACGGCGGCGGTTTTATCGGCGGAACGCTCGAAGACGCGGACATCGCCGCCGCGACCATTGCGCGCGATACACCCGCATGGGTCGTGTCGGTCGGCTATTCGCTCGCACCCGCGTTCCCGTTTCCGGCCGCGCCCGAAGACGGCTATCGCGCGGCGCAATGGGCCGTGGCGCATGCACGCGGACAGCGTGCGGATCCGTTGCGCATCGGCATCGCGGGTCATGACGCGGGCGGCAATCTTGCCACGTGCGTGGCTGCCATCGCGCGTGATCGCGGCGATATCCGCATGTCCGCGCAGGCCCTGCTGGCGCCGCTGCTCGATCCGAGCCTGACGCGCATGGCCGACGAACGGAAGGTGCTGTGCCCCGATTTCGAAGCTTGCGATTGCGCGCAGTGGTATCGCGCCTATCTGCCGAACCCGTCGCAACGCCTGCATCCGTACGCGGCGCCGCTCGAATCGCGGCGCCTGGGCGGACTGCCGCCCGCGATGATCGCGAGCGCCGAGCACGATCTGCTGCATATCGAGGCGGAAAAATACGCCGGCGAACTGATCGCCGCAGGCGTGCCGACTGAAGTCACGCGTCATGGCAAGACCTCGCACCACGCATTGGCCGCGCACCCGGATGCGCTTGCCGATGTCGTCGCGTTCTTCAGAAAGCGGCTGGCGCGCACCAAATAAGCGCGGGAAGCCGGTTCGCAACGTTCGCAACATCAACGCAAGAATCGGCACGCCAGCGCAGCACCACACAACAACAATCTCAACGCAACCGGAGCCTCTCACCATGTTCTTCACTCGCAAACGCATCTACGCCACGCTGGGCGCGGCAGTCATCATTGCCGGCGCGGGCGGCTATACCGCTCTGCACGGCCACGGCGACGCGGCCATGAACGAAGCCAAGGCCGCCGCGCATAGCCCGACGGCCACCGAAGTGGACGTCGCCACCGTGATCGCCCGGACCATCACTGACTGGCAGAGCTATTCGGGCCGGCTGGAAGCGGTGGATCACGTCGATATCCGTCCGCTCGTGCCGGGCACCATCGTCGCCGTGCATTTCAAGGACGGTCAGCTCGTGAAGAAGGGTGATGCACTGTTCACCATCGATCCGCGCCCGTACGAAGCCGAAGTGGACCGCGCGCAGGCGCAGCTCGCGGCGGCCCAGGCGCGCAACGGCTACACGTCGACCGACGCCGCGCGCGCCGAACGGCTGCTCGCCGACAACGCCATCGCCAAGCGTGATTACGACGAGAAGCAGAACGCCGCCCGCGAGGCCGTCGCCAACCTGAAGGCCGCGCAGGCTGCGCTCGAAACCGCGAAGATCAATCTCGCCTATACGCACATCACGGCGCCGGTGTCGGGCCGTGTGTCGCGCGCGGAACTGACGGTGGGCAACATCGTGTCGACGGGTGCGAACGCGCCGCTGTTGACCACGCTGGTGTCGGTCTCGCCGATCTACGCTTCCTTCGACGTCGACGAGCAAACCTATCTGCGCTATCTCGGCCGCGATGCGGGTTCGAAGGTGCCGGTGTCGCTGGGTCTCGCGAACGAGGATGGCTATTCGCGTGATGGCGTCGTCGATTCGGTCGACAACCGCCTCGATACCACCTCCGGCACGATCCGCGTGCGCGCGCGCTTCAACAACCCGGACGGCTCGCTGGTGCCGGGGCTCTATGCGCGCGTCAAGGTGGGCGGCGGCACGCCGCATCCGGCGGTGCTCGTCGAGGACGAGGCTATCGGCACGGACCAGGACAAGAAGTACGTGATGGTCGTCGACAAGGACAACCGCGTGCAGTACCGCGAAGTCACGCTCGGTCAGACGCATGAAGGCTTGCGCGTCATCAGCAAGGGCTTGCAGCCGGGCGAGCGCATCGTCGTGAACGGCTTGCAGCGCGTGCGTCCGAACGATGTGATCAAGGCCAACAACGTCGCGATGAACAACGACAGCGATGCTCCGGTCGTGAAGACGGCATCCGCGCAGTAATGCGCGTCATCCGCAACAGACAGAACTCGTCATGAATATTTCCAAATTTTTCATCGACCGCCCGATCTTTGCGGGCGTGCTCTCGGTGATCGTGTTGCTGGCGGGCGTGATCGCCATGTTCAAGCTGCCGATCTCCGAGTATCCGGAAGTCGTGCCGCCTTCGGTCGTCGTGCATGCGCAGTATCCCGGCGCGAACCCGAAGGTGATCGCCGAGACCGTGGCTTCGCCGCTGGAAGAGCAGATCAACGGCGTCGAGGACATGCTGTACATGCAGTCGCAGGCGAACAGCGACGGCAACCTCACGACCACGGTCACGTTCAAGCTCGGCACCGATCCCGACAAGAACACGCAGCTGGTGCAGAACCGCGTGAACCAGGCGCTGCCGCGTCTGCCGCAGGACGTGCAGCGGCTCGGCGTGACGACCATCAAGTCCTCGCCGACGCTCACGATGGTGGTCCATCTGAACTCGCCCAACGGCCGTTACGACATGACGTATCTGCGCAACTACGCGCTGATCAACGTGAAGGACCGGCTGGAGCGCATCGCGGGCGTGGGTGAAGTGCAGCTGTGGGGCTCGGGCGATTACTCGATGCGCGTGTGGCTCGATCCGCAGAAGGTCGCGCAGCGCGGTCTCACGGCCACTGACGTCGCGAACGCGATTCGCGAGCAGAACGTGCAGGTCGCGGCCGGCGTGATCGGCGGCTCGCCCACGCTGCCGAACGTGCCGCTGCAACTGAACGTGAATGCGCGCGGCCGCTTGCAGAACGAAGCCGAGTTCCGCGATATCGTGCTGAAGACTTCGCCGGACGGCGCCGTCACGCATCTCGGCGATGTCGCGCGTGTCGAGTTGGCAGCATCGGAATACGGTCTGCGCTCGTTGCTCGACAACAAGTCGGCGGTGGCCATCGCGATCAACCAGCAACCGGGCGCGAACTCGCTGCAGATCTCCGACGAAGTCCGCAAGACCATGAAGGAACTCCAGGCCGACATGCCCGCAGGCCTCGAATACCAGATCGTCTATGACCCGACGCAGTTCGTGCGTTCCAGCATCGAAGCGGTGATCCATACGCTCGCTGAAGCCATCGCGCTGGTCGTGCTCGTGGTGATCGTGTTCCTGCAAACCTGGCGCGCATCGATCATTCCGCTGCTCGCGGTGCCGGTGTCGATCGTCGGGACCTTCTCGCTGCTGCTTGCGTTTGGCTTCTCGATCAACGCGTTGTCGCTGTTCGGGATGGTGCTGGCAATCGGTATCGTCGTCGACGATGCGATCGTGGTGGTCGAAAACGTCGAGCGGAACATCGAGGCGGGTCTGTCAGCACGAGAGGCCACCTATCAGGCGATGCGCGAGGTCAGCGGACCCATCATCGCGATTGCGCTGACGCTGGTGGCCGTGTTCGTGCCGCTCGCATTCATGTCCGGTCTCACGGGGCAGTTCTACAAGCAGTTCGCGATGACCATCGCCATCTCGACGGTGATCTCCGCGTTCAATTCGCTGACGCTCTCGCCTGCGCTCGCCGCGCTGCTGCTGAAGGGCCACGATGAACCGAAGGACTGGCTCACGCGCGCCATGGATCGCGTGTTCGGCGGCTTCTTCCGGGGCTTCAACAAGGTCTTCCATCGCGGTTCGGAAGCGTATGGCAAGGGTGTGAAGGGTGTGATCGGCCGCAAGTCGATCATGATGGTGGTGTATGCCGTGCTGCTCGCGGGCGCGGTGCTGATGGGCAAGGTCGTGCCGGGCGGTTTCGTGCCCGCGCAGGACAAGGAGTACCTCATCAGCTTCGCGCAACTGCCGAACGGCGCTTCGCTCGACCGCACTGAAGGCGTGATCCGCCAGATGTCGGCTATCGCGCTGAAGCAGCCGGGCGTGGAAAGCGCGGTGGAGTTCCCGGGTCTGTCGGTGAACGGCTTCACCAATTCGTCCAGCGCGGGCATCGTGTTCGTCACGCTGAAGCCTTTCAAGGACCGCGTGCATGACAAGGCGCTGTCGGCCAATGCCATCGCGGGTGCGCTGAACCAGAAGTACGCCGGCATCAAGGATTCGTTCATCGCCGTGTTCCCGCCGCCGCCGGTGCTGGGGCTGGGCACGCTGGGCGGCTTCAAGATGCAGCTGGAGGATCGCGGCGCGCTCGGCTATGCAGCGCTCGCCGATGCCACCCAGGCATTCATCAAGCGCGCTTCGCAGACGCCCGAACTCGGACCGACGTTCTCGAGCTATCAGATCAACGTGCCGCAACTGAATGTCGATCTGGACCGCGTGAAGGCGAAGCAGCTCGGCGTCTCGGTGACGGATGTGTTCGACACGATGCAGGTCTATCTCGGCTCGCTGTACGTGAACGACTTCAACCGCTTCGGCCGCGTGTATCAGGTGCGCGTGCAGGCGGATGCACCGTTCCGTGCGCATCCGGAAGATATCGGCTTGCTCAAGACGCGCAATGCGAATGGCGACATGGTGCCCTTGTCGTCGCTGGTGAAGGTGTCGCCGACCTACGGGCCGGAAATGGTCGTGCGCTACAACGGCTACACGGCGGCGGACATCAACGGCGGCCCGGCTCCGGGTTATTCGTCGGGACAGGCGCAGGCGGCGGCGGAACGCATTGCGGCGGAAGTGCTGCCGCGCGGGATCAAGTTCGAATGGACCGATCTCACGTATCAGCAGATCCTCGCGGGCAACGCAGCGCTGTGGGTGTTCCCGATCAGCGTGCTGCTGGTGTTCCTGGTGCTGGCCGCGCTGTATGAAAGCCTGACGCTGCCGCTCGCGGTGATCCTGATCGTGCCGATGAGCATTCTGTCCGCGCTGCTCGGCGTATGGCTCACGGATGGCGACAACAACATCTTCACGCAGATCGGCTTGATGGTGCTGGTGGGGCTGTCGGCGAAGAACGCGATCCTGATCGTGGAGTTCGCACGCGAACTGGAGATGCAGGGACGCTCCATCGTGCAGGCCGCGATCGAAGCGAGCCGGCTGCGTCTGCGCCCGATCCTGATGACGTCCATTGCGTTCATCATGGGTGTGGTGCCGCTCGTGCTGTCGTCGGGCGCGGGTTCTGAGATGCGTCACGCAATGGGTGTCGCGGTGTTCTTCGGCATGCTCGGCGTCACGTTGTTCGGTCTGATGCTGACGCCCGTGTTCTACGTGATCCTGCGCAAGCTGTCGCGCACCGAACACGTGACGGACAAGCATGGCTCGCATCCGCAGATGCGCGGTATCGGTGCTTCGCCTGAAGCGCAATGAGGTCGATGATGAACAAGTTGCATATGAAACGATGGTTGGGTGTGCCGGGCCTGATGGCGGCGCTGCTGGTGGTTGCGGGCTGCTCGCTCGCGCCCACTTACGAAAAGCCGGATGTCGGCGCGCCGTCCGCCTACAAGGAAACGCCGCAAAAGACGCTGGACGCATCGGAGGCGGGCACCTGGAAGACCGCGCAGCCCTCGGAAGAGATGCTGCGTGGCGAATGGTGGACGATCTTCGGCGACGCTTCGCTCAACGATCTGGAAAAGCAGGCGCAGGACGCGAACCAGAACCTGAAGGCGGCGGCCGCGCGCGTGAAGGAAGCGCGCGCGATCAACCAGACGGCGCGCGCGGGGCTGTTCCCGACGCTCGACGCGGGCTTCGGCCCGACGCGCGAGAAGTTCTCGCCGGCATCGCAGTTCCTGCCGGCGAATGCCAATGTGCCCGCGCAGACCTTGTGGCGTGCGCAGGCGAGCGCGTCGTATGAAGTGGATCTGTTCGGCCGCGTGTCGAACTCGGTGCAGGCGGCCAACGCGGACACCGCGCAGAGCGAGGCGCTGTTCCGCTCGGTCCAGCTGGCGCTGCAAGCGGACGTCGCGCAGAACTACTTCAACCTGCGCGAGCTGGACGCTGAAACCGACGTCTTCACGCGCACCGTGCAGTTGCGCGAACAGGCGCTGAAGCTGGTGCAACGACGCTTCACCGAAGGCGACATCAGCGAGCTGGACGTTGCTCGCGCGAAGTCGGAGCTGGCGACTGCCCGGTCCGACGCGATGACCGTGCAGCGTCTGCGCGCGGCCTCCGAGCACAGCCTTGCGGTGCTGCTCGGCAAGACGCCCGCGGAGTTCTCGATGGCCGCGAATCCGCTCAAGCCGGTCACGATTCGTGTCCCGCCAGGGCTGCCTTCGGCGCTGCTCGAACGCCGTCCCGACATCGCCGCAGCGGAACGCGCGATGGCCGCAGCCAATGCGCGCATCGGCGTGGCGAAGGCGGCTTTCTTCCCGTCGCTGACGCTGACGGGCTCGGGCGGCTTCGAGTCGGCGACGCTCGGCGATCTCTTCAACTGGTCGAGCCGCACGTTCCTGCTCGGGCCGTTCGCGGGCACGGCGCTGAACCTGCCGATCTTCGATGGCGGCCGCCGCAAGGGCAATCTCGCGAATGCGCGGGCAGTGTATGAAGAGGATGTCGCGAGCTATCGGCAGCAGGTGCTCGTGGCCTTCCGCGAAGTGGAGGACAACCTGTCCGATCTGCGCATTCTCGAAGACCAGACCGCGACGCAGGACGATGCGGTAAAGTACTCGGTACGCGCCGCGCAGCTGTCGCGCACCCAGTACACGGAAGGCGCGGTGAACTATCTCGATGTCATCGACGCCGAACGCACGGTGCTGCAAACGCAGCGGTCATCGGTGCAGTTGCAGGGCTTGCAGGCGGTATCGACGGTGAATCTGATACGCGCACTGGGCGGCGGCTGGGGCGATGCGAAGCCCACGCCGGTGCCTGACGCGAGTCTCGCGCAGAAGTAACGCAGAAGTAACGTGAACATGGCCCTGCCTCGCGCAGGGCCATTTGCATGAGGGCCGACGGCTCATGCGCATTCACGGCTGATTGTTCGCTTCACGGAACATATGTCTTCACCTGCGGAGCGTTTATCCGCGAGGCTCCAGTCCATAAAATACGAACATGGGATAAGGAGCCGAAGATGAAAGACTTGATAGCAAAACAACTGTATCAGCCGGCGGTGGTGCTGCCACTGCTGCTGTTGATGCGCCTGATGGTCACGCTCGACTTCAACCTCGCGCAGGTCATGTTCGTCGTGATGCTCAAGGGTTCGCAACAGGCGTATCAGTTCGCGCTGCGCCATGCATTCACGCGCCGGCGCGATGTCGAAAGAGTGAAGCACGTTCCTTGCAGCAACTGCTGCTGAACCGGTTCGCGCTTCGACAAACACACTCGATCAATAACTTGCTTCAATAAACCTCAGGAACGTACAGCTCATCCGGCACGGGTTGCCGGAGATAGTCAGGATTGAACACGCGGTCGGGTAGCTCGATCGGCGAATGCTCCACATCGTGATACGGCACCTGGTTCAGCAGATGGTGGATGCAGTTCAGACGCGCACGCTTCTTGTCCACTGCATGCACAACCCACCACGGCGCCTCCGGAATGTGCGTGCGCGCCAGCATGACTTCCTTCGCCGCCGTGTACGCTTCCCAGCGGCGACGGCTTTCAAGGTCCATCGGGCTCAGCTTCCACTGCTTGAGCGGATCCTCGATACGCGCCTGGAAGCGCACTTCCTGTTCGTCATCGGTGATCGAGAACCAGTACTTGACGATCTGGATGCCGCTGCGCACCAGCATCTTCTCGAACTCGGGCACCGAGCGGAAGAATTCCTCATACTCCTCATCGGTACAGAAGTTCATCACGCGCTCGACGCCCGCGCGGTTGTACCAGCTGCGGTCGAACAGCACGATCTCGCCGGCTGCCGGCAAGTGCGACACATAGCGCTGGAAGTACCACTGCGTGCGCTCGCGATTGTTCGGCGCGGGCAGGGCGGCGACGCGGCAGACCCGCGGATTGAGACGCTGCGTGATGCGCTTGATCGCGCCGCCCTTGCCGGCCGCATCGCGTCCTTCGAACAGCACGACCAGACGATGACCCGTATGCACGACCCAGTCCTGCAGCTTCACGAGCTCGCCTTGCAGACGGAACAGTTCGCGGAAATAGGTCTTGCGCAGCGCGCGCTCTTCATCCGAGAAGGTCGATTCACCGTCCAGAAAGCGGTCATCGATTTCCATCTCGAACTCTTCGTCGTAACTGTCGATGAGGTCCGCGTGGAAACGGCGCTGCTTGTCCGTCGTGTCGATGCTCATGGTGGGCTCCGTGATTGTGTGCTGGGCTGTCGTGGTGCATTGCGCCAGGCGGCGCGAGACGAAGACGCGAGTCCGCCGAGTATGACCGTCGCCAGTGGCAGGCATGTGACAACGGCGCTCCCGCCTGACTCGTCGAACAGGGAAATCATTGTGACAGGCGCGCGCCGCGCCGGTTAAGTGGCTTTATGACGCGGTCGCGCCGTCGTTGTGCGCGCCGTTAGAATAATTCCGCGCTTCAATGGCATGCCGATGGCATGTCCACTTTCTTCCAGCCAGACGAGAACACGATGACCCCAACGCCACGCGCCCTCCAGAGTTTCGACGACGTGCAGACCGCCCGTCTCGTGCCGTACAACCGTCTCGTGGACACGCTCGCCGCGACCATGCTCGACTACGCGGCGGGGCGCATCGTGAGTCCGGAGCGCATGGTCGTGCCGATCGAAGGCGGCGTGATGCTGTCGATGCCCGCGAGCGCCGCCGATCTCGCGATGCACAAGCTCGTCAACGTGTGCGCGGGCAACGGCGCGCTCGGCCTGCCGACGATTCACGGTCAGGTTACCGCCTACGATGCCGCCACCGGCGTGCCGCAATTCATGCTGGACGGCCCCACGGTGACCGGGCGGCGCACGGCTGCGGTTTCGATGCTGGCGATCCGCGCGCTGCACGGCGCCGCGCCGCGCGAGGTGCTGGTAATCGGCACGGGCAGGCAGTCGGCGTTTCACGTCGAGGCACTGGCGGCCGTGTATCCGGAGGCACGCATTCTCGTGCAGGGTTCGCGGGCTGGGCGTGCGCGCGCGTTCTGCGACGCGCATGCGGCGCCCGGCCGCCACCTCGCGCCGCTCGAGGCGGCGGAGATCCCCGCATCGGTCGATGTAGTGATCGCCGCGACCACCAGCAAGACGCCGGTGTACACGGCGCCTCCGCGCGCCGGACGGCTGGTGATCGGCGTGGGCGCCTTCACCGCCGATGCCGCCGAGATCGCTGCTGAGATCGTGCATGGCAGCGCGCTTTACGTGGACGATCTGGCCGGCGCCCGCCACGAAGCCGGCGATTTCATCCTGGCAGGCGTCGAGTGGGGCGCGGTGCGGGCGCTTGCCGAGGCGCTGGCGGCTCCGGTTTCGGCGGACGCCGCCCCCCGGCCCGTCATGTTCAAGTCGGTTGGCTGCGCGGCCTGGGACCTGGCGGCATGCCGCGTCGCGCGGGTGATTTTGTCGGAGGAAAGCCCGGGCGGGGGCTGATTGAAGCTGCTTGGAACGGTCCTTGCTGTCAGTTGGCTTGATGACGAGGCGCGCAACGGCGTGTCCCTGCAATTCAGCCAGCGAACACACTCATGAAGAGTCGATACGACAGCAAGTGGCACCCCTGGATCCCCGCCCACGAGGACGGCCATGAAAGCGGCGGCGCGGCAAGCGCAAGCCGCCCGCCGCGCCCCACGCCCAATGCCGCACCGCCCGCGGCCTACTTCATCTCGGTACTGGAACTGGCGACCGGCGAAAAGCTCGGCAACGACGAGCGTCTGCGCGCCGTGGCCATGCTCGAATCGCAGTTCGGCGCGGGCCGCCCGCGCACGCTGAAGGAGGCGGTGCGCATCTGCGCCGCGGCCATCGATTCGTCGACACTCCAGCGTATGGCGCGCGGCGCGAAGGCCTGACAGGAAGTTCTGACAAGCGCCTGTCGGCGAAGCGCGTTTTTTCATACGTGTGTAAAACGCGCGTGCTCCGGGCGCGAACGGACGGCTGAATGGACCGGTCGTTCGCCGGACCTCACTTGACCGTCTGGATCACTTCGAAGCCTTCGAACTCCGGATGTCCGAGGTAAAGCTGGCGCGTTTCCCCGCCCGCATTGCGGTGCGCGGCGCGGAACGCGTCGGAACGCGTCCAGTCGTCGAAGGACTCTCGGTTTGCCCAGATTGTGTGGCTCGAATAGAGCACATGGTCGTCCTTCGTGGGTCCCTTCAGCAGATGAAACTCCACGAAGCCCGGCACGTCCTTGAGATGGGTGTCGCGGCTGGTCCAGAGGCGTTCGAAATCGGCTTCGGCGCCGGGCACGATCTTGAAGCGGTTCATGGCGATATACATGTCGATGCAGTTCCTTTGCGGCAAGCGCGGTCAGACAACAAAAAATATTAGTCGCGTCCAAGTTCGACGATGGCTTTGAACCCGCCGAAAAACATCCGTTGCGCATCGAAGGGCGGCTCGCCGGTTTCCATCATGGCCTTGAGGCGCGGGTCTTCCATCACCTTCGCATTGACGCGGTCGCGTTCCTCGCGCGACGCATAGACGATATACGAGAACACCACGGTCTCGCCTTCCTTCATCTGCACGCTCTGCGGGAAGGAGGTGAGCTTGCCGGGCTTCACGTCATCAGCGACAGCTTCCACGAACTGCAGCGCGCCGTGCTCCATCCAGATCTTGCCGGCCGCTTCGGCCATGGCCCGGTAGGCTTCGATCTTGTCGGACGGCACGGGTACGACGAATCCATCCACGTAATGCGCCATGTGTATCTCCTGAGCGGTTTGATAGCGGGCTCGCGCAATCGCTGCGCTGCATGCTTGGAGCGTCCTGCACGCGCTGAAGTTCAGGCCGGCGGGGGCAGGCTCACCGTCCAGTCCTGTGCGCTTCGACTGCGGGTCAGGACGGTGATGGAGCACGGCGCGAAGTTCATCGCATAGACGGAGGTCAGCGGCTTGCGCTGCGCATGCGCGACGGCCACCTTTACGACGATGCCATGCGTCACCACGATGCAGCGCTCGCCGCGCATCTCGCGTTCGATCCGGTCGAGACCTTCGACCACGCGCACAGCCAGCATCCCGATGCTTTCGCCACCGTGCGGACGCGCCCGCGGATCGGTTAGCCATGCGCTGAGTTGCGCGGCTTCGCCATCGGCGAGTTCGCGGATGGAACGTCCGCGCCAACTGCCGTAGTCGATGTCGTCGAAGGCGGCATCGATGTCGACATCAGGCGCGATGCACGCCGCCATCTCGCGCGCCGCGCGGGCTGGGCTGGAGATCACGCGCGCGGTGTCATCGGCGGGCAAGGGCGCGTGCGGGGTGTCATCGGCGGGTTCGTCGCCGACAGGAAAGCGGCCGGTTTTCATCGCGCGCGTGGCGGGGTGGCAGAGGAGAACGAGTTCCAAGGCAATCGGCGGTTCTGAGGTTATCGTTTTACTTTGCGGGCAATCGTCATAGAATGGCAAGCCTGCAGTGCGAGGAAGCCGGTGCAAACCCGGCACGGTCGCGCCACTGTAAGCGGTCCGTCAGCGCCATGAGACGCGCCGCGAGTCAGACCCCGCTGCATGCTCTTCGTCAATCGGGACGCGCCTATCCCTGGAGAAACACCATGAATGCTTCCAACGCGCCGGGCTTTGCCGCACCGGTTTCCTCTTCCTTCGACGCACCCGTGCCGCTGCCGGTGCGCGAAGTCCTGCCCTGGGCCGTGTTCATCGGCCTGATCCTGCTGATCGCGATTTATTTCGTCGGCGCCGAACAAGGCGCGACGTCGATCTTCTCGGGCATGTACATCCACGAATTCGTTCACGACGGCCGGCATCTGCTCGGCTTTCCCTGCCACTGAGGGCGCAGCATGATTCGCACCCTGCTGATACGCGGCATGCTCGCGGGACTGGTCGCGGGCCTCATCGGCTTCGGCTTCGCGCGTGGCTTCGGCGAACCTTCGGTGGCGCAGGCCATCGCCTTCGAAGAGCAGCATGAGCATGCGGAGGCCGCGCCTGCACACGAGCACGAGCACGGTCATGCAGCCGCCAATGCCTCCGCGAACGCGGACCAGAGCCACGATCACGGCGATGAGGAACTCGTCTCACGCGGCACCCAGGCGGGCCTCGGTTTGTTGACGGGCGTCGTCGTGTTCGGCACCGCGCTGGGCGGGATCTTCTCGCTCGTCTTCGCGTTTGCGTATGGCCGGCTCGGCGCGTTGCACGCGCGGGGCACGTCGGCGCTGCTGGCCTTGTTCGGCTTCGTGAGCGTGGCCATCGTGCCGTTCCTCAAGTACCCGCCCAATCCGCCTGCCGTGGGCAATGCCGCGACGATCGGACCGCGCACCGCGCTGTTCTTCACCATGGTGGCGATTTCGATTGCGGCCATGGTGTGGGCCGTACGCTGGCAGCGGCGTCTGACGGCACGGCAAGGCGCATGGAACGCGACGCTCGTCGCCGCGCTCGCTTACGTGGTCGTGATCGTGATTGCGCAGGTCGCGCTGCCGCACGTCGATGAAGTGCCCGAAGGCTTCTCGGCGTCCTTGCTGTGGAACTTCCGCGTGACCGCCATCGGTATTCAAGCGCTGATCTGGACGACGCTCGGGCTTTTGTTCGGTGCGCTGGCCGCGCGTGAACTCGAACGGCCGCCAGTGCGGAGAATGGCTGCGGCCTGAATCGTCAAATCGCCTGTACTGACATGACGAAGCCCGCGTTCCGTGAGGAGCGCGGGCTTTTTTGCTTAACGACGTTGTGCCGCGCGGCGGGCCAGCAGTTCATCGAAGAGCGCGCGCTTCGCGTCATCATCGAGCGAACGGAAGGTCTTGATCTCCTGGCGGCTTCTGAAACAGCCGAGGCACAGGCCGGTATCGGCGTCGAGCTTGCAGACGTTCGTACAGGGCGAGCCGACCGGTTCCTGCGTCATGGCGCGCTCGATGGTGAAGGCCAGGTCCAGCGGTGCTTGAGTGTCTTGCGTCATGAGAGCGAGGCGCCGCGAAACAGCGCGGCAGTTGCGGCCGGGTTCGACGGCCAGTAAGCGTGCATGTAGGTGGCCGTCACCGGTCCATGCCGATAGAGGGCTTCACCCTCGGCGCCCGTGGTCGCGTGTGCGGCCTTGAGCACGGGTTGCAGCGGGGTGTCGAGCGTCGAGTAGTGGAACGTGTGGCCCGTCATCGCGCCGTGCGCGGTGTCGATGCGCTGCATCGCGAGGCGCGACAGCTTGCGCTGCATGAAGGCCGCGCCGGGCAGGATGCCGAGCATTGCGTGCTGCGCGCCGTCGAGGACCGTGAGCGACTCGACGAGATACAGCATGCCGCCGCATTCCGCGACGACCGGCTTCGCTTGTTCGACATGCGCTTCGATCGATGCACGCGTGCGCCGGTTGCCGGCCAGCGTGGCCGCGTGCAGTTCCGGATAGCCGCCGGGAAGGTAGAGCGCATCGGCAGCGGCGGGCACGGGTTCGTCGGCGAGCGGAGAGAAGCGCTCGATGCGCGCGCCCATCGCGGTCAGCAGATCCAGATTCGCCGGATAGATGAACGAGAACGCGGCGTCGTGCGCGACGGCGATCCGCACGCCTTCGAGAAGGCGCGGCGGCTCGGGCAGGGTCGCGTCGTCGAACTGCACGGGCGGCGGCAGGTCGCACAGCGAGGTCTGTGCGATGGCGTCGGCGGCGCGGTCGAGGCGTGCATCGAGGTCCGCGACTTCAGCGGGCTGCGTCAGACCGAGGTGCCGTTCGGGCAGCGCGATATCGTCGGCATTGGACAGATGCCCGCAGTAAAGCAGCCCTGCGGGAATGGTCTCGGACAACATCTGCGCATGGCGCGGCGACGCCACGCGATTGGCGAGCACGCCGTGGAACGGCACATCCTCGCGATAGCGCGCGAGTCCGAATGCGATGGCGCCGAAGGTCTGCGCCATGCCGTGTGCGCCGATCACCGCGAGCACCGGCATCTTGAATGCGGCGGCGAGGTCGGCGCTGCTCGGCGTGCCGTCGAACAGGCCCATCACGCCTTCGATCAGGATCAGATCGGCCTCGCGCGCCGCCTGGGCGAGCAGCGCGCGGCATGCGTCGAGGCCCACCATCGACAGATGCAATGAATACACGGGCGCGCCGCACGCGCGTTCGAGGATCATCGGATCGAGAAAGTCCGGGCCGGTCTTGAAGACGCGCACCTTCAGTCCGCGACGCGCGTGGTGGCGCGCCAGCGCGGCAGTGACCGTGGTCTTGCCCTGATGCGATGCACTCGCGCTGATGAAGAGGGCGGGACAGAGCGGCATCGCGTTCAGAACTCCACGCCGCGTTGCGCCTTCACGCCCTGCTCACGATACGGATGCTTGACGATCCGCATCTCGGTGACGAGATCGGCCAGTTCAACGAGGGCATCCGGTGCATGGCGTCCCGTCACGACGACATGCAGCAACGCGGGACGCGCCTTCAGCACGTCGAGCACTTCGTCGAGCGGCAGGTACTCGTACTTCAGCACGGTGTTCAGTTCGTCGAGCACCACCATCTGGTAGTCACCGCTCTCGATCATCCGGCGCGCCTCGTTCCAGCCGCGCCGCGCGGTGGCGATGTCGGCCTCGCGGTCCTGCGTGTTCCAGGTGTAGCCGTCGCCCATCGTGACGAAATCGCAGTTGGCGATGGCGCCGAGGAAATCGCGCTCCGACGTATGCAGCGCGCCCTTGATGAACTGCACGACGCCGAGTTTCATGCCATGTCCGAGCACGCGTACCGCCATGCCGAACGCAGCGGTGGTCTTGCCCTTGCCGTTGCCGGTGTTCACGATCAGCAGGCCTTTCTCGTGATCCGCAGCGGCCTGCTTTTTCTCGTGGCCTTCCTTGCGCCGCTGGGTCATGCGCAGATGCGCTTCGGTATTTTTCTGCATGGGATGAGTGACGTTCCCGATCGGTCCGCTGCTCGTGGGCTCAGCGCGGAAACCCAAGCCGGACAGAGGCCTGAGGGTTGATGTAGTCGGAATGCGCCGCGAAGTCACACGAACGTTGCAGAACGTCGTGCTTGTCTCGGTGCTTGTTTGAGCCTTATAAGCACCGACTTCGCGGATAACATGGAAGCCATCGCGAAGCGCGGGACGCAGAGCGGCACAGTTTACACCGCGCCGGTCAGGTTGAAGAGGGCTTGCAAGCTTGTCCATGGCGCAGGCAAGACGTTCGGCTTTGAGCGATGGAGTTCAGGGCAGCCTGGGCATGACCGGCGGTTTAACGACTACCGGTGGCGTGGAGCCGCCCCGATTTGCCTCCAGCATGAACCGCTGCACAGCCGCCGCCAGCTCGGAGATGTAGCCTTCGAGCGCCGCTTTCAACCGAGCCGATTCGACCCGATCCGGCGGCGTATGAGCATCGATGCTCACACCGTGGCTGAGGTCGAGCTCTGCAATGATCTGGTAAGTACGTGCCCAGCAGTCATGCGGGCCTGCGGACAAGATCGAATCGATACACACCACCGCCTCCTGTGCGAGCCGAATCGTAGTCTGGATGCGTTGAATCTCCGCAATTGTGTCCTGCGTCTGCGCAGCCCTCGCTGCAAACTCGGGCTGCGGAATTGCGCCTGCTGCCGGCCCGCCCGGCCCGCCCGGCCTGCCCGGCAGGCCGAGTTGCGCATGCCGCCGCATGTCAAAGCTGTATTCCGGCGCTGCTGCGGCTATCCCGTCGAACCCCGCTGACGCCGTGCCCAGGACGCCTGCGACCATCACGTGCGCCTTCATCGACCTCATAAGAACCTCCTTCCAGTAAGCGGGAGAAGCCACGCTACGGGGACGGCATTAGCGCCGAATGAGGCTGGCGCGAGCAAACCCTGCGCTGGCGAGCGAGACATGGCGCCGGTGAAGTGCTCATACCGGGCTAATTCATGGTGGTCATCATTCGTTGCGCAACAACGAAACGGCCTCACGAGGGATCACGAAACATGGCTCATCGCCCTTCGCTTGCTGCATCCGTGAACCATTCAGGGAGAGATCCATGGACAGCCTGCTTGTCATGATCGTCGTCGGTGTGGCTTCGCTCGTGTTCTACGGCGTGCTGCTCGGCTGGATCTGGTCGTTGCGGCCGCCGCGGGAAAGCGATGTCGATCCTTCCATGAAGGATCAGCGGTGACTGTTACTGGAGCAAGACGATGGATGCGTTTTACCTTTATCTGGAACTCGTTGCACTGACCATACTGATCTGGCTTTGTTACGACAAACTGAAGCCCGTGGTCGCCAAGCCGTTGGTGCGCAAGGGAGCCATGGCGGCCGGGGTCGATTCTGTCATCAAGCGCCGCTTCCGAATGCTCCGCGCGCCGCTGCGATCGCGACGGTTACGCCGGAATCGATCGTCTTCGGCACGATGAGCGTGGCCGAGTTGCCCGCCAGCAGCGCACAGGGCTCGCAGACGCCATCCACGTTCAGATGTTTGCGCGCGTGGTGCGAGCGCGCCGAGTGCGGCGCCTGCGCGATCTCCGCGCCGCTGAAGAAGCGCAACGGCAGATGGTGGCGTGTGCAGAAGGCAAGCAGACCGGCTTCGGCACGCTTGGTGTCGATGGTGGCGATAACGGCGATATCGCCGAATGCATGCGGGCCGAGTGCGGCTTGCACCGCGCGTTCGATTGCATCCGCGCTCGTGCCTCGCCTGCAGCCGATGCCTACGGCGAGCTTCGAAGGGAGCGGCGGGGCGCGATCAATGGCGGGGTTCATCGCGAGGCGGGTGGGTTGTTGAGGGGTGAGCGGGGATTTTAACGTGGCTCAGCCGGACGCTTTTGTTCGGGCTTTCGACCGCGCCAAAGGGGAACTAGTCGTCCTTCTTTTGATTGTTCTGTGCAGAACGCCGGCTCCTCAAGGCGAGAACGGCAAGCAGAACCATCACCATGCCAACCCAGCATGCAAGCAACAAGCCTGACACGTACAGGATTTGAGAATCTTTCCGAACGCCATTAAACGTGGTCGATGCCAGGTGCACGCAATGCGCAAGAAGCCACGCAATGGGAAACGCGCCAGCACTACAGGCAAGGCCCAGCGATGGCTTGTGCAGCAAGCGGCGAGCAGCCAGAAGACTGCCTGTCATCACGAGCGCGGCCATGAGCCAGAAGAACGCGAGCTTGAACAGCAGGCTTCCGTCGATGATGCTTTCGATTCCGACTGGCCGGTCGCTCATGGCTTCGAACGTGGCGCGCACGCCGTCGGCCATCCAGTCAGGTATGGCGCCGGCCCGAAGGTTCGCGAAGCGAGTCATGGCGAGGGCGGCGAGGAGCGAGGCGAGGAGCGCCGAAGCGACGAGGCAAAGCTTGCGGACTGCTTTTCGGATCATCGAACCGTCACCATCCCATACGACTTGAGGGTGGAACCAGGAACGGACATTGAGGGCGGCGATCTACGAATGAAACGTTGCAACAGCTCGAACTCGGCGGGATTGACGAGCGTGATACTCCCCTCGCTTCTTTCATCGGCTCCCACAGCGTGCAATCGGAAGTTGCTGCGTTTTACGCCTTTGATGTTGGTCTCATCGCCCGACCGTGGATTCCAGAGCATGAACCATTACTTCGATCCGTTGACCCGAGCTGCGGCGAGAGAACATCACGGAGTTGACCCAACCGGCCGCCTGATTGACGGTCAACGAGGTAATACGTTCCAGGCGGATGGGTCCGATGCCTTTTGACGCAACCTCGGCCGGATTGTTAAGACCTCGCTCGTTGCCTGAAAACGCTTTGACGGTTCCATATCCCGAGCAAACTAGCGTGGATGTGGAGCGATTGTTCAGGATGAAAGTACATGTGACGGGCATCTCGATCCATCCTTTGCGGGCGCAAGCCTCAAAAAATGATGTGACCGGTGAACTTAGCGCACCAACGTCCTTAAATGTGTGCTTTTGTGTGACTGGATCAAGGTCCTGAGATAAATCCGATGCTCCCGCGCAGTCGATAAGAACGTAACGATGACCGGCGAGTGATATAGCGAATGAGCAGGGCCGCCGAGCCACGCACTTCGAACGTGAAACAACGAAAACCCCCGTGCTAAAATTTGTGTCCGGCTTGCCTGACAAGGCTTTGCGGCATTCCAGTCCGGCTCCGGCAACAGCGCAGCAATCTGCGCCCCAGCCTCGCCAGACCCGAACACAAAACGCGCGTCATCGTTCAGTCGATGCAGCCCTTCATCCCGCCTCGCGCATCCCAAACGCAACACCACTCCCGGAGCCACGATGCAGACCCGCAAGATTCCCGTTACCGTCGTGACCGGCTTCCTCGGCAGCGGCAAGACCACGCTGATGCGGCATATCCTGTCCAACGCGCAGGGCAAGCGCATTGCAGTCATCGTCAACGAGTTCGGCGAACTCGGCATCGACGGCGAGATCCTCAAGGGTTGCGGCATCGGCTGCGACGACGAAGGAGCATCCGCCGACCGCAATCTCTACGAACTCGCCAACGGCTGTCTCTGCTGCACCGTGCAGGAGGAGTTCTATCCCGTGATGGAACAGTTGCTCGAACGGCGCGACAGCATCGATCACGTGCTGATCGAGACTTCGGGTCTCGCGCTGCCCAAGCCGCTCGTGCAGGCGTTCAACTGGCCGTCCATCCGCAACGCCTTCACCGTCGATGCGGTCGTCACCATGGTCGACGGACCCGCCGCCGCGAGCGGCCAGTTCGCGGCGAACCCGGTCGCCGTCGATGCACAGCGCAAGGCCGATCCGAATCTCGATCACGAATCGCCGCTGCATGAATTGTTCGAAGACCAGTTGTCGTCGGCGGACCTCGTCATCGTGAACAAGACCGACCTGATGGACGCCGAGGCCCTGCACAAGGTCGAAGCGCTCGTGCGCCCCGAGATTCCCGCCGAAGTGAAGATCGTGCCCGCGCACATGGGCAAGCTCGACATTCATGCGTTGCTCGGTCTCGAAGCGGCATCGGAAGAGACCATTCACCTGCGCCACGATCATCATGGCTCGCCCGACGAAGCAGGTCACGCCGATCACCATCACGACGAGTTCGATTCGGTCGTCGTGCACGCGCCGGTCGAATCGCGCGAGCAGGCCATCGCCGCATTGCAGACGCTGGTCGGCCAGCACACGATCTATCGCGTGAAGGGTTTCGCGGCGTTGCCGGGCGCGGCCATGCGGCTCGTGGTGCAGGGCGTCGGGCAGCGCTTCGACAGCTACTTCGACCGTCGCTGGGAAGTGCACGAAGACCGGCAGCAGAGCCGCTTCGTGCTGATCGGCGAGGACCTGAGCGCGGACGCCTTGCAGCGGGCCTTCGAAGCCGCGCTTGCGAGCGCGCCAGCGCAGGCGTAGGCCGCCATGCATCTGCTGCGCACGACCCCGGGCGGTTTCGTCGACGACGCGCAGGGCGTCATGCGCATCGAGCAGACCCGCGCGCCGATCGTCATTCTCAGTTCCGCCGACACCACGCTCGCCCTGCTGGCAAGCGTGGTGCCACGTCTGGAGCCCGGTTTCCCCGAAGTGCGGCTCGCCAATCAGTCGTTCCTGCGCCAGCCGGCTTCCGTCGATTTCTACGTCGACGATGTCCTGAGCCATGCACAGGTCGTGGTCGTCGATCATCTCGGCGGCGAATCGTACTGGCCGTATGGCATCGAGCGCCTGGTGACGCTGGCGAACAAGCAGCGCCAGATGCTCGCGATGTTCTCGGGCGATCTGACCGAAGACCCAAACCTGATCGCCAGGAGCACTGTCGATCCCGCGTTCTGCCGCCAGCTCTCGCGCTATCTGCGCGAAGGCGGCGCGCGCAATGCAGAAGCGTTCTTGCGCGCCATCGCGCGGCGTGCGCTGGATTACGGCACTGAGCCGCCGCCGCCCGCCGCACTGCCCGCGGTGGCGATCTATCATCCCGAACGCGAGATCGCCACGGTCGCGGACTGGCAGGCGCGCTGGACGAAGGACGCGCCGGTCGTCGCCATCCTGTTCTATCGCGCGCATCTGCAATCGGGCAACACGGCCGTATTCGATTCCCTCGTCGACGCGCTCGAACGGGAAGGGCTGAACCCGTTGCCGATCGCCATTGCATCGCTGAAGGACTGCGTGAGCCGCGAAGTGGTCGAGCGCGTGTGCGCGGAGCAGCGCGCGGCGCTCGTGCTGAATACCACGGCATTCGCGGCGGGCGTGATCGGCGAGAGCGAGGCGTTCGAAGTCGCGGGCGATGCACCCGTGCTGCAGGTGATCCTGAGCGGCGGCAATCGCGAGGACTGGCAGCAGTCCAATCATGGCCTGAACTCGCGCGACGTCGCGATGCACGTGGCGCTGCCCGAAGTGGATGGCCGCATCATCACGCGCGCCGTGAGCTTCAAGGGGCTTGCGTATCACTGCAAGCAGACGCAGGTCGACGTGGTGCGCTATCAGGCCGACGACGAGCGCGTGCGCTTCGTCGCCGAACTGAGCCGGCGCTGGTGCAGGCTGCGTCAGGCGCAGAATGCGCAGAAGCGCGTCGCGCTCGTGCTGGCCAACTATCCGGCCAGCGAGGGACGCATCGGCAATGGCGTCGGGCTCGATACGCCGGCATCGGCCATCGGCATTCTGTCGATGCTCGGGCGCGAAGGCTATCGCGTCGGCCAGATTCCGGCCGATGGCGACGCGCTGATCGGCATGCTGACGGAAGGCGTGACCAACGACCCACTCGTGCGCGACTTGCGGCCCGCGTTGCAAAGCCTGTCGATGGCGGATTACCTCGACGCGTACCGCACCCTGCCCGCTGACGCGCGCGCCGCGCTCGAAGCCGTCTGGGGCGCGCCTGAAGACGATCCCACCGTGCGGCGCGGTCGCTTCATGATCGCGGGGTATCGCTGCGGCGAGATAATCGTCGGCATCCAGCCTGCGCGTTCGCGCGAACGCAATGACTACGCGAGCTATCACGACGCCGAACTCGTCCCGCCGCATGCGTATCTGGCGTTCTACTTCTGGCTGCGCGTGCGTTTCCAGGCGGATGCGATCGTGCATGTCGGCAAGCACGGCAATCTCGAATGGCTGCCGGGCAAGAGCGTGGCGCTGTCGTCATCGTGCTGGCCCGATGCGATTCTCGGCCCGATGCCGCATCTCTATCCGTTCATCGTCAACGATCCGGGCGAGGGCAGTCAGGCCAAGCGCCGTGCGCAGGCCGTCATCATCGATCACCTGATGCCGCCGCTCACGCGCGCGGAAAACTACGGGCCCTTGCAGGACCTCGAACGTCAGGTCGACGAATACTACGAAGCGCTGATGGTGGACGTGCGCCGCGCGAAGCTGTTGCGCCAGTCGATTCTCAGGACCATCGTCGAGAACCGGCTGCACGAGGAACTCGGGCTCGACGCCCCGCGCGACATCGCGGGAGAAGACGTGTTGCTCACGCGCGCCGATGCCTATCTCTGCGAGCTGAAGGAAGCGCAGATCCGCGACGGACTGCATGTGTTCGGCGTGTCGCCGGAGGGCACGCAGCGAAGCGACACGCTGCTGGCGCTCGGGCGTTTTCCCGTCGGCGACGGACAGGGCGCGAACGCCAGTCTCATCACCGCGCTTGCGCGCGATTTGCAACTCGGCGATCACTTCGACCCGCTCGACTCGGACTGGGCCGCGCGATGGACCGGTCCGCGTCCGCTGACGCTCGCGGCGGTGAGCGATGCGCCATGGCGTCATCATGGCGATACGCGCGAACGCCTCGAATGGTTAGCGATGCAACTATTGTCGGACGACGCACGGGAAGCGCCCGGCGCGCACGCGTCGCTCGTGCTCGGGCGCTTGCGCCGTGAGGTGCTGCCGCGTCTCGATGCGTGCGGACCGCAGGAACTGCTGCAACTGAAACGTGGGCTCGAAGGGCGCTTCGTGCCGCCGGGTCCGAGCGGATCGCCTTCGCGCGGCCGGCCCGATGTCTTGCCGACGGGCCGCAACTTCTATTCGGTCGATAGCCGCGCGTTGCCGACGCAAGCCGCCTGGTCGCTCGGACTCAAGTCGGCGAACGCGCTGGTCGAGCGGCATGTCCAGGATCACGGCGATTTTCCGCGCGCCATCGGCTTGTCCGTGTGGGGCACGGCGACGATGCGCACCGGCGGCGACGACATCGCGCAGGCATTTGCGCTAATCGGCGTGCGGCCGAAGTGGGCGGCGGGCAGCCATCGCGTGACGGACTTCGAGATCCTGCCGATCTCGATCTTCAACCGGCCGCGCATCGACGTGACGCTGCGGGTGTCGGGCTTTTTCCGCGATGCCTTCGCGAACCTGATGCATCTCTTCGATGCCGCTGTGCAGGCCGTGGCCGCCCTCGACGACGAACCCGCCGACGTCAATCCGATCCGCGCCCGCATCCTGCGCGAACGCGACGAACTGATGGCGCGCGGCATGGATGCCGAAGCGGCGCGGCGGCAAGCGGGCTGGCGCGTGTTCAGCACGAAGCCGGGCGCCTATGGCGCGGGGCTTCAGGAACTGATCGACGCGAAGCAATGGCAGACGGACGCCGATCTGTCCGCCGCCTATCAAACCACGGGCGGCTATGCGTATGCGCAGTCCGGCGATGGCGTGGAGGCGCGCGCGAGTTTCGGCACGCGGCTCTCGACCCTCGATGTCGTGTTGCAGAACCAGGACAATCGCGAGCACGACCTGCTCGATTCGAACGACTATCACCAGTTCCAGGGCGGCATGATCGCGGCCGTGCGCTATCTGTCCGGCGTGCAGCCGCAGGCCTATAACGCCGATCACAGCAATCCCGCCGCGCCGCGCGTGCGCACGCTGCACGAGGAAATTGCGCGCGTGGTGCGTGCGCGGGTCGTGAATCCGAAATGGATCGACGGCGTGAAGCGGCACGGCTACAAGGGTGCGTCGGAAATGGCCGCGACGGTCGATTACCTGTTCGGCTATGACGCAACCGCGCGCGTGGTGTCGGATCATCAATACGCGCTCGTCACCGATGCCTATGTGAACGATCCCGCCACGCGCGACTTCATCTCGCGGCACAATCCGCACGCGCTGCAATCGATCTGCGAGCGGCTGCTCGAAGCCATGGAGCGCGGCCTGTGGCAGAACCCCGCTGATTATCGCGACCAGGTCGAGCGGCATCTGCTCGATGTCGAGCAACGCATCGAGGGCAGACAGTCTTGAACTCATCTCTTTCTTCTTCGGTGTTTCCGTTCGCCGCGCTAGTCGGTCAGGACGACTTGCAGCAGGCGCTGTTGCTGGCGGCGGTGGACCCGTCTATCGGCGGCGTGCTGGTCAGCGGGCCGCGCGGCACGGCGAAGTCCACGGCCGCGCGCGCGCTTGCCGAACTGTTGCCGGAAGGGCGGCTCGTGAGCCTGCCGCTCGGCGCGAGCGAGGAGCAGCTGATCGGCACGCTGGATATACAGAGCGCGTTGCGCGACGGCGGCGTGAGCTTTGCGCCGGGCTTGCTTGCGAAGGCGCATCTCGGCGTCCTGTATGTCGACGAAGTGAACCTGCTGCCGAATCCGCTCGTCGATCAACTGCTGGATGTCGCGGCGAGCGGGGTGAACATCGTCGAGCGCGATGGCATTTCGCACCGGCATGACGCGCGTTTCGTGCTGATCGGCACGATGAATCCGGAAGAGGGCGAATTGCGGCCGCAACTGCTCGACCGGTTCGGGCTTGCGGTGGAAATGAGCAATTGTTTCGACGCGGCCGTGCGCCAGCAGATCGTGAAGGCGCGGCTTGCATTCGATGCCGACCCGGCCGCCTTTCGCGCGCGGCATGAAGCGGCGCAGGCTGCGTTGCATGAACGCATCCATGCGGCGCGCGCGGCGCTTGCTTACTTCACGTTCGACGATGCCGTTCACGCGCGTGTGAGTGAACTGTGCATCGCGGCGAATGTGGACGGTCTGCGCGCCGATCTCGTGATGCTGCGCGCGGCGCGTGCACTGGCGGCGCTGGAGGGGGCCGCTGATGTCACGGTCACGCATGTCGAGCAGGTGGCGGATGCGGTGTTGCGGCATCGCCGGCATGAGGGGGATGCGTCTTCGTCGTCTTCTTCCTTGCCGCCGCCGGACCGCGAGTCCGCGCCTTCGCAAGCGGATTCCGGCGATGCCGACTGGGGCCATCTGCCGCCCGAGCCTGCCGGCATCACGAAGATCAAGCACGTGAGGCCGCTCACCACAAAAAAAGCCTGAACCATCGAAGGCGGGACGCGGATGCCGGAGAGCATCGTCTTCGATGGAAAGCGGCGCGTTCACCTGGTCGTCACGTGTCGCGCGAGGGCGATGCAAGCGTGTCCATCGACTGGCCGGCGACTTTGCGTGCCCGGCGCGCGGCGCGTCTTCAGCCGGGGCATCTGCGGCATCGGCGCAAGCAAGGCGAGGCCGCGGCGTTGCATTGTTTCGTGCTGGATTGCTCGGCATCGATGCTCGCGGGCGAACGGCTCGCGCGCGCGAAGGGCATGCTGGTCGCGCTGTTCGATCGCGCGTATCGCGAGCGTGCGGAGATTGCGCTGGTGTGTTTTGGCGGCGGGCGCGCGGAAGTGCGCCGTCAGCCGGGCGCGGCGCATGTGTTCAACGAGCGCTGGGTGGCGCCGATCGGCGGAGGCGGGGGTACGCCGCTCACGCTTGGGCTTGCGCGTGCGGCGGCGCTGCTGACGCGTGCGGCACGGCGCAGGCCTTCGCAGCGTCGCTCGCTGTGGCTGCTGACGGACGGGCGGACGAATGAGCAGCCACAGCGACCACGGGATGCGGACCGGATTGTGGTCGTGGATTTTGATGAGCATGCCGTGCGCGTCGGACGGTGCAGGGCGTTCGCGCGGGAGTGGGAGGCGGAGTATTTGACGGCGGGGGAGTTAGAGGAGGAAGGGGCAGATATATGAGGCGGTGAATCGCGTGCATTGCGTGGACTAACCGCGTTCGACTGTGATTTTTCTGAAATTGATGATAGATAGTTTGCTCTCCATTGTTATGCGTGGATTTCAAGGCTAGGATCCAGAATCACTCGGAACTTTGATGAGGATTCCCCATGCATCGTCCGATGTTTGCAACGGCGTGGTCTGCCGCGATGAAGGTCTATGACCCGTCCAATCCTGAAGCGAAGGTCGCGAGCACTATCGGTGGCGTGGTGGCTCGAAACATCGACTTACCGAATGCGGCCTCGAGGTGGAAAAATACGTGTGCTGTTCGGATGAGTTACATCCTCAATCACTGCGGCATCCCAATTCCGACGATCCGTGGCAAAGCAGTGACCGGCGGAGACAAGCGACAGTACTTTTTTCGGGTGCGAGATCTGATCGACTTCCTTCAGCATTGCTGGGGTGAAGCAGAGGTGGTTGAGTTTCCGCCTTCAGGCGGTGGCGCGCTGGCAAACAAAAGAGGTGTCATCCTTTTCGAGGTTTCTGGGTTGGGCGATGCTCAAGGGCATGCGACGTTGTACAACGGAATCATTTGCTATGACCGGTGTTATTTCAACGAACCGGAGGCGACTTTCCGAACTAATCGCGCCCATTTTTGGAGCTTGCGTTGAGGCTTCGGAACGCCATCTTTCCACTTATTTCAATGTGGATGGTGCTCATTAGCCCATCAGTCATCGCTGCCGCCGACTCGCCAGAAGGGTCCACGCGCACCTACGCCGATAATTACAGAGACATGGTGCTGGCTACTTGCGTCGCAACGGCCTACGACAGCAGCGCGGACGCACGAATCGATTCCGGAAGCAGCGTGAGTGCGCTGCGTGACTGGACCTACTACGATCTGGACCGGACGCCCCAGGCCATCACGTCACTTGTGAAGGCTTACCTTGAACGGGACTATCGAAATCCGCTTGCCGAAGCCGAAACGAACGGCCTCAACATTCGCTTCGACTTTCTCAAATGCCTCGACCTGTATCACAGCAAGGACCTGGACCATCTGGTGCAGGCCATGGTGATCGACCCGAACCGCCGCATCCATTCACCTTCCCGCTAACCCTCACTCATACCACCGCGGCGTATAAACCCAGTCCCCCACCGTTCGCGTCGTCGATGATCCGACGATCACCATCGTCCGCATGTCGACGAGATCGCTCGTCAGCGCGCCCAGTGTCACGATGCTCAGGCGTTCCCCCGGACGGCCGATGTCCCGTCCCAAGACGACCGGCGTCTCCGCCCGCCGATGCTGCCTGACGATCTCCATCGCGCGATCAAACTGCCAGGGCCGCGCCTTCGATAGCGGGTTGTAGAACGCCATCACCAGATCGGCTTCGCCGGCATGTGCGATGCGTTTCTCGATCACGCTCCACGGCTTCAGGTTGTCGGACAGCGAGAGCACGCAGAAGTCGTGACCGAGCGGCGCGCCCGCCCGCGCCGACGTCGCCAGCGATGCCGACACGCCCGGCACGATCGCAAGCTTCACGGCGTGCCAGTCGGCGTGATCGGCGCGGCCTGTGTCGAGTGCTTCGAGCACTGCCGCCGCCATGGCGAACACGCCCGGATCGCCCGACGACACCACGACGACGCGCCGTCCCTCGCTCGCCAGATCGAAAGCACGCCGCGCGCGCTGCAATTCCTCGCGGTTGTCGGTCATGTGGACGCACTGGTCGTCGCGGAACGGTCCGGCCATGCGCACGTAGGTCTCATAGCCGAGCACGTCCTGCGCTTCATCGAGCGCACGGCGCGCGGCGGGCGTCAGCAAATCCGCGCTGCCGGGGCCGAGGCCCAGCACGGTCAGCGTGCCGCGCGCACGGCCGATGGCAAGCGCATCGACCGGCGTATCCGCGACATGCAGCGCGACGCCGTTCGAGCTGGCTGCGTCGAAGGGCCGCGCATCGCACAGGCGCAGCGGCACGCCGAGCGCATGCGCGGCCTCCGTGAGCGCTTCGAGTGAACCTTGCCGCACGGGTGCAACAAGCGCCGCGAGCGCAAGCGGCGCGAGACCGCGCTCGCGCATTGCGACGCGCACCCGTTCCGCGATATCGCCTTCGATGCCCGCATCGTCGAGCCACGCCAGCACGCAGCGCGGATGAATCACGAGATCGTCCGGCGTAAGCGCGGCCGTGGCTGTGCCCGCGCCATACGGCGTGATATGCACGGCGAGGCGAGCGTCGGCGGCGCGCGGCAGCGGCGCGTCGTCGAGCCAGGGCGCGTGGCCTTCGATGCGCGTCGTCTCGCCCGCCAGCAGTCCGGACACGAAGCGCTTGCCTTGCTCGATGTCCGCCAGCGCGTAACCCTCGGGTGGTGCGAGCAGACATTGGCCGAAGCGCAGCTCGCCGCTCGTCGTGATGGCGGGCGCGATGTGCAACGAAGCCGCGATCTCGCGCGCCAGCACGTTCACCCCGTTCATGCCGCCGAGCAGCGGCACGACCGCGCTGCCGTCCTGGGCGACGGCCAGCACCGGCGGTTCCGCGCCCTTGTCCGCGAGACACGTTGCCAGCGCGCGGATCACGATGCCCGCGGCGCACAGCGCGATGACCGGCGTACCTGACACATACAGCGAACGCAGGTGCGCGCCGAAATCGTCATAGGCGATGTCGGCGGAATGAGCGTCCACGCGGCTCGCCAGCCCATGGATGCGCGCGCCCGGAACGTGCGCCTGGATGCGTCGCGCGGTGTCGAGCGCGGCGCTGCCCAATACGACGATCGCCGGCGCGTTCCTGCCCGTCATGCCTGCCATTTTTTCCCCGGCACGACGAGCAGCGAGAAGTACGGCGACGCCATCGGGTCGACTTCATCGAGGGCGACGATGCGCTGATTCGCCATCGTCGCGCGTTCGACGTAGAGCGCGCGGTCGTCGAGGCCGAGTTCGGCCAGCACGCGGCGCACTTTCTCGAAGTTGCGGCCGAGCTTCATGATGACGGCGGCGTCGGCGGCTTCGAGACGGCGCTTCAGGTCCGCTTCCGGCAACACGCCGGACAGCACCGACAAGCTCTGGTTGCGATACACCAGCGGCACGCCGAGCACCGCGACGCCGCCCAGCATCGAACACACGCCCGGCACGACTTCCGCGTCGAATCGCGTCGCGAGGCGGTCGTGCAGATACATGTACGAGCCGTAGAAGAAGGGATCGCCTTCACAGATCACCGCGACATCGTGTCCGGATTCGAGATGTCCCGAGATTTCGAGGGCCGCGTCGTCATAGAACGCGCTGATGATGGTTTCGTAGCAAAGCGGCGGTTCGAGCGCTTCGGTCGTGACCGGATAGACGAGCGGCAGGCGGGTTTGCGCATCGTCGAGATGCGCCTCGATGATGCCGAACGCATTGCCCTTCTTGCCCTTCGCCACAAAATACGCGACCACCGGCGCGGCCTTCAGCAGGCGCAGCGCCTTCAGGGTGAGCAGTTCCGGATCGCCCGGACCGACGCCCAGGCCATAGAGACGTCCGCTCATCATTCGACCTCCGAGGCCAGCGCGTTCACGGCGGCGGCGGCCATCGCGCTGCCGCCGCGCCGGCCGAGCAGCGCGACGTACGGGATGCCGCGGCTGTCGGCGGCGAGCATCGCCTTCGATTCCGCCGCGCCGATGAATCCCACCGGAAAGCCCAGGATCAGCGCGGGCCGGGGTGCGCCGGCATCGAGCATGTCGAGCAGATGGAACAGGGCCGTGGGCGCATTGCCGATCGCGACGATCGCGCCTTCGAGATCCGGCCGCCAGAGTTCGAGCGCCGCAGCCGAACGCGTGTTGCCCAGCGCGCGGGCGCGTTCGGGAACCGAGGCATCGGCGAGCGTGCAGATCACGCGATTGGCCGCCGGCAGCCGCGCGCGCGTGATGCCTTCGGCGACCATGCGCGCGTCGCACAGCACCGGCGCGCCGGCCGCGAGCGCGCGGCGACCAGCAAGCCCCGCGCCGGGCGAGAAACGCAGGTCGCTCACGATATCGACCATGCCGCAGGCATGAATCAGCCGCACCGCGACTTTTTCGAGATCGGCGGGGACGGCGGCGAGGTCGGCTTCGGCGCGGATCGTCGCGAACGACTGGCGATAGATCTCCGCGCCGTCGCGGATGTAGTCAAGCATCGGTCGTGCTCCGGGCGAGCCGTTCGGCTGCCTCTTCGAGTGTCAGGTTGCAGGCGGCGAGCTGCTCGCCGCGGTAAAGGTCGTAACGGCCCGGTGCCCGTGCCAGCAGAGTGGTCGCGACCGGATGCGCCGCCGCGCACGAACGCTCGCAGCCGCTCAGATGCACCTGCGCCAGTGCGTGCGCGGGCAGAAGCGGGGCGAGGCGTTGTGCATCGGATTTTGTGTCTGCGCGGCTTTTGGCGCAGCCGGCGGAACCAGCGCACGCGATCAGGCGCGCGAACGGATCGCGCGGCTCCGTCGCGAGACCGAGTCCCCGCAGTTCATGCAGGACATCGTGCGCGGCGTGCGGCGCAAGATCCGGGATCAGCACGCTCTGCCAGGGCGTCATCGCAAGGCGGCCCGCGGCATAGGTCGTCGCGATGGCAGCGAGGGCGTCGAGCGTGGCGGCGTCGAGGCGTCCGAGCGGAGCCTGTGCGCCGGCGTAGGCCATGGTGTTGTCGGCGTGCGCGCCGAGCCGCAAAGTGGCATCGGAGGGAGCGCGCCGCCAGGAACGAAGCGCTGCTTCCGGCGCCGGGAACGCGAGGGCATGCGTGCTGGCGCGCGCCAGCAGATCGCGCATGCGATGCTCGTCGGGCCGTGCAAGCGCAAGGAAGCGGCGCAGCACGCCGGTCACGAAAGTAACGACATCGTCACGGGAAATCACGCCGAGTGCGGGCGTGTCGTGCGCATGCAGCGGGATCGTGCCGGCGAGGCCGAAGGCGAACCGCGCGCCGTCATCGAGCGCGGCGAGCCACAGGTCATGCGGATGATCGAGCATCGCGAGTTGCTCGCCGCCATCCAGTTGCAATGCGAATTTCGGCGACAGCGCATGCAGCGCGGCATCGGCCTGCATGGCAGCGATGAGATCGGCGGCCAGCGTGCGGGTGGCGTCGGTGGCGAGCGGGCTCAGCATCACATTGCGGATGTCGTCGGCGCTCTCGGTCGCGGGCGCCAGGCCCGCAGCGGAAGCAATGTCGACGAGCCGCGCGTGGGCGTCGGCGCGAATGCCGCGCAGTTGCAGGTTCGCGCGATTCGTCACTTCGATCACACCGGAACCGCACTCGCGCGCGGCCCGCGCCACGGCACGCGCAGCGTCGGCGCTCAGCGAGCCGCCCGTCAGGCGCAAACGTGCGAGACCGCCATCGCGCGCGGGCACGACGCGCATCAGCCCCGGACACGCGGAGGTGCGGGATGCGGTCGCAGGCACTGGATGGTCGAGTGAGATCAAAGGCATGGCCCGTGAGGCTTCGCGTGTGTGGCGCTGACCGGGTTGCATCGGCCGGTGGGTGTCGCGCGAAAACGTTCGGTTGGCAACTCGCCTGGCTTGGAGGCGTCATTCGCGCCGCGCTGTTTGCAGTGAATCAGGGGCGCGAGTGCGCGGACTCGCTGCGTACAAGCGCCAGGCCCTGCCGGCGTCTCCAAAATATGCCGCAAAGCCTTGTCAGGCAAGGCAGGTCCGAATTCTAACATCGAACATCGCGACTCAAGCCGGTGCTCGGCATGGCACGCATGAACGTTATCGGGACGCTGGTCATCAACGCGATCCCTTGGTCTATGAAGAACCGAGTCAATGCTGTTGGGCAAGCATTTATCCCGCTTGTATGTGTGCGGACATTTTCTTCATGCGGGCATTTGATGTCGTTACACAAAGCGACACACATACTTTCGTTATCGCGATATTTTTGATGAATGGTTTGATGACACGGAGACGTGACGCATGATGCATTTGCCTGACCAGCAGTCCTTCTGCGCGATGCAAGGCGGAACACGACTCCGCGATTTCAGCGTTGTCGAATCAGGCTGTGGCGCAGTCAAGTTGAACCGGGCAAGAGATAGGAACGTAGGAAATCCCGCGCACGTGAAAACGAGCCAGAGGTCATGAAACGGAGCACGGCCCGAATCGATTGGGTCACGGTTTTTCTGGGCGTTTGCCTGATCGCGATGTTTGGTCAATTCACCTGGATGGATATTGATTTCTATCTCGAATCCACAGTGACAGTGGGCGAAGTCGTCAAGTTGAATCACGGTGCTTATCACCCGGAAGTGTCTTTCACGACAGACAAGGGCGTAACGGTCACTTTCCCCGGAAGCAGTACCTACCGGTGGAGGTGGGTGACCGCCTTGAGGTGCGTTATTTGCGCAGCGCGCCCGGTATGCAACCGAAGGTCAACCAGACATTAAACCTGTTCGATTTCATGCCGCTCCTGTTTGGCGTGGTGGTGGTCATATCGGGACTAATGGGGAGGTCCTTGCTCAACTTCGGATCGAGGAATGATCAGTTATAGAAAGAGTCGTTGGCGATATAACACCGGTGCCAGTGTGGCTGGCGCGTTGGGTCCTTTATCTGCTGCACGCGGCATACTCGTGCTGGTCGATCCCGCGAAGGTATCCCACCAGTTCAACTTTTCCACGTTTGGAATCAATCTTCTTGGCCTGAGAATTCCGAAGCAGTTTCAGCTTCCTGAATTGCCCTTGCCTAAAGGGCGTGGATTGACCGGTTCGGGCTCCACCACGGATTTCTGGGGCGACGGCATCGTCTTTATGAACTACTCCTTCCAAGGCGACGAACTGTCCGCAGCCGTTTTGGCGGCGGCACGTTCATCGCCGAAATGGGTGGCGGCATGCTGATTGCAAAGGCTTGCATAATCATGCACATGGGCATTCCGGAGGCACTGATGCTTGCGTGCGCTGCCAGTCCGGCCTTGATCGGTATGGCGGCAAGAAACGCCAGGGCCATGATTGTCATGAAGGGTATCAGTGAGGGTTTGATTGACGGACTTGGCTTGTCGTCGTCGATCGGCTTTGTCTCTCACAGCTGAAATTGTTTGATGCGCATTACAAGTTCATTCTGTTCAAGAAAAGGAACGCATGGAGACTTTTATCCTTGTTGACGGTATCGAGGGCGAATCGCAGAGCGTGCCCAAGGCCATTGATGTCATCTCTTTCAAGTGATCATTGCATCAGGCGTCCGGCGCATCACACAGCAATGCAGGAAGCGGACCGAGGGCAACCATTCGCGACGTGGAATTCGTTCACTGCCTGGATCGCGCCAGCCCGAATTTGGCCAAGTACTGCGCCGTGGGTCAGACCATCCCTAAAGCCGCGCTGTTTTCACGTATGGCCGGAGGAACGCCACAGGAATTCATGCGGTGGAGCATGGATGACGTGAGGGTCACGGTCGTGGAACCCGTCGGCGCGGGCGGCACCATCGTAGAACGCGTCGCGCTTTCTTTTGTTCGAATGAAATACGAGTATGTCCTATTGACGAACCTGGGGCAGAGAGGCGGAACCGTCACCGCCTTGTTCGATCTCCGCAGCCAAGAGAGCATCGTCACCCGTATGCGGACCACGTCAAACAGATCGTTCGCGTTCACTTGCGCAGATTTGCCGCCTTCCGTTGCGCGTTCTTGAATCAAGCGCTGTCGCGCGCCGCCACTTCGGCTTCGATTTGATTCAGACCACGAGAAACCGGTCGTACCCATGTAATCTATGAGAGTCGATTCTTCGGGCCATCAAGATTTGACGCGCCTTCACGAAGCTCGAGAAACATAACAACCGTACCGTCCACTGCAAGGGCAACCCGGGCTCCGTTGGACCTGTATCATGCCCGCTTTTACCGACCATCCGGCCCTGACGGCCCCTCGGGCGCTTTGCTGAGCGGGTTGCCTGACAGGCCCGGATCCCAATCGAGGAGATGCCGCATGTCGACCTGGCTGACCGTCGTTGGCATCGGCGAGGACGGCTGGCACGGCCTGTCCCGCGCCGCCCGCCGCGCGCTCGTCGAAGCGCAGGCCATCCATGGCGGCGAGCGCCATCTTGCGCTGCTGCCGTCCCGTATCGCCGCGCGCCGCGTGCCGTGGCCCCGGCCCTTTTCGATCGACGCCGTGCTCGCCGGACGCGGGGACGGCAAGACCCGCATCTGCGTGCTCGCGAGCGGCGATCCGATGTGCTTCGGCGTCGGCGCGACGCTCGCGCGTGAAGTCGCCGGCGAGGAAATGCGCGTGCTGCCCGCGCCGTCGTCTCTGTCGCTGGCCGCGGCGCGCCTGCACTGGGCGCTCCAGGACGTGGCGTGCGTGTCGCTCGTCAACCGGCCGGCGGCGTCGCTGCTCGCCGACGTGCATCGCGGCGCGCGCCTGCTCGTCCTGAGCGCCGACGGCGCCACGCCCGCCGCAGTCGCCACGCTGCTCACCGCGCATGGTTTCGGCGCGAGCCGCATGAGCGTGTTCGAGCATCTGGGCGGCGCCAGCGAACGCCGTATCGACGAACGGGCCGACGACTGGCGCGAACCGCGCGTCGCCGCACTCAATCTGATCGCGATCGACTGCCGTACGCACGCGGGCCACGCCGGCCCGCCGCTGACGCCGGGCCTGCCCGACGACGCCTATCGGCACGACGGCCAGCTCACCAAGCGCGCGGTGCGTGCCGTGACGCTGGCCCATCTCGCGCCGCAGCCGGGCGAACTGCTGTGGGATGTGGGCGCGGGCTGCGGCTCGATCGGCATCGAATGGATGCGCGCGCACCGGGCCTGCCGTGCGATTGCGATCGAAGCGAACGAGAGCCGGCAGCGGCTCATCGAATACAACCGCGACGCGCTCGGCGTGCCCGCGCTGCAACTCGTGAAGGGCGAGGCGCCCGCCGCGCTCGACAGCCTGCCCGCGCCGGACGCCGTGTTCATCGGCGGCGGGTTGACCGTGCCCGGCGTGCTCGATGCGTGCTGGTCGCGCCTGCGTCAGGGCGGACGGCTCGTCGCCAATGCCGTGACCTTGCAGAGCGAGATGGCGCTGGTCGAATGGCGCGCGCGGCATGGCGGCGAACTGACGCGCATCGCCATTGCGCAGGCGGAGCCGCTCGGCAGTTTCGATACCTGGCGCCAGGCGCTGCCCATCACGCTGCTGCAAGCGAGCAAGCCATGAGCGGCCTGCGTTCGTCTTCCCGCAAGGCCGGTGCGGCATGAAGCGCATTCTCCTGCTCGGCGGCACCGGCGACGCGCTCGCGCTCGCGCGCGCACTGCCCGCCGGTCACGTCTATAGCCTGGCAGGCCTGGGACGCGTACCGGACGATCTCGCGTGCACGGTGCGCGTCGGCGGCTTTGGCGGCATCGACGGACTCGGCGCTTATCTGCGCGACGCGGGCATTGCGCTCGTCGTCGATGCGACGCATCCGTATGCCGCGCAAATGAGCCGCCACGCCCGCGCGGCCTGCGACAGCACAGGCGTGCCGCTATGGGCCGTGCGCCGTCCCGCGTGGCCTGCACAGTCCGGCGACGACTGGCGTTTCGTTCACGACTGGCACGGCATCGTCGCCGGCATCGCCGGATTCGGCCGGCCGCTGTTCACGCTCGGGCGCGAACCGCTCGCGCATCTGGACGAGATTCCCGCTTCGCAATACTGGACCGTGCGCTGTCTCGAAGCGCACGCGGGCAATGCACGCGCGCGGATCATCGATGCGCGCGGCCCGTTCACCCTCGACGGCGAACGCGCGCTGTTCGACGCAGCCCGCATCGATGTCGTCATCAGCAAACACAGCGGCGGACGCGCGACCGAGGCGAAGCTGACGGTCGCGCGCGAACGCGGCCTGCCGGTCATCATGCTCGCGCGTCCCGAGTTGCCCGCCGCCGACCGCCGTTTCGGCACCGTCGCCGATGCACTCGATGCGCTCGGACTTCAACTCTCATTCACAGCATGACCGTCTATTTCATCGGCGCCGGACCCGGCGATCCCGAACTCATCACCGTCAAAGGCCAGCGGCTGGTCCGCACCTGCCCGGTACTGCTCTATGCCGGCTCGCTGGTGCCGAAGGAAGTGCTCGCCGGTCATCATGCGGAAAAGTGCATCGATACGGCGGAGCTCGATCTCGATACCATCGTCGCGCTGTTGCACGACGCGCACGTCGCCGGCCAGGACGTGGCGCGCGTGCATTCGGGCGATCCCTCGCTGTACGGCGCGATCGGCGAGCAGATGCGCCGGCTCGACGCGCTCGGCATTCCCTATGAAATTGTGCCCGGCGTGACGGCGACGGCTGCATCGGCGGCGGCGCTCGGTCGCGAACTGACGCTGCCCGGCATCTCCCAGACGGTCATCCTCACGCGCTACGCGACCCGCACGGCCATGCCGCCTGGCGAATCGCTCGCGGATCTGGCGCGGCACCGCGCGACGCTTGCGATTCATCTCGGCGTGCGTCACATCGAGCGCATCGTCGCCGACCTGGTGCCGCACTATGGCACGGACTGTCCGGTGGCCGTGGTGTTTCGCGCGAGCTGGCCCGACGAAACGCGCATCGAGGGCACGCTCGCGGACATCGCGGAAAAGGTGCGCGCGGCGGGCGTCGAACGCACGGCGATGATTCTCGTCGGCCGCGTGCTGTCCGCCGACGGTTTCGCCGACTCGACGCTCTACGGCAGCTGACCCCGCCATGCGCGATCTCGACGCCGTTTTTGCGGCACTCGCCCGGTCGGCGTTCCGGCGGCGCTTTGCGCTCGGCGTGCGGGAAGGGAAGTATCTGGGCGCGAAGGGCATGGAGACGGTGCTCGCGCAAGCGCACGACATGATCGGCAGGCGTCTCGCGCCGCCGCTGCCGCCCAACGACGGAAAGCAGACGCCGATGCGCGGGCATCCGGTGTTCATCGCACAGCATGCGACGGCGACGTGCTGCCGCTCATGTCTGGCCAAATGGCATGAGATCCCGGCGGGCCGGGCGCTGGATGCCGTCGAGCGGCAGCATGTGGTCGATGCTATCGAACGCTGGCTGCGGGCGCAGCCGCTGCCGGAAGCGTCGCGGTCCGAGCCTGAGGCGCGTCAGCGCAGCCTGTTCTGACGGTCAGCGCGGCGCGTCGGTCAATTGCTGCCGATTTCCAGTCCGACCTGGGCCGTTCGCGCAACAGTGACGAAGCCCCGGTGCTCCAGAAACACCGTCTGATGGCTCGGACGAAGCAAAAGATCCGGCGTCAGCTTGAATGCCACGACGTCATCGGACTTCCACATTGGAATTCGTTCACCGCCAATGACGGCCACCGTACCCGGAGGCAAATCGCCGTTGATCTTCATCCAGATCGGCGTGCCGGCGGGATCCAGGTGGGCGAGATCGATGATCCTGGGCCCGTAATCGACGATCTTCGTTTGCAGCGAGACGACCGGCAGCGCGTTGCGAAGGAAGAGCTGGTTCATGCCAAGCGGCACGAGAAGCACTGCGCACGCGATCGCCATGGACATGGCGATACGCGGAGATTTCGATCCGTCGCGATGTCTGCGTCCCAGCGCCACGAACGGCTTTTCGATCAGATACCAGCTCGCCGATGCGACCGCGACGGTGATCGCAAACGCGATCAGGAAAAAAGCCAGCGGCGACATGTTCCGAACCACGGTCTGATCGAACAGGTATCGGCCCACTGCCAGATGGTAGAGGTAGATCCCGTAGCTGATGCGGCCGAGGTATTGCAAGGTGGGACGGCAAGCGATCGCTATCGCAGTCGGCGAGCCGTCCATCCAGGCAATCAACGAGGCTGTCAGGCAGCCAATGGCCGTGGGCCACAGAACGATTCCATAGGCCCAGTGACCGGTGAGGTCGCCGGCGAAAACACACATCGTGAGAACGGCGCCGATGCATCCTGTGACGACATGAGGAAAAGCAAGACCTTGCTGCCTTCGCTGCTCGAATAATGCGAGCAGTGCACCGAACGCGAGGCAATCGACGTTGCTGGTCAAGGAGTAAAGCGTTGCTTCGACGTTGTGTATGTGTCCGTAGAAGAAGAGTCTCGACACGGGCGCAGCGACGATCATGGCGCAGCAGACCTTCCACAAGATTCGGCTCGGCAGCAGCGTGATGAACGGCCACACCAGATAAAACTGCTCCTCAACCGAGAGCGACCAGAAATGGATTGGAAATCCGTCTCCATGGTTGAGCGAGAAAAAGAGATTGGAGAGAAATGCGGAGTGCCAGAGTGCCTCCGACCCGCTCATTCCAGGCCAGATCAGCAAATAGAATGCGATCGAAAGGTAATAGATCGGCCAAATACGCAGCGCGCGCCGGGTGTAAAACGCGACGACATTGATCTGGCCTTGACCTGCGTTGCGTTCGCGCAGCAGCCCACGCGTAATGACGAAGCCGCTGATCACAAAGAACATGTAGACGCCGGCGTGTCCCCAATTCACGGGGCCCATGATTTTGGGCGCCCAGTGACTGATCAGGACGGCAATGACAGCGACTGCGCGAAGTGAGTCAATCTCGGGACGGTAGGGTCTGGCCTCTGTCTGGACTATTTTTGTATTTGCAACTGTCGCCAATTGAATCTCGCCGTCTGGAATTATCGTTTCGGCGGATTCTACAATGACTTAATACAAAATATTACCTGGCCCGGTTGCTTTTATTTCCTTGTGCGAACGCTCGGAAATTTATTCGGACGCTGAACTAAGCCTGGCACACCGCCAGAGTCCGCTAGCATGCGCCCGTCTGGAGGCTCTCAATCCCTTGCTGCGCCTGCCTTGCGCGTCTTCGCGCGCCGCGCCAGCATATTGAGCGCCTCCACCAGCGCCGAGAACGCCATCGCGGCATAGATATAGCCTTTCGGCACATGCGAGCCGAAACCTTCCGCAATCAGCGTCATGCCGATCACGAGCAGGAAGCCGAGCGCCAGCATGACGATGGTCGGATTCCGTTCGATGAACCTCGACAGCGGCCCGGCCGCGAACAGCATCACGGCGACCGCGGCGATCACCGCGACGAACATGATCGGAATGTGCTCGGTCATGCCGACCGCGGTCACGATGCTGTCGATGGAAAACACGAGGTCGAGCAGCAAAATCTGGCCGATCGCCGAGAGCGGCGTCAGACGGCCCCCCGCGTTCGCGCCGGCGTGGTCGTCGGCGTCGTGCGTCACGTGATGACGGATCTCGGTGGTGGCCTTCCACACGAGAAACACGCCGCCCGCGATCAGGATCAGGTCGCGCCACGAGAATCCGTGCCCGAAGGCTTCGAAGATCGGCGCCGTGAGCCGGACGATCAGCGCCACCGTGCCGAGCAAGCCAAGCCGCATCACGAGCGCGAGGCCGATTCCCAGGCGCTGGGTGCGTGCCCGGTGCGCTTCGGGCAGCTTGTTGGTCAGGATGGAAATGAAGATGAGGTTGTCGATGCCAAGCACGACTTCCATGACGACGAGCGTCGCGAGCGCGGCCCAGGCGGCAGGATCGGCGAGAAGGGCGAAGAGATAGTCCATGCGGTGCGGGCCTGGTCAGGGATTGACGTCAATGGCGGAATGCTAACCTGCTCGATTGCAGAAATGAAAGGAACCTGAAATATTAATTCGTATCGAAGCGCCACACGATAGCGATCTTCAGCGGGCCGGGTCGTGTCTTGCGACTAAATATGGCCAACTGGCCACAAATACCGGATTTGAAACGGATTTTTGCATCTCTTGAGAAGCGGTTGAGCTCGGTTTACGGGTAAACTCCAACCCTCTCGAGCCGGCTGAAAATCCGGCCGTCCTACACTTCCCGACTTCCGGGAAAAAACGCCACTTTCGCATGCAGGGAAAATCACAACGTCTCGTCGAGCTGGACTTCTTCAGGGGATTGGTTCTGCTCATCATCGTCGTCGATCATATCGGCGGGAGCATGGTGTCGCGCTTCACCCTGCATGCGTTCGCGCTCAATGATGCCGCCGAAGTCTTCGTCTTTCTTGGCGGCTTCGCCACCGCCACCGCCTATGTCTCGCTCGCCGAGCGCCGTTCCGAAAGCGTCGCGCGCCGCCGCTTCGTGAAGCGGGCGTTCGAGCTGTACCGCGCCTTCCTCGTCACCGCCGTATTGATGCTGGCCGCGTCCTTCCTGTTGCGGCCGTTCTTTGGCCACGCGCCGAATCTCGCGCTACACGATCTCGACAGCCTGATGGCCGAGCCGGTCTCGTCGATTGCGCAGATTCTCACCTTCGAGCGCCAGCCGTACCTGGCCGCCGTCCTGCCGATGTACGCCCTGTTCGCGCTGGCCGTGCCGCTGATGCTGCCGCTCGCGCGCAGCAAGCCCTGGATCCTGCTCGGCCTGAGCCTCGCACTGTGGGCGTGTGCGCCGGCCATCGGCGAATATCTGCCCTCCGCCGAAGACAACCTGTGGGACTTCAATCCGGCAGCCTGGCAGCTGATGTTCGTGCTCGGCGTGCTGGCGCGCTGCCAGCCCGTGTACCAGCGGGTGAGCGCGCATCGTTTCGGCTGGATTGTCAGCGCGGGCACTGTCGCGCTGATCGCCGGCATGGCGTATTACAAGCTGCTCGTGCTGCCCCCGGTGCTGGACAGTGCGTTCAAGCGTGACCTCGCCGGGCCGCGAATCGTCAATTTCCTGGCGATCGCGTGGATCTGCGCCAATCTGGCGCGCTATGGCGTCGTGAAGGCGATCGCGAACCGCTTGCCGTGGATCGGCGCGGTGGGGCGCGACGGCATGGTGGCATTCGTCGCGGGGACGGTCATTTCGCTGGTCGTCGATTCTGTCCTGTTCACGCTGACCGACGGCCTCATCAACGTGCCGGCCGGGCTAGCCGCCGATGCGCTCGCCATCGGCGCGCTGCTCGCCGTGCCGCGCGTGCATCAAGCCGTGGCGGGCTGGCTCGGCAGCCGTCGACCGCTGCCCAAACCGGCGCCGGCAGCAGCGCCAGCTCGCGTCGCCGCCGATACGCGCGGGCGTTGACAGCAGCAACGAGCCAAAAAAGCGGGCAATCTTCGCCCGCTTTTTTGGGGATTGACCAGCAACTAACCGTCTTTTTCGCAACGCACCATCAGATTGATGCGGAAAAGCATGTGCGGCACGCTGCTTGCATGTACACCGGCCATCACGACAAAAAAACCGGAATCGCCATGCTCAAACTTGCCATCCTCTTCGCGATCATCTCCGTCGTTGCGGGCCTTTTCGGCTTCACACGCGTTTCATCGGGCGCGGCGGGCATCGCCAAGATCTGTTTCTTCATCTTCCTGATCCTGTTCGTGATCTTCCTCGTCATTGCGATATCCGCAGGCTCGCTCGTGCTGTAGCGCCAAGGCGGCGCCATGCCGCTTACGCGTGCTTCCTCGGATCGACCCGTGTCCCGCCGCAGTGTTACATTGCGGCGAGGAGACAGTCACGCGGCGTCGGATGGCACCAAGCCCCGCCCACGGCCGCGCTGAACCGACAAGGAGGAAGGCGATGCAGCACGCCATCGGCGCGGCCTTGCAGCCCGCGCAGCGCGATCTCATCCGTCATTCGCACGAGCGTTCGGCCACTTTCGGGCTGTGTGAAACGATGCGCCCCGATTACGTCGTGCTGACCGGCGCGCAACTCGCCGTCAAGCTCGACGAGAGCCGCACGCTGTGCGCGCACGCGCTGCCGGTCATCGAGACGCTGTACGCCCAGCTTGCGAATACGCACAGCATGATTGCGCTGACGGACGCGGAAGGCCTGATCCTGCATTCGTTCGGCGATGACGACTTTCTCGCCCGCGCCGAAAAAGTCGCGTTGCGCGCCGGCGCGATCTGGAACGAAGCGCATCAGGGCACGAACGCCATCGGCACGACCATCGCGGAGCGCACGGCCGTCACCGTTCACGGCGACCAGCACTACCTGCGCGCGAATCATTTTCTGACCTGCTCGAGCGTGCCGATCCTCGATCCGCTCGGCAACCTGTCCGGCGTCCTCGACGTCACCGGCGACCGGCGCGGCTATCACCAGCACACGATGGCGCTCGTCAAGATGTCGGGACAAACCATCGAGAACCGGCTGATTTCGAGCGCCTTCGAAGACAAGCCGCGCGTCCGTTTCCACAGCCGGCCCGAATTCATCGGCACGCTGATGGAGGGCATTGCCGTCTTCGAACTGGACGGCCGTCTGCTGTGCGCGAACCGCAGCGCGCAGTTCCAGCTCGGGCTTGATTTGCGCAGTCTGCGTGCGCAGACGGCGGAGACGCTGTTCGGCGAGGGTGTCGAAACGCTGATCGGGCGTCCCGGCGACGCGCCGCGGCGGCTCGTGCTGCACAGCGGCGTCGGCGTGTTTGCGAGCATCGAGTTTCGCGGCCGGCCGTCGACGAGCGTGGCCGTGACGGTCGCCGAGCCGGTGTCGTCGGCGCTCGCGGCGCTCTGCACCGGCGATGCGCACATGCAGGACGTCGCCGGACGCGTCCGCAAGGTGATCGGCAAGAACATTCCAGTGTTGATCGGCGGGCCGACCGGCGCGGGCAAGGAAATGCTCGCGCGCGCGATCCATGCCGATTCGCCGCGTCGCGCGGGCCCGTTCGTCGCGGTGAACTGTGCGTCGCTGCCGGAGACGCTGATCGAATCCGAGCTGTTCGGCTATGTGCCGGGCGCCTTTACGGGCGCGGCCAAACGCGGCGCGACCGGCAAGATCGTGCAGGCGAACGGCGGCACGCTGTTCCTCGATGAAATCGGCGACATGCCGCTCGCACTGCAAAGCCGTCTGTTGCGCGTGCTGCAGGAACGCGTGGTCGAGCCGCTCGGCGCGGCGCGCGGGGTGCCGGTCGATTTCATGCTGGTCTGCGCGAGTAACCGCAAGCTGCGCGATTGCGTCGCGCAGGGCGCCTTCCGCGAGGATTTGTATTACCGCGTCAACGGACTCTCGGTGACACTGCCGCCGCTGGCTGAGCGAACCGATCTGCGCGCGGTCGCCGACAAGATGCTGCGCGACGAGCGATTCATCGGCCGTCCGATCGAGATCGATCCGGCCGTGCTCACGCTGTTCGCGCGCCATCCCTGGCCGGGCAACCTGCGGCAGTTGAGCAACGTGCTGCGCACGGCCTGCGCGATGCTCGACGACCACGACACGCACATTCGCGTAGCCCATCTGCCGCACGATTTCGTGGATGAACTCGATGCACTCGGTGAGATAGAACCGGCATTCGCACCGACGCTGCCCTCAGGCGGGCGTCTTGCCGACATCGAAGCCGGCGCGGTCGCGGCAGCGCTCAAGGCGCACGGCGGCAATGTATCGGCGACGGCGCGCGAACTCGGCGTGTCGCGCACGACGGTGTATCGCAAGCTGCGCGGCTAGTTTTCGAGTGCGTCCGAACTGTGAGGCGCGGGCAACGCGCCGCTGTGATCCTTCAGCCCGACGCCGGTCAGTCCGAGGCGGCGCGCTTCGTTCAGCAGCCACATCAGCTTGTGCGCGGCGGCGTCGTAAGGCAGGCCCTCCGGGCGCACGTTGGAGATGCAGTTGCGCTCGGCGTCGTGACGGCCGGCGCGCGGCTCATACGTGACGTAGAGCCCGAGACTGTCCGGCGAACTGAGTCCCGGCCGTTCACCGATCATCATCACCACCATCCGCGCCCGCAAGCGTTCGCCGACGGGATCGCCCAGTGCAACCCGCGCCTGCGTGGCGATTACCACGGGACCGATGCGCCAGCCTTCGAGACGTGGCCGCAGGCTCGCGAGCAGCGGCGCGACGTGGCGCTGCGCGGCGACAGCGGACAGTCCGTCCGCGGCCACGAACACCAGGTCCGGTGCGTCATGCAGGGTCTTCGCGTACTCGGCGAGATGCGCCTCGCCTGCTTCCCCGGGCATGCGCCCCAGGTCGGGACGACGCAAATAAGTAGCGCGATCGGGCGCCGCGCTCGGCACATCGAGTGTGTCGAATCCTGCGGCGCGGATGGCCTCGGCAAGCGCGCCGGTATCGAGCGGCTGGTGTACCGCGTCGCGCGCCTGCGCGTGCGCGAGTTCGAAGGCGAGCAGCGGCGCGGTCGGCAGGCTGCTGCCCGCGCGGCCCAGCGCGATGCGGGCATTCGTGAAACGCCGCAACGCGTCCCACGGATCGTCCTGGCGGGGTGGCGTCGTCATGCGTCGATCCAGTCGAGCAGTGGTTGACGGGGCGCGCCTGATGGACGCGCAAGCAAACCGCCCTCTGCATCCGTAACGCGCATTCTGGCGAGCCACGCTTCGAACTCAGGCGCGCGCTTGAGGCCGAGCAGCCGGCGGACATACAGCGCGTCGTGAAACGAGGTGCTTTGATAGTTGAGCATCACGTCGTCCGCGCCCGGCACGCCCATGATGAAATTCACGTTCGCGGCGCCGAGCAGCGTCAGCAGCGTGTCCATGTCGTCCTGATCGGCTTCGGCGTGATTCGTGTAGCAGATGTCACAGCCCATCGGCACGCCGAGCAGCTTGCCGCAGAAGTGATCCTCCAGTCCCGCGCGAATGATCTGCCGGCCGTCGTACAGATATTCCGGACCGATGAAGCCGACCACGGTATTCGTCAGCAGCGGCTGGAAGCGGCGCGCCACGGCGTAGGCACGCGCCTCGCAAGTCTGCTGGTCGACGCCGTGATGCGCGTTCGCCGACAGCGCGCTTCCTTGGCCCGTCTCGAAGTACATGACGTTGTCGCCGACCGTGCCGCGCCCGAGCGACAACGCCGCGTCGCGCGCCTCCGCGAGCAGCGCGAGCGACACGCCGAAGCTCGCATTGGCGCGCTCGGTGCCCGCGATCGACTGGAACACGAGATCCACCGGCGCGCCTTGTTCGATCGCCGCGAGCGTGTTGGTGACGTGCGTGAGAACGCAGGATTGCATCGGCACGTCGTAGCGGCGGCGGAAGTCGTCCATCATCGTGAGCAGCGTGCCGATGGCCGCCGGCGAGTCCGAGGCCGGATTGATGCCGATGACCGCGTCGCCGCAGCCGTAGAAGAGGCCGTCGAGCATCGCGGCGGCGATGCCTTTGGGATCGTCGGTCGGGTGATTCGGCTGGAGGCGCACGGAGAGATGCCCCGGCAGGCCGATGGTCGTCCGGAAGCGCGTGACCACCGGGCGCTTCTTGGCGGCGAGGATCAGGTCCTGGTTGCGCATCAGCTTGGACACCGCCGCGGCCATCTCCGGCGTGATGCCCAGGGTGACGGCTTCGAGCGCGGCGGTGTCGGTGCTGTCGGCGAGCAGCCATTCGCGGAAGGCGCCGACCGTCAGATGCGCGATGGGCGCAAAGGCTTCGCGCGAATGCGTGTCGACGATCAGCCGCGTGACTTCGTCGTCCTCGTAGGGGATCAGCGGTTCGTCGAGGAAGGCGGCGAGCGGGACCTGCGCCAGCGCCATTTTGGCGGCCACGCGCTCTTCCTCGGTGGCGGCCGCGAGACCGGCGAGCTCATCGCCGGAGCGTCGCGGACTGGCGCGGGCGAGCAGCGTCTTCAGGTCGTCGAAACGGTAGCGGCGCACGCCGATCGTCTCGTGATAGCTCATCGCTTCTCCTTGCACGGTGCGGACGGTCCTGCGATACGGCCACTGTAGCCGCTTCGCGCCCGCCTGGGGCGGCGGAGAAAAAAGAGCCCGCCGGAAGCGAATCCGTGCCCATGCGATAATTTTTCGCTTCAGTCAGCCGCCGCGCGCCCCGTTTCCCGTGAAAAACCTGCTTGTTCCTCTCGACCGCCTTGGCGATTTCGATGAAATCGTCGACGTCCGCACGCCGCTCGAATTCGCCGAGGATCACATTCCCGGCGCCATCAACGCGCCGGTGCTCAGCAACGAGGAACGGGTGATCGTCGGGACGATGTACAAGCAGGTTTCGCCGTTCGAGGCGACCCGCGTCGGCGCGGCGATGGTCGCGCGCAACATCGCGCAGCATCTCGATACGCTTTTCGCAGACAAACCCCGTAACTGGCGCCCGCTCGTCTATTGCTGGCGCGGCGGCAAGCGCTCCGGTTCGATGACGACCTGGCTCAACCTGATCGGCTGGCAGGCGCGTCAGCTCGACGGCGGCTACAAGACTTACCGGCGCGGCGTGATGGAGCGGCTAAGCGAACTGCCGCGCCAGTTCCGCTATGTGGTGCTGATCGGCCATACGGGCAGCGGCAAGACGCGGCTCCTGACAGCGCTGCACGGGGCGGGCGCGCAGGCGCTTGATCTGGAAGGGCTGGCGGCGCATCGCGGGTCGCTGCTCGGGGCGTTGCCGGGGCAGCCGCAACCGTCGCAGAAAGGCTTCGATTCGGCGCTGCTCGAGGTGCTGTCTTACTTCGACCGGACCCGGCCGGTGTTCGTCGAGGCGGAAGGGCGCCGCATCGGTTCCATCACACTGCCCGACGCGCTGCTCGACAGTCTGCACGCGTCGCCCTGCGTGGAGGTTCGTGCGCAGCGGAAAGACCGCATCGCGTTTTTATTGCAGGATTACGCCCATCTGTTCGACGATCCGGCCTTCTTCAAGACGCAGCTCTCGAAGCTGGTTGCGCTGCACAGCCGCGAACGCGTGGCGCATTGGCACGGGCTGATCGACGCCGATGCGCGCGCGGAGCTGTTCGGCGAGCTGATCGACCGGCATTACGATCCGGCCTACGCGCGCAGCAGCCAGGCGCTGTACCGCGAGTTGCCGCACGCGGCGCACGTGCTGTTCCGGCCGAACGACGAAGACAGTATCGAACAAGCGCATGCACTGCTCGCGCAGCTCGCCGAAACCACGCCCGCACTCTGATTCCAACTTCACACTCGAAACAAGAAAACACGTTATGACCACGCTCCGACAACCTCGCGTCGCGCTCGGCTGGATGGTGTTCCTGCTGATCGCCGTATTGGGACTGTTCTATGTGAAATGGTTTCCGTACTACAACCGCGCGTTTGTCGCGGCGAGCCAGCATTCCATCGGCAAGTCCATTCTGATGGGCACGGCCGCGAATGCGCCGACGCCTTCGTGGCAGGCCGCGCTCGATTACGCGCTCGCTTATGGCAAGGCCATCTGGCAGGCCATGGTGCTCGGCCTGCTGCTCGGCTCGGCGGTGCAGGCGCTGATTCCGCCGCGCTGGGTCGCCCGGGCGCTCGGGGAGCATAACTTCGGCAGCGTGGTGAACGGCGGGCTGATGTCGTTGCCGGGCATGATGTGCACGTGCTGCGCGGCGCCGGTCGTCGCGGGCCTGCGGGCGCGCGAGGCGGCGCCGGGCGCGGCGATCGCGTTCTGGCTCGGCAATACCGTGCTCAATCCGGCCGCGCTGGTGTTCATGGGCTTCGTGCTCGGCTGGCAATGGACCGGCCTGCGCCTCGTGCTGGGCGTGTTGATGGTGTTCGGGCTCGGCTACGCGGTGAACCGGATGGTGACGCCGGCACAGGCGGCGGCATCGCGCGAGTCGCTGGCGAAGCTCGTCGAAACCGACGACCCCGGCACGGCGTTTTCGCGCTGGCTCAAGATTCTCGGCCGCATGACCTTGCGGCTCATCCCTGAATACATCGTGCTCGTGCTGCTGCTCGGCGCGGCGCGCGCGTGGCTGTTTCCGCATATCGGGCCGGATATCGGCAACGGCTTGCTGTGGATCGCGGCCTTCGCCGTGGCTGGCACACTGTTCGTGATCCCGACGGCCGGTGAAGTGCCGATCATCCAGGCGATGCTGTCGCTCGGCATGGCTGCCGGTCCTGCTGGAGCCTTGCTGATGACGCTGCCGCCGGTGAGCGTGCCGTCGCTGGCGATGCTCGGGCGATCGTTTCCGCCGCGCGTGCTGGCGTTCGTGACGGTGGCGGTGGTGGTGTTCGGGATCGTCGGCGGGGTGGTGGCGGCGGGGGTGTCTTGAGGGGGTGTTTGTCGAAGACGACACCCCGCCCTCAATGAATCGCCGCCCCCGCCTTGATCAGCAGCTTGAACGGCAGCGCGAGCAGCATCGCGCCGCCCACGCCCGCCACCCACAGCGCCACAAACCAGAACAGCTTGCGCGCGCGCTCAGTGGTAATGATGTTCGCCATGGCGCACCTTTCCTCTGAATACCCAATAGCTTAGCGTCGTGTACGCGATGATGACCGGCAGGATCACCGCCGCGCCGACGATCGTGAACAACTGGCTCGAATGCGGCGCGGCCGCGTCCCAGATCGAAACCCCGGGGAAGATGTCATGGGGCGAAATGCTCGCGACAAGTCCCGCATAGCCGAGCAGCACGAAGCCCAGCGCGACGGCGAACGGCCGTGTCTCGTGACGCGATTCGATCGAACGTCTCATGGCCCACGCGCACGCCGCGACCAGCACCGGCACGGGCAGCAGCCGGTAGAACAGCGGCGAGTCGAACCAGCGTGACGCAATGCCGGCGTCCTGCAGCGGCGTCCAGATACTGACGACGGCGATGGTCGCGAGTTGCAGCAGCGTCAAAGGCCAGACGACGCGATACATCCGCCGCTGCAAATCGCCTTCGGTCTTGGCGATCAGCCAGCACGCGCCGAGCAGCGCGTACGTCACGACAAGCGCGCCGCCGGTAAAGAGCGCGAACGGCGTGAACCAGCCGAAGGGATCGCCGGCAAAACGGCCATCGGCGACGGGAATGCCGTCGAGAAACGCGCCGAGCGCCACGCCTTGAAAGAAAGTCGCGCCCGCCGATCCGCCGATGAACGCCAGATCCCACAGATGCCGCGTGCGCTGCGCCTTTGCGCGAATCTCGAACGACACGCCGCGAAAGATCAGGCAGACGAGCATCAGCACGAGCGGCAGATAGAGCGCGGACAGCACGGTCGAATAGACCATCGGGAACGCGGCGAACAGTCCCGCGCCGCCGAGCACGAGCCAGGTTTCATTGCCGTCCCAGACCGGCGCGACGGTGTTCATCATCACGTCGCGGTCGTGCTGGTCGGGAAAGAACGGGAAGAGAATGCCGATGCCGAGATCGAAGCCGTCGAGCACCACGTAGAGAAACAATCCCAGCGCGATGATCGCGGCCCAGGCAAGCGTGAGGTCCATGTCTTAAGCTCCTTCGATGGACTGATGCGGAAGGCTGAGCGGCCGGCGCGCGGTGCCGTCGGGCGTCTCCGTAGGCGAGCCCGGCAGCGCGGGCCCTTGCCGCAGCAACTTCAGCAAGTAGTAGATGCCGGTGCCGAAGACGATCGTGTAGACGATCACGAACGCCAGCAGCGACACGCCAACCTGTTGCGCAGTAACGGGCGAGACGGCATCGGCGGTGCGCATCACGCCGTACACCACCCACGGCTGGCGGCCTGCCTCGGTCGTGATCCAGCCGGCCAGCAGCGTGATGAAGCCGCTCGGACCCATCGCCAGCGCGAAGCGATGGAACCAGCGCGCCTCGAACAGCCGGCGCTTGCGATGCAGCCACCACGCCGCGAACGACATCAGGATCATCAGCACGCCAAGACCCGCCATGACGCGGAAGGTCCAGAACACGAGCGTCGAGTTCGGCCGGTCCGCCTTCGGAAACTCTTTGAGGCCGCGAATCTCGCCGTCCCAGCTGTGTGTGAGGATCAGGCTGCCGAGATGCGGAATCCGCACCGCGTACTTCGTGGTTTCGGCTTCCATGTCGGGAATGCCGAACAGGTTCAGCGCCGTGCCGCCTTTCTCCGTGTCCCAGATGCCTTCGATCGCCGCGATCTTCGCGGGCTGATGTTCACGCGTGTTGAGACCGTGGGCGTCGCCGACGAGCGCCTGGATCGGCGTCAGTGCGAGCAGCAGCCAGAGCGCCATCGAGAACATCTTGCGGATGGCGGGATCGCGCCGGCCTTTCAGCAGATGCCATGCGCCGGTCGCGGCGACGACCAGCGCCGCGACGATGAACGCCGCAATCGCCATGTGCGCGAGCCGGTACGGGAACGACGGATTGAAGATGATCGCCCACCAGTCCACCGGCACGACGTGATCGCCTTCGATGCGAAAGCCCTGGGGCGTCTGCATCCAGCTGTTCGACGCGAGGATCCAGAAGGTGGAGATGAGCGTGCCGATTGCGACCATCAGCGTGGCGCCGAAGTGCGCCTTCGGTCCGACCTTGTTCCAGCCGAACAGCATGATGCCGAGGAAGCCCGCCTCGAGGAAGAACGCGGTCATCACCTCGTAGGTGAGCAGGGGGCCGGTGATCGGGCCGGCGAAGGTCGAGAAGCCGCCCCAGTTGGTGCCGAACTCGTACGCCATCACGACGCCCGACACGACGCCCATGCCGAACGCCACGGCAAAGACCTTCGACCAGAAGAGACACAGCTCCTTGTAGACGGGCTTGCCGGTCTTGAGCCAGGCGCCTTCGAGCACCGCGATGAAGCTCGCGAGCCCGATGGACAACGCCGGAAAAATGATGTGGAACGAGACAGTGAACGCGAACTGGAGCCGCGCCAGATCGAGTGCTTCGAGAGTCGAATGCATGATGCCCTGTGCCTTGAATGTCACCCGCGCCCGGATGGTCGGGCGTGTGTGTTCTTGCCGATTCAGTCGTGTAACGGGGCCGAGCTTAGCGCCAATCGCAAAAAATGTTGCGTTGCGTCAGCGATCTTGCTGCGCGCGCAAATGCCGCAGTTTCAAGGGCTTGCAGGCGCTATCAGGTTGATTCTCCGATGCTTTTCGGGCACGTTTATCGTGCGCTGCGGCATGAACGCGCAGGGGCGTTCGCGACAATCGACCGCACGACCGGCGAAGCCTGTGCGAAAGGGCTAAAAGAACTGAGGCGGCGTCATCACAAACCGCGCGATTCGGCCGGGTACGATAATGGCTATCGCAGCGCGCGCGCCGCGCAGACAAACAAGGAGAGATACGATGCGCCTCGATGACGAAGCAGAAAGCCGCAATGTCGAAGACCGGCGCGGCGGCGGAGGCGGCGGCTTCCGGGTAGGCGGTGGATCGATCGGCATTGGCACGATCATCGTCGCGCTCGCGGCTTCGTACTTCTTGGGCATCAATCCGATGACCATCATCAACGGCGCACAGGTCCTGCAGGGCAACGCGCCGCAGCAGCAGGCAGCGCCCGCCAGCAGGCAGCCCGCCACCGATCCGGGCGCCGTGTTCGTGCGCAAGGTGCTCGGCAACACCGAGCGCACCTGGCAGCAGATCTTCCACACACAGTTCAACCAGGACTATCCGGCACCCACGCTGGTGCTGTTCTCCGGCGGCACGCAGACGGCCTGCGGCACCGGACAGGCGGCCATGGGTCCGTTCTACTGTCCCGCGGATCGCAAGGTCTACATCGATCTCTCGTTTTATCGCGAGTTGCGCGACCGCTTCGGCGCTGGCGGCGATTTCGCCCAGGCATACGTGATCGCGCATGAAGTCGGGCATCACGTGCAGAACGTGCTCGGCATTTCAGACAAGGTCGATCAGGCGCGCACACGGATGTCGCGCGCGCAGGCCAATGCGCTGTCCGTGCGCGTCGAGTTGCAGGCGGATTGTTTCGCGGGCGTATGGGCCGCAGTCGCGCAACGGATGAACGCGCAACTGATCGAGCCCGGCGATTTCGAGCAGGGATTGAACGCGGCAGGCGCGATCGGTGACGATCGGCTTCAGCAGCAGTCGCAAGGGCGCGTCGTTCCGGAGGCCTTCACCCACGGCACCAGCGAGCAACGGCAGCGCTGGCTGCGGCGCGGGCTGTCGACGGGCGATGTCGGCCAGTGCGATACCTTCTCCGCACGCTCGCTCTGAGTTGCGGTCACGCTGCGCGATTTGGACTATTCTCGATACGCGCGACGCACGCAAACCGGCGCGAGCGGGCGGAACTTACAAAGGCTGACAATGCCGCTTTCCCAATTTCATTAGAATCGCTGGTTTTGCGGAGCGCGGCTCACTGCGCCGCCTGCGGCGGCCCATTCCCGCGCGCCGCCGGCATCCGAGCACTCAAGACTCTTCCATGAAGCGAATTCTGATCGTCAAAGTCACGTCGCTCGGCGACATCGTGGAGACGCTGCCCGTCGTTTCCGACCTGCGGCGTGCCTTTCCCTCCGCAAAAGTCGACTGGGCCGCCGACGCCGCCTTCGCCGACATCATTCGCTGGAATCCGGGTGTGGACCGCGTGCTGAGCGCGCCGCTGCGCAAGTTCAAGAAGGCCCGCAACTGGAACGACCTGAAGGAAATCGGCGCATCCATCAGCGAACTGCGTGCCGAGAAATACGACGCCATCGTGGATATCCACGGCGTCTACAAGAGCGCGATCATCGCGTTCATTGCACGCGGGAAGCGGCGCTTCGGCTATCTGAACCAGGATCTCGGCGAGCGTGGCGCGGCCTTCGCGTATAACGCGCGCTTTGGCCCGCGTCCGCATACCGATGCCTGGCGCGGCATGCGCGTGAGCGTCGCCGAGGCGCTCGGCTACACCTTCGACGAGACGCCCGACTACAACGTGCGTCTGCCTGCGCTCGCGTACAGCCTCGATATTCCGCGCGACAAGCGCATCGCGATGCTGTTCCACGCCACTTCGGCCGACGTGAAGAAATGGCCCAAGGAACATTGGGGCGAAGTCGGGCGCTGGCTCGTCGCGCGCGGCTATACGATTGCCTTGCCGTGGGGCACCGAGCGCGAGCGCGGCGAGGCGCAGGCGATTGCGGCTATCGTGCCGGGCGCGATCGTGCTGCCGAAAGTGACGGTCGAGGAATGCGCACACTGGATCCAGGCGTCGGAGCTGGTGGTCGGGACCGATACCGGTCTCGTGCATCTCGCCCATGCCATGCAGCGCCGCACGGTCATGCTGTTTGCCGCGACATCGCGCGAGCATTTCGGCATCGATGCGCCGGGGCGCTCGGTATCGGTCGGCGATCACGGCGCGCCGCCCGACGTGCCGCAAGTGCTTGCAGCCATCGAAAGCGCAACGAACGGCGCGCCGCAAGCGGTATCCGGCTCGGCGGAAACGGGTGCGATGCTGCGCTAGAGCCGCGACGAGGACGAAGCGTGTTGCGCTGAGTCGTGCCCCATGTTTATGCGCATAAAACTACAATCTCAAATTGTTGTGTCATCAACGTGGCGTTTTTTCCAAAAAATTGGTGCGCCAACGTAAAAGTTGCCGTTTGACTCTTGACGGCGAAGGGTTCAAGACAGACGATTACGAAAACACTTAAGAATCGTCCTAAAGATGACCGAAGAAACCGTACTGGAAGCGCGCCAGTCCCTGGTTCGTCTGTGGCCGGCCGAGATTCCGCTGAATGCAGCGCTGGACTGGCCGATCATGTCCGCCGATGGCGCCGTGCTGTTCGATGCGGGCGCTGTCGTGCCGGACGTCGCGGCGCGTGATTTCATGTTCCAGCACTTCGAGCCGCATCGGGCGGTTCAGGAACCGGCGCGTGCGGTGAGTCAGGACGCGGATGTGTCCGGCGATCAGCCTTTGTCGCTCGACGATATCGGCCTGACGATCGGCGCGCGAGTGGGACTGCGCGGCACCGGCGGGACAGGGTCTGCGATGTATGCGAGCCGCGTGATCGGTTTTTCGACGCCGCGCCGTAACGGCGAGCGCTCGCTGTTCGTGACGCAGCCGTTGATGACCGGCTTCGATCCGCTCGATCTCAATGTCGGCGAACAAGTCGATCTGGTTGCGCTGACCGGGCGCGGCGTATTCCGTTTTGCCTGCACGGTCGATGCGATCTGCCGCGAGCCGTTCAACTATGCGGTGCTTTCCGCGCCCGGCGCGATCCGCCGACTTCGCACCCGCAAGTTCGCCCGGATGCCCACGCGTCTTGCTGCGCACTTTTCGGCTCATGGTTCGACGGATGTGCCGGAACTGGGGCGTGTCAGCGATATCAGCCCGTATGGCATGTCGCTGACGGTGGCGAAGCCGGCTGCGCGCATCGGCGACAAGCTGGCGCTCTCGTTCCAGTTCAGCACCGATGGCGTGGACGTGAAGATCGACACGATTGCGATCGTCCGGCATGTCGGCGCACCGGAGCCCGGTACGGGTCACGTGGCCTACGGGCTGGAATTCGAATCACTCGAGCCTTCGCAGCGCATCGCGCTGAAGTCGTTCATGGCCGAGCACAGCTGAACCGCGCGCCCGGCCCGCGTCTCGTGCATGCCGGCCGGCGATCAGTTGCCCGGGAAGCCGTCGGGAAAGAGCCGCTCGACTGCGGCTTCGAAATGCTGCACCGGGGCGGCGCCACGCAGCGCGATAGGAGGCGGTGCTTCCTGACCGGGCGCCGGCTCGCGCGACAGTACCGCGAACGGCACGCCCCCCACACCCAGCTTCTTTGCGAACTCCTCGTCCTCGATCACGAGATCGGTGTAGGTGCCGTCGTCGAGCGCTTCTTCCAGCAGTTCGGGATCGACACCGCATGCGGACGCGATATCGAGCAGTGCATCGGTATCGCCGATGTCGATGCCTTCCTCGAAGTACGCCTTGAAAATCGCGCGATGCACGACGTCGAAGCGGCCCGATTCGCGCGCGAACAGGGCGGCTTCGAACGCCTTGCGGCTGCGCGGCGTGACGGGCGGCATGCGCATGGTGACGCCGCGCTCTTCGGCGAGCGGCTGCACTGATTTTTCCCAAGCCTCGACGATCGTGTCGCTATTGGGATCCAGCAGGGGCGCCGGCTCGGGGCGCAGTTCGAACGCATGCCAGCGAATCTCGACTGCATCGCCATAGGCGTTGCGGAATTGATCGAGCACGGGCGTTTCGAGATAGCAGAACGGGCAGACGAAGTCCGACCACACGTCGATATACAGAACAGGCGTGGATGCCATGTGAGCCTCAAAAGCGAACGGCGCGGGATGCGCCGTCTTGTGAACCTGGGCCGGCGTCATGTGCGACGGGCGTTGAACCGATATGGTAGCGCGGGACGATTGCGGACGTGCGACACGCATGGCAAGCGTGGCATCAGAATCCGCCGTCGATTTCTATCCTACTGCCATCGAAAAAACGTGACAGCCGGAAGGCGTGCGGATTGACGATCGGCCGGTCGCGCGCGACGAGATCCGCCATCAGTCTCCCCGCGCCCGGCCCGATGCCGAATCCGTGTCCGGAGAAGCCGGTCGCGATGAAGAGTCCTGGCTTGCCGTCCACGCCCGAGATGACCGGCACGGCGTCAGGCGTCACGTCGATATAGCCGGCCCATGCCTGCGCTTCCCGGATCTGCGATAGCGCAGGGTAGATCGCGCGAAACTCCGCGAGGGCCTTCGCGTTGAAGGACGGATTCGGCACGGGGTCGAGCGTGCGCACGAGTTCGAAGATCGTGGGCTGGTCGAGCGGCCAGCGGCGCGGCATGCGCAGCCCGTCGAGGAAGCGGGCGTTCAGGCCGAGCTTGATCGAACCGAACTGGCTTTTCAGGGCGGGGAGGAACTTGAAGAACAGCCGGAAGCTGTCCGGCGTGATGTCGTGATCGCTGTGGAATGCATTGGCGATGGTGTAGCCGCCATCGAGCCGCTTGCGATAACCCACGTCCCGGTTACAGGCGCTCACCTCCGGCCCGCCTTCGATGGGCGCCGTGCGCAGGACCGAGGAGCGGACCAGCAACTGCGGAACGTCGACGGCGAGACTGCCGGTGAAATAGCGCGTCCACGCGCCGCCGGCTACCACCACGCTTGAGCACGCGATGCGGCCGAGTTCCGTCACCACGGCGCTGACGGCGCCGCCGCTGGTTTCGACGCCGCGCACAGCGCATGGCATGAGCACTTTCACGCCGCTCTGGCGCAGTGCGGCGGCCATGGCGGGTACTGCGCGTTGCGGCTCGGCGCGGCCGTCCGAGAGCGTGTAGATGCCGCCCGCGAAGCGGCGCGCGGTGCCTGGCATCAGCGCAGCGGTTTCGTCCGCCGAGACCATGCGCGAGTCGAGCGCGTCGCGCCCGACGAGTGCCCGCGCGCGTTCGAGCCAGGCTTCGTGATCGGCGAGGGCTTGTGAGTCGTCGGCGGCGTAGAGGATGCCGCTCGTGCGAAAGCCGGTGTCGATGCCGAGTTCCGCATCGATGCGCCGCCACAACTTCAGGCTTTCGAGGCTCAGTTCGAGCTCGCGCAAGTCGCGGTGCGTGGCGCGGCACCAGCCCCAGTTGCGGCTCGACTGCTCGCCGGCGACTACGCCCTTTTCGCAGACCGCGACGGAGAGGCCTTTGTCGGCGAGCGCGCGCGCCGTGCTGACGCCGATGATGCCGCCGCCGATGACGACGACGTCGACGCGGTCGGGCAGGGTGCGGTCTTCGGGGATGGTGTCGGTGGGTGGGCCCATTTCAGGTGGCTTTCCTTATGACTTTGGCGGCAAGTTGGGTGGATTGTTCAGCCACGTCGTGATTGACGTTCTCGCCAGGGTGATAGTCGGCTCTGACTCGTGCATTGCGAAGCGTGATCAGGTCCAGTCAATTGCTTTCGATAAAGCGTGTTTCGCGTCATTCGGGCGGATCATTGGATTGCACAACTGCTGGATCAACTGGTCATGGCGGCCGCTTGCCCGACCGACGGTACCGGGCGCGGGCAACCTCCGATGAAATTCGTTTGCCGCATGAAACGCTCCATAGTAGGCGCGGCTGCAGACGGTACGATATTGAGGCTCGGTGGTGGCGTGGCGCATGAGTGCCGCTGCGCACTCGACCCATTCCTGCGCTGTGCTGCTCATTTGCACGCTCCGTCGAAATACACGCCCAGTGCAGCGGTGTTGAAGAACATCAGCCGTCCCTCTTCACGTAGCAACGCCTCATTCATCTTCTTCGTAAGATCCCACGAAGTAGGCACGCTGAGTCTGAAGCTGACGCAGCGGCAGATTCCTTCCAGATCAATCACAAGGGGATTGACGTCCGGGCAAAGCCGATGCTGTCTCAACACGATGCCCGTGCAATCGAGACGTTGTGCGATTTCGTCGTCTGTCACGCCTGCGTCCGTCAATATGGAAGCCGCGGCCGACACTTGTTCCGCCCACTCCTCATCCCACTCACCCCCCCGCATCCTCGCTTCCCGGATCAACTCCGCCGTACATCCCACCGCTCCCGCGAGAAACCCATACGGCGCAATGACCGCGAGGTTGCGCGTCCGCGCGCCGCACAGTTCGCGATACAGCGCTTGCGCCGCGGAGAACATGCCGAGTCCGAGCCGCGTGATCATCCAATTCTCACGGCCGACGTCCGACAGTCCGAGCGCCACCGCGTTCCTGAACGCGCCTTCAGCGCCTTCGACATCGCCGGCGAGCGCGCGCCACGAGCCGGTCAGTTCCCACGCGGCGCGAGCATCGGCTTGCAACAGCTGGCGGATGTCATGTCCGATCGCGCGCCACTCACGCGAAAGCGGCGTGATTTCGGCGGGGTCGATGAAGCGGGGCGAAGCCGCGCGCAGTGCGTTGATACGGTCGACGAGCTGATGGGTTTTCGGTTGCGGTAATGCGTTCATGTCTTTATGCCGGTCATGATCGACACGCGAGGCCGGACCGTGCGCGGGCGGCTTGCACGGTGTCGAAGTGCTTCGGGTCGAAGGGTGAACGCATGCTAAGTGAATCGATGGTCTTTGACCATATGAATACTTCCGAGTTATCGGCCCGACCCCCTCAGGCGCCGGGCGGCACCGCGCAGAGCCTTGCCGGGAAAGGCTTTGCGGGCATCATCGTCCGACTGGCATAGGCCGCTTCATCGCTTGCTTCCTGCCTCCGCTGCGCGCCTCGGAGCGATCCGTTACGATGCATGACGACGTGCCGGTCCGGCCGTGCCGTGATGACGAATCAAGGTCATCCGGCGGATGCATGCAAGTCCGAGCGGGCACGACGCGTGCGGACCGACAACGCGCATGCGTCGCGCGACCGAGGGTCACGCCGCCGTTCGATCATTTCCCTTCACCTTCATCCTCTGGAGAACTCACGTGCAAAAGACAGCATCGGCAAAATGGAGCGGCGGCATCAAGGACGGCAAGGGCTTCATCTCGACGCAGACCGGCGTGCTCAATGAGGCACCGTACGGCTTCAAGTCGCGTTTCGAGGAAGGTCCGGGCACGAATCCGGAAGAGCTGATCGGCGCGGCGCACGCAGGCTGCTTCACGATGGCGCTCTCGCTGCAACTGGAAATGGCGGGCCTGAAGGCCGAGAGTCTCGAGACCAAGTCCACCGTCACCCTCGACAAGGATGGCGAAGGCTTCACGATCACCGCCTGCCAGCTCGACCTCAAGGCCAAGATTCCGGGCGCCGACAAGGCCGCCTTCGACAAGGCCACGCAAGCCGCGAAGGAGGGCTGTCCGGTGTCGAAGCTCTTCGCGGGCAACGCGAAGATCACGTTGAACGCGGAACTCGTGTCGTAAGCGTATTGGCTGGTTGATGGCGCGCGGGAAGCATCGGTAGTCGATGCTTCCCGCGCGTTTTTTTGGCTGCCTTTTTTCAATCAGCAGGATCGACTCAAGGCGTTCCGTCAGCTTCAATCGTTCCGCTTTCCGGCGATAGCGAAACTCAACAGGTATTCCAGACGGGCCTGTTCACCGTCGCCAAAGTGCCCGGCATGAACGCGTCTTTATCATCCCCTTCCGCCTCTCCTCGCAACCTTGTCGGCATACATCCGGCTATCGCTCAAAGCAAGCAAGTCGATGATGGACCCATGCTGCCCCGCTTCGAACAGCGTCTGCCCGACGCTGAAGCGGATCTGATACCCGCGCTCCGCCGCCGCGTTGCTGGCCGCCAGCGCATCCCGCAGCCGCTCGAGCGCGCGATTGGTTTCTTCATCGCCGGCGTCGGTGAGCAGCGCGACGAACTCATCGCCGCCCAGCCGGCCGATCACATCGCTTTCCCGCAGCGCCGCGCGCAAGGCCGCCGCAAAGGTCGTCAACGCGCGATCCCCCTCGGCATGGCCGAAGCTGTCGTTGATGCGCTTGAAATCGTCGAGATCGAAGAACAGCAGCGAAGCGTCCCGGCCCATGCGCCGGCAGACATTCAGCGCATGCTGCGCCAGCGCCTCGAAGCCGCGCCGGTTGGCGATCAGCGTCAGTTCATCGACGGTCGCGAGTTCGATCGCCGCAATCTCCTGCTCCGCGATATGCGCCAGGTCGCGCAACAGTCCGACCGCCTCGCCGTCGAGTTCGCGCGGACGCGTGTCGATCAGACACAGCGTGCCAAGCTTGCTGCCGTTCGGCACGGTCAGCGGCTGTCCCGCATAGAAACGGATACCCGGATCGCCAGTGACGAGCGGATTGTCATGAAAGCGTGCGTCGGTACGGGCGTCGGGGATCATGAACACGTCGTCGTGCATGATCGCGTGCCCGCAGAAGGAGATGTCACGGCCGGTTTCCCGCACGCCCAGACCGGCGCAGGACTTGAACCACTGCCGGTTTTCGTCGATCAGGCTGACCAGCGCGATGGGCACGTCGAACAGACGCCGCGCCAGCCGCGTGAGGCGGTCGAAGCGTTCTTCCGCCGGGGTATCGAGCAATCTGAGCGTGCGCAGCGTGGACAGGCGAATGGGTTCGTTCTCGGGTATCGGGGCGACTAGCATGGTTCTCCGGGTTCCTGGACGTGGCCATTGACCACCCTTATTCTCCGACAAACACGCGACAAATTCATTCCTTCGACCACCTGGCTCGGTTATCCGCGCTTCAGCCGGCACATTCGCTATCATGCCGAGGGGCTGCGCTGCATGTCACGGCGCGCTTACGGCACGCCGGTCGCGCCCGTGGGTCGGACCCATGCATGCAACCCGTTCAGCTCGAGACCGAACCTCGACGTCCCCTCAACCCATCCGCCCGGAGCGCCGATGAAACTCAAGCTGGACTGGACCGTCATTACCCCGATCCTTGCGCTCGTCGTGCTCGCCGCGACCGCGCTGATACCGAGCGGCGTCCTGATGGTGCTTGCCGCCATCGCGCTCGCCTTCGCGGTGTTCGCAGCGGTGCATCATGCGGAAGTGGTCGCGCATCGGGTCGGCGAGCCGTTCGGCACGCTGGTGCTGGCCATCGCCGTCACAGTGATCGAGGTCGCACTGATCGTCTCCGTGATGCTTTCCGGCGGTCCCGACAAGGCCGGCTTGCCGCGCGACACGGTCTTTGCCGCGATCATGATCTGCAGCGGCGCGATCGTCGGGCTGTGTCTGCTGGTGGGCGGCCTGCGGCATCACGTGCAGAACTTCCAGCTGCAGGGCGCCAGCGCGGCGCTCGCCATCCTGTGCGCGCTCTCGGTGCTCACGCTCGTGCTGCCCAACTTCACGAGCACGGTGCAAGGTCCGGCGCTGTCCACTTCGCAACTGGTGTTCGTCGGCGTGATCTCGCTCGTGCTGTATGTGACCTTCGTGTTCGTGCAGACCATCCGGCATCGCGACTACTTCCTGCTGCCCACGCCCGAAGCCGCCACGTCCGTCCCTGTCGCGGCCCCCGACGATGAAAGCGCGCCCCATGCGCCGCCGCCCAGCAACCGCGAGGCGTGGATCGCGCTGGCGTTCCTGCTGCTGTCGCTGGTTTCGGTGGTCGGGCTCGCGAAGCTGCTGTCGCCGGCGGTCGAGGCGGGCGTCGCGGCCGCGGGCGCGCCCGAAGCGGTGGTCGGCATCGTCATCGCGGCGCTCGTGCTGTTGCCGGAAGGGCTCGCAGCCCTGCGCGCGGCGCGGCTCAACCGCCTGCAGACGAGTCTGAATCTCGCGCTCGGCTCGGCGCTCGCGAGCATCGGCCTGACCATTCCGACGGTGGCGGTCGTGTCGATCGTCATCGGCCAGCCCATTTCGCTCGGGCTCGCCTCGAAGGAAATCGTCATGCTGGCGCTCACGCTGATCGTCTCGGTCATCACGCTCGGCACCGGCCGCTCGACGGTTCTCCAGGGCGTCGTGCACCTCGTGATCTTCGCGGCTTTCCTGTTCCTTTCCGTGGTGCCTTGAGCGAGGGGAATCCGGGACGATCGTGCCAATTTGTTACCATGCTCGGTTTTTCGCGGGCGCAAGCCCGCTCCAGCCGCTCTGGTTTCACCGTCTGGTTACACCGAAAGTCCCGAAGGAAACGCATGTCATCGAAGAAGTCCGCCTCGCTCGCCGTTTGTACCGTCCTTGCTGTGACCGCCGCTTTCGGCGCAGTGTCGTCCGCCGTGCAAGCCAAGGAAATCACGCAGATCCGCTTTGCCGTCGACCCGTCCTATCCGCCGTTTGAATCCAAGCAGGCCGACGGCAAGCTCGCCGGCTTCGACATTGACCTCGGCAATGCGCTGTGCGCGCAGATGAAGGTCAAGTGCGTGTGGGTCGAGAACAATTTCGACGGCATGATTCCCGGCCTGAAGGCCCGCAAGTTCGACGCCGTCCTCTCCGACATGGGCATCACCGACGAACGCCTGAAGCAGATCGACTTCACCGTGCCGCTGTACGACACGCATGCGCAACTCGTCGCGCGCGCCGGCTCGGGCATCCTGCCGACGCCGCAATCGCTGAAGGGCAAGCGCGTCGGCGTGGAGCAGGGCACCGTGCAGGAACGCTACGCGAAGGCGAAGTGGGAGCCGCAGGGCGTGACCGTCGTGCCTTACGCCGACGAGGAACAGGTCGAAGCGGATCTGGTCGCGGGCCGCATCGACGCAATGTTCACCGACGCCGCGCAAGCCGCCATCGGCTTCCTGAAGAAGCCGCAGGGCAAGCCGTTCGCGCTGGTCGGCCCGATCGTCGAGGACCGCGCGATCATCGGTCCGGGAACGGCCATCGGGCTGCGCAAGGGCGACACCGACTTGAAGAACGGCCTCGACAACGCATTCGCGGAGCTCAAGAAGAACGGCACGTTCAAGCGCATCATGGCCAAGTACTTCGAGACCGATATCTCGATCCAGTAAGCGCCTCGCCGCGGGTTTGCAGGGTTTTGGAAAGGCATCGCTTGCGGTGCCTTTTCTTTTCGACACGAGGTCTGCGCACATGCAGGTTCATCATCATCCGCTCGCGGGCGCGCCGCTCGGCACCGGGCGTGTGCTCACGAGCTACGGTTTCGGCCCGCAAGACGGCGACGCGCCCCGCAAGGTCTATATCCAGGCGTCGCTGCACGCGGATGAACTGCCGGGCATGGTCGTCGCGTGGTATCTGAAGCAGCGCTTCGCCGCGCTGGAAGCCGCCGGACGGCTGATGGCGCGGATCGTTCTGGTTCCGGTCGCCAATCCGGCCGGCCTGAACCAGCACTGGTTCGGCGCGCAAATGGGGCGTTTCGACCTGCGCTCCGGGCAGGATTTCAACCGGCGCTTTCCGGAGCTCGGTCCGGAGCTGGCGTTGCACCTGAAATCCCGCCTGAACGGTGACGAACACCATAACGGGCGGCTGATCCGCACGGCGCTGCGCGACGCGCTGGCCGCTCGCCAGCCGGTGACCGAACTGGATGCGCAGCGGCTCGAACTGATGCGCCTCGCCTGCGACGCCGAGCTGGTCATCGACCTTCATTGCGACTGGGAAGCCGCTCCGCATCTCTACACGACGCCCGAAGCGTGGCCCGCGATCGAGCCGCTGGCGCGCTATCTCGGCAGCGAGGCGCAACTGCTGGCGGACGTGTCGGGAGGCGAGCCGTTCGACGAAGCCTGCGCGTCGGCGTGGCGCTATTTGCGCGGCGCGTTCGGCGAGCGCTATCCGCTGCCGCCGGACGTGCTGACGGTCACGCTCGAGTTACGCGGCGTCCGCGACGTGTCGCACGAACTGGCGGCGCGCGACGCGCAGGCGATCGTCGATACGCTGACGCACCTCGGCATGATCGAAGGCGACGCGCCGGAGCCGCCGCCGCTGCGCCATCCCGCGACGCCGCTTGCCGGCTGCGAGCATCTGCGCGCGCCGCTGGCGGGGGTGATCCTGCATCGGCGGGAGATCGGCGAGACGGTGCGTGCGGGCGAGACCATCGCGGAGGTGCTGGATCCGCTCGAAGACCGGCTCGTGCCGCTCGTCGCCGGGACGGATGGCGTGCTGTACGCGCGCCACTGGACGCGCTTCGCGACGGCCGGAATGCTGGTGGCGCGCATCGCGGGCGCGCACGCGGCGCGCACCGGCGACCTGCTGGTGCCCTGAACGCGGCGCCGGTGCCGGTTACCATGGATCCGTCTGCTCAAACCGTCATGGAGAATCCCGCGACATGCTGAAAAATCTCGATCCGCTGCTCAATGCCGACATCCTGCATGCGCTCTGCGCGATGGGTCACGGCGACGAAGTCGTGATCTGCGACGCCAATTTCCCCGCCGATTCCGTCGCGCGTCAGACGGTACTCGGCCGTCTGCTGCGGCTGGACGGCGTCGATGCGCCGCGTGCCGCGCGGGCCGTGCTGTCGGTGCTGCCGCTCGATACTTTCGTCGATCATCCCGCCGAGCGCATGGAAGTCGTGGGCCACGCGAGCGCGCTGCCTGCCGTGCAACGCGAAGTGCAGAAGGAAATCGACGCCGCCGAGGGACGGCCGGTGCCGCTGGCGCCGGTCGAGCGCTTTGCCTTTTATGAGCGCGCCCGGAAGGCGTACTGCGTGATTGCGACGGGCGAGGCGCGCGGCTACGGCTGCTTCATTTTCAAGAAGGGCGTGCAACTCGCACCGGACGCGCCCCGGAAGGATTGACCGATGATCTAGGGATTACCCTGATTCTTTTTTAAGAACTTGTTGCAATGCAGCGTAAAAGGCGTATATTCAGGGTTATCCCCTAGCTACTTACCCTGAGAGACGCTCATGAAGACCACTGCACAACAATCCTTGCTCGTTTCGTTCGGTTCCTGGCTGCGCGCGGCAAAGGCTGCGGTGCGTCGTGAGTGGAACCGGGCGCTGCAACTGCATCTGCAGAACTGCGAAATCCTCGTGGAATCGTATCGCCGGAAGTAAGCATCAGTCGTAGCACCCCGGTCAGGTCGTAAAAGTAGAGACGCCCCGCAGGCGAAAGCCTGCGGGGCGTTGTCGTATGTAGCTATCGTCGACGATCAGCCAGACGAGCGGTCAGATGGCCCAGCCGCCGAGATAGAACACGGCGAGCACCACCGCAATCGCCACCGTGCCGACATTCAGCTTGCGCCATTCGCCTGCCACCAGCCGGCCGATCACGAGCGTCGAGAAGCCGAGCATGATGCCCGTCACGATGTTCGCCGACAGCACGATATACACCGCGCAGACGAGGCCGGACATGGTGTCGACGGTATCCTCGAAATGCAGCTTGCTGACGTTGCCGAGCATCAGGAGGCCGACGTACATGAGCGCGGGCGCCGTCGCATAGGAGGGCACGAGCGCGGCGAGCGGCGAGAGGAACATCACCACCAGGAACAGCACGCCCACCACGCTGGCCGCAAGACCGGTCTTCGCGCCGGCCGCCACACCCACGGACGATTCGATGTACGCCGCCGCCGGCGCGCCGCCGAAGCAGGCCGAGAAGATCGAGCTGAGCGAGTCCGCCGTCAGGGCCCGGCCACCGTTGACGATCCGTCCGTTCTGGTCGATCTGTCCCGCCTGGCCGGCCACCGCGCGAATCGTGCCGGTGGCATCGAAGACGGCGGTCATCACGAGGGCCAGCACGCTCGGCAGGACGGCCATCGAGAGGGCGCCCTTGATGTCCATCGCGCCGATCAGCGAGGCATGCCCAGGCGCGGACAAGGCCGGCAACGCGAACACGCCATGGAAGCGCACGGAGGGATCGAAGATCAGGCCGATCGCCGAAAGGCCGATCACCACGAGCAGGATGCCGCCCGGCACGCGCCGGCGTTCCAGCCCGAAGATCGCGGCGAGGCCTACCACCGACATCAGCACCGGAAACGCCGTGATGTGTCCGAGCGAGACCGGCATGCCGGGCGCGGGATTCTTGATGATGAGACCAACGTCATTGGAAGCAATCAGCAGCAGGAACAGCCCGATGCCGATACCCGTGCCGTGCGCGACGCCCGTCGGCAGGTTGCGCAGGATCCACGAACGCACGCCGGTGACCGAGATCGCCGTGAAGACGATGCCCATCAGGAACACGGCGCCGAGCGCGATGGCGGGCGTCAGGCCTTTGCCGAGCACGAGCCCGAAGGCCGTGAACGCGGTGAGCGAAATTGCACAGCCGATCGCGATCGGCAGGCGCGCCCACACGCCCATCAGCAGCGAGCCGAACGCCGTCGTCAGACAGACGGCGACGAATACCGCGCTGGTATCGAAGCCGGCTTTGCCGAGCATGCCCGGCACGACGAACACCGAGTAGACCATCGCGAGGAAGGTCGTCACGCCGGCGACGATTTCGCGTTTCTCCGTGCTGCCGGTGGTTGAAATACCGAAATAGCGATCGAGAAAGCCGCCGTTGCCGGATGGCCCGCTCTCCTGTCGCTCCGTAGGGGGAATGTCAATGTCGCCAAGCTGCTGGGCAGAGGATTCCAACATGAGCTGCTCCTTTATCAGCACGCTGAAACGGCAGGGCCGTGCACGCACGAGGCGTACTTCGGAGCCGTCATCAGGGTCGTCTCGTAGGGTGTCTTGAATGATGCCGAGGTCTCGCACCTGAGGCTGCACTCGGTCAGGACAGAGCCTAGGGGAACAGAACGCAGGGTCCAATCCCATGAAAAACATGCCGGTCATGCCACGCGGCGTATATGCCGTCAACGCCCCACGCGACGGGGCACCGGCCGGACCGCGAAAACGCCGGACTAGGGCAAACGCCTAGTCCGGCAAGACCGGCAGCGGCGCGTGACTGCCGCGTTACTTGATCACGCGCGAGACGCCGCGTCCGCGCGGATCGGACATGGCCTCGGGCGTGTCGCCATCGACGCGGATCGCCTGGATGTCGCCATTGAAGCCCTGCATCTGGAACGTGTAGCCCTTGGCTTCGAGTTGCTTGATGACTTCCGGATCGAGCTGATGGAACGGCTCCTGGAAGATCGTGTTCGGCGGCAGCAACTGGTGATGGAAGCGCGTTGCGCCGACGGCCTCGGGCAGCGGCATGTTGAAGTCGTACACGTTCGAGAGCACCTGGAAGATCGACGTGAAGATGCGCGAGCCGCCCGGCGTGCCGATCACCATCGCGACCTTGTCGTCCTTCGTGAGGATGGTCGGCGTCATCGACGAGAGCGGGCGCTTCTTCGGCGCGATGGAGTTCGCATCGCTGCCGACCACGCCGAACATATTCGGCACGCCCGGCTTCGAAGCGAAGTCGTCCATCTCGTCATTCAGCACGATGCCCGTGCCTTCCGCCACCACGCCCGAGCCGAAGTAGCCGTTGATGGTGTACGTGTTCGATACCGCGTTGCCCCATTTGTCGACCACCGAGAAATGCGTGGTCTCGGCCTTCTCCGGCATCGACGTGCCGAGTCCCGGCTGCACGCTCTTGGTGTCCGAAGGCTGGTCCGGATTCACCTCTTGCGCGCGCTTCAGGATGTAGTCGTCGTTGGTGAGCTGCGCGACCGGCACCTTGTAGAAGTCCGGATCGCCGAGATACTGCGCGCGGTCGGCGAACACGCGTTTTTCGATCTCGGCCACCAGATGGATGTACTGCGCCGAGTCGAGCGGGACATCGTTGAACTTGTCCTTGAGGTCCGCCTTCATCTTGAGCAACTGCACCAGGCCGACGCCGCCCGAACTCGGCGGCGGCGCGGTGATCACGCGATAACCGTTCCAGCTTGCGGTAATCGGCTGGCGCCACACGGCCTTGTAGTCCTTCAGGTCGCGCGCGGTGATGAGGCCGTGGCCTTCCATCGACTTCGCAATCAGCTGTGCCGTCTCGCCTTCATAGAAGCCCTTGGCGCCCTTGTCGGAGATCCGTTGCAGGGTCTTGGCAAGGTCCGGCTGCTTGAACACTTCGCCGGACTTCATGCCGCCGAAATAGAGGTCGAAGTTGGTCTTGCCGCCGAACTCCTTCGCGGCGGCGTCGCGGCGCGCCACCAGCTGGTCATCGACGACGAAGCCATCCTGCGCGTAATGGATGGCCGGCGCCAGAACCTGCTTCCACTTGAGCTTGCCGAACCGCTTCTGCGCTTCCCACATGCCTTCGACGGTGCCCGGCACGCCCACCGCGCGATGCCCGTACAGGCTCATGCCCTTGATGACCTCGCCCTTGTCGTCGAGATACATGTTGCGGGTGGCGGTGAGCGGCGCGCGTTCGCGATAGTCGAGGAAGTAGGGACGATGATCGACGTACAGCGTCATGAAGCCGCCGCCGCCGATGTTGCCCGCTTCCGGATACGTGACCGCGAGCGAAAACGCGATGGCCACCGCGGCATCCACGGCATTGCCGCCTTGCTTTAAGATCTGCTCGGCGGTGTCGGCGGCGTATTTGTCGGCGACCGCGACAGCCGACGAAGTCAGGACCTGCGGCTGATCCGCGGTTTTCGCATGGGCGGGTGTCGTGTCGACGAAACCCGCCGTCAGCAGCGCGGACGCCACGATAGCGCTCAGTGCGAAGGTCCGCATGCGCGGTGTTTGTGTCAAGAGCATCTCCTGCATTCTCCTTTTTTGCGTGCGACGAAAGATCAGTCCGTTATATACCATGCGCGCGAGGCCGCCGAAATCACGCGGCTCCGCCGGACTCAGGGCATCAACTGCCCGCCGTTCACGTCGATGATCTGCCCGGTGACATAGCGCGACATCGTCTCGGAGGCGAGATAGAGGAACGCGCCGCTGCAATCGTCCGGTTCGCCGATGAAGCCCATCGGGATGGACTTGCGGAAGGACTCGAGCTGCTCGGGCGTCGTGAAGCGTTCCTGGAACGGCGTCTGGATCACGCCGGGCGCGACGGCGTTCACGCGGATGCGGTCCGGCATGAGTTCCTTCGCCATGCCTTTCGTGATGGTGCTGACGAAGCCCTTCGACGCCGCATAGAGCAGCGCGCCAGGACCGCCGCCGTTGCGCGCGGCCACCGAGGTCACGTTGATGATCGAGCCGCCGCCGCCCGAGCGCAGCGAAGGCAGCGCGGCACGCGTGAACGCGACGACCGAACGCGCGTTGATGTGCATGATCTCGTCGAAGAGTTCGTCGCTGGCGGAGGCGATCGGCTCGCGCTTCACGAGGCTGCCGGCGTTGTTGATGAGCACGTCGATCTTGCCGAAGCTGTCCACCACTTGCGCGACGGCCGCGTCGATGGCTTTCGAGTCGCGCACGTCGGCGCCGACGGTGATCGCGCTGACGCCGAGCGCGCGCACGTCCTGCGCGACCGCCTCGGCCTGTTCCTTCGAGCTGTTGTAGTGGACCGCGACATTCGCGCCGTATTGCGCGAACGCCCGTGCCGCCGCCGCGCCGATGCCGGTGCTCGCGCCCGTGATGAGGGTCGACTTGCCTTTCAGGTCGTGCATGGATGCTCCGTGTCGATGAGGTCCGCGCAGGTTCGCCCGAACCTGCGTCGGATGGTGCTGGGAAAAGCGCCGGCAGTGTGCCGTGACCGAGAGTATGAGCCGTCGCGCCGGCACGCGTTGGACGCGTCGTCGGGAGGCAGCACGAAGCGCTCCAGCAAGCCGATGTCATGCCGCGACGTCGCCCGCAATTGTCAATTTCATTGAATTCGGGCGCGGGCTCTATCGCCGCGCCGCCGCATGCCGCACTGTACCGACCGCGAGCGAGCAACGGGTCGGGGAAGCAGTCGCGCACGTCATGCGCGTTGCGGCGCATCCGTCAGTCAGAACGAACCATCGAATCAACATGAATCAGCCAAGTGTTTCCATGCAGCGCGGGCCGGTGCGGGCGCGTACCCGGCGCACGCTTCTGGCCGGCATCGTGGCGTCCTGCGTGACGACCTGGGTGCCCGGCACGACGCGCCGGCCCATGCCGGCCGAACTCGCCACGGCGTTGCCTGCGCCGGAGAGTTTCGTGGCCTTGTCGAAATTTCTCACCGGGCAGGCGTCGCTCGATCTCGCGCTCGCCGACCGCCTCTTCATCGCGGGCACGGGCGTCATGCCCACGGCGGCGACGGTCAACTCGACGCTGACCGCCGTCGCGCTCGCGTTGCGCACGGCCGAGCACCTCCACGCGACGAGCACGACGTGAACGGAGCGCTCTTCATGCTTGAGGCTCTGCGCTGGCGCGTGCTGGCCGGATGCGCATGGGCGATGCTGTGCGCGGCCGCGCAGGCGGACACACGCGCGCACGACGCCTTGCTCGAACGCGGCGCCTATCTGGCGATTGCCGGCGATTGCGTGGCCTGCCACACCGCGCCCGATGGCCAGCCGTTCGCGGGCGGCCTGGCGCTGGCCACGCCGCTGGGTGAGATCGTCTCGACGAACATCACGCCGTCGCGCACGCACGGCATCGGCGGCTATACGTTCGAGCAGTTCTCCGCGGCGCTGCGCCGCGGCATCCGCGCCGACGGCGTGTACCTGTACCCGGCGATGCCCTACCCCTCGTACGCCCGCGTGACCGATGAAGATACCCGGGCGCTGTACGCGTACTTCATGGAGCGCGTGCGCGCGGTGGATCAGGCGGCGCCCCGGACGTCGCTGCCATTTCCGTTCAGCGTGCGGCAGACGCTGGCGGTCTGGAACCTGTTGTTCCTCGATGAACAGCCTTACGTTGCCGATACATCGCGCAGCGCGGCGTGGAATCGCGGAGCGTATCTGGTGCGAGGCCTGGCGCATTGCGGCGCCTGTCACACGCCGCGCAACGCGTGGCTGGCCGAATCGAGCTCGCGCGCGCTCGCGGGCGGATCGGCGGGGGCCTGGCATGCGCCGAACATCACGCCGGACGTCAACAGCGGGATCGGCGCATGGAGCGAGGCGGAGCTGATCGGCTATCTGCGCGACGGCTATGCGCGCGGCAAGGCGCACGCGGCCGGTCCGATGGCCGAAGCCGTCGACAACAGCCTGCGTCATCTCGCCGCCGAGGATCTGCGCGCGGTCGCGGTGTATCTGAAGACGGTCGAAGCGGTCCGGACCGAAGCCGACACCCAGCCGGCCAGCACCTGGGGTAAGCCGGCGAACGGGCTGGGCGATTTGCGCGGGGTGGCGTGGCCCGTGGACAGCGGGCGCCTGAGCGGCGCGCAGCTCTACGACGGCTATTGCGCGTCCTGTCATCAGGCGAGCGGCGAAGGCGCGAGCGGCGGGCGGCTGCCTTCGCTGTTCCACAGCACCACGCTCGGCCGCAGCAACACGGACAATCTCGTGCTCGTGATGCTGGGCGGCACGCGACATCCCGAGCGCACGTCGGACGCCTCGATGCCCGGCTTCGCGGCCTTGCTCACCGATCAGCAGATCGCCACGCTCGGCAATCATCTGCTGGGGCTGTATGGGAACGTCGAGGCGAAGGTGAGCGTCGCGCAGGTCGCGCGGTTGCGGACGGGCACGCAGCCGTCGCCGCTGGCGGGACTCGCGCGTGCGGCGGGCGCGATCGCGGTGTTGCTGCTCGTGAGTCTGATCGTGCTGCTGGCGGTGCGGCGCACGCATCGAGGCGCGAAGCAGTAGGTGACTTCGGCGCGCGTCAGTCGTCGAAGGAATACGCTTCGACGACCCGTTTCACGGCATTCCTGAACGATCCCACCAGATCCGAGCGAATGCCGCTGCTTGGATACGACATCACGTATTCGTATTCGATGTCGGTCTCGAACGGCCTCACGACGACTCCATGCGCGCGCCACACTTTCGCCGCAAAGGGCTCGACGATCGACACGCCCAGTCCGCCCGCGACCATCGCATAGCGGGTATGCGCGGTATCGGTGAAGACGGTGTAGCGCGGCCGGTCCTCGGTCGCCGAAATGAGCGATTGCTCGGCCTCGTAGGGCTGGCGCGAATTAGGCAGCCAGCCGATCAGATTCTCGCCGCGCAGATCGGCAGGGCGCACGAGCTTCTTTTTCGCGAGCCGGTGCGTGGCGGGCATTGCGCAGGCCGCGGGAGCCTTCAGCAGGCTCTCCACCTCGATGCCCGCGACCGCCGGAAAGGCCAGGCTCAAGGCGACATCGGCCTTGTGGTTCTGCAGGTTGACGAGCACCTCGGGCACCTTCACGGAATCGACCTTGATGGGCACGCCGGGATGCTGGCCGGTGAAGCCGAGCAGCACGGGCGGCAGCAGGGTCGTGGCAAGCACCGGCATGCAGGCGACGGTCAGACCGTCCGAGGCTTCCTCGCGGATCATGGCGGCGACCTGCTTGAGGCGCTCCAGTCCCAGGAAGTTCTCTTCGACGGACTTGTAGAAGCGCAGGCCGGCGGTGGTCGGATTGAGCCGGCCGCCGATGCGGGAAAACAGGCTGAAGCCGAGATCGGCTTCGAGATCGGCGATCAGGCGGCTGATCGCGGGCTGGGTCACATGCAGCTTGCGGGCTGCGCCGACACTGGTGCCGGTCATGATGAGGCTGCGGAAAGCCTCGATCTGGCGGAAACGGATCATCTGGCGTACGGCTGGAAAGCGACGGTTGAAAGCGACGCCGATCTTAGCGGAAACCGTCGTGCGCCGCCTCGACCGGAACCCTGTGCCGCCGTGCTCATTGACACCTTTGCAACAATTCGAACGACTATTCGAAAAATTTAGTGACTATAAGCACATGTGAGTGGCATCTGGCTTATTGATGCGAAATACTCGCCGCCAGTCTTGAACCGCAGATGAATGCAGCGGCCCGGCGCCGCGTGACAGCCCGCCCGGTGAAGCATCGCCCGCGTGATGCGCTTGATTCGGAAACCTCATTGTTTATCTCGAAAGAGATAAACGGCCGGGATCCGCCGGCCGGCGCAACACACACAACAAGCACAACAACACGAGACAAGGACCCCAGGAATGCCCATGAAACCGATCGCCGTTCGTGCCCGTCTTCAACGCACATGCCTCGCCGCCAGCGCGGCGCTCGTGCTGGCTATCAGTGCGTGGAACGCCACGGCGGCCATCGTGCCGCCCGGCGTAACGCTGGCCGCCAGACAGGAGCTGGTGCGCAACAACGGCTCGGAGGTCGAGACGCTGGATCCGGCGCTGGTCGAAACCGTGGGCGCGGCGAACCTCGCACGCGATCTCTTCGAAAGCCTGACGGCCACCAATGGCGACGGCGCGGTCGTGCCGGGCGTCGCCGCGAAATGGGAGCAGAAGGACGCGACCACCTGGCTCTTCCATTTGCGCGCCAACGCCCGCTGGTCCAATGGCGAGCCCGTCAGCGCAAACGATTTCGTGTACGGCAGCCAGCGCTTTCTCGATCCGAAAACCGCCTCGTCGTATGCGAGCGTGTTCGGTCCGTTCATCCTGAACGGCGCGGAGATCGTCGCGGGCAAAAAGCCGGTGAGCACGCTCGGCATCGGCGCCGTCGATGCCGCCACCGTCGAGGTGAAGACCGCCGGCCCCGTGCCGTTCCTGCCGGAACTGATGTCGAATCCGAACTTCGGACCGGTGCACCGCGCGACCATCGAGAAGTACGGCCGCGAATGGACCAAGCCCGGCAACATCGTCACGAACGGCGCATTCCAGCTGAAGGACTGGCAGGTGAACAGCAAGCTCGTGCTGACGAAGAATCCGCAATACTGGGACAAGGCGAACGTGCAGCTGACGCAAGTCACCTATCTGCCGATCGAGGACGAGAACACCGACGTCAAGATGTTCCAGTCCGGCGACAACGACATGACCTACCAGTTGCCCACCGGCACGTACGCGACCTACAGCAAGCAGTTTCCGGGCGACATCCGCAACTCGCTGATTCTCGGTACGCGCTACTACAGCTTCAACAATCGCGATCCGTTGCTGAAGGACGTGCGCGTGCGCCAGGCCTTGTCGATGGTGATCGACCGCGACCTGCTGGCGCGGCGCGTGACCGCCGACGGGCAGACGCCGCTGCTCGGCCTGCTGCCGAAGGGCGTGCGCGGCGCGGACGTGTCGAACTACGAGTGGGCCGCATGGCCGATGACGAAGCGTGTCGAGGAAGCGAAGAAGCTGCTCGATCAGGCGGGCGTGAAGCCCGGCACGAAGCTGCGCTTTGCGATGAACACGAGCGACTACAACAAGAAGATGGCGATCTTCGTGGCGTCGGAGTGGAAGACGAAGCTGGGCCTGACGATGGACATCGAGTCGATGGAATTCAAGGTGCTGCTCAAGAAGCGCCATGACGGCGACTACCAGATTGCCCGCAATGGCTGGGTGGCCGACTACAACGACGCGACGACCTTCCTGACGCTCGTGCAGTGCAAGTCGTCGCAGAACGACAACTTCAACTGCTACCCGAAAGCCGATGCGCTCATCAGCGAAGCGGCCGCCACCGCCGATACCGCGAAGCGCACGCAGCTGCAGACCCAGGCGGCGAAACTCGTGATGGACGACTACCCGATGCTGCCGCTGCTGCAATACGGCCTGCCACGCCTCGTGAAAAGCTATGTGGGCGGCTATTCGCTGAAGAATCCGATGGATCATTACGCCAGCAAGGATCTCTACATCGTCAGGCATTGAAGTCCTGACGCACCGGAGGAACGCTCATGGGGTCATACACATTGCGGCGCGTGCTGCTCACGCTGCCGACGCTTCTGATCGTCATCACGGTCTGCTATCTGCTGCTGCACGCGACGCCCGGCGGCCCGTTCGATGGCGAGCGCAAGGTGTCCGCCGATGTGCTCGCCAACCTGCAGGCGAAGTATCACCTCGGCGAGCCATTGTGGAAGCAGTACCTGCTGTATCTCGACGGCCTCCTGCACGGGGATCTCGGCGCCTCGTTCCGTTACGCGGACTGGAGCGTCAACGACCTCGTATTGCGCGCGCTGCCGGTCTCGCTGGCGGTCGGCGGCGCGTCGATGCTGCTTGCCATCGGCGCGGGCGTGGCGCTGGGCGTCGTCGCGGCGCTGCGCCGCAACAGCCTCGCCGACTACGCGCTGATGCTGGTCGGCAACGCGGGCAACGTGATCCCGTCGTTCGTGCTCGGGCCGGTGCTGATCCTCGTGTTCGCGATCGCGCTGAAGTGGCTGCCGGCCGGCGGCTGGAACGGCTTCGAGTTGCGCTACATGGTGCTGCCGGTCGCGCTGCTGGCCACCATCAACGTCGCGACCATCGGCCGCGTGACGCGCGCCAGCCTGATCGAAGTGCTGAACACCCACTACATCCGCACCGCGCGCGCGAAAGGCCTGCCGCTGCGCGTCATCGTGCTGCGCCACGCGCTCAGGCCGACGCTGATTCCGGTCGTCTCGGTGATCGGCCCGCTGGCGATTTCATCGATCACGGCGGCGGTCGTCACGGAGTCCGTGTTCTCGCTGCCGGGCATCGGCAAGCTGATCGTGAACGGCGCGGCCAATCGCGACTACACGCTCGTGCTGGGCCTCGTGGTGCTCGTCACGGCGGTGGCCGTGCTGCTCAACCTGCTGGCCGACCTCGCGTATGCGTGGCTCGACCCGAAGATCCGTTACTGAGAGGCGCGCCATGAAAACAGCATCGCTGGGTTCGACGCTCGAACAGGCCGTCGCGGGCCGCAGTCCGTGGCAGGACGCGCGCACGCGTTTCCTGCGCAACAAGGCGGCGGTCGTGAGTCTCGCATTGCTCGCGGTCATCACGCTGGCGTGCATCGCGGGGCCATGGCTGTCGCCGAACGCCTTCGATTCCACCGACTGGAACGCCACCAGCACGCCGCCCACGCTCGCCAACTGGCACTTCTTCGGCACCGACGACACCGGCCGCGACCTCTTCGTGCGCTGCCTGATCGGCGGACGCGTGTCGCTGATGATCGGCGCGCTCGCCACGCTCACGTCGGTCACGCTCGGCATCGTGTGGGGCGCGGTGGCGGGCTTTGTCGGCGGGCGCGTGGACAACGCGATGATGCGCATCGTCGACATGATGTATGCCATTCCGTACCTGTTGATCGCCATCCTGATGGTCACGCTGCTCGGCCGCGAGTTCTATCTCGTCGTCATCACCATCACGGTGTTCTCGTGGATGGACATGGCGCGCGTCGTGCGCGGCCAGACGCTCTCGATCCGCTCGAAAGAGTACGTGGAAGCAGCGCGTGCGATCGGCGTGCCGACCGCGCGCATCATCCGGCGCCACGTGGTGCCGAACCTGCTCGGCATCGTCGCGATCTACACGACCGTCACCGTGCCCGCCGTGATCCTCACCGAATCCGTGCTGTCGTTTCTTGGCCTCGGCGTGCAGGAACCGATGACCAGCTGGGGCGTGCTGATCCAGGACGGCGTCGGCGTGATGGAGGCGTCGCCGTGGATCCTGCTGTGTCCCGCGGCGCTCTTGTCGGTCACGCTCTACTGCATCAACTTTGTCGGCGACGGGCTGCGCGACGCGCTCGATCCGAAGGACAGGTGAGCCATGCCGCTACTCGAAGTGAAGGACTTGCAGGTCGAGTTCGCGACTCACGACGCCGCCGTGCGCGCCGTCAACGGCGTGAGCTTTACGCTTGAGGCGGGCGCGACGCTCGGCATCGTTGGCGAGTCGGGTTCGGGCAAGAGCCAGAGCGTGCTCGCGATGCTCGGGCTGCTGGCGCCGAACGGCCGGGCCATGGGCCAGGCGCTGTATCGCGGCGACGATCTCATCGGCATGAGCGGGCGGCGCCTGAACCGCATCCGCGGCAATCGCCTTTCGATGATCTTCCAGGACCCGATGAGTTCGCTCAATCCGTATCTGACCATCGAACGGCAGATGACCGAGGTGCTCGAACTGCACAAGAACCTGACGCGCCGCGAGGCACGCAAGCGCGCCATCGCGATGCTCGAAGCGGTGCGCATTCCGGAAGCGGCGCATCGCATCGGGCAGTATCCGCACGAACTCTCGGGCGGCATGCGGCAGCGCGTGATGATTGCGATGGCGCTGCTGTGCGAGCCTGAAATCCTGTTCGCCGACGAACCCACCACCGCGCTCGACGTCACCGTGCAAGCGCAGATCCTGCAACTGCTGCGCACGCTCCAGCATGACTTCGGCACGTCGATCGTGCTGATCACGCACGATCTGGGCGTCGTCGCCGGCCTGTGCGATCAGGTGATGGTGATGTACGGCGGCCGCGTGATGGAACAGTGCGATGCGCCGACGCTCTTCGCCCGGCCTTCGCATCCGTACACCATCGGTCTGTTGCGCGCGCTGCCGAGGCTCGACCACGACGGCGGCGAGCTGGTCGGCATTCCGGGCAATCCGCCGAACATGGCGCATCCGCTCGCGGGTTGTCCGTTTCACGAGCGCTGCGCGGACGCGAGCGATGAGTGCGCGCGCGTGGCGCCCGAGCTCCAGCGCATCGGCCTGCATGGGATGCGCGCGTGCCATCGACCTGTCGAACAGATGCATGCCCGCCTCGGAGAGATCAATCATGTCTGACGCCAGCCTGCTTTCCGTACGCGAGATGCGCGTGCATTTTCAGGTCGGGGCGAAGCAGCGCCTGCCGTGGGCAGCGAAGCGCACGCTGAAGGCCGTCGATGGCGTCAGCTTCGATCTCAAGGCCGGCGAAACGCTTGGCGTGGTCGGCGAATCGGGCTGCGGCAAGTCCACCTTGTCGCGCGCGATCCTCAACCTGATTCCGGCCACGGGCGGCGAGATCGTCTGGATGGGCGCGCCGCTCGCGAACGCGTCGAAACATGCATGGCACGCGCTGCGCGCCAACGTGCAGATGATCTTTCAGGATCCGCTCGCCTCGCTCGATCCGCGCATGACGGTCGGGCAGATCATCGCCGAACCGCTCGTCGAGCATCGGCCGGGCATGCACAAGCGCGAGATCGACGCCCGCGTGCGCGCGATGATGGCGCGCGTCGGCTTGCGCGAGCAGATGATCAATCGCTATCCGCACGAGTTCTCCGGCGGCCAGTGTCAGCGCATCGGCATCGCGCGGGCGCTGGTGGTCGAGCCGAAGCTCGTGATCTGCGACGAGCCCGTGTCCGCGCTCGATGTCTCCATTCAGGCGCAGATCGTGAACCTGCTCCGGTCGTTGCAGAAGGAGATGAAGCTCGCGCTGATCTTCATTGCGCACGACCTGGCCGTGGTGCGCCATATCTCCGATCGCGTGATGGTCATGTACCTCGGACGCGTGATGGAGCTGGCCAGCAAGCACGCGCTCTACGACACGCCGCGCCATCCCTATACGCGCGCACTGCTCTCCGCCGTGCCGGTGCCCGATCCGGCGATCCAGCGTGCCCGCACCGTGGAGATCCTGCCGGGCGATATCCCCAGTCCCATCGATCCGCCTTCGGGCTGCGTATTCCGCACGCGCTGCCCGATGGCGCAGGCGCGCTGCGCGCACGAGGTGCCCGCGCTGCGCCCGCTCGGCGGCGATGCCTCAGTAGCTTGTCTGTTCGCATGACGGACGTGCGCTTTCACTGCAACCCTTCGATAGCGAGGACGCGTCCACCCGCATGAGTCGCCCAATCCACGCCCTATAGCGAAAGGCCGGTGTAGCCGACCTGGCCGGCCTGCCGCTTCACCCGATCCTGTCCGTACGCCCAGACCTTGCCGATCTGCGGGCGGGGTGTTCTGCATCCTGATTTTTCTGTGCGCGCAGTCGAGCGTTGCATCAATTCGTGGAGATCTTTCTAATGAAAAAACAAAAGCGATCAATCGCGCTGTCGATTCTGCTGTGCAGCGGTTTCATGGCCGCCGCCGCTACCTCTCATGCCGATGAAACCGATGCCGACGCCTCGACGCGTCACACCGAAGCGCCGCCCGCATCGCCGCCGCATACGGAAGCCGATGCGCCCATGAGCAGCCAGGCGAAGTCGAACGGCTTGATCGAGGACTCGCATTTCAACCTGCTGCTGCGGTCCTACACCGAGCATGACGACCTGAAGGGCAGCGGCAAGAAGGATGCATCGGTGCTGGGCGCACAGGCCGTGTTCGAGTCGGGCTATACGAAGGGGCTGATCGGACTGGGCGGCGACGTCTCCCTGTTCGGCGCATTCAAGTTCAATGGCGGGGAGGGCGCAGGCAACCGCGTGCACCTCGGCACGGACGGCGGCGGATCGGGACAACTGGCGTGGGCTTATCCCGGCGTGTGGGACGTGAAGGCGCGCGTCTCGAACACCGTGCTCAAATACGGTCAGCAACTCTTCGACGATCCGTTCCTCGTGCCGCACGACAACCGCTCGCTGCCGCCGACGTATCGCGGCTTCTCGCTGGAGAGCGATGAGATCAGGGGCTTGACGCTCAAGGCCGGCACGGTGGACGCCGTGCTTGCGCGCGGCATGACGAGCGTCACCGGACTCACGACCGAATACGGCGGCACGCATATCTCGCGCTTCAGCTTCTTCGGCGGCGACTGGACCCATGGCGACGACACGGCCTTCTCGCTATGGGGCGGCATTGCCAACGACGTGTGGCAACAGTACTACCTGAATGCGACGCACAGCATCGGCGATCCCGCCTCGATACGCTGGACGGGCGCGCTGAACTACTACTACACGGGTTCGATCGGCGACCAGCGGCAGGGCGCGATCACCAACAATGCCTACTCGCTGGCATTGTCGGGTACGCACGGCGCGCATACGGTGCAGGTGGCGTATCAGCAGATCGTGAGCGATCAGAGGTTCGACTACATGGGGCAGTCCGCGGGCGACTACTTGTCCAACTCGCTGGATGTCGACTACAACCAGCCGCATGAAAAGTCCTTGAGTCTCACCTATACGCTCGACATGAAGCACTACGGCGTGCCGGGTCTCAAGGTCGCGGTGTGGGGCGCATATGGCTGGGATGCGGACGGCAGCGCGATGGCCAACGGCACCAGCGCGCAGGCCGCGGCATACCGCATCAACGGCACGCCGATCCAGGGAACGCACTACGAAGTGGGCGTGATTCCGAGCTACACGGTGCCAAGCGGCAAGCTGAAGAACACGTCGATCAAGTTCTATTACATGCACCACCACAGCAACAGCCCGTATTATCCGGACGGCACGAGCGACGTGTATCGACTGATGGTGAACGTGCCGGTGAACGTGTTCTGACGGCTTCCAGGAACAGGCGAAACCGGCCGGATCGTAAACCCTACATAAATTTCCGTTTACATTACGTTTATCTTTCAATATAAAGAGAGGGCGTGTTGCGGATTGCCATGTCTCGCCCACGCTCATCGCCCGGCAGGCCTGTCTCTGCCGGGTTTTTTTTTTCCCTTCGTTCTGCCTCTCCTCTGGCTTTCAAGCGCTGACGATGCCCGGTTTTCTCCGTGAAAACCCGGTCGTTTCTTTCGCTTGACTTACTTGATATATCAAATACTGTGTATATGCGGCGACGCTGCTCATGCCGCGAGAGGCGCCGATCGGCGCACGCATACACAAGGCATGATTGCCAAGGAGACAGGCATGGGAACGGACCAGATGGACCGCGAAGGCAGGACCTCGCGTCTCGCTTCGCCGTGGGTGCAATTGGTTTTCGGCGTGATCTGCATGGCGATGATCGCCAACATGCAATATGGCTGGACGCTCTTCGTCAATCCGATCGATGAGAAGTATCACTGGGGCCGCGCCGCCATTCAGGTGGCGTTCACGATCTTCGTCGTGACCGAGACCTGGCTCGTTCCGGTGGAAGGCTATCTGGTCGACAAATACGGTCCGCGTCCGGTCGTCGTGGGCGGCGGTCTGCTCTGCGCGATTGCCTGGGCGCTCAACTCGGTGGCGTCTTCGCTGCCCTTGCTCTATTTCGCGGCGGCCGTCGGCGGGGTGGGCGCGGGCGCGGTGTACGGCACCTGCGTCGGCAATGCGCTGAAGTGGTTTCCGGCGCGGCGCGGGCTGGCGGCGGGCATCACGGCGGCGGGCTTCGGCATGGGATCGGCGGCGACCGTCGTGCCCATCGCGCACATGATCAAATCGAGCGGCTATGAAGCGACCTTCCTGTGGTTCGGGCTGGGACAGGGACTCGTGGTCTTCCTGCTCGGCATGGCGCTCTATGCCCCGCCGGTTCAACTGCTTGCCTCCATGAAAAGCGCGGTCAAGGCGGCCGTCTACAACGCCAGCCCGAAGCAGGTGCTGGCCTCGCCGATCTTCTGGGTCATGTACCTGATGTTCGTGATGATGGCGGCAGGCGGCCTGATGGCCACCGCGCAACTCGGTCCCATCGCGAAGGACTTCGGCCTGCATGATTCACCCGTCTCGCTGCTCGGCCTGACGCTGCCGGCGCTCACTTTCGCGCTGACCATCGACCGCGTGCTCAACGGCCTCACGCGACCCTTCTTCGGCTGGGTATCGGACCGCATCGGGCGCGAGAACACGATGTTCATCGCGTTCGCCATCGAGGCGGTGGGCATCGTCGCGCTGTCGCGCTATGGACAGAGTCCGGTGGCCTTCGTGGTGCTGACCGGCATCGTGTTCTTCGCCTGGGGCGAGATCTACAGCCTGTTCCCGGCGACCTGCGGCGACACCTTCGGCCCGAAGTTCGCGGCGACCAATGCAGGGCTGCTCTATACGGCCAAGGGCACGGCTGCGCTGCTGGTGCCATTTTCGAGCGTCATCACGTCGATGACCGGAAGCTGGCACGCCGTGTTCATGCTCGCGGCGGGGATGGCGGCGCTCTCGGCGCTGCTTGCGCTCTTCGTGCTGAAGCCGATGCGTCAGGCGCATACGGTGCGGCATGCGCGCGCGGCGGCACTGGATCTGCCTTATACGCCTGCCATGAAGGAGTGACCAGGACGGGCGACCCGGCGTGTCGCCCGTTTTATTGTTATCGAGCTCGCGCGTTTCGCGGCTTGCGACTGACGAGGCGGCCCGCAGGCCGATTGCGATTGCGCGTGTTGTGCAGCCGCCGGCGGATGGTCTCCTCGCTCTCTTATCTCGTCAGCCGGACGGCAGCCGTGACTGTGACGTACCGTGGCGTGCGCCGTTCGATCATGGCAAGCCACGCCGGAAAGCTCAGTGCCGATGCCAGTGAAGCGCATGCGAAGAGGGCGAGAGCGAGGTCAGCGTCCATGATTTTCTCCAAACGGGTGGTTGGAGAAAGTGTCGGCGGGAACGGCTTGCCGGAAAACCCTGCTCCCGTGGGGAAGGACGCCGCTTCGCGGGCTCAATGCGAGCCCTGCCGAATGAGGGAGAAGCCTCAGAAGCGCGTGCCGACGCTGCAACCGCCGAAGCCGCCGCCGTTGGTGGCCACGCCGCCGCAGCCGAACAGACCGCAGCCGCCGAGCGCGAGTGACGCGGCGATGACCAGGACGGCGAGGCGAAGAGAACGAAGATTCACGATCAGATGGCCAGGGCGCCATGTTCATGGAAGGTGCCTGCCATCATAGTCACATTGCGACGCCCGGATCGTCAAAGTGGGCCGGGCGCGTCAGGCGGGCAGCTTGCGGAAGCTGATGGCGAAACGGTTCCATGCATTGATCGCGGTTACGAGCAGCGTCAGGTCGACGATTTCCTCGTCGCTGAAATGCGGCTTCACGGCTTGCCAGACGGCGTCCGGCACATGGTCGTGCGAGACCAGCGTCAGTGCTTCGGTCCATTCGAACGCGGCGCGTTCGCGATCCGTGAAGAACGGCGTCTCGCGCCATACCACGACGGTCGCAAGACGGCGATCCGTCTCGCCGCCCTTGCGGGCATCGGTGGTGTGCATGTCGACGCAGAACGCGCAGCCGTTGATTTGCGACGCGCGCAGGCGCACCAGATGAGTCAGGGACTTTTCGAGCGCGGATTTGCCGATGCGCTCTTCCACGCCGACGAGGGCCTTGATAGCGGCGGGATTGGCCTTGTAGAAGTCGAGACGGGATTCCATGGCGCTGCTCCTTGGTGGGTTTGGACAGGTTCAGAATAGGCCGGATGGTGGCCTATTCAAATAGCCGGTTTTGTGGAATATGGGGTAACCAGTGGAGGTCTTCGCCGGACGAAAAAAAAAAGCGCGGCAAGCTGCGCCGCGGTTTCGAACACCACGCGTCAAGGCGTTCAGTCGAGCGCCGCTGCCGGGCCGAAGAACTCATAACGGCTCTGCGACTCGGGCACGCCAAGCGCCTTCAAGTGCTTCTTCACGGCCTTCATGAAGGGCTTGGGCCCAAGAAAATAGGCATCGAGGTCGCGATCCGCGGGCAGCCACTTGTCGAGCAAGGCTTCGTCGACGAAACCGATTCCGTCCGCCGGATGATCGCCGTCGCGCGCGTGCTCGTAGCAATAGAAGCGCTTGAGCTGCGGATGGCGCGCCGCCAGCGTCTCGATGGTCTCGCGGAACGCATGCACGCCGCCGTGCCGCGCCGAATGAATGAACGTGACTGAACGCTGCGTCACGAGCGCGGTGTGCAGCATCGCGAGCGTCGGCGTGATGCCGACGCCGCCGCTGATGAACACGACCGGCTTCTCGCCGGGTTCGAGCGTGAAATGGCCGGCGGGCGGATAGAGTTCGAGCACGTCGCCGGCGTGCTTGTGCTCGTGCAGGAAGCCGGAGACTTTGCCGTTCGCCTCGCGCTTCACGCTGATGCGGTACTCGCGGCCATCCGGCGCGGCCGACAGCGAATAGTTGCGACGCACTTCCTCGCCGTCGATCACCACCCGCAAGCCGATGTACTGGCCCGGACGGAAGTCGAGCAGGGCGCCACCGTCTTCGGGCGTCAGGTAGAACGACGTGATCTCGTCGCTTTCCTTCTCCTTGCGGGCAATGACGAAGCGCCGCGTGCCGCGCCAGCCGCCGGGCGCCTGTTCGCGTTCGCTGTAAATGCCTTCCTCGAGCCCGATCAGCAGATCGGCGAGCTGCCCGTAGGCGGCGGCCCAGGCGTCGATGACGGCATCGGTGGCGATCTCCGCGCCGAGCACGTCCCGGATCGATGCGAGCAGGCAGCGTCCGACGATCGGATAATGCTCGGGCTGGATATTCAGCGCGACGTGCTTGTTGATGATCTGGCCGACGAGCCCGCCGAGCTTCTCCAGTTCATCGATATGGCGCGCATACATCAGCACCCCGTTGGCGAGCGCGCGCTGTTGCGCGCCGCTCGCCTGGTGCGCGTGATTGAACATCGGGCGGACTTCGGGATAGTCGGCGAGCAGCCGGGCGTAGAAATGGGTGGTGAGCGCTTCGCCGCCGCTTTCGAGCAGGGGAACGGTTGCCTTGACGATGGCACGGTGTTCGGCTGACAGCATGGTTCTTTCCTCGTTGATGAAGATGCATGGCGCATCGGAAGTCTGTGCAAACTCCAATACAGATTTTGTGCCAAGGTAGAATCGTCGTTAAATCAATGCCTTGAAGATTTATATGGTCGATTCGACTCTAGTCAAAAAGACTGCTGACGTAGTCGCAATGACTTCGCGCGTGCTGCTCGACGCGCTGGTTCCGCTCATCGAGGATCTGTCGAGCGAGATGCCGGACACCGAGCGCTACCGGCGTCTGCTGCATACGTCCCGCGCGCTTTTTCCGAGCGACGCCACCGCGCTCCTGCGGCTCGACGGCGACACGCTCGTGCCGCTCGCCATCGACGGTCTGTCGGGCGATACGCTCGGGCGGCGCTTCCGGGTGAGCGAACATCCGCGTTTCGCGCGCATCCTTGCGCACGAGGCGCCGACACGCTTCTCCGCCAGCTCCGACCTTCCCGATCCCTATGACGGCCTCGTCAAGGGCTTGAGCGGCCATCTGGAGGTGCACGACTGCCTGGGCTGCCCGCTGTGGATCGATGGCCGCGCGTGGGGCCTGCTGACCCTCGACGCGCTCGATCCCGCCCGTTTCGACGGAATCGACATGGCCTCGCTGCAAGCGTTTCTGAGTCTTGCGGCGGCGACGGTGAGCGTCGCGGGGCGCATCGACCGGCTGGCGCGTTCGAGGGAGGCGGAGCGTCATCGCGCGGAGGCTTACCGGCAGGCAGGCGGGCCGAAGCGGCGCGAGATGATCGGCGGCAGCGACCGGCATCGGCGGATGCTGGAGGAGATCGCGATCGTCGCCTCGAGCGATCTCACTGTGCTTGTGACGGGCGAGACGGGCGTCGGCAAGGAACTCGTCGCGAGCGAGATTCACGCGCTGTCGCCGCGCGCCGACAAGCCGCTCGTCAGCCTCAACTGCGCCGCGCTGCCGGATACGCTCGTCGAAAGCGAGCTCTTCGGGCATGTGCGAGGGGCGTTTTCGGGGGCGTCGTCGGACCGGCGCGGGAAGTTCGAACTCGCCGACGGCGGCACCCTCTTTCTCGACGAAGTCGGCGAACTGCCGCTGCCCGTGCAGGCGAAACTGCTGCGCGTGCTGCAGAACGGGCAGTTGCAGCGCATCGGTTCGGACAGCGAACACAAGGTGGATGTACGGCTGATCGCCGCGACCAATCGCGATCTCGCCGAAGAAGTGCGCGAAGGGCGGTTCCGCGCGGACCTGTATCACCGGCTGTCGGTCTATCCGCTGGTCGTGCCGGCGCTGCGCGAGCGCGGCCGCGACGTGCTGCTGCTGGCCGGCTTCTTCCTCGAGGAAAACCGTTCGCGTCTCGGCCTGCTGAGTCTGCGCCTCGCCGCCGACGCCCAGGCCGCGCTGCTGGCCTATCGCTGGCCGGGAAACGTGCGCGAACTGGAGCATCTGATCGGCCGGAGCGCGTTGAAGGCGCTGGCGTCGCACCGCGAGCGTCCGCGCATCCTGACGCTCAGCGCCGCCGATCTCGCGCTCAACGGCGATGCCGCCCCGACGCAGGCGTCCGCCGCGCCGCCGCCGCTGTCGGCAAGCGGCACGGACTTTCGTGCAGCGGTGAGCGCCTACGAACGCGCGCTGATCCTCGATACGCTCAGGCGTCATGAGCAGAACTGGGCGTCCGCGGCCCGCGAGCTGGGTCTGGATCGGGCCAACCTGAATCGTCTCGCGAAGCGCCTTGGGCTCAAGTGAGCGCGGCCGGCTCTTTGCCTATCCCGAAAATATTGAATAGATTGTTTTAGATCAAGAAACGCGCTCGTGCCCGCCACGCGGCGTGCGCGCGCATTGAGACAATCCCGGTGCTGGGAAAAGCGGGCGCTGTCTTCTAGTATCAGAACAGCCTGACGCAACCCATCGACAGCATGTTCACTGCAGTGCCTTGAAGCAGCGTGCCGGATGCGGGCCTGTCCCGCGCGGCGTATCGACAACGGCATTTCGAACACGGCATTTCGACAACCGGGGGTTACGTGCAGAACGTGACAGACGCGGCGAAGCTCAGCACGTTCATCGTGTGCGCACTCTTGCTGTGTTTCGGCAGCGGGGCGTTCGCCGCGGACGCGCCGGCCACCGAGCGCGCGCCGGACACCATGAAGGCCCGCGTGATGGGCTGCGCCGCCTGTCACGGCGCGCACGGCGAGGGCACGGACAACGACTATTTCCCGCGCCTGTCCGGCAAGCCTGCCGGCTACCTGTACAACCAGTTGCTCGCCTTCCGCGACGGCCGGCGCAAATATCCGCCGATGAATTACCTGCTCGCCTATCTTCCGGATGCCTATCTGAAGGAGATTGCCGCGTACTTCGCGGGCGAGCGTCCGCCGTTCCCGCCGCCGGCGCCCGTCAGTGTCGATGCAAAAACGCTCGAACTGGGCAGGTCGCTGGTCACGAAAGGCGATCCGGTGCGCAGCGTGCCTGCCTGCATCAGCTGCCACGGCCCGGCGATGACCGGCATGGAGCCTGCCATCCCCGGCCTGCTGGGCCTGCATGCCGATTATCTGAGCGCGCAACTGGGCGCATGGCGCTACGGCACCCGCACCACGGCCGCGCCCGATTGCATGGGCCAGATCGCCAAGCTGCTCTCCGATCGCGACATCACCGGGATCGCCGCGTACCTGGCCTCGCTGCCCGCGCCGGCTGATCCGGCGCCGGTGGCGGCCGGTTCGCTCACGATGCCGCTCGCCTGCGGCAGCGTTCCCCACTGACGAGGACCACGACGTGCGCCGATTTCGACCCTCCGGAGCGCTGACCGTCGCGGTTCTACTGGCGGCATGGGCGGCATGGGCGGTGTTGCTGCTGGCACCGTTGAGGCAGGTCCATGCGCAGGACCGCGCGGAGACGATCAAGCGCGGCGAGTATCTGGCGCGCGCGGGCGATTGCATCGCGTGCCATACGCTGCCCGCCGGCCGGACCTTCGGCGGCGGCCGGCCGATGGACACGCCGTTCGGCACGCTCTTCACGCCCAACATTTCGTCGGACCGGGAGACGGGCATCGGCGGCTGGAGCGCCGACGAGTTCTACCGGATGATGCACGACGGCAAGTCGCGCGACGGCTCGCTGCTCTATCCGGCGATGCCGTACACGTCCTACACGAAAGTCACGCGCGCCGATTCCGACGCGATCTACGCGTTCCTGATGTCGACGCCGCCCGTGCACCAGCCGAACCGGCCGCACGAACTGCGCTTTCCGTTCAACAAGCGGCAACTGCTGTTTGGCTGGCGCTCGCTGTTCTTCAGGGAGGGCGAGTACCGGCCCGACCCGAAGCAATCGGCGGAATGGAATCGCGGCGCGTATCTGGTCGAAGGACTCGGACATTGCTCGATGTGCCACACCGCGATCAACGCACTCGGCGGCAACGTGAGCTCCAAGGCATTCGAGGGCGGATTGATCCCGATCCAGAACTGGTACGCGCCTTCGCTGACCTCGAACCGGGAGGCAGGCCTCGGCGACTGGAGCATGGACGACATCGTCGGTTTGCTGCATGCGGGCGTGAGTCATCGCGGCGCGGTGTACGGCCCGATGGCCGAAGTGGTGTACGACAGCCTCCAGTATCTGAGCGAGGACGACGTCCGCGCGATGGCCGTTTATCTGAAGGCGCTGCCCGCGCGTTCCGGCGACAAGGCCGCGCCGCCCGGACCGGCGGTGATGGAGCAGCAGACGAGTCTCGCGCCGCTCGGCAAGAAGATCTACGACGCCCAATGTGCCGAGTGCCACGCCGCGCGCGGCGAGGGCAAGCCGCCGGATTTTCCGCCGCTCGCGAACAATCAGTCGATCGTGATGAACTCGGCCGTGAACCCGATCCGCATGGTGCTGAACGGCGGTTATCCGCCTGGCACGTTCAAGAATCCGAAGCCGTATGGCATGCCGCCGTTCGCGCAAGCGCTGTCCGATGTCGAGGTGGCGGCGGTGGTGACCTACATCCGCACCGCATGGGGCAACCAGGGCGCGCCGGTGACGGTGAAGGACGTGAACGAACTGCGCTCGGCGCCGCTTTACTAGAACCCTGACGACCATGAACGAAGACCCGAACGCCGAGGAAGACGCGAAGCTCGACGAGATTGTGAAGCGCGGCCCGAGCGGCGCAATCGTGCTGGCCGGTATCTCGACTGCGATCGTGATCGGCATGTGGTTCGTTTTTTACTTCGCCGTGTTCCTGCCGCGCGGCGTGATCCGGTGATTCATCCAGACTTCGCATATGGCCATCGATCCAAGCTCGCATGACATTGCCGAACGCGTGGAGCGGCGCTGGGCGATCCTCGTCCTCGCGATCGCCGTGCTGCTGGTCGGGATGGTCGTCTACACCGGCCTGCACTGGGCGATGATGCCGCCGTCGCGGGTCGAGACCGTGCGGCCGGAGACGCTCGGCGTGTCGGGCGAATTCATCGAGAGCAATCTGGGCAGCGCGCCGGAGGCGGATGGTTCGGTGACGGTGCGCATCGTCGCGCAGCAGTATTCGTTCACGCCGCAATGCCTGGTGGTGCCGGCGGGCGTGCCGGTGACGTTCCGCGCGACGGCGGCGGACGTCGTACATGGCTTCCTGATCACCGGCACCAACATCAATTCGATGCTGGAACCGGGTTATGTCTCGACCTTCAAGACGACCTTCGAGACGACCGGCGATCATCTGATGCCCTGCCACGAGTACTGCGGCACCGGGCATCAGAACATGTGGGCGCACGTGAAGGTGATCGATCGCGCCGAGTTCATGGAGAGGGCCGCCAAGCTGCCGGCCCGTTCGCGGAGAGTGTCCTGTGTTCAATAGCAAGCGGCTCGTCCTCGCGCATTTCTGGCTGGCGTTCGGCGCCTTCGGCATCGCGCTCCTGCTCGGCGCATGGCAGATGCTGGTGCGCAGTCCACTGCATCCGTGGCTGCAGAATCCGGAGCTGTACTACCGCTCGGTGACGGAGCACGGCACCGTGATGGGCTATGCCTTTCCGACGCTCGTGGCGATGGGCTTCGGCTATGCCGTCAGCGAACTGGCGCTGAAGCGTCCGCTCGCGGGTTTGCGCTGGGCGTGGCTGGGCTTCTGGCTGGTAGCAGCGGGCGCGATCACGGCAACCATACCGGTGGCGATGGGTCTGGCTTCGGTCCTCTACACCTTCTATCCGCCGATGATCGGCAATGTCTTCTATTACATCGGCGTGGTACTGGTCGTGGTGGGCTCGTGGGTGTGGGTTGCGCTGATGTCGGTGAACCTCGCGGCGTGGAAGCGCGAGAACCGCGGCAAGCCGGTGCCGCTCGCGATGTTCGCGACCGTCGCGGGCGCCTATCTGTGGGGCTGGACCGCGGTGGGCGCGGCGATCGAAGTGCTGTTCCTGATCCTGCCGGTGGCCTTCGGCTGGAAGACGACCATCGATGCCGGCCTCGCTCGCGTCTTCTTCTCGTGGACGCTGCACGCCATCGTCTATTTCTGGCTGGTGCCCGCCTACGTGGCGTACTACACGATCATCCCGCGCGCGATCGGCGGCCGTCTGTACAGCGATGCCATGGCGCGCATCTCGTTCATCCTGTTCCTCGTGGTGTCGATGCCGATCGGGATCCATCACCTGTTCGCCGATCCGCAAGTGGGCTCGGGCTTCAAGTTCATGCATTCGGTGTTCACCGCGCTCGTCGCCGTGCCGACGCTGCTGACGGTGTTCACGATCTGCGCGTCGGTGGAGATCGCGGCGCGGCTGCGCGGCGGACGCGGCCCGCTGGGCTGGCTGAAGGCGCTGCCCTGGGACAATCCGATGATGCTGGCCGTGGCGTTCTCGTTCGTGATGCTCGGCTTTGGCGGCGCGGGCGGCCTCATCAACATGAGCTACCAGCTCGATTCGACGATTCACAACACGCAGTGGGTGACCGGGCACTTCCACCTGATTTTCGGCGGGGCGATCGTCATCATGTACTTCGTGATTGCCTACGATCTGTGGCCGCATCTGACCGGGCGGCCGCTGCTGCATCCGAAGCTGATGCGCTGGCAACTGTGGCTGTGGTTCATCGGCATGATCGTGCTGACGTTCCCGTGGCATTTCGTCGGCCTGCTGGGCATGCCGCGACGCATGGCCTTCTATGACTACAGCGACCCGGAGATCGCGGCGCAGGCGCTGTCCGTGGTGATCTCGGTGGTGGGCGCGCTGATTCTGCTGGTGTCGGCGGTGCTGTTCTTCATCGTGCTGGTGAAGGCGCATCGCACGCCGCGCGCCACGATCGAGCCGTTCCGCTTCAGCCGCGCGGTGCACGAGCCGAGCAGCATTCCGGTGGCGCTGAACAGCTTTGCCCTGTGGCTCACGCTGATGATCGGGCTCACGCTCGTCAACTACGGCTATCCGATCGCGCAACTGCTCGCGCGCTCCGACACGTCGGTGCCCGCCGTGCCCATCGGAGCCGCGCGATGAGCGACGAACGCCTCTTCACTTTCCGCAACCGCTGGTTCACGGTCAGCGTGCTGGGGACGATTGGCATCGCCATCGTGGCGGCGCTGATCGGCTTCGTGTGGCTGCCTTCGGTGCAGCGCGATGCGCAGTTCAGCGGCATCTGGAACGCCATCTGCAGCGCGGCGGGCGTGCCGCGCAGCTGGTACGCGGGAGGCGTGATCGTCGAGCCGGAGGCGAAGCTGACGAGCGTCGAGATGACGCCGCAACTGCTCGCGACGGTCAGTTCGAATTCCATCGGACGAGGCGCGACGCTGGCCTTGCGCTGCACGATGTGTCATGGCGAGCGCGGCATGAGCGATGCGAACTCGCCGAATCTGGCGGGCCAGTATGCGGCGGTGATCTACAAGCAGTTGATCGATTTTCAGAAGGGCGCGCGCAGCAACGCGGTGATGTCGCCGATGGCGATGAACCTGAGCGATCAGGACATGCGCGATCTCGCGGCGTATTACGCGAGCCTGCCGCGACCGCCGGCGCAGCGCAAGGTGAGCGATGCGCGTGCGCCGGCGATCGTCGCGCACGGAGCGCCGATGCGGAATGTGGCGCCGTGCGCGGTGTGTCATGGCGGCATCGACAGCAAGGCGGGAAGTCCCTGGCTCGATGGTTTGCCGGCGGCTTATACGAAGTCGCAGTTGCTGGCGTTCGCGAGCGGGGCGCGGACCAATGATATCGATGGCGTCATGCGGAACGTGGCGCGCAACATGACCGCCGAGGAGATTGATGCGGCGGCGATGTATTACGCGCGGGAGCTGGAAAAGGTCAGATCTGGGCAGTGAGGTTCCCTCGGTTTTTCGCCTTCCAGAGGCCCCGGGTTATGCAGCCGCATCCCTTGTCCGCTGAGCCACAACCCAGTCTTGCATGAACTGGGTTGGCGACACGAAGCCAAGCGATGAATGACGACGACTGCGGTTATAAAACACTTCGATGTATTCGAACAAGTCCGCGACGGCTTCGCGTTGCGTGCGGTACCT
>NZ_JARUXQ010000004.1:754378-801642 GCF_031451265.1 Caballeronia sp. LZ033 | reverse complement strand
TATCAATCCGTTTGGATTGGCAACAACGACCTCGGCGCGCGGCCCGGCGACTTCAACGTACCCTCGAATCGCGGAGGGTGAAGGGCTCATCACCTGATTGACGATCACACGCGCGGAGCCGCCCGGCGCGAGGTTGGCGTTGCCGTTGATCCATCCGGCCTGCTGCGTCTGCGTGATGGCGGGCGAGTTATTGAGGATCGCGCCTTGTCGCTGAACGTCGAATTGCGAGTAATGATTGACCGACACCCCCGCGCCCGAGGGCTTGGCGATGTTCACCTGTGCGAGGCCGTTCTGCGTCTGCACGACTTGCGCGCCAGAGCCCGGGACCGCGACAATCTGCGCCCACGTCGGTTCAGTCCCGGCAAGCGTGCCGATGCACAGCTTCGCTGCACCGACAAGCGGATGCCAGACGCGTTTCAACCTTGACTTGTAAAGACGCTTGTTCATGCTCTCTTCGGGAACGAGGCGGCTTGATCGTCCCGCGAGGCGTCGCGAAGGCAAGCAACTCAGGAAAGATTGTCAGCGCTCGCCCAGCGCCGCGTAAGGAGAAAGGTCCGAAAAGCGAGCATGTCCCGAGTCCCGCCGATCCAGCACCCGGCCCAATCGCCGCTCCGCGACAAGGGCCTTCATTGCCCCATCCCCATGCTTTCTGTATCGTGGCCTGAACCGTGCTGCGCAGAACCCGCAGCCGCTACAGGAATCCCACGACATGACCCCCAGCAGCGACACCATCACCACCGACGTATTGATCATTGGCGCCGGCCCTGTGGGCCTGTTTGCCGCCTTCGAGGCCGGGGTGATCGGCCTGACATGCCAGATCGTCGATACGCTCGGGCGCATCGGCGGGCAATGCATCGAGCTGTATCCCGACAAGCCGATCTACGACATCCCCGCCATCCCGTCCTGCACCGCGCGCGAACTCGTGGATCGCCTGCTCGAGCAGATCCGCCCGTTCGACGTGCCCATCCATCTCGACCAGCGCGTGCAGTCCGTCACTCAGCGCGAGACCGATCATCGCTGGACCGTGACGACCGAAAATGGCATGCGCTTCGACTGCGCCGCGATCCTGATCGCCGCGGGCAACGGCGCCTTCGTCCCGCAGCGCCTCCAGGTGCCCGAAGCGGCGGCGCTCGAAGGCACGGACGTGTATTACAGCGTGTCGCGCGCGGCAGACTTTGCGGACAAGAACGTCGTGATTGCCGGCGGCGGAGATTCGGCTCTCGACTGGGCGCTCGCATTGAAGGACATTGCCCGGTCGCTGACGCTGGTGCATCGGCGCAACGGCTTCTCGGCGGCGGCGAATTCGGTTGCGGCGATGAAGCGCGCCGTCGAAGCGGGCGAGATGACGTTCGTGGTCGGCATGATCGACTCGCTCGATGCTCCGGCAGGCCGGCTCGAACACGTGCGCGTGAAGCAGATCGAAGGCGCGACCGAACTCGCGGCGGACAAGCTCGTGGCGCTGTATGGCCTCGTCTCGGAGCTGGGTCCTATCGCGACCTGGAATCTCGACGTGCGCGGCGGCCGCATCGAAGTGGATACGTCGAACTATGAATCGTCGCGGCCGGGCATCTTCGCGGTGGGCGATATCGCCAACTATCCGAACAAGCAGAAGCTCATTTTGTCGGGCTTCCACGAGGCCTCGCTTGCGTTGCGCAAGGCTTATTCATACGCCTATCCCGACAAGAAGCGCATGCACGTGCATTCGAGCTACGACGCGAAACTCGCGGAACGCGTGAGCGCCGCGCACGCGGCCGATCATTCCTGAGCGACGCATGGCAGGCCGGATCATCGGCTGGCTGCTGCTGGCGGTGCTCGCCGGCGCGCTGGCGTTCGGCTATGGCGTGTATTCGCGGCGCATCGCGCTGCCTGAACGCTACGATCCGTTCGCGCCGCTCGACGTGCGCGCGCCGCCCGACACGTTCACGCAGTTCAAACTGTGGCGCGCGATGCACGACCCGCAGCGTTGCGACGCGGCGCTCGCGCGCTCGGGGCTGGCCTATCGCCACATGGCGAACGCAACGGGCCAGGGCGGCTGTCCGCTGAAAGACGTGGTGCGTGTCACGCAGACAGAAGACGTGCGCTTCAGTGCGCCGTTTCTCGCCACGTGTCCGCTCGCGCTCGGCCTCGCGTATTTCGAGCATCAGTATCTGCAACCCGCCGCGCGCGAAACCTTCGGCGAAGGCGTGACGCGTATCGAGCACGTAGGCAGCTATGCGTGCCGCAACGTCAATCATCAGCAGGACACGGCGCTGAGCCAGCATGCGAGCGCGAACGCCATCGACCTGACCGGCTTCGTGCTCGACGACGGCCGCCGCATCACGCTCGCCCGCTGGGACGATCCCGCGTCACCCGACGCACTCTTTCTGCGCCGGGTCCACGCGGGCGCGTGCCGTTCCTTCAACACAACGCTCGGCCCTGATTACAACGCGCTGCACAAGACCCACTTCCACGTGGACATGGGGCCGTACAACGTCTGTCGATGAGCCTCCCGCTCAACCGTGCGCGTGTGCCGGGTTGCGGCAGCTCGCGTGATCGTGCGGATGGTCGTTCCAGGCGGAGCCGAGAATGATGCTGCAGAAATTCAGGCGCCGGTAGTTCGGGTCCTTGAGCGCGAGCACGTCGGCCTTGACGTTGCCGAAGGTCGATTCCGGCTTGTTGATCGTGCCTTGCGTGAAGGCATCGATGATGCCTTCCTTGAAGTTCGCTTCGCGCGGATGGGCCGCCACCACGAGACGCCGCTGATCGTCGGTGAACTGGTCGTAGGCGAGTCCGAGCACGTCCATTTCGACGCCCGCCGTGACCAGCGCCACCACCGGCTTCTTGTGTTGCGGAATGCCCGGCGTGGTGTGCAGCGCGATCGCGTCCCACACCTGCTCGATATCGCTCTCGCCAATGCCATGCTGATGCAGGAACGTGCGCGCCGCGTTCGCGCCATCGACTTCGAAGCGGTCATGCGGGCTGCTGTAGGCCGGCGTGAGGCCCATGTCGTGGAACATCGCGCCGATGTAGAGCAACTCCGCGTCGTACTTGAGCTGCTTGCGTTCGCCGGTCAATGCGCCGAACAGGAACACGCGGCGCGAGTGGTGATAGAGCAGGTCGGGCTCGGTGTCGCGCACGAGTTGCGTGGCTTCGCGTGCGAGGCGGCTATCGGGGATCCTGATGCCTGCGATGATTTCGTTCATGACGGAGACTCCGTGAAAGTTGATGCGGCGGCGTATTCGAAACAGGCGAAACGTGAGGAACATGAAGCCTTGGATTGCTAGAATCGCAGCAGTCGCCGCCGGGCTGGATCAGTGCGTTGCGACAGTGATCAGTCTCGGCAAAACGCGCGTCCGTCTCAATCGAAACGATGCGCCGAAGCCTGCCAAGCGCACGCCGTCTTCTGCCACACGCCTCAGCCACACGCGTCTCACGGACTCTTACCCGATGCATACCGTTGCGATAGCCATCTTCCCGGGCGTGCAGGCGCTCGATGTAGCCGGTCCGCTCGATGTCTTCGCCGAAGCGAACGGCTTCGTGCCCGCCACCGAGGGCTACGCGATCACGCTGGTCGGTCCGGAGGAGGGCGTCGTGCGGGCATCGAACGGTACGCGTCTGCTGGCCGATGTCGCCTTCGACGCCCCTGGCCAGCGCTATGGCACGGCGCTCGTCGCGGGCGGACCCGCATTGCCGACGCAGCCGCCGATTCCCGCGCTGACCCACTGGCTGACCGATGTCGCCGCGCGCTGCGAACGCTATGGCTCCATCTGCACCGGCGCGTTCGCGCTGGGCCATGCGGGCCTGCTCGACGAACGCGACGTCACCACGCACTGGCAGGACGCACGCCGGCTCGCGGATGCGTTTCCGCGTGCGCGGGTGGAGCTGGACCGCATCTACATGCGCGATGGCCGTCTCGTCACGTCGGCGGGCGTGACGGCGGGCATCGACGTGGCGCTCGCGCTGGTCGCCGAAGATCACGGTCCGCAGGTGGCGCTCGCGGTGGCCAAACGCCTCGTGGTGTTCGCGCAGCGGCGCGGCGGGCAGTCGCAATTCAGCCCGTATCTCAGCGCACCCGCCGACGACACATCACCCGTCGCAAAGGTGCAGGCGTATGTGATGGAGCACATCGGCGCGCGGCTTTCGGTGGCGCAGCTTGCGGGCGTGGCCGGCATGAGCGAGCGCAACTTTGCGCGCGCCTTCGTGCAGCTCGCGCAGATGACGCCGCATGAGTTCGTCGAGCGTGCGCGTGTCGATGCCGTGCGCAACGCGCTCGAAAGCAGCGACACGCCGCTCAAGACGGTCGCGTATGAATGCGGCTTCGGCACGGCGGATCGCATGCGGCTCGTGTTTGCGCGGCGGCTGGGTGTGTCGCCGAACGATTATCGGGCGAGCTTTCGGGCGCGCTTCGCGAAATGATCCGCGCGGCGCGCCGACGCGTCACGAAGGGTTCGCTAGAATTCAGATGATCGCGGCGCATGTAAAAAGGCGGGCACAGGACGTGCATCGCATGCCGCGCCATCCACTCTCGACATATCGGAACAGCGAATGACGAAACACGAAACCGCCATGCAGGAACCCTACGAACGCCGCGCGTTGCTGCTGCATCTGGGCGACGTACTGGAGGCAGTGTTCTGCGTAAGCCAATGCGCCGACGAATATGCAAGCATCGGCGACGCGCTGAAAAGCAATGACGCGCTGCTGGGCTTCACGCTGCTCGGCTTCATCGATCCCGACATGGCGCCGCGCGAATTCATCCGCCGCGCGTCCGGCGCCTTCTTCGTCTGGCCGAAGGCATTGCTGGATGAGACGCTCAACCGGCCGATGCTTGCGAACACGGTGAAGCACGATCTCTTCGCCGGCCGCAAGGAAGGCTGGAATGCCTATGTGCAGGAGCGTCGCAAGGAGGTGTCATGGTTCGGCGAGAATCTGCCGGATGAGGCACGCAGCGCGGCGCCGGCGCATGAGGCCGCAACGCCGGAGCTGTCGCGCTATGCCACCTGGCCCTGGCCTAACGAGTCCTGACGCGGCAGTACGCCACAGTCCTATTGCTTCTTGCCCATGGTGCTGGAGCCGGCATCGAAGCCGAGTCCGTTGGGCCGTTTCGCCGCTTCCGCCTTGCCCGCCGATTCCTTGCCAGGCCGCGTCTTCAATGCGTCGCTGGCGTTTGCGGCTGCAGCGGCGGGCGGCGTCGTGTTGTGCTCCTGGTAAGCGGGCGTGCTGTCGTACTGAAGCTTGTTCGGTTGCTGTGCGTTCGCGACCATCGCCAAGGTGCCGCCCAGCAGAATCCCCGCCATGCGTCCGAGTGCGTTGAGTGTGGGTTTCATCTGCGCCTCCCTTTGTTCTGCACTTTCCTCGATTTCAGCAAGACGCGGACCCGCTCGCGCAACACTGCCCGCACTGATTGCTTGTCGATGCGCAAGCATTGCGCGCGCAAGCCTCGGGACGTGCTGCCGGCTTGATGGTGATCAAGGGCGCAGGCTCCAACCCTCGGGAAAATCCTCATTTTCAACGCGGGAAAGCGAAAATGAGAAAGGCACCAGGGGTGGTTGCAGGCGTGATTGCACTGTCATGCGTCACGCTGTTTTCGATGCCGGCATGCGCGGGCGATGACACGCCGGCAAGCGTGCCAAGCGGCGGACTTCATGCGGGCGACCTGCTCGTGCGGCTGCGCGCGATCAGCATTCAGCCGGACGTGAAGGCGGGCGGCGCGCTGGGCACGCTCGACGCAGGCGTGAACAACGCGATCGTTCCCGAACTCGACTTCACCTACATGATTCGCGACCAGATCGGCGTGGAACTGATCCTGGCGACGTCGCGGCATCAGGTGACGTCGAATGTGGGCGGGCTGGGCGGCGTCGGCGTGCTGCCGCCCACCTTGCTTCTGCAATACCACTTCAATCACGCGGGGCGCGTGCGTCCGTATGTGGGCGCGGGCGTGAACTACACGCTCTTCTACAACGACAAGCTGAAGGCCGGCGCGACGACCGTATCGATCAATCACAGCAGCTTCGGTCCGGCTTTGCAGGTGGGCGTCGACGTGCAGGTCGCCAAGAATCTCTTCGTCAATGCGGACCTGAAGAAGATCTGGATGCGCACGAGCGCGTCGGCGGATGGCGCGGACCTTGGGTCGCTGAAGATCGATCCGTGGGTGCTCGGCGTGGGCATCGGCATGAAGTTCTGAGCCTGGCGTTTTCCGGCACCTCGCGCCTTGTCTGAAAAATGGCGGAAGAAGCCGGTGCTTCTGGCGTGGACGGTTTTGCTCGCGCGGTATCCTTGACAGCAGGCCCGGCGCAGACGCGCGCCGTCCGGATGCCGGTGCGTGCGTGCACGCCTGGACCGGCCGGCGGCAAGCCGTCTGCAACGACTAATAACACCGCATCGGGGAACAGCAAGCCAAATGAGACTTTCCACTTACGCGGGAATCGCCTTGCTCGCGGCGTCAGGCGCCGCTGCCGCGCAACAGCCGCTGGCCTTGCCCGGCCGCAGTCAGAGTTCGTGGCAGCAATCGGTCGATACCGCCGCCTGCTACGCCTACGCCAACCAGAACACCAAAGTGAACATGGCGCGCGAAGCGCAGACGCCGCCGCGCGATGCGCCTCGCGAACCGCGTCCGCTCTCGCCGCCGCGTGCGGTCGAGCCGCCGTTGCCGCCGGTTGCATCGGGTGCGCTGGCGGCTTCCGCAGCGTCGTCGGCGGTGGCGGCTTCGGGGGCGTCCGCCGTCACCGTGGCAGGCGCTTCAGGCGCGCACGCAGCTTCGGCGCCGCAGGGGGCATCGGCGGCGCTGCCGGCATCGGGCATCGCGGCCGCGTCCGGTGCATCCGACGCCATCCTCAGCGGCGACATGAAGATGCCGCCTCTTCCTCCGCCCGAGCCGCCGATGGTGCGTTACTGGCGCGCCTACAGCGACTGCATGCAGAACCGCGGCTATTTCGTGCGCTGAAGCCGGGATTCGCTCGCGTCCGTTGCATCGGACGCGCGCATGCGCTGCAATTACTGCAGCAGCCCGAACACCGCGACACCCGTCGTCGTGCCGACGAAGACCTTGCCGTTCGCGACCATCGGCGTGATGAACTTGTTGCCCGCGCCCCATTGATCGCGCGTGCCCGCCTGATTGCTGTTGTACAGTTCGCGCCCGAGATTGGCCGCGTCATAGGCATGCAGCGCACCCACCGCGCCGTTCTCGAGGGCCCACACGATGCCGTTCGCCGCGCCGTTCGCCGAGATCGCGGGCGTCGTGCCGGGGTAGGGAAAGGCCGTTGCGCTGCGCGAGGCGGCGGTGGTCGCGAGCATCGCGTTGCTGATGGGCAGCGCCTTCAGGCTGTCGTTGAGTCCGCCGTAGTAGACCACGCCGTTGTAGTACGCCGACGATCCCCATATGCCCCCCGCCAGCGTGCCGACGAGCGTCTGCCAGTTGCCGTTCGCATTGGGGTCGTACTTGCCCATCGCATCGCGGTCGACGACGTAGATCTTGTTGTCCTTGCCCGCGCCGACCGCGAGGTGCTTCACGGTGCCGTCGCTCATCGTCTGGTCGGGCAGCAGCAGCGGTCCGCCGGAACCGAAGTCCTCGTCGTTGCCTGCCTGCTGCACGTTGTTCATCGTCGCGAAGTAATCGACGATCTTCAGGTCCGGCGCCAGCGACATCTTCATGAACGTGTTGGCCAGATTGCCGTCGACGGGAAAGCCTTGCGCGTTGAGCGTCGGCGTGAACGAACCGTTGCCGGCGATGAGGTACACGTAGCTGCCGTCGGAAGCCATGCCCGAGCCCGCCATCCAGATGGAGCCCTGTGCGCCGTTTGCGGTGATGTTGATGACGCCGGTCTGCGCGAGCGTATCGGCGCTGTAGGCCATGACCCAGCCGGTGTACGGGCCGGACATGCAGTGCGCGGTCCAGCCCATGTAGACGTTGCCGTTGACGAGCGTGAGCGCGACCCGTTCGGTGTGCAGCGCGGGATCGAAGGTGATCACGCCGTTCACGCTGTTGCTGCCGGTGCCGGGATAGGTCGCCGCGATCTCGCGCGGGCCGCCGGACAGTTCGGCGCCGGTTGCGAGGTCGATCGCATGCAGGCGATGATGCGCGCGGCCATTGGCGTCGGAACTCATCGCGACGGCATAGAGCACGCCGTTCGTTCCGCGCGAGCGGTCGATCACCGGTGTCGACGTGATGCCGATCTCCGGCGACAGGTCCTGGCAGGCGGTCGTCGTCGGCGTTTCGCCTGCGCCCAGCAGGGAGACTTGCCAGAGCGGTGCGCCGGTGTCGGCGTCGAACGCGTACAGGCTGCCGTGCTCCGTTGCCACGTAGACCACGTTGCGCACTGCGCCGCCGATCGACAGGCCCGTCACGTGCAGCGGCTGCGCATCGACGCGGCCGTCGGTGGTGAGCATGCGCAGCTTGCCGAAGGTCGAAGCGTTGACGTTCGCGAGCGTGAGCTTCGTTTCCGCGAGCATCTGGCCGCTGCGGGAGAGGTCGTTGTGATGCATGAGGACATCGGTCGGGGATGAGCGGGCGGTGGTGGTGCCGCTGCCGGTGCCGGTTCCGGTGTTGCCGCCTGAAGCCATGCCGCTGCCGGCGCCGGTCCCGGTGCCTGATGAGGTGCCCGATGACGTGCCGCTCCCGGAGCTGCCAGCGCTGCCGCTTCCTGACGCAGACCCGCCGCTCGAAGGCGAGCCGCCGGACGCTGTCGATGAGTCGCCTGAACCGCCTCCGCCTCCACCGCATGCCGCGATGGTCACCGCGACGATCACTTGCAGCGACCGCCTGAGCCAGCGGGCGCGGCGCATGCGCGCCGGGGAAGAATCGTGACGGGGCGAACAGGACTCGTCATTCGGCTGCTGCGCGCGCATACGAACCTCACGTGGACGGTCCCGGGTGATCGTTCTGATCGTGAATCTCGCGCGCCGGGCCAGCGCGATGACGGTCTGCCGCTTGCCGTCGAGCGCCGCCTCGTGGGAAGGTCCGCGTGAGGTTTGCAAGCGCCGCTGAACTCATGGTATCGAACGTGCAGGCGCGTCGAAAGACACTTTCAACGCCCAAAGCGCCAGCGTCACGCGGCGTCGATTGCTCGGTTCATAGGGCGAAATGCAGGCGGCGAATCCAGACGGAGACAGGCCATGAATCCTCAACCGGTCCACGAAGGACAATGCGCATGCGGCGCGGTGCGGATCCGCGTCACCGGCCAGCCGAAGGAAGTGAACCTGTGCCATTGCATGACGTGCCGGCGCATTCACGGCGCGCCGTTCGGCGTCTACGCGATCTTCGCGCGCCACGCAGTGCAGGTGTCGGGCGACACGCGTGCGTGGTCGAGTTCCGCGACGGGCCGGCGGCATCATTGCCCGTCATGCGGGTCGCCGGTCTATCTCGCGTTCGAGGGCGTGGATGAGGTGGAAGTGCCGACCGGTCTCTTCGATGAAACCGGCCTGTTTCCGCCGCGCTACGAGATCTGGTGCAAAAGCGCCGAGCCGTGGCACGACGCGCATGGACGGCCGCGCTTTGAACGCGGCGCGCCGGCATGAAGCCTCAGCACTCGACGATCGCCTTCACCACGCCCGCCTGCGGATCGAGCAGCGAAGAGAAGCGCTCGGGCACGTCGTGGAGCGCGAGGCGGTGCGTGTTGAGCGCGTCGGTGGGCACGTCGCCGCGGCGCATCGCGGCGAGCACGGTTTCGAAGTCTTCCGGCGTCGCGTTGCGGCTCGACAGCAGCGTCGCCTCGCGCTTGTGAAACTCGGGATCGGCGAACGAGAGCCGGTCCGGCACGATCGACACCAGCACGTACTTGCCGCCATGCGCGATGAATTCGAAGCCGCGTTCCATCGCGCGCGGGTTGCCGGTGGCGTCGAACACGACATCGAAGAATTCGCCGTTCGTGAGCGTCGACAACTCGTCCTTGTCGTTCGCGCCGATCTGCACGGTGGCATCCACTTTCAGCTCGCGCTGACAGAACGCGAGGCGGTCCGCGCGCGTATCGAGCGCGGTGACATGGGCGCCGCGCAGCCGCGCGAAGGTGAGCGCGGCCATGCCGATCGGTCCCGTGCCCACCACCAGCACGCGCTGGCCCGGCTGGACATCGGCGCGGCGCACGGCATGCGCGCCGATCGCGAGGAATTCGACCATCGCGGCCTGATCGAGCGTGACGCCTTCGGCCTTGTGGACGAACTGCGCGGGCAGGTTCAGATATTCGGTGAAGGCGCCGTCGCGATGCACGCCGAGCACCTGGATGTTGACGCAGCAATTGGTCTTGCCCTGACGGCAGGCGATGCACGTGCCGCAGGAGAGATAGGGCATCACGTAGACGGTGTCGCCGGCGGCGAGGCCGCTCGCCGGATCCGCTTCCTCGATCACGCCGGACAGTTCGTGGCCCATTACGCGCGGATAGGAGAGATACGGCTGATTGCCGGTGAAGATATGCAGGTCGGTGCCGCACACGCCGACGCGCTTCACGCGCAGCAGGACTTCATTGGCGCCGCGTTGCGGCTTGTCGCGCTGTTCGGCCTTGAGGGTTCCGGGCGTTTCGCAGATGACGGTCAGCATGCCGATTGTCTCGATGTGTCGTTGGAGTGGGGTGCCGACAATCTAGCGAGGGCCGCTCATTTGGTCAAGCCAATTTACCAGTCGTAAAATTGGTAAGGCCAGCAGCGCGGCCGGTTTGCCCGTATATTTTGACTCTATCGATCGATACGGACGCGTCCCCCACGCGCGTCGAAGGACGACACGTGCAGCAGCTTCATGAATTCGTCGAACGCCATCCGCGGCTGTTCGTGCTGTCGGGCGCGGGCATCAGCACCGAGTCCGGCATTCCCTGTTACCGCGACCGCGAAGGCCAGCGCACCGGCCGCTCGCCCATCCTGCTCAAGGACTTTCTCGATTCCGACCATGCGCGCCGCCGCTACTGGGCGCGCAGTCTGATCGGCTGGCCGATGGTCGAGCAGGCCCGCCCCAATGCCGCGCATCACGCGGTGCGGGCGTTGGCCGCGCGTTCGCGCGTGCATCGGCTGGTGACGCAGAACGTCGATGGCCTGCATACGCGGGCCGGCAATCCGGACGTGATCGAACTGCACGGGAACATCGGGCGGGTGCGCTGCCTGGCCTGCGGCGAGCCGCACACGCGCTCCGCCGTGCAGCGCCGGCTCGAGACGCTGAACCCGGACTTCGTGGGCCACACGGCGCCCGCCGTGCCCGATGGCGATGCGCAGATCGAGGATCTCGACTTCGCCGCCTTCGAGGTGCCCGGCTGCACCCGCTGCGGCGGCTTGCTGAAGCCGGATGTGGTGTTCTTTGGCGAAAGCGTGCCGCGTCCGCTCGTCGAGGACGCGGCGCGCTCGCTCGAGGGCGCCGATGCAATGCTGGTCGTCGGCTCGTCGCTGATGGTCTATTCCGGCTACCGCTTCTGCGAATGGGCGGCGAAGAGCGGCAAGCCGATCGCGGCGATCAATCTCGGCAAGACGCGCGCCGACGCGCTGCTCGCGCTGAAAGTGGAAGCGCCGTGCTCGGAGGCGCTGGAAGCGCTGATCGAACGGCTGGACGCACGGCCCGTCGCGGACTGAACGCGCGGGCCTCAAGCCCCGCGCGCGAGCGTCCTGATGCCGTCGAGCAGGCGCTGTGCATCCTCCATGCGCGAAAGCACGGCCGGCGTCACCCGCACGACTTCGCCCGCTTCGGGCCCCGGACGCGTCACCGTGAACACGCCGAAGCGCTCGCTCAGCGCGGCCACGAGCGAATCGCAGCCCGTCTTGCCGGCGTGGCCGCGCAGCCGGAACGCGGTGATGCCCGCGGTCATCGCGGGATCGGGCGGGGTCAGGATCTGCACGCCGTCGATCTCGCGCGCCGGCTCGGCCCACGCATCGCGCAGCGCGCGCACGCGCGCTTCCTTCGCGTGCGCGCCGATGCGCTGGTGCAACTCCAGCGCCGCCGGCACCGTGAACCACGCGGCGAAGTTGGGCGAGCCGGTGTGGACGCGCGCGCGGATGTCGTCCGCGGGCCAGCTGCGATTGCCGAGATACGGATCGATCGAAGCGACATGCCCGCGCCGCACATAAATGGCCCCGCAGCCGAGCGGCGCGCCGATCCACTTGTGCAGGTTCAGCGCGGCGAAGGGCGCATCGAGCGCGGGCACGTCGAAGTCCAGCTGGCCCCACGAATGCGCGGCATCGACGATGACATCCGCGCCTGCCCGTTCAGCCATCGCCGACAGTTCCGCCACCGGCATGACCAATCCCGTTGCGAAGCACACATGCGACAGCAGCACGAGGCGCGTGCGCGGATGCGCGCGCAGCGCTTCCGCATACGCGTCCAGAACCGCTTCGCGGGTGGCGGGCTCGGGGATCACGAGACGCACCGGCGTCACGCCGCGCCGTTCGCGCAGCCATTCCATCGCGTCCTTGCCGCAGGGGTAATCGAGGTCGCTGTACAGCACCGTGTCGCCGGGCGCGAGGCGGTTATAGCCGCTGATGAGCGCCAGCAGCGCCTCGGTGGCGTTGCGCGTCAGCTCGATCTCCTCGGGCGCGCAGCCCATCGCGGCCGCGACCCGCGTGCGCAGGCCGTCGAGCAGCGGCGTGTAGTGCCGCCGGATCAGCAGCGTCGTCTCGCGGTTCACGCGATCGGTCCAGTACTCGAACATCTGCCTGACCGGCTCGGCCATGGCGCCCCAGAAGCCGTTCTCCAGGTTGATCAGCTCATCCGATTGCTGGTACAGGCCGCGCACCGCGTTCCACCAGGACTCGTCGGTGGCAATGCCGGAAACGGGCGTCGGCGGAAGCGCGGCAAGCGCCGCATCGAATTCGGACGTACGGAAGTCGAGTAAATCGGACATGGATTGTTATCAGGAGGGATCGACGGGACAGCACGGCCGCTCAGTATCGCCGATATACACCGGCCGCCACGGTTGGACAAATCTCAGACTTATTTACTTGTCTGATCTTAAGAGCGATGGCCACAGGCCGTAATCAGTACCTGGAGCGCCGCGCCCCGCATGAGGGCAAACGTTCAATCGAACCCTATGGCGCCGACAGTCCCACAACCGGACCCTGAGAGAACCCAAACCATGAACCTCAAGAACATCACGATCAAAACCAAACTGATCGCTGGATTCGGCATCCTGGCCGTGCTGGTCGTGCTGGTGGCCGGCATGTCGCTGCGGGCGTTGTCGGTGGCGACCGACGGCTTCTCGCACTACGTGAACGGCATCAACGCCCGCGCCGATGTCGCCGCACAGATTCGCACCGCCGTCGACCGCCGCGCCATCGCTGCCCGCAATCTGGTGCTGGTCACGAAGCCCGCCGACGTGGAGATCGAGAAGGAAGCCGTCACGCGCGCGCACGAAGACGTGCAGGCGCGGCTCAAGCAGTTGCGCGACATGATCGCGAGCGCCACCGACACGAGCGAGAAGGCCCGCAGCCTGGTCGCCGAGATGGCGCGTGTGGAGACGCTGTACGGGCCGGTTGCGACGGATATCGTCGGCCTGGCGCTGGCGGGCAAACACGAGGACGCGATCGTCAAGATGGACGACCAGTGCCGTCCGCTGCTCGCCCAGCTCGTCAAGGCCACCGACGACTACGCGAGCTACACCATCGCGCGCCGCGAAGAGATCGTGCGCGACTACGACGCCAGCTACGTGTTCCAGCGCAATGTGCTGATCGCGCTGTGCGTGGCGGCGTCGCTGTTCGCGGTGATCGCGGGCATCGCCATCATCCGTTCGATCACGCGGCCGATCGGCGCGGCGGTCGACATTGCGCAGACGGTGGCGCGCGGCGATCTGACGAGCCGCATCGTCGCCGACGCGAAGGACGAAACCGGCGACCTGCTGCGCGCGCTCGCCGAGATGAATGCGCGTCTGACCGAGACCGTCAGCCGGGTGCGCGAAAGCAGCGGCGCCGTGGGCGGCGCGGCGAAGGAACTCGCGACCGGCAATACCGACTTGAGCCAGCGCACCGAGGAACAGGCCGCGTCGCTGCAGGAAACCGCGGCCAGCATGGAACAGCTCACGTCGACGGTTCGCCAGAATGCCGACAACGCCCAGCAAGCCAGCTCGCTCGCGTCGAACGCATCGCAGATCGCCAGGAAGGGCAGCGACGTGGTGGGCCGCGTCGTCGCGACGATGAACGGCATCAGCGACAGCTCGGACAAGATCGCGGAGATCACCGGGATCATTGAAGGGATTGCGTTCCAGACCAATATTCTCGCGCTCAACGCGGCGGTCGAAGCGGCGCGCGCGGGCGAACAGGGCCGCGGCTTTGCAGTTGTGGCGAGCGAAGTGCGCAGCCTTGCGCAGCGCTCGTCGAGCGCTGCGAAGGAGATCAAGGACCTGATTGCCGCGTCCGTCGACAAGGTGCGCAACGGCTCCGAACTCGCGGGCGAAGCCGGCACGACGATGGCCGAAGTCACGCAGTCGGTCGCGCGGGTGACGGACATCATGCAGGAGATCGCGGCGGCGTCGGCGGAACAGGGGCGCGGTATCGAACAGGTCAATCAGGCCATCACCCAGATGGATGAAGTCACGCAGCAGAACGCCGCGCTGGTGGAGGAAGCCGCCGCCGCCGCGACTTCGCTCGAAGAGCAGGGCCGCCGGCTCAACGAAGCCGTGGCGTTCTTCGTGGTGGAAGGCGGCGCGCCGTCTCGCCTGACTCAGGCGGTGCAAGCGCCGGCCGTCAAGCCCGCCCGGCATGTCGCGCCGGCGGCGATCACGCGCCCGGCAACAGTCAGCGCCGACGGCTGGAGCACCTTCTGACGCACCTTCTGACGTCTCTCAGGCGTTGACATCGACGATCACGCGCCCGGCCACTTCACCGCGCAGCAACCGGGCGGCGTAGTCGGGCGTATCGGCGAGTGGGATCGTGGCCGCGACGCTTTCCATGGTCGCCACCGGCACGTCTTCCTCGATGGCCCGCCACGCGGCGACTCGCCGCTCGCGCGGCACATAGACACTGTCCACGCCCAGCAGCGCCACGCCGCGCAGGATGAACGGCGCGACCGTCGCCGGCAGATCCATGCCTTGCGCGAGGCCGCACGCCGCCACCGCGCCGCCGTAGCGCAGGCTCGCGCAGACATTGGCGAGCGTATGGCTGCCGACGCAATCCACCGCCGCCGCCCAGCGTTCCTTCTGCAAGGGCTTGCCCGGCGCGGACAGCGTGGCGCGTTCGACGATATCCGCCGCGCCCAGTTCGCGCAGCCGCGCGGCTTCTTCAGGCCGTCCCGTCGAGGCAATCACGCGATAGCCGCGCCGCGCCAAAATCGCGACCGCGAAGCTGCCGACGCCGCCGTTCGCACCCGTCACCAGCACCTCGCCGTCGGCGGCGCTCACGCCGTGCCGCTCCAGCGCCTGCACGCACAGCATGGCCGTGTAACCCGCGGTGCCGACGGCCATCGCCTGGCGCGTCGTGATGCCGGTGGGCAGCGCGATCAGATGCGCGCCCGGCACGCGGGCCTTTTGCGCGAGTCCGCCCCAGTGGGTTTCACCCGCGCCCCAGCCGTTCATGACAACCGGGTCGCCGGGCTGATAGTCCGGATGCGAACTCGTCTCCACGATGCCCGCGAAGTCGATGCCCGGCACCATCGGCCAGGCGCGCACGACCGGGCCGCGGCCGGTGATCGCGAGCGCATCCTTGTAATTGAGCGTGGAGTAGTCGATCCGCACCAGCACGTCGCCGTCGCTCGATGTGGCAAGCCGGGGTTCGTCGATGGATTCGATGGCGGCAAGCGTGCGGTCGTCCTGCTTCTGGAGCATGAGGGCGTTGAACATCGGCGGGGCTCCTGTGGCTGGAAAAAGGGCGGCGCGAGGCCGCCCCGTTCATGACGCAAAGGCTGGATCAGTGATGCTCGTATTCGGCGCGCGGCTGGGGCGTGGCCTTGACCTTGTTGTACTGGAACTCAGGCAGCGCCTTGATGGCGTCCTTGGTCGCGCCCGCGAGCACGAGCTTGCCGTCCTTGACGTCGAGTTGATCGACCGGAATGGCGACGTCGTGATGCGACACGCCGAGGAACTGGTTCGCCGCGATGATGACGAACGACACCGACTTGTCCGGCGCGACGATGATGTCGTGGATCACGCCGACGCGCTGTCCCTGGTCGTTGACGACGGGCTTGTTGAGGATGGACTTCTTGACGCTCCAGCCGTTGATGATGGCAGTCGAGACCTCGACCGATACGCCGAGCGGCTGGGCGCCGGCGACCTGGGCAAACGATGCCGTGGAAGTCAGGCCAAGTGCCGACGATGCAACGAGCAGTGCCACGAGTTTCGCTTTCATTCTTCTGTTCCTCAAAGGGTTGGGCCAACCGGTTCAATGGGAAATGCGCGATTCAAGCTTGCAGCGCGATGGAAGTTTGAACGTTTCTCGTGACTTCTGCAGAAACGGTGTCCGCCCGCGCCGCGCGCACTGCATTAGTGCGAGCGTGCGGTGGTCGGAAAGGGGATTCAGCGCGCGATGCGCTTGAGCGCTTCGCCCTTGTGAACGGCGCGCTTGCCGCTCTTGTCGCTTTCGACCTCGAAATGCGGATCGTCGGACGAGGCGTTGACGGTGTGGCCGTCGACATGGGTCCGCTCGGTGATGACGCGCACGACGTGTCCCGTCGTTTCGCCCTGCGGAGTGTTCCAGCTGACGTGGTCCTTGATCTTGAAGGCATGGCTCATGAGATGAGGCTCCGTTCGGATGAGAATGCCCGCTCTCGCGCAACGGCTGTGCCCGTCGCCGGGGAGGCTAGAGGCGCGCGAGCGTCGCTTCGTCGGCGCGGCCTTCGAAGTAGCGGCGCAGCGCTTCGTCGAAGACGGCGGGATCGTCGGCGGTGCGGGCGAACAGCGTCATCGACGAATGGAATTTCAGGTCGTCCGGATAGCCGAAGATGGCGTCCACGCCGCGTCCCTGCACGCCGTTCACGAGCCGCGTGAGCTCGACGAGACGCGCGCCCAGCACCGGATGCGCGAGATACGCCCGGGCTTCGTCACGCGACGCGATGGCGTAACGCTGCGCCATCGCGCTGTGGCCGAGCCCTTCGATCTGCGGAAAGACAAACCACATCCAGTGCGTGCGCTTGCGGCCAGCGGCAAGCTCGGCGCGGACGTCTTCGATGACGCCCGATTGAGCATCGACGAAGCGCTGCAGGTCATACGGATCGCTCATGATCGGCTCCTCATGCGACGGCCGCGGCAATGCGCTGTCTCATCGCCGTGTCCGGAAAGCCGCCGCTGCCCGCGCGCGCGTTGTCGATCATGTAGTCGCGCTTGCCCGTGCCGGGAATGACGCAGGTCACGGCGGGGTTGCCCAGCACAAATTTCAGCAGAAGCTGTGCCCACGAGCCGCAGCCGAGTTCGCGCGCAAAGTCCGGTAGCGGCCGGCCGCGCAGACTGGCGAGCAGCGAGCCGCCGCCGAACGGCTGGTTCACGATCACCGCGACCCCGCGTTCCGCCGCGAGCGGCAGCAGGCGCGCTTCGGCGTCGCGATCGTTGGCGGCGTAGTTGATCTGCACGAAATCCACGCGCTCCGAGCGCAGCACCGCTTCCACTTGCGGAAACGCGCTGGAGGTGTAATGCGTGACGCCCACGTAGCGCACCTTGCCGGCGGCCTTCCATTCGCGCAGCGTCGCGAGCTGGGTGCGCCAGTCGAGCAGATTGTGGATCTGCATCAGATCGATGCGATCCGTCTGCCAGTAGCGCAGCGACTGCTCCATCTGCGCGATGCCCGCCGCGCGGCCTTCGGTCCAGACCTTGGTCGCGATGAACGCGCGCTCGCGCGTGCGCGCGTCGGCCAGCAATGCGCCCGCGACTTCTTCGGAGGAGCCGTACATCGGCGAGGAATCGATCACCGAACCGCCTGCCGCGAACAGCGCGCGCAGCACGTCGGCGAGTTCGCGGCGGCGGGCGGCGTCCGTGCCCGCATCGAAGGTGCGCCAGGTGCCGCAGCCGACGATCGGCAGCGGCTCGCCCGTCGACGGAATCGGGCGCTTGAGCATGGGTGGCGTGTCGGCGGCTCGGGTGGCTCGTCCGGCCTGCGTCACGAGCGCGGCGGCGGCCGTCCAGTGAAGAAAGGCGCGGCGCGTGGTCATGACGGTTGCACGCGCGCCAGGATGTCGCAAGGGAAAGCAAGCGGGAAAGCGGCCATCTTTTTGGCTCCTGCGAAAGCGTGGACGACTGCTTTCGGAAGCGCGATCCCGCCAGAAAGTTCCGCGCCGCCTCAGTGTTTGCGCAACGCGGGCGCGCGGCGGAAGCCCCTGAACCGCTCGCGCCGATGCTCCTCGTCGAAGTGCGCGCGCGCCGGCTTCACGAGATCGCTGCGCGCGACGATGCCGACCAGCCGCAGCGAAGCCGCGTCCGCGACCACCGGCAGGCGCTCCAGTTCGTGTACGGCAAGACGCGTGGCCGCGAGACGGCACGGTTCGCCCGGCAGCGCGAAGACCGGCGTGGCATAGCCGGCGCCGCGCAGCGCATCGCCGACACTGACGCCCGCTTCCCGCACCGACGAAGCGCCGATCAGCGTGCCCAGCAACGCCCGGTCGAGCATGCCGGCGAGCGCGCCGTCGCGCAGCACCGGATACGCGCGGTGCATCTGCTGCGGGCCGAAGTGTCTGGCGAGGACGTCGGCGAGCGGCGTGCCGGCGTCGATGGTCTGGGCATCGCGCGTCATTACTTCCTCGACGTGATGCCGCTCCAGCGGGTCCACGCCGTATTCGCGATAGATGTGATAGCCGCGCCGGGCAATCTTCTCGGTCATGATCGAGCGCTTCATGACGACGGTGGCGAAACCGTGCGCGACGAGTGTCGCCGCGAGCAGCGGCAGCAGCGCGTTGGCATCGTGCGTGAGGCCGAAGGCGAACACGATGGCGGTCAGCGGCGCGCCCAGCGTCGCGCCGAGCGTCGCGGCCATGCACACCAGCGGCCAGAGCGCCGCGTCGTGTCCGGGCAGGATCGCGCCGAGCGCGGTGCCGAGGCCGGCGCCGAGCATCAGCAGCGGCGCGAGCACGCCGCCCGAGGTGCCCGACGCAAGCGCGATGACCCAGATGATCGCCTTCACCGCGAGGATCGACAGCGCCACCTGGATGGCGATGTGCTGATGCAGCAGGTCGCCGATCACGTCATAGCCGACGCCGAGCGCGCGCGGCTCGAGATAGCCGCCGATGCCGACGAACACCGCGCCCAGCGCGGGCCACCACATCCAGTGGATGGGCAGCTTGTGGAACAGGTCTTCGAGCTTGTACAGCGACGCCGACAAGCCCGAGGCCAGCGCGCCCGAGAGCAGACCCGCGACGAGGCAGGAAAGCAGCGACAGCATGTGCGGCGGCGCGGTCTCCAGCGGAAACAGCGCGCCGGTGCCGAACACCGCGGCGCGCGCGAACCCCGCGACCGCGCATGCGAGCGCCACCGGCAGGAAGCTGCGCGGGCGCCATTCGAACAGCAGCAGTTCGACGGCCAGCAGCACGGCCGCGACCGGCGTGCCGAACACGGCGGTCATGCCGGCGGCCGCGCCTGCCACGAGCAGCGTCTTGCGTTCGGCGGCGGTCACGTCGATGCACTGCGCGATCAGCGACCCGAGCGCGCCGCCGGTCATGATGATCGGGCCTTCGGCGCCGAACGGCCCGCCGCTGCCGATCACGATGCCCGACGAGAGCGGCTTGAGGATCGCGACTTTCGGCGACATGCGGCTCTTGCCGAACAGGATCGCCTCGATGGCTTCGGGAATGCCGTGGCCGCGAATCTTCTCCGAGCCGAAACGTGCCATCAGCCCGACGATCAGCCCGCCGATCACCGGAATCGCGATCACCCAGGGGCCGAGCGTATTGAGCGCCGGCGAGTGCTCCGCGACCGAGAACGTGCCGAAGAAAAACAGGTTGGTGAACAGATGAATCAGCCCGAGCAGCACGACGGCCGCGAGCGTGCTGATCGCGCCGATGACAGCGGCCAGTCCGCAGATCGTCAGCAGGCGGTCGTTGACGGAAAAGTCGCGTTTATGCTGGTCCATGAGATGAGCTCCCGATGTCCTGATGAATCAAAGATCGATTTGCGGCACGCGGAACGCGCCCTGCAGCGACTTGAGCTCCGCGCGGTGCAGCGCGGCGAGGCGCGTCAGCACCTCTTCACCGCGCGCTTCGAGATGCACCTGCACCTGGCGACGGTCCGTCGCGCTCGGCGCGCGCCGCACGAGCCCGGCTGCCTCGCAGCGCGTGACCAGCGCGACCACGCCGTGATGGTGCGACTGCAGCCGTTCGGCCAGTTCGCCGACCGTCGCCCAGGCGCGGCCCGGATAGCCCTTGATGTGCAGCAGCAGCAGGTACTGCAACGGCGTGATGCCTTCGTCCTGCGCGGCGTGTTCGGAGAAGCGTTCGAAGCGCCGCATCTGATAGCGGAATTCGGACAACTGTTCGAAGTCCGGTTTGGCGAGCGTGCGGGGTCGAGTCATGGAGACGGTCTGCGAAAACGGAATTGGGTCAGGCCTGCTTGCGCTCGGCTGCGAATGACTGCTGGTAGAGCCCGGCGATCAGGTCGGCTTCGGTGATCATGCCGGCGAGCCGGTCGTGCGCATCGACGACCGGAATATGGTGATGGCCGAAGTGGGCGAACATCGGCACCAGTTCGGCGATGGCGGTATTCGAGGTCACGGTGCGGACTTCGGTCGTCATCAGGGCGGCGACGCGCGGCGCGTCCGCCGTAGATCCGCGCATGGCCCGCGCGAGCGCGCTGCGCAGGCCCTGGAAGCTTGCACCGCGCCGCACGGTCGCAAGGTCCGCGCGGGTCACGATGCCGCACACGCGGCGCGCCGCATCGATCACCGGCAGCGCCTTCACGCGATGGCGTCCGAGCAGTGCGAGCGCCTCCTGTGCGCTCGTCTGCGGCGTCACCGAGACGACCGTGCGCGACATGATGTCCGCGCACCGGAACTCGGTGAAGCGGCGCGCATAGGCCTGCAGCTGGGTTTCGCGCAGCAGGGTTTCGAGATCGTCCGGATCGACGTCGAGCAGTTCGCTGCGGCGCGCCAGCGCGGCTTTCAGATCCGCGCGCGTGAACGATGCGGCGTCCTGCGGCGCGGCTGCGGGTTTGGGTATGGCATGGCCGTGCGGATAGCGATGCCCCGTCAGCGCATGGAACACGATGGCCGCGCCCAGCAGCGCCGCCGACTGGATGGCCACCGGCGCGAGCACGAAGCCGTAGCCGAGCGCGTGAACCGACGGCCCGCCGAGCACGGCCGTCAGCGCGACCGCGCCCGACGGCGGATGCACGCAGCGCAGCGCGAACATCGCACAGATGGCGAGCGCGACAGCGAGCGCGGCGGCTTCGACGGGATCGTGGATCAGCAGCGCACAGCTCACGCCGACGGTCGCCGACACCAGATTGCCGCCGATGATCGACCACGGCTGCGCCAGCGGGCTCGCCGGTACCGCGAACAGCAGCACGGCGGAGGCGCCCATCGGTGCGATCAGATACGGGATGGTGGCGGCATTGCCCGGCAGCAGACGGCCGATGCCGCCCGTCAGCGCGATGCCGAGCAGCGCGCCCAGACCGCCGCGCAGGCGCTCGCTCCAGCGCAGCGCGACGGGAGCGGGGAGGAAACCATGCAGCCAGCGGAGTAAGGCGAGTCGCGACACGTGTCGGGCATTCCGGGGAAGTCAGTCAGCGGGTTACACACTGTCTGACCGGCGGAAGGTGCGAGAGCAAGCGTGCGTCGAGTCCGAAAGTATATCTCAATGTGATATAAAACGGCCGATTTCATCGAATGGGGAATTCATCTGATGGAAGCGCTCGGAGGCGGCTTGGTCGTGTAGCTTTGGTGCTTTGCATCACGAGGCGATTTCAGACATGGCCCGCTCAGTTCTTCTTCTAATAGGCACCTGTGTGCTCGCCTTCATATGTGCCGCTTCGGCAAGCGCCGCGCAGACGGACTCTCCCTCGACTCTCGTTAGCGACGTCGATATGTCGAATATGACCCGAGCCGGTCGAAGCTGGACATCCTGGAGGCCTACACGCTCGATGCAAACGGCGTGCGCCACGATGTTGCCTCCAGCCAGATCGATGACCTTCAGAAGTCACGTCCTGAGGGCGCGCCGATGTTCTTCGACGAGAAGCTGCGTCTCGTAATTTTCCCGGCGGTGACGGTGGGCTGGACGGTGCATCTGCATTACCGAATGATTCAGTCCGAAGCAGTGGTGCCCGGCGAGTTCGATGACTTTACGGTTCCGGGGCAGCAACCGGTGCTCAAGCAACAGCTCAAATACGACCTGCCCGCCGACAAGCCTCTGTACGCGGATGCGCGTGGCTACGTCGGCGAGCTGCCGGTCACGGCGAATCGCCGTACGCGCTATGTATTCGACTATCGGCGCGAGAACCTCGTGCGTGCCGAACAGGGCTCGGTCGGACGTGCGCAGTACGACGACCGCCTGATGGTCTCGACCTTCCCGGACTATGCGAGCTTTGCGGCGAGCTATCGCGAAGCCGCTGTCGATGCGACCGCGAGCGATCCAGCCATCCAAGGCACTCGCGCGCCAGCTGACTCGCAACGATCCGGACGAATGCGCAAAGGCGAGGACGCTGTATGACTGGGTGCGTCACAACATCCGCTGTGTCTTCGTGTACATCGGGGAGAATCCGGCCAATCCGCATCACGTGACGCAAGTGCTCGCTAACCGTTACGGCGACTGCAAGGATCACGTTGCGCTTTACGGCGCGCTGCTTGCAGCAGTAGGGATTCACAGCGAGCCCGCGCTGATCGGGCTCGGCACGGTGTACACGCTGCCGTCCGTGCCGGGTTACGGATCGGGCGCAATCGATCATGTGATCACCTGGCTGCCGGATCTTCAGCTCTATGCCGACACCACGGCCGATGACGTCTCGTTCGGCTTCCTGCCCACAGTCGACATGGACCGGCCGGTGTTACTGGTCGATTCCGCGGTGTTGTCGCGCACGCCCGCGACGTTGGCGTCGGAGCGCAAGGCGCGTCTGAATACCGACGTCAAGCCGGACGGCGCGGCGGACTACACCTACTGGGTCGAACATGCGGGCGTGATGACGGACATCGAGCGAACCAGGCTGGGGCGCGTCGACGCAACGGGAAGCGAACAGATCGCGCAGAACCGGTTGCGTGAGTCGAATCTGCGCGGCACGGGCGTGCTGACATCGAGCGATCTCGCGGCCACCAGCGGCCCGTTCTCGACCACCCAGCGCGGCACGCTCGACGACGTCGTCCGGTCGAACGGCGCCACGGCGCTTCCCGCGCTGACGAGTCTCTCGGGCGGCATCGCGCCGCAGGTGCGCGACTGGCTCGTCGAGCGTGCGCGCACGCAGCCCTATATCTGCGTCGGCGGGCGTTTTCTCGGAACCGCGCAGATCGTGCTGCCGGAGAACATCCATATCACGAGCATGCCGGACAACCTCGATCAGTCGAGCGGCTTCTTCAAGTACCACGCGCATTATTCGCTCGATCCCGCGACCCACACGATCAGGATCACGTGGACGCTCGGCGCCGACTTCGGCAAGCAGGCCTGCTCGCCCGGCGACTTTCAGACGGCGCTGCCGGCGCTGCGCAAGACGGAGTGGGACACGCGGCAGCAGATCATCGTCAGGATGACAAGCTGAGCGCGCGCCTCATTCCATCTCGCGCACGACGCGAAAGCCGTTCTGCGACTGCCGCACGCTCGCGCTGTACTTGAAGCGCGTCGCGGACTGCATGTAGCTCGCGCCTTCCCGCCACGATCCGCCGCGGATCACGCGCACCGAACACGACGGTTCGTCCCAGGCGCGGCCATCGGCGGGCGCGTTCTTGTAGGAACTGTGCCAGCAATCGGCTACCCATTCCCAGACGCTGCCGTTCATGTCGTGCAGGCCGTAGGGATTCGCCGCGAACGATCCGACCGGCGTCGGCGCATCCGCACGATACGGCTCGCCGCAGTCCTTGCAGTCGGCGTTGCCTTTCTTCATCTGGTCGCCCCACCAGTAGACCGTCTGCGTGCCGCCGCGCGCGGCGTATTCCCATTCGGCTTCGGTCGGCAGGCGATACGGCTTGCCGCCCGTCTTGCTCAGCCATTTGACATACACCTGCGCATCGTCCCAGCTGACGTTGCGCATCGGCGCATTGGCGGCGGGCGCGCCGCCTGTTTCGCCATCCGGTGCGATGCGCGTGCAGGCCCCGGCGTCGGCGCAGGCGTTCCATTGCTCGACCGTCACTTCGTTCTTGCCGATGGCGTACGCGTGCCCGATCGATACCTTGTGCGGCGGCTTCTCGGCGGGATCGTCGTTGTTGCTGCCCATCGTGAAGCTGCCGGGCGTGATCGCGATCAGGGCCGGGCAGGCCGGACAGTCCTTGATCTCGCCGCCCGCAGTCTTCGCGGCGGGTTTGGCTGACGCGGTGGCAGCGGCGGCTGTCGCGGCGGGCGTAGCGGGCGTAGGGGGCGTGGGGGCAGGGGCAGGCGAACGCGGCTTCTCGGGAGCCGCGGCGACGGCAGGCGCCGGCTTGGGCGCAGGCGCGGCGGGCGTGGCGGTGGCGGCGGACGGAGCCGTGGGCTGCGCAGCAGGCGCCGATACGCTCGGCTTCGCGTTGCCGGCCGCGTGCAACCGTTCGATGCGCGCTTTCGCGAGCGCCGCGAAGCGGCCGTTTGGATAGGCCTTCAAATACGCCTCATAGTCGCTCGGGAAGGTGCTGTCCTTGATCGAGTCCCAGAACGCCAGTTCGTATTGCTCGTTGCTGTCCTTGGGAAGAATGCCGCGTGTGCGAATGGGTTCGTCGATGGCGGATTCGGCTGCATGCGTGGCGGTTGAGGCAGTCACACGCATGTCGTCCGGTGTTCCTTCAATCACAAAGCCCTCTTCCAGAGACGACGCAATCCATGGCCGCTGCGACTCATGGGATTGCTGCGCGATCCGCACGGCCGCCGCGCTGAACGTCGCGGCGGACAATACATCGCGCTCGCCCAATGCATGCAGCAACGCCGTCGTGTAGCGGCCATTGCGCGGACCCTCGCCAGCCTCTTCGCCGGGCGCGGCCCCATAAGTGACGAGCGTGTGCGCAGGCAGGCGCCAGACTGCGGGCGCTGTCTTTTCGAACGGCTCTGAAAGACACATGTCCAGCACGACGAGATTCGCGCCGCCGGGTCGCGCGCGCGCCATGCGCTCGACGATCTCCCGCGCCGCCATGCCCTTTTCGACGAGCTGCGCGGGCGCGGCCGCACGCGCGTCGAGCGGCAGGAGCAGCGCATCGCCGCCCACTTGAACGCCGTGTCCCGCGAAGTAAACAAGCGCCGTATCGCGCGGACCGAGCCGGCTGGCGAAATCATCAACGGCGTGCCGCAGCGCGCCGGCATCGAGATCGATGCCGCGCGTGACCGCGAAGCCGAGCGAGGCGAGTGCCGTGCCGATATCGTCCGCATCGCGCGCGGCGCCTGGCAGCGGATGCCCTTCATAGTCCGCATTGCCGATGACCAGCGCGGCGCGATGCGGTGCGAGCGGTGCTGCGGATGCGCTCGACGCCGCCGCGTGGTCGGGCGCGAGCGCGGCGCCGATCGTTACGAACATGCTTGCGATGAGAAGAGTTCGCCACATATTCACACCCTGTGCGTCCGGCTTCGAGTTGTAGGGCGCAGCGCCGCTTGCGCGCTTCTGCGCAAAGACTGCACGGGCGAGGTCCGCGCCCGGGGCCGGTCACGTGAAGCGAAGCGCGTTTCCGTGCCAGTGCAGCAACAACAACGATAGCACTTAGTCATACGATGCTTCATCCCCCTGAAGAAGGGCTCCGCAATCAGGCATTCGGGGCCCTGCGTGCATACGTATCTTTTTTAAACGTTACGGCCTAATCTAAAAAAACCGCAGACGATGTCGAGCGCTTCAAGCATGGCCGTACATGTGCGTACGCTCGTGCAGGAAGCGATTCCCTGGCTGATCGCCATGCCCTTTCAACCCGAGAGGCGTGCATAACATGCTGAGAAGAACCGTGCTGGGCGCGCTGGCTTCCCTTGCCGCACTCGTCGCCGATTCGTCGTTTCCCGCCGCGCGTGCCCGCACGCCCGCGCCCCCCAACGCCGAGGCCTACATCATCTGGCCGCCCGACGGCGCGGTGATCAGCGGCGGCAAGCTGTGGGTGCGGATGGGCTTGCGCAACATGGGCGTGTGTCCGAAGGGCATCGACATGCCGAACGTCGGCCATCATCACTTGCTGGTCGATACCGACCTGCCGCCGCTCGATCAGGAGATTCCATCGGACCGCAATCATCTGCACTACGGTGCGGGCGAAACCGACGCGCGTCTCGAACTTCCGCCCGGCAAGCACACGCTGCAACTTCTGATGGGCGACTACAACCACGTTCCGCACGACCCGCCCGTGTACTCGAAGAAGATCACCATCACCGTGAAGGCGTGACACTTGCCGAGGGCATACGACATGAAGAAACGATCCGCTCGCGCGCCCGCTCTCCTGCTGGCGGCCACGCTTGTCACCGCGACTGCGCTTATCGCATCCACGGACACGCAGGCCGGCCCGACGCCCGCGCCGGCCAATGCATACGCGTACATCGGCTATCCGAACGACGGCCAGACCCTGCCGGCGGGCAAGCCGTTCAAGGTCTGGTTCGGTCTGCGCTTCATGGGCGTGGCGCCGCGCGGCGTCAAGTTTCCGAACACGGGACATCATCATTTGTTGATCGACGTGGACTTGCCGCCGATGGATCAGGAGATTCCATCGGACCGCAATCACTTGCACTACGGCGCTGGCGAAACCGAAACCCTGATCGAGCTTCCGCCGGGCAAGCATACGCTTCAGCTCCTGATGGGCGACGACAAGCACATACCGCATAACCCGCCGGTTTATTCCAGAAAGATCACGATCTACGTCAGGTGAATCGGGCGCCGCCGCGCGCGGCGCCTTTCCCGTCCTCAGCCGATGAAACGGCGCACGTTCCGGTGCGGCGGGAGAAATGTGTCTGTGGATCGTGAGGGTTGTTGCTGAAGGACCAACAGACGGAGTCCGAAGTGTTGGCCTCCGGCGAGCACAAGATGATGAAGCGCAGCACCGGCCGTATCGATGCAAACCAGGCCAGACAAGGCGCAGCGCAAATAAAACGATGCAGCGAAGCAACTGGCATGACCCATGCGTTTAAGCGGTACGAGCCGACACCCGCTCGAACCTGCCACCCATCCAAGGGGAACCGACATGACGAAGCTCACCATCAAGGATCTTCCCGTCAGCGAAGAACTGGATCGCCGTGCGATGAATGCCGTACGCGGCGGCAACGCTTCGCTTGCTTCAAGCTTTTTCCCGGGCCTGGATCTTTCGGCGTTCGCGATGTCGCTGACGCCGCAGCAATTCATCAACCAGACGCAGACGACGCTGAACGAAAACGGCAGCAACATCGCCTTCGCCGAAGGCCTTGCCGCACGATCGAACGTCGCGCCCAAACAGGATGCGAAGAACATCACCAACTTCAATTTCGGCGTGCCGGGCGATGTCGCCTGAGTATTTCCGGGAATGAAACAGCCGTCGCAGCAGTAACGCATCAATGCATCAATGCAGGAAAGGCGGGGCGCGGGGAGCTCTGCCGTAACACTGCCCGCAAGCGGGCTTCATGGCCGCGCGCCGTGTCGCAGAACACGCGCGCGCCATGTGACATAACCCGTATGGAGTCGCGGTGCGCCGTGTGATTTACTTGATTGACTGAATGACGTCACTTGCGGCCGGCGCCGCGCTTCTCACCTGTTCATCCGACCGTCGGTGCGCGTTCACCGGGAGTGAGATCGTGCAAGCCTTGTTGCCATCGTTGCGCGTGCGATCGGTTCGTCGCTGGTCGACGGCCGCCGGGCTCAGCGTCGCCGCGCTGCTGTCCGGTTGCATCGACGTGAAAGTGCCCACCTACCAGCGCCCCGACACGCCCGAGAAGACCGCATTCACCAAAATCGACGCACCGGCCGTCGCTGCATCCGACACCATCCAGCCCGACTGGTGGAAGCAGTTCAAGGATCCGTATCTCGATTCGCTCGTGGAGCAGGCCATCAAGGGCAACGTCGACATCAAGGTGCTCGCCGCGCGCATCCAGGTAGCGGGCGCGCAGATCGGCGAAGCGCGCGCCGGCGCCTTGCCGTCGATGGACCTCGGCGCGGGCGCGGCCTTCGAAAAGACCACCGGCCAGAAGTTCTCGAAGACCTATAACGTCGCCACGCAGGTGAACTGGGACATCGACATCTGGGGCGCGGTGGAGAAGGGCGTGCAGGCGCAGAAGGCGGAATTCCGTGCCACCGAGGCCGACTGGCGCGCCGGTTATCTCGAACTCGTCTCGTCCGTTTCGACGACCTACTTCCAGATCCTCCAGTTCGACGACCAGATCGACCAGCAGAAGAAAACCATCGCGACCAATCAGCAGATCCTGACGATCTTCGAAGGCATGGAGAAAAACGGCCTCGTGCCGCATACGCAGGTCCTGACGCAGCGCGCCGAACTCAACCGGCTGACGCGCGATCTGCTCGAAATCAAGCGCTCGCGCGATCTCGGCGACAACGCGCTCGCGACATTGATCGGCGTGCCGGCCGGCAATTTCAAGGTGCCCGAAGGCCAACTCCAGAAGCGCGTGCAGGCGCCGCCAGTGCCCTCGGGTTTGCCCTCGCAACTGCTGTCGCGCCGTCCTGATCTGATCGCGGCCGAATACCGCGTGCTGGAAGCGTACGACCTCGTCGGCCAGGCGAAGCTGGCGCAACTGCCGACCATCAGCCTGACGGGACGCGGCGGCACGGCGAGCTTCGCGCTCACGGACCTGCTCAAGACCTTCACGTTCAGCTTTTTGCCGAGCATCAACATCCCGCTGCTCGACCCTAGCGTGCGTGCCCGCGTGAAGACCACCGAAGCACAGACCACGGTGTTCGAACAGCAGTATCGAAGCACGGTGATGGGCGCGTTCGAGGAAGTGGAGAACGCGCTGGTCAATCTCGATTCGCACATGAAACAGCGTGGCGAGCTTCAGCAGGAAGTGGATCAGTTGTCGGTCGTGGCCGCGCAGATCGACGCGCAGTTGAAGGAAGGCGTGATCTCGCAGTTGCAGGTATTCGAGACCGAACGTACGTTGCTGGCCGCGCAACTGGCCTTGCTGGCGAATCATCAGCAGATCCTGTCCGATACGGTAACGCTCTACAAGGCGCTGGGCGGCGGCTGGCCGACGGTCGACGTGCAGAGCGCCAGCAAGGACGCGATGAAGTAAGCATCGCTTCGGCCCATGCGTCGTGGCGATGTTTCATATGAAGTAATCCATGCAGGATTGCTCACGACCGCTCATGATCGATTACACCGGTACCGCACGATTGACTACGACGATGCGTGACTTAAACTTTCAACAGCCGCCGGAACCCGTTGCTGCAGCCTCCGGTGCGGCTCAACTTGTCCATGTACCCGGCGTCGACGGGCGTTCCCATAACGCGTCGGCCGCAGCGGCTGGACGCAGCGTGTGACATGGACATGGCTCAAGGCTATCCCGTCGCGGAACCGCCGCCGAGTGTCGGCGAGGCGTTCGATGTCATCCTGAAGCCGCTGCCGAACCCGGAACTCGGCCGCGATGCCGACCATCTGACGGAAATCCGCATCGACGAAAACCTGTTCCCGATCGGCCGTGCCGAAGCGCCGTTCGATGCAAGTCCGCCCGAAGCCGTGGCGCAGCTGTCGCGCCGCCACGCACGCATTTTCATTGAGCAAGGCTTTGTCTATATCGCCGATCTCGGCAGCAAGAACGGCACCGCCGTCAACGGCACGCCCGTGCGCGAAACACCCGCGCGCGTTCACATTGGAGACATCGTTTCGTTCGGCAGCCGGCTGTCGTATCGCGTGCAGTTCGCCCCGCGCGCACGCGGCGCGGGCCAGGCGAGACCGGTCGGCGTCACCTTCGTGCCGCAACGCGATGATCTCGGTTTGCAGATCATCGAACTGGTGCAGTTTCCGTTTCTCGTCAGCAAGACAGACGATCACTTCGCGCGTTTCCGCGAGCGCTATCCGCATCAGGTGAACTATGTGTCGCGGCGGCACGCGCATGTGTTCATCAAGGGCGGCGCGCCGTTCGTCGAGGATCTCGGCAGCACCAACGGCACCTTCGTCAACGGCGAACGGCTCGGCGCGTCGGCGCTCGAACTGAAGGATGGCGACAGTGTCGCGTTCGGCGGCTCGCACTTCGCGTACACGGTGCGCCTGCACGGCGACGAAGGCGAATCGACGCTCACGGAAATCGCCTTGTCGACGAGCCCGCAGGCACAGGTCGCTCCCGAAGAAGCGTTCGACAGCGACAAGACGACTTTCGTCGCCTCGGCGCATTCGTTCCTCGACATCTTCTGCGTGGACCAGGCGGCCGCGCGCGAAGACGAAATCAACGTGGATGCGCAACCTGGCGTCGCTGAAGAAAAGCGCCCCGACACGCATCAGGCGAAACGGAGCAAGGCTGTGCTGTTCGTCGGGGAGCTGCGTCGGGCGCTCGCGAGCGATGACCGTTCCGCGTCGCGGCGCACGCGCATGGTGGTGGCAGGCGTACTGGCCGTGTTCGTCGCGGGCGGCGCGGCGCTGTTCTATAGCGGCTCGTCCGAGCGGCACGTCAAGTCGCTGATGGCGGAGGGCGACTACGGCGCGGCGGCCGCCGCAACGGACACGTATCTGAAGGCCCATCCGCAGGACCTGCATTACACGGCGATCAACACGGAGGCCGTACTCAAGTCGAACGTGCCGCGCTGGCTCGCTGCACTGAAGAAAGGCGATTTCAAGGACGCGGACGCGATCATCGCGCAGATGAGGACGCTCGGCGAACACAATGCGGACGTGCGTTCGCTGCTCGACGAACTGGCCTGGATCGGCAAGCTGGAGGCGTTCGTGATGGGCCGCGGCGGCGCCGATGCGCCCATCCGCATCTATGCCGACGAGCCGCGCATCGACGCGATCCTGAAGCACTGGGACGCCGATGCAAGCGGACATCAGCGCGACCTGGACCGCATCGCGGGCTATGTGCCGGAGTTCCGCGAGCCGTATGGGCTGGCGCTCAGTCACCTGCGCAAACTGCAAAGCGACGATTCCGTGTATCTCTCGGCTATCGACCGGCTGGATGCGAGCATCGTGAAGAGTCTCGGACAGGACGATCTCGATGCCATCGACGCGACGCTCAAGGACTATGCGGACAAGTATCCGCGCCTTGCGGGCCTCGATCGCGTGCGCGCCGATCTCGATGCCTTCGGCGCCGTGCGTCGCGGCCTGAACGGCGCGAGCCTTGCGCCGCTCGCGGCTGCGTTGAAGAAGGCGAATTTCTCGACGCCGCCGTTCCAGGAGAAGCTGCGCCAGATGAGCGCGGGTCAGTTGCCGCAGCAGCCGGTGCTGACGCAGTATGCCGCCTTGGCGGACGCATGGAACCAGGGCAAGAGCGCCCAGGCGATCGACGCGCTGCAACAGTTGCCGCAGGGCGCATGGTCCGCGACCGTGCAAAAGGAACTGGCCCACAAGAAGGCCGTCGCCGCACAGTTTGCCGACGTGCAGAAGGCGCGCGGCACGAAGAACTATGAAGAGGCACTGCTCTCGTTCTACGAGACGCTCGACTTCGACAGCGACGCGTACTACGTGAAGACCGTCGCGCCGGAAGTAGTCTCGCTGAAGGACCGCGCGACGGCCCGCGCACAGTCGCTCATGGCGCAGGCGCAGACGTCGTGGCAGCAGTACCGGACGAACGGCGGCATTGGCGGATCGCAGCGTCTTGAGGCCAACGTGTCCGACACCTTCCGTGCCCAGGCGAAGCTGCTGTCCGACGCGGAAGACGCCGCCACGCGCGGCATGCGCATCTTCAGGCAGGTGAAGGCCGACGCCGCAAGCGCGAAGTGGAGCACGCTGGCGCGCGAGATCGACACCGAAGCGGATTTGCAGCGCCGCTCGCTGCAGGATCTGCGCATGGTGCTCGAACCCGGATTGCTGAATACGAAGCTCGGACTGATCGGCGGCGCGCAAGGCGCCATGGCGAATTCCGGCGGAGGCGCGACCAGTGAAGCGAGACGCACACCTTAAGCCCTTGTCCGAAGCGCTCGGGGATCACGGCGTGGAAGGCATTTCGATCCTCACCGCGGAGCCGCTCAGGTTCACGCAGGCGCTGGTCTTCGCGATGGTCGCGCTGATCGGCTCCGGGCTGATCTGGTCGTTCGTCGGCCATGCGGACGTGATGGTGTCGGCGCAGGGCACGCTCGCGCCGGAATCCGAGGTGCGGCGCTTCTATGCGCCCATCGACGGGGAACTCGCCGATCTGTATATCGCGGAAGGTCAGCCGGTGCGCAAGGACGACGTGATCGCGCGTCTCAATGCCCGGGGCGCGATCGAGGCGGCCTCCAACGCGCTCGAAGCGCAACTGAAGCTCGATGACGCCGAGCGTGAATGGAAGCAGTTCCCGGAAAAGAAACTGCTGATGGAGCGGCGCATCGCGGCGCTCAAGGATCAGATGGATGTCGAGGAGCATCAGCATCAGCAGCGCGTCTCCGAAGGTACGAGCAAGCTCGCGGAAGGCCAGAAGGCGCAGTTGCAGGAAGCGCGCAGCACGCTGGAAAACGCCCGTCGCGCCCGCGATGCCGCCAAGGTCGAGCTCGACCGCTTCCAGCGCCTGTTCGCGCTGCCGGGCGGCGGCGGCATCGCGCAGACGCAGGTGGACCAGAAGCGCAATGCCTATCTCGAAGCGGACGGCGCGTATCGCGTCGAGCAATCGCGGCTCGCGGAACTCGACTTCCGTTTGAGCCACGACTTCACGCAGGCAAAGCGGCAACTGGAAACCAGCGGCCAGGAAGCGACCAGCCTGCGGCTTCAATATGAGGCGGCGATGCGCGAGGTCGCGAGTACCGAAGACAAGTTGCGTCTGCAACTACAGACCGCGCGGCTGGTGGCGGATGCCGCCGCGCGCATCAAGTTCGAGAACATCGACAAGGACAATTTCCTGCTGATCCTCGCGCCGGTGTCGGGCGTCATCACCGATGTCACGTCCACCCAGCCTGGCGACAAGATCCAGGCGAACACGCCGATAGGCGGCATCGCGCCGGCGAATGCCAAGCCGGTGCTGAAGATCGAGATCGCGGAACACGACCGGGCGTTCCTGCGCGAAGGGCAGCGCGTGAAGCTCAAGTTCAATGCGTTTCCGTATCAGCGTTACGGGGTGATCGACGGCACGCTCGCGTTCATCTCACCCGCGACGAAACCGAGTCCGACTTCCAAGCAGCCGGTGTATGAAGGACGCGTGACGCTCGACCGCGACTATTACCAGGTTGCCGATACGCGTTATCCGCTGCGCTACGGGATGACGGCGAACGCGGAGATCGTCGTGCGCGAGCGGCGCTTGATCGACCTCGGGCTCGATCCGTTCCGCAACGTGGCGGGGTAGGTGCAGGGGCAGGCTCATCACCAGATCGACACACATCCAGACGGAGAAGAACATGACGGCGATTGTGCGTATCGACGACGAAGTGGTCGACGTCGGCGAGTTTCTCAGGTCACTGAAGCTGAGCGGCCAGTTCGACGGCCTCATCGAGCAACTGGTGCGCGACAAGCTGACGGTGCGCGCGGCGCGCAAGACCGGCGTGGAAGTCAGCGACGAGGAAATCCAGAACCGCGCGGACCAGTTCCGCCGCATTCGCGGACTGCATCGCGCGGCGGACATGAACAACTATCTCGATGCGCTGCATGTGAGCCTCGACGAGTTCGAGGTGTTCATCACGGACTCGCTTTATCAGGAAAAGATGCTGGACCGCGTGGGCACCGCGCGTGAGGTCGAGGAATACTTCCAGTTGAATTCGCCGCGCTTCGACAGCATCGAAGTGAGTCACATCCTGCTGGACACCGAAGGCAGCGCGAAGGAGATGATCTCCTATCTCAACGACGATCCCGACAGCTTCGCCGAGATGGCGCGCGAGCATTCGCTGGCCGATACGCGCGACGAAGGCGGGCGGGTCGGCCGCGTGATGCGCGGGCAGTTGAAGCCGGAGATCGAGGCGAAGGTGTTCAACGCCGAAGTCGGCGATCTGCTTGGGCCGTTCGTCTCCGCCGACGGCACCTCATATGAAATCTTCGCGGTGACCGCCAAGTATTCCGCGCAGCTCGACGACGACGTGACCGCTGAAATCCGCCGCCTGCTGCGCGAGGAATGGATGTCGCTGCGGGCGCAGGAACATGTGATCGAAGCACGCTGAAGACCTCCGAAGCCCACCGAGCAAGCGACACGACATGGACGCGCCATCGAGCCTCGATTCACCCGCCGAGTTCCTCTCGTCGGTGGAGATACTCTCGCCGTTTTCGCGCGAAGAAATCGACGAACTCGCCGCTCAGGCGAGCTCGCGCCGCTTCGGTTTCGGCGAGACCGTGTGCAATGCCGGCGACGCCGCCAATGGCCTCTATATTGTCAAGGCGGGCTCGGTGCGCATCTTCACCGAGGAGCATGGCAAGGAAATCAGCATGGGGGTCAGGAAGGAGCGCGAGACCTTCGCCGATATCGCGATGCTGCGCGACTACCGCCATGAATCGTCGGTGCGCTCGTCGGGCAAGACCGAGTTGCTGTTCATTCCGCGCGCCGCGATCGAAGTGGTCATCGCGAAGAATCCCGCCGCGCTCGCCTTCGTGACGAGTTATGTCGCGATCAATTCGGCGGGCGGCTTCGTCGCCAAGCTGTTCGACTTGCGCACCAAGCTCAACAAGGCCGAACTGGAAGAGTGCGTGCGCAGCGTGGGCGTCAAGCGCGTGGCCGAAGGCAAGGAAATCCTCAAGCAGGATTCGCGCGACGACCGGCGGCTCTATGTCGTGCGTCAGGGCGAAGTGCGCATCGTGCGCGAGGAAGGCGGCCAGCAGCATGTGCTCGCGACGCTCGGTCCAGGCGAGATCTTCGGCGAGAAAGCCTGCGTGATGCGCCAGGAGCAGATGGCTTCGGCGATCGCGAGCACCGATACCCGCCTGCTCGTGATTCCCGAGAAGACGGTGCATTTCATCATCGAGCGCAATGTGAAGCTGCGCGAGGTGCTGGAGGAACGCATCCGCTTCACCGAGCGCGAAATGCAGCGGCAGAAGAAGATGGCCGAACGCCGCCGCCTGCCCGCGATGCTCGACCTGCACACGCGCCCCGAAATGGGCGAACGCGTCCTCAAGCGCTTCGCGTGGGTGGAACAGGCGGAGGAGATGGATTGCGGCGCGGCGTGTCTCGCGATGATCTGCCGCCACTACGGCATCAACATGACGCTCGGCAAGCTGCGTGAACTCGCCAATGTGACGACCTCCGGCGCGACGCTCGATTCGCTCGCGCGCGCCGGGGAATCGCTCGGCTTCACGGCGCGCGGCGTGCAATGCACGTTCGAATCGCTGCGCGGCTTCGAGATGCCGTTCATCGCGCACTGGGAGGGCTATCACTACATCATCATCTACGGCGTCTCCAAGGACAACGTGTGGGTCGCGGATCCGGCGCTCGGCTTCAGGAAGATGACGGTAGGCGAGTTCGAGCGCGGCTGGAGCGGTACCTGCCTGCTCTTCACGCCGGGACAGGATCTCGCGCAGAAGGCGGTGTCGCGTTCTCCGTGGCTGCGCTTCGTCGGCTATCTGAAGCCCTACAAGAAGATTCTGCTGCACCTGTTTCTCGCCACCTTCGTGATCCAGGTGCTGGGCGTGATTCCGCCGCTCATCATCCAGAACATTCTCGACGGCGTGATCGTGCATCAGAACGTCGGGCTGCTGCATGTGCTGATTGCCGGGCTCATCATCTCCAGTCTGTTCACGCAGCTGATGTCCACCATCCGCGCCTATCTCGCGAACTTCATGGTGCGCAACATGGACTTCGCGATGATGTCGCAGTTCTTCAAGCATACGTTCTCGCTGCCCTTCGGCTTCTTTGCCAAGCGCAAGACCGGCGATGTGTTCGCGCGCTTTCAGGAGAACCTGACCATCCGCGCGTTCCTCACGGAATCCACGGTCACGACCGTGCTGAACCTGCTGATGATCTTCATCTACTTCACGATCATGTTCCTCTACAACGTGAAGCTGACCTTGCTGCTGATCGCATTCGTGATCCCGATGACAGCGCTCACCGTGCTCGCCACGCCGCGCATCAAGCAGAACGCGCGCGAGACCTTTTCGGCAGGCACCGACGCGCGTTCCTATCTGATGGAAGCGCTCGGCGGGGTCGAGACCGTGAAGGGGATGGGGATCGAGCGCGCAGTGCGGCTCAAGTGGGAGAAGAAGTACGCGAAGTCGCTGGAAGTGCAGTACAGGTCGCAGCGTTTCAATATCGCCGTGGGGCTGTGCAGCCAGTTGCTGAACGCGGCAACGACCATCGGCGTGCTGTGGGTGGGCGCGAACCTGGTGCTGGCGCGCGAGCTGACCATTGGCCAGCTGATTGCGTTCAACGCGTTCATGGGCAGCGTGCTCGCGCCGCTGATGGGGCTCATCAACCTGTGGAGCCTGCTCAACGATGCCGGCGTCGCCATGGAACGGCTGGGCGATGTGCTCGACATCGAGCCGGAGCAGAAGCCCGAGGACATGCAGCAGCGCGTGATGCTGCCCGACCTGCAGGGCGACATCAGCTTCAAGGGCGTGTACTTCCGTTATGGCGACGGCGAGACGCCCTACGTGTTGGAGAACATCAGCTTCGACATCAAGCCGGGCGAGCTGATTGCGGTGGTCGGGCGCAGCGGCTCGGGCAAGACGACGCTCGCGAAACTGCTGGTCGGCTTCTACGGGCCGAGCGAAGGCAAGATGACGGTGGACGGCTACGACATCAATGTGGTCGACAAGGGTTTCTATCGCGCGCAGATCGGCTATGTGATGCAGAGCAACCTGCTGTTCTCGGGAACGATTGCCGACAACATCGCGAGCGGCGATGAAGCGCCGGACCGCAGGCGCATCGAGGAAGTCGCGAAGATGGCCGATGCTCACGCGTTCATCGTGAAGATGCCGCTCGGTTACGAGCAGGTGGTGGGCGAGCGCGGCGTGGGGCTTTCGGGCGGACAGATTCAGCGGCTGTGCATCGCGCGGGCGCTGTATCACGACCCGCGCCTGCTGGTGTTCGATGAAGCCACGTCCGCGCTCGATACGCAGTCGGAGAGCAACATCCTCGGCAACATGCAGGAGATATTGAAAGGGCGCACGGCGGTCATCATCGCGCACCGGCTGTCCACCATCATGCGTGCCGACAAGATTCTCGTGCTGTACGAAGGCGGCATCGTCGAGCAGGGCAGGCACGACGAACTCGTGGCGAGAAAAGGCATGTACTACCAACTCGTGCAGAAGCAACTGAGCGCAGCATGAAAATACTCGACCAACCGGAAAGCGAAGCCAGCGCGCCGACCTCGGCGATCTCGTATGCGGGACTGATCGAGAAGATCGAGATCCTGCGCTCGACATTGCGCTGGACCTCGCGTCTCGAACGCCCTGAAATCGAAAAGCTGCTGCGCCAGGCGAGCGCCCTGCGCGACGAAGTCATGCAGATGTCGCACAAGGAGCGCTTCGTGCAGGCCGCTGCAGCGGAGCCGAAGCGGGATCTATCGCCGGGTGCGCGGAGGCGGGCCTTGCTGGAACGCAGCTTCATCTTCGAAGGGACCTTCGGTGACAATCCGAAGCTGCTCGAAGCGCTGGAGATTGCCGAGAAGGCCGCGCCCACGGATCTGCCGGTCCTGATCGACGGCGAGAGCGGCACCGGCAAGGAACTGATGGCGAAGGTGATTCACGCGAACGGCGGGCGCGCCGACAAGCCTTATATCTCGGTCAACTGCGGCGCGATTCCGGACAATCTGCTGGAGTCCGAGTTGTTCGGGCATCGCAAGGGCGCGTTTACCGGCGCGACCAACGATCGCAAGGGCAAGTTCGAGAGCGCGCATACCGGCACCATCTTTCTCGATGAAATCGGCGAGTTGCCGCTCACGGGCCAGGTCAAGCTGCTGCGCGTGCTGGAGGCGCATGAGATTCAGCGCGTCGGGTCGGACGAACCCATTGCGGTGGATACGCGCATCGTCGCGGCGACCAATCGCAACCTGCGACAGTTCTGCGACGAAGGGCGTTTTCGCGAGGACCTGTTCTACCGTCTGAGCGTGATTCACCTGACCTTGCCTGCGTTGCGCGAACGGCGCGACGAGATTGCCTTGCTGTTGCAGTACTTCGGCGATGAAGCGGCGGCGACGCTCAAGCGCCGGCCGGTGCGCATGTCGCCACGGCTGCGGGATTTCCTGCGCAACTACGATTACCCCGGCAACATCCGCGAGCTGCGCAACGTGGTGTACCGGCTGACGTGCCTCGCCACCGACATGGCGGACCTCGAACATCTGCCGGTGGATATCCGGCCGAAGTCGTCGCTTTCGCTGGCCATGAACGATGCCTCGGCGAACGGCAACGGCATCGTGACGGCGAGTTCGCTCGCGGAAGCGAAACGCGTGGCGAGCGATGAAGCCGAGCGTGCGTTTCTCGAACGCGGTTTGAAGGAGACCGGCGGGACAGTGGCGGAACTGGCGCGGCGCTATGAGATGAACCGCTCGCATCTGCAGATGCTGCTGAAGAAGCACGGGCTGCATTCGAAGGAGTTCCGGCTGGCGGCGCAGAAGAGCCGGGAGGCGGAGGGGTGAAGGGCGGGGTGATCGGATGCGGAGCGCATGGACCTCGGCGCCACCCCTATCAATCAAACCCCCGGATTCACCTGCGTCTTGTCCGACGCCATCAGATCCTCGGCATGCGCGACCACCACGGAGATGTTGTCGCGCCCGCCGCGTGACAACGCGATCTCGAGCAGCCTTTGCGCCGCCCTATCGCAATCGCCGGGAGCCAGCTCGCTCGCCATTTCCGCTTCGCTCACCTCGTTCGACAGACCATCGCTGCATAGCAGGAAGGTGTCGCCGTCGCGCAGTTCGAGCGTGTTCTCGTCGAGCTCCAGCACGTCCAGCGCGCCCACCGCGCGCGTGATCAGATGCTGCGCCGGATGGTGCAGCGCTTCCTCGGCCGTCAATTGCCCGCGCGCCTTCAGTTCTTCCACATGGCTGTGGTCGCGCGTCAGCTGCACGAGATTGCCCCGCCGCAGCAGATAGATCCGGCTGTCGCCGGCCCACAGGTAGCCGCAGGCGCGATCGCGTGCGATCAGCAAGACCACCGTGCTGCCGATTCGCGAGACCTGTCGCCGCGCCGCCTCCGCCCGCAGTTGTTCGTTCACGCGCAGAAGCCTCGCGCGTGCATCGGCCAGCACGCTAGTGAGGCCGCTTGCGCCTTTCACCTTCGCCAGACTCTCGATGACCATGCGGCTCGCGAGATCGCCGACCGCATGGCCGCCCATGCCGTCGGCGACGGCCCACACGCCGCGCGGCGGGGCATCGAGCAGAGCGTCCTCGTTGATCTGCCGCACGCAGCCGGTGTCGCTGCGGGCGGCGGAAGTCCATCGAAACTCGCTGGGGAAGGTCATGGCAACCTCCGAAATTCGGGGTGGCGCGGCGGCGGGCGGAGACTGCGAGCGATCGCGGTCATTGTCTCCCAACATGCGCCGCAGCGAACGGCGGATGTGCACCGCTCAGCCCGCGCGATTCCCGGCGACCGAGTCGGGATTGACCGTCAGCGTCGCCCCGTTGCCCGTGTTGCTGACGGTGGTGCTCTGGAACTGGTTGACCATCTGGCCGACGTTCGTCGTGTTGTTGGTGACGTTGTTCGTCACCTCGTAGATGTTGTTCGTGACATCGAAGACATTCACGGTCGCGCCGCCCACTCCGCCGCCGCCGCCCGATCCCCGGTCCACGTACGGCGTGATCCAGCCGTAGACCCAGGGAGCACCGCCGCCGCTGATGGCCGACATCGCCGCCTGATCGAGTTCCTTGTCGTAGGCGAGATCGGTGATGGTGAGGATGCCCATGGCAGTTCTCCGGAATGGCCTGAAGGGACGCGCGAGATCAATGCAAAGGCCGTGCCGGAATGCGCGCCATAGCCGTTCGAAAAATGGGTCGCCATAACGGGCGGGCGTGAGCGGCTGGGTCCCTGACAACTTCTGCTTCGCAGACTCAGGCGAACAGTCGGCACGGCGCCAACACCGTGTACAGACTCGACTGTATCTCGCCAACACCTTCTCCGACGCGCGCTCGATACGCTCCAAAGCGCTTCACGAAGCAGGCGAGCAAATGGCACTACGGACCCGACAGACACGCCTGAGAACTGTTGGCCTCGATCCTACATCCGCCGACCGTCACATGGGGTAAAACTGGCGGAACCATTTGAAAATCAACGACATAGAAACACTGGCAAGGAAGATGCAAAAGAGCTGGCAACCCGGCGTCACACAAACACATGACGCCAAGCCGAACAGCCTCGGAGCCAGCCATGTCAACCCAAGAACAAATCGAAGTGAATCAGGCGCAAGCCTTCGCGCAGGAAGACGAACCCGCTCTGGGCACCGAACTCGTCACACGGCGTTCCGGCTACGACCATCACGGCATCTATGCCGGCAACGGCATGGTCATCCACTACGCCGGCTTCGCCAAGTCGCTGCATCGCGGGCCGGTCGAGGAAGTGACCGTCGAACAGTTCGCAGCCGGCCATGAAGTCACGATGCGCCAGAACCCGGCCGCCACCTTCGTCGGCATGGAAGCGGTGCGCCGCGCGCGCAGCCGCATCGGCGAAGACCGCTATCACCTGCTGACCAACAACTGCGAGCACTTCGTCACGTGGTGCCTCGACGGCCGCGCGCGCAGCCGTCAGGTGCAGGCCTGCCTCGCACATCCGCGCGCGGCGGTCCGTGCCGTGAGCGGACTGTGCCGCGCCTATATCGCCGCCCGACGCATCCGCCGCATGGATGCGGCGCTCGCCGCCTGATTGGCGCTCGACGCGCCGAATGCTGATCCTTGAACCCGAGGAGACCGTCATGCAAACCGCCGCCAACTCGCTGCACTGGGCCGTCGACAAGTGGCTCGCACCGACTTCCGCGCATCCGGCACGGGTCGTGCGCCTGTGCCGTTCGCAGGCGACCGGCGCGCGCTATGTCTGCATCGAGGCGCAGCATCCGGGCGGCCCGCTCGCGATCATCTTCTTCCGTCACGACGACGGCACCTGGAACGTGTTCCCGCCGCAAACACGGCGCCCGTCGATGAGCGCGCAGCGTCTCGCCGCCTGAAAACGACGACCGCGACGGCGACGGACAGCCGGGCAGGGCCGGAGCGCGTCGGGCGGCTCCGGCTTTGACACGGCGAACCCGCTGCCGCTACTCTAGGCGCAAGCATTCCGGCCCGGCGGGGACATCGCCGGGTCGCGCGGAGGCGGCCGGTCGTGGTAGCTTTGCGTCGGTGAACCAGATCGTACAATTTTGAGGTAATGCTGATGACACAGCCCGACTCCGTTTCTCCCGCCCGCGCGACGTCCGAATCCCGTCCGGACGACAATCCGCTCGGCATTGCGGGACTGGAGTTCGTCGAGTTTTCGAGCCCTGATCCGGAGGGGCTCGCCGCGCTGTTCGGCCGGCTCGGCTTCGTGCCCGTGGCGCGGCATGTCAGCAAGGCGGTGACGCTGTTTCGCCAGGGCAGCATGAACTTCCTGCTGAACGCCGAACCGGATTCGTTCGCCTCGCGCTTCGCGGAATCGCACGGAGTGGGCATTGCCGCCATTGGTATTCGCGTGCTGGATGCGCAGGTCGCGCACGAGCGCGCGCTGGAATACGGCGCGTGGGACTTCGAGGGCGAGAAGATCGGCCCGAACGAACTGGCGATTCCAGCCATTCAGGGCATCGGCGACTCGCATATCTACTTCGTGGACCACTGGCCGGGCAAGAACAGCGGCGAGAGTTCCATCTACGACATCGACTTCCGGCCGATTCCGGACGCAAGCCCCGCCGCGGACAGCACCGGCCTGCTCGACGTCGATCACTTCACCCAGACAGTCGGTGCGGGGCGCATTCAGGAATGGCTCGACTTCTATCGCGAAGTGCTGCACTTCGCGGAAATCCATCAGGTGCATCCGGACTGGCACGTCTCGCAGGACTCGGCCGTGATCGTGTCGCCGTGCGGCTCGATCCGCATTCCGGTGTATGAGGAAGGCACCTATCGCACGGACCTGATGCAGCAGTACCTGCCGGACCACGAAGGCGAGGGCGTGCAGCATATCGCGCTGGCATCGGCGGACATTTTCGCCTCCGTCGACAGCCTGCTCGCGCGCGGCGTGCGTTTCCTCCAGCCGCCGCCGCGCTATTACGACGAGATCGACGAACGTCTGCCCGGTCATGGCCTCGACATCGAGGCGTTGCGTTCGCGCGGCATCCTCGTCGATGGCGAGATCCTTGCCGACGGCACGCCGCATCTGTTCCTGCAGACCTTCGCCGAGCGCCGGCCCGGCGACATGTTCTTCGAGATCGTCGAGCGGCGCGGCCATCACGGTTTCGGCGAGGGCAACCTGAGCGCGATTGCGAAGGCGCGCGGTTGAACAGGCACACCTTCGCATCGGCGCTCATTGCACGACGACCGTCCCCGTCATGTGCGGATGCAGCGAGCAGAAGTACTTGTAGATGCCGGGCTTGTCGAATACGTGCGAGAAGTGTTCGCCGCTGTCGAGCGGATCCGACTTGAAAGTCTTGCCCTCGTCCGCGACGGTATGCAGCATGTCGTCGTGATTCACCCAGGTGACCGTGGTCCCGACCGGCACCGTGATGCTGGGCTGGCTGAACGCGAAGTTGTCGATGGAAATGGTCGGCGCGGCGGCTATCGCTACCTGTTGCGCGGGCGCGGGCATCGGCTTCTGCGCCGGTTCCGCGGCACAGGCTGTAGGCACCATGCCGATCAGGCCCTTCACGACCAGCGCGAAAGCCGCTTTGCGCAGGCACTTGCTGGCGAGCGGCCGGAGCGTGGCCGGCGAAACATACGGCGACACATAGTTCGCGAGCGTCGTGGAGATCATGACTGCACCCCCGCGAGCGACGTATCCGTGACCGCAAGCTGGGTTCGTCCGGCGACATGGGTGACTTCACGCAGACCAAGCATGCTGCGCAACTGATCCGTCGGTACCTTCATCGGTCCGGGTCCCGACGGCGCGCCGGGCGCGGGTTGCGGAAAGGCGGTCGACATCGCCGAATAGAAGCGCATCTCTCCTTCCACCTTCTGTGCGACCTGATGCACGTGGCCGTTCAGCACGGTCACCGAGCCGAAGCGCTTGAGCAGCGCGAGCGCCTGCGCGCTGTCGTCGGTGCCCCAGCCCCATTCCGGATAGAGCGCCCACAGCGGGATGTGCGCGAACACGACGATCGGCGTGCTGCTCGACTTGCCCTGCAGATCCGCCTTGAGCCAGGCGAGTTGCGCATCGCCGAGAAAGCCGAGGCCGCCGCCCTTCAGGTCGATCACGTTAGTCAAGCCGATGAAATGCACGCCGCCCTGGTCGAAGCTGTACCAGTGACGGTTGCTGCCGCGGCCGTATTGCGCCGAGAAGCGGTCGAAGAACGGATTGCCGTCTTCGACCAATACGTCGTGTTCGCCGGGCACATAGTGCACATCCATGCCGGCGGCGCCGATGATCTGCGTCGCCGTATCGAATTGCGCGGGCTTCGACAGATGCGTGATGTCGCCGGTATGGATCATGAAGGCCGGCTGTTTCTTCATGGCGCTCACGCGCTTCACGGCTTCTTCGAGCGTGCTGGTCGGCTCGGTGTTCGGATCCTTGTTGAAGCCGATATGGCTGTCGCTGATCTGCACGAAACTGAAGCCGCTGGTCGTCTCGGCGGCTTGCGCGGACGAGATCAGGCGCGAAACGGGCACGCCGCCGCTCACGGTCCAGATCACGCCGGCGCCCGCCCATGCCATGCACGACAGGGCGGTGCGGCGGTGCTTGCCGTGATCGTCGAGTTCTTCGTGTGGGTGCTGATCCTGAGCGAAGCTATCCGTTTTCATGGCGGTTCCTTGGTGTCGATGTGGGTCGTGGTTCCTGGGGGCAGGTGCGTTCCCTTTGTGGGATCGCGTGCCCCTGGCGGCCCGGTGCAGGGGACGAGGCCTGAGCGTGGCGCCCGGTGTGCGGACGTTGCTGCGGCATCCGTCCATCGAACCGGCGTGGATGGCCTGTTATTCCCGCTTTATTTTTTGGGGAAGCGGGTTGAAGACGGGAATAAAACCCGGACGGCATGCGTAACGGTGAGGGAGGGCGCGGGAAGCAGTCTGGCCGCGCCGCCTGGGGCAGTTTCCCGAACGTGGCAGCGAAAGGAGACCGCGCGATGTGGCAAGGCAGGTCGAGACAGGACAAGGCCGGACGCGGCGAGCACGCGGACCCGCAGGCTGCGGTGGCCATGCGGGCGCGTTTCGAGGCGACCGTGATGCCGCATCTGGATGCGGCCTACAACCTCGCGCGCTGGTTGTCCGGCAATGCAAGCGATGCCGACGACGTGGTGCAGGAAGCGTATCTCCGCGCCTTTCGTTTCTTTGGCGGATTCGACGGCGGCGTCGAGGCGAACGCGCGTGCGTGGCTGCTGGCGATCGTGCGCAATACCTGGTTCACGGAGTGGCGTCGACGGGTGCAGACGGCCGACGCGACGCCTTACGACGAAGAACTGGGCGGCGACGAGGCGTTGCCGGGCTGGTCGGAGGAAGGGGGCGCCGATCCCGAGACGCTGGCCGTGCGCCGCGACGAGATTCACCTGGTGCACCGCGCGCTGGAGGCGCTGCCGGTGGCCTTTCGCGAGGTGCTGGTGTTACGGGAACTGGAAGACATGAGTTACAAGGAAGTCGCATCTGTGACGGGCGTGCCGATCGGCACGGTGATGTCGCGGCTCGCGCGCGGCCGCAAGATGCTGGCGGGGGCGGTACGCGCGGCCCAGGGTGGGCAAGACCGGCCGAGCGTGCGGCTCGTGCGCCGTGCCGGACCGGGTCAATCAGAGGAGTCGGGAAATGGAAAATAACGACACCGCCTCGCTGGGTACGAGGCTCGCCGACGGTTCGCTGTACCAGCGCGCACCGGTGCATTTGCGCACGCAGGTGCTGGCGCGGGTGCGGGAAGAGGCTTTCGAGGCAGAGCGTGAACGCGCGCCCGTGCATCGGGCGAGCCGGGGCTGGTTCGGCAATGCGTTCGCCGCGCCCTGGCCGTTCTTCGGCGGCGCGTTCGCCGGCGCGACGCTCTCGGCGCTCGTGCTCGGCGCGATGCTGTGGTTCCAGGCGTTGCCGCTGATGACGGGCGTCGCGACCGGATCGCCGATGGCGCAGGAGATCGTGTCGAGCCACGTGCGCGCGCTGATGTCGGATCGTCCTATCGACGTGCTGTCCAGCGACAAGCACACGGTGAAGCCGTGGTTCAACGGGCGTATCGACTACGCGCCGCCGGTGATCGATCCGGCCGGACCGGGATTCGCGCTGGTCGGCGGCAGGCTGGATTACATCGATCATCGTCCGGTGGCGGTGGTGGTGTACCGGTATCTGAAGCATCCGATCGACGTGTATGTGTTTCCCGAGCACAAGGGCGATGGCAAGAGCAAGACCGCCGACAAGGACTTCCAGCCGGTCGTCACGCAGTCCGACGATGGCTATGCGCTCGCACGCTGGAGTCACGACGGGATGACGTTCTGGGCGGTGACGGATGCATCGGGCGGGGTGCTGCGGCAGTTTGTCCACGCGATCGAGACGGGCGCGCCGCGTTAAGCGAGAGCAGCGGTCGCACCAGGGTGCAAGGTTGCGCGCGGTGCTCTTCGGGATACCGCGCGTTTTTTTATGCGCGCGGGTGGCTGCAAGACCGCGACATCCGGACACGCATGCCCATGCTTTTGGCACATTGGTCTATGTGCGCAACCCCACGCACGGTGCGCTGCGACATCGAATGGAAGGGCGATGCAGCGCTCGTGCTCGATGCGGGTCATGGCGTGACCATCAACCGTGGCGCGACGATCGCGAACCAGGGCGGTTCGGGCGATCTCACACTGCGTGCGGACATGCATGGCGTCGATAACGGCGGCAGCGTGAACAACGCGGGCAAGATCGACTGGTCGAAGAGCACAGGGCTGGTCAGCGCGCAGTACGACATGAACGGCAGCTATACGCCGGGCACGTTGCTATCGAACGCACAATGGACCCCGCAGCGCTACAGCGGCGATGTGACGCACATCACGGCGTACAAGCTCGTGAACAACACAGCGGACTTGCGGAAGGTATCGAGCGATGTGTCGGGTAACCATGCGCTCGGCAAAGACTTCTCGGCCGGCACGATCAGTCCGATCGCCTCTGATCAAACGCCGTTTACAGGGCAGTTCGACGGCTTCGGTCATTCGGTGAACGTCGATGCGGTGAGCACGGTTATCTCGCCTGTCTGCCAGTGCGTGTTCGGCGGGTTGTTCGCTGTGATCGGCACGAATGGCGTGGTGCGGAACGTCAACGTGTCCGGCTCATCCACCAATGCAAGCTCAACCGATGCTGCCCTGGGCATGCTCGCCGGTGAAAATTTCGGCACGATCGCTTACGCAACGTCGAGCGGTCGCGTCGGGGGAAGCAATTACAACGAGAACGGCGGCCTTGCGGGCGTCAATCTTGGTCTGATCGAACGCTCGTCAAGCAGTGCCGATGTGGGAGATGCAGGTAACTCGGGCGGTCTTGCGGTGTCGAACTACGGCACCATCGTGCAGTCGTTGTCTACGGGCACCGTGACGGGTTATTCGGCTGGCGGCCTTGTCCAATACAGCGGTGGCTCGATCCTCCAGTCGTATTCCACTGCGGCCGTCAGCGGCGCTTTCGGCGGCGTTAATGCTCCCGGCGCGGGCGGTCTGGTGAACGGCAATGGTCCGAGCGGCGTCATCAGCGAGTCCTTCGCGACCGGCGCAGTGATTCCCGTTGGAACGGTGGGCGCACGGACTGCCGGGATCGCGGCCTCCAACGAGGGCGCGATTGCAGCGAACGTGTATTGGGACGCGCAAGGGACACAGCAAGCGAATGGCGTGTTCACGAACACGGGCACTCCGGTGTCGAATGCCAACGGCCTGACCACGGCGCAGATGAGTCTACCGGGCAGTCTCAGCGGGTATGACTTCAGCTTGGGCGGCGCGTGGGCGTTGCCGGTTGGCGCTACGCATCCGGTCCTCAACTGGCAATTGACTGGGCAGTGACGAGCGCATGGTCGAAAGCGAAACGGCGGCGATGCCGCCGTTTCGCTGTTTCAAGATCAAGATGCGCGGGTATCGATGATGGCGTGATTCATGACATGACGGCATTGCCAACTTTGCTGCGGCATCAAATGTCACGGCTAAATAAAAATGTCCGATGTCACGGCTAAATACAAATGTCCGATGTCTGGCTCATTAGAAATGTCAGGGTTTAAGCCTTGCCAATTTCTTTAGATCATTATCTCCCCACCGCGGCTGCCCGCTCTTCGGCGCAACCCAACACAGCCGCGTTGAGTCGCTCCAGGGTCAGTTCGCGCTGCGTGCGCGTGCC
>NZ_JARUXQ010000004.1:288754-746733 GCF_031451265.1 Caballeronia sp. LZ033 | reverse complement strand
GGCGGACATGCCGAACCAGCAATGTCGCACGCCCCGGTCAACGGAGCTGCGGCGACGGATGACCGTGATGGCGGGAGGCGACCATTCCATCTAAAAAGCCGTGACATCAAATCTTCCTCTAATTTGTGTTATGTAAAATTAAAGGTGGGCATGGCGGTTTGAACGACATTGAAGTCCTCACGATCGGCGTCTGGCAATGGGACCATGCGCCCTGAGGCAATAAGCGCCAAAGGCCACCGCTGCGACCCGCAGCACGAGCAAGATGAGGAAGAGAACCTCCGGGTGATCGACGAACGCGTCCACGGCCCGATCCTAAGCCATTTGCATTGCGAGTTTCCTGAGCACCGGGCCAGCATGATCGTAAAAACGACGTAATCCTGAGCACAGATAATTCAAGCCCGGTTCGCCGTCCGGGCTCCGCACGAAGCGGTTCTTCGGACACTCTCCCCAGCACAGTTTCAGATGCTTGCACTGTCGGCAGAAGGCGGGCAGCGAATCCCGTTTCGCAAAGCCGAATCGTTGCTGCTGGGAAGAAAATGCCATTTCCCCCAAGTGTGTGCGCGCAATGTTTCCAAGGGACCACTCCGGATAAACGTAATGATCGCAAGAATAGACTTCACCATCATGCTCGATGGCCAGCGCTTTGCCGCAAAACTCAGCTGATACGCAGGTCTGTGCTGGCCGTCCCGCCGTCTGCACGACAGCGGTTTCGAAGATGTTGACGAGCACGCGTCCGACGTCCTTCTTGCTCCACTCATCGAATGTTCGCGACAGAAAATAGCCCCAGTCGTCGGGATCGACCGACCAGTCGGTGACGACCGAATCGCTGTGTCCGGGACGCGCGGCATTACTCCCGATGATCGGCATCGTGTCGTCGGCCCAGTGTTGCGGCGCTACCGTGTGAAATTCCTTCGGCTCGACGCAGGGAATCAACTGGATGTATGTCGACCCGACCTCCTTGCGCAGAAACCGATAAACATCCAGTGGCCGCCTGGCGTTCACGCGGTTGACGACAGTGAGCGTGTTGAAGCTGATACCGTGAGCCTTCAGGAGTGATATTCCACGCATGACCTTGTCGAACGTCGGCTGCCCCTTTCTGTCCCGACGAAACGCGTCATGAAGCTCTCTCGGTCCATCGATGCTGATGCCCACCAGGAAATCATGTTGCTTGAGGAACCGGCACCAGTCGTCGTCAAGCAGTGTTCCGTTGGTCTGAAGGTCGTTCGAGATGCGTCTCCCTTGCGGAAGGTATTTAGTCTGCAGCGCCACTATGTTGCGAAAAAAATCGAGACCAAGCATGGTCGGCTCACCGCCTTGCCAGGAGAAAATAACCTCATCGCCATTCTGGGCCTCGATGTACTGGCGAATGTAGCGCTCGAGCATCGAGGATTCCATGCGACGGCCCCGATGCTGCTGAAGCAGATGTTCCTTGTACAGGTAATAGCAGTAGCTGCAATCGATATTGCAAGTGGATCCGATCGGCTTGGCCATCGCGTGGAAGCGGCCTTTCTGCCGCGGCGCGACGGGCTCCCCTGCGGGACGCTTGGCAATAAACTTTATCGGATACTCCGATGTGCTGTGGTCGATGGGGAGCATATGAACTCTCTGCAAGACGAATCAGGGCTTCGGCGCGGGGTAAACCATCTGCCAATCCTGCTTCATGCTGACGACAACCCACCCGCGTGTCATGGCCTCGTCCCAAGCGGTGTCTAGCCTGGCAGTAGGCGATGCGCGGTCGTAGGCGAACTCGCGCTCGGCGTCGTCATGATGAATGAGCAGCGCGAGCGTTTTACCGGGCCCGCCGGCCGTGTATTCCAGCATTTCGCGGTCACCGTCGGAGTTTCCGACCGCCAGAATCGGACGACGACCGATCGCGCGAAAAATCCCGACGGGCTTTCCTGGACCGTCGTCGATGAAATCGAAACCGGGCTCACGCATCAACACCGGCTTGCCGTCGCGTACGGCATAGCTGAGCTTTTCCTGCGTACCAACGACGTGCTCTGGCGGAATGCCGTAGGCCTGAGTCACCCACACCCGCATGAAGTCAGCCGTGCCGCCCGATACGATCCACACGGTAAAGCCGTTTGCCTTGAGCAATTGAAGCAGTTCGAGCTGCGGTTGATAGACGAGCGCGGTGTAGGGCCGATTCAGCGTGGGATGTCGTGCCTGCGCCAGCCACTGGCGAATCGCGCGATCGTAGTCGTCCGTGCTCATGCCGCTGTTGGCGACGGAGAGCAACTGAAGCAATGCACGTTTGTTTTGTCCGAGCGCGCTTGAATCGTGCGTCATCAAAGCCTTGTAAGCGGGGCTGCGCTGCCATTCCGGGTGCTGAGGCGCTGCCGCTTTCAACTGATCGATCATGAACAACAGCTGAAACGGCGCCGGTTGCTCGCTCCACAGAGTGCCGTCATTGTCGAATACAGCGATGCGCGCTTCGGGCGCAACATAGGTCGCGCTCCCTTCACGAGTGACATCAGATACGAAATCCAGAATGGCCGAGCGTGCAGCACCGTTGCGCCAGGAAGGCAGTGGGCCTGCGGATGCATCCGCGCTTGCGACTGGTTGGTCGAAGCCGGCTGCGGGCTGCGTTGCAGGGTCTTGACTGGCACACGATGTCAGCGTCACGCACAGGGCAACCACGAAGCGCAACAGGCCGCGTGACACGCTACTTGGCGGCATTGAGTGGTTGACGAGACGCATTTTCCGACACCTCCGCAGAGATCAAGCACGTTCGCACGGCTGGCCGACGCCTGTCGGCCAGCGCACACGATCTGTCAATCAGTTTCCAGTCGGGAGCGGAATTTCGAAGCCATTCTTCTGCAACTCATCACGAACATATTTGAAACGTTCATACGCGCTCAACGTGATCGGACCCGAGTATGCCTCGCTCTGAGCCTTCCTCGGCGGAAACTTCACGTACGTCTGCATTTCTTCCTTCACCGCGCCACTCAGCGCGGGAAGCGTCCAGGTATGCTCCGTGTAGTTGTTCATGAAGATGTCGTAGCGCTCCTGCGGATCCTGATACAGATCGAAAACCTGTGGAACGGTCGCCACGTAACTCTCGGGTCCCTTCCATCCAAGATTCGAATCGACCGCGAGGCCACCGGTCTTCACACCCGCATCGCCGCGGAGGTTGAACACCGCCTTGAATTGGCCGACGCGCACGGCTCCCGGCGTCAACTCGTTCTCGGTAAAGTAAAACCATGCATTACGCTTGCTCTTTCCCGTGCCGAACAGGACGGGCGACATGTCATAGCTATCGAAGATGATCGGCTTGCCATCGCGATCGTTTTTCGGTAGCTCGACGCCCGCAATGGCGGCGAAGGTCGCCATGCAATCGAGGCCTCCCAGGATGTCGTAATTTCGCGAGTGCGGCTTGATCTTGCCCGGCCACCAGGCAATAGCGGGCACGCGAGTCCCGCCTTCACGATCCGTGCCCTTCGTCCCGCGGAACGGCGTGTAGCCCGCATCGGGATAAACGTCCTGCCACGCACCGTTGTCGGTGGTGAAGAAAACGAGCGTGTTCTTGTCCAGCCCCTTCTCGCGGAGTTTGTCCAGGATGTGGCCGACTCGCGCATCGAGTTCGACGAGTGAATCCGCATACTTGGATTTCGAGAGGGATTTGCCGATGTAGTCCGGGTCCGGAAGGTTGGGCTGATGGACCTTCATGAAATTCACGTTGATGAAGAACGGCTGCCCCTTTTGAGCGGCCTCGTCGATATCGTCGAGCGCGGCCTTCTCGATGTACCGATCCACAAACGGGATGCCGACGATCCGTTTGTCAGGTTCATTCTGATATTGGCCGTTGAGCTTGAAATCTTCGTGCGCCTTCTCTCCGGCCTTGGCTGACAGCATCCCGGTTGTCACCTTGGTAAACATGTCGCGGGTAGGCTGGTCCATTTCAGGGAACCACTTCGGATCCGCGTAGGTGTACGCGTTGAGGTGGTAAAGCCCCACGTACTTCATGTCGTCATAGCCTTGTGCGTTGGGGAGCGCGTAATCGGCTTCGCCCAAATGCCACTTGCCGGTGAAATACGTATTGTAGTGAGCGAGCTTCAGCACTGAAGCAAGCGTCCACTCCGCATGCGGCAAGCCGCCGCCCTGTCCCTGGAACGCGACAGTGGTCATGCCGCTGCGGTTGGGGTTGCGCCCCGTCTGAAGGGCTGCACGGCCCGGCGTGCAGCTCGGCTGTCCGTAGAAGTCGAAAAAGGTGATGCCTTCATCAGCCATTCTGTCGAGGTTGGGCGTGGGAATTCCACGCCCTTCCCCGCTGCCATATACCCCCAGATCACCCCATCCCACATCGTCGCCAACAATCAAGACGATGTTCGGACGGGACGACTGTTGGGTATCGGACTGCGCCTGCGCATTGACCGCAAGGCCGAGAAGGCCTGCCGTGGCGAGAACGAATGGGGCTCGCACGACCGGCTTGGCGAGACTCGTGAGTCTTGTGGAAAATCGCATGAAAGATCCCCCAGCGATCATTCGATGGCTAGTCGATATTCAATGTCACGGCCGCTGGCGCATAGCCGTATTGAGCGCCGCCAGCAGGTCCTGTCCTAGAAACGGCTTGATGATCAACGCGTATTGCCCGACTGCAGAGAGCTCCCGCTGCGTGGCGGGTCCGTCAAAAGCCGTGATGAAAATCACGGGCGGTCGTGGTTCCGCAAGCGCCAGATAGAACGAAGGTCCGGACAGTCGTGGCAGTTGTATGTCAAGGATGAGGCATTTGGCGGCCATTGCATGCCGTCGAACGTCTGCATCGTCCGCACACTCGAACGGCTTCGGATCGAAGCTTTTGGACAGCCTCAGCAACCGTTCGATCGCGCGCCGAAGTCCAGCGTCGTCCTCAATGATCACGATAAGCGGTAAGGTCTCATCCATGCGTCGGACACGGTCGTGTGCTGCACATTGTTGTGCAGACCAAGGAACGTGACCATTGGGGTTCGGGGCAAAAATCATTGCCCCTTGGGGCAATGCACGCCGCGCCGGCATTGGGCGGGACCGACGAGGCTCAAGCACCAGGCGAAGCCGCTTGTTCACGATGGGAGTCGTTGTTCAAACGTAGTCCGAGCACTCCTCATCCATGCCGTGACGGGCCGGGCCAACCAGAAATCGGGTGAGACAATGAGCTCGATAAATTCGGCGTTCGCCAGAATCAGGAAGGAGTTCGCCAAGGCTCCGTCGGCGACAATCTCGCTCTTGTCATTCAACCTTGATGAATGCGCTGGTCGCACTCGTCATTCGCTATCTGTAGCGGCTGTACTTCGTGCGCTCGGTCGCGGCAATCTCAAGACGATGATTTTCGGCTGCCATCAGCGGTCCCGCTCGTCATGACTGGACGAATCTGCAATGTCCTGCTCCCGGACGATGCCGTGGAGGCAAAGCGTGGCCGCACCGGGGTTATGCGAGGAAGCCAGATGGAGAAGACCGAGCCACCCCGCCCTCCCGGTGCCGCTGACACGCGTCCCTGATGCGCTTCGACGATGGATCGCACAATCGATAGTCCAAGCCCCATCCCATGCGGCTTGGTGGTATAGAACGGCTCGAAAAGCGTGTCGCTCAAGACGTGACCGAATCCAGAACCTCGATCGGTCACGGTGAACTCCACTCCCTCAGGAAGGAGGACCGTGCTGATGGACAAGATTCGGTGTGCGGACTCCGTGTCGGCCATGGCATCCATGCCGTTCAGACTCAGGTTCAGAAGGACCTGTTGAAGCTGGACTTCATCGGCCAGGACCTCGCCACCGAACGCCTTCAGATCGACGTCGAGGACGATTCCTCGGCGCGTTGCCTCGGGTTTGATCAACGACAAGGTACTCTCGATGACCTCGTCCAAGGTGATCGTATGGAACGACACAGTCTGCTTTTGCAAGAGCATGCGTAACCGTTGAACCACTTCATTGGCACGCAGCGCATCACGCTTCATATCGGACAGGATCTCCTGGAGCTCATTGTGATCCAGGTGAGCCGCCCCGACCAGCAACTCTGCCGCCTCAGCGTTACTCAGAATAGCGCTCAAGGGTTGCCCGACTTCGTGTGCAATGGATGCACTCAGCTCGCCCACGGTCGCGAATCGCGCGGCGCGAGCGAGTTCACCGCGCCGCGCAGTTGCGTCCGCTTCAGCGAGACGTCGGCTGCGACGTTGCGCGAGCAACGCGAGGATCGTGATCGCCTGGATCACCAGAACACTCGACAGGCTCAGGATGGCCGCACGATATTCGCGAAACATCGACCGGGGCGCATTCACCAGAATACAATCGGGCGGCAACGCGGACGTTGACAGCCCGTAGCGTTCGATCTGGCTGACATCCGCGGTGCATCTCGCCGGCAATGGCTGGAACAAGAGCCCGCTCAAATTCCCTCCGTTATGCAGAATCGCGCGTGCCGCATCACCCGTCAGGCGGCCGTTTTCCTCGAGATCGTACATCGCACCCGCCGTGATTCCGGCATTGACGTACGTCGAATACCAGGCGTAGATGGGTGCGCGCGATGCGTGAGCCATGGGCGCAACAAGTTGTACCGGAAAGTAGCGATGCCCAAGACGGTCGCGGTACGTGGTCGTGTAGACGACGGCGGTGTGGCGATCGAGCGCGGAAAGACGGGCTTGCAACTCGCTTGGCGGCAGCCCGATCCAGGCGGCTACGTCGGTCCAGTGTGGACGTGTCGCGGCCGCCTTGACCACTCTGTCGACCATGCTGGTATCGACCTCCGTCACTCCGCCCACCACGATGAGTCGATGCGCATCGGGCTGGAGTCGCTCCGCCACGGCGAGGGTCTGTGCGGCGTCGATGCGAAAAGGCAGATAGGCAAAATCTGTCGGAAGGAGTCGACCCGTGAACCACTCTTGGGGAACACTCGACAGCAAAACGGGTACGCCTGGCCATATGCGGGCATGGTTGGCTAACGCGAAATCTGCCGCGGGTTTTCCCAGAACGATGACGAGATCGATGCGCTGAGCCCGGTATTTCTTTTGCAAAAGCGCAAGAAATTCGGGTGCGATGTTCTCCGCGCCAAAGCGAAATCCATCGATGGCATCGAGGAACACTTCGGCGCCCCGCGGAGAAGACGCTTCCAGCACGGATCGGATCGCCCGGATCTGCACGAGTGCCGCAGGCTGGATCGGATCGGCGCCGGTCAGCAAGACGACGCGCGCGGGCTCGGCACCGGGAGCGGCAATCGGCGCCAGCGCGCAGACGGTCAAGGAAAGCCAGACGACGAGGTTCGGAACGCAACGTGACGATGTCTTGCGCATGGAAATGCGTCGTCGAATGGTGCAGGCGGGGCGCACCTGCACCACATGGGCACAGACGCCCACTGGGTGTAAGCGCGCCTTCATCAGAGCCTGCTCAGGCTGCAGGTTGATTTCGGTGATCTGCAAAGCGGCGACATCGTCGAGTTCACCCTGCAACCGCCGGCCATCAAGCGCCCTCGGCGCGACGGACGAGCTCGACCAAGGACGTCGCGCCGAACTGTCGCATCAGGCTTGCTCGAGAGGACTTGATTGTCCGCTCTGACAACTTGAGCTCTGCAGCAATTTCCTTGTTCCGCTTGCCCTTCAAGATGCCGTTGAGGACAGACTGCTCGCGATCCAGGAGCGCGGGCTTATCGACGCTCGCTGCTTGCGCCGGGACTGTCCCGTGTGTACCAAGCGCAGTTTGAATGGCGTCCAGCAGCGTTTGCCGATCGAATGGCTTGAGGAGAAAGTCAATCGCGCCGGATTTCATCGCCCGAACGGTGCGCGGCACATCGCTGTATGCACTCATGAAGACGATCGGCAATGCATGATGTTGACGCAGGATGGCCTGTTGGACTTCAAGCCCGTCGGGCCCACCGAGTTCGAGGTCAAGCAGGATGCATCCCGCTTTCGAATCGGACGCGCTCACCAGGAATTCACCCGCGGAGCCATAATTTCTGACCACGTAGCCCGAGCACGACAACATGCGTGTAAGCGCTCGACGAAAGGAAATGTCGTCCTCGACCACGTGAATGACCGGTTCCAGAACACTGTCCACGTCGTTCCCCCTTTGAGAGCTGATCTGGATGCTGCTCGGCTCTACCAATACAGCAGTTTTGCGATTTCGGGTTGACAAAGCATTCATACGAATCGGATAGGCCTTTTCTGTCGATTCCTCTGGCGATTGACCAGAACTGCACAGAAACATTGCCTGTCCAACCATCAAGGCGCAGATGGCATTGCCCGCGCATGACACTTCCAACGCGGCTTCGCGCGAGAAGCAAGTGTCCTGACCATTGGTAGGCGTTTTATGGCATCAGAAAGCGAAGCCTTGTCGGGCCGAGGGTGATCCAGCCTGGATGCGCACACAGATCAGTCGCCCTCCGGTTCGTCGAGCCAGAATTGAAGCGTGACTCATTGGTCCCCTGCGACCTGGATCTGAGTGACGCCATGCCGAGAACCGCGAGCATGCAATACAGCGCGCTGGCGCCCAGCATCATGACGATGCCTTCCATCGTCGAATCGAGCGCGACCTCCACCACGCCTGTGCGTTCATGTCGGGGTGCAGCGGGAATTTTTTCAACCCACCGGACGGCGGCTAGCTTCTGCTCAGGAACAGTTCGGCCACGACCGAGCGAAGCCACCGATTGCCCGCCTCATGATGATATTTCGCGTGCCAATGTTGTCGCACCGCGAACTTGTCCACCGGAAAGGGACACGCATGAACCGCGATGTCATTCACTCTCGCGAGTGTCTCGCCGATATTTCGCGGCAACGTAGCGATAAGATCCGTCGACTTGATGATCGATCCCAGTCCGAGCATGCCTGGCAGTTCCAGCACGACATCGCGCTCGATAGCCTCGCGTAACAACGCTTGTTCCAGCAATTGCGCGCCCGTGCCGGCCGCGATGATCACGTGCCCTTCGTTGCAATATTGCTTGAGCGTCAGCCTGGCGCGCACGCGAGGATGGTGCGGATTGGCGAGGCATACCCAATCCTGCATGTACAACTGCTGCTGGTACATGCCGGCTCCAAGCCATGGAACATGCCCTATCGCAAGATCGGCTTCACCGGATTCGAGCGCCCGTTCCGTATTCCCGTCGATCCTTGCCGCTTCCAGCCGAATATCGGGAGCCTGGGCCCGAACATGCGCCAGCAGACGCGGAAGAAGCGTGATGTGACTGGCATCGGTCATGCAGATCCGGAAGCGCCGCTTGGCCGTGGCGGGATCGAAGGAGATTTCCCAGGCGGCAAAGCGGCGCAGCGACTCCAGGATTTCCCTGCACGGTCCGATCAATGCATCCGCCTGAGGCGTCGGCGTCATGCCGCCTGGCGTGCGGACGAACAGCGGATCCTGCAAATGCTCACGCAGACGCCCCAGCCAGATGCTCACCGTGGGCTGGCTCTGGCCGAGTTGTTCCGCCGCCCGTGTGACGCTTCGCACGTCATACAGCAGGTCGAACAATTGCAGCAGTTTCAGGTCAGGGAGTTCGGAAAGGCTCATCACGGTATTGCCTGTCGCAATGCTCTCATTGTAACCATTGCATTGCGCGTGCGGGTTCAAACTCTTATCGTGAGCCCACGCGTTCCCTATCCTCTCCCCATTTGATTCCTTACGCTTCAGCAGCGCCCGGAGGCACGCATGATCACCGGCAATACAGCCATCATCGCCCACATCGAATTTCCAACGCATAGCTTTAAGGCGCCAATGATCTACAACCCGTGGTTCGATCACGCCGGCATCGACGCTGTTGTCGTGCCGATGGGTTGCAGGCCCGAGCCCTTCCCTGCCTTCTGAAGTCTGTCTCGGTTCAGGCACGCGGCTGCCGCTTCCAGATGGGCTCGGACATGCCGAGGACGATTTCCTGCGCGCTGGACTGCTGCGCCGATGGGTTACGAGGCTGCGGCACGGCGCTCGTCATCGAGCCGCTCAACCGGAAGGAGTCGACGCTCGTCAACAGCGTCGCCGGCGCCGCCCGGCTTGTGAACGTGCTGAATCGACCGGAAGTTCGTGCGCTCGCGGATTTCTGTCACATGGACGAAGAGGCGGAACCGCTCGGGCGGGGTTTGCGAACATGGGCCGTCGCTGGCGCATATTCACCTCGCCGATACGGGGCGACTCAATCCGGGAACGGGATCATACGACTATCCGACGTTCTTCGGCCACCTCAAGGCGGCCGGCTATGACGGGCTGCTCAGCAGCGAGTGCGGCATCGAAGGTGATCCGGTCGCATCGATGCGGGACAGCACGGCGTGTCTTCGCCGTGCCTGGACCGACGCGCGATACGCGTGAAGGCCTGACGGTGAGGACCGGCCGTGTCAGCAAGCCGCCGACACGGCCGCGCGAAGCCCAAGCGAATAGCTTTCGATACCGAAGCCGCAAATCTGCCCCTTCACCACTTCGGCGAAAACCGACTTGTGCCTGAATGCTTCGCGCGCGTGGATATTCGACATGTGAATCTCGATCACGGGCACGGTCAGGATGGCAAGCGCATCCCGGATGCCGTAGCTGTAATGCGTCCACGCGCCGGCGTTGATGAGCACGCCATCGACGTGATCGACGAAAGCCTGATGGATGCGTTGGCACATGTCCCCTTCGCTGTTCGTCTGATAACTTTCGACCGCAACGCCCAGCTCCCGGCCGAGCCGGTGCAGTTGAGCATCGATATCCTCGAGCGTCGCCGTTCCGTATTGAACGGGATCCCGCTTGCCGAACATGTTGTGGTTGATGCCATGCAGCATGAGAAAGGTTTTCATCGTTTCATCCAGCTTGATGTTGATATCTTCGAGTCGGATCAGCTGCGCTTCTGCCAGCCTTCCGGGCCCGCGTGAATCGCCCACATGGAAATCAGGTTGAACACGATGCCCACCGCAACGATGGGCCAGGTTGCGCCGCCGGTCTCGGCCTGGATCAAGGTCGCGGCAAACGGCGCACTGCTGCCGATGACCACGGCAAGGTTATAGGCCACGGCCGAACCGCGATAGCGGAACTCGGTCGGGAAGGCCTCGGCGAAATAGGCGGGCTGTACGCCGGCATGAAACTGCGCCGCGCACAAAAGAAACACGATGGCGACGCCCATGAGGACGATGTGTCCGCTCGATATCAGCGGGAAGAAAACGATGAAGGCGGCCAGCATCGAACGCGATCCGACCAGCATGGCGCGACGGCGTCCGAGACGATCGCACAAGACGCCGCCGAGACCCATCGCGAACATCGAGCAAAGATGCGCGACGATCAGAATGGCGAAGGCCGTCTGCTTCGATACACCGAGCTTCGTCGTGGCATACGAAAGGATGAACACGGTCGCAATGAAGTAGGCAATGGAGACGGCTGCCCAGACGAACGTGAGGCGCAGGATCGTTGCTCCGTGCTTTGCAAATCCGCCCGCCGGTTGCGAGTGTCCCGTGCGCTTCCTCTTCATCTCCGCTTCGAACGCGGGCGTCTCGGAGATGCGCATCCGGATGAACAAGCCGATGGCCACCAGCAGGAAGCTGAACAGGAACGGAATGCGCCAGCCGAATTGCAGGAACTGGTCATTCGTGACGAGCGCGGCAACGCCGAACAGCACGGCATTGGCCAGCACCTGTGCGAGCGGCGATCCCATGGCGATGAAGGAACTGTAGAAACCGCGCCGGTCCGTCGGTGCATGTTCCATCGTGAGCAACTGGCTGCCCGTGACCTCGCCGCCGAGTGCGAAGCCCTGCATGAAGCGCAGCGTGACCAGCGCAACCGGCGCGAGCACGCCAATGGATGCATAAGTGGGCAGTATGCCGATCAGGAAGGAGCAAATGCCCATCAGCAGAAACGTGAAGACCAGCATGTTCCTGCGGCCGACTCGATCGCCAAAGTAGCCGCAGGTCAGCCCTCCGAGCGGACGCGCGATGAAGCCCACGGAGAAGGTCGCGAAGGCTGCGAGGGATGCGGTCGTCGGATCGGTCTTCGAGAAGAACAGTTGCGGCAACACGGTGGCGGCAATGGCCCCGTAAGCCGCAAAATCCAGCCATTCCAGCGCGGACCCGGCGATGCTGCTGAGTGCCGCGCGGTTCGCCATCTGCTTTTCGTCGGCGTGCTCCATGGGAACGGCGCGGTCGCCGTTGATTGCGTGTTCTTGCGGTGTCAAGTGCATCTCCTGGAAAGTGGTATCGGCCCGCTTCTCCGAGCGGTTCGATGAAAGCTTCAGTGCCCGGTCCAGTGCGGCGGGCGTTTGTCCGCGAACGCCTTCGGGCCTTCGCGAGCGTCGTCGCTGGCGAGCATGCGCTGCGCGAGCGGATAGTCCTCGTGCATGGTCGAGGCAAGGCTGGCCTGCGCGAGGCTCATCAACATGACCTGCTTCGATGCCTGGATGGCGAGCGGCGCGCACGCGAGAATGTCGTCGGCAAGCGCCCGCGTCCGGGCCATCAACTGCGCTGCGGGCACGACCTCGTTGATCAGCCCGACGCGTCTCGCCTCATCGGCGGAAATGCGTTTGCCGGTCAGCACCAGCGCCATGGCGTCCTTCATGCCGATCTGTCTCGGCAAGCGCTGCAGCAAGCCGCCGCCCAGCGCCGCCAGACCGACGCGTGGTTCCGGCAAGCCGAATTGCGCATGATCGGACGCGACCGCGATATCGCATGCCGCGAGAATCTCCATGCCGCCGCCGAGGCACAGGCCGTTTACGGCGGCAATCAGCGGCTTCCACAAGTCGAAGCGATGCGTGATGCCCGCGAATCCCGTCGACGGCTTCGTGTGGTCTCCCGTTGCATCGAGCGCTTTCAGATCCGTGCCGACACAAAACGCCCGCTCGCCCGCGCCAGTCACGATCGCCACGCGCAAGGCGGGATCCGCGGCGTAGCGGTCGAAGGCATCGGCCAGTTCGCGGTGAGCATCGGGATGCAGCGAGTTGAGGACCTCGGGCCGGTCGAGGGTCAGCGTCAGCAACGGCCCTGCCACTTCATAGCGGCAATAGCAATACGTTTCAGGTTGCATTCGAAGTTTCCTCGCACGCGTCAGTTCAACGGAACGGTCAGCCGGTCGATGACCGCGCGCGTCTCCGGGCGAACGCCTCGCCACCACGTGAAGGCTTCGGCCGCCTGCTCGACCAGCATGCCGACGCCATCCGCGATGCCTTGCACGCCCGCATCGCGCGCGAGCCGCAGGAAGGGCGTGAGACCTTTGCCGTAGGCGAGTTCATAGGCCGTGCCGTGGGGGCTGAAGACGCTCTGAGGAACAGGCGGCAACTGCCCGGTCAGGCTTGCGGATGTGGCATTGACGACAAGATCGAAAGGGCCCATCGACTCCAGTTCCGCATAGCCGCATGCTGTCAACGAATCGCCTGACGCAAGCTGTTCGACGAGTGACGTTGCCTTGTCCAAATGTCGGTTGGCGATAACGAGCTGCGCCGGGCGCGCCGCCATGAATGGCAGCAACGCGCCGCGCACCGCGCCGCCTGCGCCGAGCAGCAGTACGCGCTTGCCTGCCATCGGCTGATGCAGATTGACTTCGATGTCACGCACGAGCCCGACGCCGTCGAAGTTCTCGCCGATGACGCGCCCGTGGTGAAACTTCATCGCGTTGACCGCGCCGGCGAGCGTCGCCCGTTCGCTGCGTTCATCGGCCATGGCGAACGCTTGCAGCTTGAAGGGCGCGGTGACGTTCATGCCCTTGCCACCGGCTGCAATGAAGTTCCTGACGGTCCCGGCGAAAGCCTGCGCTGGTTCGGGCGGCCCCTCGATCGCAACGTAAGTCAGGTCCTGCCCGGTCTCCTGCGCGAAGAGCCCGTGGATCAGCGGAGACTTCGTGTGCCCGATCGGATTGCCGATGACCGCGTAGGAGTCACTCATGACGCGGGTCCTTTGGAGAACAGCACGCCGTCGGTCTGCATCGCGTCGATCTCGGCGGCGCTGAAGCCCAGCGATTGCGCGACTTCCGCATTGTGTTGCCCGAGATCGGGGCCGACTTCGCGAATGGAGGTATCGCAGTCGGAAAAGCGGAAAGGCAGGTTCGGCAGACGCAGCTTGCCCAGGCGCGGATGCTCCTGCTCGATCACCATGCCGCGCGCGACGATCTGCGGATCGGCGACGACTTCATCGATGCGCTGCACCTTCGCGCAGGGCACGTCCACGCTGTCGAGCAGCGCCAGAACCTCCGCGACCGAACGCGCGGCCACCCACTGCTTCACGACCGCAAGCACCGCTTCACGGTTCGCGTTGCGCCCGTTCAGGCTGTGAAACCGGCTATCGGACGCGAAGCCCGCGGGACCGCGGTGCTGCTCGACGATCGCCGCGAAGCGCTTCCATGAATCGTCGACCTGGGCGGCAATGACGAGATCGCCATCGGCCGCGCGGAACACGCCGTACAGCGTGGAAGTCGGCATGTCGTGGCCGGTCTGCTCCGGCACCACGCCCTGCATGGTGTAGCACTGGACCGCGTATTCATGCATGGAGAACAGCGTGTCATACAACGCCATGTCGATATGCTGACCGCGCCCGCTCTTCACGCGGCCCAGCAGCGCGGCGTTGATCGCGGCCACCGCGTGAATGCCGGTGTACATGTCGCCGAGCGAGATGCGCATGAGCGGCGGCGGCTCGCCCGGATTGCCGATCATCTGCATGATGCCGCTCTTCGCTTCCGCAATCAGTCCAAAGCCCGCACGATGCGCGTCCGGTCCGGTGTGTCCGTATGCCGAGATCGAGCAATAGACGAGTCCTGGGTTACGCCCGGACAACGCGGCATAACCCAGACCAAGCTTGTCCAGCGCGCCGGGCCGATAGTTCTCGATGAACACATCCGCCGAATCACAGAGACGCTCCATGAACGCCTTGCCGCGCGGATCCTTCATGTTGACGCTCACGCCGCGCTTGCCCATGTTCAGCTGCAGGAAGTAGGCGCTTTGCTGGTCGTCGAGAATGGTGGCGTGCTGGCGTCCCGCATCACCGCTGCCCGGACGTTCGACCTTGATGACTTCCGCACCGAGTGCCGCGAGACAGCGGCCCACATACGGACCCGCAAGAAAATGGCTGTAATCGACGACGCGAATACCTTCGAGAGGACGGGCTTGCATCAGTTGGCTCCCGGACGACGCGGAATCATCAGGCGATGTTCGCCGCGTTGAACGACATCGCCGTTCTGATTGATGAGCTCGGCCGGCAGGACCACGATGCCCCACTCCGGCTTGCTCTTGCTCGCCCGCATGGAGCCGACGCGGAACTTCACGTGCAGCACGTCGTTGACCTTGATCGGCAGCAGGAAGTCCCAGGTCCAGCCGAGCGACATGCCGGGCAGGAAGCGATAGTCGCTTTGCGTCTTGAGGCCATCGGCAATCGACAATCCGAACAGGCCGTGCGCCACGATCGAACCGAAATGGCTCGCGTTGGCGTAGTCCTCGTCCACATGCACCGGCGTGTGATCGCCCGTGAGGTCGGCATAGGCCAGGATGCGTGCCTTGGTGACGGTGTAGGTCGGGCTCGCGCATTCGTCGCCTTCCTGCGCGTCGTCCCAGTACTTTTCGATGATGCTCATGCTCACGCCTCCACGCGGGGATTGATTGCCAGCGCCTGAGCGACGCACGCAGCAGGTTTCGCCTGAATGAGTTCGACGGCGAGTCCGTCGGGCAGACGCAGCCAGTTGCGTCCTTGCGGCATTTCAGTGACGCCGAACGCCTGTGCGGCGGCAAGCGCCGCCTCCAGGTCTTCGCACATCACGCCGAGATGACCGAGACGGCCTTCAGGTCCTTCGAAGCGCGGCTCGTGGATGAATTGCAAACCGCCCAGGGTCCAGTACTGACGTGGTTCTTCGCGCGTGCCATCGACCTCGCGCATCGTCATGCCGAGGACGTCCTCGAAGAAGCAGATATGCCAGTGAATGTCCTTCACCCAGATGGCAACGTGCTCCAGATATGCTTTCGGAACGCTCATGCCAAGGCTCCTTGTTTCTGACCATCGGTCATCGCGCGCTCGATGCCCTTGATGCAGGCAACGAGCGTCGAGTTCACCGGCGTCGGCACGCCGAGGCGTTCGCCCCAACGCACTACCGCGCCATTGATGAAGTCGATTTCGGTGACCGACGACTTTTCGAGGCTTTGCAGCATCGAGGTCTTGAATTCCGGCGAGAGTCCTTCAGCGGCCATGTTCCAGGCATCTTCGGCTTGCTCGATGGACAGCCTGACGCCGGCGGCCTTGGCGGCGGCCATCGCTTCCTCGATGGCGGCGATGGAAGTCGCCTTCAGCACGGGCTCGTCGTAGAGCTGCCCGTACGTGAGACGGGTAATGCCCGTGATCGCGCCGGTCGCCACGTTGATCAGCAGCTTGTCCCACATCGTGCCGAGAATGTTGTCGCTGACCGTGGTCGTCAGGCCCGCGCTGTTGAATGCTTCCGCGATTGCCTGTGCGCGGCTCGTGATCCGGCCATCCAGTTCGCCGATGATCGTGAGCTTCCCGGTCACGCCCGACTGGATATGCCCTGGCGCCCGCAACACGCCGCCGACATAGGTCTTGCCGGCAAGCACGCGCTCACGGCCGACAATCCCGCTCAGCACGTCTTCGTGACCCAGGCCGTTCTGCAAGGACAGCACGACCGTTTCCGGCCCCACGAGGTCGAGCGCGCCGCGCATCGCGGCGTCGGTGTGAAAGGACTTGACCAGCACGATCACGACATCGACCGGGCCGACTTCCGCCGGATCCATCGTGGCGCGCACCTTGACGCGACGCGTGCCGCGCTCGTCATCCACTTGCAGGCCGTCGCGCGACATGGCCTCGACGTGCGCCGCAAACCGGTCCACCAGCCAGGTCTCGTGGCCGCCTTCCGTCAGCGCCGAGCCGATCGCGCAGCCCAGGGCGCCGGCTCCGAGAAATGCAATCTTCATGAATGTCTCCTTGAATGGAGACGAAGATACGGCCGTGCAGACATGCTGACAATGCAATGGATTTAATACCGATATTGCGTGAGGCAATAATGGGCTGGAAGATCGAACCGCCGCGTTGAAGGCGCCCTCGATCAACGAACGGCTCAAGCGTTCCGTTCCGCAGCCCTGCCGCGCGTTTCTGGAAAATATTTTTGCGCGGCTCTTCCCACAACGCGAAAGCTTCCTCTATAATTCGCGCCTTCTGTAGGCTCGTAGCTCAGTTGGTTAGAGCACCACCTTGACATGGTGGGGGTCGTTGGTTCGAATCCAATCGAGCCTACCAACGACATTCCCGAAAAAAAGCACCGCCGCGATCTTCATCGCGGCGGTGCTTTTTTTCGTTGGCACTCGCGCCAGGCACTTACCGTGCACGCGAGATCCAGCGCTCTTTACTCCCAGCAATTCCGGAACGCGACCGCGACGATGACCGGCACGGTGAGCACTAGCGGAATGGCGAAGTACGGGACTTCGAGATGGACGATCCACGTGTAGATCAGCCACGCCACGCCGAGCGCAAGTGTGGCCAGGCCGACGAGCGCCGTGAGCACGTTGAGCATGCGGTGCGAGATCTTGCTGGAGCTTTCCTTGCCCGAGTGAGTTTCCATGGCAGCAGGCGCTTTGAGGCGCGGTAAGAGACGTCTCAATTTTATACCGCTCTGCCCGCTGCCGTATCCGTTGCTGTCCCGGCTTCCTGCTCAGATATGAAAGAGTTGGGCCACGAGCGCCGCGCCGAGAAACGTTCCCGCATTCGCCACGAACGACACCAGCACGATGCGCCAGCCAAGCCTTCTGAACGCCGGAATGTCCTTGGCAATCGACAGGCCCGCGAAGGTCAGCATGGGCGTGGTCACGCCGAGGAAATCGTTCTGCGCGCTGAGCGTCGCGATCTGCGCGCCCCAGGGGCACCACGGCGAGGTCAGGAACATCGCGACGATCGACACCCAGCACACCGCCGGAATCTTGCGGCCCGTGGCCTGCGCGACGGCGTCGCCGACGATCGTCGCCAGCACCATGATCGCCATGCCCGGCAAGGCTTGCAGCGGTGTCGTGCCGTGCGTGATCCAGTCGGCGACCAGCGCCATCGCCGCGGTCACGCCCCACGCAAGCAGCTTGCCGCCGTAACCGAGTTCGGGCGCGGCGGTCTTCACGTCGCCCAGTCGCGGCGCCGCCGTGACGGCCTCGCTCGCGTCGGAGGCCCGGGTCTTGCGACCAATCAGCGGTTCGAGCACGCGGTAGCCAAAAACCGCCATCGGCAGCGAGATGAAGAGCGTGAAATAGGTGCCGATGGTCGTCGTGATCAGATTGCTGGCTGCCGCGAAGGTCAGCACCGACTTGGCCGTTTCCGGGTCCTGTTGCGCGGCGATCGCGCCGGAGGCGGCCGCCATCATGCTGCCCGACCCGACGCCCGATCCCATGGCGAGCGCGAGCGGATGAAAGATATGCAAGCTTGCGACGAAGCCCGCGAAGATCGCGATGAACACCGCGCCGAACACGGTGCCCGTCAGATATTCGGCGAGCACGCCGCGCCCTTCGGCAGAGTCCATGCCGTATTTCTCGCCGATGATCGCCAGACTCGGTTCCCGTCCCACGGAGAATGTCGCGCCGATTGCCTCGCGCTTGATGCCGAGCAGCAGCGCGAGCGGCAGGCCCAGCAGGATCGTGCCGACGAAGTGCCCGAGTTCCTGGAACGCCAGTGCCCAGCCGGCCGCCGCGAGCTTGGGCAACGCACTGCCCACCATGAGACCGAGCTTCGCGACGAACAACAACAGCGCGGGCTGCAGAATCGCTGCCGCGTAGAACTGGCTGCGCACGTCGAGACGCGCCTCGCTGTTCCAGCGTTCGGAGACGAGTCCGAGCGCAGCGCCGAGGAGCAGCGCCCAGATCATCGGCAGCAGGATGACCTTGCCCGGACCGATCTTGAACGTGAACGAACCAATGAACTCGGCGATCAGCAGAATCACTGCCGCATAGAAAAACAGCTTCGCGGTTCTCAGGCCACTGCCTTGTGCGCTTTCCGCGCTCATTGTGCTTTGCATGCGCTTCTCCCGTGTCGTTGATCGTTCATATTGGCCCGTGCCGCTTGCACGGCGTGGGCGGCAAGGTCACAGATAGCCGAAGGTCGTGGCCGGTTCCCTGGCGGTTTCCACCCACACGCTTTTCGTTTGCGTGTATTCGTACAGCGCCTCGACGCCGCTCGACCGGCCATACCCCGAGAGCCCGTACCCGCCGAACGGCGACGCCACGTTGATGGTCTTGTAGCCGTTGACCCAGAAGGTGCCGGCATCGACCTGTCCCGCCACGCGATGCGCGCGCCCCACATCGGTGGTCCACACTGCGCCCGCAAGGCCGAATTCGGTGTCGTTGGCAATGGCAACGGCTTCCTCTTCCGTATCGAACGGAATGGCCGCGACCACGGGTCCGAAGATCTCCATGCGCGCGACTTCCATGTCGTTCGTCACGCCGGCCAGCACCGTCGGCGGAACGAAGTAGCCCGCATCAGAGCGTTCGACCGTGCCCGCCGCGAGCGTCGCGCCCGCGCTGACGCCCTTGCCGATCATCGACATCACGTGCTCGTACTGCTTGAGGTTGTTGATGGGGCCGACTTCGGTGGCGTCGTCGAGCGGCGCGCCGACCTTGATCTTCTTCGCGCCCGCCGCGACCATCGCGACGAACTCGTCATAGACCGAGCGCTGCACCAGCAGCCGCGAGCCCGCCACGCAGCTCTGCCCCGCGCCCGCAAAAATCGCGGCCTGTGCGGTCAGCGCGGCGCGCTTGAGATCGGCGTCCGCGAAAATGATGTTGGCCGATTTGCCGCCCAGCTCCAGCACGCACGGCAGCACTCGCTTCGCCGCGGCTTCCGCGATGCGCGCGCCCGTCGCCGGCGAACCGACGAACACTACCTTCTTCACCACCTTGTGGGCGATCGCCGCCTGCGCCACCGTGTGACCGAGCCCCGCGAGCACGTTGATGAGCCCCTTCGGCGCACCGCCGCGCTCGGCCAGCAGGCCCACCACGAGCGAGGTGAACGGCGTCAGTTCGGAAGGCTTCAGCAGCACCGCATTGCCCATCGAAATGGCGGGCGCAACCTGCCAGCCGCAGGTGAACACCGGCGCATTCCAGGGCGTGATCTGCAGCACCGTGCCGGCCGGCTCGCGACGCGTGTAGTTGAGATGCGAGGTCGGTACCGGGATGACGTCGCCATAGAACTTGTCGGCCCAGCCGCCGTAGTACTCGAACATCTCGGCGACCTTCGCCACTTCGCCGCGGCAATCGCGGATCGGCTTGCCCGAGCCCAGCGATTCGAGCCGCGCGATCGCCTCGGCTTCCTTCCTGACCTCGCGCGCGATCTCGAACATCACCCGGCCGCGCGCGGCGTGCGTGAGCGCCCACCATTGCTTCTGCGCACGCGCGGCGGCCGTGGCGGCCTGTTCGACCACGGCCGCGCCGCCATCGCGATAAGCGAGGCTCGGCTTGCCGGTGGCCGCGTCGTGAAGCTGGATGAGCTCGCCCGCGCCTTCGATCAGTTCGCCGTCCACATAGGAGCCGATGGTCTTCGCATTCGGGAAGAAATGCGCGAAGGCCGCGAGAAGTTGTTCTGCTGCGTTGTGTTCCATGTCCGTCAAGTCCCCTTACTTCGATTCGATGAACTGCACGATGCGGTTGAAATCCTCGGCGTCGCCAATGCTCGCCTCGCTGGCCGCCCACAGCCGCCCTGCTTCCTTCGCGATGGGCGCGTCCTCACGAACGTTGTCGAGCAGCTCCAGGGCGAGACGCATGTCCTTGCGCATGAGCTTCATCGTGAAGCCGGAATCGAACTTGTCGTTGAAGATCCAGGTGGGATAGTTGGTGAGCGTCGCGCTGTTGCGTCCCGAGCCGCCGTTGAGCGCCTCCACGAGTTTCTCCGGATCGACGCCCGCGCCCTTTGCCGCACGCACGGCTTCGCTGGCGGCGAGCAGATGCACGCCCGTCAGCATGTTGTTGATGATCTTGGTCACGTGTCCCGCGCCCACCGGGCCGACATGCACGCGCTTCGCGCTGATGACGGCGAGGATCGGCTCGACGGCCGCGACGTCCGCGTCCGAGCCGCCGAGCACCATGGTCATCGTTGCGGTCGCGGCGCCTTTCGGGCCGCCGCTGACGGGCGCATCGACGAAACCGATCCGGCATTCCGCGAGCGCCGCCGCCACCTTGCGGGTGCTGTCGGGATCGGCGGTGGTCGTATCCACTACGATCAGGCCGCCCTTGCCGCCCGACGCCACGCCGCCCTTCCCGAGCACGACCTCCTCGACGACCGCGGAGGTCGGCAGCGAGAGAATCAGCACGTCGGCCTCACCCGCGATGGCCGCGATCGAGTCGCGCGCCTCCACGCCATCTTCGGCGAGTGCCGCGGCCACGCCGGGCGCCGCATCGAAACCGAGCACGCGATACCCGCCGCGCGCCGCCGAGCGCGCCATGCCGCGCCCCATGTTGCCGAGTCCGATCACACCTACCGTCTTCATCCGCGAAATCCCCTTCCGATGCGCGGCGCCTGGCGAGGCAGCCCTCTGCCCGCCGCTCCGTGCGTTGTGCGTGGATGCCATGATCCGCCCGGCAAGCCGTATAACCAATCAGCGCCAATATTGGATGTGTTCTAATTTTTAGAACGGCACGTGTCGCGCAATCACGCTGAAGCCCTGGATGCCATGACCGACAATCTCACCGACAGCCGCATCGTCTATTTCTTCGAGTCAGTCCGCTGCGGCACGGTCCGCGCGGCCGCCGACTATCTCAACGTGGCGCCATCGGCAGTGAGTCGCCAGATCGGCCTGCTGGAAAAGGAGCTGGACGCCGCGCTGGTCGAACGCCATGCACGCGGCGTGAAGCCGACCGAGGCCGGCCAGTGCGTGATCGAATATTTCCGGGAACAACTCGCGCACCGCGACGACCTGCTCTCGCGGCTGCAGGAATTGCGCGGGCTACGCACGGGGCATGTGAACATCGTGCTCGGCGAGGGCTTCGTCTCGGACCTGCTGTCAGGGCCGATGCCGCGCTTTTGCAAGCAGCATCCCGGCATCAACGTGAATCTCGATCTCGGCGGCACCAATGACGTGATCCGCAAGATCTCCGAGGACGAGGGCGAGATCGGGCTCGTCTACAATCCGCCGCAGGAACCGAAGCTGGTGTCGCGCGCGATCAAGCGCCAGCCGATGATGGCGATCGTCGGCGCCCGTTTTCCACGGCGCGATCGCAAGTCGCTGAGCGTGCAGGAGCTCGCGCAATTTCCGCTGGCCGTCACGCATGCGTCCTACGGCACGCGGCAGATGCTGCAGGCCATCGAATATGCGGAGAAGCTTCGGCTCGATCCAGTGGTGACGACGAACTCCATTGCCATTCTCAAGCAGTTCGTGAAGTCGGGACTGGGCATTACCGTGTTGCCCGCCTTTGCCGTGACGAGCGAGATGGAAGCGGGCGAACTGTTCGCCATCGACATTCCTCACCCCATTCTCGCCGATGCCGAAGCGCATCTCGTCACGCGTACCGGCAGAAGGCTTTCAGTGGCGTCCAACAAGATGCTGCAACTCATGACCGCCCATATGCGCGCGTTTCGCTAAGCTTGCACGCTTTAATTCAGGGAGAACTTCGCATGATCGACGATACCGACAAGCGCCATTTGCTTCGCTGCATCGACCTCGCGCAGGAAGCGCTCGATGCCGGCGACGAACCGTTCGGCTCGATGCTCGTGGCAGCCGATAGCCGCGTGCTGTTCGAGGACCGCAATCGTGTGAGCGGCGGCGATCACACGCGTCATCCCGAGTTCGCCATTGCCCGCTGGGCTGCGGAGAACCTGCCGGAAGCGCAGCGACGCGGCGCGGTGGTGTACACGTCCGGCGAACATTGCCCGATGTGTTCGGCGGCGCACGCGTGGGTCGGGCTGGGGCGCATCGTCTATGCGGCGTCGGCGGCGCAGTTCACGCGCTGGCGCGCGGAACTCGGTGCGACGCCCGGCCGCGTGCGTCCCCTGGCGATCCAGGATGTGATCGATGACATCGCCGTCGATGGTCCCGTCGAAGCCTTCGCCGAGCGTGTGAAGGCATTGCACGTGGCGAGCTATCGGAGAAGCACGGGTCAGCAGTAGATCGCCATCGGGATGCCGGATGCATCCGTGTCAGGTGGTTCGGGCAAGCACAGCGCCTGTCCCGCCGCGATACGGCGCGCGCTCCACAAGACCGCGAAGGCGTCGAGCACGTCGTCCCGCGATGCCTGCGCGGGACGCCTCGCGGCCAGCGCGGCATCGACGGCGCTGCCGAAGCATTCGACCAGCAAGGCATGACGCTGCGCGAATCCCGCCGCGTGCGCCTTGCTTTCGCGCAAGCCGTGCTCGGGGCCGCCATGCTGCATCGACAGGTGCATGAAGCTCAACTCGGGGTGAACTTCAAAGAGGCGCGAGCGCGCGGCGGCATGGCGATGCAGGAGCGCATCGACTTCACTGATCTTCTTGCCGATATGAAAGGCCTGAATGGAAATGCGCTTGCCGCATTCGGCGAGGTTGATCGCGCAGGCATCTTCGTAAGTACACGCTGCTAGCGCCGCGCGCGTCGGCGGTGCAAATACCGAGCTTGCACGCGGACGTCCGAGCAGGCGGCGCGCATGTCGGTCGCAGGCGCGCACGCCGTCGGCCGACAGACCGACCGGAATATCCATGGCGACGATTGCATGCTCGCGTTCCCAGTCGATAAGAAGGTCGAGGCGATCGATCACATGGGTCGAGATGTCGCCGGTGCCCGCGTGCTGCCGGACGACGAACCATCCCGCCTTGCAACCGTCGATGCCAAAGAGATCGAGTTTCATGCCGTGATCGTAGCAAGCGCGGATCTTCATGCGCATGTGTGCGGCTCAGCGCGGACGCCCCGGATGCCGCTTGCTATACACACAGGCAAGACGAAACGAACAGGAGAGGCGTCATGTCCGCTCAGCCCGGCCGAGCAGCAAGCAATGAAATCGACCCGGTCCGCAAGCAATTCCGCCAGGCCATGGCGCATCTCGGCGCGGCCGTGAACGTCATCACGACAGCAGGCGCACATGGACGCTGCGGCATCACGGCCAGCGCGGTGTGTTCGGTCACCGATGCCCCGCCCACGCTGCTGGTCTGCATCAACCGGTCGAGTTCGATGCACGCGGCCTTTGCGGGAAACCGGCACGTGTGCGTGAATGTATTGCCCGGTCACTTCGAGGAAATGGCCCGGCACTTTGCCGGCCTCACAAGACTTACGATGGAAGAGCGCTTCTCGCTGCCGGTATGGGATGAAGGCGCGCACGGTGTCCCCGTATTGCGCGATGCGCTTGCGAGCCTGCAAGGCACGATCGTGGAAGCCAAGGAAGTGGGCTCCCATTCGGTGATGTTCGTCGAAACGACGGCGATACGCGCGCGTGGCGACGGCGATAGCCTGATTTATTTCGACCGCAATTTCCATCGCGTGCCACGCGGATGCTCTGCACTTTGATTCATTGGCCGCGCTGTGCCTTGCCTTGCCAATTAAATGATTACCGTATTTGCTTTGCGTTCTTCCCGTAGTCTGCTTCCTCAGGTGTTAAACACCGTAACGATGCGTAATGAATTGTGAGGTATTCGGGATGCTCCGGATGTAGCGTAGCGGCACAGGCGGGGCGTGGCTCGCGAATAGTCGTGCAAGCGTAATCGGGTCTGGATTGTTTCTGAATTCCGCAAAGAGAAACAAAGCGCGGTCTGTCCGGTCAGCCATGGCAAGATCTTGGCAACACGGCGCCGGCACCTGGCTTCGATAACTTTCGAGGCGTCAGTCCCGCATGCGGTAAGCCTGATCTGCCAAGCTTTCGTCAAGCACGCGCTTGCTCGTTGAAAGCCGGCGACTCGCGCCTTGTCGCTTCTTATCTTTGCTTCATGCACCTTCGACCCCTCCAGGACCGGATAGCCGCGAAGTACGGAATGCAAAAAAAGATGCAGCGAGTTGGCCTGCCAAAAGCTTTAACAAGTCCGCTTCTTATATCTTTAAATGATTCTTTTCATGCGATCGAAGTCTATTGCCTCTAGCGTATGACGCATGCGCATGGCATAGTTCGAAAATACAAATCGATAGAGGAAAGTCCATGCCAACGCTCGAGAACATTCAGGCACGTATCGAGGCACTGCAGGCGAAAGCCGAATCGCTACTTGCCACGCAATCGGAAAGCGCGCTGCAAAAGATTCATGATCTGATGACGCGCCATAATCTGACAATTTCGGACATCGAGAAATTCGCGGGTTCACGCAAGAAGTCAGGACGTGCCGCTTCATCACGCAAAGCCTCTGTCGTGGCTTATCAAGACCCGAAGACGGGTGCCACGTGGAGCGGACGAGGCCGCGCGCCCGCATGGATTGCCAAGGCGCGGGACCGCAGCAAGTTCGCGGTAGCAGGCGCGGCCTCGGGCGCAAGCAAGGGCAAAAAACGCGCGGCCACGAAGACGAAAGGCAAAGCCACTGGCAAGGGACAACCGCGCGGTCCGCAGCCTGCTCTTTACCGTGACCCGCAAAGCGGCGCCACATGGAGCGGTCGCGGCCGTGCACCGGCATGGCTGGCATCCGCTGAAGACCGTACGCCGTTTCTTATCGGCTGACTTTATTCACTGAAGCGGAATTGCAGCGGCATGGTTTGGGAGACGGCCGAGTTCAATCGCAGAGTTCACTCGATTGTTCGGCCGTCTCTTTTTCGAAGTGGCCCGCTTTCAAGCGGCCAGTCGGTACGTGACTGCTTCAACGTTCATTGAACGCGCGGATCGAAATCGAATTCCACCCGTATGCCGCCGGGCTCATGAATCATCATGTGCCGTTTCGGTCCGGTGCCAAGCAGTTCAGGCGGAAACTCCACGATCACTCCCGGCCACGTCGAGACGCGTTCGAGAATCTCGTTGAATGCGGCTTCATTTGCGGCGCGCAAGGCAATATGGTGAAGTCCGACATTCTTGCGGCGATCAAAGGCTGTCGGCGGTTCTTCCTTGGCTTGCCATAACGTCAGCAGCGCACTGCCGTCCGAGACGAATACCGCCGGGTAATCCGGCTTCTCGCCCACGACCTTCCAGCCAAGACATTCAACGAAGAAATCGCGCGTCGCCTCGAGATGGCGCGCGGTCAGTCCGATGTGATCAATCCCGATTGTCAGCGTCAGCGTCATCGCTTCCTCCGGATGATCGGGGCGAGGCCGGCATCCCGCTCATGAGCGCCTTGCCTCAACGCCCCGAATGGACCTGTGAGTCAACCTCAGGCGAGGGTCAATGTGACATCGATGTTATTGCGCGTCGCATTGGAATAAGGGCACACGATATGCGCCTTGTCGATCAACGCCTGAGCGGCGCCGCGATCCATGCCGGGCAGCGAGATCTTCAGCGCTACTTCAATGCCGAAGCCATTCGGAATCTGACCAATGCCGACGTTTCCGTCGACAGCCAGGTCTTTCGGCAAATCAATCTTGTCGCGCGCGGCAACGAACTTCATCGCGCCGATGAAGCATGCGCTGTAGCCGGCGGCGAACAACTGTTCGGGATTGGTGCCGTCACCGCCGCCTCCGCCGAGTTCCTTCGGCGTGGTCAGGCGCAGATCCAGATTGCTGTCAGGGATGTTGGCGCGTCCATCGCGGCCGCCGGTGACATGGGCATGGGCGCGGTATAAGACCTTTTCGATCGACATCATCAGACTCCTGAGTTGGGAAGCGAAGCGAGCCTCGCGCACGCTGCAAACACGCGAGCTTCGTCGAGAGGGATTTCGATGGAACAGGAACGCCGCCGCATCAGGCGGGTTCTGCTATGGAAGGATACGCAAGACGCGCGAAGCTCGCTGGAGCTTCGCGCGGGGAAGGACGGTGCAGAAGAAGAAAAGAACAGTCAGGAATCAGAGCACGACCGGCTCTCGCCCGGGAAACATCGCATCCGCGACGGTCGCCCTCGTTTCCTTGACGACGCTCTCGCACAGCGCCACCACCTGGCTCGAACCGCTCGGCATGAACAGCGAGTGATCCGCGTCGGAGAACACCGCCATGCGCACGGACGGAAAGCGCGACAGGCGCGCGCCGCCCTTGCCGAAGTTCGCGGCGATCAGGTCCATGCCCGCATCGTAGGCGCCGTAGATGAGCACCGTCTTGACGTGCCGGGCATCCAGCGCACGGATCATCGGGCCAGGCTCGGTCGCGAGTTCGGGCGGCGTTTGCGTCAGGCGGTCGAGCCGCAAGACATCGACGACCCGTGAACGTACGCGCGTCATCATGTAGCCCGACACGAAACGCAGTACCCGCTTCAGATCTTTTTCACCGCGCAGGATCGCTTTCCATTTCTGCGGATCGAGCATCGAGAACGCATAGCCTGCCATCGAATTGCGCGTCGACTGGCGCAAGGCATCGGGCGCGATATCGGCGGGCTTCTTGAAGGTCGGCAGATTCACCGTGACCACGCCGGTGATCGAGTCCTCGATCAACGCGGCCTTCAACGCGTGATAGGCGCCCGAGCACACGCCGAACGAGAAGATCGACTTGTATCCCTGGCGCGAAAGCCAGCGGGCGGCCGTGGCGGTGTCGTCGGTGGCGACGGAGTTATAGATCCGGCCAAACGCCGTATCCGATTGCACGATACCGGAGGCCGCCGGACTATCGCCGCGGCCGCGCGCGTCAAAGCGCAACGAGGCTACCCCGCGGCGCGCGAGTTCACGCGCGATGCGTACGGAGAGCCTGCTGTCGCCCACCCGTGAGCTTGCCGATGTGTTGGCGATCAGGAATACCGAGCCGCGCGACAGGCCAGTGCGCGGTTCACACAGCACCCCGAACAGCCCTTCTTCGCCGATGCAAACCGGCCGCTCGATCGCTTCTGACGTTTCAATCGTCAGGTCGGGCCACGCTTCCTGCTGCATCACGGCTTCAGACGCTGTGCCCTGCTCCTGCGCGGCGTCGCGGGTGATCCATTGCACCGCTTCTTCAAAGGCCGCGCGTGGCAACGCATTGAAGGCCGTTTCCTGGATGAAGCCGAGGAGATCTTCGAATGGCGTCACATCGGCTTCAACGCCGCGTTCCGCGAGCGCATCGCGCAACGGATCCTTGCCGCCCGCCCGCACATTCATGATGAGTGCCCGGCGCGCGGGTACGGCAGCAGCACGCTTCACGCTGGCGACGAGATCGATCTGTTCCAGCGAGCGCTTGAATTCGTCGCTATAGATCTGACCCAGCACGTTGAGCGGCTCGGCGGACTGCTGCATCTCGCGCAACGGCGGCGCAAGCTGATCCAGCCAGGTCTTGCGCACGATGTTCAGCTCGCGCATGTAGATGCGCCCGCTCGACACCGGAGCGAGCAACACCAGATCGTCCACCGGCTTGCGCAAGGCGGCCTCGAGCGCAAATGCCGCGCCGACGCGAAAGCCGCACAAGGTCAGGTGCTCGATACCCGTAGTCTCTTTGAACCAGTCGATGGCCGCTTCGACGTCGTCGACGGACGAAGCGAACTGGTCGGGCGCGCCATCGGCGCCTGCCGAGTCACCCGTTCCCCGATAGTCGAAGCGCAGCACCCACAAGCCGCGCGCGGACAAGGCATCGGCAAGGTGCCGCATGCCGCTGTATGTCCATACGTATTCGTGGCCGTATGTATTGCAGAGCAGCACGCCGCGCGTGCCAGTCCCTGCATGCAGCCATCCGAAGCGATTCCCGAATACAACCGGTCTCATTAGATCTTTTCCTCGTCTCTGGTGGCGCGCAATTCGGCCAGGCATGTCTCCCGCCGGCAAGTCTCGCCTTGACATGTCAGGCCGTCAACGTCCCTGCGCACACAACCGTGGAGGTGTTTGTGCGCAATCGACGTTCCCGGATGCGAAGTTGGCCCGCTGCATGTCGAGCCGGATCACGGGCGATCCAGGAGTGCCATCTCATGGATTCCAGCCGGCTTTACTTGTCGCGGGTTCGCGAGGTATTGAGGCGATTATATGAATCGCTCCCGCTATCACGACATTCGGTCCGCAAATTGTGCCCAAAGAAGCTATCAAATGGCGCTTAACGCGGGGGCTTGTGTTTGGCAGCGCTCATTCACGCATGAAGATCAGTAAGCCTTTCGATGCCTGGCTTTCGAATGGGTTTCATCGTCAGGCAATCCATGGTGAGACGCATGAGGAAACAGCGAGCGCTGTAACGTGGTCCGCTTGGGAAATCATGGTAAACACTGAACCGGATAAGGGTCCGGTATGAGCACGGAGCAGATGGCAGGCCTTCGCAAAACAAGCAAAGCGCTTGGCCGCTCCGATCGCTTGAGCGGAGCAATGCACTACGACGTATGCCCCGCGTCGAGGCAAGACGCAGGGCCCTGTTCGAAGGTCACACGCGAGGTCAAGCCGCTTGTCGCCCCCGCTCCTCGCCGACAAGGCGTGCATGCGCGTACACCCGGTCTCGTTCACCTGCCACGAGCGTGCGTTTGTGCGCGAGCGTCTGCCGGTGATATTTCGGGTCGCCCATCAGCTGTACGTATTCGCTGTGACGATGGCGCAAGTAGCGCTGGAAGAACTCCGCGCCCGGCAGGCCGCTGTCGAGCGCCATCAAAACGCCATAGTCGATCTCGCGCACATCGCCCAGGGTCTTGATGGCCGATTCGAGCGCGGCATAGCGTTGCGCCAGTGGAATGCTTCGCTCGCAGAGTGCATGAAAGCGCTGATAGGGCAGCACGTGTCCGTGCGATGCACAACGCCATAAAGCTTTCGCTAGCCGCTGACTAAGTTCCGTTTCCACGTTTCCTCCCGCTGGTTGAGCGGATCGTATGCGTGCGACAACTCCACCTTCATCCGGATCTGCAATGACGATGACCGATTGCCCTGGAATTCACCTGCAACGTCAGGAGATACGCGCGACATTCCACATCCAAGCGAGCCCTGCTTTGCGCATATCGCCAAGAAGCCGTGCTGATCTGAAGCGTGTCGTGTAATGCCGGCGATGTTTGAACGTAAGCGTCGCCCTATTGTGACTTCGTGACTTTCGCGACTCGTGCGGCTTGTGATGCACCGATAGATAACCACCCGTTTCCCGAGCTGGAACAATGCAAGCAATAGTTCCAGCAAGTAATCGACGATGCGAAACAGCTTTACGCAGAAGAGCCCTGCGCGCTGAAGCCCAGCCTGGCATGGAAAACGTCTAGGGACGCTGTTGTTTGACCGCTGTTGTTTGACATCAGGGCCGCGGTCCGAGGCCTGCAACTCGCTTACATGCTAGCAAACATACATCGGGAATCCAAGGAGAGTTTTCCGTAAGGAGACGTGCCTTGCACTTATTGCTTTCGCGCTTAAGGCCGCGATTTCACTTCGATTGCCGTGCAGGACGGTCCTCTACAGCACCGCCGTTAAAAGCGTAAGCCGAAAAATGCAATGCACCGTCCATGCATTCCTTAAGACTGGTTTAAGGCGAAGAGACTAAAACGTTTCTTGTGGCGCGAGCAAGCAATCGTCTCAATGCATCGGGAGGAGCGAACCGCGCGACGCTTCAGATCCGCACGTCCACGCGGATGGTCTGACCGGGCACCGCTTCATGCGCATCCCAACGGCGCTACAGGCGAGGTGATGACCATCCCATTCAGCCCGGCAGTCACATGCCGGGCTTTTTTTATGCCGGCCGCGCCGGCGCCGGGTCTTCCCGCATGCGCGCGCTGGCCGCCGGCAGATCGAAGCGAAACGTGGTGCCGTGCGGGCCGGTGTCGATCAGCCTGATCTGGCTGCCATTGAGTTGCAGCATGCGCTGCACGATGAGCAGGCCCAGACCGCCGCGATGTGTTCCGCCAGACGTGAATGGCCGCTGGAACAGCGCATCCTGCATGTCGGGAGGAATGCCGGGTCCGGTGTCGCTGACCGTGATGCAGACCCGTCCGCCCTCTTCGTCCACGTTGCCGAGCGTGACGTTCACGGCGCCCTGCGGCGGCGTATGACGGATCGCGTTGTCGAGCAGATTGGTGAGCACTCGTTCGATCATGCCGAGATCGCCCGTGACGCTGGGCAGCCGCGGCGCGAGGTGTGCATTCAGCTGCACGCTACGCGACTGGGCGGGCAACTCGAACTTTTCGAACACGTCCTGAAGAAGATCCGGCAGTGAAAAGACTTCACGCTCGAGCGCGACCATGCCATGTTCGAGCCGAGCCAGTTCGAACAGCGACTGCGCGAGATGACCGACCTTGGTGCTCTGCGCCAGCGCGATGGACAGATAGCGGCGGCGCTCGGCGGCGGCAAGGGACTCCGACTTGAGCGTCAGCGTTTCCAGATAACCATGCAGCGACGCGAGCGGCGTGCGCAGGTCATGCGAGATATTGGCGACCATCTCGCGGCGTTCGCGATCCTGCCGTCCCAACTCGCGCCATTGCTCGCCGATACGCGCCGCCATTTGCGCGAACGCGCTTTCCAGCACGACAATCTCGTCGCGTTCGTCTGCCACTACAGCCGCCGGCAACGCGGCAAGCGGCGGCTCGCCGGGCGCGGCGCTCGCATCGAAGCGGCGCATCGCTTCGGTCAGGCGCCGCAACGGCCGGGTCACGAGCCCGAACGCCACCACGCCGGCGACGAGCCCGAGCAGCGTGACGAGTCCCATCGACGCAAGCGTGGTACGCAGCACCGCACTCGCCGACGCCTTCGCCGCCAGCGCATCGTGCTGTTCGCCGAGCAGCACCACATACACATAACCGAACGGCGGCTGGCCCGCCACGCCCAGCGGCGCCGCGCTGAAGACCTTGCGCTTGTCCGCGCTGCGCGGATCGTCGCCGAGAATGGGCAACGCGTCGCCCTTCAGGAAACGTTCGATGGGCGCGAGATCGACACGTTCGCGTTTCAGATGGCCCGGCGGCGCATCGTCGGCGCGGATACGGCCCGTGTTGTCCAGCAGATAGACCTCGACGCTCGGGTTCACCACCATCAACTGGCTGAAGAGACGGCGCACCGCGGGCGCGTCGATATCCTTCGCGTCCGCCAGCGCGCCGTCGTGCGCAACATGCGTGGCGAGACTGCGCGACAGGCTCTGGATGACTTCCTTCTCGCGCAGGTCGCTCGCCCGGATCTGCAGCCACGCCGATGCGCCGCAGCACGCCAGAAGCAGTCCGCAGAACACTGCAAAGAGCCGTTGCGACAACGTGAGCTTCACGATGCGGCTCCCGGCTCGCCGGCGTTCTGTGCCGCAAGCTTGTAACCGTGTCCCCACACGGTGAGGATGCGATGAGGATCGGCCGCATCGCGCTCCACTTTTGCGCGCAGCCGGTTGATATGCGTGTTGACGGTGTGCTCATAACCTTCATGCCGATAACCCCACACGGCATTGAGCAGATCCATGCGCGAAAAGACCTTGCCCGGATGGCGCACGAAATGATGCAGCAGGTCGAATTCGCGCGGCGTGAGCTCGATGCGCGCACCATCGACCCAGGCTTCGCGCGCGAGCGGATCCATCGCGATGCCGGCGGCCTCGATGCGTCCCGCTTCGAGGCGCGAATCCTTCGCGACCGCATCGACGCGGCGCAGCAGCGCTTTCACGCGCGCCACGAGTTCCAGCACGGAAAAAGGCTTGGCGAGATAGTCGTCCGCGCCGAGTTCGAGGCCCAGGATGCGATGCACTTCGCTCGACCGCGCGCTGGTGATGATGATCGGCGTATAGCGCGTCATGGCGCGCGCGCGCCGGCAGATTTCGAGGCCGTCGACGCCCGGCAGCATCAGGTCGAGAATCAGCGCGTCCCAGCCGCCTTGTTCGAGCAGGCGCAGGCCTTCGGCGCCATCGGCGGAATGCACGACTTCATAGCGTTCGTCGCGCAGGTTGAGACTCAGCACGTCGGCGATATGCATGTCGTCTTCGACGATCAGAATGCGTTTCGGTTGGTCCATGGGAAGGTGCGTGGCGGATTGGCGCGAAACCGCATGACGATGAGGCGCGCCCTGCCGTCATTGTGCAGAAAAGCGCGCGGCCAAGTATCACATTTAATTTAACTTTCGGTGAGGACTCGGAGATGCGCGCGCGATTAGCATGAGGCCATTCCAGTCCACGACCAGGATCACGCCATGCCGACTCGCCGCCGCTTTCTCCTGACCGGCACCGCGGCCGCCGCCTCAGTTTTCGCGCTGTCGGGCCGCTTCCGCGCCCTCGCCGGCACGCCGCCGCAGGGTGCAGTGCAGGCTGCCGCGCCGGAGCGCTTCGAGATCGTCCACAGCGACGACGAATGGCGCCGCCTGCTGAACCCCGCGCAATTCGACGTGCTGCGCCGCGAAGGCACCGAGCGCCCCTATACCAGCCCGCTGAACGACGAACATCGCGCCGGCACCTTCAGCTGCGCGGGATGCCGGCTCGCGGTGTTTTCGTCGCAGACCAAGTTCGAGAGCCACACCGGCTGGCCGAGCTTCTGGGCGCCGCTCGATCACGCGGTCGCTACACGTCAGGACGGTTCGTTCGGCGTGTTGCGCACGGAAGTCCATTGCCGGCGCTGCGGCGGCCATCTCGGCCACGTGTTCGACGACGGCCCGAAGCCCACCGGACTGCGCTACTGCATGAACGGCGTGGCGATGACGTTCAATCCCGGCGCGGCCTGACGCGCTGTTACCCAAGAAACCTTTCTACGCGAGCTCATCATGTTGCTGATCGTGTTGGCCTATCTCGGCGGCGCGCTGACGATTCTCAGCCCGTGCATCCTGCCGGTCCTTCCTTTCGTGTTTGCGCGCGCGGATCAGTCGTTCGTGCGTAGCGGCCTGCCCCTGCTCGCTGGCATGGGCCTGACGTTCGCCGGCGTCGCGACGCTCGCCGCCGTGGGCGGCGGCTGGGTGACACAGGCGAACCAGTATGGCCGCTGGGCCGCCATCGCGCTGCTCGCCGTGTTCGGCCTGACGCTTTTGCTGCCGCGCTTCGCCGACCGCGTGATGCATCCGCTGGTCACGCTGGGCAACCGTCTGACGGCCTACGCGCAGCATGGCGACGGCAAGCCGGGCATCGGCGGCTCGGTGGTGCTCGGCATCGCGACGGGCCTGCTGTGGGCGCCCTGTGCCGGCCCGATCCTCGGCCTCGTGCTGACCGGCGCGGCGCTGCATGGCGCGAGCGTCGGCACGACCCTGCTGCTGCTCGCCTATGCGGCCGGCGCGGCGACTTCGCTGGCGGTGGCGCTGCTGATCGGCGGACGGGTGTTCGCGGCGATGAAGCGCTCGCTCGGCGCCGGCGAATGGGTGCGGCGCGGGCTCGGCGCGGCCATGCTGCTGGGCGTGGTCGCGATCGCACTCGGTCTCGATACGGGCGCACTCGCCCGCGTCTCGACCGTGGCCACCGCGGGCATCGAACAGCAGCTCGTCGACAAGTTCTCGAAGGGCAATGGCGCCATGATGATGTCGGCGCAGAAGCCTGCGCCTGTGCAGAAGCAGGACGCCGGCGAAGCACCGCAAGCGATGATGCGCGCCAGCACTGGCATGCAAAAAACCGCCGCGTCCGGCCTGCCTGTGGAAGGCGTGCTGCCGCCGCTGGATGGCGCGGTGCAGTGGCTCAATTCGCCGCCGCTCACCCGTGAAGCACTGCGGGGCAAGGTGGTGCTGGTCGATGTCTGGACGTACTCGTGCATCAACTGCCTGCGCACGCTTCCGTATGTGAAGACGTGGGCGCAGAAGTATCGCGATCAGGGCCTGGTCGTGATCGGCGTGCATGCGCCGGAGTTCGCCTTTGAGCGCAATATCGACAACGTGAAGAAGGCGACGCACGATCTCGGCATCGACTATCCGGTGGCCATCGACAACAACTACGCGATCTGGCGTGCGCTCGAGAATCAGTATTGGCCGGCCCATTACTTCGTCGATGCCAACGGCAACATCCGTTATCACCATTTCGGCGAAGGCGAATATGCGGAGTCCGAGCGCGTCATTCAGGAGCTGCTTGCCGAAGCGGGACATGGCGCGCCGCCGTCGGCTGCCATGACGGCCGCCCCGCAGCACGACGCCGCCGCCGGCCAGGGCGCGATGATGCAGGCCGACAACGCGGACATGCGCTCGCCGGAAACCTATGTCGGTTACGAACGGGCATCGCAGTTCATGTCGCCCGGCGGACAGACGCCCGATCGCCTGCACGATTACGCCGCGCCCAAGGCGCTCGATACCAACGACTGGGGCCTCGCCGGCGCCTGGAAGGTGGGCGCGGAGCATGCCACGCTGGAAGGCGCGTCGGGGCGCATCGTCTACCGCTTTCATGCGCGTGACCTGCATCTCGTGCTCGGGCCGTCCAAGGACGGCAAGCCGGTGCGGTTTCGCGTGAGCATCGACGGCGCGGCGCCCGGCGCATCGCACGGCAGCGACATTCAGGCCGACGGCAGTGGTACCGTGAAGGAACAGCGCCTGTATCAGCTCGTGCGGCAGACCGGTCCGGTTGCGGATCGCACGTTCACCATCGAATTTCTCGATCCCGGCGTCGAAGCCTACGCGTTCACGTTCGGTTGATTCCCGCATCAGCGGATACAGCGTGTGTCACCAGGAGCAGTCCATGTTGAAAACCAGCAAGTCTTTCAAGGTCGCGAGCGTGGCGGTGCTGTTCGCGGGCGCCTTTGCGTTGCAGCGTGTCGCGCATTCGAGCGAGGAAGCGGTAAAGATTCCGCCGCCCGCGCACGACGAGACCGCCGGCTCGGTGCATAGCGAAACCGCCGTGTTCGCCGGCGGTTGTTTCTGGGGCGTTCAGGGCGTGTTCCAGCACGTCCGCGGCGTCAAGGAAGTGATGTCCGGTTATGCGGGCGGCGCGGCGAACACAGCGCAATACGAGCGTGTCAGCGAAGGCGATACGGGTCATGCGGAATCCGTGCGTATCACCTACGACCCGGCGCAGGTCAGCTACGGCAAACTGCTGCAGATCTTCTTCTCGGTCGCGCACAATCCAACCGAACTCGACTATCAAGGCCCCGACCACGGCACGCAATATCGCTCGGCCGTGTTCCCGACGAATGCGGCGCAGCGCGAGATTGCCACCGGGTATATCGCGCAGCTCGACCGCGCGCATGCTTATGGCGGCAAGATCGTCACGCGGGTCGAGGACTACAAGGGCTTCTATCCCGCCGAAGGCTATCACCAGAACTATTTGACGGAGCACCCGGAAAGCCCGTATATCGCGATCAACGATCTGCCCAAGGTGGGCAACCTCAAGCAGATGTTCCCGGGTGTCTGGCGTCAGGACGCGGTGCTGGTGACGGTCGCGTCCAAGTAGGCGTCGAGCATGGCGAGCGCCTCGGGCAGGTTGCGGCGGCCGAAGCCGAGACGCACGTGCGCATCGCCATGATCGATCAGCGTGGAAGGCAACAGCAGTACGCCGGTCCGTTCGAGCAGTTCTGAACAGAAACGCGTGGCAGCGCCCTGCTTCAGGCGCACGAAGCCGATCGTCCCCGCGCGCGGGCGCTGCCATTCGACACGTTGCGCGTGACGCAGGAAGAAGTCGTCGAGCAGCCGGAGGTTGGCGCGCACGATCTCGAGGTTGCGCGCCAGCAGCGCGCCGCTATGCCGCACGGCAAGCGTTGCCAGATATTCGCTCGGCGCGCTGTTGCTGATGGTGAGATAGTCCTTGAACGTGCTCATGCGTTCGAGCACCTCGGCGCTGTGCGTCGCCACCCAGCCGAGCCGCAGGCCGGCCAGTCCGTGCGTCTTCGAAAGCGCACCTAGCGATACGGCGCGTTCATACACGTCGCAGGCGGCCGGCAGGCGATCGGCGGGATCGTGCTCCAGCCCGCGGTACACCTCGTCGCTGAACAGCCATAACTGATGCCGCCGGGCGAAATCGACGATCTGTTCGAACGCTTCGCGCGATGGCAAATATCCGGTCGGGTTGTGCGGCGCGCAGATCACGAGCGCGCGCGTGGCGGGCGTCACGAGTGTTTCCAGTGCGTCGATGTCAGGCGCCCAGCCATGCGTCTCGCGCGCCATCCACGCCGACACCCGCACGCCCGATGCCTCCGCCACCGAATAATGCGACTGGTAGCCGGGCATCTGGACGATCACGTGGTCGCCCGGCGCGAGCATCGACCTCATGAACGAATAGATGGCTTCCTGCGCGCCGGTATGCACGATGATCTGGTCCGCGCTCACGCTGTCATACAGCGACGCCAGTTCACGGCGCAATGCGGGCGCGCCGGGATACTCGGTATAGCTGAGCCAGGTGTCGCGGAGTCCGTCGAGCGCGTCCGGTTCGAATTCGAGCAGTTCGCCGACCGACATCGATTCCGGATCTGAACTGCACAGCAGATGGCGCGCGGTGAACTCGTGTTGCGCGAAGTAGCGTTCCAGCTTGAATGGCGTCGGTTGCATGATGCGTGGCTTGATCGGGTTCGAAGAAAGCCGTAGTCTGCGCGTTCGACAGGCCTTAACAAAGCTCATTTTGCTAATCCCGATCAAGGAACGCTAATGCTGGACTATGCCCTTTTGAACGCGCTGCTGGCCGTGGTCCGCACCGGCTCGTTCGAGCGTGCCGCGCGCGAACTCAGCATCACGCCATCGGCGGTATCGCAGCGGGTTAAGCTTCTGGAAGAGCGCGTCGGCAGTCTGCTCGTGCGGCGCGGTCAGCCCTGCGAGGCCACGGCGTCCGGTGCGCTGCTGTGTCGTCACACGGAACGCGTCCAGTTGCTCGAAGCGGAACTCGGCGGCCGCATGCCGGCCCTGCCCGGTACTTCAGGCGAACGGCGCGCGCGGCTGCGCATCGCCGTGAACGACGACAGCATGAGCACCTGGTTTCTCGCGGCGGCAGCGGAGTTTTGTGTCGAGCGGGAGGTGCTGCTGGATCTCGTCGTCGATGATCAGGATCACACGGCGCAGCGCATCCGCGATGGCGACGTGCAAGGTGCAGTGACGACGCTGGCCGAGCCCGTGCCCGGCTGGCGTTCCATGAAGCTCGGACGCATGCGTTATGGCGCAGTGTGCGCGCCTGCTTATTTCGCGCGGCATTTCGAGCGCGGTCTCACACGCGATGCCTTCCGTCAGGCGCCGTGCGTGAACTTCAACGACAAGGACGAGCTGCAGCGGCGTTTCATCCGGCGCGTGACGCGCGCGGACATCCATCCGCCCGCTCACGTGGTGCCGCACGGCGCGGGCTTCGTGAGCGCGTGTACCGCGGGCATGGCTCGGGGCATGTGCCCGCGGCGCCTGGTCGCGCGCGAACTGGAAAGCGGCGAATTGGTGGAGATGTCGCCGGGCGTGCGCTTCGATGTCGATCTGCACTGGCAAAGCTGGCGCCTGGCGGTGGGCTGGCTGGACGACTTCAGCGCGGTGCTGAAGCGTCATGCCAGGCTGTTACTCGACTGAGATTCGCCTGCGCGAGTTTCAGCGCTCGAGCGTTTCGAACGAGTCCACGCGATCCTTGTAGAACGCGAGATGGTCCTTGATCGCCGCGACCGCTTCATACGGCGTCTCGTAGGTCCACACCGCGTTGGCCGACTTCTGTCCACCCGCAGGAATGCTGTAATAGCTGCACTCGCCCTTGTAAGGGCAATAGGTGCTGTGTGGTGTGCGTTCGAGTTGCGCCATGTCCACATCCTTGCGCGGCACATAGAGCACTTCCGGATACGTACTCTCGCGAAGTCCGAGCGCTTCCGTCGTGTCCGCGATCACGCGGCCGCCTGCCTTGACGACGACGCGCAAGGGACTGCGTTCGATGGTGACCGGATGATCCGGTCCGGGAATCTTTACGGCTTTGTCCATGAGTTTCAGCCTCGCAGGGCGCGCCCAACGCGCGTGATCGAAATGATGGTAGCGCCCTCGCGTGATCCCTGCTCAAACGACTAAGGCGCAGCCGCGTTTCCGCGACTGCGCCTCGCCTGGCAGCCCCGCTGCCGGGGCAATGACGGATCAATGGCCGAAATAGACCGGCTTGGTGCCGTCGTTGTCCATCGGGCGCATCGAGCGCATGCCGGACGCCGACGTGCCGGCCCGCGTTCCGCCGTACGCATTCATATCGGCGTTATACCCATTGCCGTTCTGACGCTGCACACGGCCCTCCGCGGCCTGGATATCCTGCGGGTACGAAGTCTGATCCGACTGCGACGGGTCATAGCCCGCTGCTTCCACTTGCCGCAGATCCTGCTTCACCTGGGCGCGCGTCACGGTCGAATCGGATTGCGCGAATGAGAGGGCCGGCGCCACCACAACGGCGGCAATGGCCACGGCCTTGATCAAGGATTTCATGGTGATCCTCCGGTATGTAGACATCGCGCAGAGATTTTTCTGCGCGTGCTTCATACTCAGCATCGAGCGTGCCAGACCGCTAGGGAAATCCCTATGACGCCTTGCTCTCAACCAGCCTGACGAGCGTATGCAGTACGCGATTCGCCGGCGTCGGCACACCCAGCGCCTCGCCGCGCCGTACGATCAGACCATTCAGGTGATCGATCTCGCTGAGCTTGCCGCGCGCAAGATCCTGCGCCGTGGAGGAGAACTGGCTCGGCATGGTTTCCGCGATACGGCTCACTGCGGCATCCACGTCGCCGGGAATGGTCACGCCTTCGGCCTTTGCGACGGCCAGGCACTCATCTACCACGTCGCGCATCGTGCGCGTGACGCCCTCGCCCTGAACCAGCTTTCCATACGGCAATTGCGTGATCGCCGAGAGTGCGTTGTAAGCGCAATTCAGCACGAGCTTGGCCCAGAGCGCGCCGCGTACATTGTCTGATATCTCGGTGGGCACACCCGCCTCGATGAACGCGCGTGCCACTTCCTCGCTTCGTGTCGATGGCTCGATCACGAGTTCGCCGCGGCCGTGATGCCGGATATGTCCGGGACCGGCCATTTCGGACGCGACGTACACGACGGCGGCCGCCGCTTCCTGCGGCAGCATCTCACGCAGACGCGCCGCATTCTCGACGCCGTTCTGCAGCGAGAGCAACAACGCGTCGCGTTCGAGATGCGGCTCGAGTTCGCGAGCGGCGCTCTCGGTATCGGTGGACTTCACGCAGAAGAGCACGAGTTGCGCGCCCTGCACCGCGTTCGCGTGCGTGCTGGCCGCGACGTGCACGCGCTCGTCGAACTGTTGCGTGTCGAGCCGCAGTCCTTCACGTTCGATCGCCTCGACATGTTGCGGCCGCGCGATCAGCACGACCTCGTGACCCGTGCGCGCCAGCATGCCGCCGTAATAACAACCGACCGCGCCCGCGCCCATCACCGCGACTTTCATCTCGCCTTCTCCTCATTGCATGGCGTTGCATTGGCTCGCCACGGTAACACAGCGAAGCGGCCGGTCCACGCGCAACGCTAGCGAAGATGCGCAAACGCTTGCGCTTGTCGAAGCAAATCGCGTGATGTTGGCTATCGTCGCAACTTTGTGTGCGGACGCACCATAGTCAGTCGAATTCGCGGTGAACCATATTGTTAAATCAGGCCATACGGATATACGCTTCTTTCAGTGGATTGACGATGCCGTCCGCAGGGGAGCCGAGCGCCAGAATCTGGCCGCATTCGGAAGCGCATCGTCGACAGTGATCCCGGGGATCAATACACGGCAGGCCGCAGGGCAGGCACGTCGCGGGCGCATGGAAGCGCAGGGAAGGGCGCGGGGTGCACGCTGCCGGAATTCGAAAAGGCGCGGATCAACCGTTCGGGGATGAGCGGCCGGAAGCCTTGAAGCGTGGGCGATTTCACGAGAACAAAAAACATGAATCATGGTTATGAAGCATCGCTCGTCAAGCGCGTGGTGAATCAACTCGTCGCAAGCATCGTGAACGGTGAATACCAGGACCATGTCCTGCCGCCGCAAGTGCTGCTTTCGAAGAAGCACGGCGTGAGCCGCACCATCATGCGCGAAGCGCTGAGCGTGCTGATCTCGCGACGCATGCTCGACGTGCGGCCCAAGACCGGCACGCGCATCAAGCCGGTCAGCGAATGGCTCGTGATGGATGCCGAGGTTGCCGAATGGCGTCTGCGCGTCCAGCCCGATACGGACTTCGTGCGCCGCCTCATGGAGTTCCGCACACTGGTCGATCCGCCCGCCGCCGCGCTGGCTGCGACCCGCGCGAACCGCCATCAACGCATTGCCATCAACGCGGCGTTCCAGAAGCTGCTGCACACGAGCCCGACCGAAGCGCTGCAATCCACGGCGGAGGATGCCTTGCAGGCCGCCATCGTCGATGCCAGCGGCGACGAGTTGCTGCGGCAGATGGGTTGCGTCGTGCGCATCGGCATCAAGACGATGAAGGCGGCGCTGCGCACGCAGCCGCATGCGCTGCCACGCGTGCCGGAGAGCCAGCTCGGCGAATATGGCCGGCTCGTGCGCGCGATCGAACTCAATGACAGCGAGGCCGCCCGCGAGGCCATGACGCAAGTGCTCGCGCGCAGTGCTTCGCTGTGGACCGAAGAGCTCGTCTGACACGTTCTCGTCTGACACCCGCTAGCAAGCTGTTCTTCCCGCACTGCCGCAAAGACGCTCCTGCAAGCCGGGAGCGCATCTTGCGCGACTCTACGAGCCCTGGGTCAGCGCTTTCGCCTCGCATGCGCCGTTCGCGTGACTAAAATGAGTGAAGCCCCGGGTGAAGCTTCGCGTGCGAGGACGCATGCGCGTCCGCCCTGCGGTGCGCTCGTGCGCTGACGTACGTTCAAGACACGGAGGCAGGAATGGCAGAACTCGACAAGGAACAGGTCGTCGGCGTCCTGAACCGGATTCTCGAATCCGAACTCGCAGGCGTCGTGCGCTATACCCACTACTCGTTTCTGGTGTTCGGCTTCGGCCGTATTCCCATCGTGTCGTGGTTGCGCGCACAAGCCGACGAGTCGCTGATGCATGCGCATCAGGCCGGCGAATGGATCACCACGCTCGGCGCGTATCCGTCGCTGACCATCGGACCGCTGCTCGATACCCACACGTTCGACATCTCCACCATCCTTCGCGAATCGCTACAGTCCGAGCAGGTTGCGCTCGGTCACTATCGCGAATTGCTGCGGATTGTGGAAGACCGGTCGGTCGCGCTGGAGGAATATGCGCGGCAGATGATCCAGGTCGAAGAGCTGCATGCGGGCGAAGTCGACAAGATGCTGCGCAGGCCCGGTGAAGTGGATACCACGCCCGAGCGCCGCACGGGCCGCCACTGAGCAATGCCTTTCTGAAAACACAAGCTGAAACAACAAGCGCCGGCGCCGCTTGCAGCGGCCGGCGCTTTCAGGATGCCAGGTGAACGACGCTTACTTCGGCTGCGCGACCGTGCGCAGATAAGGCTTCAGTGTCTTGAAGCCGTCCGGGTATTTCTTCTTCGCATCGTCGTCCGACACCGAAGTGGGGATGATCACGTCATCGCCCGGCTTCCAGTTCACCGGCGTGGCCACCGTATGCTTGGCGTTGAGTTGCAATGCATCGAGCAGACGCAGCACTTCGTCGAAGTTGCGGCCCGCGCTCATCGGATACGTGAAGGTCGCCTTCACCTTCTTGTCCGGACCGATCAGGAACACGGCGCGAATCGTTGCATTGTCGTTGGCGGTGCGCGGGCTGCCGCCGCTCGCGTTCGGATGGATCATGTCGTAGAGCTTCGCGACATTCAGATCCGCGTCGCCGATCATCGGATAGTTGACCGCGCTGCCCTGCGTCTCTTCGATATCCTTCGCCCATTGCGCGTGATTCGTGACGGGGTCGATGGAAAGACCGATAACCTTGGTATTGCGCTTGTCGAATTCGGGCTTGAGCTTCGCCATGTAGCCAAGCTCGGTGGTGCAGACCGGTGTGAAGTCCTTCGGATGCGAGAACAGGATCGCCCAGTGGTCGCCAATCCACTCGTGAAAGCGGATCGTGCCTTCGGTCGTTTCTGCCGTGAAATCGGGCGCTTCATCACCAATGCGAATAGCCATATCAAATCTCCACATATAGAAAGAACCGGTGAACATTCTGCATGCGGCAAGAATGGTTTCCGGGTTGAAACACTGAAAATGCCACAGTCACGCCGATTATAGTGCGCGACGCCGGGCCCGCGCTCCCGGCTCCCAAAGCCCTTGCGCTTCGTGTGGCCTTGTGTCACTGCGCTTCAATGTGAACGCCCGTGTCGTCGCGGCACATTTCCTGCTGCCCCGGTGCTGTTTTGCAGACCTTCCGACGAAGCGTCGCTCGAAATCGACGGTGAAATCTGCTATTACGGAACGACGCCAATCGCTGAAGCGTGGGTTGGCGGGAAGTAGCAGGACCGCGCAAGATCCCGCATTCGAACAGGCGGACAGCCTTCGCCGTGCCAACGGGCGCGGCCGCCCTGCCGCCGCACAGGAGGCGATCGTGACTGTCATGCAAAGAAAATCCATCGCTACGCTGCAGGACGAAGCGGACGCGACCGACGACGCCATGCAGGAACACGGCGGCCATGCGCTGAAACGCTCGCTCAGCTCGCTGGATGTCGTGATGCTGGGCATAGGCTGCATCATCGGCGCGGGCATCTTCGTGCTGACGGGCCATGCCGCCGCCACCAACGCCGGCCCGGCGATCATTCTGTCCTTCGTGCTCGGCGCCATCGTATGTGCGCTGGCGGGACTCTGTTATGCCGAGATGGCCTCCACGGTGCCGGTATCCGGCAGCGCCTATACCTACGCCTACGCCACGATGGGCGAATTGATCGCCTGGCTCATCGGCTGGGATCTGATCCTCGAATATGCAGTGGGCGCGACAACCGTTGCGATCGGATGGTCGGGTTATGTCGTGAGCTTCCTGCATTCACTCGGCATCGACATACCCGCGCAGTTCGCGGGTGCGCCCTTCTCGTACGAACCCGGACACGGCTGGAGCCATGCGGGCGCGGTGCTCAACATTCCCGCGATGCTGATCGTCGGACTGATCACGATCCTGCTCGTGATCGGCATACGCGAGTCGGCGCGCGTGAACAGCTTCATCGTCATCATCAAGGTGCTGATCGTGCTGGCCTTCATCGGCGCGGGCATCGCCTATGTCGACACGGGCCACTGGGTCACCGCGAAGAATCCGACCGGTGCGTTCATTCCGCCCAACACCGGCGAATCCGGCGTGTTCGGCATGAGCGGCGTGCTGCGGGGCGCGGCCGTGGTGTTCTTTGCCTATATCGGCTTCGATTCGGTATCGTGCGTCGCGCAGGAGACCAAGAATCCGAAACGCGACATGCCGATCGGCCTGCTCGGCTCGCTCACCATCTGCACGATTCTTTATGTGCTCGTGTCCTACGTGCTCACGGGCATCGTGCCCTATGACAAGCTCAACGTCTCGGACCCGATCGCGGTGGGCGTCGATGCCATCGGCATGCGCTGGCTCTCGCCCATCGTCAAGCTCGGGGCGATCTTCGGCCTGACCTCGGTGATCCTCGTGCTGCTGCTGTCCCAGCCGCGCATCTTCTATTCGATGGCGAGAGACGGCCTGCTGCCGCCGTTCGCGTCGAAGATTCATTCGCGCTTCCACACGCCCTACATCACGACCATCATCACGGGCGTCATCGTGATGGTTCTCGCGGGGCTGCTGCCTATCGGGCTGGTCGGCGAACTCGTGAGTATCGGCACGCTGTTCGCCTTCATGGTGGTCTGCATTGGCGTGCTGGTGCTGCGCATCACGCAGCCCGAGCTGAAACGCTCGTTCAAGACGCCGGCCGTGTATGTGGTCGCGCCGCTGGGCGCGTTGTCGTCGCTGTTCCTGATGTCGGGACTGCCGGCCGATACCTGGATCCGGCTCGTGGTGTGGATGGCGATCGGCGTCGTCATCTATTTCGTCTACGGCATCCGTCACAGCAGACTGCGCGATCAGCGCGGCGCGCAGCCGGCGCGTCATTGACACAGCAAAGAGCCGCCCTTGCAGGCGGCTCGATTGTTTCGCGCATCGAAAGCGCTCAATACATCGCGTAGATGAAATTCGACACCTGTTGCGTCGCCTCATCGGTGGCGCGCAGTTCTGCGGCCATGCTGCGCCATTCCGGTTCGAGCGCCGCGAGCGAATCGAGCCCCTGGCGCCTCCAGATGTCCACGAGCGAGGCGATCATGTCGTCCTCGCTCACGATGGGCTCAGGCTCGAAGACATCCTGCAGATAGGACGCGCAGTCGGCGTCGAAGGCCGTGGGAATAAAGCCTTCGACTTCCGGCTTCAAGGCCGCGAGCCGTGCGGCGAAGAACTGGTTCAGGTCGGCATCAGTCAAGTTCATACTCCTTCTTCCAGGATTCATCCATCTCGACAGCAGCCTGCTCGTCGCGATAGAGGATGTAGTTGCCCAGCACGAGCGCGTCGATCTCGGTGCGCATGAAACAGCGGTAAGCGTCCTCGGGCGTGCAGACGATAGGCTCGCCGCGCACGTTGAACGACGTGTTCACGAGCACCGGGCAGCCGGTGAGTTCATCGAACGCGCGCAGCACGGAGAACATGCGCGGATTGACGTCCTGCGTCACCGTCTGGATGCGCGCGCTGTAATCGACGTGCGTGATTGCGGGCACGTCGCTGCGCACCGCGTTGACGATCTCCAGCATGTCCTCCGGATCAGCGGCGTCCTTCGGCGTGATACGGCGCGCCTCTTTCACGGGCGCGACGAGCAGCATGTAGGGACTGTCGGCGTCGAGGTCGAACCAGTCGCCCGCGCGCTCCTTCAGCACGATGGGCGCGAACGGGCGGAACGATTCGCGGAACTTGATCTTCAGGTTCATGCGCGACTGGGTATCGGCGGCGCGCGGATCGCCGAGGATGGACCGTGCGCCCAGCGAACGCGGGCCGAATTCCATGCGCCCCGAGAACATGCCGACGATCTTCTCCTGCGCCAGCAGCGACGCCACCTGCCGCGCGCCCTCTTCAGCCTCCGGCAGCGCATGGAACACGGCGCCTTGACGCTGCATGAAGGAGAGGACTTCATCGTCGCGATACGCCGGGCCGATGAAACTGCCGCTTTGCGCATCGCCCTGCGGCGCGAGTACAGGACGGGTTCCGCCGAGCACGTTGAAGTCCGCGAGACAGGCCGCGCCGATGGCGCCGCCCGCATCTCCGGCGGCGGGCTGGATCCAGATTTCGTCGAAGATGCCCTCGCGCAGGATCTTGCCGTTGGCGACGCAATTAAGCGCCACGCCGCCCGCCAGGCACAGCTTGCTCGCGCCGGTGAGTTGCCTGATCCCGTAACACAGCTTCACCATGACTTCCTCGGTGACGGCCTGGATCGATGCCGCGAGGTCCATCTCGCGCCGCGTGATGCGCGATTCGGGCGTGCGCGGCGGACCGCCGAACAGCTCATGGAAGCGTGCGTTGGTCAGCGCGAGGCCGCGATGGTAGTCGAAGTAGTCGAGGTCGAGACGGAACGAACCATCCGCCTTGATATCGATCAGATGCTGGCGGATCTTGTCGGCATAGACCGGCTTGCCATAGGGCGCGAGGCCCATCAGCTTGTATTCGCCGCTGTTGACCTTGAAGCCGCAATAGAACGTAAAGGCGCTATAGAGCAGCCCGAGCGAATGCGGATAGCGGATTTCCTTGAGGATATCGAGCTTCGAACCGCTGCCGAAGCCGAGGCTCGTCGTGGACCATTCGCCGACTCCGTCCACGCACAGCACCGCCGCGTCCTGGAATGGCGAGGGAAAGAACGCCGAGGCTGCATGCGAGTAATGATGCCGTGAGAAGTAGATCGGCACGTCGTCGCACGCGAGCATCGCGCGGATCTGTTCCTTGAAGTACGGCTTGACGCCGAAGAACGATTTGACGGCCTTCGTGAAGAACGCCTGCGACTCGGGCGCGAAGGCAATCGACGAGCGGATGATGCGGTCGGCAGTCAGCGCAGGATCGTCATAGAACGCGATAGCCGAGAGATCCGTGCCGTCGATCTCCGCCTCTTCGAGACAGTAGTTGATCGCGCCCGCCGGAAAGCCCGGATCGTGGCGCTTGCGCGTGAAGCGCTCTTCCTGCGCCGCCGCGACGATCTCGCCGTCCTTGAGGATTGCCGCCGCCGAGTCGTGATAGAAGGCCGAAATGCCGAGTACGTAGCGTGCCATTGTCATTATCCGATGATGTTTCGAAGCTGATTGGCCAAGGCTTCCCCGACCGCCCGGTGCGCGAGCGGTGTCATGTGCACGTCGCCGCGAAAACGGAAGCCGCGGCGCGTTTCGTCGTCGAACTTCCACAGGTCGTCCACGACGTGATGCACCGGCACGCCGCACTCGGCCGCCAGTTCGTCGAAACGCTTGCGCACGCCCGCATAACTCGCGGTCTTCTCGACGTACTGATACACCGGCAGCACGGCGATCAGCACCGGTACCTTCACTTCGGCGCTCCAGTGCAGCAGGATCGCGCGCAGCAGCTTCCACGCGTGACTGTCGGGCGAGTCGTATTCGGGCAAGGGCTGGAAGCGCGTGAGCTTCTGCACCTTGTCCTTGAACTCCGGTCCCATGCCGTTCACCATCTGGCGCGCCTTGGAGAACAGGCCGCCGCCCGGCGCGGGCGACTGATCGGCCTCGCAATGAAACGGCTGCGGCACGGGCACGCCCTGCAGGTCGATCGCGCCGCACTCCGACAGCTCGAACCACGGCTTCGGCACATAGAGCGGCGCGCCTTCGCGATCCGACCATTCGCGATGCTTCATCACGTTGCGCTGGATGTTCTCCACCAGCACGCTGATGACCACGGCATCGAAGTCGATCTTCTTCGCGAACTCGCGATACACCAGGTATTGCTGATCGGTACCGCTGCCGGACAGTCCGAAGTTGAGCACTTCCGTATCGGGCAGGTTGTCTTCCAGCACGTCGGAATAGCGCTTGCCGTTGCTGACGCCGTCGCCTGCCGTGAAGGAATCGCCGAACACGAGTACACGGCGCGCGCGATTCTTCTGCGGTGTCGCTTCGTGATTGCAGCGAAAGCCCGCGCCGTTCGTCTTGACGAGATAGCCGCCGCCCTCATGCGGTATCCGCAGCTTCAGACCCGGCACGAAGCGATATCCCAGCATCTCGTCGTACTGCATCAGCTGCCGGTGCAAGGGCGGCGCTTCTGCGCGTGCATTCATCGGTCTCTCCCGTTCGCCCGTGGGCGTCGTTGCTTATCCCGCGACGGCAAGCTCGCCCGCGCGCGCACCGTTGATGACTTCCGCGACGCCGTCGACATACACGTGACGCGGACTCGATGTCGCGAGCAGATGCGCGAAGCCCGCACTGCCCTCGCCGCCTTGCCATGCATGCGGCCGGTCGTACAGGCACAGGTCGGCGCGCATGCCCACGGCGAGCGAACCCAGATCGCGAAGGCCGACTGCGCGCGCCGCGCCGTGCGTCAGCGAATCGATCCATGCGTCGCACGCGGCGTCCGGACAGGCGCTCATCTCCGCCGCGCCCTGCGCGAGCCGGTGCAGCGCGCCGGCATCGACCGAGCAGGCCAGCGCGCGTGCGTTGAGCCAATGAGCCCAGAGCCGATGCTCGATCAGCGAAGCCCGCACGAGCGGCGCGCCGCATACGAGATTCACATCCGTTTCCGCGATGAACGCCGCGTCCTGACGCGAAATGTCGGCGGGACCGAACAGCGTGGTCTCGCAGCTCAGGATCGACAGATAGGACAGCAGCCCGACCTCGGTGAAGTAGCGCGTCTGCCGATACTCGCGCTCGTCGTCATGCGAAGGACACAGCTTGACGCACAGGCGCTTGCGCAGACGTTCCGCTGCCGATGCCACGCCAAGCAGCGACGCAGCCGACCAGATCCGCGCGGGCACCACGGCGGGCAGGAGCATGCAGCGCGGATCGGGTGTGTCGAACAACGCGTGCAGGTCGGCTTCCGGCGGTTCGTCGAGTTCGATGTAGATCAACCGGCGCACGCCATTGCCGCCCGCGAATGCGCAGGCATCGGGAAAGCCGCGCTGGAACGAGCCGGCGGTGGTGATGCCGTGAGTGAGCAGCAGGTTCGAGTGTTCGCGCCATGAGTCGGGCGCGATGCCGGCGTCAGCATCGATGAGGCCGGGGACGCAGACGAGATCGGCGGCATCGAGGCGATCCGTGCGCACGGACTCGCGCGGAGCCAGAATCCGTGCGATGCGGTCGCCGTCTATTTCCAGATCGCCGCGCACGAAACGATGCGTGAGCGAATCGAAATACCACGCATCGGACAGCACCCACTGATTCGCATGACACGCAAGCTGATCCAGCGCATTCATCTCGGCCCCCGTGTGCGTCATGCCGAGTCCCGGATGCGACTGTCCAGGCATGAATCGGCACGCACGACGACTGTCCTCGCGCGGCGCAAACGCGCCTGACCGCGATGGCTTCGGTTCAGAATATAGAAGTGCTATCCGGCGTGCGCCGCGGGTCTTGCGCAGCGCTTTCCTCGCGTACTGCGGCGGGTTTTGCGTTTGCGAACCCGCGCAGCTTTCCGGAGTGAAAACATTTTCTTCAGCGCGTTGACAGGCCGATGTTCGGAAGGCCACACAGCCACAGGCGGCCCGAGGCGCGCCACTTCGACCGGTGCGATGCGCCATGATCGTGCGGAACGCCTTCTGGCGGGGCTTTCGGGCGCTTTTGCGGTGCCTTTTCAGCGCCGTTTTTGTGCATTGCGCCAGGCGGCCATGGCCGATAGGCGCTATGCAATGGCCGCTGTGCGCACCGCGTGGGCGGCCGCTTCACTCTGCGGCGCGCCTCGACTCGTGTTCGCGCGCCTCTTCAGGGCTTTCGTAGATATACGGCGCAAGCCCCCGACGCTTCAGCGCATCGCCCAGCTTGAGGCGCAGGAAACTGCTGGTGGTGTAGCGCGTCACGCGCTCGTACAGCGTGTTGACCAGACGCGTGACCATCTCCGAATAGGCGTCGAGCATGTCGGGACGGATCGAGAAGTTGTCGTAGTTCACGATGGCATGCGGCCGCGCCTTCGCCCCGCTCAGTTGCTTTTCGACTTCGCGCTGGATCGCCTCGACGTCGCTTGCATTCTGGACCTCGTGTCCTTCGAAATTGATGAAGAACAGATTCTTCTCCGCGTCGTAGCTGAAGCGCTCCGACAGATCCAGCCGCAGCAACAGCGTTCGCAGCCCCATCGGCGCATCGCGGAAGATGCGTTCGTCCATCAGGCGCGGCGGCGGCTCCATCAGCGGTGTGAACCCCATCCTGGCGACGATGTCCCGCTTGATGTCCACGCCCGGCGCCACCTCAGTCAGCCGCAGCCCGTGCTGCGTGAGTTCGAACACGCAGCGTTCGGTGATATAGAGCACGGTCTGGCCGCGCTCGGCCGCGTACCGGCCGCTGAAGGTTCGATGCTCCACCGCGTCCACGAACTTGACGCACTCCCCGTCACGACGGATGCGCAACTGGCCGTCTTCTATCGCGAGGTCCAGCTTGCCCGCATTGAAGGTGCCGACGAACACCACTTTCTTCGCGGCCTGGCTGATGTTGATGAAGCCGCCCGCGCCCGCCAGCTTGGGGCCGAACTTGCTGACGTTCAGATTGCCCTCACGATCGGCCTGTGCCAGACCGAGGAACGCGATGTCGAGACCGCCGCCGTCATAGAAATCGAACTGATACGGCTGGTCGATGATCGCCTGCGTGTTGGTCGCCGCGCCGAAGTTGAGGCCGCCCGCCGGAATGCCGCCGATGACGCCCGGCTCCGTGGTCATCGTGAAGAGGTCGATGACCTGCTCCTCGTTCGCGACGCTCGCAATGCCCTCCGGCATGCCGATGCCGAGATTGACGACGCTGTTGGCCATCAGCTCGAAGGCGGCACGGCGGGCGATGATCTTGCGTTCGGTGAGCGGCATCGGCGGCACCGAGCTCGCGGCCACGCGCAGTTCGCTCGAGAATGCCGCGCTGTAGGGCTCGCCGAAGGTCTGCCAGTGATTGTCCGGCCGCGCGAGCACGACGCAATCCACCATCACGCCCGGGATCTTCACCTGCCGCGAATTGAGTGTGTTGGATTCCGCCAGCCGCTCGACCTGCGCGATCACGATACCGCCCGAATTGCGCGCGGCCATCGCGATGGACAGCGCTTCCAGCGTCAGCGCTTCCTTTTCCATCGTCACGTTGCCGTTGAGGTCGGCGGTGGTGCCGCGCACGATGGCGACATCGATCGGGAAGGTCTGGTAGTACAGATACTCGGTGCCGTCGATCGGCATGAGCCGCACGATATCCTCGGTGGTGCGCGCGTTCAGCTTGCCGCCGCCGTGACGCGGATCGACGAAGGTGCCGAGACCCACGCGCGACAATTGCCCCGGACGATGCGCGGCGATGTCGCGGAACAGCTGCGAGATCACACCTTGCGGCAGGTTGTACGCTTCGATCCGGTTGGCGATGGCGAGCTTCTGCAATCCCGGCACAAGCCCCCAGTGCCCGCCGATCACGCGTTTCACCAGCCCTTCGTGCGCCAGATGATTGAGGCCCTTGCCCCGGCCGTCGCCCTGGCCTGCCGCATACACGAGCGTCAGGTCCGCGAGGGGCTCAGTGCCTTCGCGAAAGCGTTCTTCCAGCGCCATCGCCACTTCCTCGGCAAAGCCGATGCCGACGAAGCCGCTCGTCGCGAGGGTATCGCCGGAACGGATCAGCCGCACGGCCTCGTGAGCCGACACGATCTTGCCGCGCTCGACGAGCCGGGCGGTGGACGGAAACGGCTGGCGGGTCGGCGGACTGCTGGCGGTCATGGCGTCTCCTGGATGATGTGATCTTGTTTTCACCCGCTTGCATCGATTTGCACCGGGTATATGTCTCGTGAAGTCTGATCAGCCGATTTCCGCCGTCATATCTCGACGCGCGCGCCCAGTTCGATCACGCGATCGGCGGGCAGGCGCAGGTAGGCCGCCACATTGCCGACGTTGTGCAGCATGATCGCGAAGAGCCGCTCGCGCCATAACGCCATGCCGTGGCCCGGAGTCGGCACTACGCTTGCGCGGGACAGGAAATAGGAGATCGTCGCCCGATCGAACTTGAGCCCCGACGAACGACACGTCTCCAGCGCGGCGGGCAGGTCCACTTCGTCCTTGAAGCCATAGTTCACGGTCAACTGGAAACAGCCGTCGCCGAGCTGCTGCAACGAGACGCGGCGCCCTTCCTCGACCCACGGCACCGGCTCGGTCGCGACCGTCAGGAAGACCGTGTGTTCGTGCAGCACGCGGTTGTGCATCAGATTGTTGAGCAGCGAATGCGGCACGCCGTTCGGATCGTTCGACATGAAGATCGCCGTGCCCTCCACCCGCGCCGGCGCCTTGGCATGCAGGTTCGACAGGAACTGCCGCAGCGGCATCGTGCCCGCGCGCACGCGCGCTTCCTGCACCATCAGTTGGGCGCCGCGTCCCCAGGTGGCCATGATGGTGAACATCAGGAGGCCGATCGCCAGCGGAAACCAGCCGCCTTCCCTGATCTTGAGCAGGTTCGCCGAGAAGAACATCGCGTCGATCACGAAGAAGAACGCGGTCGCGAACAGGCACAGCGCCCAGTTCAGATGCCATGCATAGCGGATCACGAAGAAGGTCAGCACGGTCGTGATGAGCATCGTGCCCGTCACGGCGATGCCGTATGCGGAGCCGAGCGCCGTCGACGACCCGAAGCCCAGCACGGCGGCGACCACCGCCAGCAGCAAGGTCCAGTTGATGCCCGGCACGTAGATCTGCCCGATCTCCCGTGCCGACGTGTAGACGACGCTCATGCGCGGCAGAAAGCCGAGCTGCATGGCCTGCTTGGTCATCGAATACGTGCCGGAGATGACCGCCTGCGAGGCGATGACGGTCGCGATGGTCGAGAGCACCACCATCGGATAGAGCATCCACGACGGGAACAGCCGGTAGAACGGATTCTGCAGCGCGGCGGGATCCGCGATAAGCAGCGCGCCCTGCCCGAGATAATTGAGCGCGAGCGCCGGAAAGACCACCGCGAACCAGGTGAGGCGGATCGGCAGCGCGCCGAAGTGACCCATGTCGGCATAGAGCGCTTCGGCGCCGGTCAGCGACAGCACCACGGCGCCGAGCGCGACGAACGCGAGCCAGCGATGATGCGCGCAGAACGCGAGTCCTTCGAGCGGATCGAGCGCGGCGAGAATTTTTGGCATGGCCACGATGTTCACGACGCCCGATACGGCCAGTATCACGAACCACACCACCATGACCGGCCCGAAGACCGCGCCGATGCCCGACGTGCCGTACTTCTGCATCAGGAACAGCGCCACCAGCGCGACGAGCGTCACGGGCACGACATAGGGCTGCAGGCCGGGCGCGGCGACTTCGAGCCCTTCCACTGCGCTGAGCACCGAGATCGCCGGCGTGATGACGCCGTCGCCGTAGAACAGCGCGGCGCCCATCACGCCGATCAGCAACAGCGTCTGCTTGAGGCACTTCTTCGATTCGACCGAGGACGCCGCGAGCGCGAGCAGCGCCATGATGCCGCCTTCGCCGTGGTTATTGGCGCGCAGGATCAGCGTGACGTATTTGAGCGAGACGATCAGCGTGAGCGACCAGAAGATCAGCGAGACGATGCCGATCACATTGGCCGGCTGCAGCGCGAGACCACCGGCGGGATCGAAGACGGTTTTCAGCGTGTAAAGCGGGCTTGTGCCGATGTCGCCGTACACGACGCCGAGCGCCGCCAGCGAGAGCCCCGCCCACGCCGTTCGGCCGTGCGGTCCGGGCGCGTGCTGGTCGCCGGCCGGCATGCCAGTTGCAGTCGATCCCATGATTCCTCCCTGCGTTATGGAGCCGCTGCGTATGCCGCGGCCGATTTGTCAGAGGATGAGCGTCTGCCTGATTGTCTCGATAGCAGTATAGGAACGGTTGCGGGCTTGTGTTCGGGTTCGTGTTCGGCTTGTGTTCTTGCAGCACGTTTCACGCGTAGCGGATCTGCGCCACGGCGCGCAGGTCGTCGGCGCTTGCCGTCCCGTAGCCGAAGAACTCGAGATAGGCGGGAATCATTTCGAACAGCATGTCGATGCCGACTTGCACCTTGCAGCCTTTGTCCATCGCCGCGCGCAGCAACGGCGTGTATTCCGACTTCATCACTACTTCGCCGACGAACGTGGCAGGCGCGATGCGGTCGATATCGAACGGCATGGGATCGCCCTCTTTCATGCCGAGCGGTGTGGCGTTGACGATGACGTCGAAACCGGCGGGATCTTTCGTGTCGGTGCGCACGGTCAACTGCGGATAGTGCTCGCGCAGACGTGCTGCAAGTCCTTCCACAGACGCCGTGTTCATGTCGAAGATCGCCAGTTCGGCGACACCGGCGGCGGCCAGCGACGCGGCAATCGGCGAACCGACGCCGCCGCTGCCCAGCACCAGCACGCGCGCCCCGTCGAGCTTGCAACCCTTACGCTCGACGCCGCGCACGAAGCCTGCGCCGTCGAACTGATCGCCCAGCAGCGTGCCGTCCGGTCGCTTCAGGATGGCATTGCACGCGCCGGCGATGCGCGCGGTCGGACTGACTTCATCCATCAGGCCGAGGGTCGTGATCTTGTGCGGCATCGTGACGAGCGCGCCGCGGATGTTGGTGAGATTGAACAACTGCGGCAGGAAGGCGACGAAATCGTCCGGTTTCACGCCCATCGGCACGACGACGGCATCGATGCCTTGCTGGTCGAACCACGGGTTGTAGATCATCGGCGCCTTGAAGGCTTCGGTCGGGTAGCCGAGATGGGCGATGAGGGTGGTCTTGCCGCTGATCATGGCCGCTCCTTGTGCAAGGTCAGGCAGCGCGGAAAGCGCGTGCCTTCACCATGATAGTGCGGTTCGCGCGAGTCAGTGGCTTGCGCCGAGGTAGGCCGCCTTGACCGAGGGATCGTTGCGCAACTGCTCCGCCGGGCCATGCGTGGCGACCCGGCCGTTTTCGAGCACGTAGCCGTAGTCGGCGACGTTGAGCGCGGCCGCCGCGAACTGTTCGACCAGCAGCATCGTGACGCCGTCCGCCTTCAGGCGCTCGATGATGCGGAATACTTCGTCGACGAGAATGGGCGCAAGACCCATCGACGGTTCGTCGAGCAGCACGAGATCCGGGTTCAGCATGATCGCGCGCGCCATGGCGAGCATCTGCTGTTCGCCGCCCGAGAGCGTGCCGGCCAGTTGATGACGGCGTTCCTTCAGGCGCGGAAACAGTTCGATTGCGCGTTCGAGATCGGCGTCCACGTCGCCCTTCGGACGCGACCAGGTGAGGCGCGGGAACGCGCCGAGCAGGAGGTTGTCGGTGACGGACATCGTCGCGAAGACGCGGCGGCCTTCGGGAGAATGCGCAAGACCCAGCCGCGCGATACGGTGCGAGTCCAGCGAGTCGATACGCCGGGTGTTGCTGCCGACGCCCATGGTGATCTCGCCGTCAGTGGCCTTGATCATGCCGGAGATGGCGCGCATGGTGGTGGTCTTGCCCGCGCCGTTCGAGCCGATCAGGGTGACGACCTTGGCCTTCGGCACGTGAAGCGAGATGCCGTGCAGCACCTTGACTTTGCCGTAGCCGGCGTGGAGGTTGTTGATGGTCAGCATCGTGAGCGGGCTCTCTTCGTCTTCGGCGCGGGTTGTGCGGTGGGTGCTTTTTCGGAGTTGTTCTTTCTGATTAGATACCTGTGGTGCACGCTGGTCTATTAGCAACGGCCCTCGCTTGGGACGGATTTTCGTGGCTGCGGGATCAGGTGCTTTGGTCGTGGATGTGGCGCAGCGCGGCGGTGTCCCATCTGCCCATGTCGATAGCGTGCTGGAGCATTCCGAGGGTCAGGGGTTCTGCTACCCGGTAATCAATCAGTCCCCGCCTCTTGAACAGCCACTTCGTCAGAAATGGAATCCGAATTCCACGGAATGGATAGTAGCGGTTGAACGCGAAGTCGCCCAAATCGATAGGAAAGCGTTCGAAATATTCAGCGAGCAGATCCTCTATGTCCTCAGGCGCCATCTGGATATCTTCTTCCAGCCGATCACTCAATTTGAACGGCCGACGTTTTGGGTTGAAGCCATACGTTTGAACCAGCTCCTCGATATCAGCCGAGAGCGCCAACGGATGCGTCATTGTGTTTTAGTCAAAATTTTTGATCCCCTATGCGCCGAAGCTCGTCAGTGTCCCACCTGCCCATAGCGATTGCGTGCTGAAGCATTGCGAGAGTCAGCGGTTCCGCAACCCGGTAATCGACAATGCCCCATCTTTTGAACAGCCACTTGGTCAGGAACGGAATTCGGACTCCCCGAAATGGGAAGTAGCGATGAAAAGCGAAGTCGCCTGGATCGATAGAGAATTTTTCGAAATATTCCACAAAAAAATCCTCCAAGGCTTCGGGAGACATTTGAAGATCTTCTTCCAGGCGGTGATTCGGCTTGAATGGTGAACAATTTGGATTGTGTCCATGCTTGCGAATCAGCTTCTCCAGTTCAACCGAGAGTGCCAACGGTTGCGTCATTGATTCTGTCCCCTGAACGAACAAGCGCGTTGTAGCGCAATATGGTCTTCACCTGAATCGAAACGATGTCATACGCTGCGACCGGTATAGGAAACCACGGCAACCACCTTCCGACAACAGCGCCAAGGTGAGCCGTATAGCTGACGCGTATCGAGGGGAAGCCCACTAATGTGGGAAGGCTCCTCTTGAGTCGGATGTCGAGCAACGCCCGGCAAATGACAGAAGCGATCGATGTTCCAGGCGATGCCCCTTTCGGCTTCTGGCGCGTCTTCAACATGGGCCTGCCCAACACAACCGCAAACACGGCAGCAACTTCAACGACGTCGAAGTGCTCGCAAATGATCTCCACCAGCACGCAGAGATAAAGCTCCTCCTTGGTGAGATCATGCAGGTCACCATAGCTATACAGGGTGACTGACAACTCCCCATCGCTGACAAGCGCTTCGTAGCTCACGTCCCGCCGCCGTTATCGAAACTGCCGCAGATCGATCACTGCCGTCACCGCGCCCATCGTGCCGCCGGTGATGCTTTGCGGAAAGTATTCCTGCTTCATGGTAGTGAAGGAGAGACTGACCGTCTCGATTGCCATGCTGCCTCCACCTGCCGGAGACACGTGCGTGATGACTACATCGCCAAGCGTTATTCGAAAGTATTCGAACGGCACCCCACCCGCTTTCCGCAAGGTGAGCTTGACCTGCCTGATGCGCGTCCCATTGAAGCAATACACCGCGAGATTGGGCGAGGCGCGGTCAATCTGATGTATGAATGTCAGGTCGCCCACGGTAGCTTTGGATGCCCCGCCACCCGAGCCTGACGTGTTGGCAGCGTTCTGCCGGATATCCCAGTTCCATGAACTGGCCTGAATGGCACGAGGGTGCATTGCGTCCGGAGACTCACCGTCGATACCGTCGATGTCTACAAAAATATCGCCAGACATGGATCTCCACGCTCGGCCGAGGAAGCCGCTCCTCAGCGGCTGAATATCCTGAATGACTGTAGAGCATCAGAAAATCAGGATAAGTCGAGGTGACGGCAGCTTATCGCCAGAACGAAAACCTGATAACCCCGAAAGATCCGAAATCGCCCTCAAGCCGCCTCAGCCGCCTGCCCACCCAGATAAGCCTCGATAACCTTCTCGTTGGCCTGAATCTCCGCCGGCTTTCCTTCCGCAATCTTCTGCCCGAAATCCAGCACCGAAACGATATCGCACACGCTCATCACCACATCCATGTGATGCTCGATCAGCACGACCGTAATCCCGTGATGCCTCACCTTGCGAATGATCGCCACCAGCTCGCGGATATCCGGCGCAGTCAGTCCGGCCGCCGGTTCATCGAGCAGCAGCAGTTGCGGATCGAGCGCCAGCGCCCGCGCGATTTCGAGCAGACGCTGCTTGCCATAAGGAAGATTGCGCGCCTCCTCGCCGGCTGCATGCTCCAGTCCCACGAAGCGCAGCATATTGAACGCCCGCTCCCGTGCCGCAAGTTCTTCGCGCCGGTAACGCGGACTCATCACGCCGACATCCGCCAGGTTCGACCTGAACGTGTGATGCAGTCCGACGAGCACGTTCTCCAGCGCCGTCATCTCCCCGAACAACTGCACGTTCTGAAACGTCCGCGCAATGCCCGAAAGCGCGATGCTCGACGACGTGCGTCCCGCGAGCGACTGCCCTTCGTAGTCGATGGCGCCCGCCGTCGGCACATAGATTCCTGTCAGCACGTTCATCATCGTGCTCTTGCCCGAGCCGTTCGGTCCGATCAGCCCGTGGATCGTGCCGCGCCTGACCGTCAGGTTCACGTCGTTCAGCGCCTTCAGTCCGCTGAACTGCATCAGGACGCCGCGCACGTCGAGGATCGCATCCATGCCCGCAGCCTCGACCGCCGATACCGCATCGTCCTCGCGCGTCTGGTTCGCGAGTTCCTCGGTATCCACCTTGGTCACGCGCACGCGGCCGAGATTCAGCGTCTTGCGCACGAAGCCGACAATGCCGTCCTGCAAGTAATACACGACGAGCAGGATCATCAGCCCGAAGATGGTCAGACGCCAATCGGTGAGCGCCTCGATCCAGAACGAGAACACGGCGAGCCCCGCCGTGCCGATCACCGGCACCGCCACGCGCTGCAAGGTCGTGGTCTTGCGGGCCAGCGCCAGCGCGGCGCCCAGCACGACGATAACCGCCAGCGCCGTGGCAACCACGCGGAAGTTGGAGATATCGTCGAGCAGTTTCGGCAGCAGGACGATCACCGTCGAGCCGATGATCGCGCCCGTCCGCGTCTTGCGTCCGCCCATGATGATGGCGAGCAGGAACAGGATGGTCAGTTCGAAGTTATAGGTATTCGGCGAGATGTACTGCTCCGAATACGAATACAGACAACCGGCGAGCCCCGCGAAACCCGCGCTGATCACGAACGCATAGACCTTGTAGCGATACACCGACACACCCATGCAATCGGACGCGATCGGGCTGTCGCGCAAGGCTTCGAACGCGCGGCCCAGATGCGACTTCAGCACCCGGTGCACGACGATCAGCGACACCACCAGCAGCGCCGCGACGAGCCAGTAGTACTGCACCTCGTCGAGCCGATGCCCGGCAAAGGACGGCTTCGGGATCTTGAGTCCCATCGGGCCGTTGGTGAGGAAGTCCATCTCGTTGATGAGGATCTGGATGATCGTGCCGAACGCGAGCGTGACCATCGCGAGATACGGACCGGACACGCGCAGCGCGGGCAACGCGAGGATCGCGCCGAAGCCGGCCGTGACGAGGATCGAAAGCGGCGCGGTCACGTAGAACGGCATGCCGAGCTTGATGAACAGCACGCCCGCCGTGTACGCGCCCACGCCGAACAGCCCTGCATGACCCAGCGAGACCTGACCGGTATAACCCACCACGATATCGAGCCCGAACAGCAGGATCGCGTAGATCATGATGGTTTCGACGAGATGGATGTAATACGGATTGCCCGACGCCAGCGGAAACACCACCAGCGCGGCCAGGCCGACGAGCGCTGCGATCCAGTTCTTTGCATTCATCGTGGCCGCCTCAGACTTTCTTGATCGCCGTCTTGCCGAACAGGCCGGCGGGCTTCACGGCCAGCACGATCAGCAGCAGCACGAGTCCCGGCACGTCCTTGTAGCCGGTGGAGATATAGAAGCCGGTCGTCGTCTCCGCGATGCCCAGGATCATCCCGCCGACGATGATCCCCATGCCGCTCGACAGCCCGCCGATGATCGCCACCGCGAACGCCTTGAGGCCCAGCACTGCACCCATCGTCGCACCCGTCAGCGTGAGCGGCGCGATCAGCACGCCGGCGAACGCGGCCGTCAGCGAGGACAGCGCATACGAGAACGTGATGACCAGCCCGGTGTTGATGCCCATCAGCGCGGCGGCGTCGCGGTCGTTGGCGGTCGCGACCACGGCCTTGCCGAAGATCGTCTTGCGATTGAAGAACTCCACCGCGAGCATCATGACGAGCGCGCCGCCGACCACGAGCAGTTCCATCGGCAGCACGTTCGCGCCGAAGACCTTGAGCGGCGCTTCCGGCAGCGGCGAAGGAAAGCGCAGGTCGTCGCGGCCCCACACGTTCTCCGCCACATTCTTGAAGATGATGCCGAGCGCGATGGTCGACATGATCCAGCCGAACTCCGACTTGATGCGAATGGCGGGCCGCACGCCGATGCGCTCGACGAACGATCCCTGCACGAGTCCGAACAGGCAGACCAGCGGAATCATCAACCAGTAGTTGACGCCCGCCGACACCAGCGTCAGGCCGACGAGCGCGCCGAGCATCAGCGCGTCGCCCTGACCGAAGTTCAGCGTGCCCGACGTGGCGAACGTGAGTTGGTAGCCAAATGCGATCACGGCGTAAATCATGCCGAGCGCGATACCGCTATAGACGAGTTGCAGGAGGATCATCGTCGGGCACCAGGATAGAGCATGAAAAAGCCGCACTCGCCTCCCCGGCGAGCGCGGCTTTGATCGGCATGTCGGGACGGCCGGCCTTAGTTCGTCGCCGTCGTCTGCTTGGTGCGCAGCGTGCTGCCGCCCTTCTTGTCGGCGTCGTAGGCATAGACCACGCGGCCGCCCTTTACTTCGCCGACAACCGGCACGTTCGGGCTGATCGCCTCGTGATCGGTCTTCGTGAACGGCTTGTCATAGACCATGACCACGCCTTCAACCTTCGTGTTCAGGTTCTCCAGCGCTTCCTTGACCTTCGGGCCATCGGTGCTGTTGGCCTGCTTGATCGCCGCCGCGAGCAGATACACCGAGTCATAGCCCTGCGCCGCCGACACCGGCGAATCGATGCGTTCGTTCTTCGGCTTGAACTCCTTCAGATACGCCTCGATGAACGCCTTGCGCTTCGGCGTATTGGCTTCCTGGATGAAAGTCTGCGGCATGCGCGCGCCTTCGCCGTTGCTGCCTGCATTGTCGATGTAGTTCGCCATCGAAAGCGTCCAGCTGCCGATCAGCGGCACTTTCCAGCCGAGCTTCGCCATGCCGTTCGCGATCTGAGCGAGTTCAGGCCCGATGCCGTATGTCAGCACAGCTTCCGCGCCCGCCTCCTTCGCTTTCAGCAACTGGGCCGTCATGTCGACGTCCTTGATGTTGAACTTCTCGACCGCCACCGGCTTCACGCCCTTCGCGGCCAGCGCCTTCTCCAGATCCTCGCGGCCGAGCTGCCCGTAGTTCGTCGAATCGGCGAGGATCGCGACCTTCTTGAAGCCGCGCTTCGTCACCGCTTCCTCGACGATCATCGGCGCCTGAATGCGGTCGGCCGCGGCATTGCGGAACACATAGTTGTCGGGCTGGTCGTCGAACTGTTTGGTCACCACGGTGCCGGTCGCGACGTTGTTGAACACCGGGATCTTCGCTTCCTGGAAGAAGCGCTGCGAAGCGAGCGCCACGCCGGTGTTGATGTAGCCCACCACCGCGACCACCTTCTCCTTGTTGATGAGCTCCTGCGCGATCTGCACGCCGCGCTCGTTCTTCGCTTCGTCATCGCGCTCCACCAGCACGATCTGACGCCCGAGCACGCCACCCGACTTGTTGATCTCGGCGGTCGCGAGACGCACGCCGTCGCGCATGCTCACACCCATGGACGACGAACCGCCGGTGAACGGCCCATCGACGCCGATCTTGATCGGGTCCGCCGCGTGCGCCAACGAAAATACGCCGAATGCGAGCACGCCCGCGATGAGCTTCATCTGCATACCCATGTGTGTCTCCGTCGCCTCGATTGTTATGAAAAGGTCGGCGCGACGAACCCTCGGCGCGCGTGCCCGGTCCCGCAGGTTATTGCCAGCCGGCGCATGCAACGCTGTTGAGTGCAATCTGCGTTATCGATTACATCGGCCGTGTCCGATATTAGAAAAATGTAAGGATATGACCATATTCGGACATACCCGAGGGCACGCGCGCTGGCACACACGCGATGCATCGCACCGGTGCATGGCCTGCAAATAAAGGGAAATCGGATCAGATGAGGGATGCGCTTGAACAGCATCCCAAAGCTTTCAGACGGCGTATCGAAAGGCGCCGGTTCGCGGGTATACGTGTAGCTACATGCCCCAGCGCAAACCCGCCGTGTGCACCGGGCTGTCCCAATGACGGGTCATCTCGTCGTCGAGCGTACACAGCGTGATCGACGCGCCCGCCATCTCGAGCGACGTAGTCAGTGCGCCGACCTGCGAACGCGCGATGCCGAGACCGCGGCCATCGAGCCAGCGGCGCACTGCGTCATACAGCAGATACAGCTCGCCCAGCGCCGTTCCCCCAAGTCCGTTGACGAGCACGAGCAGGCGCGCATCGGCGGCGGGTTTCAGGTCTTCGACGATCGCGGCCAGCAGCTCGTCGGCGATCGCATCGGCGGTGGCGAACTTCGCGCGCCTGCGCCCCGGCTCGCCATGAATGCCGACGCCGATCTCGATCTCGTCGTCGCCAAGCGAGAAGGTCGGCTTGCCGGCGGCAGGCACCGTGCAGCTCGAAAACGCAACGCCCATCGACGCGATCCGTCCCGCCACGCGTTCTCCGAACGTGCGGCACGCTTCCAGGTCCGCGCCGGTCTCGGCGAAGCTGCCCACCAGCTTCTCGACGATCACCGTGCCCGCGACGCCGCGCCGGCCCGTCGTGAAGCTCGAATTTTCGACGGCGACATCGTCGTTGACGAGCACGGTGGCGTTAGGCATCTCGCAGAGCTCGGACGCCATCTCGAAGTTCATCACGTCGCCGGAATAGTTCTTCACGATGAACAGCACGCCCGCGCCAGTGTCGGCGGCCTGCGCGGCGGCCAGCATCTGGTCCGGTGTCGGCGACGTGAACACCTGGCCGGGACAGGCGGCATCGAGCATGCCGTAGCCGACGAAGCCCCCATGCAGCGGCTCATGTCCCGAGCCGCCGCCCGAGATGACGGCCACCTTGCCGGGCTTGAGCACCTTGCGCACGATGAACGCCGGATCCAGGTTCACCGTGACGAGATCCGCATGCGCAGCGCCGAAGCCCGCGAGACTCTCGCTCAGGAAGTCATCCACGCGATTGATGAACTTCTTCATGTCTCCCTCTCCTTGTGAGGTTCAGGCCGCGTCTTGCGCGAGGCGCGCGCAGACGGCCGCGATCATGAGCTGACTGGAACGCGCGCCCGGATCGATGTGACCGCGCGAACGTTCGCCGAGAAACGAAGCGCGGCCCTTGGTGGCGAGCATGTCGCGCGTGGCGAGCATGCTCTCTTCTGCAACGCGCGGCAGCGCATCCAGTGCCTCCGCTTTCGATGCGCCCGCCCCGGCCAGCGCGGTGAAACGCTGCGCCACCGGAATCAGGACGTCCATCATGGTCTTGCTGCCGGTCGAGGTCTTGCCGCGTTGCCCGACTGCCTCGACGCCCGCCGCGAATGCGCGCGCGAACGCGGCGACGCTATCAGAGGCGTCATCGATCGGCGTCTTTGCCATGCCGGTCAGCATCGAGAAGAACAGCGGTCCGGATGAACCGCCTACCGTGGAGAGCGTCTTCGCCGCGGCGAGTTTCAGCGCGGGCGCGAAGGCTTCGGCTTCGATCTGCGTGCGCAGCGCCACGAGGGCATCCATGCCGCGCAGCAGGTTGATGATGTGATCGCCGTCACCGATAGCCTGATCCAGCGATGCGATTTCGTCTGCATGTTCCTTGAGCGACGCATGCGCTGCGTCGATGCACGCCATGACCGTCTTGCCGTCCATGCGCCGATCCTCCGTTCACGGGCAGAGTGAGCGGAAAGGATACCGCGTCGTGCGGGGTCACGTCGTGCATCACGCGGGCGCTTCAGGTCCAGGGCACATGCACGCGGTCGAGATCGCGATCGAGCTGATACGCGGCGCTGATGAGCGCGAGATGCGTGAGCGCCTGCGGAAAGTTGCCGAGCGCCTCGCCACTCGTCGCCACTTCCTCTGAGAACAGGCCGACATGGTTCGCATAGGCGAGCATCTTCTCGAACACCAGCCGGCCCTCGTCGACGCGGCCCGCGCGCGCCAGCGCTTCCGCGTACCAGAACGAGCACGCGGAGAAACCGCCTTCGGTGCCGGGCAGGCCGTCCAGCGTCGGGCCACGCGTATAACGGAAGATCAGCGGATCGACGCGCAGTTCGCGGCCGATGGCATCCAGCGTGCCGATCCAGCGCGGATCCTTCGGCCCGATGAAGCGCACCAGCGGCATCATCAGCGTGGAGGCGTCGAGCGTGTCGGAATCCGGGGTCTGCACGAAGCTTTGCAGTTCGTCATTCCAGAAGTGCTCGTGAATGTCGTGATGAATCTCGTCGCGAGTGCTGAACCAGCTGGCGAGCGGCGCGGGCAGCGAGCGCTTTTCCGCGAGACGCAGCGCGCGGTCCACCGTGACCCAGCACATCAGGCGCGAATGCAGCAGCGGGCGCGTGCCGTTGCGGAATTCCCAGATGCCGTTGTCCGCATCGCGCCAGTGCTCGACCACGTAATCGACGGTGCGCGTGACGTGCCGCCAGCCTTCGTAAGAGATCGCCGCGCCATACTTGTTGTACAGATAGAGCGAGTCGAGCAACGCGCCATAGACGTCCAGCTGGATCTGCGCGCGCGCCTCGTTGCCGATCAGTAGCTGGCCCTTCCCATCGCCGACGAGGCTGTCGAGGTTCGCCTCCGCGAGCGCATCCTCGCCGTCGACGGAATACATCACACGCAACTGCCCATGCGAGCTGCAATCGCGGCTACGTCCGGCGATCCACTTCATGAAGCCCTCGGCCTCGCCGGTATAGCCGAGCCGCAACAGCGCGTACACGCTGAACGCGGCGTCGCGAATCCAGGTAAAGCGATAATCCCAGCGGCGCGAACCATCCTGCGCCTCGGGCAGCCCGAAGGTCGGCGCCGCGACGATCGCGCCGAACTCCTCCGAACTCAGCATCTTGAGCGTCAGCGCCGATCGCAGCACCACTTCGCGGTAGCGTCCGCGATACGTCGAGCGCGCCGACCAGCTCTTCCAATAGTCGATCGTCGCCGCCAGCACTGCATCGTGTTCCGCCTCGATATCCGCGAGGCCTTCCGGCAAGCCGAAGGCAAAGCACGCACAGTCGCCTTCCTCGAGTTCCAGGGTGGCGCAGGCTCGCGCGCCGTCGAGCGACAGCGGCACGTTGGCGAGCAGTTGCACGGGCGGCGAGCCATCGGCGGGAATGAATTCGACGCCCCGCTCCACCGCGCGCGCCTCATGCCCGGCGCGCGCATAGTCGAAGCGCGGAGCGCACGTCACATCCAGCGTCATGCGGCCAAACACAAGCCGCACGATGCGCAGCACGCAGTTCGGCGCCTGATCGGCGCGCGGGGCATCGGCGGCGACGGGCATCAGGTCGAGCAGCTCGCATACGCCGTCGCCCGTCATGAAGCGCGTGAGCAGCACATTGGTCTCGGGCAGATACATCTGCTTGACGTTGGCGTGCGGCACGCGTGGCGTAATGGCGAACGAGCCGCCACGCTCGCCGTCGAGCAGCGCGGCGAACAGCGTGGGTGAGTCGATACGGGGAAAGCACATGAAGTCGAGCGCGCCGCGCAGCGAGACCAGCGCGGCCGTCTTCATGTTGCCGATCATGCCGCGCCCGTCGACAGGCAACGCGACCGGTGGAACCTGCTGGGGATGGTGTCCCATGACGTTGTGCTCCCGGCGAGCCGTGGTTGGCGTCGTCGGAGGGGAGCAAGTCATATTCCTGTCGCGCGCGTCAGCAAGGCTCCCGGCGCGACAAAGTCTCGACAGCTCAGCGCGCGGCCGCTTGCTCGGATGTTGCCGTGGCGGGCTCTGCCGACGCGCTGCCGAACACCGATGCACTCGCCGCGCCTTCCTGCACGGCCAGCGACGTGGCGGCCGGCACCGGCGCCTCCGCGTGACGCGACCGGCCGATGCTCGCGATATAGACCACCGCCGCCACGGCAACGCCTATCAGCACCGCCGCCACCGCGAAGCCTGACGACTTTCGCCTCATTGTTCCTCCTGATCGGATACGATGTCCCCGGCTCGCGGGCCGGCCCCGTGCCGATGTTAGCAGCGCCACCCGTCAAGGCCGCGTGGCCCGCCGCGCATTGCAGCACCGATCGATCAAAAAAACCGACCCGAGGGATATTCATGCACGCCGTCACGGCCTTCAATCTGGTGCTCATCTCGCTGATCGCGATCATCGCGCTCGAAGTCCTCGCGCGCAGGCTGCGTCTGCCGCCCGCCGCCGCGCTGCTGATCGGCGGCGTCGCCATGGCCTTCGTGCCGGGATTGCCGAAGTTCGAACTCGATCCCGAACTCGTGCTTGTCGTGTTCCTGCCGCCGCTGCTCATGTACGGCGCCTATTTCTTCGTATGGGACGACTTCAAGCGCAACCTGAGCGGCATCCTGCTGCTCGCCATAGGCGCGGTGGCCTTCACCACTTTCGTGGTCGGCGTGGCCGTGCATCTCGTCGTGCCTTCGCTGCCATGGGCCGCCTGCTTCGCGCTGGGCGCGGTCGTCTCGCCGCCCGATGCCGTCGCCGCCAAGGCCGTGCTCGAACGGGTCGCGTTGCCGCGGCGCCTGATGGTGCTGCTCGAAGGCGAAAGCCTGCTCAACGACGCTGCCGGCCTCGTGCTGTTCCGCTTCGCGCTCGTCGCGGCGATGAGCGGCGTGTTCAGCGCGCCGCGCGCCGTCGCCAGCTTCGCGGGGCTCGCGATCGGCGGCGTGGTGGTCGGCATCGTCGCGGGGTACATCGCCGTGAAGCTGATGCGCGCGCTCGCGGACGACTATCTCGTCATCACCACCTCCATGCTCACCGCGTGGGTCAGCTATATGGCGGGCGAGATGCTCGGCGTGTCCAGCGTCATCGCCACGGTCACCTGCGGCATGATGGTCGGCTGGCATCAGCACGAAGTGTTTTCGGCGGCGCAGCGCATGCGCGGCACAGCCTTCTGGCAAGTCGTCGTGTTCGTGCTGGAGGCGCTGGTGTTCGTGCTGATCGGGCTGTCGCTGCGCGGCATCGCCGTGCGTCTGGGCGGCGTCGGCGATGCCTTTTCGCTGCTCGGGCCCGCGACCGCCGCGGTGATCGGCGTCGTGATCGTGTCGCGCTTCGTGTGGGTGTTCGGGGTCGAGGGACTGAAAGGCATCGTGTGGTCGCTCAAGGGCCGCAAGCTCGCAGGCGCGGATGCCGAAGACGCGCGCGCCATGCGGCCCGACTGGCGCGCGGCCACGGTCGTCAGCTGGGCGGGCATGCGCGGCGTCGTGACGCTCGCGGTCGCGCTCTCGCTACCTGAGGAAATGCCGGGCCGCGACCTCATTCTGTTCGCGGGCTTCGCGGTGATCCTCGTCACGGTGCTGCTGCAAGGCGCGACGATCGGTCCGCTGATCAAGTGGCTCGCGCTCGCGACCGGGCATGAACGCTCGGCGCGGCATCTGAGCGAGCCACAGGCGTGGGCGCGCATGGAAATCGCGCAACTGGCCGCCATCCAGCCGCTCGTCAGGGACGCGAACGGCGAGGTCATTCACCCGCGGCTGCTGGAGCAGTACACGTATCGCGCGGACTTGTCGTCGCGCTTCCAGAACGAAGAGGACTTCCCGACCGAGGCGCGTCATGCGCACTACGATGTCGTGCTCGCGGCCATCGCCGCGGGTCGCGCCGAGTTGCTGAAGATGCATCGCGGCGGGCAGATTCACGACGAGCTGCTGCATTCGCTCGAACACGACCTCGATCTGCAGGAGATCATCGCGCTGCATTCCCGCGGCACGTGATCAGTCGCCGCCGTCGCGGGAATGAACAGGCGCGGCAAGCGGCAGGTCTGCCGACGCTTCATCGCCCGACATCCAGGCGAATGCCGTGACCGCCGTGCGCGCATTGTTGCGCAGGCGGATGAGCCACCGGCCTGACGGGGCCCTGTGCGTCGTGGGTTGAACGGCGATGAGGATCATCGGCCGGGCGCCCCGCGCGCCCCGGCCGAGATGCACGACGCTGCACAGCGTATCGGCGCCCTGCCTGTAGACGCCGATCTCGCCACGCGTCAGCCACGCACTGCCGACGCCGTCCGGCGTGACTACCTGAATGTCGATGTCCGGGTCCGCGCCTGCGCCGTCGAGCCAGATCTCCGCGAAACTCGGCGACGCGCAAGCGGCGGGCACCTGCCACGGCAACGCGGCCTGCGTGATGAGGGTGCGGGTATCGCGGCACTGCGCCCAGTTGTCCGTGCCGGACGGAAGGATGATGGAGCACGCGCCGATGTCCATCAGCTCGTCGAGCGCGCCTTCGATCAGCGAACTGCCGTCCTGCTGCCAGGCGACATCCCCGGCGTTCATGCTGACGAGCGGATGGCTGCGCGGGCCGCCGATATCGTGCGCCCGCTGCGCCACGTAGCGGACGGCGTCGAGCAGGCTGGCGTCCGGGCTCGGCCCGACTCCGCCGCGTACCGTGCGGCTGCGGCGCTGGAGCTGTACGCCGATCATCGGCGGGCGTTCCTCAGGGCCGGTGAGCGGACCCGGACGATGCAAGTGCGTCTGGTTCGACGTGGCGGACGCGTCGCTCAACAGCGCGTTCATCCGGTTCTTGAGCAGTTCGCCGCCGTACCCGAGGCCGCGCGCGCTGTTGGCTGCATCGTTCTGGTTCCAGAAACAATGAAAGCGCGTGTCGGTGCCGAATGAATGCTGCGCGTGACGCCGATGAAAAAATGAAAGCTCTTCCTCGCACACGCCCACGATCATGCGCGCCGGAAAGGCGCAGGCCGGTACGGGGCTAAGCGCGGCCCGGCCGTGCGGACGCACGCCGTGCGCCGACGCGAGTGTCGTCATGCCCGTTAGCCGTTCGATTTTTCCGGAGAGATCGGTACCGAGCCGTGTGAAGAACTCGCGTGTGACGTGAGCCGTGCAGAAACGCGTGCTTTCGAGTCCGTCCGGAGGATCCCGATACAGCGCGGAAATCCAGATCCAGTCCTGCCAGCCATAGCGGTCGATCTCCTGCGCGAGCTGCCGCGCGGTGAAACCGCCCCGCTTGAGTTCCAAGGCAACCGGCATGCGCGCGCCTGCTTCGCCGGCGGGATTCGCGCGCCGCTCCAGGTTTGCCCACACGAAATAAGGGTCGAGCCGGATTCCGGATGCGAGGAGCTGGCGGGCCGCTTCGCCAAACACATCGCGGGGAACCGTTCTCTCCCAATGCGGCGCCATGCCTGTTTCCCTCTTTATCGGTGTTGTCGTGGCTCGAACGCGTTTGACCTCGGGCGTTGGTGCGACACGACTCATCTGATTATTTCGGGTACCGAAATTCCAGTCGAAACCCGATCAGGGCTACCGTAGTCACTCGGCGCGTCCTTGGCAAGCGGGATTGCCCTTGCATTCCGCGCGCAAGCTGGCTCCTCTTACATTCGGCACACGATTTCAATGTGCCGAACGATATGAGGCAAGTGCTTCATTCGGCCGCGCGCGACTCCGGTTCAGGAAACACGGACGAAGTCTTTCGTCCATCGCGCGAGGTCTTCTTTCTGCGCGCCACCAGGTTCAGGCCTTCGACGAAGCCCGCGAAGCCCATCGCGGCGTAGATGTAACCCTTGGGCACATGCGTGCCGAACCCTTCGGCAATCAGCGTCATGGCGATCACGAGCAGGAACGACAGCGCCAGCGTCACGACCGTCGGATTGCGTTCGATGAAGCGCGACAGCGGTTGCGCTGCAAACAGCATCGTCGCAACCGCGAAGATGACGGCGATGAACATGATCGGCAGATGTTCGGTCATGCCGACCGCCGTGATGATGCTGTCGACGGAAAAGACGAGGTCGAGCAGCAGGATCTGGCCGATTGCGGACCAGGCCGTCATCGTGCCGATACTCGACGCGACGCCCGGCGCATCGTGCGCCCCCTTCCCCACGTGGTGATGCATTTCCTTGGTTGCCTTCCACACGAGAAACAGGCCGCCCGCCAGCAGGATCAAATCGCGCCATGAGAACGCATGATCGAAAAGCGAAAACACCGGCGCGGTGAGACGCGCGATCCACGCGACCGTGCCCAGCAGCGCAAGGCGCATCACGAGGGCGAGCATGATGCCGATACGCTGCGTGCGCGCGCGTTGCTCCACGGGAAGCTTGTTGCTCAGGATGGAAATGAACACGAGATTGTCGATCCCGAGCACCACTTCCATCACGATCAACGTAACGAGTGCGGCCCAGACGGCGGGATCGGTGGCGAGCAAAAGAAGATATTCCATGGATTTTTTTGTGGATGTCGGTCAGCTGAGGAATGGTGCAATCATCCACAGTCCGTCCCAACGGAAAAATCAGCGATAATCGGAACGGTACTTCGGTTTTTCCGAAGTCAGGTCTCACGCCCTAACCGCCGGGGAATATCCGCATGCTCAACTATCGTCACTTGCATTACTACTGGGTCGTCGTCAAGGAAGGCGGCTTCGCACGGGCCGCCGAGCGGCTCGACATGGCCGTGCAGACCATCAGTGCGCAGGTGCGGGAACTGGAAAAGTCGCTCGGGCATCAGTTGCTCAAGCCGGCGGGACGCGGCGTCACCATGACCGAAGCGGGCCAGGCCGCGTTCGCCCGCGCCGAGGAAATCTTTCAGCTGGGGCAACTGATTCAGGACGAAGTGCGGGAAGCCGCGAGCGGCACGCTGGCACGGCTGGCGGTCGGCTTGTCTGATGGCATTTCGAAGCTAGCCGCGCACGCGTTGCTTGCGCCGGTGCTCGGCAATTCGTCGCTGCGGCTGCTGTGTCATGAAGGCGAGACCGACGAACTGCTCGGCGAACTGGCCTTGCATCGGCTCGATCTCGTGCTGTCAAGCCATCCCGCGCCGCATAACCAGAACCTGCGGCTGACGAGCGAACGGCTCATCGCGTCGCCGGTGGATTGGTACGGGCCCGCGTCGATCGTCCGCAAGAGCGCCATCGACCGCTTTCCGGAGAGTCTCGCCACCCTGCCCATGCTGCTGCCCACCGGTCACTCGTCGCTGCGCGCGCGGCTGGATCGTTGGCTGGAGACGCAGGCGATTGCGCCGCGCATCGTCGGCGAATTCGAGGACAGCGCGCTGATGGCGGTCTTCGGCGCACGCGGGCTCGGCGTGTTTCCGCTCGCCGAATTCGGCGCCGGCGACGCACCCCTGCTGCGCGGTCTGCGCTGGCTCGGCCGCTCGCCGGACGTGAAGGAAGAGGTGCATGCCATCGTCTCGCGGCGCGGACGACATCATCCGTTGACGCAGCAGGTGCTCGCCAGCGCGCTCGGCTAACTTCGCTTTTTTCGAAGTCTTGGTTCCATTGATTCTGCTTTTTCGATGCGCCGCCGCCGCTTAACCTGAGCCTCACGTTCACCAAGGAGGCGTTCATGAAAGTCCTGTTCAAGTCCCGCGACCCCGAAGCCATCGCGATGCACGAACTGGCGAAAACCCGCAGCGAATTCGTTTTCCGGCGTCTGGCGTGGCTCATTTCAAAGGCGACGGTCAGCCTGTCGGACATCAACGGGCCGCGCGGCGGCCTCGACAAGCGCTGCCAGGTGGAAGTGCAGGTCAGCAAGGAGAACAAGGTCGTGGCGACCTCGATCGCCCGGGACTGGCGCGGTGCGATCGATCTCGCGCTCGCTCGCGCAGTGCGCTCACTGGTGCGCCGCCGCCAGCAGAGCAAGCCGAAGACGCGGCGGGTACGCGCCGGCAGCATCGCGTGGAACCTGACGGCGGAGCCGGAGCCGGCGTTGCAGGCCGCCGTGGCGCCGCGCGTACGCATGCTGCGCAGGCTGGCGGCGAGTAACGTGTGATGAAGCCCCTGCGGGCTCGCGCGCAGTAGACACGAGCCGGGCGTTCATCCGTCCGGCGCTAGCGCTCCGCCATGGCGACGCGCGGCCCGCGCTCCGCCAGCCGCCCGTCGAGTTCGGCCTTGCCGTACTGGATGGCGTAGTTCTCGGCAGCCTGCGCTGTCGGGAACGAACGGAACGGGCCAATCGCCCGGCGCGTGCCGCCAGGACGCTCGATCAGCAGCGTCGCGACGAATTCGCCGGACAAATGCCGCACGATCGCGGAAAGCTCACAACCTCGATACTCGACTGGGGTGGAGTCCATCACTCACCTCGCTCGCTTGAATGGACAGGGGCATGAGCCAATCTACTCAAGTGTCAAAAAACGCGTAACCCCGCTTGTGAGTGCCTGCGAACGCAGGCCTAGCGATTCTTTCGTTTGTCCGACGGCACCCCTTCACGCAAACGATTGGCCGATCTCCGTCCGGGCAGCGCCCTTCCGCTTTCAATCAGGGTTCTCCCATTTCGTTTTAAGAATTTTCCCGCTCGTGAAGCGGAAAACGTGATTTATTCTGTTTCTTGAAACGACATGACGAATAGCGCATTCGATTATTAACGCACGGCCTGGCAAGCATTCGATTCTTACTTGATAAAGAATTGTTTCGAATGTGATGATGGAGCAAAGTTTTGATATCCCCGTTTGCACGTAGTGTCATTGATGAGCTTGGGCCCTTGGTTCCAAAGCCACCGGATCCCGACAAGCCCGCTACTCTGCTTCTGAGAAACAACGAAAACCCATTTGGCACAGAATATTGTCGTTATCCTGGTTTTGGCAATGACGCAATTTTCAAGCTGACTGAAAGCTATCTGGACTGGCTCCAGCTATCCGAGCAAACCGATCACGCGGCGCCGCTCGTGCTCGATGCTTCGAACCTCATTTTCACAACGGGTGCTGCCGGCGCGCTGGAACAGGTAATCAACGCGTTCTTCGAACCCGGAGTTGAGCGAATCGCCCTGACGCCGCCGTGTTTCGGCGTGTTCTCCCGATTGGCGACGATTCATCGCATCGAAGTCGTGCCCGTGCCACTCTTCGGTTCGGCATATGACCGCCTCGATGTCGATGCCTTGTGCGAAAGTCAGGCCAAGGGCGTCGTACTGTGCGACCCGAATAATCCAGTTGGAAGCCGCCTGAATCAGGCTGACCTTGAGTTGCTGATGAGGCGCTTTCCGGGCCTTGTCATCATCGACGAAGCTTATGTCGAGTACAGCCGGAAACCCTCGAATCTCCGTCGTCTGGAAGCGTTTCCCCGGCTTTTGATTCTCCGCACGATGTCCAAGGCTCTTGGCATGGCCGGACTGCGAATTGGCGCGGCGATCGGCGCGGAAAGACTCATCGAGCCGCTGCGCCGGGTTCAACTGCCGTTTGCGATCTCGTCCGTGGCCGCGAACGCTGCCCACGCGGTCCTTGCGAATCCAGAAAGGGTCATGCGCGGCATCGAGCAATTCCGGCGCGCCCGCGACGCGCTCTATCGGGCCCTCGCCTCTCTCGCCTGCGTTTCCGACATCTGGGGTGACGACTGTGGCTTCATCAGCATTCGCACGCGCGCTTTCAGCAAGGTGGTCCATGCACTGCGCGCTTGCCGGATCGAGCCGCTTTTCAACCCTGAAGGGCTGCATGACTGCATTCGTTTTTCGATCGGTACGGCCAGCGAGAACGAACGCGTCATTCACGCATTGAAATCAATCAACTAGTCAAACAAGATGACCCACGCAGAACATTTCACCTCACACGCGCTTTCGAAAGTTCAGGTAATCAGGCGCTGTGATATCCCGGCTATCACATCAATTCAAGTCGATGACGAAATTCACTCACTCGGTGAACATCGCGATTTTCGCCGGCATCCCTTCTTTCGCGACTTCATTCCGGACCAGGGACGCAGTTCATTCAGCTGGGTCAGTCTGAAAGACGGTGAAATACTGGACAATCATGTTCATCCGGTGCAATCGATGATTCTGATTTGCAGCGGCTCAGTTTATCTGACGGGAGAAACCGGACAGCTGCTGAACGAAGGAGACGCTGCCTGCGTGCCAGCCGGAAAACTACATGGATTTCGGACCTGCAAAGGACAGCAATTCCACGGACTTTCAATTCAGTTCGACGGCAACGGATTATATGAAGTCGAAAGCTTGCCGAGAGTCGCATTCAGCAATGACGCAACGCATTCGTTCGCGAGCCTCGAAAAAATCAACGCGCTGCTGCTCGAGCGACACGGCCGCAATCCGCTGTTCCAACTGTTGCGCGGCAACCGGTTACGCTCGGATGCGGCACGGCGCAAGCGCTTCCTGGAGGCGCTGCTCGTCTGGTCGCGCTATTTCCAGCGAATGATTCATGCGCGGCAGGCGTTCTGCACGGAGCCGGGGCTGCTACCGCTTTATACCCGTCATCTGCGCGACGAGCTCGGACACGACACGATGTTGCAGGAACAGCATGGTCTTGAAGGCAATACCCGCGACCCGCTGCTCGAAAGGGCGGCGCAATGGTTCGTCGACAGGATGCTGCATGCCGATGAAGCGGAAAAACTGGTGATCGTTCATCAGGTGGTGGAGGCAAGCGGATTCCTGTTCGGCCAGGCGAGCCGCCCGCTTTTCTCCCCGCAGCGCATGCGGGACGCGTGCTACTTCGACCTGCATGCTGAAGCGGACGGCGACCACCGCGATGTCGGCCGAGCCTGGCTGCAGAACCTTCCTGCCGAACGATTCGCCGGTCTGATCGGGACGTGCCGACAGGCGTGGGATCAGATGGACGAGGTTCACGCACGCATCGCCGCGCTGACGGAGGCGTTCGGTTCGACCGGCCTCGCCGCGTGAATCCGGAGTCTCACGATCCGCTCGCGCGCTGGCGGCATCTATGGCCGCATCGGGATAACCAGACGGTCTTTCGCGAAACGCTCGGGCGTCTCTTCGACGACTACTGCCGGTGGCATGAGCATTGGCAAGGGCCGCTGTCCGAACGGCCGCCGGCCGACAACCGACCGCTGCTGCGCGCGATCGAGTTGCTGGACGATCTGTCGCGGCGGCTGCAAGCGGATTCCACGCCGTGGCCCGCGCCGCAGTATCTCGCGCACATGAATGCGGACCCGCTGCTTCCCGCGGGACTCGCGTACTTCGCCGCGATGCTCTACAACCCGAACAACGTCACGCCGGAAGCAGCGCCGGTCACCACGACGCTGGAACACGAACTGAGCGACGACTTCTGTCGCCTCTTCGGGTTCGATCCGCAACAAGGCTGGGCGCATCTCACGTCGGGCGGCCATGCCGCCAATTACGAGGCCATCTGGATCGCCCGGAATCTGCAGCGCGTGCCCTTTGCTCTCGCAGAAGGGAATAACCCGCAGGATGACGCCCGCCTCTGCAATCTGCCGCCTCGGGAGATCGTCGCGCGGCTCTCGCACGCGCTCGAAAACGCCCCACCGGAACGTTTGCGGGCGCGGATCGACGCACTCCACGATCATCCCGCACTGCGCGGGGGACGCATTCTCGTGGCGAGCGGCCGCCACTACGCGTGGGACAAATGCGCCGACCTGCTCGGACTGGTGCTCGAACCGGTGGAGATGGACGCTTCGATGCGCATCGACATCGCGGCGCTGCGCGAACGCCTGTTCGCTCACTTCAAGGCGGCGTATCCGGTCGTTGCCGTCATTGCCACGGCGGGCAGCAGCGGCGAAGGCAGCGTCGATGAGATTCACCGCATCGTGGCGCTGCGGCAGGAGTGCGAGGAGCGCTTTGGCGTGTCGTTCTTCCTGCACGTTGATGCCGCGTTCGGCGGTTATTACCGCACCTTGCTTCAGCCTTTGATCGATGAAGACGCATGCACGGCGCCGCACGTCTCCGGGGTGCTCAAGCCTGAAGTCGTGGAAGCACTGCAAGCGCTTTGCCACGCCGACACCATTACGGTCGATCCGCACAAATGCGCCGGCGTGCCGTATCCCGCCGGCTGCCTGGCGATTCGCGACCGCCGCTTCTCATGGGCGGTCTCCAGCCAGACCCGCTATTTCAGGCCGTCATCTTCGCGCCATATGGAACATGGCCCTCACACGCTCGAGGGCGCGCGGCCTGGCGCTGCCGCGGCGGCCGTATGGATGGCGCATCGGCTGTTCGGCCTTCACCGAAGCGGGCTGGGCGCCTTGCTGGCCGGCAACGCGCTCACCGCGACGCAACTCCATCACGCGCTCAACGCGCAGCCGGCCTTCCTGCTCGATGGCGTCGCTCACTGCTTCAGAAGCATGTTCGCGCCGGACCTCTGCATCCTCAATTTCTGCATCCATCCAGCGGAACAGGTAGTATTAAACGCGCGCAGAATTGAACTGCTCAGTGAGCGAATGATCGGCAACGCACAGTTGCCCGGTAGCGGAGATGAAAAGCTGCCATGGTTTTCGCGTAATCGGGTGTCGTTGCGGGACATCATGCCGGACGCCGTTCGCCGGGAAACCGATGAGACGGACGACACGACCGTGGTGCGCTGCTGCGTGATGAAACCGGTCTCGCACGACGCGTTCGCTGCATTTCTGCGCAATAGCCTCGACCGCCTGTTTGCGCGGATCGGGGGAAGAGAAACCTGAAGCGGTCCGACAAGGCGCCTCCACGCGTATGGGATGGCCGACAACCGGACCGCACCTGCTGTCCGTCTGTCCGGGCCAGCCGTTGGTTCCGACAGTTTGCGAATCCGACGGTCTGACCGTGCGCCGGACAGTCGCGCACCCCAATCGCTTCATGACAAAGCCCAAAGAAGACCGACATCGCAAGACCGCCGCCTGCCTGATCGCCTGTGCGGCGCTCGGCGTCGCTAGCAAGGCCGCCCATGCACAGGAATTCAGCGTCCTGGCCGGTCCGCTCAAGAGCAGCAGCCAGCACACGTATTCGTGGGAGGCGAGCTATCGCGAGGGCATTGGCCGTTACGCCGCGTGGAGTTTTTCCTGGGTCAACGAAGGTCACATCCCGGATCATCATCGCGACGGCCAGTCGCTGCAGTTCTGGGGGCGTTTGCCGCTGTGGAACGATCGGCTGGAATTGTCGGCGGGCGCGGGGCCGTATCGCTGGTTTGATACCAAGCAGGCGCAACTGGGCGGCGACTACTCCAATACGCACGGCTGGGGCGGCCTGTTTTCGCTGCGCGCCGCGTATTACTTCGATAACCGCTGGATCGCCGAAGTGAAGCTCAACCGCGTGCAGGCGTCCGGCGGCCCGGACACGACCGCGCTGCTGTTCGGCATCGGCTATCAGCTCGATGCACCGGAAGGCCGCGGACCGCGCGCGCGTCCGGTCTCGCGCTCGACCAACGTGACGAACAACGAAGTCACCGTCATGCTCGGGACGACCATACTCAACAGTCTCGACTCGGAGTCGAATCTCGCGGAGAGCGTCGAGTACCGGCGCGGGCTGTGGCATTACGTCGATGTCACGGCCACCTACCTGCACGAAGGCGGCCACGTGCAGTCGCGCCGCGACGGCATTGCCGCGCAGATCTGGGCCACGCGCGCGTTCTTCGACGACCGGCTGACGCTGGGCGTCGGCGCCGGGCCTTATCTGGCGGTCACGCAGAACGACGACCTGCCGCAGAACCGCACCGGCGATGGCCGTTTCTCCGGGCTCGTGTCGCTGTCGGCGAGTTACCGGTTCGATCAGCGCTGGCTCGCGCGCGTCACGTGGAACCGTGTGGTCACTCGCTATGATCGCGATGCGGACATCATCGAGGCAGGCGTCGGGATGCGCTTCTAGAACAACTCCTGCTGGCCCGACATCAGTCCGGCGAAGTCGTCGCGCATGAAGGGCAGGATGCCGTCGGCGACGGGCTGGAGTTGCTTGCTGACGTAGTGCTCGTAGTCGATCGGCGCATGACGCGCCTCCACCGGCTCGGGGCCGGCCGTCGTCATGACGTAGCTGATCCAGCCGCCGTTCTGGTATTGCAGCGGACGGCCCTGTTGCCGGTTGTACTCATCCGCGATGCGCGCCGCGCGCACCTGGGGCGGCACGTTGCGGTGATAGTCGCCGAGCGTGCGGCGCAGGCGCTTGCGATACACGAGCAGTTCGTCGAGTTCGCCGCGCCGCGTGCGGCCGACGTAATCGCGCACGTAGTCGTCGTAAGGCTGGCCCTTGAAGATGCGCGTATAGAGTTCCTGCTGGAAGCGCTGCGCGAGCGGCGTCCAGTCGGAGCGTACGGTTTCCAGGCCCTTGTAGATGATGTCGTCGCTGCCGTCCGGGCGCGTCGTCATGCCCGCATAGCGCTTCTTGCTGCCCTCTTCGGCGCCGCGGATCGTCGGCATCAGGAAGCGCCTGAAATGCGTTTCGAACTGGAGTTCGAGCGCGCTCTCCAACCTGAAGGTTTCGCGCAGATGCTCGCGCCAGTATTCGTTCACATGCGCGACGAGCGCCCGTCCGATGCGCGCGGCGTCGTCCTCGCTGCGCGCGCGCCGCAGCCAGACGAAGGTCGAATCCGTATCGCCGTAGATCACCGTGTAGCCGCGCGCCTCAATCAGCTCGCGCGTGCGATGCATGATTTCGTGGCCGCGCATCGTGATCGACGAGGCCAGGCGCGGATCGAAGAACCGGCAGCCGCTCGAACCGAGCACGCCGTAAAACGAATTCATGATGATCTTGAGCGCCTGCGACAACGGCTTGTTGTGCTGGCGCTTGGCGGCTTCCCGTCCCTGCCAGACCTGCGCGACGATCGCGGGCAGGCAATGCAGGTCGCGCGCGAAACGTGCGCCGCGAAAACCGGGCACGGTATCGGCGTCATCGGACAGGCTCATGCCTTGTGCGAGCCCGGCCGGGTCGATCAGGAACGTGCGGATGATCGACGGATACAGGCTCTTGTAGTCGAGCACGAGCACCGAATCGTACAGACCGGGCCGCGAGTCCATGACGAAGCCGCCGGGACTGGCTTCCTCGGGCACGTCGCCGAGATTCGGCGCGACATAACCGAGCCGATGCATGCGCGGCATGTACAGGTGCGTGAAGGCCGCGACCGAACCGCCGCTGCGATCGGCCTGCAGGCCGGTGACGGTGGCGCGTTCGAGCAGGAACGACAAAAGTTGGGTTTTCTCGAAGATGCGCGTGACGAGTTCGCAATCGACGAGGTTGTAACGTGCGAGCGCGGGCTTGTCGTGCCGGAAGCGCCGCTCGATTTCGTCCATGCGCGCATAGGGCGTGTCGATGGCCTTGCCCTCGCCCAGCAGCGACTGCGCGACATGCTCCAGGCTGAATGACGGGAAGCTCCAGGTGGCCGAGCGCAATGCCTCGATGCCGTCGATCACGAGCCGTCCCGCGATCGAGATGAAGAAGTGATTGCGGTTGATGCCGTGCTCGCGCCACTCCACCGGGCTGCCGTCGCGGCCGATGGTGAGCGGCACGCCGAAGTCGTCGGCATGGCGCTGCAGCACGCGCAGATCGAACTGCACCACGTTCCAGCCGATGATCGCATCCGGATCATGATGCGCGATCCAGGCGTTGAAGCGGCGCAGCATGTCGGCGCGCGTGGCGCAGTATTCAAGCGCGAAGTCGACGTCGCCGGGTGTTTCGTCCGGCGCGCCGAGCATGTAGACCTGACGGGCGCCGCAGCCTTCGAGCGCAATGGAATAGAGTTCGCCGCGCGCGCTCGTTTCGATATCCAGCGACACGAGTTTCAGCGCCGGCCGGTAATCCGGCGCCGGCTTGAGTTCGCTCGCGATGGTGCCGTCGCGCGCGACGCCTTCGAACGATACCGGCGCCGTGATGAAGCGCTCCATCAGATAGCGCTCGGGCGGGCGGAGATCGGCTTCATAGACATTGACGCCCGCATTGCGCAGAGACTTCTCGAGCGCGAGCAACTGGCGATATTGCGTGCAGTACAGCCCGAGCACCGGCTTTTGCTGGAAGTCCCGCAGCGGTAAATCGCGCAGGTAGGCATCGCGTATTGCGCTGATCAGCGGTTCGGCCTTCGCCCGCTCTTCCTCGCGAATGAACGCGACGCTCGTCTGCACGCCGATGCGAATTTTCTGCGGCCCGTCATCGGTAGCGAGCCAGAAATCGACTTCGGCGCCGGCCGGTGTGTCGCGCCAGTGACGAGTCAGCAGAAAACCGTGTCGTGCGGGAGCCAGATCGTTACCTTCGAGAGCGCGTGCCATCGAAGCATTTTACTTGGCGTAAAAACAAACAGCCCGGCGTAAACATCGCGCCGGGCTGGAACATTCAACTGAGTTGCGGTGAAAAGATAAGTGCGGTGGCGGCGGTCCGGTCGTCTACCGTCCTGGCGGGCGGTCCCCCGCAGGCGCCCGGTGCCGCCACCGCTCAAGCAGCCTGTGCGACCAGGCTTGCCCGTTGCGACTGTAACGCCGCTACGTGATCGAGTACCGTGTGCTCCGCATGCTCCGGCACTTCGTTCTTCGAGATTACCTCCAGCGCGGCTTCTTGACTGGCCTGTTTCGCGGCCGCCGCTTTCTTGGTCTTCCCCGCGCGTGACGGCGGCTGGCAGGCCCCGCACACCACGTTGTTCTGCAAATCATGTTTGTGTGCGACGAACTTCCCGGTGCAGCGGCAGCATGAGGTCATCTGCAGCATGCCCGCGTCGAAGAAGCGCACAAGAGTCCAGGCCCGCGTGAGATCGAGTACCGCCTCGGCGCCGCTATGATTGCAGTGCTCGAGATACAGCCGATACCCTTTGGTCAACGCTTCGAGATGCGAGCATCCCGCTTCGTTCTTCAGGAACGTATAGGTGTTGTAGAACAGCGATGCGTGGATATTGGCCAGCCACGTCATGTACCAGTCTGCCGAGAACGGCAGCATGCCCTTGGGCGGCGATGCGCCCTTCACTTCGCGATAGAGACGGATCATGCGGTCCCGCGAAAGCGTCAGTTCGCTTTCGAGCACTTGCATGCGCGCACCGAGTTCAATCAGCGCGATGGCGCGGAACACTTCCTGGGCGTCTTCAGTGAGGCTCTTCTTCAGCATGGCTCGCTCCGTCGTCACTTAAGCGAACTGTTCAGCCGGCTGGCCAGCCAGCAGGATTGCCGCGTGCGTTGGCGCAATGTCCGCGTTCTTCGCGGGTTGCGTCAAAGCCGACAGCATCGTGTGATCGTTGAAACGGAAAGCGCAAAGCAGGTTGTCCGACGAAGCAAGCTTGACGACCTGAGCGAGCGTGAGACCCGACAGCAAGTCGGCCAGCTCCCCCGACAGACCGAGCCGGAACATGCCGATGGCGCGGTCTTCGCGCAGCAGACGCTGCGCGAGCATGATGTACGACAGATTGATTTCCCGGATCGATTCCAGCGTTTCGCGACCGTTCATGGTTGCAACTTCCAGTAAATCCCCGAATTTCCCGCCGGCTTTTAGCCGATATCTTTTTTGTGGCCTCACCAGGCTCGTTCCGCCCGGCTACGTACTGCGTAATCTTTGTTTCAGTGCGTTACATCTTGTAACAACACTGTGAAACGGATTCTAAGTACGGGCTGAAGCGAAAGCAAGGTCATCTCAATAATATTTTGTTGCAAACAACACTTTGTATCGGTAATTTTTTCGATCGATCCAAAGTTACCTGTAGCGACCGCAAACTTTATTCTTCTGATGTTTAAAGGGTTCGAAGCCCACTGACGTCTTTTTCTTCAGAGTATTTGCGCAATGTCAGCCATAACGGGGGCTTCAGCCAGTCCGTTGACAGCGTTTTCCTGATTTTTTTAGATATTCATCAGATGATATGGACGTTAAAAAGCCGCATTTCTGCTGTATTGCAGATATGCGGCTTGGCGAGTAATAAATACCTCTTACGTGTTACGGGGTTGTTACTGCCAATCGCAGTCCCGTTGTTACAGACTCGTCAACGTTGAGGCATACCCTTTCTCCACGCGCCCCAATGTGTAACAACCTCCTGCACGAACGGATTGCCGGTCAGATACAAGTTTTCGATCGCGGGCGTGAACCCGCCCTGTGTCGAATAGTTCAGAAGATTATCTTCCGCGGTCTGTCCCTCGTAGGGGCGATCGAAGTCCGATCCAGCCCGCAGCACCGCCAGCCGGGACAGATCGACACGTTTCACGCTCGCGGCCCGCTTGAGCGCTTCGAAGGTCGCGTTGTCTTCCTGCTGCGTGGTGCAGTAGACACCCTTGCCGTCCGTCAAGAGACGGGTCCACTCGCGTGCCCGCTCGCCAATGTATTTCCCCGACCACCACGTGTCGCCGGCCAACGTGTCGCACTGAATCACGCGCGGCGGCTGGTTGGCCGGCGCATAGCCAAACTTTGCGCGCGCTACCTTTGCTTCGTCGCTGTCCGAAAGGGTTACGTTGCGTGACATGGCGTAGGCCGCATCGGCGAGTGCCGGATTCAGCGCGAATACCTCGGTCCGATAGTCGAGCGGCGGTTTCTCCTTCGGCCCCTTCGTGTTGATGCCCAGGAATCCGCTCGGCCAGTCGGCGGGTTTCTCGCGCGCGTCCAGTTCCCACTGGATGCCGAAGTCGACGAGATATTTCGCCCAGGCCGCCGAGCCCACCGTACCGCGCGCCGGATCGATGCCCGCGATCCCCGCGATCAGGAAGTAGGTGCGCCGCAGGTCGAACCGGTCGGAGAAGGTCAGCGCCATGATCGAGGCCGCCGCGTTCGTGTGGCCCATGCCCGTTGTGATGACGCAGACTTCGTCGCGATTGCAGTGCACCGCGGGATAGTCCGGCGACAGCCCCGGCACCTGCACCGTATCCCATGGACCGAGCTTGTCGAGCCAGATCTGGCCTTCGGGCCCGAACATGCTGATGATCATGACCTTGACCGGACGGCCGCCGTTGCCGTGCCGGTCGTGATCGTTGCTGAAAGTGTCGTCGCGTTGCTGGGCGAAGGCGCAGCCGGTGACGGTGGCCAGGCTTGCAATACCCAGCGCAAGCGCAGTGGCGCGGATCGATTTCGTGAGTTTTGCAGCGGGGGAAGTGGTTCGAAGCGCGCTTGATTGATATTTCGGACGTGACGCGGGAGCTATTTTCATGCGGGCGGATCCTCATAAAGGTTCGACCTTCGAAAGAAGACCGCGCCCGCTCACCGGGCACGGCCAGCCCGCGCAATTATAGGAGAGCCAATAAGCGCTCCATGTTGCAAATCGTGTCGAACGGCGCTCCGTTACGAGCCGCCCTGCGTCGCGCGCGGCGGCGGTGCGCTCGAGGCCACGCCCGCCTCGCTGGTCGGATGCTGGGCCGCTCGCGACGGCTCGCCGCGCTGCTCCGCGCCCGCCTTATCGGCGTCCTGAACGCCGGCATCGGCGGGATCCTGGGTCGAATCCTGAGCACCCTCCGCATTCCCGCCGTTGACGATGACGAAATTGCGCTGCGGATTCGCGATCTCGATGCCGCGCGCCGTGAATTCGTTGAGAATGCGCCGGTTGAATTCGCGCTGCACCGGCCAGCGCGAGCTGTCGCGACACTGGATCTGGCCTGCCAGCGTGACGGTCGAACCGTCGACGGCATCGACGCCCCAGAAACTGAAGTCGGACAGGATGCCGTCGCGGAACGCCGCGTCGTCGCGCAACGCCGTGCCGATTTCCTTCAACGTGGAGATCGCCAGATCCACATCCTGGCCCAGTGCAATCGACACGCGCACCGCCGCGTTGCCGATGCCCCGGTTCGTGTTGTTCACCGTCGATACCGAACTGAACGGCACGGTATAGAGCGAGCCGTCGCCGCCGCGCAGACGCACCGTGCGAATCGACAGATATTCCACCGTGCCTGAGACACCCGCGAGCGTGACCCAGTCGCCGACCTGCATCGCGTTTTCCATCAGCAGGAAGATGCCGGTGATCAGATCCTGCACCAGCTTCTGCGAACCGAAGCCGAGCGCGACGCCAAAGATGCTCGCGCTCGCCAGCAGCGGCGCCGTGTTCACACCGATCTCCGACAGCCCCGTCAGCACGACGACCATCGCGATGACGATGAAGAGGCCGCTGCGCATCATTGGCAGCAGCGTGCGCAGGCGTGCGGCGCGCAGGCGTTCGCCGCTAGCGGTCCACTGCTCGAGGCGCTGCTCGACGATCGCGTTCGCCCCTTCCCACACCAGCAACGCGAACAGCGCCGCAACCGCGATGGTCACGATCGCCGAGGCCAGCCGGTTGCCGATGCCGCCCGCCGTGAAGAAATGGATGATGTCGATGCCCCACACTTCGAGCAGCGCAATCAGCGTGACGATCCCGATGAGCACCTGCACGAAGCGCCGCAAGCCGGGGTAATAGCGATACGCGCGACGGCGCACGATGGATTGCTGCGCGGTGTCGTCTTCGTCGTTCTCACGGAAGACACGGCCGAGCGCACCGAACACGACGATCGCCAGCACGCGCGCGCCGATCAGCACCAGCAGCGACAGGCCGCCGAGATGGAACAGCGTGCGATAGCCGTTCTTTACATCGAGCGCCCACACGAACCACAGCGCGATCACGAAGAAGATCGCGACGCCGGCCCAGACGTCGGCGACCCAGTTGCCGAACAGGCGCACCGAGCGGTTCGCACGTGCGCGCTCGCGGATGCCTTGCGCGACCGAGTTGCGCGACTCGAAAATGACATATGCGATCATCAGATGCACGATCAGCAGCGTGATCTTGAGGACGGCAATGCGCGCGTCGCCGGACAGGCCGATTTCCTCGCCCGCATTGGCGAGCGCGATGCCCACGCCCGCCACGGTCGCGATCCGCCTCACGCAGCGGTGCGTGTACACCGCATAGATATCGCGCATTTGCAGCAGTCGCAGGCCGCTGGCGCGCGGCGCAAGAAAGAACGCGCTGACGATGACGATGGCCCGGCACACGAGATAGACATCGATGAGCGCGCCCGCGACGCGCGCCTGGGGCGTGTTGTCGTCGATGAAGAGCGACATCAGCAAGGTCACCGCGCCGATGAACACGACCAGCGGCGCCAGCATCAGCAGCCCATTCAGCAGCGCGCTCGGCAGCCGTTGCAGCAAGGTCCAGTGCCGCGCGGCGTGACGTTGGCCACGTGCGCTGTCGGCCTTGCGTTCGGCGAGATGCATCGCGGTTTCGTCGCCGCTGCGTACCGCGGCGTCTTCCGCATGCTCGGCCGCGCGCTGCTCCTGCACGAGTTCGGGTTCCTGCACCTCGGCGTCCGCCACGCCGCGCGCCGCGAGCCGCGCGCGCGGCTTCTTCAGCAGACGCGAGCACAGCAGTTCGAGCAGCACCGCAGGCAGCAACGACGCCAGCACCGTCCACGCGACGCGGCCCAGCAGCGTGCGCCCCTGATCGGTCGCGGTGCTGCCGCGCCACCATGCGGCGACTGAGCCGAAGTCGAGCAGCGTGGAAATCGAGTGACGCGTGCCCGAGCCGATCTGCACGAGCCAGTGCCCGGCCTGACGCGACAACTGCGAAGCCAGGCCATTCGCGGTCAGCGAATGCGCCAGCACGCCGGATGCGCCGGACGCAGGCGCCGCCGCCGACGCCTCCTGCGCCGCGCTCGCGGGCTGAGGCGTGGCGAGCGCGCCCGCGGCGGCGACCGCGCGCAGCGTGTCCTCGACCTGCGAGCGGCGCGCGGGATCGTTGAGCACGGAGAGCGCGTCGCGCGCCTGCTGCGGTGTCAGCGCGACCGCCGGCTGCGACGCATGCGTCGCGGCGCCGGCTGCGGCAAAGGTGGATCGCGGGAACGTCGAGAGCAGACTCGACACGGTGACGAACAAGACGGCAAGAAGAACTTTGCGCATGGGTCGGATGAAGATTACGAAATTTCGGGGACTCGATGCGGACAACACGCACGACCTAAGGTGATGCGAACAACGCTGCGCGACAGACAGGTTTCCTGGGCGCTTGACTGCTGCGGAACAAACTCTGCTTGCGATGCAGCGTGGAATTACAACGGGCGCTTGCATCGATGCAAAAGAGAACGGAACGAACGTGGCGCAGCACCACGACACGTCATAAGCTGCTGACCGCCCTGATCGGGGTAGCACTTGGCGCGCCCGCTGCCGCGCAGACGGCGAGCGGCAGCCAGGGCATGGCGGCATCGGCGACGGCCGCGCCGTCCCGATATGATGCGGCGCCCTTGCCCGAGATGGGCGTTACCCAGGTTCCGTCACGCGAACAGACACAGGTGCCCGCCACGCCCGTGACACCGCGGCCGCATCCGGGCGCATCCGCAAGAAGTCTACGCTAACACGTGCGTCTCACGTCTCACGCTTCACCTGCGGCGGCCGGCTCGTTGCGGTCGCGTGCAACGTCCGGCTCGAAGAACACCCAGCGCACTTGCGGAAACGCGCGCTGCAAGTCGTCCTCGATCACGTTGATCGCGTCGATCATCGCGCGGCCGCTCGGGTAGTCGATCATTTCCGCCTGCACCGCCACGACCACATGCTTGCCCCATTGCAGCGTGATGAGGCTGATGATGCGCGTGATCTCGGGACGCGCCCGCAAGTGCGCCTCGACGGCCTTGCGCACTTCGGGGCTCGCGGACTCGCCGACGATCATCGACTTCACTTCGCGCGCCACCAGATACGCGATGATCATGAGCAGCACGCCCACGCCGATGGAACCCGCCGCGTCGAAGGCGGGATTGCCGGTGAGCATCGTCATCAGCACGGCGGCGAACGCGATGGCGAGGCCCAGCAACGCGGCGACATCCTCGCCCGCGACCACCAGCAATTCCGATTCGCGTGTTTCGCGGAACCAGCGCCACAGGGATTTGTTGGGCGTGCTCTTGCGGATCTCGCGAATCGCGCCCGCGAGCGAAAACCCTTCCAGCACGACAGAAATGCCGAGGATGACCAGCGCCACGACCGGGTTCGACAGCGGCTCGCGATGCATGAGCCGGTGCGCGCCTTCATAGACCGAGAACGCGCCGCCCACGAAGAACAGCAGCAGCGCCACGATCAGCGCATAGAAGTAGATCTCGCGGCCCGAGCCCAGCGGATGCAGCGCGTTGGCCGGCGCCTGCGCGCGCTTCAGCCCGAACAGCAGCAGCAATTGATTGCCGCAATCGGCGGTGGAATGGATAGCCTCGGCGAACATCGAGCCCGAGCCGGTGAACGCCGCCGCCCCGAACTTGCACACGGCGATGCCGAAGTTCGCGGCGAGCGCGTAGAAAATCGCTTTCGGTGATTCTTCCTTCATGCGGTCGTGTGGTTGCGTGGTGATCAGGGACGTTTCAGGAAACCTCGACGCGCCCCGCGCCATCGACCATCTCGCCGATGACGGCGGCTTCGTCGAAACCATCGGCGCGGAAGAGGGCGAGCACGTCGTTCACCGTTTCCGGCGCACATGAAACGAGCAGGCCGCCCGAGGTCTGCGGGTCGGTCAGCAAGGCGCGCGCCTCGTCGCCCCCGACGTGCAGCGCGATGTCGGCGCCATAGGCGTTCCAGTTCCGTCCGGACGCGCCCGTGTAGATGCCTTCGCGTACGAAATCCTGAACCTGCGGCAGCCACGGCAGGTCTGCATAGCGGATGCGCGCCGTCAGCTGCGCGCCGTGCGCCAGTTCGAGCGTGTGGCCGAGCAGGCCGAAGCCGGTGACGTCGGTGAGCGCGTGCACGCCGTCGAGTTGCGCGAGTTCCGCGCCCGGTCGATTCAGCTTGGTCGTCGCGGCGATCATCGCGGCATAGCCGGCCGCGTCGAGCCGGTCCTTCTTCAGCGCCGCCGACAGCACGCCGACGCCCAGCGGCTTGCCGAGCACCAGCACGTCGCCGGGACGCGCGGCGGCATTGCGCTTCACGCGCGACGGATGCACGACGCCGATCGCCGCCAGACCGTAGATCGGCTCGACTGAATCGATGGAATGGCCGCCCGCGACGGGAATGCCCGCCTCGGCGCACACCGCTTCACCGCCCTTCAGCACTTGCGCGATGACCTCGTGCGGCAGCACGTTGATCGGCATGCCGACGAGGGCGAGCGCGAGGATCGGTTTGCCGCCCATTGCGTAGACATCGGACAGCGCGTTGGTCGCGGCGATGCGGCCGAAGTCGAACGGGTCGTCGACGATCGGCATGAAGAAGTCGGTGGTGGCAACGATCGCCTGTTCGTCGTTGAGCCGGTAGACGGCGGCGTCGTCGGCGGTGTCGTTGCCGACCAGCAGGTCCGGGAACACGGGCAGCGGCGTCGCGCGCTTCAGCAGGTCCGCCAGCACGCCGGGCGCGATCTTGCAGCCGCAGCCGCCGCCGTGGGACAGGCTCGTGAGACGTGGAGAGGTCGTATCGTTCATGGTCGGGGAAAGGGATGTGGGGTCGTGCATTGATGCGTGCCTGAACGGGCATTATCGCCGCTCGCGCCGTAGTACGTTCTACACGATCCGTTTGAACAAATCGGGATAGTCGAGCACGAGGCCGTCCGCATCGACGGTGATCTCCGCCGTGAAGCCCGTGTCGAGCCCCTCGTAGCGATAGCGCCGCCCCGGTTCGATACACGTGTACGCCTGCTCCGCCGCATTGACCGCAAGCTCGGGCACGCGCACGTAGGCCACCCGGATCACGCGCCGCTCGCCGCGTACGAGCGCGAGCCGGCGGATCGGCAGCGTGTTGGTGAAAGGGGTCGCGGTGAGATCGACGTCGATGCAGCCGCGCAGCGCATCGAGCGGCGTGCCGTTCGCATCGCGCCATGCGTCGTGATCGTCGCGATGCAAGTCTAGCGCCGCGCCGCCTGCGAGCTTCAGTGCGAGGCGCGTGACCTGCCAGCGCGCATCGCATTCGATGCGGTACACGAGACCGAACGTCTGCGCATCGCTTTCGCCGACCACGGCGCTCTCGATCACGACGCCCTTCCCCGACACCTCCATCACGAGATGCTCCAGTCCCGTGCCATCTTCCTGCGACCAGCGCGCGCTCTTCATTGCGTGTCCTCCCCGGCGTGATGCGGATCGGCCCAAGGATACAACGCGTCACAAAGCCTTTCGATATGCCTTCGGGAGCCGCGTTTCGCTCGACGACACGAAACCTCACACGGTATACTCCGCGCCATCCCTGCGCAGGCGCGCGCATCGTAGCCACAGCGCCATTCACGCGATCCGTGTCCCGGCGATCCGCGCCTGTCGAACGTCCCCGCTTCTTTGGATCGCCCACCGCATGAAGAACACTCTTGCTCCCGCCTTGCTCGCGCTCGCGCTGTCGGCTTCGATGTTTCAGGTCGTCCAGGCCCAGGAAACGCCGGACCGGCCCGAGGACTACTCGTATCTGACCAAATTGCGCGTGCCCGACTCCGTCGTGCAATGCGTCGCGGCATTCGATCGCTGGGTGGAACACGCGCCGAAGTACGACACGCTGATCGTCCCCGACCGCCGCGTGCTGGCCGCGAAAATCGACAGCGAAACGCCGATCCTGAGCCTCGGCAATCCGATTCCGGTGGACAAGGTCATCGTGATGCGCGCGTTCGCCAAGTCGCGCGGCAAGGAACAATGGACGCGCATGGACAGCCGTTGCGGCGTGCGCGACGGACAGGTCGTGGGCGTTTCGCTCACGCCCAACATGAAGCCGAAGATCGTTCGCTGATCCTCCTGCTTCAAGCTACCTCTGACGGGGACGCCGCTGCAGGGTGCGACCGTCCAGCCACTTGACGACCTGCCGCCCGTAAGCGCGCGGCGCCTTCGCGTGAACGCGGCCCGCCAGGTCCGCCAGACGGTCCGCGGCCAGCGCCTCGCGCATGCGCTTCTCGGCGTTCTTCATCACCGCGTGCACGGCACATACACCGCTGGTTGACCAGGGCGGCGCGTCCTCGCCAAACACCGCGCAGCGTGCGCGAATCTCCCGGCATTCGAACAGCGGCTTGTCGCCATCGATGGCATCGACGACATCCAGCACGCTGATCTCACTCGATGGCCGCGCAAGCGCAAAACCGCCGCGCGCGCCTTCCGTCGCCACCACGAGTCCCGCCTTGTGCAGCTTCGTGAACAGCTTGGCGACGTAGTCCGCCGGCACGCCTTGCAATTCAGCGAGATCGCGCACGCCGGCCTCGCGCACGCCGTGTGGCGGCTCCGCGAGATACAGCATGCAGTGCAACGCGTACTCCACTCCAGTGCTGATGTGAGCCATGTCCACTCCGACGCATCATGTCGGAGTTCAGGATAGCCCTGCTTAACCAGTCGTGCAATCCACTGATAGGCAGGGGTACGCCTTTACAGACGGCCGTCGCGAATATTTCAGATTACACGTTTGCTTACAAAGGAACACGGCTTGTCATTTTGCTAACCGCTACATTGGTCTCCATGGATTCACAGGGAGAAACCAATGAAAAGACTAGCGATCCTTGCAGCGTTGGGCGTGTTGTTGAGCGGTGCGCTGTCCGGCTGCATCGTCGTTCCGGATGGCGGCGGTTATCACCACCATCACGGCGACTACTATCGCTGACCTTACCCGTGCAGTACCCAGTCAACCTGGATTGAGCATGTCGCAGTTTGTGTTGTAGCTGATCGCGCGAACTCGCAGCGCCCAGACACGAAACAGGAGCAAACATCATGAACAAGACGAAGAAGAGTGTGTTGATCGCCACCCTTGCCGCGGCCCTGGGTTTGGGCCTCGCAAACGCCGCCTCGGCGGACACGCATCACTACGCGCCGCATCACGTCAGCGTGGGCTGGCACGGCGAACGGTACTGGGACGGGCATCGCTATTGGCAACGGCGTGAATGGGAAAGCCATCATCATCACGTAGCGCCGCCGCCCCCGCATCGTTATTGATGCATCGGGCATGCGCCTGAGTGCATGAAAAAGGCCGCAGCGATTTCCATATCGCTGCGGCCTTTCTGCATGGGCGGACGGTGCGCGTCACCAGCGCTTCGGATCGCCGCCGAGTTCCTTGCAGGTATCGTAGGCGATCGCCTGCAGCTTCGCCTCGCCGATCTGCCCCGACAACGCATAGCCCACCCGATTCCACGCCCAGTAGAAGGTGGTGCGCTGCCCGTCGCGCAGCACGCGGATCTTCGTGTCGTTGCGCCGGATGGTTGCCGTGGTCATATAGAGCGTGAGTCGTTCGCCTGCCGCGTTCTGGTACATGAACTGCGCCGCGGGCCCCTCCTCGTCCGGCAGCAGCCGTCCGCCGACCAGCTGGAAGCCGTATTCCGCCAGCGATGGAATCGTCACCGAACGGTTCAGGCGCTTGGACAGCCACGTGACGAGGTGATCCTGCTGCGACGCCGCCACTTCCACCGCGTGCCGTTGCTCGGGCGCATAGACCGCGTAGGCGATGTCGGCGCGTTCGGCAAAAGGCGGACTCGACTCGCCGAGCGCAGGCAGCAGCATGTGCAGCAGGAAGCCGCACGCCCCGCCGACCACCATGAAGCACGCGGCCAGCAGATAGCGCTCGCGCGGACGCGCCTTCAGACGGATGACCTGCGGCTCGCCCTGATCGGCGAACAGCGCGCGCAATGCATTGTCCTGCGCACGATAGGCGGCCACGGTCGCCTCGCTTGCGGGATCGTTGGCGACGCGCTGGGCCGCGGCCTCGCGCTCGCCGCCGCTCAGTTCGCCGTCGACGAAGGCGGACAGCGCCTGAAGGTCGCGATCCGGCACGGGCTGCCCGGAGTGCGCGCCGTTACCGGGTGAACGGTCTTGATCTGTCATGAGCGGCTCACCACTTTCAACGACGACGCCGAAGCCTTGCGGTTCGGTTCCTCACCGAGCAGGACCCGCATGTGCTCGCGCGCTCTCGACAGACGCGACATCACGGTTCCGGTCGGCACGTTCAACACCACGGATGCCTCCTGATAACTCATTTCCTCGACGCACACGAGCAGCATCACTTCGCGTTGTTCCACCGGCAGGCAGTAGAGCGCGCGCTGCACGTCCCGCAGCACCAGTCCGTCGACTTCTCCGCGCGGCGCGGCCATCTGCCGCCAGGGCGCGGTTTCGTCGTCCACCGCGATATCACGCCGACCACGCAGCTGATCGATATACAGGTTGCGCATGATGGTGAACAACCACGCCCGCAGATTCGTGCCTGCATGAAACGATCCCGCGCGATTCAGCGCGCGTTCGGTCGCGTCCTGCACGAGATCGTCGGCCCAGGCGCGGTCGCCCGTCAGCGCGCGTGCATAGCGGCGCAGCTGCGGCAAGTGCGCGAGGAGATCGCCTTCGAAGCTCACGTTCCGGACTTCCTTCGTCGGCACCGCAATCGCGCCGGCTGCCCCGAATCGGCCATCAGTAGCTCCCTCCGCCGGCGGGTCCGCCCGGCGCGCCCGATGAAGGCGCCGCCTGCGTTCCGCTTGCACAGCCGGCCAGCCCCGCCCCGAGGACGAGCGCGACCAGGAGCGCCGTCACTCCGATCGATCGTTTCATGATCGTGTTCCTTTCAGTGTATTGACTGGCGGACGAGCCGCTTTATTCCGCGAGCCCGTCCTGGTGCCGCGTCGTGCCGCCTTACTCAAGGCTTCACGACATGCCACACGTCGCGGAAGTTGTCGCCGTTCTTGTCGCCCGGCTTCGTGTCCTTCGCGAAACGGTACACACGCTTGCCGTCATAGGCCCACTGCTTGCCCCCGTCGGCGGCTTCCATGGTCCATTTGCCCGACGGCTTGTCGGAGTCGGCGGCCATCGCGGCGGGCCACGCCTGTGCGCAGCCGCCCGTGCAGGCGCTCGGGCTGCCTTTCGAATCCTTGTCGAAGGTATAGAGGGTCATGCCGTTTTCATCGACGGCCATGCCGTTGGCTTCCTTCGGCGCCGCCGCATGGGCGGACGAAGCAAAACCCGCCGTGAACACGGCCTGAGCGGCAAACGCGGCGACGGACATCAGGATGCGCTTCTTCATTTCATCTTTCCTTGTTGTAGAAGTATCCGTAGAACGTTCGTCAGCGCTGCACTATTCCGCGGACGATGAAATTAATCGATGCGGCAGCGCCCTCGCATCGCCAGACGGCATCCATTCAAGACCATTCGGGCGCGCTCGGCCAGTGATTCGTGATGTCACGCACGCTCAGACGCCGGCTGCCGCCGCCGTGGCGTCGCGCCAGCGGCGCGTGTCGCGCAGCGGCGGCGCACCGAACAGGCGGCTGTACTCCCGGCTGAACTGCGAAGCGCTCTCGTAGCCGACGCGATGCGCGGCGGTCGCGGCATCGGCGATATCGAGCAGCATCAGGCGGCGCGCCTCCTGCAGGCGCAACTGCTTCTGATACTGGAGCGGGCTCATCGCGGTCACGGCCTTGAAGTGATGATGCAGCGACGACACGCTCATATGCACGTCGCGCGCGATGTCTTCCACGCGCAGCGGCTGATCGAAATACTGGCGCAGCAGCTGAATGGCCTTGGCAATGCGCTGCGTCTGGCTGTCCTGCAGCGCGATCTGCCGCAGGCGCGCGCCGGAGCCGTTCATCAGCAGCCGATAGAGAATCTCGCGCTTCACCAGCGGCGCGAGGATCGGCACGTCTTCAGGCGTGTCGACGAGCCGCAGCAGACGCAGGACCGCGTCGAGCATCGAGTTGCCCAGGCGGTTCACATAGAGACCACGGGAGGCGTCGGCCTGGGTCGCGGGCGGCAGTTTTTCGTCCTGGATCAGCGAAGTGATTTCCTCGACATCCAGCTCCAGCCGCATGCCGAGATACGGCTCTGATTCACTCGCCACCGACACCTGCCCGCACACCGGCAGATCCACCGACGACACCAGGTAGTGCATCGGGTCGTACACATAGACCTCGTCGCCGACCATCAGCCGCTTGCTGCCCTGCGCGATCAGCGCGAGCGCGGGCGTCTGGATGCCGTGCTTCGGACCGCCGGGATTCATGATGCGATGCAGGGCCAGCCCCGGCACCGGCGTTTCGACCGACCCTTCGCAGCCGGCGGTGAAGCGGTCCAGCAGCGTGACGAGATCGAGGCGGGCCTGATCCAGCGCGGGATCGGCGTGGCCGCCATGCCCGCCGTTGCGTGCGTCCCGCGGCTGCTCGTGCTCCTCTTTACCGGCGAATTCGGGTGTGTCGTTCAAAGCCATGATTTCCGGACCATTTTCGAGATGGGAGAGTGCGTTCAGGATACTCGCGCGAGGGGGAGATTGCTCGGGGACACCCGATGCGTTTGCAGGAACAGGCAAGGATCGAGCAGGATCAGGCTATGACCGCGCGGCACGGCGGGACGATACTGCACTGCCGGGGCGGTTCGTCGCTAGTCCGTGGCGATGCCGCGCCCGTTCAGCCATTCGGGAGCAACCATGCGCTACAGAAAATTCGGCAATACCGGTCTTTTCGTCTCCGAACTGTGCCTCGGCACGATGACGTTCGGCGGCGGGACCGGCGGAATCTGGGACAACATCGGCCAGTTGCAGCAAGCGGATGCCGACACGCTGGTAGGCCGCTCGCTCGATGCGGGGATCAACTTCATCGACACCGCCGACGTGTATTCCGACGGCCGCTCGGAAATCATCACTGGCCAGGCGCTGAAGAACCTCAAGGTGCCGCGCGAAAACGTGGTCGTCGCGACGAAGATTCTTGGCGAAACCGGCACCAAGGGCGCCAATTCGCGCGGTGCTTCGCGCTATCACATCATCGACGGCGTCAGGGCGAGCCTGCAACGCCTGCAACTGGATCACGTCGACCTGTATCAGATCCACGGTTTCGATCCCGCCACGCCGATCGAGGAAACGCTGCGCGCGCTCGACACGCTGGTGCAGCACGGACATGTGCGTTACATCGGCGTGTCGAACTGGGCCGCGTGGCAGATCATGAAGGCGCTCGGGATTTCGGAGCGGCTCGGGCTGGCGCGCTTCGAATCGCTCCAGGCGTATTACACGATCGCCGGTCGCGACCTGGAGCGCGAACTCGTGCCGCTCCTGCAAAGCGAGAATGTCGGCCTGATGGTGTGGAGTCCGCTCGCGGGCGGCCTGCTTTCAGGCAAGTTCACGCGCGACGGCGGCAAGGAAGAAGGCAGCCGCCGCAGCAAGTTCGATTTCCCGCCGGTCAACGTGGACCGCGCTTATGACTGCGTCGACGTGATGCGGCGCATGGCCGAGTCGAAGGGCGTGACGGTTGCGCAGATTGCTTTGGCCTGGCTGCTGCACCAGAAGGTCGTGACGAGCGTGATCATCGGCGCGAAGCGGATCGAACAACTCGACGACAACATCGCGGCCACCCAGGTGAAGCTCAACGAAGACGAGCTGGCGGCGCTCGACGAAGTCAGTCAGTTGCCTGCCGAATATCCGGGCTGGATGCTCACGCGCCAGGGAGAAGCGCGTCTGAAGCAGATGAAGGACTAGTCCTCGGCCTGAAGCGGGACGACGGGCGGCCTTCCACCCGCCCGTCAGGCCTAGGGATTTACCCTCGATTCAGGGCGATTTACTGCCTTTTACCCCCTTTATCTCGAAATAAGATATTCCCTATCCCGGCTATCGCATTGCTGCATAGAAACAGTCTGTCGACACTGTACGCACAACATCACATTGCCTCTCGGAGACAAGCATGCGTACTCAAGTCGGCATCATCGGCGCGGGCCCGGCCGGGCTTCTTCTTTCACATCTGCTGCATCTGCGGGGCATCGAATCCGTCGTGCTCGAGGCGCGCAGCCAGAACGACATCGAATCGACGATCCGGGCCGGCGTGCTCGAACAGGGCACGATGGACACGCTCAATCAGGCCGGTCTGGGCGCGCGGATGCAGGCTGAAGGTGCGTTGCACCACGGCTTCGAACTGGCTTTCGAGGGACAGCGCCGCCGCATCGCGCTGACCGAACTGACCGGCCATTCGATCACGGTCTATGCGCAGCACGAAGTCATCAAGGACCTGGTCGCGGCGCGGCTGGCCGCGAATGGCGCGCTCAAGTTCAATGTATCGGACGTCTCGCTGCACGACTTCCACGGAGGCAGCGACCGCAAGCCGCGCATCACCTACCGGCACGAGGGCCGCGACGAAACGCTCGAATGCGATTTCATTGTCGGCTGTGACGGCTCGCAAGGCGTCTCGCGGCAGTCGATTCCCGAAGCGGTGCGGCAGGACTATCAGCGCATCTATCCGTTCGGCTGGTTCGGCATTCTGGTGGAAGCGCCGCCCTCCTCGGACGAACTCATCTACGCGCGTCACAACCGCGGTTTCGCGCTCATCAGCACGCGGTCGCCGGGCGTGCAGCGCATGTACTTCCAGTGCGACCCGAAAGACACGGTCGATGCCTGGTCCGACGATCGCATCTGGGCCGAACTGCACGCACGCGTCGACACCGCCGATGGCTGGCAGATCACCGAAGGCCGGATCTTTCAGAAGAACATTGTCGGCATGCGGAGTTTCGTGTCCACGCCGATGCAGTCCGGCAAGCTGTTCCTCGCCGGCGATGCCGCTCACATCGTGCCGCCGACCGGCGCCAAGGGCCTGAACCTGGCGGTGTCCGACGTGCGTGTGCTGAATGCCGCGCTTGTCGACTTCTACAAGGAAGGCAGCGGCGAGAAGCTGGCGCATTACACGGAAACTGCGCTCAAACGCGTCTGGCGCGCCGAGCACTTTTCCTGGTGGATGACGCGCATGCTGCACAAGCTCGAAGACACCTCGCCGTTTGAGCAGCGTCTCCAGGTGGCGGAACTGGAGCATGTGACGACGTCGCGTGCGGCCGCCATCGCGCTTGCCGAGAACTACGTGGGGAGCGTTGCGGTTTGAGCTTCTGTGCCCGCATGGCGCCTGCGAGGCGCCATGTGGGGGCACCTCACAGCACCGCGACCACCCGGACATCCCCCTCGACCGACGGAATCACCTGCCCGCCGACGCGCCGGAACGTGATCGTCACGTTCTTGTCGCCGAGCCGCAGGTCACCGATTTCGAGCCAGTCGATGCCCTCGGGCAATTGCGGACGATCGATGCGCACTTCGTCCTTCACCGCATCCACCGACACGCCCAGACACGCTTCCAGGATCATGAACGGCGTGCCGGCTGCCCAGGCCTGCGGCAGACACGCGACCGGGTACGCGATCGGCCGTTCGCCGCGCTGCCGCGTGAAGCCGCAAAACAGTTCAGGCAGGCGCATGTCGAAAGTGACGGCCGCCTCGAAAAGCGCCTGCAACAGACCGACTGCCGCGCCGCGATCGCCATAGCGTGCCAGACCGCGCGCGCACAGGGCCGTGTCATGCGGCCAGACCGAGCCGTTGTGATACGACATCGGGTTGAAGCGCGGCTGCCCCGCCGCCAATGTGCGCACGCCCCAGCCGGTATGGAACAGCGTGGATTCGAGCTGACGGGCAACCGCTTCGCCTCGTGTCCGGTCGACGAGATCGAAGGCCAGCAAATGTCCCGCGTTCGATGACAGCACGCGGCACAGATCGCCCTTGCCGTCCAGCGCGATGCCGTAAAAATCCATCTCCGGCATCCAGAACATTTCTTCCACCCGCTCGCGAATGTGACGCGCACGCCGCTCGAACTCGCGGGCGCGCTCTTCTTCGCCTCGTTCGCGCGCGAGACGCGCCATCGTGGAAAAGGCCGTCGATGCATAACCCTGCACCTCGACCAGCGCGATTGGGCCGATGGGAAACTTGCCGTCGGCGTGGAACACGGAATCCTGGCTGTCCTTCCAGCCTTGATTGGCCAGACCGTGTTCGGAGGCGCGCTGATAGTCGAGCAGGCCCCATGGATTCTTGTCGCAGTGGCGCGCCACCCAGTCGGCCGCGAGTTGCAGCGCGGGCCAGATTTCGTCGAGCAACGCGCGGTCGCCGGTGCGCTCGGCATAGGCACCCGCCAGCACGATGAACAGCGGCGTGCTGTCCACGCCGCCGTAATAAAGCGCGAACGGGACTTCGCCGGTGGCGGCCATCTCGCTCTTGCGCGTCTCGTGCATGATCTTGCCGATTTCCGCGTCGCGGAACGCCGAATCCTCGCGGGCCTGGTGGGCGGCCAGGAAGCGCAGGACGCCACGCGCGAGCGTGGGATGCAGCCAGAGCATCTGCAGCGACGTGATGATGGCGTCACGCCCGAAGGCCGTGGAAAACCATGGAATGCCGGCGTACGGATACGGACCGGTGTCGAGATCCGTGGTCAGCAAGCCGAGATCCGCCAGGGAACGGTCGATCCACTCGCTGAAGAGCGGATTGCTCGAACGCACGCGGGCACTGGCCCGACGCCGGTCCCGCATGCGCCGGTGCGCCTCGACGAGCGCTTCGCGGATGGCCGGCCGCCCTGATTCGGGCTCGCACTCCGCGGCTTCAGCCGCGTTGCGCTTGCTTTCCTCGCTGGCGTCGCTCAATGCGCGGGTGACAGCCGTGACGGACAGATAGACCGAGATGGCCGTCTCCGACTGGATATGCAGCGCGTAGTCGGCGCGCGAGGGCGACAGTACGTCCGGCGCCGGCGTGAACTGGATGCGCGCGGTGCGCTCCACTTCATCGAGACCGACATAGCGGAGCACGACCTCGCCGTTCTCCACCACCGGCGCGCGCAGGCTGCCGCGTTTGCCGCGTTTCGCGCCGCGCACCTCGAACATGTCGAGGAAATCCGCCTTGAAGGAAATGGACAGCGGTACCGTGGACGGCTCCGTGCCGTAGTTCGTGAGGACGATGCTTTCATGCAGCACGTGCCCGGACAACACGCGCTTGCGTTCGACGTGAATCACGCCTTCCGGCGTGCGCGCCCCGCCGATGGGCGGCAATGGGCGGTTCGTCAGATGCGCGGTGAAAACGGCGTTGTCGCTCGATACGCTGCCTGAAAGCAGTGAAGGAGCGCGGCCGCCAAAGGTCAGGACGAGTTCGGACAGCACCCGCGTGTCGTTGACGAACAGACCGTCGTCGCCGCCACGGATGTCGCCATTGGCGTCGTACACGGCGAACGTGTTGCCCGACTTGAGCACGAACTGGCGCTCGCTGGGCATGTTCGAATGCTCGGTCGGGATGAATGCCTCGTCCGTGCCGGCAGGCTTCAATTGCCCCTCCGATTGCTGCTGCTGTTGCTGTTGCTGCTGCTGTTGGCCGGGGTCCTGCTTCTGTTCCTGATTAGTCATTGCACCTTCCTGAAAGTGATCTGAAGGGTGTTCGTGAACTACGATTGAATGCACCCGGAGTGGCGCGGCATGCGCCGAACGCCCGTGCGGACGGCACCTGCATGCACCCGGTAAAGCGCTTACCCGCTATCATCGACGGTTTTTCGACTCAACCGGGCCTGACGGGTTCTCCGCGCGCAATGTCATTTCCGCATATTGATCTACTCTATTCCGCCTCGGGCCTCGCGGTGGGCTTCCTCGTCGGACTGACGGGCGTGGGCGGCGGTTCGCTGATGACGCCGCTCCTCGTCCTTCTGTTCGGCATTCACCCCGCGACAGCCGTGGGCACCGACCTGCTCTATGCAGCCGCAACCAAGACCGCCGGCACGCTGGTACACGGCCTCAAGGGTTCCGTGGACTGGCGCATCACCGGCCGGCTCGCGGCGGGCAGCGTGCCGGCAGCTGCCATCACGCTCTATTTCCTGCACGCGCACGGCATAGGCTCACCGGATACCGCCCGTCTCATTCAGGTAATTCTCGGCAGCGCACTGCTGATCACCGCCGTTTCACTCATCTTCCGCCCGCAACTCGCGCGCCTCGCCTACCAGAAGGGCCGCAGCCGTCCCGAGCGGCCGGCGCGCACGGTTGCCTGGACCGTCTTCACCGGCGCCGTGCTCGGCGTGCTGGTTTCGATCACCTCGGTGGGCGCGGGCGCGATTGGCGTGACCGTGCTCCTGCTGCTGTATCCGCGGCTCGCGACCGTGCGCATTGTGGGCTCGGACGTGGCCCACGCCGTGCCGCTGACGCTGATTGCCGGCGCGGGCCACTGGATGCTCGGTTCAGTGGACTGGGCCCTGCTCGCCTCCCTCCTCGTGGGCTCCATTCCAGGTATTGCCGTGGGCAGCATGCTCTCCTCAAAGGCGCCCGAGGCCCTGTTGCGACACGTGCTCGCCGCCACGCTGGTGCTCGTGGGAGTCAAGCTCGTTTTCAGTTGATGTTAGTCACGTCGCATGATGGTTTCCAGTCGGCCAAAAGATATAGGCCGATTCTGACCCTGCCGCATCCCGGCGCCGTTTGATTCCGTATTCGTCCTAGCCCATTCGGCCAGCTTTCGCACGAGCGGCCAATGCGGCATCATGGCCGCTCCATCGACCGCCGGGTAATACGGGCGTCTGGCGTGCGTCATCGGGCGTGTGCCGTGTCTTCACGAGGAGTCAGGCGATGAATCAGAACGACCATCCGCAGAACGAGCTTTCTGACGAGCACGCATCATCGAGAAACGAAGGCTTGGCCAGCGACGCTCCCGCGGACCCTGCGCGGCGCAGGCTGCTGGCGGCGGGCGTCGCGGGCGTGGGTTTCGCGGGGCTCACGCTCAGCGGTTGCAACCTGTTCGAGCAGAAACCGTCCACACCGAAGACAGCGGCAGACCTCGCGCTCGACCGCACGCTTGCCGCGCAGGTCAGGAACATTGTCGTGATCTACGCGGAAAACCGCAGCTTCACCAATCTCTACGGCAATTTTCCGGGCGTTCAATATCCGCTCTCGGCCGTGCCTGCGTCGCACTACACCCAGCTGGACCGCGACGGCGTCACGCCCATGCCCTCGCTGCCGAAGATCTGGGGCGGCCTCGTCCCGCAGGCGCAGGAAGTGAACGGCGTGCGTTACGCCATTTCCGAGCAGCAGATCACCGGCTTGCGCAACGGGCCGTTCCAGATTCCCGATGCAAACGGCGCACCGCTGCCCAATTCCGTCATCACGCGGGATCTCGTGCACCGGTTCTATCAGAACCAGATGCAGATCAACGCCGGACGCAACAACCAGTTCGCGGCGTGGGGCGATTCAGGCGGCCTCGTCATGGGTCATTACCAGAACTCGCCGGACACACTGAGACTCTGGGGGCTCGCACAGCAATGCACGTTGTGCGACAACTTCTTCATGTCGGCATTCGGTGGGTCATGGCTGAACCACATCTTCCTGATCTCGGCTCAGCCGCCGTTTTACACCGACGCCAGCACCGGTCCGGCAGCCAAGCTGCTGGCTGTAGTCGAAGGCGACGACCCCACCGGCTCGCGCCTGAAGCTCGCGCCGAATTCTCCGGCGTCGGCACTCGAAGGCCCGCCGAAGTTCGTCCGCGATGGCGCCCTGACCGCCGACGGCTACGCGGTCAACACCATGTTCCCGCCGTTCCAGCCGAGCAACGTGCCCCCTCCACCCGGCGGCGATCCGCGTCTGGCGGACCGGGCCAACGCGCTCGTGCTGCCGCCTCAGACCTACGCGAACATCGGTGACCGGCTGTCCGCGAAGAACGTCGACTGGGCGTGGTATAGCGGTGCATGGCAGTACGCGCTGGAGCATCGCGACACCGGCGCGGTGCCGGATTTCCAGTATCACCACCAGCCTTTCAACTACTTCGCCAACTACGCGCCCGGCACGGCAGCGCGCGCCCAACATCTGCGCGACGCCGGCCTCGGCGATGACCCGTCCACGAACAGGCTGCTCGCTGACATCGACGCTGGCCGCCTGCCCTCTGTCACGTTCTACAAGCCGCAGGGCAATCTCAACATGCATGCGGGCTATGCGGACGTCGCATCGGGCGACCGCCACATTTCGAATGTCATCGAGCATATCCAGCGCGGGCCGCAGTGGCAGAACACCGTCATCATCGTCACTGTGGACGAAAACGGCGGCTGGTGGGATCACGTGTCACCGCCGAAGGGCGACCGCTGGGGACCGGGCTCGCGCATTCCCGCCCTGGTGATTTCGCCGCTTGCGAGAAAGGGCTACGTGGATCACACCGTTCACGACACCAACTCGATCCTGCGCTTCATCTCGCGCGTGCATGATCTTGAACCGCTGGATGGCGTCATCAGACGAGACCGGGCGATGGCCGAACGTGGGCAGGCGCCGCTCGGCGACCTGACCACCGCGCTCGACCTGACCTAGCGCCGGTCATATGCCGCTAGTCCCGCTCGATCCACGCGCGCGCGGCTATCTCGATCAGATAGCCATAGTGCAACGCGTTCACCGGCACCACGGCGCGCGCCGGCTTCCACGCGCCGAAGTGGCGCGCGTAGATCTCGTTGAACGCCTTCCAGTGTTCGACGCCTGCGAGGTACACCGTCACTTCGATGCAATCGCCGAGGCTTGCGCCCGCCGCCTCCAGCACGGTGCACAGATTGGCGAGCGTCTGCTCGGCCTGCTCTTCGAACGGGCGATCGCCGGTATGCGTGCCGTCCGGACGCACGGGCAACTGGCCCGAGACGCAAACGAGATTGCCCGCCCGCGTCGCGTGGCTGTAATGGCCTGCGGGCATGGGCAGACCAGGGGCGTTGATGAGTTCAATGGGTGGCATGGCGTGCTGTCAATTGATGTCGATGATGAGGAAAGCGCCGGTCCACGAAAACCAGGCACGTGCAAACAAAGAGCGATTCGAACACATTGGATTCTTGATCTGCAGTCAAGTTTGATTTGAAACTATCGCTGTTTTTGCGAAAGTCGAAGCGGTTCATACTCGCTTCATCGATTCTGAATCATTCAACTGGAGCAAGAACATGAACATTTTCATCACGGGTGCGGGCGGGTTCATCGGCGGTTCAATCGCCGCCGGGCTTGCGCGTGACGGACATCGCGTCCGCGGACTCATCCGTCGCGCCGAACAGGCCGGCGACTTGAAGCAACTCGGCATCGAGCCGGTAATCGGCAGTCTGGACGACACCGCCGTGCTCGCCGCCGAAGCCCAAGCCGCCGACGCCGTCATCAACGCCGCCAGCAGCGATCATCGCGGCGCGGTCGAAACGCTGCTTGGCGCGCTCGAAGGCTCGAACAAGCCGTTCCTGCATACGAGCGGATCGAGCATCGTCGGGGACGCGTCGGGCGGCGAGGCATCCGAGCGGATCTACACCGAAGACGATCTGCCCGAACCGACAGCCGACAAGGCGCCGCGCGTCGCCATCGACCGTCTCGTGCTCGACGCCGCCAACCGCGGCGTGCGCTCGGCCGTGTTGTGCAACACGCTGATCTACGGCCATGGCGTAGTGCCCGGCGCGTGCAGCGTACAGTTGCCGCGCCTGGAAAGACAGGCGCGGAAGAGCGGCGTTGTGCGCCACGTCGGCCGGGGCCTGAATATCTGGTCGAACGTGCATATCGACGATGTCGTGGAAGCCTACCGGCTCGCGCTCCAGAAGTCGCCCGCGTGCACGTTTTATTTCATCGAAAGCGGTGAAGCGCAATTCCGCGACATGACCATGGCAATGGCGCGTGCGCTCGGACTGCGCGGACCAGAAGACTGGCCGCTGGAGGAAGCGATCAAGGAATGGGGCTATGAAATGGCCTCGTATGGCCTCGGCTCGAACAGCCGCGTGCGCAGCCAGCGGATCCGTGAAACGCTCGGGTGGCAGCCGAAGCGGACGTCCGTGATCGAGTGGATCGAAAACGAACTCGTCACCAAGGCGGCGTAAGCACGGATAGCGTTGAGCGCCCCAGTGCGCGGCAAACTGGCTTGACCAATTTGCCGCGCAGGCCGAAGACATCGACTTATTTCAGCTCGCTCGAATAACGCTCGATATCCGCCTGAGGCATGCCCGATTTCTCCGCCGATTCACGAATCTGTTGCCACGTGGTCGGATCGACGGCAATGCCCTTCGCGCCATATTCCGCACGGCGCGCTTCTTCCACATCGCCGGGCGCCAGGATCTCGTCTACGCCCTCGGCACGCGGCGAAGCCTTCATCCAGGCAAGAAACGCTTCCGCTTCCTGTTGTGCGGCGGGTGCGTCGAAGGCGTTCGGGTCGAGAATCACCGAGGTCATGCAATTCATGATCGCGCTCGTCTTCTCCAGCGTGCTTTCATGCGTCGTATAGCCGCCCGACAGCGCTCCGCCAAATATCTCGCACAACGCGGCGAGCCCCGAGCCCTTGTGCAGACCGAAGGCCGTCAACGTACCGAACGGCTCCTCGTGCATGACCTTCGGCTCGATAGTCGGATGCCCTTCGTGATCGAGCAGCATGCCTGGCGCAACTTTCACGCCCTTGTTGTATGCGACGCGCGTCTTGCCGTACGCGATGCCGGCCGTCGCGAAGTCGAGCACCAGCGGCGGTTTGCCGTCGCGCGGATAAGCCGCGCAGAACGGATTCGTGCCGAAACGGCGGTCGATGCCGCCGAACGGCGCCACCAGCGGATCGCCCGCGACGTTCACGAAATGGAAGGACACGAGGCCGGCCTTCGCGCACTGCTCCGCCCAGTGACCGATCCGGCCGATGTGATGCGCGTTGCGCAGGCCGACAGCGCATACACCCAGTTTCTTCGCGCGCTCGATGCCATGTTCCATCGCCTCATAGGCGACGACCTGGCCAAAGCCCTTGCGGCCGTCGATGCTCAACACCGCGCCGGCATCGCGCACGATTTCGGCATGCGTGTTGAGTTGCAGTTGCCCTTCGCCGAGCGAAGCGACATAGCGCGGAATCATGCCGATGCCATGCGAATCGTGCCCCGACAGGTTCGACATCACGAGGTGGTCCGCGATCAGTTCGGCCTCGCGCGGCGCACTGCCCGCGTGCGTCCAGATGGCGCTGACATAGGCGTGCAGCGTGTCGGCGGCAATGCGCCGTTCCGGGGCGTTCGTGCTGGGCGTGGAAGATGCGTTCATTGCAAGACTCGTCTCCATGATGATGGGCTTGCGCGTCCGGCGTCGGGACGCGTGCGGGCCTATCACTTTACCGACGATCAACTGGCCTTACCAGTTTGAATTCACAGTTTTCCGCGAACGGCCGACAAAAAGCCCGGACAAGCCGGGCCTTGCTGAAGCCTGTGTCTTGCAAAAACCTCGCTGTCAAGGCGCCAGCGCAATCACCTCCGCCACCGAAGCCGTCAGCTTCTTCGCATAAGGCACATGAAGGAATTCATTCGGCCCATGCGCGTTCGACTTCGGGCCGAGCACGCCGCACACCATGAACTGCGAGCGCGGGAAGCCTTCCTTCAGCGTATTCATCAATGGAATCGTGCCGCCCTGCCCCATGAAGGCCACATCCGCGCCGAAGTGCCGCCGCGACGCCTCGCTCAGCGAGCCGGCGAGCCAGGGTGCGAGGTCGGGCGCATTCCAGCCTGTCGCCGCTCCCGCCTCTGGCTTGAACGTCACCCGGGCGTTATAGGGCGGATCGAGTTCGAGCAAGGACTTCAGTTGGGCCACCGCCGCCGTGGCCTCGACGAGCGGCGGCAGGCGCAACGACAACTTGAACGCCGTACGCGGCGCCAGCACATTGCCGGCGTCGGCGAGCGCTGGCAGGCCGGCCGCGCCTGTCACGGTCAGCGAGGGACGCCAGGTGGAATTGAGCAACGCCTCGTGCGGGTCGGTGGTGGTCGGCAGGACACTGCCGCCGTCCTGCCCGCAGCTCCACGGCAGCTTTTTCCAGACATCGTCGCCGAGGATATCGGCGGTGACTGCCGCTTCGCGCTGCCGCAGCAACGGGATCTCGCAATGAAAGTTCTTCGGCAGGAGATCGCCGGTGCTCGCGTCCTCGAGGCGCTCGAGCAACTGCCGCATGATGCGGAACGTCGACGGTGCAATGCCGCCGTAGCCGCCCGAATGAATGCCCTCGTCGAGCACCTGCACTTCGAGGTCGCCGCCGACCAGACCACGCAGCGACGTGGTCAGCCACAGCTGATCGTAGTTGCCGGCGCCCGAATCCAGGCAGATCACCAGACCGACCTCGCCGAGTCTGTCGCGCAACGCGTCGATGTAGGGCAGCAGGTCATAGCTGCCCGACTCCTCGCAAGTCTCGATGATGCCCACGCAGCGCGGCCGCTCCACGCCTTGTGCGTCCAGCGCAGCGAGCGCCGTGATGCTGGCGTAGGTGGCGTAGCCGTCGTCGGCGCCGCCGCGGCCATAGAGCTTGTCGTTCTCGAACTTCGGCGTCCAGGGGCCGAGGTCGTTGCGCCAGCCTTCGAATTCCGGCTGCTTGTCCAGATGGCCGTACAGCACCACGGTTTCCGTGCTGCCCGAACGGGTCGCGGGTGCCTCGAAGAAGATCACCGGCGTGCGTCCGGCCAGGCGCACGATCTCCACCTTGAGCCCCTTGACCGGCTGCGTCTTCACCCAGTCCACCGCGTCCGTGACCACGCGCTCGATGAAGCCATGGCCCGCCCAATCGTGGTCGAACATCGGGCTCTTTGCGGGAATCGCGATGTAGTCAGTCAGCGCCGGAACGATCTCGTCGTTCCACTTGCGTTCCACAAAATCGCGCAGCGCAGCGGAGTCCAGCTGCACCGCCTCGTCGTGTTGCATGCCGCCGCCGGTAGTCATGAGCGTGTGTCCATTGAAGCAAAAATCTCATGATAGACGGGTTTCACGCCAGATTCGAATTGCGACTCATTGCTCATACAATTTGTTTGACTTCGCTCTATCGACTGGGGACTGCGTTCCGGCTACATCATCACGGCGCAGCCGATACCACCACGCGCGTCACGGCAGGATCGGCGTCGATTGCCTGCTCGGTGAAAGGGAAGCGCGCCCAGCGCTTCGCCGCGAATGCGCGGGTTGCGTCGGCGGAGTGAGGCGAGGCCGGATCGTCCGATTCGGAGTGCGACAGCATCGTGTCGGCCTCCACGCCGTCCACTCCATCTGCGCCGAACGTCACGACCTGGACATAGCTGTCGCCCTGCCCGTTCGGATCCATCGGATAGCCTTTCGCGTCCAGCGGCCGCCGCGCGCACACGACCGTGAAGTATCCCGCCTCGTCACACCCGCCGTAGAGCGGCACGCGCGCGCCCTGGCGAGTGGTGTAGAGAATGTCGCCGCGTCGCGAATCGAGCGCGAAGCCGTTCAGCCTGAGCGCAAGCGCCGCGCCGCCCAGCGCCTGACGCAGATCCTGCAGCACGGCCGGATTGTCGACGTTGAAGTCGGCCGGCGTCGCAAGCGGCTTGTCCGGATCGAAACCCGCTACGTACAGCCGCTCGGGCGCAATGCGCGTGATGCGCATCCAGAACTCGTCCCACAGGTTGGCGCCGCGCGCGTCGATGTCCGCCGTCCCGTTCCACTGGCGCAGCACCTCGCAGGCGTCGTGCAGGTTGGACAGCGCATCGTTGACAGTGCAGACGGCGTCGAGCAGCGGCTTGCGGAACAGCCGTTCGGACATCGAGTGAGTCTCGAGCACGGCCGTTTCCAGCGCGTCGCGCGTCACCCCGCCGCGCTCGCGTTGCAGGCGCGCGGCGAGCAGATGGCCATAGCGCGTGCGCAGCGATTGCTCGACGCGCGTGGCCCCGGCGATGCGCGGATAGCCCGTCAACGGCGCGTTGGCGTTGGTGAGCCAGTAGCTGTCATTGAAGTTGCCGACATAGTCGCCGCGCACGGTGTTCGCCATCTGCCCGACGGCCAGCGCACCCGCTTGCGCGCTGGCCGGATCGACGCGCCACGCGCAGGCGCTCCGTGCGCCGTCGAGGAACGGCACGCCCGGCACGCGCCCCGCGAACGCACGGCCGGCGGGCGTCGTGCAGGTTTCCAGGAGATCGTCGGGGACATCGGGAATCGGGCCGATGTCCGCGAACCACACGCGTGCATCGCCGCGACCGATGGCGAACGTGTTGACCCACGGCATCCCGGCGTAGCGTTTCTGGATCGCGATGAAGTCGTTCAGCGAACGCGCCTGGTTCCACGCGAAGAAGTTCTGGAAGGCGCGCAGGTTGTCGGCATTGACGTCGGCGAGCGCGTAGGCGCGCTGCGCATTCCAGCCGAGGCCCGGCGCCTGCGCCGACAGATCGACGACCGGACCATAGCGCGTCTTGTAGAGCGTGCGCGCGACCATCTCGAAGGAACCGTCGGCGCGCCGCGCGCGCACCGTGAGCGGCACGGGCGTCATGGCCTCGCTTTGGCCGTCGACGAGATAGCGCGTCGGATCAGCCGGATCCAGCGTGAGCTGGAAGATGCCGAAGCGCCGCGCGCTCGACACCGTATGCGTCCACGCGACGTTCTCGTTGAAGCCGAGCACGATCAGCGGCACGCCGAGAAACGACACGCCCGCGACATTCACCTTGCCCGGAATGGTCAGCTGCGCCTGATAGAAACGGTCCGGGCCACGCCAGAACCAGTGCGGATTGCCGAACAGGATGCTGCGTCCGTCGTGTGTCACCGGAGCGCCGAACGCAAGCGCATTGCTGCCGATGCCGGGCGTGTCGCCGATCGCAAAACGCAGCGTGTTCGCGGTCTGCTGCGGCGCGTCGAGTGCGCCGCGCGGCGCGGTGGTGGCCGCGCTCGGCGGATGGGCCATCGCGATCGGCGTGATGAAGCGCACCGAACCGCCGGCCAGATTGGCCGCGATCAGACGCCGGTAGATATCGTCGGCGCTGATCTTCGCGATCCACGGCTTGCCCCGGCACGCCGCATGCGCGCCCGGCGAACGGCCTGCATCGATTTCGGTGAGATAGCGGTTGTAGCCACTGGCGAAACCATCGATAAGATTGCGCAAGTCGGCCGGCTGCGCCGCGCGAAAGCGGTCGAGATTCGCCTGCTCGCCGATCAGCTTGAAGAAGAAGTCCGAGTCGATATTGCGCGGCTGACCGAAGGTCGCGGGCGCGGAAGGACGGGCATCCGCGCCGAAGAAGGCGGAACGCTCGCCCCGATAGGTGACGAAGGCATCGGCGAGCGTGCAGAGGTTATCGTCCGCCTGTGCATACCCGAAACCGAAACCCAGACTGCCCCAGTCGGCGGCGCGGATGTGCGGAATGCCGTCACGGGTGCGGCGGATTTCGGCGCTCCAGGTGCTCGTGCTCTGTGTGAACTGTGCAGACGGCGGACCGCCATCGGACGATGGCGGCGGATAGGCGCAACCGGCCAGCAAAACGCTCGCGAGCATACCGGAGATGACGAGGCTGATGGTCTGATTCATCGCGCGAGTCCCTCGGTCCAGTCAGCGTGACACCATGAAACCATGAAGCCGTGACGATGGGCGAACCACTGTCCGCGCGCAGTATCGCATCGGGTGCGAAGCATGCACCGCCAAAGTCTAGCCGCTCGCGGTGGTATCGCGAACCGGTGCCGCCCCTGACCATTCACCCCGAAGATGACCGATTCCGACGATCCCCGCCCCACTCCGCCCGAATCCCCGCTGCCTGGAGATTGCTGTCAAAGCGGCTGCGACCCCTGCGTGTTCGATCTTTATGACGAAGCGCTAGCGCGCTATCGGACGGAACTGGCGGCGTGGGAAGCGCGTCATCGTCCGCAAGCAGCCCGGGACGATTGACAGACGGCTTTCGTCCGGCGATCCGAGCAGTTACGCGGGCACGGCGCTATGCTGGTGTCCCCCTGTCGGCCGGAGCCGGTTCCGGCTGCCTGGTAGCAGGCAAAAGGCAGGCAAAAACCATTCTCTAGGAGCAGCGCCCCATGTCTCTCACGATGTATCACGCATCGATTCCCGTCTTCATCCGCGGCCTCGAAGTGTGCGCGGATCTGCTCGCCAAAGGCGCCGCCTTCGCGGACCAGAAAGGCCTCGCCCACGCAGATGTCCTCAACGCCCGGCTCGCACCCGACATGCTGCCGCTCGTCGCGCAGATCCAGCGCGCCAGCGACACAGCCAAACTGTCGGCGGCACGCCTGTCAGGCGTCGAGGCGCCGCGTTTCGAGGACGACGAGGACAGCTTCGCGTCACTGCAGGCGCGCATCGAGAAGACGATTGCGTTTCTGACGAGCATCGACAAGTCCACACTCGTCGACAGCGAAGCGCGCACGGTCACGCTGAAGTTTCCGGACTTTTCGCCGTCGTTTTCCGGCGTCGATTATCTGCTCGGCTTCGGGCTGCCGAACTTCTATTTCCACGTCGTCACGACGCACGACATCCTGCGCCATCTCGGCGCGCCGATCGGCAAACGGGATTTCCTCGGTCCGCTCAAGTAGGACTCAAGTGAAGACGCCGGGCGCTGCGGGACGAACCGTCCCGCTCACCCCTGCCGCGCCGCGATCTGCTTGCGCCAGCCGGCGAGAATCCGGCGCGCGAGCGCGTCGTAGTCGCCGCCGAAGTGGTGGTCGCCCGGCAGCTTCACCACTTCAATACCTGTCTTCGTCAGGTCCGGGCATAGCGTGTCTTCTTCCTTCTCACCGTAGATGCATTGCACCATCGCCGGCGGCACCTTGTTCAGTTCCGGCCGCACCTTCAGCGCCTTGTCGCTCGCCGGCATGCCGAGCCAGCCCGTCACGCGGATCTGGAAATCGGCGGCGGGCGAAAAGCCCATCAGCGAGATGTACGACACCTGTTCGCGCACCCCGTCCGGCAGACGGTTGTAGGCGAACGGCATGACGTCGGCGCCGAACGAGTAACCCAGCAGCGCCACGTGGCTCGTATGCCAGCGCGCGTTGTAGAAGCGGATCACGCGAGCGAGGTCGTTGGCCGTCTGCTGCGGCGTTTTTTCGCTCCAGAAGTAGCGCAACGAATCGATGCCGATCACCGACACCCCGTCACGCTGCAACGCAAGCGCCATGGTCTTGTCGAGATCGCGCCAGCCGCCGTCGCCGGAAATCACGATGGCGAGCAGATCGGTCGCCTTGTCAGCGCGCAGTTCGATCAGCGGCAGATCGGAGACATCGCCCTCGGCGACCGGCTCGGCCTTCTTCAGGTGCGGCGCGGTCAGCGCGACCAGCGCATCGGCCTTTGAATGACCCGGCTGCGGCGCCGCCGCGCGCTCCAGAAACCCCGGCAAACCCTGGGCGTGGATGATGGTCGGGTCAGGCGGACACGGATCGAACCGGGCGTCGAGCTGGGCATCGGCGTTGAGCGACACCGCGCCCGCCACCGTATTGTCCGGAGCCTGCCGCAGCGAACTCTCGGCGAGCGCCGCGCCCTGGCCCGTGCCGGCGAGGATCGGCGAATAGTAGTGGTTCGTCTGCACGGTGCGCTCGAGCTGATGGCTCATGTTCTCCGCATCGCCGACCAGGTTGTGACACTCCTTCTCGCTCTTGTCCGCCTTCACCTGCGCCGCGTATTTCAGCGTATCGACGCCGATCACCATCGCGCCTTTCGCGGCGAGGGCGTCAGCGGCCTGCTGGTCCGACGGACTCCAGCCGCTCTTCTCCGAAAACAGCACGACGAAACCGGTCATGTCGCCGGCGGGTTTCGTCAGCGTCACTTGGCCGTAGCGGCCGCCGGGAATCGATTCAGCGGCATGCGCCGCGCCCAGCCAGGAAACAGCACACACGGCGGCGGCTACGAACGCCGCCGCTTTCTTGCAAAGGAATGTCATGAACGCCAGCCGCCCGCGAGAAGCGAGAGATCCGCCAAAGTGAAAAATACGCCAACCGAACCGGATGCCGCCAGATAACGCGGCTCCCAGCGCGGCTGGAACTTGCTCTTGAATCCGCGCAGCCCGCGGAAGTTGTAGAAGCGTCCGCCGAAACGCCAGACGAGGCCGGCGAAGCGGTGCCAGTGCGACGCGAGCGGCGTCGGCTCCATGCCCGATAAAGGCGCGATGCCCAACGACAGCGACTTGAAGCCCGTTTCCTTCAGATGCAGCGCGAGCTTCGTGAAGAGATACTCCATCGCGTACGACGACGCCGCTTCGACATGGCGCATCACGCCGACGGTCGCTTCGGTGTTCATGTCGGTGGTCATGAAGGTGACGAACGCCACCGGCACGCCCTGCTGCCGGACCAGCAGCACCGATTGCGCCGACAGATAGTCCTCCGTGAACGCCGCCACCGAAAAGCTTTTCTCGCGCGCGGAACGGCTGTCGAGCCAGTCGTCGGAGATGGCGCGCAGCATCGGCAGGCTGGCGACGATGCGGTCCGGCCCGATGACCTCGGTATCGAAGCCATCGCGCTCGCCGCGCTTGAGCGCATAGCGCAGATGCGAGCGGTGCGATCCCTTCAGGTCGAAGTCCGCCAGCGCCACGTGCGCTTCCTCGCCGAGCTTCATCAGCGTCAGGCCGGCGTCGAGATACAGCGGCAAGGCGTCGGCGCGCACCTGATAGAACGCGGCGCGGCCGTTGTGTGCATGCGCCAGTTCCACGAATTTGCGGATCAGCTCCGCCCACTCGCGGCGCGGACCCACCGGATCATGCAGCGCGGCCCACGTGCGGCCGTGCTTGGCGTACATCAGGAAGGCTTCGCGCGACTCCGAAAACAGGAAACTCTTGTCGCCCATCATCGCGAGGCCGGCGTCGCTGCGTTCCTGCGCGCGGAAGATGCGCGCGGCATCGGCGAGATCCTGCGGCGCGGGCTTCACGAAACGGCCCGCCGCCGGACGCAGCAGCTGCCACACGGCGAACACCGTGCCGAACACAGCCGCGGCGAGCGTCGCGCGCAGCGCACGCGGGGCGCGCTCGTCGAACGCGAACTGCCACCAGAGATCGCCGCTGTACGGCACGTCGCGGAACGCGAAGAACATGATCCAGAAGGCGAACGCCATCACGACGCCGATCGAGATCAGCCAGGTCGCCGTGAAACGCTCGGCAAACAGCGACGAACGGCGGTTGAAGCGCTCGCGCGTCAGCACCAGCAGCACGATCAGGAATGCCAGCACGCCGACTTCGACGAAGGCCAGACCCTTCGCCAGCGACAGCGCCAGGTTGGCGACCGCCAGGCCCAGCGCGAGCCACCAGGCGGCGTCGAGCCGGCGCAGCAGGCCGCGCGCGACGAACAGCAGCAGCACGCCGAGCACGGAGCCGAGCAGTTGCGAGCTTTCCAGCACCCACAGCGGCACGAGGGTCTGCAGGAGCGCGATGCGCATCTTGAAGGCCGGCGTCGCGCCGGAGATGACGAGCATGGTGCCGGCCGCGAACGTGACGATCGACAGGAACACCGGCGCGAGCTGCGACACGTGATGCGGGCTCAGGAAGCCGAAGCGGCCTTTCAGCGCGCGGCCTTCGAAGGCGGCCATCACGCCGGCCGAGAGGATCAGCGGCAGGCCGAAGTAGATCGCGCGATAGGCGAGCAGCGCCGCGACCACGTCGGGCGTCTGCGCGCTGCCGCCGAGCGCGAAGACCATCGCTGCCTCGAACACGCCGACGCCGCCCGGCGTATGACCGATCATGCCGAGCAGCATCGCGGCCGAGAAGACCGTCATGAAGTCGATGAAGCCGACTTGCGGATTTGGCAGCAGCGCCCAGAGCGCGAGGCCCGCGCCGAAGACATCGACGACGGCCAGCGCCGCCTGCGCGACGAAATCGCGCCGCGCCGGCACGGTGAACGACACCCACTTCCAGCGCGACTGCAGCGTGCGCGGCGCGCGGCCGCACAGCAGGACCATCGCGGCGAACACGGCCAGCAGCGCTGCGCCCGTCGCGCGGAGTGCGGCGGGCGGCAGATGCAGCAGGGCCGCGAGCGTGTGCGCGTCGAACAGCATGCCGGCCGCGGCCATGAAGGCCAGCGAGAGCGCCAGCGTGATGCTGGTGAACAGGGTGAGCCGGCCGACTTGCGCGGGCGTCACGCCGGAGGCGCCATAGACGCGGCAACGCACCGCGCCGCCCGTCAGCGCGCCGAAGCCGGTGACGTTGCCGAGCGCCGAGCCGACCGTCGCGCCGACCCACAGCAGCGAGCGCGGCAGCGTCACGCCGATGTGCCGCAACCCGACCGCATCGCGCCCGACGAGTGCGGCGAAGGACAGCGCGGTGGCGAACAGCGCGGCGAGCCAGGCTTGCGGCGTCATCACGCGCAGCGAATGCACGACCGACTTATAGTCGACCGCGCGCGAAAGATGCTGGAAGACGATCAGGAGCAGCACGCAGATCACGACCGTCAGGACGGGCGCGGCGAGCCGCTGAAGCTGGAAGCCGCCGGCCGTGGGGCCGGACGGGGCGATGGCGCGAAGCCGGGCGAGCAACTTTGTGCGGGACATGCGTTCTATCAGACTGGCTCACGATGCCAGCCGGCGAGGAATCGCCGGGGGCAGCGGTACATCGGGGTTATCGGGCTCGCGCACCGTACGCGCCACACGCGCTCAGAAAACGCGCTTTCGGCTCGGGTCGCCCGCGCTCGCGCCATACAAATGGCTTCAGGCAATGAAACGCCTATATAACGGCGACGGTTGACCCGACTTGACGCATATTGGGAAAAGTACGGACTGTAAGGTTAGCAGCCGCTGCTGCGGCGCTTCCGTTATTACTGATTGTAATAACCGTTGTCGGTCGGAATGCAAGAAAGCCGCTAAGATCGGACCGGCCACGCGGCAACGCGGAAATGACTAAAAAAGGTATCGAATCATATGAAGAGAAAAGTGACACTCCTGTGCGCGGCCCTGAGTGCTTCCCTGCTGTGCGCGTGCGTCGCGACGGACGACAGCCTGCTCAGGACCGTGCCGATCGGATCCGGCACCTCGCAGAGCAAGCCTTACGAGTTCACACGTTGTGTGAAGTCGGCCTGGACGTCGATTGGCGGGCGCGTGCGGGAATACTCGCCGGGCCCCGACACGCAGGCCATCTCGATTCCGAGCGGCGGTCCGACGAGTCAATCCGTGGTGTTGTTGATCGCGCAGGCATCGGCGAACAACACCGGCTACACGATCTATGGCGATATCGGCGTGGCGGGCCGCTATGTCGCGGCCACCCATACTTGCGACTGAATTCTCCGGCGCGGCGGCTCAGGAAGGCTTGCCGTCGCGCATGTCGACGCCCGCCAGATGGGTGCCGACCACCCGTCCGATCAGATAGCCGTCCGACGCGCACGCGTTGACGCGCTCCTTGCCATCCCACTGGATCTTGTATTGATCGTCCTGCGAGTGGATCGCGGAGGGATCGAACTTGCGCTTCGGCTTGCCGCCGTTGCGCGCGTCCTCGCCGACCATCCGGTTCCAGGTGAGCGCGTAACCGTAGCGGACGCCGTCGGCGAAGGCATCGTCGTCGCACACCTGGCTGGGAGTCTTCGTCTTGACCATCAGGTGGTAGCCGTCCGGGCTGCCGACCATGATGCGGCGCTCGCCGGGAGGCAGGGCCGGCGCGGGCGGCCGCACCGGCGTGCGCGCCGTCTGGACCGGCGCCGTGCCCGACGCGGGCGCGGCGGCATCCGTGCCGTCCTGCTGTGGAAGGGGCGCACACGCGCCGAGAATGAGCACCGCGCTCGCGGCAACCGCCGCGCCGGCACCTTGCATTGTCTTGAACGATAGCCTGCGAATCACCTGCGCTGAACCCGTCTCGAATTAGTCCGGGCTCTACCTTACCATCTCGCGATGAATTCCTCGGAACGTTCCTAAACGACGATGGGCCGCCTCCGAGACGGCCCTGCGCGGCTGCGTGCGGATCAGGACGCCGACGAGGTATTGCTCATCGGCATCTCGATGCCGCGCCGCGCCATCTCGACAATCAGGAAGGTTCGCCGCGTGACGTGGAAGCGCGCGAGCAGATCGCTCGAATATTCCTTTGCGGTGTTTGCGCTGATGTACATGGTGCTCGCGAGGGCCTTGTTCGACAGCCCCTGCAGCTTAGAGCGCAGCGTCTCGGTAAGGCGCGGCGGCAGGTCGAGCGACTCGACCGTCACGCTCGGATGCGGCGTGACCGGCCTCGGACTGTGACCGCCCTTGCCGAGCACCGTGTTGGGCAGGTACACGCGGCCGTTCAGGATGGTCTTGAGCGCCTCGCGGAACACGCCGGCGCCCTGCTCGCTGCCCTTGGAAATGAAGCCGCACGCGCCGTTCTTGATGCATTCGAGCACGGTGTCGCGGTCGTCCTGCGCGGACAGCATGATGGTCTGGACTTCGCGCTCTTCCTCGCGGATCCAGTTCAGCAGGTCCATGCCGGTGTCCTGGCCACGCAGATGGTAGTCGAGGAAGATGAGGTCGTAGGTATTGGCGGAAAGCTTGGCTTTCGCCTGTTCGAAACCGTCGGCCTCGTCGATTTCGAGCAAAGGCTCATTGGCCAGGATGAGACTTTTCATCGCGCTCCTGGTGAGCCCTTCGTCCTCAACTAGCAACACTGTTTTGAAATAGCCATTTTCCATTGCGACGCTCCGAGAACGGTTTCGATCTTACGCGGGCCTTGGACGACTTCTACCCCCCTTTCGCAGGGATCCATTCGGCAGTCTCCCAAAATCTCTGAACTCCCCTTCCCGTGCCGGGTTGAGCGATAAGCATGGCCGGTCGAAACTGGCGGCATCGAATCAGCCATATCAAATAACGACCAGGAGGATGAGATGTCAAGCCGTCTAGCCCACAACGAGAGCGAGTTCGCGTTGTGGCGAATCAAGCGGGCTCGTACCAGCGATGCATCACGCCGCGTGCTGATCGCCCACAAGGACAAGTCGATCGGCGATTCGCTCGCCGTGCAACTTCGGCTCAAAGGCTTGCAGGTCATCCATTCGCAGGATCTCAAATCCGTCCGCGCGCTGGTCGGCAGCTGGCAGCCGCACGCGCTGCTGCTCGACACCAGCCTCGACAGCGACTCCGGCTACGTCTTCCTGCGCACGCTACAGATGGATTCGGAGATGACCGGGCGCCTGCTCGTCGCGATGAGCAACGTCTGGCCCGCCGATCCCGTCCAGATGCTCAAGGACGCCGGGTTCGACGCGCATTGCCGCCGGCCGTGCGCGACCTGGCGGATCGTCGATATGGTCGAAGCGTTCTTTTCAGCGCCGCTCAGGCGCTGATGTTTCCATGTTTGCAGGAGGTGTCGCATGAACCCGCTTGCCTGTCTTGTGGCTCGAGGCCTGTTGCCGGCGAATGCCTCGCGTGTGCGGACCTCGGTGGAAGCGCGCGTCAGGCGCCGCCGCCGTCGCCTGGGGCCGGGATCACGCCGGTTGCCATCGCGAGCGACGCCCGTATTTCACTACCTGGCTCGATGACCGCCACACCCGTTCCGTCCACGCCGCGCGCCGCGAGATTGAAGCCGTCGCTGACGTGCGACACCGGCTCGACGCACAGATAGCCCGCCCCGGCCGGACAATGCACGACGACGTGGCTCAAGGCGTTGCCGGCTGTGAGGGCAAGCGTACGGCCGTGCGCGTAATGCAGCGTCGCGCGGCCGTCCCAGCCGCTGAGATAGCGCGTGTAGCCCTGCATCTCGCGCGCGTGCCGGCGGGGCGGCGCCTCGCTGGCGACCCCGACCGCGATCTCTTCCTCATGGCGCCACAGCGTGGCCGCGTCGACTTCCGCCTCCGTCGCGGCGAAATAAGGATGGAAACCCAGCCCGACCGGCATTGGCAGCGATGAGCGGTTCAACACGCGCATCGACAGGCGCGCGCCCTCGGGCGTGGCCTCGATCAGCTGCACCGCTTCGAACGCCCACGGCCAGCCATGCTCGTCCGCGCGATGCACGAAGCGCAGCACGGCGCAATCCGGCTCGTGCAGTTCCACCTGCCACGCCGCGAACTGGCCGAAGCCATGCAGCGCGTGCCGCATGCCGGGAAATGTCGCCAGTTCGACGAGTGAACCGTCCGGCCCCGCGAAGCGCGCATCGCGCACCCGGTTGGAGAACGGCACGAGCGGATAGCTTCCGCCTTTCGGCCACGCGTGGCAGGGCCAGCTCGCCGCCGTCACCGGCGCGAGCCATTCCTGAACGCCGTGTGCATCCGCGGTGGCGAAGCGCGTGATGCGCCCGCCGGCCTGCGGCGCGATCTCCAGCGTATGCGGCCCGCTGGAGATGACGAGCTTCGGCTCCGCCTCGAGTGTCACGACCTAACGCATCTTCGTCACGTTGCTGTTTCGTCAGGGAGAAACCGGCGCGCGGCCGCGTCCATGTCGGTCACGGTCACTGTTTCTGTTCCTTCACCCGCGACACGAGCTGCGTCGGGCTCACGAACTGCAGCGCGATCAGCACCCAGACCATCGTGATCGCCATGTAGATCATCGCCATGGCGTCGATGGATTGCGGCGCGCGCACGCCCGTCGAGAACACCGCGTAGTACAGCGCGACCACCAGCGTCTGCGTGGTCGGTCCGGCGGTGAAGAAGGTGAGCTCGAACATGCCGATGGTGCGCACCAGCACCAGCAGCCCTGCCGCGAGCATGCCCGGCACGAGCAGCGGCAGCAGCACGTAACGAAAATAACGGAACGTGTTCGCACCAAAAATGCGTGCGGCTGATTCCAGATTCGGATCGATCTGCTCGATAAACGGCGTCATCACCAGAATCACGAACGGCAGCGCCGGCACCAGGTTCGCGAGAATCACGCCGGTCAGCGTGCCCGCGAGATGGAACTTGTACATGACCGTGGCCATCGGAATGCCGTAGGTCACGGGCGGCACCATCAGCGGCAGCAGGAACACGAGCATCGCGAAGCGCTTGCCGGGGAACTGCACGCGCGCCAGCGCGTACGCCGCCGGCACGCCGAGCACGATGGACAGCAGCACCACCGCGCCCACCACTTCGAGCGTCACGAGCAGCACGCTCGAGAGCTGGAAATCGCTCCATGCCTGCGCATACCAGTGCAACGTGAAGCCCTGCGGCAGCAGCGTACCGAACCAGCGTGTCGCCACCGAGTTCACGGCGACGGTCGCGATCAGCAACAGTACGTTGAGCAGGAAGAAGCCCATCGTCGCCCAGACGATGCCCTTCCACAGTCGGTCGCGGAGGCTCGTTTGCTGTTTCATCGCACGGGTGGCGCCTTGTGTCGGGGCGCCGGCCTGCCAGCCGGACGCCGCGTGGTTATCGGTTGTCATCAGCCCTTGCCTCCGGTCACCGGACCCGTATAGAAGAAACGGCGCGCGCCGAGCATGCCGCCCACCACGAGCAACTGCACGAAACCCATGACGATCGCGATGGTCGATGCCAGCGCATAGTCATAGCTTTCGAACGCGGCTTCCGACGCAGCGATGGAAATGACGCGCGTCGGACCGGCCGGCGCGCCAAGCAGCACCGCCGACGGGAACACCGAAAACGCCTGCACGAAGGACAGGCACGCAGTCATCGTCAGGCCCGGCAGCAGCAACGGCAGGTAGACCTGGCGAAACTGCTGCCAGGGACTCGCGCCGAGCGTCGCGGCCGCGCGCGCGAGCGTCGGGTCGATGCCGGTCACGTAGGACAAGGTCAGCAGGAACGCGAACGGAAAACCCGACACGATCAGCGAGATCAGCACACCCCAGTAGTTATGCGTGAGGCGCACTTCATCGCCGTACAGGTGCAACGCCTGCAAGGCCTGCGGAAACCAGCCGTTGGGGCTGAAATAGGTGAGCATGCCGTCGGCGATCAGCACCGTGCCGAGCGTCACCGGCACGACCAGCAGCGTGGTCACGAACTTCTGCCACGGCGACGTGCGGCGCAACGCGAACGCCACCGGGACCGAGACGCCGACGTTGATGACGGTGGCAGGCACGGCGAGCTTCAGCGTGACGATGATGGTCGGCCACATCGACGTATCGGTGAAGAACGTGATGTAGTTGGCCCAGATGCTGCCGCCGTTCATCGGCTGGAACGACAGCATCAGGCCGTACGCGAACGGATAGATGAACAGCGCGACGATGAAGAGCAGCGCCGGCGCAACCAGCCAGCCCTTCGGATCGCGCGGCTGGGCGGGCAGCGCGATCATTGCTCTGCTCCGTAGACGAGGATCTTCGATGGCGCCACGCGCAGCGCAATGCGCTCGCCTTCCGCACATTCACCCGCGATGCGCGCCCACAGCCTGCCGAACGCCGTATTCACGATGATGAGCGAATCGCGGCCGCCATACTCGACCACTTCCACGTGCGCATCGAAGGCGTTTTCAGTGCCGGGCGTCGCGCGCTCCATGTCTTCGGGGCGCAACGCCACCGCGACCTGCTTGCTGTCGAAACCTTCCATCGGCGTGCCGAGCAGCTTGACGCCGTTCGCGTTCACGGCGACCGCCTCGCCCTGCGTGCCTTCGAGCGTCGCCGCGACTACATTGCGAAAGCCCATGAAGCGCGCGACGTGCAGGTTCTTCGGTCGCGAATAGACTTCCTTCGGCGACGCCACCTGCTGCACCACGCCTTCCCTCATCACGACGATGCGATCCGCCATCGACAGCGCCTCGTCCTGATCGTGCGTCACGTAGAGCGTGGCGCGCTCCAGCTTGCCGTGAATGCGGCGGATCTCCGCGCGCATCTCGATGCGCAGCTTGGTGTCGAGGTTCGAGAGCGGTTCGTCCATCAGCACGAGCGGCGGCTCGATGACGATCGCGCGGGCAATGGCCACGCGCTGCTGCTGGCCGCCGGAGAGCTGGCCGGGCAGCTTGGCGTCGTGACCGGTCAGTTGCACGAGTTGCAATGCGGCTTTTGCGCGCCTGGTCGCTTCGGCTTTCGGCACGCCGCGCATCTTGAGGCCGAAGCCGACGTTGTCGAGCACCGACATATGCGGGAACAGCGCGTAGTTCTGGAAGACCATGCCGAAGCCGCGCTTCTCGGGCGGCAGCACGTCGATACGTTTGTCATCGAGCCAGATACCGCCCCCCGTCAGCGGCTGCAGGCCGGCGATGCAGTTGAGCGCGGTGGACTTGCCGCAACCCGATGGCCCCAGCAGCGCGATGAACTCCCCGCGCTGGATGTTCAGATCGAGGCCTTTCAGTGCGGCGAGCTGTTGCCCTTCCGCGTTGGTGAAGCTGCGCGAGACCGAGTCGAGGCGCAGTTGCTCAAAGGTGTGCTTCATGACGAATTCCTGCGCGCGGATAAGCGCGTGTCTTGTGCAGGCGGCGACGCTCCTTGCCAGGAACGTCGCCGCATCGGGGCCGCGGTGGGCTTACTTCGTCTTTGCCGCGCCGATCTCGCGATCCCATTTCTGGAAGGCGGCGACCATCGCCTGGGCATTCAGCGGCACGACGTGCGGACGGTCCGCAAGCAGCTTCGCGTACTCGGGACGGCCGAACTTCTGGATCACTTCCTGGCTCTTCGCCGGGGCCATCGAGAGCGGCACGTCCTTCACCGCCGGGCCCGGATAGAAGTAGCCGTCGTCATAGGTCAGCGCCTGCTGCGCGGGCTCCAGCATGAAGTTCATCAGCTTGTAGAGCACGTCGAGCTTTTCCTTCGGCACGCCCTTCGGGATGACCATGTAGTGGGCGTCGTTGACCCAGGTCATGTTGTCGAAGGCGCCGACCTTGAATTCCGCGGGCACGATGCCGAGCGCGCGCGGATTGATGTCCCAGCCCGTCACGGTCACGGTCATGTCGCGCGTGCCTTCCCCGAGTTCCTTCATCACGGCCGACGTGCCGCCCGGATAGTACGGAACGCAGTCGTTGAGCTGCTTGAGGAACGCCCAGGTCTTGTCCCAGCCGTTGATCGGGTCCATCGGGTCCTTGTCGCCGAGCACGTACGGCAAACCCATCAGGAAGGTGCGGCCCGGGCCGGAGTTGGCTGGACGCGCATAGATCAGCTTGTTCGGATGCGCCTTGCACCACGCCAGCAACTGATCCGGAGTCTTGGGGACGTCGGTGACCTTGGCCGGGTTGTATTCGAGCAGCGGACCCGCGGGCATGTACGTCACTTCGAGGCCATAGCCTTGCGCGATGTCCTGCATCTTGCGCGGACCGGGCGCGTACTTGTCGAGTACGCCGGGGAATGCCTTCGATTGATCCGGCAGGAGCTTCTCCCACAGGCCCTGCTGGATGCCGGCCGCGAGCGCGTCAGTGCCCGTCACGACGAGGTCGATGTCCGAGCGCCCCGCCGCCTGCATTGCCTTGATCTTGCCGGGCAGCTGCGGCGCCGGGGCATTGGTGAAGGTGATGCTGGAAACCAGGTCGGGATACTTGGCCTTGAAAGCCTCGAAGCCCTTTTGCGTCAGTTGCAGATTGCCTGCGACGTCCACGATGTTGATCGACACGGGATCGGCCGCCTGCGCCGCACTCATGCCGAAGGCCGCGCCGACGGCGATGCACACCGTCGCCAGCTTCACTGACAGTCCTGCCTTGAAAACCATGTTGTCGTCTCCTCACTTCGCTCGCAACCACGGGTCGGGAAGGGATCGGTCGCGTCACCGACATCGCTTGCCGCGCGAGCGCCGCCCCGTTTGTGATTCTTTCTCTGTGCTGCGTGTTTTTTAAGTCGGGCTTGTCTGGTGGTTTGTTTCTGCGCGCATCCTGATTGCCGCTGGAAGCTGAAAAATAGCTAACGAGGTTATAGGATGTCAAGCAAATTGCCTTGTGCTGGCGTGTTACCGAAACCTTGAGAGGTATCGTTTTCTTAAGCTGATAACGGCTTGCGGCCGTATCTCGGGAGATACCCGAAGCCAGTGTTTTCTCGACGGTTTAACCGCTCATCAAGAATGTTTCCTTGAGCGTTTCCGTGAGTTTCCTTTGAGGCTTCAATTGGGCGGCCACGCCGTGAGTCCGAGCGCCTGGACTCCTTCAGGCAGACTAGCGGCCGGTCTACATGGACTCGATGCCACCCCCAAATTCTTCCTGCCTTCATGCGAGATGTTGTCAGGCAACTTCCGAAAGCTCTGCGCGGTTGCCAAGGTTGTATGACAACGCATTGCCGAAGAACTCGCTAAACGCCGAACATGCGCTCGAGTGCGTGCCTGAGATGAGCGTCCATGGCAGCCGCAGCTTTCTCGCGATCATGGGCTTCGATCGCTTCGAGCACCTCGAGGAGCTCTTGCTGAGTGAGCCGCTGACGTTCCAGCGCATTGAGCGGCGACAGCGTCTGCGACAGATTCGAACTGAAGATGATCTGCTCTTCGATGAAGGACAGCATCGTGACGAAGAAAGGGTTTCTGGACGTTCGCGCCACGGCTAGCCGGAAGGCAAAGTCGTCGTGCGCATCGATGCCCTTTTGCGCCTCGACGGAGCTTGCCATCCGGTTCCAGGCAAGCCTGAGCGCGTGCAGGTCGGAGTCCTCGGCCTTGTCGGCGGCCAGCTCGGCCGCGCCGGTTTCCATCACCAGACGAAATTCATAGCAGCGCCGGATGTCGGACAAGGTTTCCACAGGCGCAAAGCGGCGAGCGTCCGGATCAGGCCGACGCCCGACCACGGTGCCCGAACCGCGCCGCGTCACGATGATGCCGTCGGCGCGCAGGCGGGCAAGCGCCTCGCGCACCGTGGGGCGCGAAGTGGCGAAGCGTTCTGCGAGCGCGTGCTCTGTCAGCAGGCGATCGCCTTCCTTGAACTCGCCTTCGACGATGCGGTTGAGAATGTCGCTGTAGATCCGGTCGGCGAGGCCGGCTGCCTTGCGCTCGTTCATGTTCTCGCGAGGGCACGCTTGTCAGGAAGAGCACCGATTGTAAGGCAGCTTTTTTTGATTCGGCGGATGAGTTTTGCATCACGAATGCAAAATGCAACGTGCAAACGCGTTTCAGTGCTGCGTGGAAACGACAAGGGCGCGCCCCGATGCCCGGCGGCGCGCCCTTCCCTGTTTGCGGAACTGCTTCGTTCGTCTACAGCGACAGCAGCCTGCGCGCTTCCTTCGCGGTCGCTACCGGCCGGCCATACTCCGCGCACAGCGAGGCCACCCGGCTGACCAGTTGTGCATTGCTCTTGGCGAGGGTGTCCTTGTCCCAGCGCACGTTGTCTTCGAGACCGGTACGGCAGTGACCGCCCATTTCGAGCGTCCAGTGGTTTACCTCGAGTTGATGGCGCCCGATACCTGCTGCGGTCCAGGTTGCATCGGGGAGATGCTTGCGCAACTGCTCGACTTCGAACTCGAGGATCTCGCGCCGCGCGGGCAAGGCATTCTTTACGCCAAGGACGAACTGCACATGCACCGGCGACTTCAGCAAGCCCTGGTTCACGAGATCGACGGTGCTGTACAGCATCGCCAGATCGAAGATTTCGATCTCGGGTTTCACGTGATGGTCGAGCATGGTTTGCGCCAGCGAGCGCACGAAGTCCGGCGGATTCTCGTAGACGATAGTCGGAAAGTTCACTGATCCCGTGGCAAGCGACGCCATGTCGGGCTTCAGATCCAGCATCGCGCCCCGCTGCTCGAAGGAGCGGCCGCGTCCGCCCGTCGAGAACTGGATGATGATGTCCGGACAGTGCTTGCGAATGCCCTCCTGCAGTTCCGCAAAGCGGTGACGGTCCGAGCTGGAGCGTTCGTCCTCGTCGCGCACATGCAGATGCACGAGCGTCGCGCCCGCGTCGTAGGCTTCGTGCGTGCTTTCGATCTGCTCGGCAATCGTGATGGGCACGGCGGGATTGTCTTTCTTGCGCGGCACCGATCCGGTGATCGCGACGGAAATCACGCAAGGTTCCTGGGTCTTCGCTTCAGTCACGCTTCGCTCCTATGCGGCAATATCGTCAGACGGAGCACGCAATCGCGCAACGCCATCCAAAATTAACTATCTAGTACGTTTGTGAATGCTGAGGCATGGCCTGCCGCGCTGCAAGCCACACAAACCCTTAGAACGTTCATCGCGGACAGTTGCAAACGACCGTTCGTTGTACGGTGCGGTTGACGCCCGCGCGCGCGGCCTCTCTATGGTTTCTGGGCGTGTTCCGCAAGCATTCTGCCGACCTGCTCGTCGGTGATGGCTGGCTTGATGTCGAACATGAAGATGTCGGCCCATTCGAGCGCCCAGCGAGCCAGCGGTTCGACGTCATCGCATTCACATACGGCGATACCCCAGATTGAACCGATTGCATGCCATCGGCCAATCAGATGAATGCCATCCGGCGGCTCGCCGCGCGTCTGGAGGAATCGCTCGGCGGCCTGTCTTTCCACTTCGGGTTGCGCCGTCCAGTTGACGATGAATAGCATGGCTCGATCCTCCCGATGGACACCGCGACGCGTATGCATGGCGACGTACGCGCGGCTGCATCGGCGCGCGGCCGATGCAATCACTGCAGTATAGGAGGCGGCCGGAAAGAAAAGCGTGAAACGTATTTTGCGTATTGCATTACGCATTCAGCATGCCTCGAATGCACTATGCTCTTGCCACCCGTTGCGTCGCATTGAAGAAGCGTTCAGGGCAGCACGACAACGGGCACCCGTGTCACCGGCTGCGCGTAAGTCACCCGGATCGCGGGCGTCACCGCATAAGCTGGCAGCGGGACCGGAGCGACGATCACTGGCGGCCGCGGGGGCGGCGGTGCAATGACTGCCACCGGAGCAGCCACTGGCGCAATCGTCACGGTACGCGCGGGCACATAGTAGTACGGAGGCCGCGGAGGCGGTGCGTAGTAGTACACCGGGCGCGGCGCTGCGATGACGACTGCGGGCGCCACATAGGAAACCTGCACGCTCGTACCGGCCATTGCGGTCCTCGCGCAAGTCAGGGTAATGGCGGCCACGGCGGAAACACTCAGCAAGCGAAAGTTCATGATGATGGTCCTCAATGCACGTCAGACGTTGGGAATGGCCGAGCAAAGGAAGCGTCGGCCGGCGATGAGAACGATAGCGAAGCGCCGCGCAAAGCGTGAGCGATGACTTGTGTCGGCGCGTGTCATCGCCGGCCATGCCGTGCACATGACATGCGGCGACATGGATTCACGGCGCGCTCGGGATTGCGCTTGCAACGCGGCTCAATAGAATGAGCCTCACCTGTCTTGCTCATTCGCATCCGAATCAAGGAGAGACTCATGCGAAAGACCCTTGCCGCTGTTGCTGCCTGCCTGGTGTGCGTCGCTTTGGCCCCGGCCTTCGCGCAGACCGCCACCCAACCGATGGGCGCAAGCCCGCATGTCGAACGCGCGCTTGGCCAGTTGCAGGCCCGCTTCACGAACGCCAACACCACGCGCGATGGCAGACTCACCCGTGAGCAGGCCGCCAGCGGCATGCCGATGGTGGCGAAGCATTTTGACGAGATCGATACGCAGAAGAACGGTTTCGTCACCCTGCCGCAGATCGAGGCGTTCATGCGCGCCCACGCCTCGCAACGCTGAACGCTGAACGCTGACCGCCCGGAGCCCGCTCATGGACACCCTGCCGAAGATCATCGTGCTCGACGACGAAGCCGAGTTGCGCAACATGCTGCAGCGCTTTCTGAGTTCGCAGGGATTCGAAGTGCGTGTCGTCGAGAACGGCAAGCGGCTCGACCGCTATCTCCAGCGCGAACCTTATGACCTGCTCGTGCTCGACTGGATGATGGAGCCGGAAGACGGTCTCTCCGTGTGCAAGCGTCTGCGTGCCGAAGGCCAGACGCTGCCGATCCTCATGCTCACGGCCAAGGGCGATCCCGTCGACAAGGTCGTCGGCCTCGAGACCGGCGCGGACGACTATCTCGCCAAGCCGTTCCTGCCGCAGGAACTCGTCGCGCGGGTGCGCGCGCTGCTGCGCCGCCAGAAGATCGCCGCCGGCGATCCGACGCATACCCGGCAAGTCATCCGCTTCGGCGAATTTCGCCTCGATCTCGCGCGCCAGATGCTCTTCAGGAATGGCGAGCCCTTCGAGATCCACTCTGCGCAGATGCAGTTGCTGAACGCGCTCGGTTCATCGCCGAATCGTGGGGTGAGCCGCGACAACCTCATCGCGCGCACGCGAGGCCGCGATCATGACGCGCTCGATCGCAGCATCGACGTGCAGGTGTTGCGGCTGCGGCAACTCGTCGAGGAAGATCCGGGCAAACCGCGTTTCATCAAGACCGTGTGGGGCGTCGGCTACATGCTGCTCGCCGAAGTCGAGGCGGATGCGCCGTGAAGCTCGCGCCGCGCTCGCTCTTCGCGCGCAACGTGCTGTTGCTTGTCGCGCTGGTCGCGGTGAGCCAGGTCTGCGCCATCGCCGTGCTGCTGCATTTCATCCAGACGCCGCGCATTGAGCGCGCGGCCTCCGCGTTCGCGAGTTACATCGTCACCCTCGACACGCTGCTCAGGACGACCCCGCCCGACGCCGCGCAAACCGTCACGTCGCATCTCGACATGCGCGCCGAATTGCCCGCGGGCGCCGCGCCCTTCACGCCTGAGTCGCGCCTGCATTTCTATGAAACCTATCAGCGGCGGACCTTTGTCGAGAGCCTGCGGCGTCATCTGCCCGCAGACCTGCTGGTGCGCTGGCAAAGCGGCGATACCAGCGACGACGGTCAGCAGCGCTTGTGGATTCGCGCGCATCTGTCGAACGAGCCGCGCTGGATTGCATTGCCGGTTCCCGAAGCCGCCCATGGCGACGGCATCGCTACGGCCCTGCTGCTCTCGCTGGGACTGGGCGCGCTTGCCACCGGCACGGCGTATGTGATCCAGCGGCACCTGAACCGCCCGCTCGCCCATCTCGCCGACGCGGCGCGCCGTGTCTCAGCGGGTGGGGACCCGGGCGTCCTGCCGAACGATGGCCCGACCGAAATCGCGGAAGTCAGCGACGCCTTCAACCGCATGACCGCCGCGCTGAGGGAAGCCGACGCGACGCGCGCACTGATGCTCGCCGGTATTTCGCACGACATCCGCACGCCGATGACCAAGCTGCGTCTCGCGATGGCCATGTCGTCCGTGCCGTCGATGGACGCGTCATTCGCGGCATCGGCGGAAGGCTACCTCGAGACCATCGACACGATCCTGCAGCAGTTCATGGACTATGCCGGAAGCGGCGCGAAGGAGATGCCGGTCGTCGGCGACCTGAATGCGCTGATCGCGAATCTCGCCGCTGATTTTGCAGGCCTGGGTCACGAGTTCACGCTGGAACTCGGCGAAGTGCAGCCCTTCGCGTTCCGTCCCATCAGCATGATGCGCATGTTGATGAACGTCATGCAGAATGCGGTCCTTTACGGTGTGGTGGGACTGGAGGCTCGCACCTGGACCGACGCGCGGACACGAAGCGTGTGCGTCGTGATTGCGGATCGCGGCAAGGGACTCGCCGGGCAGGATCCCGAGGCGCTCAAGCAGCCGTTCAGGCGCGGCGGCGGCGAAGGCCAGCCGAAAGGCACGGGGCTGGGCCTCGCGATCGTCGAGCGCATTGCCAGGCTGCATGGCGGCACGCTCGAACTGCGTCCGCGCGAGGGCGGCGGCGCCGAGGTGCGTATCGTTCTGCCGCTCTGATGCTTACGCCATCAGCGGCGGGTTGTCCTTTCCGCGATCCGTGAACCATACTGCAATCAGCAGGAGGAGCGCGCCATGGAACCCTCGCTTCACCGCAACACGGCAGTCACGCTTCACGTCCGCTTAGCCGACGCGGATGCCATTCCGTTTCCCACCCGTACTCTCGAACGAGGCGCCGCGCTCTACACCACGGGTGAGCCGCTGCGCTCGCTTTATACCGTGCAGAGCGGCTGCTTCAAGAGCGTCGCGACCTTTCCGGCGAACGATCTGGACAGCGCGCCTCATACCCAGGTCACCGGCTTCCATCTGCCGGATGAAACGCTTGGCCTCGACGGCATCTGCACGGGACGACATGAAAGCGACGCCATCGCACTCGAAAACAGCGTGGTGCGCATCATGCCCGTGGGCATTCTCGAACCGCTGTGCCGCGAATATGCGGCCATGCAGCACGAACTGCTGGCGGTCATGAGCGCCGAGATCGTGCGGGCCTCGCGACTCGCACTGATGCTGGGCACGATGCCCGCGCGCGAGCGCGTGGCGGCGTTCCTGCTGGACCTGTCCGAGCGGCTCGACGCGCCAGCGCCGCCGGCTGACCTGCTGCTGCCAATGACGCGCGGCGACATCGGAAGTTATCTCGGTCTCGAACTGGAAACCGTGAGCCGGATGCTGTCGAAGCTGCAACGTGAAGGCGTGATCGGGCTCAACGGCAGGCAGTTGCATATCGTCGATCGCATGAAGCTGGAACGCCTTTGAGCGCATCGGTGCGCGATCCATTTCGCCATGCCAACGACGCCTGGTTCTTTGCATGATGCATTCTGCATTCATTGTTGCACCGCACACGCAACGGATCCGCCCGACGCCGCCGTTCGTGCGGGTTGCAACCTGCTGGGGCGTTCATTGTCCAGCGTGGTGCAACGCGCACGGACGGCGGGCGGATTCGCGTGTCACCGTCGGCACGCTTGCGGCTTATGTGATGGGGTTGCGCCTTGGAAGCCTGCGGCAAAACGCCTACTGAAAGTCGTCATATTGCCGAGCTAGACTGAAATTGATGCGCCGGTACTTTCGTGACGTCATCCGACGCAAATCGGCATTGGACTTGCTTGATGCTTGCGTGCTTCGCTCTGCTGCAATGCGCAAGCGCTGTCGATAGAGGCTCCCTTTCCGAACGTCGCGCCGATGAAACTTGTCCATGCGGCGCCATTAAACTTATTGGCCGTATGCCGTTCGAAACCGACATTGCTGCTCTCGGCGTGCGAGGCCCGAACCAATACGCGCGGCGCAACGCCTGAAGCGAGTTGCTTCGAGACGCCGCCTTTCATTCGACGACGCTCATGGCCGGCGTACATGCGCCGAGCGTCATGTCCATCGATTCGTATCATGGAGGATGACATGCGTATCACCGTGAAGCTGGATGGTTTCGAAGGCGCCCAATCCGCGGCATACGCCATTCTGTGGCTCGACAAGGAAACACGCCGCTGGTCGCGCGAGGGACACCAGGCGGTCGAAGTCCCTGACTGGGGCGGACTGCGCGCGGGAACGAACGGAACGATGATCTGCGGCCAGCGCATCGAAGAGCCGATCTGCGTGCTGGAGCGTCTTGACTTCGATACCCCCGGCGGCCCTTGCGAAGGCCTCGCCGGACGCGTGCTGTGGTATGCCGGTGGCGTCGATGGCTCAAACCCGCACAGCACTGGACGCTGGCATGTGCAGTGCATCGACCGCGAACAGATCCAGGCCGAGCATGGCGTGTTCGCGGGAGGAGAAGATCGCTGATTCACCCGGCCGAAGGATCAGGGATCATCGCCCGGCAGAGGCGTCAGCATCACGACAAACGACGCCGCCCCCAGCAGAATCGCGAGCACGCCGTACCAGGTCACAGCGGTCTCGTCGAACAGCAGCCCGCGCAGTGCCGCATGAATGCCGCCGAGTGTCACGAAGACCGCCCCCAGCGCCGCAACGATTCGTCCTTCGCCCTTGATCATGATGCGCTCCCGCCTGCTTCCGCGGTGGGAGCCAGCTGCCCGTGAACCGCTCGCCACCGCCTGTCACCGTGTATTCATGGTCGTTGCGGCACCGTGGCGCACGTTGACCTGCATCAAGCGGGCATCATGGCGAGCGCGATCGTCATCGTCGCCCACATGGCGTTTTCCCTTGCCCCAAGATCGGCCTTTAAATTGGTAGTATCAGGTGCCGGCGGCGTCTCGGCCTGGGGACGCACGCAAGGTGAGACAGCCCGGTCATCCGCGCTCTTCATGCAGTCGGACAGCGGAATCCGCGCTCGACCGAACGAATCTGGGAGACATGATGAATCAAAATTTCAGCGATCCGTTCAGCCAGTTTGCCGCCATGTTCCAGCAATATCAGTTGCCGGGATTCGATGTCGCCGCGATCATGGAATCGCGTCGCAAGGACGTCGAGGCACTCGCGGCAACGAACCGCGTCGCGTTCGGCGGCATCGAAGCGTTGCGCGACAAGCAGCTTGAAATCCTGCGCCGCACCTTGAGCGATCTGGAGGGCATCGCCAAGCAGTTCGCCACTGGATCGGCGCAACCGCCGTTCAACGCCAACGAAGTCGTCCAGCGCGCCTTGCATAACGCACTCGCCGACATGCAGGACATCGCGCGCACCACTCAACAGACGCAGGCCGAAGCCTATGCGCTCGTCAGCAAGCGGATGGAAGATGCGCTGAAGGAATTGAAGTCATCGATGGAGAAGCCTCAAAGCTAGGCGCTCCGGCGCGGTTCCGTTCTTCTCGTCTTCAAGTCCACCGCGAACGGAACCCGCTTCGACATCCCGTTACTGCTTCGCCTGCGTCGTGATCTGGAACATGTCGACGGCCACCTTGTCGCGTCCGTACTTGCTTGCCAGCGCCGCCAGGCGTTTCTCGACTGCGCGCAGATAGTCGGACTTCGCTTCGCTGTCCGGACGCGGTGCATCGAAGAGCGGCGCGGGCGCGAGCATCAGCACGATCATCTCCGAACCGAACGGCTTGCCGACGATCCAGTCACCCATCGAGCCGATCGTCGCCGTGTAGTTCGGCGGCGCCTGGTTGTCGCGCGAGCGCTGGTTCGGCAGCAGATGCACGACGCTGCCGTCGAGCGTGAAGTAATCGACGTTGACGCTCGAATCGAAGCCGGGCGTCATCAGGTCGATGATCAGCGGCTGCCCTTCGGTGAGCCGGGTCGCCTGCGAACGCGTATGCACCGAGGCCGGCCGTCCCGACTGACGATTCGCCGACCAGTACGGCGCGAATACCTTGAGCAGATCGCACTTGTCATCCGCGACCTGCTGCACGCCGAAATTGGTGGTCTTCACGCCGGGTACGCGTCCGAGCGTGTCCTTGAGCCGTGCGAGGCCATAACGCTGTGAAACGAAGCCCTGCACGTCGACGGTCTGGTCGTGCACCGAAGCCACCAGCGCCGAGCACGGCACGCTTGCCAGCACGGGCGTGACCGCTGCCATCGTGAGCACCGGCGCGGGCGGCGCAGGCAGGACGGGCGTGATCGCCACCTGCGAACCGGCTGACGGCGGCGCTGCGCGTTCAACATGCGCGACGGACGGCCGCGGTGCTTCGTGTGCCGCTTCGTGAGCCACTTCCGTCACGCCCTTGCTACGCTCGTAGTAGTAATACCCGCCACCGGCAATCAACAGCGCTGCCACCGCCGCCGCCGCGCCGATCGCCAGTTTCGGCGTCCCGCCCTGCTTGCTCTTGCGCATTGCCGCAGTGGCTGGCTGCGGGTCGCTGATGTCCTCCAGCAGTTGCGCCACGCTCGCCGTGCGCGCTTCACGTTCGAACGCCAGCGACGCCTTCAGCGCTTTCCACTGCTTGTTGCCGAGATGCTCCGGACGCTGCGGCTTCATGCCCGCGGCCTTCGCCTGTTGCGCGGGCACGCGGTCGAACGGATGCTTTCCTGTCAGCAACTCATAGGTGATGCAACCGAGCGCATAGACATCGTCGCGCGGGTCCGGCTCGCGATGTTCCAGCATTTCGGGACTCGCGTACGCGGGCGTCAGCGCGCCGAGGCTGCCTGGATCGAAGACGGTTGCCTCGCTCTCTTCCTCGGGGCGCTGAATCACGCGCGAAATGCCGAAGTCGATCACCTTGACTTCCGACGTATCCAGCAGGAACACGTTGGCCGGCTTGAAATCGCAATGAACGAAGCCGCGCTCGTGCGCATAGGCGAGCGCATTGGCCATGCCCTTGAAGATGGGAAACACCTCGGCGAACGGCATGCCCTTGAAGTTCGGATTTCGCAGCAGGCGCGAGAGCGGCTGTCCGGAAAGATATTCCATCGTCAGATAGACAACCGGGCCGTCGCGATCGAAGTCATACACGGTCACGATGTTGCGGTGCGCCAGTTGCTGCGCCTTGCGGGCTTCGCGTTGCAATGCGATCAGCGACTTCGGATTGCCACGGAACTGCAGGTTGAGCACCTTGATCGCGACATACGGGCGACGGTCCGATGCTTCGAGCTTGCGCAGGTCCAGGGCCTTGTAGACCGTGCCCATGCCGCCGATGCCAAGACACTCCTCCAGCACGAAGCGACTGTTGAGCGTGTCGCCGACGCCTTTCATGCGCTGGTCGTGGTCGGTTCTTATCTGCGTCGCCTGACCGAACGTCCCGCCGGTGCCGCTGGTGCCGCTGGTGCCGCTCGTTCCGCTTGTCGCGCCGGATCCGCCCGAGCTGCTGCTCGGATCGCGCTCGGGCAGCGAAGGCGGCATGGGGGGCGGGGCGAAGCTCGTGGTGGTCTGCAGGCGCGTCTCGTCGCTGCCGACGGGGCCGGTGTCTGAGTCGAGTTCGGGACGAATGCGTGCCGCATGGTCGACACGGCGCCGGATGGCCGCGTAGACATCCGGGGGCAGAGGCTTGACCGCGTGCTCCTCGTCGAGGATCTCCATGAGTTGCTTTGGCGCGGACTGCTCGGTCGCAAGGGCGCCGTCAACCCGGGAAAAGAACTCGTCGCGCGACGCGCTGTTGCTCTGGAAAGTACGTATCGCTTGCGCAAAACTTGTCATCTGTGCGACGCGACGCGGCTCCTGTTCGATCGACCAAGTCCACTTGTCGTAACAAATACTTCATGCTGGTTCGATACTAGACTTCGCTTGCGCCTTAAGCAAATGACGTTTTTGATTCTGCGCGGCATCGCGCACATGTCTTTCGGATACCGACACATTTCGCTGAAGTGTCGGCTCACGCACGACGAACGCTGTGGCGCGGTTCGATTTTGGCGCCCTCGATATCGCGCGCAACGCCCGCTGCGCGGACCTCGGAGCCTCCGATGCGCCGATCACGCCGTATCTGGCATGCCTTTCGCGTCATTCGGCACGAGCGATCAGGCGCTGTCGGTCAGGGCGGAAGGTTCAGACCTCCTGCCCCGCAGGCGCTGGCGCGGTTTGTTGTGTTTTGCATGCAAAGAGCCAAACAGTGCGAAGGCTGAAGTCGACCCGACTGAAGCGCGGCGCGCCGGCTCACGAACCCACGGAGGACCTCATCATGGCTGTCATCAAAATCAGGGATCTCGCCGACAGCGTCGAACTCGACCGGCAAGCGATGCATACCATCGTCGGCGGCGCGCGAGACGGGCTCAAGCCATCGTTTCGTATCCGGACCGCAGCGAACCCGAATCGTGTCGTCGACTATCCGGGCGTGCCGGTGAGAGACGTGCCGGTGCAGCCGCCCGGCCCGTTCACGACGAAGATCGTCGGCAAGAAGGAAGAAAACTGACGCCACGGCCGGCGCAGGCGCGTCATCCCTGGCGCGCCGGCACGGCACCGCCCGTCAGACCGGCGCCCGGCGCGCTCGCCGACAGCGCGAGCGAACGCGCCGTGCGCTTCACCAGCGCGAGACGCACCTGCTCACGCGTCGCAGCATCGAATTCGCCGAGATAACGGGTCTTGCCCGCGATCACCGCGCCCGCCGGCACGCCATCGAGATACAGCACCCGATTGCCCGCGAGCGCCGGCACTTTGTCGCCGGGCAACAGCGTACCGACCAGATTGAGCGGATCCACCGCCGACAGCGCGACCAACGCCCCGTCTCGTGCGCGGCGGCGCATGTCGCGCAGCAAGGGCACCGCCTCCGGCAGCGCGAACTGCTCGCCCGCCAGACCGGCGACGAAGCGCCCGCCGCGAATCTCGCCTCGCGCTTCCAGCCGGTGATAGACGCGCAGCAGATCGCGCCAGGGCGGCAGCCATCCGGCTTCGCGTTCGAGCAGGCGCCAGAACACCACGCCATAGCGCCGCAACAAAGTCAGCGCGACGTGTTCGAGCGCGGCGTCGTCGCGCTCGCCTTCTTCGCGGGCGCGCCGCAGCAGCGCCCAGCGCCCGGCGTCGTCCATTCCGCCGATGAACAGTCCGCCGCGCCGCGGACGCCGTGCGAAGGCGTTGCGCTTCGCCGCGGGTGCGAGCAACGCGCGCAGACCGGCAAAGCTGTCCGCGTTGACGAGTCCGAGCGACACGAGTTCGCCGAGCGCATCCTCGAGCTCCGTGCGAAGGAGACGCGCGTCGGCAAGGAGTTCGTCGAAGAACATGGCGCCATGAGTTTGCAACGCATCGAACACGCGCTGCGCGCGCGACGACATTTGCGGCGCTTCATCGGCGGACAGGAGCGCATTCCATGCGTCGAGATGGCGGCGTGGCAACAGCACGATGGGTGTGCCGCGCACCGGGGCGCCCGTCGCGCGTGCGCGTCCCGCCGGCCGCGTCCAGACCAGCTTGCCGGCGCGGCAGAGTTCGTCGAGCCAGAGTCCCGAATAATCGCCGATGCGGGCCGGCAGTATCTCGTCTTCCCACGCGACGGCCGGCGCCTCGAAACCTTCCAGTTGTTCCAGCACGGCGCCGAGCGCGTCACGGCCGGCACCGCGCGCATCCGTCCCGACGCGCTGCCATTCGAACAGGAAACGCATGAAGTCCTGCCGCTCGACCGGCTCGATCTCGCGCCGCAACCGCCGCACCGTGTAGCGATGAATCCGCGCGAGCAGATGCCGCTCGCACCATTCCTCGGTCTGCGCGCCTGGCGTGAAGCGTCCGCGCATCACATAACCCTGTGCCTCCAGCCGTGTCAGCGCGAGAGCGACAGCCGAGGCCGGCAACGCAAGCGGCCGCGCGATGTCCGGCACCGTCAGCGGCCCGCAACCGGACAAGCGCGCCCGCACGATCTCGACGAGCGCGTCGTCGGGGCTCCAGACCTCGTCGAAGCCGGCGGGCGGCCGCAACGTCGGCTGCATCGGCGCGTGCTCATAGACCGCGCGCAGGCACGCGAGCCGCTCGACGGGCGTCCACAGCGCATCGTGTTCCGCGACCTGCAGCCGCGTCGCCCGGCCGCCGCGCGCCAGCGTCTCCAGCCACGCGGGCCAGTGCGGGTGGCGCTGCGCTTCGCGCTCGGCGATGCAGGCAAGCGTCGTCAGCGCCTCGTGCATCTCGTCGGCGCTGGTGACATCGGGCCAGGCTTCCGCGCGGACGCTCTCGATGGCTTCGGGATCGAGCGCACCCAGATCGTCGACCGATTGCGGATCGGTCCAGCGGCGCGCCAGCACCGCCTGCGTGCGGCGCTCTTCGAGCGGTGCGTCGTCGAGGAATGCATAGGGCTTGGCCGACAGGATCTCGGCCGCCAGCGGCGACGGCGCCGGCAATTCGCGCGTCACCAGCCGCACCGCGCCGCTTTCGATGCGGCCCAGCAACGCGAGCCAAGCGTCGCTGTCCATGGCGTCGTGCAGGCAGTCGTCGAGCGTCTGCTCGACCAGCGGATGCGCGGGCACCTCGCGCTCGCCCGCCAGGTTTTCTGCGCACGCCACCTGGTCCGGGAACACCGCCGCGAGCAGGTCCTCGCTCTTCATGCGCTGCAATTGCGGCGCCACCTTGCGCCCGCCCGCATAGCGCGGCAGCGCGAGCGCGTTGGTCGCGTTCCAGCGCCAGCGCACGCCGAACAGCGGCGCATCGAGCAGCGCCTGGATCAGCACGTGCTCGGCGGTGCTGGACTTCAGATAGCGCCACACTTCGTCGAGCGTGAAACTGTGACTGCCTGTCAGCGAGAGCACGATGGCGTCCTCGGTCGCCGCAGCCTGTAATTCAAAATTAAAAGTACGGCAAAAGCGCTTGCGCAGCGCGAGACCCCACGCGCGATTCACGCGGCTGCCGAACGGCGCGTGAATCACGAGCTGCGTGCCGCCGGATTCATCGAAGAAGCGCTCCATGACGAGCGTGTCCTGCGTCGGCAACACGGTGAGCGCGGCGCGCGCACGCGCCAGGTATTCGACGATCTGCCGCGCCGCCTCGTCGCCGATGCCGCTCTCTTGCGCCAGCCACGCGATGACCGCTTCGATGCCGTCGTCCTGCGCCAGCCGCGTATCGATGCCCGCACGCATGCGCGCGATCGCGTGCGACAGCTCATCGCTGCGCCCGGGCGCTTCGCCGAGCCAGAACGGAATATTCGGCGGCTGCCCGTTGGCATTCTCCACACGCACACGCCCGCCTTCCACGCGCACGATCCGGTACGACGTATTGCCGAGCTGGAAGACATCGCCCGCGAGACTTTCAACGGCGAAGTCTTCGTTCACGGTGCCGATCTGCAAGCCCTGCGGCTCCAGCAGCACCGCGAAATCGGCGTTATCGGGGATCGCGCCGCCCGAGGTCACGGCAGTCAGCTTGCCGCCGCGCCGTCCGCGCAGCGTCCGGCTCACCGCGTCGCGATGCACATAGGCCGCGCGCACGCCCTGACGTCCCGTATAGCCTTCCGCGAGCGTGCGCAGCACGGCGTCGTAGCGGCTGCGCGCCAGCTCCGCATACGGAAACGCCTGCGTGATGCGCTCGTACAGCGCATCCTCGCTCCATTCGCGGCATGAGACTTCGGCGGTGATCTGCTGCGCGAGCACGTCGAGGGGCGCGCGCGGAATCTTCAGCGCATCGAGTTCGCCGCGCCGCACGCAATCGATCAAGGCGGCGCATTCGATCAGATCGTCGCGCGAAGTCGGAAACAGCCGCCCTTTCGGCATGCCGCCCACGTGATGCCCCGAGCGCCCGATCCGCTGCAGGAACGCGCCGATCGAACCCGGTGAGCCGAGCTGGCAGACGAGATCGACATCGCCGATATCAATGCCCAGTTCCAGCGACGCCGTTGCAATCAGCACACGCAACTCGCCGCGCTTGAGGCGTTGTTCGGCGACCAGCCGCTGCTCGCGCGCCAGGCTGCCGTGATGCGCGGCGACGGCGTCCTTGCCGAGGCGGTCGGTGAGATGGCGCGCCGCGCGCTCCGCCATGCGTCGCGTGTTGACGAAAACAAGCGTCGTGCGGTGTTGCGCCGACAGATCCGCGAGACGGTCGTAGACGCGCTCCCACATGTCGTTGGACATGACGGCTTCGAGCGGCATCGGCGGGAGATCGAGCGCGAGATCGCGCGCGCGGACATGCCCGACGTCGACGATCTCGCACGGCTCATTGCCACCGACGAGAAACCGCGCCACGCGTTCGATAGGCTTCTGCGTGGCCGAGAGACCGATGCGCACGGGCCGCTGATGACCTGCTTCCTCGCACAGCGCGTCGAGCCGCGCAAGTGACAGGCTCAGGTGCGAGCCGCGCTTGCTGCCCGCCACGGCGTGAATTTCATCGACGATCACGGTGCGCGTGGTGGACAGCATCGCGCGTCCCGAGTCCGACGAAAGCAGTACGTAAAGCGATTCCGGCGTGGTGACGAGGATGTGCGGCGGACGCTTCCTGACCGCATTGCGCTCCTGCTGCGTGGTGTCGCCGGTGCGCACGGCGGCGCGGATCTCCGGCGCCGCCGTGCCCGATTCGCGCAAGGCCTGCGCGATGCCCGCGAGCGGCTCTTCCAGATTCACGCGGATGTCATTGGACAGCGCCTTCAGCGGCGACACATAGACGACCCGCGTCTCGTCCGGCAACACGCCACCGGCGGCAATGCCGTCGCGGACGAGTTCATCGAGTGCAGCCAGGAACGCGGTGAGCGTCTTGCCCGAACCCGTGGGCGCGGCAACGAGTGTCGAACGGCGCGCCTGCACCAGCGGCCAGGCGCGCGCCTGGGCGGGCGTCGGCGAGGCGAAGCGTGCGCGGAACCAGCCGGCGACGGCCGGATGAAAGCCTTGCAGGGCGTCGTTCGCGGGAGGGGATTGTCGGGGCATCCAGCTATTCTAGGGGCGCTTTCGAAACGGCGCGGGAGCGCTGAATATGCGTGCGCGCAGGCGGAAGACAAGCCCCGCGGTGGATTGTCGCCTCCGCTGCCCGATCGCGCCGACCGTTCTATGATGTCTGCCGATACCTGATCGTCAAACCAGCGCCACGAACGCGCCTGAACATGGAGACACGCGCGGGACCCGATCTTGCGCCAAGCCGCACGCACCACGTTCGACCCCTCATCCCACCTGCAAGGAGAAGCCCTTGAACGACGACGTCACCCCGACTTCCCTCGAGACGCCTCTCGCCCCCGATCTCCTCGCACGAATCGATGCGTACTGGCGGGCCTGCAATTATCTTTCGGCCGGCATGATCTATCTGCGCGCCAATCCGCTGCTGCGCGAACGCCTGCAACCGGAGCACATCAAGCGGCGTCTGCTCGGGCACTGGGGCTCCGATCCGGGACAATCGTTCGTGTGGGTGCATCTGAATCGCCTGATCAAACGCGACGATCTCAACATCCTGTTCGTGTCAGGCCCGGGCCACGGCGCGCCCGCGACGCTGTCCAATTCTTACCTCGAGGGTCACTACTCGGAAATCTATCCCGACCGCAGCACCGACGAACGCGGCATGCTCAAGTTGTTCCGCGCGTTTTCGTCGCCGGGCGGCATCGGCTCGCATTGCACACCTGAGACGCCGGGATCGATTCACGAAGGCGGCGAGCTCGGCTATAGCCTGTCGCATTCGTTCGGCGCGGCGTTCGACAATCCGGACCTGATCGTCGCTACCGTAGTGGGTGACGGCGAGGCGGAGACCGGCCCGCTCGCCACGTCCTGGCATTCGAACAAGTTCCTCAACCCGGCCACCGATGGCGCCGTGTTGCCGATCCTGCATCTCAACGGCTACAAGATTGCCAATCCGACCATCCTTGCGCGGATCCCGCATGAGGAACTCGCTGCGCTGTTCAAGGGCTATGGCTACGAGCCGCACTTCGTCGAAGGGCACGAGCCCGAGAAGATGCATCAGCGCATGGCGGCGACGCTCGAACGCTGCATCGCCGATATCCGCGCCATCCAGGCGAACGCGCGCGCGAATCCCGGCAACGTGACGCGGCCGCGCTGGCCGATGATCGTGCTGCGCACCCCGAAAGGCTGGACGGGGCCGAAGGAGGTCAATGGGCACAAGGTCGAGGACTTCTGGCGTTCGCATCAGGTGCCGATCGCCGATCCGGCGAGCAACCACCGCAACCTTGCCTTGCTGGAAGAATGGCTGCGCAGTTACAAGCCCGAAGAGCTGTTCGATGAAGACGGCCGGCTGATCGAATCCTTGCGCGCGCTGGCGCCCGAAGGCCTGCGGCGCATCAGCGCGAATCCGCACGCGAACGGCGGCTTGCAGCGCCAGTCGCTGGATCTGCCCGACATTCGCGAGTACGCGTTCGAATTCAAGCGGGCGGCGAACACGTATCAATCGCCGACGATGGTGCTCGCCACCTTCCTGCGCGACGTGATTCGCCGCAACATGACGAGCTTCCGCCTGTTCGGTCCCGATGAAACGGCGAGCAACAAGCTCGACGGCGTATATGAAGCCTCGGGCAAGCGCTGGCTCGCCGAGACGCTGCCGGAGGATGCCGACGGCGGCGCGCTGTCCATCGACGGACGCGTAATGGAGATGCTCTCGGAACACACGCTGGAAGGCTGGTTCGAAGGCTATGTGCTGACCGGAAGACACGGCCTGTTCGCGACGTATGAAGCGTTCGTGCACGTGATCGATTCGATGTTCAACCAGCACGCGAAGTGGCTGGAGAAGGCCAAGAACGAACTCGACTGGCGCAAGCCCATCCCGTCGATCAACCTGCTCATCACGTCGCTCGTGTGGCGTCAGGATCACAACGGCTTCACGCATCAGGACCCGGGCTTCCTCGATGTCGTCACCAACAAGAGCCCGGGCGTTGTCCGCATCTATCTGCCGCCTGACGCGAACTGCCTTTTGAGCGTCGCGGATCATTGCCTGCGTACGCACGATTACGTGAACGTGATCGTCGCGGACAAGCAGCCGCATCTGCAGTACCTGAGCATGCAGGATGCAATCGTGCACTGCGCGAAAGGCATCGGCATCTGGGACTGGGCCTCGACCGATCAGGGCGCGGAGCCGGACGTGGTGGTGGCGTGCGCGGGCGACATCGCGACCATGGAAGCGCTTGCCGCCGTCGAGATCCTCAAGGCGAACTGTCCTGACCTGAAGATTCGTTTCGTCAACGTGGTCGACCTGTTCAGGCTCATGCCGGATACCGATCATCCGCATGGTCTGTCCGACCGCGACTTCGATTCCCTCTTCACGCGCGACAAGCCGGTCATCTTCAACTTCCATTCCTATCCGACGCTGGTGCACAAGCTCACCTACAACCGCACCAATCACGAGAACATGCATGTGCATGGCTATCGAGAACGCGGCAATATCAACACGCCGTTCGAACTCGCGATCATCAACGGGGTGGACCGCTTCACGCTCGCCATCGATGTGATCGACCGCGTGCCGCGCATCGCAGAAAGCAGCGCGCATGCGAAGGAGTGGCTCAGGAACGAGATCATCGAGAGCGTGCGGTACGCGCATGAGGAAGGCATCGATCGCGACGAGATCCGTGACTGGACCTGGAAGGGTTGATGCCATGGACGAAGGCATTCTGGTGCTCAACAGCGGCTCGTCGTCGCTCAAGTTCGGCGTGTTCACCGCACGCGACGGCGACGAGCACGCATGGCTCTCGGGCAGTGCGAAAGGTATCGGGCGCGACAACGGATCCTGGTCGATGAAGTCGTCGGACGGCCGTATCGATGTCGCGCAGGATCATGTGATGGAGACGCAGCACGATGCGCTGAAGCGCGTCGCCGACGCGCTCGCCGAGCATCTGGATGTGCCGCTCGTGGGCGTCGGGCATCGTGTCGTGCATGGCGGACCGCGGCTGCGCGAACATTGCCGCATCACCGAGGACGTGAAGCACACGCTGCAAGAAGCGGTGCCGTTCGCGCCGCTGCACCTGCCGCCCGCGCTGGCGCTGATTGACGAGGCACAGCGCATCTTCGCCGATGTGCCTCATTTCGCTTGCTTCGATACCGCGTTCCACCGCACGCTGCCTGAGCGGGCAACGCGCTTTGCGTTGCCGCGCGAGTATGCGGAGCGGGGTGTCGTTCGCTATGGGTTTCATGGGCTGTCTTACGAGTCCATCGTCGGCGAGCTTGGCGCGGACCTGCCGGCGCGCACGGTCATCGCCCATCTCGGCAGCGGCGCCAGTCTGTGTGCGCTGCAGAACGGGCGCTCCGTCGATACGTCGATGGGCATGACGCCCGCCGGCGGGATTCCGATGGCCACGCGCAGCGGCGATCTCGATCCCGGCGTGCTGATTCATCTGCTGCGCCATGCCTCGCTCGACGCCGACGGCATCGAAACGCTGGTGAACCGGCGCGGCGGAATGAAGGCGTTGTCGGAATCGGACGACGACATGCAAGGGCTGCTGGCACGCCGCGCGCAGGGCGACGCGGATGCGTCGCTGGCCGTCGATGTGTTCTGCACGGCGGTGCGCAAGACCATTGGCGCGTATGCGGCGTTGCTGGGCGGCGTCGATCTGATCGTGTTCAGCGGAGGGATCGGAGAGCACAGCGACGCGGTGCGTTCGCAGGTGCTTGAAGGGCTCGGGTTTTTGGGGGCGGCGCATCGCGTGGTCGCGACTCAGGAGGAACGGCAGATCGCGCGGCATTGCAGGAGGTTGGTGGGGGACTGAGGTGACGCTTGCGTTGCGCCTTTGCAGGGTATGATGGGCGTCGGTGGGTTGGCGTGCCGGGGTCGGTTCTGCTTGCTTTGTGGCATTTTTCATGCGGCCCGGAAAATGCCATTTGGTCGATGGCGTTCGAAATGCCGGATGCAAAGGGGCTGGGCTGGACTGTCGGGCGAAGTCTTTTGCAGCGGAGCGAGGCATGTTGCGATCCTGCGTTGCGCCCTCTTCGCCTTATTGCTTCCCGAAGCATAGGCTTGCTCGCCTCGCGGCATTTTGAATACGGCATGCTTAACGCCATTTGGCCGAATGCATGCAAAATGCCTGATGCGAGAAGCTTCGGCGGGGTAGTCGAGCAAGTCGTGATGTGACTTTGCCTTGCTCTGTATCACCGCGCGGCGGATCGCTCGTTCGCTGCGCGCCGCAGTTAGCCCGTCTCGCGACATCCTGCATCCAATACGCAAAACGCCATTTGGTCGAACGTATGCAAAACGCCAAATGCACGAATCTCAAGCAGATCTGCCGAGCAGGTCGCGATGCAATCTTGCGTTGCTCCGCATCAAAGCGTGGCGGACCACTCGTTCGCCACGCCTCGCCCGGGTCGTTTCGCAGCATTTTGAATGCGTCACTCAAAATGCCATCTGGTCGAACGCATTCAAAACGCCAAACGCTCTATCAAAAGCTCAAAGCGGCAGGCATATCAACCGCCGCATCGAATCTCCGCTACCCGCCTCGCGCAGGAACGCCCAGACACTACCCCCGAACACCTCCCCCCTCTTCCGCATGATCCCGCTGCCGCAGCGACTGGGGCAACCCGAACAGCAACAACAACGCGCACAACACACTCATCGCACCAATCGCATACAGCGCAGGCGTCGTGCTGCCCATCGTGTCGCGAATGCGGCCGACCATCACCGGGCTCACGATGCCGCCAAGTTGCCCCAGCGTATTGATCAACGCGATACCGCCCGCCGCGCCCGCGCCGGTCAGAAGCTTCGGCGGCAGCGCCCAGAACGCCGGGATCGACGCGATCACGCCCGCGCCCATCACGCCCAGCGCGGCGATCAGCAAGCCCGTCTGCTTGTCGAAGATGCCCGCTGCGAAGAACCCCACGGCCGCCATGACCAGCAGGATCGCGACGAACTTGCGGCGTTCGCCCGAGCGATCCGACATGCGGCCGACCACCACCATGCAGATCGCGCCACAGATATACGGCACCGCCGTAAGCAGACCGATGATCGTCGGATTCTGCGTGCCCGCCGCGCGAATCAGATGCGGGGCCCAGAAGTTGAGGCCGTAGGAGGCGATCTGAATCAGGAAGTAGATCAGGCCGAGCATCAGGAAACCGGGCGTCCTGATCGCGCCGAACAGCGAATGACCCGTATCCGTGTGCTGGCTCTGTGTCGAGATCTGGCTCTTCAGACAGGTCTTCTCGGCGCTGCTGAGCCAGGCGGCATCATCGACACGATCCTTCAGCACCTTCAGCACGAGAATGCCCAGCAGCACGCACGGCATGCCGCCGAGCAAAAACAGCCAGTGCCAGCCCGCAATGCCCGCCACACCGTTCAAGTGCCCAAGCACGAGTCCTGAAAGCGGCGCACCGAACAAGCCGGAGAATGCCGACGCGAGAAACAGCATCGAAGTAATGCGGCCGCGATAGCTCGCCGGGAACCATAGCGTCAGGTAGTACAGCACGCCGGGCGCGAAGCCCGCCTCCATCGCGCCGATGATGAAGCGCAGTCCGTAGAACTGCCATTCCGTCTGCACGAAGACCATGAGCGCCGTCGCGATCCCCCACGAGATCATGATGCGCGCGATCCAGCGGCGTGCGCCCACCTTGTAGAGCAGCATGTTGCTGGGCACTTCGAACAGCACGTAGCCAATCACGAAGAGACTCGCCCCGAGACCGTAGGCCGTATCGGACAGCCCCAGCGAACTCTGCATCTGAAACTTCGCGAAGCTGATATTGATGCGATCGAAGAACGCAAAGAAGTAGCACAGCATGATGAGCGGCATCAGCCGCCATGCCACCTTGCGAATGATGTCCGATGTGTTGGCGAGGGAATGCGGCTCGTCGGCCGCGTTGACGCTCAGGTCGCTCATGTTTGTCTCCAGTCTTGTTGTGATGGGTGGGTCAGATGGACCGCACGTAGTCGGGCACCGGATGCAGATCGCAGTTGCGGCCCGCCTTCGCGACCTGCCCCGGCACGTCATGACCGACCAGTCCAGGCAGCGTGCGCGACAGACGGATCAGTTGCGAAAGATCGATCCCCGCAGGAATGCCCGTTTCGTCGCACAGATTCACGAGGTCTTCAGTGCAGATGTTTCCGGACGCACCCGGCGCGAACGGACAGCCGCCGAGTCCGCCCAGCGCCGCATCGAAACGGCGGGCACCCGCCTGGTAAGCAGCGAGCACATTGGCGAGCCCGAGGCCGCGCGTATTGTGGAAATGCAAAGTGAGGTCGGCGGCGGGCACGTCCGCAAGCACGCGTTCGACGAGCCGCGCAACCTGACGCGGATTCGCCATGCCGGTGGTGTCGGCGAGCGTGATGCCGGCAATGCCCATCTCACGGTAGGTCCGGGCTATCGACACCACGCGGTCTTCATCCACCCGGCCTTCGAACGGACAGCCGAACGCCGTCGCCACAGTCGCGTTCAGCGAGACCGTCGTCGACGCCCCCTGCACCAGCCGCACGATATCGCCGAAGCCCGCCAGCGAGTCTTCGCAGCTCATGCGCATGTTGGCGCGGTTGTGCGTCTGGCTTGCCGACATCACGAGATTGAGCTCATTCGCCCGTGCCGCAAGCGCGCGCTCCGCGCCCTTCACGTTGGGCACCAGCGCGACGTAGATCACCCCCTCCTTGCGGGCGATGCCGTTGAACACCGCCTCGCCGTCGCGCAACGCCGGAATCGCTTTCGGCGATACGAACGAGCCCGCCTCGATGCGCGTGAAACCGCACGCCGCAAGCGCATCGATCAGCGCAATCTTGTCCGCCGTGTCGACCCACTGCTTCTCGATCTGCAAACCGTCGCGCGGCGCGACTTCCTGGACGATCAGCGGTTCTTTGTATGCAAAATTCATTGAACCGCTCCTTCCGCGCGCAGATGTTCGACCTCGCCGGCATCGAAGCCGAGCGATTCCAGCACCGCTTGAGTGTGTTCGCCGAGCGCCGGACCTTGCCAGCGCACTTCGCCCGGCGTTTCGGAGAGCTTCGGCACGATGCCCGGCATCTTCACCGACGCCCCGCCCGGCAGGTTCGCGTGCAGCAGCATGTCGCGGGCTTGGTAGTGCGCGTCGTTGACGATGTCCGCGACCGAATAGATGCGGCCCGCGGGCACTTCTTCGCGCTCGAGCACAGCGAGCACGTCGTCCATCGAGTGATGCGTGGTCCACGCCGTGATGGCTTCGTCGAGCATCGCGCTGTGACGGACGCGGCCGTCGTTGCGGGCGAGCGCGGGATCGTCGGCGAGATCGGGCCGGCCGATCACGTGCATCAGGCGCTTGTAGATCGGATCGCTGTTGCCCGCGATCACGACGAAGCCGCCCTCTTCCGTCCGATACGTATTCGACGGCGCGATGCCCGGCAATGCGCCGCCGCTGCGTTCGCGCACGTGGCCGAGCAGGTCGTATTCCGGCACCAGGCTTTCCATCAGGTTGAAGACGCTTTCGACGAGCGATACATCGACCACCTGTCCGTCGCCCTGTCCGGTCTTGACGCGCAACACCGACATCAGGGCGCCGATCACCCCGTGCAGCGAGGCCAGCGAATCGCCGAGGCTCACGCCGACACGCGCCGGCAGTCCCTCCGCGTCGCCGGTCGTATAGCGGATGCCGCCCATCGCCTCGCCGATCGCCCCGAACCCCGGACGGTCGCGATACGGACCGGTCTGGCCATAGCCGGAGATGCGCACCATCGTCAGCTTCGGATTGATTGCGTGCAGCACGTCCCAGCCGAGGCCGAGCTTTTCGAGCGCGCCGGGACGCATGTTTTCGACGACGATGTCCGCGTCCTTTGCAAGACGCTTGATGACCTCCGCGCCGTCCGGCGACTTGAGGTTCACGCAGACCGACTTCTTGTTGCGCGATTGCAGATACCACCAGAGCGACGTGCCCTCGTGAAGCTTGCGCCATTTGCGCAGCGGGTCGCCGCCATTGGGCGTCTCGATCTTGATGACTTCCGCACCGAACTCGGCCAGCATGCGCGCCGCGAAGGGCGCGGCGATCAACGTGCCGATTTCGATGACCCGGATGCCTTGAAGGGGTCCGCTCATGCCGCTCGTCTCCTGATTTCGTTTGATGGAGACAAGCTTATTGGCGAACGCTCGGGGGCGTCCAACCGCATTTCGGCAAGGATCGTTCGCGAAACGCGAACGATCGCGGGCTTTTGAGCGTTAGGCCGACGTGCCGGAAGACGCTTCGACCGTGCGCAAGTGATCGAACAGAAGACGGCTGACCGGCGACAGCGCGTCCGCATCGCGCACGACGATCACGAGACTGCGCGCGGCCCATTCCTCCTCGAGCGCGACGGCGGCAAGGCCAAGCTGCCGCCCGATCGCCTCGAACACGTGCAAGGGCAGCACGCCCACGCCCATGCCGGCCTGCACCATGCGGCACACGGCGTCGAAGCCCGGCACGTGGATGCGCAACCGCAACGCGCGGCCCGCCTGACGCGCGGCCAGATGCGTGCGCATGTTGATCGAACTCGCTGAATGGAGGCCGATGTGATCGAAGTCGAGAGTATCGGCGAAGCTCACGCGGTCGCGTTTCGTCAACGGATGCGTCAGCGGCGTCACGATGACGAGCCGGTCGTGCCGGTAATGCACGGTGTCGAGGCCGCGCGTATCGGCGTCGCCGGAACAGATGCCGAGATCGACGAGACTGTCCGCCACACCCTCGATGATGCCGCCGCTCGGCCGCTCTTCCAGATCGATCTTGACCTGGTCGTGCATCGAGATGAACGCGCGCAGATCCTCCGGCAGGAATTCCACGATCGCCGACAGGTTGGCCATCATGCGCACGTAGCCGCGCACGCCGCTCGCATGTTCCGCCAGTTCGATGCCGATGTTCTCGACATCGCGCAACACGCGGCGCGCGTGATGCAACAGCGTCTCGCCGGCAGGCGTGAGCGCCATGCCGCGCGCCTTGCGCTCGAACAGCACGGCGCCGACGGCCTGCTCCAGTTCGAGCAGCCGCTTGCTGGCCGCCGACACCGCAATCGCCTCGCGTTCCGCCGCGCGCGTGAGAGTGCCTTCCTCATGGACCGCGAGGAAGAGTTGCAGAGTCGTGAGATCGAGACGTCGGAGAAGATTCTTGAGGGCCATCGCCGGATGGGCGCGCCTAGCGGGCGTATTTGAAGGTGCCTTGCGCGCTCGCGATCATCACGCGACCGTCGACCCACGCCTCGCCGCGAGCGAAATAGACCGAGCGCCCCTGACGCTCCAGGAAGCCTTTGGCGACCACCTTGTCGCCGACGCCCCGGTCCAGATAGTTCACCGTCAGCGAAAGCGTGAAGCCGTGCACGGGTTCGGGGCCGGTCGTGAAGAGACCGGCGTATCCGCATGCCGCGTCGAGCAGCGTGGCGATCGCGCCGCCCTGCAGGATGCGTTGCCGGTTCAGATGCCCGGCGTGTATCGGCATCAGGAATTCGGCGTAACCGGCGCGCCACTCGCTGAACGTCGCGCCCAGCGCTTCGAGAAACGGATTGTCCAGGTCCAGGTGCGCCACCATTGCTCCTTCTCCGTTTTCGTTGCGTGCAATTGTGCCACCTGGAGCTCCACATCGCTGCGGGGCACAAAAAAACCCGCTCGCAGCGGGTTGGATGAATTCAGGAACGGTCAACGCGTAAAACATGGCCAATTGGCAAAATCTGCATGCTCGAAAACCAGTGACGCGCGAGCGGAGATTTTTTACGTCTCCGCCAGTCATTCACCAATTTCACATGACTCATGAAACCGGAACATCAATTGAAATTGACAAAATTTGTTACGCTTAAAATGCCTCGTGACAAAGCGTGCCATGCACGCAACACATTGCGATGTTGCGATCAGTTATATCCACGAATGACGCAGGATTTCTGTTCCTCTTCCGATTTCTCACTGGCAAAGCGTCCGCAGATTTCCGCGACATAATCCGGTTCCGCCGATACCTGGCTGGAGCGGTGCGATACGGACACGCTTGTATCCGGGGGCAGTTCGCCGTCTTCGATCCAGGCGTAGTAATGCGCGCTCGTATTGGCATCCATCGTTAGTCTCCTTTCGTTCGATGCACTCGACAAGATTGATGGTTCCAGAATGCGCCTCCTTGAAGCGGCTGGCCCTAGTGGATTTCATTAATGGACGCGGCCGAAAAACGAAGCAAGACTCAAAAGAATGTCTGCGTGTTGCGCAAACGGAATCGTTTCAATCTACCTGTCCTTTTTCGAAGCGAAAAGAATGCCCGGTCGCAGCCGGGCATTCTCAAATCGAATGAGTGCGAAAGCGGTGCTTTAAAAGCACTCCACATTCCGCACTGCACTCTTCTATGAGTTACACCACATTCTTTTCCACGATCGGCCGGCCTTCCAGCACGCGCGTCCAGTCGAGCGGCGAGAGATCGAGCGTTTCATAGCGCCCGTGCAGGATCATTTCGCTGACGCCACGCCCCGTCGCCGGACCTTGCTGCAGTCCATGGCCGCTGAAGCCATTGGCGAAGAAGCAGTTCTCGACCTCCGGATGCGCGCCGATGATCGCGTTCTGGTCGAGCACGTTGTACTCGTAGTAACCGGACCAGCAACGCTCGACCCGCAGCGCCTCGAAGCCCGGCACGCGATGGGCAAGCGTCGGCCAGATCACGTCATCGAAGAGCGCGTGATCGACTTCGTCAAGCGGCAAGTCGTCGGGATCATGTTCTGCGGAAGGCGAGGTCCCGCAAATATAGGTCTGCCCTTCAGGCCGGAAATAGACGCCGCTCGGATCGATCAGCAACGGCGCGCCTTCGAGCCGCGCCGGCGACGACACATTGAAGATGCTCCGGCGCCGCGCATGCACCGGCAGGTCGATGCCCAGCATCTTCGCCACCGGCCGCGCCCACGCGCCCGCGGCGTTCACCAGCACGTCGCACGCATGGGTTTCGCCGTTCGCCGCCTGCACCGCCGTCGCGCGCCGGCCGTCACGCCGGATGCCCGTCACCTCGCTCGCCACGTAACGCGCCCCGAGCGCCTGAGCCTTGCGCCGCAAAGCCTGCACGAGGCCGTAGCCGTCGAACCAGCCTTCGCCGCTCTCACCGTAGGCGCCCGCCGCCAGATCCCCGGTATGCAGCCAGGGAAAGCGCGTGGCGAGCTGCGCGGCATCGAGCAGACTGATATCCGCGCCGAGTTCGCGTTGCAGCGCGTGGTTCTCGCGCAGCGTCGCGGCCCCGGGAGCGGTCGCGAGGAACAGATAGCCGCCTTCATGCAGATCGATCGACGGCCGTTCGCCGTTCACCTCCAGCCGCTCGCCGATCGAGCGCAGGAACTCGATGCCGTAGAGCGACATGCGCACCGAGAGCGGCGTCGAGAACTGCTGGCGGATCGACGCCGCCGAGAGCGCCGACGACGAGCGCGCGTAAGTCGGATCGCGCTCGATCACCGTGACCTGCACGGTCGGATCCGCAGCCCGCAAGAAATACGCGACCGAACTGCCGATCACGCCGCCACCCACAATCACCACTTGAGAAGCCACGCCGCCTCCGTGCGAATGCCACTGCCGATATTCGATGCCGACGCCGCTGCGCGCTTAGCCCAGGTTGAAGTCGATGCCCTGCGCCAGCGGCAATTCCGACGAGTAGTTGATCGTGTTGGTCGCGCGGCGCATGTAGCCCTTCCACGCATCCGAGCCGGATTCGCGTCCGCCGCCGGTTTCCTTCTCGCCGCCGAACGCGCCGCCGATCTCCGCGCCGCTCGGCCCGATGTTCACGTTGGCGATGCCGCAATCGCTGCCCGAAGCCGACAGGAAGCGCTCGGCTTCGCGCAGGTCGGTCGTGAACGTGCATGACGAAAGGCCATGCACGGCCGCGTTGTTGGCGGCGATGGCGTCGTCGAAATCGCTGTAGCGCATCACATAGAGGATCGGCGCGAAGGTTTCCTTCAGCACGACGTCGGTCTGCGACGGCATTTCGACCAGCGCCGGACGCACGTAGTAACCATTCTCGTGACCCTTCACGGCGACGCGCTCGCCGCCATGCACGGTGCCGCCCTCGCCCTTGGCCTGCTCGAGCGCGTCCTGCATGCGCGCGAACGCCTGCACGTCGATCAGCGGTCCCATCAGCACGCCCGTCTCCAGCGGATTGCCGACCGGCACCTTGCCGTACAGCTCTTTCAGACGCGCGACGGTTTCGTCATAGATGCTGTCGTGCACGAACAGCCGGCGCAGCGACGTGCAGCGCTGCCCCGCCGTGCCGACCGCCGAGAACAGGATGCCGCGCAGCGCCAGGTCGCGATTCGCAGTCTGCGAGACGATGCCCGCGTTGTTGCCGCCGAGTTCGAGGATCGAGCGGCCGAAACGCTGCGCAACCGCGACGCCGACCTTGCGGCCCATTTCCGTGCTGCCGGTTGCGCTGACGATATCGGAACGCTTGTCCGCGACGAGCGCCGTGCCCACCTCGCGCCCGCCGATGAGCAGCGCAGCCAGTCCGGCCGGCGCCGAGCCGAATTCGTCGAGGGCGTCGCGCAGGATGCGATCGACGGCGAGCGCCGTGAGCGGCGTCTTTTCCGACGGCTTCCACACGACGGCGTTGCCGCACACGAGCGCCAGCGCCGCGTTCCATGACCACACGGCCACCGGGAAATTGAAGGCGGAGATGATCGAACAGACGCCCATCGGATGCCAGGTTTCGGCCATCCGGTGACCCGGACGCTCCGACGCGATCGACAGGCCGTAGAGCTGACGCGACAGGCCGACCGCGAAGTCGCAAATGTCGATCATTTCCTGCACCTCGCCCAGCCCTTCCTGAAGAATCTTGCCCGCTTCGAGCGACACCAGCTTGCCGAGCGCTTCCTTTTTCTCGCGCAGACGATTGCCGAGCAGGCGGACCAGTTCGCCGCGGCGCGGCGCGGGCACGTTGCGCCAGGTGGCGAAGGCGTCGCGGGCGGCGGCCAGCGCGGTGTCGACGTCGGCGGCGGTGTGCTGCTTCACGCGGCCGATGACGTCACCCGTGATCGGCGAAGCGACGGCAAGGTCGCCGTCGGCGACGAGATGCGCGATGCCGAGGTCGGCGAGGATCGATTGTGCGTTCACGATGAGGGTCCTTTCGAAAGTAAGTCCGGCTCGCACCGGCCGTGCAACGCGACGGCCCAGCGCTGTTTCTTATCAGAAACTTGAGAGAATTTCGGAAACTATACGCGCTGCGGCTCCGCGCCACAACAGCGCTCAATATCATGGTTGTTACGCATGCTTGCCAGCGCTTTTGGGCATTCCTGCACGTCCCGCCCGGCGCTATCGCGATGTTATGATCGGAAACAAAACGATGTCCTCTGCGACCCACGACACCCATCTTCCCATGGCTAGCCCCAGCACGAAAAACCCGCCGGATACTTCCCCGGTCGATCTCGGACGGCGGGTCAGGCACGCGCGGCTCGCGCTCGACCTGACGCTCGACACTGCGAGCCGCGTGTGCGGCGTGTCGCGTTCGGCGCTGTCGAAGATCGAGAACGGGCTGATGTCGCCGACCTTCGACGTGTTGCAGAAAATTGTCCGCGGGCTGCGCATCGACCTCGGCGAACTGTTCGGCACGGCGCCGGCGCCCAGCGCGAGCGGACGTCGGGCGCTCACCCGGCGCGACGCCGGGCAGCGTCACGCGTATCGCGGCTATCAGATGGAACTGCTCGCCACCGAGCTCGCGCACAAAGCCATGCTGCCGTTCCGCATCCGGATCTCGGCGCATACCCTCGACGCATTCGACGACTGGGGCCGCCACGAAGGCGAGGAATTCCTGTACGTGATCAGCGGCAGCGTGTGCCTGTATTCCGAGCTGTATGCGCCCACCCAGCTGAACGCCGGCGACAGCATGTACTTCGATTCGCGCACCGGCCACGCGGCCATCTCGACGAGCGAGGAAGACGCCGAAGTGCTCTGGATGGCGACGGGCGGCAGCGTGCCTTCCGGCGATCCACCCGAAAACACCGCCTAGCTGCGCGCGCGCAACGCAAGCCGCATCGGCATGGCGCTCGGCCCCACCGTGAATGCGCAGGTCTCGTGGATCCGCGACGCGTCCACGGCGAGCCGGGCGGTGAAGTTCGCCGTCAGCATCGAGATCACGAGCCGCATCTCGACCGCCGCCAGATGGCGTCCCGGACACACCCGCGGCCCCGCGCCGAATTGCAGATAGGCATGGGGCTCGTGCGCGCCACGCTGCGCCGGACAGTCGTCCGGCGCGCCCTGCTGCGCCCGGTGCTCATGCAGCCAGCGGTCCGGATCGTAGCGTTCGGGCGCGGCGAAGTTGCGCGGGTCGAGCATCGCGGGGCGATGCAGCAGGAAGATCTTGGTGCCGGCCGGCAGGCGCACGCCGCGCAGCCGCACGTCTTCGACCGGTTCGAGCGAAAGATACGGCGCGACCGGATGCAGACGGCTCGCTTCCGTGCAGAGCGCCTCGCACAGGTCGAGCGTGCGCATCGCGGCGTAGCCCGGGCACACGGCGGCATCGCCGAGGACCGTGCGCGCGTGCGCCGCGACCCGCTCCTGCAAGGCTTCGTCCGCGCCTAGGAACAGCAGCGCCCAGGCGATGCTCGTCGCGGTCGTCTCCTCGCCCGCCACGAGCATCGTCAGCACGTTGGCGGCGACTTCGTCGTCGGTCAGGCCGGAGCCGGGCACGTCGCGCAGCGCGAGCATCGCTTCGAGCAGATTGCGTGGTTCGACGTCGAGATCCATGAACGGCATCTCGCGGGCTTCGGCCCGCGCCTCCTCGCGCATGCGCGCGCGCGTGCGCGCCATCAACGAACGGATATGGCGATGCACGTCGATCATCGCGGCGTCGAACTGGCGGTCACGCGGGAGCTTCACGTAATGCCACCACGCGAACGGCGAATTGACGCGCGCCATCAGCGTCGGCAGCAGCATGGCCAGTTGCTGCTGGATCAACTCGCGCCCGTTTTCCAGCGTGTTCGGGTCGTCGCCGAGTGCGAGCGCGCTCGTGACATCGACGGTGAAACGCTTCAGGTCGTCGAGCATGTCCACCACCGCCCCGGCGCGCGCCGCGGCTTCCCAGCGGCGCCGCAGACGCTCGGTGATGGCGGCGAGCGTCGGATAGAACGTCTTGATGTGCGGAATGGACAGCGCCTGCATGACGAGGCGGCGTTGCGATTCCCATCCGTCGCCTTCGATCGAAAACAGCCCGTTGCAGCCGAACTCCTTCAGGATTCTCTCGATGGGCGCATAGCGGCGGTAGCGATACGGACGTTCGCGCAGCACTGTATGGGACAAGTCGATGTCGTCCCAGACTGTCACCCGCGTGGTGCCGAAGCGGAAGACGTAGGGCGTGCCCAGTTCGGTGGCCCAGCGCTCGAGCGTCAGGTGGTGCGTGGCGGGCGGTAGCTGATGCAGATTGCCCAGCAGAGGCAGGCCGCGCGGAGACGGCAGGTCGTCGACTTCGCGGAAGGACGGCGTAACAGGCGCTGCGTGCATGATCGGCCTCGCGAAGGCTTGATCCGGGCAGGAGGGTGCCGAGGCCCGCTGGTGGCGGCTCTACGATCCGCCGCGACCATACGGTTATAAAAAAGGGGAACTTTGTCGCGAATGAAGTACGTGAGGATTTCGATGGGTTCCTTCACTGCATACACAATGATGAAATAAGGGTGAACGACGATTTCGCGAGTTCCGAAAACGCGGCCAGTACGATAAAGATAAGGAGCTCCGCGGCCGACTCAGGTGCCGCCCCGATCAGCGCTTTGATCATGCGGGCAGCGGCGGGACTGCGTTCTGCGATGTACTGGATGATCTCCTTGAGGTCGAGGCGCGCGGCTTGAGTCCAGACAACATTTAACGTCAAGTTGCCCTCGACTTGTGGCGTCTCTCGGCAGCTAGAATGATTTCTTCCATTTCGGCCATGACCTGATCATGCGGAATCCGCGGCCGCGTATCCGCCATGGACCGTCTCACTTTCTCGCGAAACCACTTGTCATAGGCTTCGGCTTCTTCGACGGTAGCGAACTCGGACACGATGGGATCGAGCGGAGTAGTCATTTGCGGTTCTCGTTTCATGATGAATTCATGATATCGCAGGGCCGCGCGGGGCGTCACCTCGGCCATTCGGCCAGCGCGCCCGCCGCTTACCCGGCCTTCGACGTAGGGCTGCCCTTGCCGCCCGACGCCAAGACCACGTGCCCCTCCACCTTGCCCGCCGATCGCTTGAAATAAGGCGAACTCAGAGTCGCCGCACTCATGTCCGACGCGGCTTCGAGCAACGCGGGCGCGAGCGCCTCCAGGCGGGTGTCGGGCAGGCGGCTGGTCGGCCCGGCCAGACTCACGACGCCCACCACCACGCCCGTTACCGGATGGTGGATCGGCGCGGCCATCGACGTCATCCCGGCCTCGTACGTTTCGCTCGCGATGCCGTAGCCGCGTTCGCGCGCCGCCTGCAAGCCGGCAAGGAAATCCTGAATGCCCTTCGGCGCCCGTGGCCCGCCCGCGCCCGGCTTGCCGAGGCCGCCCTGCCTCGCCACGAGTTCGAGCGCGGCTTCGTCGGTCAGTGACGACAGCCACGCCTGCCCGCTCGCCGTGCAATGCAGCGGCGGCTGGCTGCCCATGTCGGGGTCGTAACGCAGGCCGGATTTTGCGCCCTGCGCCTTGCCGACGAACGTGATGTGGTCGTCCTCCACGACGCCCAGCCGCGCCAGTTCGCCCGATTGCGCCGCGAGCCGGTCGAGCACCGGCTGGGAGACGTCGAGCACGCCGCCGGTCGACAGATAGATGAGCGCCAGCGACACCAGCTTCAGCGCCAGCATATATTCGCCGTGATCCTCGTCCTGACGGACGTAGCCTTCGTCGATCAGCATCGCGAGCAGCCGGTGCGTGCCGCTGCGTGGAATGTTGAGCGTGTCGGCGATGGTGGCAAGCGGCATGCGCCCGCCGTTTTTCGCCAGCAACTCGATGATCGACAACGCCCGCTCCAGGTTTCCTGCCATCTTCAGCCTCTCGAAGTTCCGATTCGGAATAAGAACACGATTCCACCTCGGAATTCAACCGCCGGATGTCATTCTCTTGCGTGCGCCGCTTCCAGCACCGCCAGCGTCGCCTCGCGCAGACGCGTGGCCCGCGTGAGGGCATCGGCGCTGCGGGCCCACTGGTTCATTGGCGTTTCGATCGACAGCGGCAGATCCTGCGGCAGCGCCCGCAGCATGCCGGTCAGATCGAGGCCGCCTTCGCCCGGAATCATGCGTTCGGCGCGCGCCTGATACAGCAGCGTGTCGAGGTCCGTCGGACGTTCGGCGGGCGCGTCGCAGAATTGCAGATAGCCGAACCATTCGCGCGGCAGGTCGGCGAGCGCGACGGTCGACGAACCGGCGCGGTCAAAATGAATCGGATCGACGATCAAGCCCGTGTTCGCGCGCCCCGCCGCCCTTACGATGCGCGCGCCCTGCACGATGTCCTTCGCGTCCGTCCACGGCATCGGTTCAAGCGAGGGCGACAGGCCATACGGCTGCGCAAGATCGCACAGCGCCGCGAGACGCGCGGCGGTACGCGCCTCGTCGGGATCGTTGCCCGCGACGAGCACGTAGCGCGCGCCGAGTTCGGCAGCGGTCGCGAGCATTGGCTCGTACGCGGCGACATCCGTGTCCGGTTTCAAACGCAGGATCTCGGCATCGAGCACGCCGATGCCGGTATCGTGCAACGCCGCCAGCGTCTCGCGCTTGAGCCGCGTCGCACCGACGATCTCATGGCGCACCTCCGTGTCCGTCGCCGGCAAGAGCCGCAGGCCGACAAAATCGTAACCGGCCCGCGCCGCGCACTCGACCATCTGCGGCGGCGTCAGCTCCAGCACCGTCAGGGCCGACAGGGACAACTTGCGTCGTGACATGGCGGCGTCTCCCTTCAGCGCAGCGGCGAGAACGGCGCCGGCATGTAGATGGTCGATTCCATCGTTGTCAGATGGGCCGGTCCGCCCTTCGGCGGCCAGATGCCGTCCGCCACCGCTTCGGCGCGGATGCGCGAACGCTCGTCGACGCTCGCATACGGCCAGATGTTGAGAAAGCGCGGCACCGTGCCGTCGAGCGCATACATGGCGCCGATCAGCGGCGAGCGCTTCGTGCGCTCCGGCAACGCGCCCTGCCATGCGTCGATCGTGTGTTGCAGGCTCGCGAGCTTCGTGCCGTAGACGCGCATCTCGTAGATGCCGCCGTGCACGGCAGGCTCGATCGGCGGAAGGAACGGGAACAGCGCGTAGCTGCTCACCTCGACATCGGTGACGAACTCGCCGCAGCCGAACGGATTGCCTTCGAGCAACAGCCGCTGCCGTTCGCGCACGAGCGCCGCTTCCGAATCGAAGCCGCGCAGCACCATCACGCGGCCCAGTGCGCCGATGTCGGAATACCAGCAGCCGAGCAGCTTCACGCCCGGCGCGGCGCCGTTCGCCTCGATGTGCTCGAAGACCCGCGCGTTCGCGCCGAGCTTCACCGTCAACGTGACTGTGTCGTAGAGAGTCATTGAAAAGTCCTTGCCTGTGTGGAATGAGAGTCTTGCGCACAGGCGCCGCTGTCGTCATGCAGCGGCGCCTGCGCCAGTTCGAGGCCGGCCAGATAGCCGAAGGTCATCGCCGGACCCAGCGTGATGCCGCCGGCGGGATAGTGGCCGCCCATCATGCTCGCGGCGTCGTTGCCGACCGCATACAACCCGGCGACGGGCGCGGCGGAGGCATCGAGCACGCGCGCGCGGGCGTCGGTGGAAAGTCCGGCGAAGGTGCCGAGACTGCCGGGCACGATCTTCACCGCGTGGAACGGACCGTCCGCGAGCGGCGCGACGCAGGGATTCGGCCGATGCAGCGCATCGCCCTGGAAGCGGTTGTACGGCGTCGAACCCTTGTGGAACTGCGGATCGAAGCCGTCCTTGGCGTACGCGTTGCAGGTGGCGACGGTATCGGCGAGACCGCGCGCGTCGATGCCGCATTGCTGCGCGAGCGCTTCGAGCGTCGGCGCGGACTTGAGATAGCCGGCGCGCTGCAGCGGCCCGAGCGGAAACGGAAACGGCTTCGCCGCACCCAGGCCATAGCGCCGCTGGAACCGGTGATCACACACGAGCCACGCGCAAACTTCCTCGCCGGGCGGCACCGTGCCGATGAGTGCCGAGACGAAATCGTGATACGACGACGCCTCGTTCGTGAAACGCCGCCCCGCGCGCGTCACGGCGATCACGCCCGGCTTCGCGCGCTCGATCAGGTGCGGGAACGCCGCCTCCGCGCCGTGCGCGCGCGGCACCAGCGAAACTGGCGCCCACGCGGCGGGCGCGTCCAGCGCGGCGTCGAAATGCGCGCCGGCGTCGATGCCCGCGCGAATGCCGTCGCCGGTATTGCTCGTGGGCGCGGCGGACCAGTGCGGCATGCAGGGAAACGTGCGCGCCTGACGCGCGGCATCGTGCGGATAGCCGCCGCAGGCGAGCACCACGCCGCGTTTTGCCAGCACGTCGTGCGGCACGCCGTCGATCTCGACGCGCGCGCCCGTCACACGCGTCGTGCCGTGCAGAAGCGTCACGGCCTTCGCACGCGTGCGCAGATCGACACCGCCATCCTCCGCCGATTTCAACAGCCGCGCGACCAGCGCATTGCCGTTCACGAGATGCATCGAGCGGCCGTAGCGCAGCTTCTGCCATGCGAACGCTGCGAAGCGCCGCGCCACATGCCAGGCCGACGCTGCACTGCGCGTCGCGTTCAAGAAATGCGTCAAGTCCGCGCCCGATGCGATCGCCATGCCGGCCACCGTGGTTTCGGCGAGCGGCGGCCGCAGACGGTCGAGCAGCGGGCCGAGCGCACGGCCGTCGAACGGCATCGCGCCTACCGAGCGGCCGCCGTTTGCCGAACCTTGCGTCGTGTGGAAGTCGGGAATGCGATTGCCGTCGATGAAACGCACCGCCGTATGCCGCTCGAAGAATTCGATCATGCGTGGACCGTGTTCGATCAGCGCATCGATCTTCGCGGCGTCGAAGTGCGCGCCGAGTTCGCCCGCGAGGTACGCGCGCGGCGCATCCGCCGGTTCGACGATCCCGGCGCGCTGCGCGAGCGGATTGCACGGAATCCACATCCAGCCGCCCGACCACGCGGTCGTGCCGCCGAACACGTCTTCCTTCTCGCAGACCAGCACGGACAAGCCCTGCTGCGCCGCCGTGACCGCTGTGGACAGACCGCCGGCGCCGGAGCCGAGGACCAGGACATCGCAATGGATCACCGGTGGCTGGCTCATTTCACCACCGCGTGCGCGTGCAGGCTCGATCCGGTTTCCATAGGCACCACGAGCGCTTCATCGCGTGCATCTATCAGCGCGTGTTGCGCGTTTTGTGCCCGAACCGCCGCATGCCGCGCCGCCAGATAGCCGAATGCGAGCCCCGGGCCAAGCGTGATGCCCGGGCCGGGATAAACGCCGCCCATCACCGACTGCATGTCGTTGCCGCAGGCGTACAGGCCGGCGATCGGCTGATCGTCCCGATCGAGCACGCGCGCGTCGGTATCCGTGACGAGACCGGTCGCCGCACCGATATCGCCCGGATAGAGCCGCACCGCATAGAACGGCGCCCGTGCAATCGGCCCGAGGCACTTGTTCGGTCCGCTCCAGTTCGCGTCGCCATTGGCGTTCTGATACGCGGTCGTGCCGCGCTGGAAATCGGCATCGACGCCCGTCTGCGCATAACGGTTGTTGCGCGCAACGCTGTCCGCGAGTCCCGTCTGGTCAATACCGAGCCGGTCCGCCAGTTCGTCGAGCGTGCTGCCCTCGACGAGATAGCCGTCGGCGAGAAACGGCGCGAGCCCCTTGCCGCCGGGACGCACCATGCCGAGCCCGTACTTGCGCAAGCCATCCGCATCCGTGACGAGGCACGCGGGGATCGACGGCTGCGCGCGGTGCGCTTCCTGCATCGCGATGCCGAACAGGTGATACGACGTGTTTTCGTTGAGAAAGCGCCGGCCGTTCCGATCGACGACGATCATCCCCGGCTTGCCGCGATCCATCAGGAAGTGCGGGAACACGGCGGTGCTGCCGTCCGCGCGGTTGCGGGTCGACACCGGCGCCCAGAACGCGTTTGACCGCGCGCCCTCGCCAAAGCGCGCGCCGGCTGCGAGCGCCAGGTCCTGCGCGCCGCCGGTATGTCCGGGCGCGCCTGCGCACCACGCGGGATCGGCGCCCGGCAGCAGTTCGGCGCGCCGCGTCGCGTGCCGGTTGAAGCCGCCGCTCGCCAGGATCACGCCGCCTGTCACGCGGATACGCCGACGCTCGTTGACTTGACTCAGCGACACCGCTTCGATGCCATGTGCGCCGCTGTGCAGCGCATCGACCCGGGTTTTGGTCAGGATCGTCACGCCGCGCTGGCGCAGCGACAGCAGCAGCCGTCCGATCAGCGCATTGCCCATCACGAGCCGCGTGCCGCGCGGCGAATTCAGCCGGTCGCGCGCGTGCCGCGTGAGCAGCGCCGCAGCGTGCCGCAACGACCTCAGTGATTTCGTCATGCCGAGCAAATGCGCGACGTCGTCGCGATCGACCATCATGCCGCCCAGCACAGTGAATTCGGGAAGCGGCGGACGGATCAGCGCAAAGTCGGGGCCGAGCGTGCGGCCGTCGAAGGGCAGCGGCTCCAGCGCGCGGCCGCGCAACGTCGAGCCTTCGACTTCCGACAGGTAATCCGGATGGAACGGGCGCGCGCGGTATTTCACTTCGCTATGGGCTTCCAACTGCGCGACCGCCTTCGGACCGGCGTCGAGAAACGCCCGGCGCATCGCGGCCTGGCTGTGTGCGCCGACCGCACGATCCAGAAATGCTTCGGCATTCGCCACGGTGTCTTCGGGATTGACGCCCGGCCCGTGCATCGAACCGGGTATCCAGGTGGTGCCCGCCGAGTAAGCCGTCGTGCCGCCGACGTATTCCGTGCTTTCCACGAGCAGCACGCGCGCGCCGTCAATGGCCGCCACCAGCGCCGCCGACATCCCCGCGCCGCCCGCGCCCACCACGACGACATCGAATTGCTCGTCCGATCCCAACTGCTCCAGTGTCTCCGTCATCGATATGCTCCGCTCCCCGCTCATTCGCTGAACTTTCTTCTATTTCAGAATCCTATTCCACTTTAGCGAATGAAGCAAAGCCATTTTCGTTCGACGAACCCTCGCGCGGCTTGGCAGCCATCCGTCCTTGGGGCACGATTCGCTTCTTCGATGACCCGCGCCCGCCCATGCAGCCATCCCCTCGCCGGCCCGCCCTCCATGCCTGGCTATTGAAAGGCATGCTCCCGCTGAACCGCGCCGCCGCGCTGCGCGATGCGCTGGCGGGCGTCTCGCTCGCCTCTATGGATATTCCGCAGGTGCTCGGCTACGCGCGCATTGCGGGGATGCCGCCGGTCACCGGCCTGTACACGGCTTTCCTGCCGCTGTTCGCGTTTGCGCTGTTCGGCGCGTCGCGTCATCTGGTGGTCGCGGCGGACTCGGCGACGGCGACCATCCTCGCCAGCCGCGTCTCGACGATGGCCGCCATGGGCAGCGCCGAATACATCGCGCTCGCCGGCATGGTTGCATTGCAGACTGCCGCGCTGCTGTTGCTCGCGCGGCTCTTCAAGCTGGGCTTTCTCGCCGATTTCCTGTCGCGCACGGTCCTGGTCGGCTTTCTGGCGGGTGTCGGCGTGCAGGTTTCCATCGCGATGCTCGGCGATCTTCTCGGCATGACCGTGCCGGAGCCTTCGTCGCGCAGTCTGGCGCAACTGGCCTATGTCGCCGGACATGCGCTGCAATTCCATGGGCCGACCTTCGGGCTTGCGCTGCTCGTGATCGTCCCGATCCTGCTCTGCAAGCGCGCCGCGCCGCGCGTGCCGATGCCGCTCATCGCGGTGGTCGGCAGCATCGTTGCCAGCAAGCTGTTCGATTTCTCGGCGCATGGCATCGCGGTGCTCGGACCCATCGACGGCGGCCTGCCCGCGCTGCGCTTCCCCGCCGTCACCTGGCAGCAGTTCCTCGACCTGATGCCCGTCGCGGCCTCGTGCTTCGTGATGATCATCGCGCAGAGCGCGGCCGCCGCGCGCGTCTATGCGCAGCAGTATCGCGAGGACGTCGACACCAACGCCGACATCCTCGGTCTCGCCGCCGCCAACACGGCGGCGGCCTTCAGCGGCACCTTCGTCGTCAACGGCAGCCCCACGCAGACCGCGATGGCCGAGCGCGCCGGCACCCGCAGCCAGTTCGGACAGGTCGCGTTCGCGGCAGTGGTCGCCGTCGTGCTGCTGTTCCTGAGCGGCTATCTGCGCTACCTGCCGCACTGCGTGCTGGCGGCGATCGTGTTCACCATCGCCATCGGCCTCGTTAACGTTCGGAGCCTGCGGGACATCCGCGCCGAAAGTCCGGGCGAGTTCACGCTCGCGCTGGTGACGGCGGCAGCTGTGGTGATGATCGGCGTCGAGCACGGCATCCTGCTCGCCGTGGCGTTGTCGCTGATGCGGCACGTGCGCCACAGCTACCGTCCGCACACAATGGTGCTGACGCCCGTTCCGCCCGACGGGCGCTGGCAGTTCGTGCCCACGGCGCCGGGCGCGATGACCACGCGGGAACTCATCGTGTATCGCTTCGGCGCGGATCTGTTCTATGCGAACGATCACTTCTTCACGATGGAATTGACGGAGCTCGTCGATACGGCGCCCGGCGCTCTGCGCCATCTCGTCGTCGATGCCGGAGCGATTACCGACCTCGATTATTCGGCGGCGCGGACGATCGGCGGTCTCATCGAAACCTTGCAGGCGCGTGGCATCGCGGTGCGTTTCGGGCGGGTGAATCGCTTCCTGCGCGGCGACATGGACCGGCATGGGCTGACGCGCGTGCTGGGGGCGTCGAACGTGTTCGGGACCTTGCATGAAGCGCTGGCGGCGGCCGGCGTTCCCGCGCCGATGCACGGACCTGATCCGCTGTAAGCAGCCTTTTGCGGCATGGATCCCGCGACGACGCTCCTGATTTGAGGGCGGGTTCGAACGAAGACGATTAGTTGCGGTCTTTCGCCTTAAATATTGAACAGAATTCCACATTAGATTAGAGTTCTCCATGAACAGGCGAACCGATCCCGATCGCATCGAATTCCAATCCGGAGACAACAATGGCGCAGGACCCCTCTTTCTCGGCTTCGCTCGACGAAGGCCTCAGCGGCGCGACACGCGTGTACTTCATCGTCGGCGATCCGATCGCGCAGGTGCGCTCCCCGGCCGGCGTAACCGCCGCGCTGCGTGCGCAAGGCCAGGATGCGATCGTGATTCCCGCGCACGTCGCGCCCGCCGACCTCGAAGCGTTCTTCGCCGGTCTCGCGCACTTGCAGAACTGCGACGGCGTGATCGTCACCGTCCCGCACAAGTTCAGCGCGACATCCTTCTGCAGCACCCTGACCGACGAAGGCCGCTTCCTCGGCGCGGTCAACATGCTCAGGCGCAATGCGGACGGCAGCTGGCACGGCGGCGCGTCGGACGGCATCGGCATGGTCGCGGCGCTGCGCGATGCCGGCTGTGAACCGACGGGCAAGCGTGCGTTGCTGATCGGCGCGGGCGGCGCGGGTTCGGCGATCGGGCATGCACTGGTGGATGCCGGCGTGGCGATGCTCGCGATCCGCGATTCCGACGCCGCGCGCACCGATGCCCTCGTCACGCGTCTTGCCGCATTGAAACGCGGCGCGGTGCAGGTCGCGGACGATGCGGGCGCGGAAACCTATGAACTGATCGTGAATGCGTCGCCGGCGGGCATGCGCGCGGGCGATCCGCTGCCGATCGACGTCTCGCGCCTTGCGCCCACCACGTTCGTCGGCGACGTCGTGACCAAGCCGCCGTTGACGCCGTTCATTGAAGCGGCCCGCGCGCGCGGCTGCGTGACCGTGACCGGCACGCAGATGTTCGGTCGAGTATGCGATGCCATCGTCGCGTTTCTGGTCGCCTGACCGGTTCGGCAGTCGGAAAAGCGCACACGCACGACGCATGCGGAAACACTCATAACAAAGGACTCTGGAACAATCCACACCGCCGTTCCTTCGTTACCCAAAGGAGTTCCCGCGATGATTTTCCATGCCTCCATACCCGCCAACGATCCGAAACACGTCGCGCAGGTGCTGGCCGAACTCTGGGATGGCTTCGCCGCGCCGTTCTCGCCGTTCCCGGACGCGTGGATGGCCGTCGCGGGCGACGAGCGCGGCAGCATCATCGAGGTATATCCAGGCGACCGCGTGATCACGCCGGGCGGTGGTGAGGAAGAAAGCGTGGGCTACGGCGCGGACACCGCAGCGCGGCCGCGCTACAGCGCCTTCCATATGGCGATTGCGACGCCCCGGACGAGCGCGGAAGTCATCGCGATTGGCGAGCGTGAAGGCTGGCGCGCGGTGCATTGCACGCGCGGCAACAACTTCTTCCACGTGATCGAACTGTGGATCGAGAACTCGACGATGCTCGAATTCCTCACGCCCGACATGCAGGCCGAGTATCTGGCTTTCTCGACGCCCGAGAATTTCAAGGCGATGGCGGCGGCCAACCCTTATCAGGCGTAAGCGCCTCGTCAGTCCTGCAGCGCGGCCCACATCTCCTGGTCGCGCTGGGCGGTCCAGATGCGCGGATGGCGGATGCCGCTGGCTTCGTCATAAGCGCGCGACACGTCGAACGGCAGACAGTGCTCATAGATGAAGACGTGACCGAACTTCGCATCCATCGACTTGCGCGCGTGCGCCATCGCGCCCTTCAGGTCGAGCTTCTGCGCAACGGCCTCGCGGCCCGCCTGAAGCAGCGTCGTGACGAAGTCCTTCGTATAGTCGAGTCCTTTGTTCACATCCGCCGGCGACAGCAACGCCGGGCCGCGTCCCGGCACCAGCTTGTCCGCATTGAGCGCGCGCAAGGCTTCGAGCGTCGCGGGCCAATCCTCGAGCTGCGCGTCGCCGCAATAGCAGGCTGCGTCGTACTCCACCAGATCGCCTGAAAACAGCACCTTCTGCGACGGTAGCCAGACCACGGTGTCGCCCTTCGTGTGACCCGAACCGAGATGCGCGATCCTCACTTCGAGCTTGCCGAGGAACAAGGTGATCTCGCGCTCGAAAACCAGCGTCGGCCAGGTGAGACCGGGCACCGTCTCGACGCCCGCAAACAGACGCGGAAAGCGTTCGATCTCCGACTTCATGTCCTGCTCGCCGCGCTCGACGATCATCTCGTAAGTGCCGCGGCTCGCGATCACTTCCTGCGCACCTTCCTTGAAATACGCCGATGCCCCCAGCACGCGCACCGCGTGGTAGTGCGACAGCACGACGTACTTGATGGGTTTGTCGGTGACGCCGCGAATCTTTTCGATCAGGTCCTGGGCCATCGCAGGCGTCGCGGTGGTATCGACGATCAGCACGCCGTCGTCGCCGACGATCACGCCCGAGTTCGGATCGCCTTCCGCCGTGTAGGCGTACGCGTTGTCGGAGAGCTGCGTGAAGGTGATCTTCTTCTCCTGCAGATCCGCCTGCGATGCGAAAGCCTTTGCCATGATCGTGTCTCGTCCAGTCTTGTGAGGATGAACCGATGATCGATGCGAGCCCATACTTTGTCAACAGCAAGTACACTTGCCATAGGCAAATTTCGGGTAAATACTGAAGGGCATCGGCCGTTCGGTCGAGCCGCCCGGTTACTTCCCATCACGGAACGCACTTTGGCCCGTCTCCTATCCGCTGCGCAGCATGCGGCACCCGTCGAAACGAAACAGCAGCGCGGCATTCAAAGCGTCGAAGTCGGCGCGCGCCTGCTCGACGCCCTCGCGAAGCGGCGCGAACCGCTTGCGCTCAGTGCGCTTGCCGACGCCGCCGCGATGCCCACAGCGCAGGCGCACACCTATCTCGTCAGCCTGACGCGGCTCGGGCTCGTGAAGCGCGATGCATTGACCGGCAATTACGAACCCGGCCCGCTCTCGTTGCGCCTGGGCGTCATGAACCTGGAGCAGCAGCCGGCGTACCGGGCGGCGGCGCCGCGCGTCGCGGCACTGGCGCTGGAGACCGGCATGAGCGTGGCCGTCAGCGTAGCCGGGCCGCAGGGGCCGACTATCGTGCGCTACGAACGCGGCGGCCAGCCCTTGCATGTCAATTTGCATGTCGGCACGGTGATGTCGCTGCCGGCCACGGCGACGGGCCGGATCTTCCTCGCCTTCGACACCCCCGCCAGCGTCTCGGCCATGCAGGCGCATCAGGCGGAAGCCGACCTGCCGAGCCTGAACGCGCGGCTCGACGAAATCCGGGCGCGTGGCATCGAACGCGGCATCGATGCGCCGAGTCCGGGCGTCAGCAGCATGAGCGTGCCGGTGTTCGACGCCGCGCAAAAGATGCAGCTGGCGCTGACCGCGATCGGTCCGACCGGCCTGTGCGACGTCGCTTGGAACGGCGCACTGGCGCAGGCGCTGCGGCATACGGCACGCGACCTCACCGCCGCCTTGTCATGACGACGCACGCTCCCGACGCCCGTCCGCAGCGCGGCATCAACGCCCTCGATGCGACCGGTGATCTGCTGCACGCGCTGGTGGCGGCAGACGGCCCGCTGCTGCTGCGCGACCTCGCGGCGGCGGCCGGCATGCCGCCGGCCAAGGCGTTCGCGCATCTGGTGAGCCTCGTGAAGGTCGGCCTGCTGTCGCGCGACGACGCCGGGCGCTTCCACGCGGGGCCATTGAGCCGCGAGTTGGGTTTGATCGCGCTGCAACGGCTCTCGCCGGTCCGCGATGCCGAAGCGGAGATCGTCGCGCTCGCGGCGGATACGTCGATGACGGTCGCGGCCGCCACGCTGGGGCCGCTCGGACCGACGGTCATCCGGCTGGAGGAATCGGCGCGGCCGCAGCACGTGAGCCTGCGCATCGGCACCGCGATGTCGCTCGTGAACACGGCCATTGGGCGAGTCTTCGCGGCGCATCTCGGGGATGAAATGCGGACGAGTCTGCTGCAACAGGACGGCATCCGCCTCGCGGGCGTGGCGCCGACATCGTTCGCCACGACGGACGACGGTGACTATCACGTAACGTTGTCACGCATCCGCGAGCAGGGTTTCGATACGGCGCTCGATGCACCGGTCCCCAGCATTCACTCGCTGGCCGCGCCGGTCTTCGATCACACCGGCAGCGTGTGCCTGGTGCTGGCGCTGATCGGTTCGGCGGGCGGTTTCGACAGCGCCGCCGACGGCCCGCTCGCGCGCACGTTGCTGGCCGCGACGCGCAGGCTGTCCTGGCGTTTCGGCTTGCTTGAAGCGACCGAGGCGGGCTAGTCAGGCCCGCTTGACGGTTTCGGAGCCCATCACTCGGATGGCGGGAAAGCGGTCGGTGGGCTTCGCGATCTCGTCCTGCGACGCGACGATCTCCAGCTCGTACCGACCGGCCTCGTAGGTGGCCTTGACCACTGCGTTGACGGCCGCGAGTGTGTGTTCGAGCGCGTTGCGGAGTGAATCGCCGAGCAGCGTGCGCGCGACGAACACGCCGCTCGTCAGATCGCCGACGCCGACCGGCTGGCGCGCGAACGGATACAGCGGACGTTGCGCGAACCACGCCTCGGTCGGGCCGACTGCAAGCATGTTGAAGGTATCGGCGCGGCTGTTGCGGTCGAGCAGATGCTTGACGAGCACGATGCGCGGCCCGCGCGCAATGACCTCGCGACAGGCGTCCACCGCTTCTTCCACGGTTTCGATGCTGCGTCCGACGAGCTTTTCCAGTTCGACGTGATTGGGCATCAGCGCGTCGGCGATGCCGGGCATCGTGGTGACGAGGAAGTCCTCGATGCCGGGCGCGACCGTGCAGCCGCCCGTCTGGCCCATGACCGGATCGCAGAAGAAGAGCGCGTGCGGATTCACCGCCTTGACCATCTTCACGATCTCGACCACCGCGCGGCCCTGCTCGGGCGCGCCGAGATAACCCGAGAGCACGGCATTGCAGCGCCCCAGCACGCCGATCGCGCCAATCCCTTCGATCACGCTCTGCAACTCGTCGGCATCGAAGGCGCTGCCGGTCCAGCGGCCATACTGCGTGTGATTGGAGAACTGCACGGTGTTGAGCGGCCAGACGTTGACGCCCAGCCGCCGCATGGGAAAGACCGCCGCGCTGTTGCCCGCATGGCCGAACACCACATGCGATTGAACGCTCAGGACGTTGTTCATATTCTGATTTCCCGCTTGGTTCCAGTTGTTCGGTCCGACGAAACGTCGCCTTGCAGTGCAGCGATCGCGGGTGCGCGCCAAAGGTCTGCCTCAGACGGCCCCTTCAGGACGCCCGCCGGCATCGCGTGTCTTGTATTGTGCCGTGCCTCGACGCACTGCGGCACGGCCTCGTCATTAAAAATCGGCGAACCTTGCTTGTCGAGCGTCGCGAACATCGACGCCGGTCATATCGGGCATGGCAAGACTGCTTTGCGCAATTCGGCATGCGCCTTGCTCGGCCGGAACGTCCGCGGCATGGTATAGATCATCCGACGAACGGCACAGGTCCACAGCAAGGACGAACGTCCGGCAAAAAACCAGCCGACTTCCGCACAGGAAGGGCCACGCCGCCTGATAATGCGTGAATGACAGCGCGACACGCCGCGCAACGCACGCACTCCCCGGCCTGGAAATCAGACACACGAACACGAGGACGAACTCTCGGCAGGACATCCATAGTCGCAGGTCAAATCAGGAGGCAGGAATGGAGACGCTGATCAAGAATCGCACCGATTTGCAGAAGTCGACCCTCGCAATCGTCCTCGCCGGCGGGCGCGGCACCCGCCTCGGACCACTCACCGACAAGCGCGTGAAGCCCGCCGTCCACTTCGGCGGCAAGTACCGCATCGTCGATTTCGCGCTGTCCAACTGTCTCAACTCCGGCATTCGCCGCATCGCCGTCGTCACCCAGTACAAGGCTCACTCGCTGATCCGCCACATGCAGCGCGGCTGGGGTTTCCTGCGCGGCGAGTTCAACGAGTTCATCGATATCTGGCCGGCGCAGCAACGCGTCGATTCGAGCTGGTACCGCGGCACGGCGGACGCCGTGTACCAGAACATGGACATCATCCGTTCGATCGGCCCGGAATTCGTCATCGTGCTGGCGGGCGATCACATCTACAAGATGGACTACACGCGCATGGTGCTGGATCACGTCGAGAGCGGCGCGGACTGCACGGTGGGCTGCATCGAGGTGCCGCGCATGGACGCGGTGGCGTTCGGCGTGATGCACGTCGACGAGAACCGCCGCGTGACCGACTTCCTGGAGAAGCCCGCCGATCCCCCCGCGATGCCCGGCAAGCCCGATGTCGCGCTCGCGAGCATGGGCATCTATGTGTTCAGCGCGAAGTATCTGTACGAGATGCTGCAGGACAATATCGAGACCTCGAATACCGATCACGACTTCGGCAAGGACATCATTCCGCGCGTCGTGACGACCGGCAAGGCCATCGCGCATCCGTTCAGCATGTCGTGCGTGACGTCGTCGAGCGACCCGGAAGCGCCCGCGTACTGGCGCGATGTCGGTACCGTCGATGCCTACTGGGCAGCGAATCTCGACCTCGCCTCCACCATTCCGGAGCTCGATCTCTATGACCGCAAGTGGCCCATCTGGACCAATCAGGAGCAGCTTCCGCCGGGCAAGTTCGTGCGCGACCTCAACGGCCAGCAAGGCGCCATCACCAACCTGCTGGTCTGCGGCGGCTGCGTGATCTCGGGCTCGCAGGTGTCGAAGTCGGTGTTTTCGTCGGCGGTGCGGGTGCACTCGTTCTGTAACATCAATGAGGCAGTCTTGTTGCCGCAGGTAACCGTCGGGCCGAGTTGCCGGCTGCAGCGCGTCGTGATCGACCGCGGTTGCACGGTGCCCGAGGGACTCGTGGTGGGCGAGGATCCGGACGACGACGCCGCGCGCTTCTTCCGCACGGAGTCGGGTGTCACGCTCATCACGCGGGACGCGCTCGCGCGACTGTCGCAGGGATAGACGCGGGAGCACCATGACCATCAATCGACGGGAGCGCCGATGACCGTACGCGTGCTGCATGCCGCAGCAGAAATGTTTCCGCTGCTGAAGACCGGCGGTCTCGCCGACGTGGTCGGCGCCCTGCCGCCCGCGCAGTCGCAACTGGGCACGCACGCGCGGGTCGTACTGCCGGGCTTCCCGGCCGTGCTTGCAGGGCTCGACGACCTGCAGCCGGTCGCCGATCTGGGCGCGGCGTTTGGAGTCGGCCAGATCCGGCTCGAACGCGGCGTGTTGGCGCCGCACGGGGTGGTTGTGTACGTCGTGCGGGCGGACCCGTTCTACGACCGCCCGGGCAACCCTTATCTCGACGCGGCTCACCGCCCCTACGCCGACAACGACCGCCGCTTCGCGCTGCTCGGCTGGGCGGCCGCACGCATCGCGACGGGCGCCGATCCCGCCTGGAAGCCGCACATCGTCCATGCGCACGACTGGCATGCGGGGCTCGCGCCCGCCTATCTGCGCGCGTTCGAACGCGCGGGCGCCGCGAAGACCGCCAGCGTGATGACGGTCCACAACCTCGCCTACCAGGGCACGTTTCCGGCGTCGGAATTCGGCGCGCTGCAACTGCCCGGCGATTTTTTCGCGGTGGATGGCGTCGAGTTCTATGGCCTCGTGTCGTTCCTGAAGGCCGGGCTGTATTACGCCGATCGAATCACCACGGTCAGCCCCACCTACGCGCGCGAGATCCAGACGCAGGCTCACGGCGCGGGCCTGCACGGCCTGCTGCAGACGCGCACGCACGACATCACCGGCATCCTGAACGGCGTCGATTACGCCATCTGGAGTCCGGCCGTGGATGAATCCATCGCGACGAAATACACGCCCACGCGCGTCTCCGGCAAGTCGAAGTGCAAGTCCGCGTTGCAGGAACGCATGGGCCTGGAACGCGACGACAACGCGCTGCTGTTCGGCGTCGTCAGCCGGCTGACGGAACAGAAGGGACTGGATCTGCTGCTGTCGGTGGTGCCGGACATCGTGCAGCGCGGCGGGCAACTGGTCGTGCTCGGCACCGGCGATCCGGCGCTCGAAACCGGCATGAAGAACGCGGCGGCGGCGCATCAGGGCGCGGTGGCGGTGGAACTCGGCTTCGACGAGACGCTGTCGCATTCGATCATCGCCGGCAGCGACGTGGTGATGGTGCCGTCGCGCTTCGAGCCGTGCGGGCTCACGCAGCTGTACGCCCTGGCCTATGGCTCGCTGCCGCTCGTGCATCGCGTGGGCGGGCTGGCGGACACCGTGACGGATTGCTCGCTCGAAAATCTCGCCGACGATCTCGCCACCGGCTTCGTCTTCGACACGTTCGATCGCGCCACCATGGTCGCCTCGATCCGCCGTGCCTTCGCGCTGAAACAGCGGCGCGCCGACTGGAAGACGGTGGTCAGGCGCGGCATGGACCAGCGCTTCAGTTGGGAAGCGGCCGCGCTCAAATACGCGGAGGTGTATCAGGGGCTGACCGGCGGCTGAAGCGCGGGCGCATGCCTTGCTCCCGATCCGTCACCCTCAGACACGGACGGAGCATATGCACAAACCCCTCGCAGGTCAGATCGCGCTGGTGACGGGCGCAAGCTCGGGTATCGGCGAAGGCGTGGCGCACGCACTCGCCGACGCGGGCGCGCACGTCGCCATCAACTATCACTCGCATGCCGAACCCGCCGAGAAGCTCGCCGCCGCGATCAGCGCAAAAGGCGGCGAAGCGTTCGCGGTCGGCGCGGACGTCGCCGATGAAGCGCAAGTGGACGCCATGTTCGACGCCGTCGTGCGGCGCTGGGGCACGCTCGATATCGTGATCGCGAATTCGGGCTTGCAGCAGGACGCGAAATTCACCGAACTGACGCTTGCCGACTGGCGGAAGGTCATCGACACCAATCTCACCGGCCAATTCCTCACCGCCCAGCGCGCCGTGCGCGAATTCGAGCGGCGCGGCATGCGCGACGTGTCGAAGGCGCTGGGCAAGATCATCTGCATGAGTTCCGTGCACGAAGTCATTCCGTGGGCGGGGCACGTGAACTATGCGGCGTCGAAGGGCGGCATCCAGATGATGATGAAATCGCTCGCCCAGGAAGTCGCGCCGCAGCGGATCCGCGTCAACGGCATCGCGCCCGGCGCCATTCGCACGCCGATCAACCGCGAAGCCTGGGACCAGCCAGAGCAACTCGAGAAGCTGCTGACGCTGATTCCATACGGACGCATCGGCGAAGTCGACGACATAGGCCGGGCGGCCGTCTGGCTCGCCTCCGACGACAGCGATTACGTCGTCGGCACGACCCTGTTCGTCGATGGCGGCATGACGCTCTATCCGGGCTTTGCCGACAACGGCTGAACGATGGCAGCAACACGGGGAAGCTTATGAAGGACATGAAGGTGGATGTGGCGGTGATCGGCGCGGGGACGGCCGGCATGGCGGCGTTTCGCGCGGCGCGGCTCGCGGGCGCGAGCGCGGTGTTGATCGAGAGCGGCGAGTTCGGCACGACTTGCGCGAGGGTCGGCTGCATGCCGTCCAAGCTGCTGCTCGCGGCGGCGAACGGTTTGCACGAAGCGCGGTCGCTGGCGGCGCGCGGCATCGAGGGCACGCATGCGCTGGAAGTAAATCGCGAACACGCGCTCGATTATGTGCGGCGCGAGCGCGATCATTTCGTCAAAAGCGTGCTGGACGAAGTGGAGTCGTTTCCCGACGACTGCATCGTGCGCGGCCAGGCGCGCTTCGAATCGCCGACGCGGTTGATGGTCGGCGACGACACGCGTATCGAGGCGGCGCGCGTGGTCATCGCGACGGGCGCGGCGCCGAGCGTGCCGGACGAACTCAAGGTCTTCGGCGACAAGCTCATCACCAGCGACGACCTGTTCGAACTGCACGCGCTGCCCGCGAAGATCGCGGTGTTCGGCGCGGGACCGATCGCGCTGGAACTGGGCCAGGCACTGGCCCGTCTCGATGTCGACGTCTTTGTGTTCGGCAAGGGCGGCAGCGTGGCTGCGCTCACGGATGCGCCGGTACGCGACGCGCTGAGAGAAGCGCTCGCCGACGAGTTCTACTTCGATCCGGACGCGAAGTTCGATGCGATGTCGTTGGAAGACGACCAACCGACCTTGCGCTTCACCTCACCGGGAGGCGAGCCGCGGACCGAACGCTTCGATTTCGTGCTGGCGGCCACGGGCCGCGCCCCGAACCTGAAAGCGCTGGCACTGGACAAGACGGGCATCGCATTGAACGACAAGGGCGTGCCGCTATTCGACGAAACCACGATGCAATGCGGCGACAGCACGATCTTCATTGCAGGCGATTGCGACGGCACACGCCCCTGGCTTCACGACGCCGCCGACGAAGGCAAGCTCGCAGGCGACAACGCCGCGCGCTTCCCCGACGTGCAGGCGATCAAGCGCAAGGTGCCGTTCTCGCTGGTCTTCTGTGAGCCGCAGGTGGTGATCGTCGGCGCATCCTATGACGATCTCGAGAAACAGATGACGGTAACGGGGGAAGCGTCGTTCGAGGATCAGGGCCGCAGTCGCGTGATGCGGCAGAACCGCGGTCTGCTGCACGTCTACGCCGATGCGAAGACCGGCAAGCTGCGCGGCGCGCAAGGCTGCGGTCCGGCGATGGAACATCTCGGGCATCTGCTTGCGTGGGCGCTGCAACTCGACCTGACGCTCGATGAAATGCTCAAGCTGCCTTTCTATCATCCGGTCGTCGAAGAAGGCTTGCGCAGCGCGCTCAAGGATGCGGACACGAAATGCTATGAACAACGCTCTGAGACGCCGCCGGCATTAGCGAGTGCTGCGGGCTGTTGATGCTTGCAGCAGTGCACAAAAAAAACGCCGGTTGCGCATGCGCAACCGGCGTTTCGTTTTGGCCTTCGAAATACGGCTTGAGACTTAATTGCCGCTCAAACCATATTGCAGTGCAAGATCGAATCCGAGGACGACCATCGAACAGAACAGACCCAGCGAGAGATTGGCCAGTCGATGACCGACATCCTTGTGTCGGGTCAGCACAGCGCCTGCGAGGAACGCGATTTCCACGATGACTTGCATGCAGAACACGGCGACCATCAGCGCGAATTCATAACCCATCGCGTTGAAGTTCATGAAGTTGAAGCCGTTCACTGCAACCCAGGATCCCACTCGCCATACTTCGTATGCCAAAAGCAGCAACGGAAAGAAATAGCTGGCGACATAAGTCGGCACCGTGGCGTGCCGCAATTCCATGTTCAAGTGACGTGTAACTTGCATCGCGTACTCCTCATCTGATTGCCCGAAAACGACGGGCGTTCTACCAGCACCGTGGCGCTACCGGAGCGTTCGTACCGAACGGCAGACGGGCGTCGTGCTTTCAGAATAGGACAATTTTCTGGAAAGCGAATCATCGTATTCCCGATGGTCTTTCCCAGTAACGGACTGCGCGACGCGTTGTGCAGTGCAACTGAACAAACTAGTTATAAACAGAGGGCAGGATCGGCACGCACGGTCGTGCCGCCACCCTCCTTCGTTTGATACTGTTGGCCGCTATCAGTTCTTCCCGTACAACTTGATGATGCCCGAGAAATCGAGTCCGCCAAGGCCTTGCTGGCTCATCGACTGATAAAGCTGCTGCGCCAGCGCACCCATGAAAACAGGCTGTTTTGCGCCGCGCGCCGCATCGACGGCAAGGCCCAGATCCTTCAGCATCAGATCGGCGCCGAAGCCGCCCGCATAGCCGCGTGAAGCCGGTGCCGTCTCGACGATCCCCGGATAGGGATTACACGTATCCGAACTCCAGCAGCGTCCCGTCGAGGTATTCACGATGCTCGCCAATTTCGACGGATCGATACCTAGCGTTTCCCCCAGCTTCATCGCTTCAGCCACGCCGATCATCGAGATGGCCAGCAGCAGGTTGTTGCAGATCTTCGCAATCTGACCCGTGCCGGTTTCGCCGCAGCGCACCATGTTCTTGCCCATGCCGCTCAGCACCGGACGCAGCGTGTCGAACAACGCTTCGTCCGCGCCGACCATGAAGGTCAGCGTGCCCGCCTGCGCCCCGACGACGCCGCCCGACACCGGCGCATCCGCAAACGGATTGCCGTGCTGGGCCGACGCCTCGCCGATCAGCTTCGCCGTAGCCGGGTCGATCGTGCTGCTGTCCACCAGCGGCACGCCCTTCGCGACGCCCGCGAGCACGCCGTCGTCGTTCAGATAGACGGCTTTTACATGCTGCGCCGCGGGCAGCATCGTGATAACGACTTCCGCACCTTCCGCCGCCGCACGCGGCGAGTCCGCGAGCGTCGCGCCCGCCGAGCGCGCGGCGTCCAGCGCGGCCGGCACGAGATCGAACGCCGTGAGCGCATGCCCTGCCTTCAGCAGGTTCGCGACCATCGGGCCGCCCATGTGTCCGAGACCAATGAAACCAATCTTCATCGCTGCCTCCTCGTTGTTATTTCAGTGCGATGGTGGTGTTCACGCCGTCGTTCACGGTGGCGTCGTCGAACCAGCGTGCCGTGACCGTTTTCGTCTGCGTGTAGAACTGCACGACCTGCTTGCCGTACGGCCCCAGATCGCCGAGCTTGGAGCCGCGCGAACCCGTGAAACTGAACGACGGCACCGGCACCGGAATCGGAATGTTGATGCCCACCTGACCGATGTCGATCTCGCTCTGGAACTTGCGCGCCGCCGCGCCGCTCTGCGTGAACAGGCCGACGCCATTGCCCATCGGATTGCGGTTGACGAGCGCGATGGCATCGTCCAGCGTCTCGGCTTCGAGCACGCACAGCACCGGACCGAAGATCTCCTTCGTATAGATCGTCATCTCGGTATCGACGCCCGTGAAGATGGTCGGCCCAATGAAGTTGCCCTGCTCATAACCCTTCACGCCGATGTTCCGGCCGTCGAGCGCGAGCGTCGCGCCCTCTTCCACCCCCTGGCCGATCAGCCCGAGAATGCGTTCCTTCGCCGCCTTCGAGACCACCGGGCCGACATCCGTGCCCGGCTCCGCGCCGCCGTTGACCTTGAGCGTCTTCGCCTTCTCGACCAGTTCCGGCACCCACTCCTTCGACGCCCCGACGAACACCGCCACCGACGTCGCCATGCAGCGCTGTCCCGCCGCGCCGAAGCCCGCGCCGACGAGCGCGTTGAGAGTCTGCTCCTTGTTGGCGTCGGGCAGGACGACGGCGTGGTTCTTCGCGCCCATCATCGACTGCACGCGCTTGCCGTGCTGGCTCGCGAGGTTGTAGACATGCGTGCCGACAGCCGTCGAGCCGACGAAGGAAATCGCCTCGATCTCGGGATGCGTGCAGATCGCATCGACCACTTCCTTGCCGCCATGCACGACGTTCAGCACACCGGGCGGCACGCCGGCTTCGAGCGCCAGTTCGACCAGTTCCATGGTCGAGAGCGGATCCTGCTCGGAGGGCTTCAGCACGAAGGTGTTGCCGCACACGATGGCCATCGGGAACATCCATAGCGGGATCATCGCCGGGAAGTTGAACGGCGTGATGCCGGCACAGACGCCGATAGGCTGGCGCAGCGTGTACGTATCCACGCCGCCCGCGACGTTCTCGGCGAATTCGCCCTGCTGCAAGGTGCTGATCGAGCACGCATGCTCGACGACTTCCAGGCCGCGGAAGATGTCGCCCTCGGCGTCGGCGAGCGTCTTGCCCTGCTCCGCGGTGAGCGTCTGCGCAATGCGTTTCTGGTTCTGCCGCACCAGGTCCTGGAAGCGCAGCATCAGCCGCATGCGGGCGCCGAGCGGCGTCGTGCGCCAGGTCTGAAACGCCTTGTGCGCCGCAGCGACGGCGGCATCCACTTCGTCCATCGTCGCGAACGGCACGCGGCCGACCACGTCCTGCGTGGCCGGATTGACGATGTCGCGCCATTCCGCGCTCTTCGATTCGACGAACTGGCCGTCGATCAGCAGCTTGGCCGTGCGGACAGACGCATTCTGCGCCGGATGTTCAGCAGCGATATTCACGAGTCACTCCTTGCGTGGGAAATTGCCGACGGGCAGGAAAGGTGGAAGGGAACAGCGAGGACAGGCGAAGAGACGCGCCGCGCGGGCGCTGGAAGAAAAAGCATCGTGTCTCCGTCTTGTTGGTATGCAGCCCGCAATGATGCAGGCTCGCTTCCTGAGTATAGTTATGCAAAAGTCCATCATGGCGCGATAAAAACACCCGATCGATATGCAAAAAAATCCGATGCCATCCGCCCCGCCCGACCTCGCCCGGCTCAACTGGGACGACCTGCGCTACTTCCTCGAAGTCGCCCGGACGCAGCGTGCCAGCGGCGCGGCGAAGCGGCTCGGCGTGGACTACACGACCGTCGCGCGGCGCGTGCGGGCGCTGGAAGACGCGCTCGGCACCCTGCTGTTCGACAAGTCGCGCAGCAGCGGCTTCATCCTGACCGCGGAAGGACAACGCCTCCTGGCCTATGTCGATTCCATCGAGACCACGGTGCAGTCGGCCACCGAGCAGATCGCGAACACGGGGCATGCGCTCTCGGGCCACGTGCGGGTCGGCTCGACCGAAGGCTTCGGCTGCTTCTTTCTCGCCCCGCAACTCGCGCGCTTTCAGGACGCGCACCCGAACATCACCATCGATTTGTTGCCGGTGCCGCATTTCGTGAGCCTGTCGAAACGCGAGGCCGATATCGCGGTGACGCTCGAACGTCCCGAACAGGGCCAGTATGTCTATACGAAGCTCTGCGAGTACCGTCTAAGGCTCTACGCCACCGCCGACTATCTCGCGGCTCACGCGCCGATCCGCACCACCGACGACCTGCGCCAGCATCGCTTCGCCAGCTATATCGATGACCTCGCCTTCAGCTATGAACTGCTGTATCTCGAACGCGCGGTGCCGGGCGCGATCTCGCGCTGGCGCAGCACGAGCGTGATCGCGCAATACTTCGCGGCGCTGCAGGGCCGGGCGCTGGCCATCCTGCCGTGCTTCATGGCGTCGTCGGACGCGCGCTTCGTGCCGGTGCTGCCCGACGAGATCATCGTGACGCGCGCGTTCTATCTCTCCTGCCGCGAGGATCTGCGCAAGCTGAAGCGCATCACGACGGTGTGGAACCATCTGCGCGCGGCGGCCGAAGCGAACCGCGCATTCCTCATGGGCGACGAAGCCACGATGGCGTGGGTGGATGTCAAGGCATCCTGATTGCTCCCGCTTCCTGGCCGGAATGCGCTCGGCGTCGCCGGTTGGAATCAGCCGTTTGGGCTAAGATTCAACGGATGGAGGCCACGCGCTCGCGCCCCCCGAGCGCCCATCGACGCGTGGCCGGGTCACATCGATAGCGTCACATCGATAACAAGAAATCGATATAAAAAAGGGCGCCCCATGCTGGTCAACTGCGCGGTTTATGAGAACGGCCGAAAGCTCGCCGATGTGCCCATCGACGACATCAATGCCTATCGCGATCGTCCCGACTCTTTCATTTGGGTTGCATTGAAGGAGCCCGGTCCCGGCGAACTCGCCCACTTGACGCAGCAGTTCGGGCTGCATGAACTGGCGGTCGAGGACGCGCAGAACGGTCATCAGCGGCCGAAGATCGAGGAGTACGGCGACTCGCTGTTCGCGGTCTTTCACACAGTCGAATTCGACGAAGAAGGCGACGTGCTGGTCGGCGAGATGAACGTGTTCGTCGGCAAGAACTATGTGCTCTCGGTGCGCAACCGGACCACGCAGGGCTTCCAGGAAGTGCGCAAGCGCTGCGAGCGCGAACCGCATCTGCTCAAGCACGGTCCCGCCTTCGTGATGTATGCGCTGCTCGATGCCGTCGTGGACCGTTACTTCCCCGTACTGGAAACGCTCGGCGCCGAACTCGACGAAGTCGAAGAACGCATCTTCGAGCAAAAGGGTTCGGTGGAGTCGCGCGAGATCATCGAGGACCTGTACTCGCTCAAGCGCCGCATGACGATTCTCCAGCATCACACGGCGCCCTTGCTCGAAGCCGTCAGCAAGCTGTATGGCGGCAGGTCGCCCGGCGTGTGTTCGGGCATGCAGGAATACTTCCGCGACGTGTACGACCACTTGCTGCGCATCGTGAAGACCATCGAGGGAAGGCGCGAAATGATCGTCACGGCGATCCAGGTGAATCTGGGCCTGATCGCGCTGGCCGAAAGCGAGGTGACCAAACGCCTGGGTTCCTTCGCCGCGCTGTTCGCCGTGCCGACGATGATCGCCGGCATCTACGGCATGAACTTCAAGTCGATCCCCGAACTTGACTGGGTATATGGCTATCCGGCCTGCATTGCTGTCATGCTGGTGGTGGATGTCGTGCTGTACTGGCGTTTCAAGAAGGCCGGGTGGTTGTAGCAAAAAGCGCCCTTGCAGAAACCTTCCGGCGAATTTCATTGTCTAATCAAGCGTTTTAGGCGAAAATAACGCCAGGGCTTGCAAGTTTGACCCTTTGGCCGCATATCAGTCAGGCGTTCGATATACGCGCCGCGGCCTGAAGACAGATTTGAAAGTTTTTTGCAAGCTTCATCGCGCGATACGTCGCGTTTCGCTATAACCCGCTTTTTAACCGCACGTCGGCACCGCAGTCCGCCGACGTCGCCGTCCCGGTCATGCCGGCCGCGGCGCGCCGCCTGCGCGGCCCGCACGTCCATCCGGCCTATGCCGTCAAGCTCACAACGAGCCTGAAGAGAGACGCGGTGCGCTTCCGTTGCGCCACGTATCGCATTGCCCTTCGAGTCCGCTGCGACGCCGTCCAGTGAAATGCCGCACGGCTGCTCATCGGCGACGAGCGCAGCGCCGGAAGCAGGTCGAACACGGGCGCAGGACGCGCGGCAGCACCCATCATTCATTACACAGGAGCCTCATATGGCGAAAGAAGAACTCATCGAACTCGACGGTATCGTTGACGAAGTCCTTCCCGACAGCCGCTATCGCGTGACGCTGGACAACGGCGTCGTGGTCGGCGCGTACGCCTCGGGCCGCATGCGCAAGAACCACATCCGGATTCTCGCCGGCGACCGCGTGACGCTGGAACTGTCGGTCTACGACCTGACCAAAGGCCGCATCAATTTCCGTCACAAGGACGAGCGTGCCGGCGGCGGTGCCCCGCGCGCACCGATGCGCCGTCGTTAAGCGCACCGGCTTCCTGCCACTGCTTCAACCACACCGAGCGTCCGCCTGATCCGCGGCGAACGCCTGAGACGCCCTACCGCGGATTTCCTGACCTTCGACGCAGCCGCCTGCCTCGCGCCCAGCCACATTCGCAGCGGCAGCGCCTCGCGTCGATGTCAACGCCCTTCGTGGCTACGTGGCTCAGCCGCCCGCGCGCGCCGCCACGATCGCCTCGACGCCCGTCGCAAAGCCATCTTCGTCATTGCTTTTCGAGACAAGGCTCGCCTGACGCCGCACGGCGTCCGACGCCTGTCCCATCACGATCGACACGCCCGCGATCTCGAACATCGGCACGTCGTTGCCCATGTCGCCGAGCACGGCCACCCGTTCGAGCGGCACGTTGGCCAGCCGCGCCAGCTCGCGCACCGCAGTGCCCTTGTTGGCGTCGATGCTGGTGACGTCGAGATAGTAGGTCTGCGAGCGGGCTGCGTGGCCGCGTTCGTGCAATTGCTGCTGCAAGCCAGTCTCGACGCGCGACAGCAGCGCGGTATCGGCCGTCGACCCGACGATCTTATCGACCGCAGCGAGATCCAGGTCCTCGAAACGCGCAACCCGCACGCCTTCGTAACCCACCGTGCGGGTTTCGAGCGGCACATAGGTCGCGTCGGGATTGGTCAGGTACCACGCATCGTCGATGAACACCCACGCATCGACACCCGCCGTCGCGAGCGTTTCGAGCGAGGTCTGTACGACGTCGCGCGGCAGCTTGTGCGACGACAGCACCTTCCACGTGCCCGGCTCGACCAGACTGCCGCCGTTGTACGACGCATAAGGCATATCGATGCCCAGCGCCTCGACGATATGGCGCATGCCTTTGCCCGGCCGGCTGCTCGCCGCCGTGAAGCGCACGCCCGCGGCTTGCAGGCGGCGCACGGCGTCGATCGCGGGCTGGCCGAGCGCCTTGTCGGTGTAGAGCAGCGTGCCGTCGCAATCGGTGACGACAAGTTCGATGTTCGCCAGTGCCTCGAACGCGTCCGCTCCGCCCGTGCTCGTCAGTCCGTACTTGCTGTCGCCTGCCATCAGTGCGCCCCTTCACGCTGGTTGAAATGCGGCAATTGCCGCGTCTCGCGCACCGAGCGCGGATGCCACAGCCGCGCGCCGCCCTCGATGCCCGCCGCATTCGACACCGTCGCGACGTTGTCCGGCAGCTTGAACTTGATGTGCGCGGCATTGCCGCCGCCGATCCACAGCTTGTCGTAGTTCACGAGCGACGCGAGGATCTCGATCGTCTTCTCCACGCGCCGGCTCCAGCGCTTCTTACCGGCCTTCTCGCGCGCCGCGTTGCCGATGTACTCGTCGTAGGTCTTGTCCTTCGCAATCGGATGATGGGCGAGCTCCAGATGCGGCATCAGTTCGCCGTCGCGGAACAGCGCGGTGCCCGCGCCGGTGCCGAGCGTCAGCACCATCTCGATGCCGCGTCCTTCAATGGCCGCGAGCCCCTGCATCTCGGCGTCGTTGATCATGCGCGCGGGGACGTCGCCGAGCCGCTCCGACAGCAACTGGGCGAGCGGCACGCCGCGCCAGGCCGGCGTGCCGAGATTCGGCGCGGTCAGCACGATGTTGTCGCGCACCACGCCCGGAAAGCCGATCGAGATATGCGTCGGCGGCGTGGCGACGATCGGCGCGATCAGCTGCATCAGCGTCTCGACGACCACGTCGGGCTTGGCCGGCTGCGGCGTCGCGACACGCAGGCGGTCGCTCTTAATCTGGCCATCCTCGGAAATGATCGCCGCCTTCAACCCCGTGCCGCCGATGTCGATCGCGAGAATGCGTTCCGCCTTGATCGCGAGTTTGTCCGCCGTCACGTGGGTTTTCTGTCTGGTTCTGGATTCTGTGCTCACGTGTGTTGTCCTTGCAGTGAAGTTCGAGTGGTGTTCAGTTCTTTTTGACCGGATCGGTCAGCGCGCGCCACGCGCGGCCATCATCGGCCAGCAGCTGGTCTGCCTGCGCCGGTCCCGTGCTGCCCGCCGCATACCCGTGCACGGGCAACGGGCTGTCCGGATGCAGCACGTGATCGACGGCGGCCCATGCCGTCTCGATGCTGTCGGCGCGCTGGAACAGCGTCTCGTCGCCGAGCATGCAGTCGTACAGCAATGTCTCGTAGCCGACGTTCGCGCGCTCCGCGAAGTAATCCGCGTAATTGAACGCCGAACGCGCCTTGCCGATCTGCATCAGCGGACCCGGCACCTTCACGTTGAAGTCGAAGGTGGTGCCGTGCGCGGGATCGATGCGCAGCGTGAAGACATTCGGCGTGAGCGCATCGACGGGCGTATCGCGGAACAGCAGGAACGGCACCGCCTTGAGCGTGATCGAAATCTCCGTGCGGCGCTCGGTCAGCCGCTTGCCGGTGCGCAGATAGAACGGCACGCCGGCCCAGCGCCAGTTCTCCACGTACACGCGCGCCGCCGCGTAGGTTTCGGTGCGGCTGTCGGGCGCCACGCCCTCTTCCTCGCGATACCCCGGCCCCGCCGGACCCGCTTCGTATTGACCGAGCACGACGTCCTGCGCCGTCAGAGGACGGATCGCGTCGAACACTTCGGCTTTCTTGTCGCGCACGGATTCGGCATCGAACGAATTGGGCGGCTCCATCGCTACCATGCCAAGCAGCTGGAACAGATGGTTCGGCAGCATGTCGCGGAATGCGCCGGTCTGCTCGTAGAACGCGCCGCGCCCTTCCACGCCGATCGTCTCGGCCGCCGTGATCTGAACGTTGTCGATGTATTCGCGCCGCCACACCGGCTCGAACATCGCATTGGCGAAGCGCACGGCCAGGATGCTCTGCACCGTGTCCTTGCCGAGGAAGTGATCGATCCGGTACACCTGCGTTTCCTGCGCGTACTTGAGAATGCAGGCGTTCAGCTCGCGCGCCGTTGCCAGGTCCGTGCCGAACGGCTTCTCGATCACGATGCGCCTGAAGTTTCCGTCCTTCTCCTCCAGCAAGCCGGCCGCGCCGAGATGCTCGACGATCGGCTCGAAGAACCGCGCGCCCACCGCGAAGTAGAAGATCACGCTGCCCGACTTGGCCTTCGCGAGACGTTCCTTGAGGCGCTTGAAGGTGTCCTCGTCGGTGAACTCGCCGGGAAAGTATTCGAGCCGCTGCTCGACCCAGCTCCAGGCTTCCTCGTCGAGCTTCGACGTGTGGAAGGTCGCGGCCTTGTCGGAGGCGAACTTGCGCAGCGATTGCGTGAGCTCGTCGCGCCAGTCGGAGGTTTCGCGTTCGCCGCGATTCACGCCGATGATCTCGAGCGCGTCGTCGAGCAGCTTGTCCGAGGCGAGGTTGTACAGCGAAGGCATCAGCAGGCGCTTGGTGAGATCGCCTCCGGCGCCGAAGATGACGAGCGTGCACGGCGGCGCGGGATGCTTGCCCGCACAGGTCTCGCTGGCCGGCTTGCCGTTTTCCGGTTGGTTCGATTGATTCGGCTGAGTCCCTTCGTTTGCATCTTTCGACATGGTGTGGCGCCCCTTATCAATTGCACGGTTGCGTATTGAACCTTGGAAAGACCATCGGCGTTGCGTCACAGTTCAACTGAACCTCAGTTGAAAGCACGGCCGCACAGCAGCGTATGCTTTTTGTAATTTCGATGCTTTCGTGAAGTAAGATATGCACGCTTGCGACAGCGCTCGCGGACATGGCGACAGACATCGAAGCCGACCCTTGCCCGGACTCCACATGAACGCACACGACACTTCACCCGACCTCGCCGCCTACTTCATGCGCATCGGCTTTTCCGCCGCCGCGCGCCCGGCGGCGACGCTCGACACCTTGCGCGCGCTGCACCTGCTGCATCCTCAAGCCATCCCCTTCGAAAATCTCGACGTCCTGCTCGGCCGCCCGGTCCGGCTGGATCTCGCCACGATCCAGCGCAAGCTCGTCACGCAGGAACGCGGCGGCTACTGCTACGAACACAACCTGCTTCTGCGCAGCGTTCTACGCGCGCTGGGCTTTCGCGTGCGCAGCTTCGCGGGTCGCGTGCTGTGGGGGCGCGAGGGGAATCATGACGTCTCAAACCTGCCTGCGCGCACGCACATGCTGCTGCTGGTCGATCTCGACGAAGGCACCTATCTCGCCGATGTCGGTTTCGGCGGCATGGTGCTTTCAGCGCCGCTCGTCTTCGAAACCGGTCTCGAACAGATCACGCCGCACGGCGCGTTCCGGGTGGAGAACGCAGACGGCGCGAGTGGCCAGCCGCCCGCGTTCATCCTGAAGGCGCTGGTGGACGGCAACTGGGCGAGCGTCTATCACTTCGATCTCGATCCGCAGTATGACGCGGACTACGACATGGCCAACCATTTCGTGTCCACTTACCCGCAATCGGTCTTCGTGCACAACCTGCTGGCCGCGCGCCTCGCGCCCGGCGTGCGCTACGGCCTGTTCAACGGGCGCCTGCACATCCATCACACGCACGACGACGGCGCGCCGAGCGAAGCCCGCGTGGCCGCGAGCGTGGCCGAGCTGCGGCAGATCCTCGCGAGTGAGATCGGCATTCGTCTGCCGGATGGCGACGACGCCGCCGCGCTCGATGCCGCCTTGTCCTGCCTGCCCTGAAGCCTGTTCTGAATCATTGGGGAACCCGCCGCCGGCACTCCCTAGCTTACTTGTGAGACAACGATGTTCAAGAAGAAGACGCGCGGCGGCAGCGATTTCCAGACGCATCACCGCAGTTCGGTCCTGACCACCACCTTGCCCGCCTGGCGTTCACGGCTGGTCGTCGTCGGCGTGACGGCGGCGTTTCTCGCGCTCGGCGCGCGCGCGCTGTGGGTGCAGGTGATCGACCACAAGTTCTATATCGGCGAAGGGCAGAAGCGCTATCAGCGGACGTTGTCGCTGTCGGCGACGCGCGGGCGCATCGTCGACCGGAACGGTTCGATGCTCGCCGTCAGTCTCGCCACTTACGAAGTCTGGGCCTCGCCCAAATTGTTCGACGGCGATCACGGCAACGAGATCGCGCGCCTGCTCGACATGCCGCCGCAGGAATTGCAGCGGCGCATCGACGGCAACCGCGCCTTCGTCCTGCTCAAGCGCCAGGTGGAAGCGGAAGCCGCCGAGCGCATCGCGACCATCGGACGCGCGGGCATCACGCTCGTGCCGGACACCAAGCGCTTCTATCCCGAAGGGGAATCGGCGGCGCACGTGGTCGGCTTCACGAACAACGAGGACCATGGCCAGGAAGGCGTCGAACTGGCCGCCGACGCCCGCCTCACCGGCGAAGCGGGTCAGCGCGAAGTGATCCGCGACCGGCTTGGCCGGGTGATCTCGCAGATCGGCGAGATCGACCTGCCGCAGAACGGCGAAACCATTCAGCTGACCATCGACCGGCGCATCCAGCAGCTCGCGCATACGCAACTGAAGGCGGCCATCCTGAAGCACAAGGCGCGGGCGGGCAGCGTCGTCGTGCTGGACGCGAAGAACGGCGAAGTGCTGGCGCTCGCCAACTACCCGAGCTTCGATCCGAACGACCGCACGCGCCTCACCGGCGAACAGTTGCGCAACCGCGCGCTCACCGACACCTTCGAGCCCGGCTCGACCATCAAGCCGCTGGTGGCCGCGCTGTCCATCGATCTCGGCAAGGTGCGGCCCGACACGCGCATCGACACCGGCCCGGGCACGATCAAGATCGGGCCGAACGTCATTCACGACACGTCGAATCACGGCGTCATCACCGTGGCGGAGGCGGTGCAGATGTCCAGCAACGTCGCGCTGACGAAGCTCGCGCTGCAGCTGCCCGCGAAAACGATCTGGGACAAGTATCGTGAATACGGCATCGGCCGCGCGCCCGAGCTGACCTTTCCCGGCGCGGCCACCGGCCGGCTGCGGTCGCCCGAGCGCTGGAAGCCCATCGAGCAGGCCACCATGGCCTATGGCTATGGCCTGTCGCTGTCGCTGGTGCAGATTGCGCAGATCTACACGGCCTATGCCGGCGACGGCCGCTTTCACGCCGCCACGCTGATCGCCGGCGACAAGCGCCGCGACGCGCTGCCGGTCACGCAACCCGCCACCGCGCGGGCGGTGCGCGACATGCTGGAGCGCGCCATCGGCGAACACGGCACGGGGCGCGCGGCGGCGGTCGACGGCTATCGCGTCGGCGGCAAGACGGGCACGGCGCGCAAGCAGATCGGGCGCGCCTATGCAGCGAACAAGTATCGCGCGTCCTTCGTCGGCATTGCGCCGATGAGCGATCCGCGCCTGATCGTCGCCGTGATGATCGACGAACCCGGCGGCAGCAGTTACTACGGCGGCACGGTGGCCGGGCCGGTATTTTCGGGGATCGTCGGCGGGACGCTGCCGCTGCTCGGCGTGCCGCCCGACGCGTGATCCGTCCCGAATCGGGCGCGGCCCTTGCTGCATCGTCCGGGATGCCTGCTCGCGAACCTGTCCGAACTGTAAAGGGCGTGTGCTCTAATGCCGGGTTCAGCCCGACACCTCGACCGGGAGCGATCCCCGGGAGATCCAGACGGAAAAGACCATGAAAAAACTTGCCGCGGCGCTCGCGCTGCCTTTGCTGATCGCCGCCTGTGCGCAATTTCACAACGAAGATGCCGGACAACCCGAGGTCGAGAAATCGTCGACCAACGACAAGGTGAACGGTATCGTCCAGTGCATCGACGCGGAAGCGAAGAAGCACGACGCCAAGTACCAGCAGACGTCCATCCCGCAAGGCGTGATGCTCGAATTCGGCGATTCGAACGTCATCAAGGTGCGCTACGACAACGGCGAAACCACCTACCGCTTCTATCCGGGCAAGCGCCACGCGTCGAATCTGTGGATCGAGGGCGCGGGCAAGAAGTGCGCGCCGTCCGACACCCCCAGCACCGACAGCACCGAGAAATAACCCGGCGATCATGCGCTCCACCCAAGCCATCAACGCCGTCGAACGGCTCAAGACGCGCAGCGGCAATCCGAACTACGCGGCGGTGTCGATGCCCGGCGGCCTCTTCTATCTCGTGGAACGCTCAGCCGCCGGCTCCGCCCGGCTCTCGGACACGATGCCCATGGACGCCTTCGTCGCGTTCGTCAACGCCCGCGATCCGGCCAGGCCGCGCAAGGTCAGCAAGCTCGATCTCGCGATGGAAGAGCAGATCCGCCGCAGCGGCAATAAGGCTGCGGAACCGCCCGAAAGCAGCGAATAAGGTTTTTCACGTCTCATGCGGCAACGTTTCATGCCGCACCTTCCGGCCGCCCGAGTGTGCGATGACAGACGGAGCCACCCGCCAGTCATTGCGTACATTTTTGCTAACGATCGAGTCAGTTGTTAACTGGCATCGATCGGTCATCCGAAGAAAAGAGCAAAGGCCGCCCGCGACAGATTTAAAAAACATGCGCGGGTGAACGGGGTGCCTGGGGCAGCACGCGATCCGCGAGCCGGATGGGGTGCTGCACGGCCGAGAGGAAGACCAGATGAAAAAGAAGAAAAGCGAGACCAAGGGCAGCCTTTTGCCCTCGGCAATGGCCGATGTCGAACTTCAGCATATCGAGCGCGCGCTCGCGCAGCTTCGCACCATGAAAAACCAGGCATCCGGAACGCTCAACGTCGAGTACTGGCGCGAGCGGCTGACGGCGGTCGTCCAGGGCTATGCGCTGGTGCCGGCGCAGAAGCAGCGCGCGGAAGCCCTGCGCGTCGCCTTTGATACGATCGATGCCGGTCCGCGCCATTCGGGTTCGCGCGGCAGGAGCCCGACCAACAGGCTTTGGGCGAAAGCGGCCTGAACCGCCGCTTTCGCCATTCGCGCGACAGGCGCGACTCCCGGTGGACGCCCGCTCTCGTTTCGTTTGGTTTCGTTGCGAGCCGGGCGTACCCAGCCAGTTCTGCATCTCACGATTCGCGGCGTCAGGCATCGAACCTGCTCGAAAGACCGTATTTCGATCATGCCGGGAGCCGCCATGTCCAGCCTTTCTCACGAACGGTTCGTTCGACTCGTCCTCGCGAGCCTGATCGCCGCGTTCAGTACCTGCGGCGTCGCGCAGATCACCCAGGGCGCGGGCGCCGGACGCCAGGACAACCGCCAGTCCGACTCGAGCGCGAACGGCGCGTCCGAGTCTGCGGGCAGTCCAGTCATTGAATCGAACAAGCCGCAGTCGAAGGATGCGGCGCAGGGTCGCCGTGCCGCCTCGGGCAGGCACCAGAAGCCCGAGGGAAATACCGGTTTCGAGAACGGCCTGTACGGCACTGGTGCGGGCAACAACAAATAGCCTGGGTTAGTCGGGGTCCGCCTTCCGCTGCGACGCGCCGCCGATCTCCGGCGCGATCGCCGCGTGATTGACGATGGCTACCATCGACACGCCGCCGATGATGTTGCCGATCAGGGTCGGCACGAAAAACACGAAGACATAGTCCGCGATGCCCGCCGCGCCGCTCATCACCGCATACGCCGCTTCGACGGAACCGGCGATCACGTGCGTCAGCTTGCTGACCGCGACGGTATAGGTCACGAGCAGGATCGTCAGCAGCCGCGCCGAACGCGCGCTCGGCAGCAGCCACACCATCAGCGCGATGAGCCAGCCGGAGAACACGCCCCGCACGACAGTCACGCCGAATTCGGCGGACAGCGGCGTCATCGCGAGTTCGGCGAGCGCCTCGGTCACGTCCGGCGCGAATACGCCGCGGATCTGCAGGATCGCCGCGAAGAGGCTCGTGCCGACGAGATTGAAGAACAGCACGATTGCCCACAGGCGCAGCGTCTTGAACAGCGTCGCGAAATCGCGGCGCGTGAGCACCGGCAGCACAGCCGTCAGCGTGCTTTCGGTGAACAGCTGCTGGCGGCCGAGAATCACGAACACGAAGCCGATCGTATAGCCGAAGCTCGATATCAGATCGCTCCAGGGACGCTTGGGCAGTGCGCTGTCGAGAACGCCCTGAACGAGAAAGGAAAAGCCCATCGAGAGGCCGGCGGCGAGCGCGGAGAACATCAGCGCGACGAAGGTGCGTTCCATCGCCACTTCGCCCTCCTCGCGCACGATCTCGTGGATCACGAGCGGATGCGGCGCGGAATGTTCGGCGGCCTGCTCCTGCTCGGCGCTGTCGAGGTGCGGCGAGTCCGCGCCGGCTTGGGGGTCGTTCATGTGGGGTCTCCCTGGTCGCCGCCCGATGCGGGATTGGATGGGCGGCTGGCCCATCCTTACAGCAGGAAGAATGCCCGTGGCTTCAGCCGGTGACGCTCTGGTCGAGGTCGTCGTAGCCGCGCCATTTCCAGATCAGCGCCGACAGCAGCCAGCACCCCACGAACAGCGCGACGATGCCGTAGCCGAGCGCCCCGAAGTGTTCCGACAGCGCGCCGGCCACGTCCCACAGTCCGCCGCTCAGTTGCAGCCGGCCGGCGATCAGTCCGATCAACTCGATGCCGCCGACCAGCACGGCGATCAGCACCGAGACGCAGGTCACGGTGAGGTTGTAGTAGAGCTTGCGAAGCGGTTTCGTGAAGGCCCAGCCGTAGGCGCCGGTCATGAGCAGGCTGTCGGCGGTATCGACGAGCGACATGCCGGCCGTGAACAGCATCGGAAACACGAGAATCGACCAGACCGGCAGGCCGCGCGCCGCTTCCGCCGCGGCGATGCCCATCAGGCCGATCTCGGTGGCCGTGTCGAAGCCCAGGCCGAACAGGAAGCCGAGCGGATACATGTGCCAGCTCTTGCCGATCAGCTTGAACAGCGGCCGCGCGACACGCGCGAGCGGGCCGCCGGCGGCGGCGAGCAGATCGGCGTCCTGTTCGCGAACCGGCTCGCCGCGCCGCACACGCCGGAACGCGCGCCACACGCCGCGCAGCACGAACAGGTTCATCGCGGCGATCAGAAAGAGGAACAGCGCCGACACCGACGTGCCGATGAGCCCGCCAATCTCCCGGAAGTCCGCAAAGCGTCCCTGCACGGCGAGCGCGGTCGCGGCAATCAGCGCGGTGGCCAGGATGACGATGGTCGAATGGCCCAGCGAAAAGAAGAATCCGGCGTACAGCGGCCGCTTGCCTTCCTGCATCAGTTTGCGGGTGACGTTGTCGATGGCGGCGATGTGGTCGGCGTCGACGGCGTGACGCAGCCCGAGCGAATACGCCAGCAAGGACGTGCCGAGCAGCAGCGGATAGTGCCGGAACGCGACCAGCGCCCAGATCCAGGTGAGCAGATTGAAGGCGATCAACCCGGCGACGAGGCGGGCGGAGCTGCGCGGCAAGAGAGCCGAGGTTTGCAGCGAGCGGGACGCGGAGGGTTCGGTCATGGGCGATGCGAAGGCCGCTAAAGGCGTCAAGGATACCGTGCCGGATCGCCCGGCCAATAATGGCGACGCCCCGAAGCTTATAGCGCCGCATCAGGAAAACTTAGACGGAATGCTTGGTTTGAGCGCGCGGGACGCGCCGTTACGATGGCCCCTCGCCCATTCTGACTCCGCGTGAATTTCGCCATGCCCCGCTATCTCGACGACGTCCAGCGCATCGAACTGCAAGCCCGGCGCGCCAGCTGGCGCTGGCGCAGCGAATGGCCGACCTGGGCGGTGATCGTCGCGGTGTACGCCGGCTGGTTCGGAGTCGCGCTGAACGCGCGTGCGCTCGGACTCGTGCCCGCGCTGGGGCTGCTTGCGCTGCTGTCGTGCTGGTACATGTCGTTGCAGCATGAACTCATGCACGGGCACCCGACGCGCTGGCCGCTCGTCAACATGCTCTTCGGCCTGGCGCCGCTCGCCGTGTGGTTTCCGTACGCGGTGTATCGCGACTCCCATCTGCGCCATCACGACGACGATCATCTGACCAAGCCCGGCCTCGACCCGGAAAGCTATTACGTGACGGCGGAGCAATGGGCGGGCGCCGGCGTCGTGCTGCGCGGCGCGCTCGCCGCGCGCAATACCTTCGCCGGACGACTGCTGCTCGGACCCTGGTTCTCGATTGCCGCCACCTTGCGCGAAGCGTTCCGCGCCGTGGTCGAGCGGCGTTGGGCGATCGTCGCGAGCTGGGTATTTCATGGTGTCGCGCTGGCGGCGCTCGCGTGGTGGCTCGATGCCCGCTGCGGCATTCCGTGGCGCGCGTTCGTCTTCGGCGTCGGCTATGCGTCGCTCGCGCTGGCGTCCGTTCGGTCGTTCCAGGAGCATCGCGCGGCGGCGCAGGTGGACGAGCGCACGGTCATCAACGAAGCCGCCTGGGCGTGGCGCCTGCTTTTTCTCAACAATAACTACCACGCCGTCCATCACGACCTGCCCGGCGCGCCGTGGTTCGCGCTCGGCGAAATCTACGCGCGCCGCCGCGACGCTTATCGCGCCCGCAATGGCTGCTTTGTCGTGCGCGGGTATGGCGAATGGATGGTCCGTCACGCGTTCGCCCAAGCCGAGGATGCCGTGCATCCGGACGCCGCGCCGCTGCGGCCGGACGTTGCTTCCGGCCGTCTCGCGACGTCCCGGCGCGGTCTCGCGGGCTGACCCGCGCCGCTGTACCATGCGGCAACGCCGACTTTCCGGATTCCCCCGATGCGCTGGATCGCCGCACTGCCGATGTACAACGTCAGCCCCGCGCTCGCGGCGGACTGGCGTGAACTGCTGCATCACGTCCGCGCGAATCTCGCGGACTGGCTGGAAGCGCGCGGCGATACGATCGACATCGTCGATGCCGACGCCGATCTGACCACCTTCTGGCTCCGCGACGACCTTCTGCTGTCGCAGACCTGCGGCTATCCGCTCGTGCATGCGCTCGCCTCGCGGGTGCGGTTGCTCGGCGCACCATCATTCGATCTTCCCGGCTGCGACGACGGCCGCTATCGCAGCGTCCTGGTGGCGGGCGCGCATGTCGGCGCGACGTCGCTCGAGGCGTGCCGTGGCTTGCGCGCCGCCAGCAACGCCGCCGATTCCAACAGCGGCATGAACCTGCTGCGACACGCCGTCGCGCCGCTCGCGCGGGACGGCCGCTTCTTTTCGTCGGTGCTGTGGACCGGCGCGCATCTCGCGTCGCTGCGCGCGCTGGCGATCGAGCGCCGTGCCGATGTCGCGGCGATCGACTGCGTGACCTTCGCCTTCGCCCAGACGCATGCGCCGGAACTGACCGACGGCGTGCGCGTGATCGGCACGACGGCGAGCGCGGGCGCGCTGCCGTTCATTGCGTCGACCCGGCTGCCGGAGGACGCGCGGGAACGCGTCTTCCAGGCGCTCGCCGACGCCTCGCGTGCCGACCCGGCGCTGGCCCGGCGGCTTCGGCTCACCGGCGTCGTCCGGCGCACGCTCGCCGATTACGCGTCGATCCTCGACTACGAACGCGACGCGATGGCGCTCGGCTATCCGAAACTCGACTAAGCCTGGGCTAGACCGCGGCGCAGGGTAACGGACCGTCCCGGCATGGTTCGCGGAGTTTCGGCACAATCGAGTCTTTCAGCGCCTGGCGCGCAACAGCGCCGCGGATCGTGCCGACCCGCACCGCGAAGCCGCGCCCGCGCCGCCACGCTTACGGAACGCCGCAATGATCCCCTTTTCGCTACTCGACCTTTCCCCCGTCCCGCAAGGCTCGACGCCCGCCGATGCGTTCGCCCATTCCCTCGATCTCGCCCAGCACGCCGAGCGCTGGGGTTTTGTGCGCTACTGGCTCGCGGAACACCACAACATGTCCGGCATTGCCAGCGCGGCGACGGCCGTCGTGATCGGCCATATCGCGGCCGGCACGAAGACGATCCGGGTCGGATCCGGCGGCATCATGCTGCCGAATCATGCGCCGCTCGTCATCGCCGAGCAGTTCGGCACGCTGGCCTCGCTGTTTCCGGGGCGCATCGACCTGGGACTCGGCCGCGCACCCGGCACCGACCAGACGACCGCACGGGCGCTGCGCCGCGATCTGATCGGCAGCGCCGAGTCGTTTCCCGATGACGTCGTCGAATTGCAGCGCTATTTCGCCGATCCCGTCGAAGGCCAGCGGGTGCGCGCCGTGCCCGGTGCCGGCCTGCATGTGCCGATCTGGCTGCTCGGTTCGTCGCTGTTCTCCGCGCAACTGGCTGCGGCGCTCGGACTGCCGTTCGCGTTCGCGTCACACTTCGCGCCGGATTACCTGCTGACCGCGCTGGAGGTGTATCGCACGCAATTCCGCCCGTCGGCGACGCTGAAGAAGCCGCACGCGATGGTCGGCGTGAACGTCTTCGCCGCCGATACCACCGAGGAAGCGCGCTTCCTCTTCACGTCGCTGGAGCAGCAGTTCATCAATCTCCGACGCGGTACGCCCGGACAATTGCCGCCGCCGGTCGAAGCGGTGGCGTGGAGCGACGCGGAACGCGCGGGTATCGAGCGTTCGCTGGCGTGCTCGGTGGTGGGCGGTCCGGCCGATGTCGAAGCGGGCCTGCGCTCGGTGATCGAGCAGACCCAGGCCGACGAACTGATCGTGACGGCGCAGATTTTCGATCACGCGAAGCGCCTGCGCTCGTTCGAAATCACCGCCCAGGCGCGCGACGCCATCGGCCAGACGGCCTGAAAGGGGCGCGCCGCGGGTTGTCATCGATTGTTGCGTGCTGGACGCCGCTGCTTTTGACAGGCAATAATGAGGAACCGGAAGGCGGCGAGCACCTCGGCGCCCTCCGCGTCCGCTTCATCCGCCCGGCCTGACCCGCTTCACGCGCGCCCGCAAAGGTGCACGCGGGATTGGGGCGCGGCGCAACAACAATGACGCAGCAAGATGGGAGGAAGAATGTCGATGCCGAGAAGCGCCGTCACGGGCGCCATCACGCTCATGACGGAATATGACGACGCCGGCGGCCAGGAAGTGCGTTCGCTGCGACTCGAACCGGCGGCGGACGGCAAGGCTGTACTGTTGATTGAAATCGACGAGCGCAAACCCGGCATTCATCGCGAAGTGCGTTATGAGATAACGCCAGCGGAATTGATTGCCGCCATACGGGCGCATGGCGCGGAATTACCGGGAGAACAACACAATCGTTAAAAGCGATTTAACAGTGACGATTGGCAGCATACAATAGACATACGCGAGGTAATCGGCCGTTCGTCATGCGGGCACTGGCTGTGATGACCTTGCTTCTGGCGGATCGTGGCTCGGTCAACGCGGCGTACCGTGCGCATCGAGGCGCGCGTCCGTCATTGCGATGCCCGGGTGGATGAATGTTCGCATTCGGGGCAAATGCCGGCAGTAATGGCAAGGTGCCCGGGCGCATTAATTGATATTGCGGTAATACACTAATTGACGCGAGGCACGCACTGCGCCACGCTTCAAGAAACACATCCAATCAAGTCATCGAGCCGCCTGCCGGTCCGCGCGGGATATCGGTTCGTCTTCTGATAATCAAAAAGCTGAATCAGGAAAGCCGTGGACGAAAGAAAGCGAGACAGCATCATTGCGTATTTGCGCAGCCGAATGGTCGAGTTCGGCATTTCGGAAAGAGCGTTGGCTGAATCATTGGCCGAAGTGCCTGCGGAGAATCCGCCGCCGCCCTCCTTCACCAAGACCAACGGACCTAATGGCGCGCCCAAGGTGAAGCGGCCGATGCCGCAACTGCCTTCCATGCCGCATGCGGCGGGCAGCGCCATGCCAATCTTCCGCAATGCATCCGGCGACACGTGGGACGGCCTCGGCGACATGCCCGAGTGGCTCAAGCGCGCGGTTCATGCGGGGCAGGACATCGAGTTCTATCGGGTTTGAGGCGGTTTGTTGCTGGAACGCCGGGTTGGCCTTTCGCAGGTCTCTGCCGTGTGACCCTTTGACCCTGCATGCCTGTGTGCCTGTGTGCCTGCCTCGCGCGGTCGTCATAGGAAATTCATCGGGAATAATCAAGCCAAAAAATTTTCGGCGATGCTGGTCCATCGTCGCTGAAAACGTTTATTGGTACATCTCGGAAAGGCGGCGCACGACAGCCGTACACCGAACTCACATCGCCCGATCCCGTCCTGCCGCCGTTACGCAACGAGCCTCACTCGACAAGGGGGCAACCATGAACGCACACCCACACCGCAAGGTTGCTTGCGGTGCGATGCGCATTGCCTGTTGCCTCGCGGCCCGTGGTCTGGCCGCGATCGGGTTGGCCTGATCGAACGGCGCGCCATGCTTCCCCGTCCCCATTCCGACACCCTGCCGAGCGTCGCACGGCGCCTGGAAGCGGGGCGCATGTTGATGGAAGGGGCGTCGGTGGAAACGGTTGCGGATGCGTTGCATCTGTCGATCCAGACGGTGCGGCGCTACAAGGCGCTCGTTGAAGAAGGCGGTCTTGATGCGCTCGGAAAAATGGCCGTGGGTGGGCGGGCGTCGGCGCTGGATCGCGCGGCACTCGACTGGATCGCGGAGGCGTTGCAAGGACCGGCGCGCGCGCACGGTTTCGAGAGCGACGCGTGGACCAATGCGCGGTTGCGCGAGCTGATCGAGCGACGCTATGGGGTGCGCTACTCACGCGTCTATGTGTGGCAGATCGCGACCAATTTGGGGTTGGGGCATGCGTTGTCGAAGTCGCGGCGGTAAGGGGTCGATTCGTCGCTGGCGATACTGTCCTTGATAGTTCAGCAAGCCGATCGCCGAAGTAACGCCTACGCCGTCGATCAATCCTTCACTCACACCCCTCATCAGGATAATTGCCTTGGCTATGTTCATCGACAAGCTCAGGAAGATTGGGTTGGTGAATGAAGCGAGCATGAGTGCCTGGGGTAGCCGGAAAGATCGTGACATTTCCGCTAAGAAATGCCCGGCATAACGAAGACTTTCTGGCGCCGCGCATGAGCATCGGCCGCCTCAACGCGTCAAGTCGATGCGCAAACGATATTGAGATGATCGCGACAAAAGGTGATTCAGAATTCGCTCCTTTATGGAGGATTTCTAATGAGACGGCTCTTTTTCGCTTCTGCCTTGGCTATCGCAGGCAGTGGGTGCGCACAGCAAGAAACTTCTGAAAGCAGGCTGAGTTGCGATATCGCTGAACCCTACTACCCAACAGTCTCTTTGCAAAGAAGGGAGTCCGGCAGCGTGAAGCTAAAAGTCAAAGCGGATCGAGAAGGGAAAATCGCGAGCGTTGAAGTGCTCGAAAGCAGCAATCGCCCGTTACTGGACGCAGCCGCGATTTCGGCTATGAAACGCTCACGATGTACTCCGTACTACGCGGATGGGCAAGCCGTCGAAGTCGGGTTCACGGTTCCGTTCACTTTTTCTGTCAATTGAGAAGCGCCCCGGATTTTTGCCCGCGTACAAGCGTGCAGGCCGTCCCGCCGGCAGAAAATCCAACGGCGTCCAGCGCCGGGAGTTACAAGCGCTCGGCGGCGATCCTCCATGGGCGCTAGCGGTCGGATAGAAAAACAACTCTCTTATTGGGTTGTGTCATGCCGACTAAAACCTTAGGAGTGAGACCCACCGACGCAGCATCATGTCAATGTCGAGGAATCGCTTGTTCTGGCTCAGCAGGCGCTTTGCGCTTGGCTTCCCGTTGTCCTGTACAACTTTCACAGCGACGATCTACTTCAGTACGACTCCCCATTGAAGCGTGAACAGAAGATGGTCGTGAATAATTCGACACGGCAAATTTGCATTCCGCCTCCTGCTCCTACAGATAGCCAGCGCCCTTCGATCTCCGAAAGCCCACCAACTCCGGGTAGATTCAACCGCTGTCCCGACTCTGAGGCAGGCTTCGTCAACGCTTCCAGTCTTGGCGTGGAAAATCAAAGACTTCAGATTGAAAATGAGAAATTGCGCCGTGCGGAGCAAGAAAATTCGAGGGCGCGAAAGAAACATGCCGCCGTCAAACGACGCGACTCCGACGAATCGCGCACATGCTCACAAGTTATCGCAAGCGTCCGACATCGAAGTCCTGGTCGCGAGATTCATGAATGCATGCACGTATTAGTTTCCATGCGTCTGAAGGCAGGAACGAAGCTGAAGAAAATCATAGGGTGTGATTTTCGGTTCGATTCGCCTGCGTGCACAACATGCAACGACAATCCCCCCAAAAAAACGGGACGCCCGCAGGCGTCCCGCCATCTCTCAGGTCCAACACCCCTTTCTCCCACCGCCCTCAAAAATTGAAATTATCGATATTCGCCGCATCGAACGTCGTGGGCGGGCCAAGAATCACTTCTCCGCTCTTCCCGACCGTCCGCTTGCCCAGTTTCCCTGCCTCAAACGAATCCCCTTCCTTCCCGGTAATCGTCCCCGACGCCAGATTCGCCGCCGCGAACGCCGCCAGATACCCGAGTTGACCCGGATCCCACAACTGGAACGCCTTGACAGTCCCGTTCTTGACAAAAGCACGCATCTGATTCGGCGTGCCGAGTCCGGTCACGACCACCTTGCCCTTGGCCGGCGAACTCGAGATATAGCGCGCGGCAGCCGCAATCCCCACCGACGTCGGCGCCACAATGCCCTTCAGATTCGGATAAGCCTGCAACAGACCCTGCGTCTCGACGAACGACTTCTGATCGTCGTCGTTGCCGTACGCAATCTTCACGAGTTTCATCTTCGCGTACTCGGGCTTCTTCAACTCCTCCTGCATCCACTTGATCCACGTATTCTGATTCGTGGCATTCGGCGTCGCCGACAAAATGGCGAACTCGCCCTCGCCGCCAATCAGCTTGGACAACAACTGGATCTGCCCGCGCCCGATCGCCTCCGAATCCGCCTGATTGACGAAAATCTGCCTTCCGTCCGGCGCGGTATCCGAATCGAACGTGACGACCTTGATCCCCTGTGACATCGCCTTCTTCAAATACGGCACGACCGCATTCGCATCGTTGGCCGCGATGACGATCGCGTTCTGCCGCTGCGTGATCAGCGTATTGATATAACTCACCTGCGACGACGCCCCCGCATCCGACGGCCCCACGACCTTGCCATCGCCCTTCATCTCCTTGATGGCCGCCATGCCGCCGTCATCGGCGATGACCTCGTACGGATTGTTGATCTGCTTCGGCAGGAAGGCGATCTTCAGGCCGCTCTTGACCTCGGCGGCGGCGGCCGTCAGCGCGACCGTCACCGCAAGAACAGCCGCCGCCACGGCCGGGCCGCGCGGAAATCGAATGGGCTTCTTCATGTCGTAAAGTCTCCTGTCATTGCGCGCGGACAGCGGCGACGCCAATCCTTGCGCTGGTTATCGACGAGCACCGCCAGTCATTCAGTCACGCCCCGGATCATCAGGCGTTTCTCGCGCACGGCCCGCCAGCGTGCCACGAGATTCGGAATCAGCACCGACGAAAGCAGCAATGCCCCCGTCACGATGGTCAGCGTCTCGCTCGATACATCCGCGAGCGTCAGCGCATTGCGCAGCACGCCGATGATCACGAGCGACAGCAGCACGCCCACCATCGAGCCGCGTCCGCCGAAAATGCTCACGCCGCCGAACAGCACCGCCGCGATGACCGAGAGCTCGAAGCCCTCGCCGTTGTCGCCGCGTGCGCTCGTGAAGCGCAGCGTATAGACGATGCCCGCGAGCGCCGCCATCGCGCCCGACATCATGAAGAGCCTGAGCTTGGTCTTCGCCACGTCGATGCCCGAGAACTGCGCGGCCGTCGGATTCGCGCCGATCGCGAACAGGCTGCGGCCGAACGGCGTCGCCTGCAACAGCACGGTAAAGATCACCGCGCCGGCGATCACGAGAATGAAGGGCATCGGCAGGAACGTGTCGCCGAGTGTATTGATGCCGAACGCCGTATAAGCCGCCGGAAAATCCGCGATCGCCTGGTCGCCGAGCAGCACGTACGCCAGGCCGCGGAACAGCGCGAGCGTGCCGATCGTCACCGCCAGCGAAGGCAGGTTGAAGCGCACGATCACCAGGCCGTTCAGGAGCCCCGCCAGCGTGCCGAAGAGCAACACGAGCACGATGACCAACGGCATCGGCAGGCCCATGTGCCAGAGCACGCCCATCAGCGCGCTGGAGGCGCCGAGCACCGAAGCCACCGAAAGATCGATCTCCGCCGCGACGATGATGAGCGTCATCGGCAGCGCGATCAGCGCGATCTCGGTGAAGTCGGCGAGCATGTTCGACACGTTGGCCGCCGACAGGAACAGCGGCGACAGCACGCGCCCCGCCGCCAGCGACACCACCAGCACGATGGCGAGCATCGCTTCCCATTGCAGGTGCCGGCGACGGCTCGTCGAGAGTGCGGAGTCCGGTTTAGCCATGATCGCGTTTCCTCATCATGCGGCGCGCCACTGAACGCGCGAGCAAGGTATCGAGCGCGATCGCCGCGACGATCAGCGCACCCTGGATGGCCTGCTGCCAGAACGGCGACACGCGCAGCACCACCAGCGCGATGTTGATGACGCCGAGCACCAGCGCGCCGAGCGTCGCGCCCGCGATGGTGCCGACACCGCCCGTGATCGCCACGCTGCCCACCACCGCCGCCGCCACCACCTGAAGCTCGATGCCCTTGGCGGTGCTGGCATCGACGGTGCCGAAGCGCGCAAGCCACAGCACGCCGGCCAGGCCCGCAATCGCGCCGGACAGCAGGAAGCCGATCATCACGCGCCGGTCCACGCGAATGCCGGCAAGCCGCGCCGCCTCGGGATTCGAGCCGATCGCGTAGTGCTCGCGCCCGCCGCGATACTGCTTCAGATACACCGACAACGCGATCAGCACCACGAGCGCAATCAGCACGAGGTTCGGCACGCCGAGCAGCGAACCGGTGGCGATCGCCGCGAATGCATCCGGCAGGCTGGTCGCGTTGATCTGGCCGCCGTGGACCCATGCGTAATCCGCGCCGCGCACGATGTACAGCGTCGAGAGCGTCGCCACCAGCGAGGGCACGCGGCCGAACGTGACGAGCACGCCGTTCACCGCGCCGATCGAGCCGCCAATACCGATGCCCGCAAGCAGCGCGACGATCACCGGCAGATGCGGGAACATGACGAACAGGCTGCCGACCGCATACGCGCTGACGCCGACGATCGACGCCACCGAGAGATCGATATGCCGCATCAGCATCACAATCGTCATGCCCGCCGTCAGGAGGCCGATGATCGAGACGTTCAGCAGCACGTCGCGCAGGTTCTGCAGGTTCAGGAAGTCGGGCTTGGCTGCCGCCGTCGCGCCGATCAGCACCAGCAGCACAATGAAGAGCGTCAGTTCGCGGCTCTTCGCGATGGAAACCGCGATACTGTCGCGCTTGGTTTCGGCCGGCGGCATCGCGGGCAGCGTCGGAGAGTGTCGGGTCATCATGCGGCGCGCCCCAGATTCTGCGGCGATGCACCCAGTGCGGCGCTCATCACCCGTTCCTCACTGGCATCCGCGCGGGCGATGTCCGCACTGATGCGCCCTTCGTGCATCACGAGCACGCGGTCCGCCATGCCGAGCACTTCCGGCAGTTCGCTCGATATCATCAGCACGGCCATGCCCTCCTTCACCAGTTCCGCCAGCGTGCGGTACACCTCGGCCTTCGCGCCGACGTCGATGCCGCGCGTCGGTTCATCGATGATCAGCACCTTCGGATGCGTGGCCAGCCATTTGCCGAGCACGACTTTCTGCTGATTGCCGCCCGACAGCGTGCCGACCGGCGCATCGAGATCGCCTGCTTTCAGGCGCAGGCGCTTGCCCCAGTCAGCCGCCAGCGACGACTCGCTGCGCGCCGTAATCAGCCCATGCCGCATCAGGCGTCCGAGCACTGTCAGCGACGCATTGCGCGCAATGCTCAACTCCAGCGCGAGCCCTTGCGCGCGACGGTCCTCCGGCACCAGCGCGAGGCCCGCGCGCACCGCCGCAGCGGGCTTGCCGAGCGCGAGCTTGTTGCCCGCGATCTTCACTTCGCCGCCATCCACCGGATCGACGCCGAAGATCGCCCGCGCCACTTCGCTGCGCCCCGCGCCGACCAGTCCCGCCAGCGCGACGATCTCGCCCGCGCGCACATCGAAGGAGATGTTCCGGAACACGCCCTGGCGCGTCAGATTGCGCACCGAGAGCCGCACGTCGCCGGGCGTGACATCGGCTTTCGGATAGAAGGTGTCGAGGTCGCGGCCTACCATGCGGCTGACGATCGCGTCGATGCTCATGTCCGGCGTCAGCGCGTCGCAGACCTTCATGCCGTCGCGCATGATCGTCATGCGCTGCGTCAGCGCGAACACTTCGTCCAGACGATGCGTGATAAAAAGAATGGCCACGTCGCGCTCGCGCAGCGCGCGCACAATCGCAAACAGCCGCTCCACTTCCGGCAGCGAGAGCGCGGCGGTCGGCTCGTCCATGATGAGCACGTTCGCATCCAGCGAGAGCGCCTTGGCGATCTCCACCACCTGCTGATCCGCAATCGACAGCCCGCGCACCAGCCGCTGCGCCCGCAGGCTCACGCCGAGCGACGCGAGCAGCGCATCCACTTCGCGATGCATCTCGTCGTAGCGGATCCGGCCCAGGCGGTCGCGCGGCTGCCGGCCCATGTAGATGTTCTCTGCAATCGAGAGATCGGCGAACAGCGTCGGCTCCTGATAGATCACTGCAATGCCGGCATCGCGCGCCTCGGCCGGATTGGCGAAGCGGCGCGCGACGCCTTCGATGCGCAGTTCGCCCGCATCGGGCTGATAGACGCCCGCGAGCAGCTTGACGAGCGTCGACTTGCCCGCGCCGTTCTCGCCGAGCAGCGCATGCACTTCGCCGGGAAAGAGTTGCAGGCTGCCGTCGCCGAGCGCCCGCACGCGGCCGAACGACTTGCTTGCGTGCAGCAGTTCGAGACGTGGTGTCATGGTCATCGCGAAACCTCTCTAGATCCGGTAGATGCGCTCGGCATTGCGCACGAACAGCGCGTCCTTCTCGCTGTCGCTCGCCCCGCCGACGATCCGCGCATACGCGTTCCACAAGCCGGTATAACTGCCGAACAGCCGGTCCACCGGAAAGTTCGACGCGAACATCGCGCGCTCGCAGCCGAACACGTCGATGCATTCATGCACGTAGGGCCGCAGGCTTTCGAGGGTCCAGTCGTGATCGAACATCGCGAAGCCGCTCAGCTTCACCGCGACGTTCGGACACGCGGCCAGCAGGCGCATGCCGTCGCGCCATTCGCGATAGCCGCGCGTCGCATTGCGATCGACGAACATGCCCGCGTGATTGACGATGAACTGCGTATCGGCATGCTCGCGTGCAAGTTGCGCCGCTTCCGCCATCTGCGACGGATACAGTTGCAGGTCGAACGACATGCCGTAGCGACGCAGCAAGCCGAAGTGCTCGCGCCATTGCGGCTCGCGCATGTAATGGCGGCCGACGTAGTCGTACAGCGGATCGTCATGCACGTTCAGGATCTGGCGGATGCCGCGCGTGTTGGCAAACACGGCATGGGCTTCGAGCACGGCCGGCGCATCGTCCGCCGAAAGATCCGCGCCCGCGATCATGCCGTTCGGCATGCCGCGCCCTGCGCCATCCGCGATGCCCTGCAGCCAGCGCGTTTCCTCCACCGGATCGGCGGGATCGTGATTGGCGTCCACATGCACGATCTTCAGCACCTGGATGTCTTCGGCATCGCTCAGCAGATCGCCGAGCAGATAGTCGTGCTTCAGCTTGCGCGCGTCGCCGACGAAGGAGGTCTGCGGATTCGCGAGCCAGGGGTAATGATGCGTGGACAGATCCCACAGATGGATATGCGGATCGACGACCTGCATGGTTGCGCTCCTCGCGAAAGCGGCCAGGGTTTCAGGGTAGATGGAAGACCGGCGTCAGCGGCACGCTCAGCGGCGCGTTGTCGGCGTGCGTCTCCATCAGTTCGGCCATGCTGTCCCACCAGGTGCGCATGATGGGCAGCATCGGCAGCGCATCGACGGTGTGGTCTGCCGTGCGCGCGTAGATGGCGAAGAGATGTCCGGTCGATTCGTCGAGAAAGATGCGGTAATCGCGGATGCCCGCGGCGCGCAACGCTTCGGCCAGTTCCGGCCAGATCTCGCGGTGACGCCTTGTGTATTCCTCGCGCATGCCTGGTTTCAGGGTCATGCGAAATGCCACTGTCTCCATGGCGGACCGCCTTGTTCTGATTGAGTGTTTCCCTGTGTCCGGGACTCGTTGTGCTGCGACTATAATTCGCCGACCGATAACACGACAATCCGAATGCAGGATTGGCCGATCGCAAAACCGTATCGCTGCGCCCTATCATCGCGCGCTTTCACGCGGACTGTCGAATGAACGAGATTGCGTCCCACACTGTGTCGCCGAGCCCATCGCCCAGCATCTCGCCGAGCGCTCTGGTCAACCGGCTGAAGTTCAAGCATCTCGCGCTGCTCGTCGCACTCGACGATGCCCGCAACCTGCATCAGGCCGCCGAAGCCATCAACGTGGCGCAGCCGAGCGCAAGCCGCATGCTGGGCGATATCGAGGAGGCGTTCGGCTTCCTGCTGTTCGAGCGCAATGCGCGCGGCATGCAGCCGACGCCGCTCGGCATGGCGGCGCTGGCTTACGCGCGCCGCTCGCTTGCGGACCTCACGCGCTTCGCCGAAGACCTCGACGCCAAGCGCCGCGGCGGTCACGGCCAGTTGACGGTGGGCGCGATCATGGGTGCCGCGCCCGACGTGCTGGCCATGGCCGTCACCGAACTGAAAACTGAGCGGCCCTTGCTGAACGTGCGCATCCTCGGCGAAACCAGCGATCAGGTCGTGCAGTTGCTGCATCGCCGCGAAGTGGATCTCGCGCTCGGACGGCTGACCACGCCGCTGCAACACAATGACTTCGACTTCGAGCCGCTCGCCCGCGAGGCCATGCGACTCGTGGTGCGCGCGAGCCATCCGCTGGTCGGCAAGACCGCGCTCACGCTCGAACAACTGGTGGGCTGGCCATGGATCCTGCAACCGATCACGAGTCCCGCGCGCGCGCTCTTCGAGGACGAACTCGCGCGTGCGCGGCTCAGCTCGCCGGCGGACATCGTGGAATGCGCGTCGATCTTCGCGACGCTTCAATTGCTGCAAAACGGCGAGGCCGTCGCGATGCTGCCCGAGTCCGTCGTGCGCGACTATCTGCGCGCGCAGTTGCTGGTGGAACTGCCGATCGAGGTCGGCAAGAGCCTGTCGGGCTTCGGGCTGCTCCGCCGCCGTTTCGAAACCTTGAGCGAACCCGCCGAGTATTTCATCGCGCTGCTGCGCAAGTACTCGGCGTCGGCGCAGCACTGACGCACTGAAGCACGTTATTGCAGGTTCACGAACAGCCCGCCATCGACCAGCAAGGACGCGCCCGTCACATAGCGCGCGCGCTCCGAGCCGAGGAACACCACGCATTGCGCGACATCATCGGGTTCGCCCAGGCGGCCGAGCGGAATGCGCTTCTCCATATAGGCGCGCTTGTCCGGGTCGGCGAGATCCTCGGCGTTGAGATCCGTCGCGATGGTGCCCGGCATCACCGAATTGCAGCGGATGCCATACGGCCCGAGCGCAATCGCGCACGACTGCATCAGCGAATGCACGCCCGCCTTGGTCGGCGTGTAATGCGTCTGCATGCCGCCGCCGACGAGCGCGCTGATCGAACTCGTCGCGACGATCGCGCCGCCCGTGCCCTGCGTTTTCATCTGGTTCGCCACCGCCTGCGTCACATAGAACGCGCCGTTCAGATTCACGGCGACCGTGGTTTCATAGACGGCGGGCGGCATGTCGAGGAACGCATGAAACGGGCAGATCCCGGCGTTGCTGGACAGCACATCGATGCGCCCGAACGCCTCCACCGTGCGCCGGACCAGTTCGGCGCCGGTATCGTGCTCGGCGACGTTGCCTTCCACTGCAATTGCGCGGCGTCCCAGCGCCTCGATCTCGCCGACGATCGATTCCACCGCCGACCCGCGGCCATAGGAACGATCGTTGTCGCCCCAGTAGTTGATGGCGACGTCCGCGCCTTCGCGGGCGCTGGCCAGCGCAATCGCCCGGCCGATGCCGCGCGATCCGCCGGTCACCACGACGACCTTGTTCTCAAGCAGCATGACGTCCTCGTCCTCGTCAGTGGGTATAAGGCCTTTCGAGCTTGCACTCGGGATTGAGCCGCACGCCGAAGCCCGGCGTCTCGGGCACCTTCATGCGGCCGTTCACCGGCACGGGTTCGTCGAGCAGGAGCGGCGTGAACATCGGCACCACCTGGTCGGCCTTGGGCGCCATCATCAGGAACTCGGCGAACGGCGAGTTGTGGCGCGTGACGACGAAGTGATAGCTATACACCGACGAACCATGCGGCACGACCAGCACGTTGTGCGCATCCGCGAGCGCCGAAATCTTGATGAGCTCGGTGATGCCGCCGCACCAGCCCACATCCGGCTGCACCAGGTCCGCGCAGCCCATCTCGAACAGCATGCGGAAGCCCCAGCGAGTCGCCTCGTGCTCGCCGGTCGACACCATCATGCCGCCGGGCACGCTGCGGCGCAGTTCGGCATAGCCCCAGTAGTCGTCCGGCGGCAGCGCTTCCTCGATCCACTTGAGACCATATTCCCGCGCCGCGTGCGCCAGCCGCTTCGCGTAGTTCACATCGAGGCTCATCCAGCAGTCGAACATCAGCCAGAAGTCGTCGCCCACTTTCGAGCGCATGTCGGCCAGCTTGGCGATATTCTTCGCGAGCCCTTCCTCGCCCTCCGCCGGACCATGCTGCAAGGGCATCTTGCCGCCGATGAAGCCCATCTGCTTCGCCAGATCAGGCCGCGCGCCGGTGGCGTAGAACTGGAGTTCGTCGCGCACCGGGCCGCCGAGCAGCTGGAACACCGGCTCCTTGCGCACCTTCGCGAGCAGGTCCCACAGCGCGAGATCGACGCCCGAAATCGCGTTCAGCACAATGCCCTTGCGTCCGTAATAGAGCGTCGCGTTGAACATCTGATCCCACATCTTCTCGATGTCGGTCACGCGCTGTCCTTCCAGAAAACGCGCCAGATGCTTCTCGACGATGAACGCGCCGATCTCGCCGCCCGTCGTCACCGCGAAGCCGACGGTGCCGTCGCTCGCCTCGATCTCCACCACCAGCGAGCCGAGCACGTTCAGGCCAAACGACTGGCGGCTCTTGCGGTATTCGGGATAGCGCGCCATCGGCGTGGCAATGTGATCGTCGATCCAGTGATCGGCGCCCTGATCGTGATAGTCGGCGCCGCCGCCGCGAACCGTGAAGGCGCGCACCTGGCGAATCGTAGGCATGGACATGGTCTGCTCCGTGTTGGGCTGGGTGTTCAGGAGGTTCAGGATGCACGGGCGTTGCCGGCGCGCGCATCGGCTAGCGGGAGGTCGCGGTGCGGGCGCACCATCACGACGATGATCAGCGCCGCCAGCACGCTCGCGCCGCCGAGCACCATGAGGCCGGTGCCGGTCGAGTGCAGGGCGGCGTCGGCGGCGGTGCGGGCCATCGGCGCGAAGAAGCCGCCGAGTCCGCCGAGCGAATTGATCAGCGCGATGCCGGCGGCGGCGGCCGCGCCGGTCAGATAACGCGTCGGAAAAGTCCAGAACAGCGGCTGCGCGGCGATGAAGCCGCTCGCGGCGCAGCACAGCGCGATAAGCGAAATGGCCGGATGCCCCGCCAGTCCCGACACGGCAATCGCGACGCCCGACATCAGCAGCAACGCGACGGCGCACAGGCGATGCCGCCCGGTGCGGTCGGCGTAGCGCGGCACGATCCACGTGACGACCACAGCGGCAAGCCAAGGCAGCGCCGTCACCAGTCCCACGCGCAATCCCACCTTCGTGCCGAGCAGCGCCGCCACTTGCTGCGGCAGATAGAACACGACGCCGTACACGGCCGCCTGGATCAGGAAGTAGACGCAGCACAGCACCAGCACGCGGGCATCGACGAGCGACGCCAGCACGCTGCGCGGGCCATGCGAGGACGCGAAACGGGCATCGTCGGCGAGTCGCGCGACCAGCGTGGCGCGTTGCTCCGGCGTGAGCCAGCGGGCGCGGGCGGGATCGTCGTCTAGATACCAGAAAGCCCACACGCCGACGATCGACGCAAGCAGCCCTTCGACGAGAAACAGCCATTGCCAGCCGTTCAGGCCGGCCGCGCCGTGCAGGTCGAGCAGCAGGCCGGACAACGGCGCGCCGAAGATAAACGCGAGCGGCGCGCCGAAATAGAACACGCCGAGCGCGCGCGCCCGCGCCGATTGCGGAAACCAGCGCGTCAGGTAATAGACGATGCCCGGAAAGAAGCCCGCCTCCGCCACCCCGAGCAGGAAGCGCAACGTATAGAAGGTCGTCGCGTTGTGCACGAAGGCCATCGACGCCGAGACGAGACCCCACGTGACCATGATGCGGCACATCCACAGCCTGGCGCCGACGCGATGCAGCAGCAGGTTGCTCGGCACCTCGAAGATCGCGTAGCCGATGAAGAACACCCCCGCGCCGAAGGCAAACGCCGCATTCGACAGACCGGTGTCCTGCTGCAACGCCTTCTGCGCAAAGCCGATGTTGGCGCGGTCGAGAAACGCCAGCACGTACATCAGTAGCAGGAACGGCAGCAGCCGGCGCATCACGCGCGACGTGACGGCGCCTTCCGCGCGTGCGGAGTCATCCATGTCTCTCTCCAGAAGCGCCGCGCAGGGACGCGCGGCGGCCGTCCGCTTCAATAGGTGGCGCGTCCGCCCGACAGGTCGAACACCGCGCCCGTGCTGAACGCGCAGTCTTCGGAGGCGAGCCACAGGATCAGCGACGCGGCCTCGTGCGGCAGCAGGAAGCGGTTCATCGGGATTTTGGAGAGCATGTAGTCGATGTGCTGCTGCGACATCGAATCGAAGATTTCGGTCTTGGCAGCCGCGGGCGTGACCGCGTTGACGAGGATGTTCTTGCCGGCGAGTTCCTTGCCGAGCGACTTGGTCAGCCCGATCAGCCCCGCCTTCGACGCACTGTAGTGCGACGCGTTCGGATTGCCTTCCTTGCCGGCAATCGACGCAATGTTGACGATGCGTCCATAGCCGCTTTTCAGCATGTGCGGCACGACCGCACGGCAGGTCAGATACGGGCCGATCAGATTGACGTCGATCACGCGGCGCCATACGTCCGGCGCGAGTTCCCAGGTGCTGCCGTTGCCGCCGGTGATGCCCGCATTGTTGACCAGCACGTCGATCCGGCCGTGCGCGGCAAGTGTTTTCTTGACGGCGGCATCGACGGAGGCCTCGTCGGTGAGTTCGACGACCGCGTCGCTCACGCGGCGTCCGGGGTGTTGCGCCGTGAGGTCGGCGCTGGTGCGTTGCAGGCGTTCGCCGTCCGCATCCCAGAGGGCGACGTCGGCGCCCGAGTCCAGCGCCCGTTCCGCAACCGCGAGGCCGATGCCCCGCGCACCGCCCGTGATGATCACCGTGCGTTCAGCCAGATCGATACGGTTCATGCGTGTCTCCTTTCGTTGTCTCGTTGGACTTATGGCCGGTTCGTGCCGTGGAAAGCACTATAGTCCGGCGCCAATAGCGGAACAATTCGAAAGGGCGATCGTTCGATAGCAAAAGTGAATCGAACGGCGTGCGACGTTGAATTTCGGGGCAATCAGCCCGTGTGGCGCTGCTTTTCGCGTGGCCGCGAACCCCCGCCGACCTGCAAGAAGCGATTTTCCGCCAGGAAAGCGCTGTCCCGGAAAGTTCTGTCTGCGAAACGCGCGAATGCAAAAAGCGCGGCGACGCCCACGGGGCTGATCAACATGACGGCAAGCAACACGATTTCGACTCCAGTCTGACCCGGTTGAAGTCTAAATCGTCGTGTGACGTCAATTGTCGTGAAATTGGACAATACTCCGTTCAACCTGCGCGAATACTGCGGCTAATCGCTCCAGACTGTCAGCCGGGGAATTCGTCTTTCGAACGCTCAGGCACGCACGTTGCTCAAGTCAGCGGCCGTCGATTGAAACGCGCATGCCGCGCGCACGACGATCACTCATCTACAAGAAAGCATGTTCACACCGAAAGCCTGTACCGCCACCTGCGTTCTCGACGGCATGCCCGTCACGCTCACCTACTACCCAGACACCACCCTGCTGCGCATCACCGACGCCAACGGCCGCTGTGTGCGCGAAACGCGCTGGCCCGCGCCGTGGCGCACGCTGCTCGCGACGCTGCGCGAATTCAGCGGCGGCAATGGCGACCACGAACTGTCGTCCCTGCTCGACGAGATTCCCGTGGCCGCCGCGCCCGCCCGGTCGCGCGTGGCGGCGATGGCCTGATCCCGGCACTGCTGCAAAACCGTATTGATCAACCCAGGCGGGACGCCGTCTCGCTCAACGCTGCAAGAAGAGGAAACAATGGCAACTGGTACTGTGAAGTGGTTCAACGACGCAAAGGGCTTTGGCTTCATCCAGCCGGACGACGGCACGCCCGACGTGTTCGCGCATTTCTCGGAAATCCGCGCCGACGGCTTCAAGTCGCTGCAAGAGAACCAGCGCGTGATGTTCGAAGTGCGCCAGGGACCGAAGGGCTTGCAGGCCGCCGAGATTCAGCCGCAGTAAGGCAGGATCAGCGCGAGCGCGGCGCCGGGAGATTGCTGCCGGCGCGACTGCGCGCTTTGTCGGAAGAATTCTTTTCTTCAATTCAATCAATGCAGTACGAGGAATCTGCCGGCACCTTTTGAGTGCGTCGGGCCGCGCCCTTTACAATGTCCGTTCGACTGCGCCTGGCCGATCGTCGCGCCAGACTGTTCCCCTCCCGCAGTCCCACTTTTCACTCCGCTGGCGGTATGGTCACTGAAACGTCTTCTTCGGAATCACTCGCCGTCGCTGAACGCGTGCGCGAGCTCATGGGCCGTCATGGCATCGGCAAGCGGCAACAGACCGCTGAGTTGTGCCGCATTCTCGATCTGAGTTTTTCGCAAGGTCACCGCAAGCTGCGCGGCAACAGTCCGTGGACGCTCGCACAAATCCGCCGGGTCGCCGACGCTTTCGACGAACCGGCCCTCAAGCTGTTCGATTCGATCAACACCCGCCCCGACGAAACCGAAGGCACCGCGCACGACGCCGTCTTCAAGCTCGGCTCGGTGGAGATTCCCTGCATGGCGTGGGTCGGCAATGCGCTCGATCCGGGCAGCCGTCCGGATTTCATCGCGCAGAAACTCAATGGCCGCTGGATCGTCAGCAAGCACGAAGGCGTGTTGCTGCACGAAGCGAGCGACGTCCACAAGATCGAGATCCAGCCGCGCCGCCCGGACACGGACAAGCCGGTGATCGCCGTGGTCGATGACGACCACGCCTCCGCCGACAACCTGCACGACTATCTCGAAGCCACCGGCTTCACGGCGATGGCCTTCTATGGTCTCGACGCTTTCCTCGAAGCCTTGCAGTCGCAGGTTTTCGATGCCGTGGTGATCGACTGGCTGTTCGGCGTGCATACGTCGGCGGGCGCGATCCGCGCGGTGCGTGAATCGGACAATCCGGATGCGCCGATCTTCGTGCTCACCGGCGAACTGACCACGGGCAAGGCAAGCGAATCGGAGATCAGCCAGCTGATCCGCGACTACAATGCCACGTGCTTCGAAAAGCCCGCCCGGCTCGGCATTCTGGTCGCCGATCTCTCCAAGCGCCTGATGCGCAGCTAGGCGCGTTGCCGGCCCTCAGCTCACGCGCCGCCGTGCCATCACAGCGCGGTGGACGGCGCCTTTCAACACTTCGTAGCGCACCGGCTTCAGCAAATAGTCGAAGAACAGGATGGCCGCGCTCGGATCCACCAGCTCGGGCGCGTATGCGCTCACCGCGATGATCGGGACGCTGGCGCCGGGCGCGATGCGCGCGCGGTATTCGTTGGCGAACGAGTAACCGTCCTTGCCGGGCATGTGCAGGTCGGCCAGGATCACGTCGGCGTCGTTGGCCCGCAGCCAGGCGAGTGCGCTGTCCACCTCCGGCATGGCGACCGCGGAATAGCCCAGATGCGTGAGCATTTCGCTCAGCGATTCCCGGATCGACTCGTGGTCGTCGATGACCAGCACGCGCGACTTGCGCTGCGCCGGCGCCGCCGCGTCGAGCTCGGCGCGCGCGGGCAGATGATCCACCGACACGACCGGCAGGCTCACGCGAAACGCCGCGCCCTGGCCCACTTCGCTCGACACCGTGATCTTGCCGCCGAGCAGTTCCACCAGTCCGCGCACGATGGCGAGGCCCATGCCGGCGCCGTCGAAACGCCGCGTGCTCGATGAATCGAGCTGGGTGAATTCCTGGAAGATCAGCGGCAACTGCTCGCGCGGAATGCCCGGCCCCGTGTCGATGACGGAAATGTCGAGGCGCTTCTCGGTGCGCATGAAGTGCACCTCGACCGAACCCGTATCGGTGTACTTGATGGCGTTGGTGACGAGATTCGTGACGATCTGCCGCACGCGATGCGCATCGGATTCGAGCGGGCCGCGCTCGCCCGCGAAGTCGCCGCGCAGCGCGAGCCCCTTGGCGGTCGCGGAGGACGCATTCGCATCGACGATCGATTCGAGCAGTTCGACCGGATCGAACGCCATGGTGCGCAGTTCCAGCTTGCCCGCGCCGAGCCGCGCGTAGTCGGTCAGGTCGCGCATTTGTGCTTCCAGATGACGCGCGCCGGATTCCAGCCGGTGCATGATCTTGCGATCCGCATCGCCGCGCGCGTTCAGCCCGAGCAGTTCCACCGACGACACGATGGCATGCAGCGGCGTGCGCAGTTCATGGCTCAGCATGCCGAGGAAGGTGTCCTTGGCGACGCCGGCTTCGCGGGCCGCGCGCGTCGCCTGGTGCTCGGCCGCGAGCGCCGTGCGTTGCTGTTCGATCAGGCGCGTGCGGCGGTAGCCGTTGAACAGCAGCAGCATGGTGGCCGCCGCCGACAGGATGCCGAGCAGAATGCCGCCAAGAATCAGATAGCGGCGCTTGGCGTCGAAATCGCGCACGATGCTTTCGCGCTCGGCCACATCCATCAGGCGCCGCCCGCTCGCCAGCTCCGCCACGACCGGCGCATTCTGGCGCAGCACGCCGACGATGCGCAGACTGTGTCTTCGCTCGGCATCGATGGCATCGACGTCGGCCTGGATGGAATCGAACGCGGTCTGCAATTGCCGCAGGATTTCGCGCTGCCGGTTGAACAGCGCTTCATGGCCGGCGGCGAGCCCCGGCGACGACGAGACCTGCAGCAGCCGCGCACGCAGCAGCCGATAACTCGTGCGCACGGCGTCGGCATCTTCGTCGATGCCGTTGCGGTACAGCAGCACGTGATTCTCGAAGCGTTCGTAGGCGATCTGGAACTGTGCGGCATCCCAATACACGTCGTACGGAGCGACGAGCGTATGGGTTTCGCGCGCGAGCAGCCCCGAATAGAGCATGTAACCGACCGCGCCGATGGGCGGCGCGATGGCCAGCGCGACCAGCGCCGCGTACCACAGGCGGCGGAACCATGGACGCACGGCCGGGCCGCGCACGGAAGAGACGGAACTCGTCACGGGCAGCCGGCCGCTACAGCGCCTCGATGGCGCGTGCGGCGCGTTCGGAGGCCACGACGATCAGCTTCATGGTCGCGCGCGTGGCGCCGACGAAGATCTTGCGCGCGGCCTGTTCGTCGAGCGGGTCGAAGTCCACTTCGGTGAGGATCACGCACGGCGCGGACTGGCCCTTGAAGCGATAGATGGATTCGAGCAGGACGTCGCCTTCGCGATATTCCGGGTTGCCGAACAGGTCGTAGGTGCCGGTGAACGCACGCAGCCTGTGCGGACCGAGCTGCTCGACCGCCGTGAGCGCCGAGCCTTCACGGCCGCGGAACGACAGCACCGCGATGTCCTGCTTGCGGAAACCGAGCGAGAGCGCCTGCGTGATCGCACGCTTGGTGGCCTCGACGATCTCCTCGGTGTGACCGTTCTCGTAGGTGGCGATGCTGACGTCCGAACCGTCGAACGGACTGCCTGCGTCGAGCCGCACCTCGGGGCCGACGATCTTGCGAATGAAACCCAGGAGATCGCGCGGGCTGCGATAGTTGGTCGATTCGCGCAGGATGGTCCAGCCCGGCAAGGGCACCGGCTCACGCAGATACAGGTTCTGCATCGGGTCTTCGAGCCACCACCATGCGCCGGCCGGGTTCAGCAGGCGTTCCAGCGCCTCGACCCAGGCCGCCTGGAAGTCCTGGCCTTCATCGACGATCAGCACGTCGGTCTTCCAGTGCTCCGGCACCGGCACGGCGGCGAAGCGCTCCTCGAGCGTGGCGAAGATATCGGGCTGGCTGAAGTCGGGCGGGCTGCCTGCATCGCGCGCCACCGCCGCGCTCAGTTGATGGTAATTCGCGACCTTCGCCTCTTTCGGCGCGATGGCGCGGATGTGATCGGCAAGCGGCCGGTTGAAGCAGACATAGAGCACGCTCTTGCCCTGCGCGAGCGCCTCGCGCATCACGCGCACCGCGAGCTGTGTCTTGCCCGCGCCGGCGGTCGCGATCACACGCAAGCGGAACGGTTCGAACTCGAGCCGCCGTGCCCAGGTGGCCAGCCCGCCCGAGAGCCGCGTGACGAGCGTATTGGCCGCGCCGACCAGCGCGTTGGTGTCGGGCGTGAGGGAGAGTTCGTCGGCGAGAAAGTGATGGATACGGGCCGCCGCCTCGAAGCGCGGTTCATCCGGCGGGAGGATATCCAGCACGACGCGCGCGAGTTTGTCCTTGCGGCTGGCGTCGACGATCCGCGCAGGCGGCACGCCCGCAATGGCCGCGTCCTTGATCGTGTAATCCGGGCAGTACAGCAGTTCCTCGATCCGGTAGGTGCCCGCGCCGAACGCCGCCGTGAAGCGCCGATGCAGGTTTTCCAGCGTGCGCGCCAGCTGGATGGCGACGTTGCGTTCCTTCTGCAGATAGACCTTCACGAGGCCGGCATTGGTTTCGCGCAGGAAGCCGGCCTTCTGTTCGATCATCAGCACGCGTCCGGACGGCGCCACGACGACGAAATCCGCCTCGCCGAATACCGAGAAGCCTTCGTTGACGCGCGTCCAGTGCACGCCGTGATACACCGTGTACTCGTCCGGCAGCTTTTCGAGCCGCGTCAGGGTTTCGAGCTCGCGCGCGGCCGCGCCCGTTGCTTCGAGATTCTTCCAGTCGTCAGGAACGATTCGAGCCATGCTTGCCTTTGGGTTTGCGTCCAGCGATTGACTTTGTGCGGCTCATTGTACGCAAGAGGCCGGGCGTTCCGAACCTGGCCGGATGGCTAGTTTTGGTTAGCGTCGGCTAGCTCGCGTAGTCGTAACGCCCGCCGCGTTCCAGCGCGCGCTGGTACGCGGGCCGCGCATGGATCCGTTCGAGGAACGCGCGGATATGCGGCAACTGCTTGGCCCCCGCGCGCTGGCTGCCCGCTTCGAGCGGGAAGCTCATCTGCACGTCGGCGGCGCTGAAGCTATCGCCGGCAAACCAGGGCGATTTGGCGAGTTCGGCGTCGATGTAGCCGAAGTGCAGCCGCAATTGCGGATCGATGAAGCTGCTCTGCATCGTCTGCGCGATGCGCCGTGCAATCGGCCGCACGAAGAACGGCATCTTCGCGCTTTCAAGACGCCGCGCGACCAGCTTGAGCAGCAGCGGCGGCATGGCCGAGCCTTCGGCGTAGTGCATCCAGTAGGTGTAGCGCACGCGCTCGGGCGAAACGCCCGGCGGCGGCGAGAAGCGCCCTTCGCCGTAACGCTCGACCAGGTAGTCGATGATCGCGCCCGACTCCGCGAGCGTCAGGTCGCCGTCCGTCACGACCGGCGACTTGCCGAGCGGATGCACGGCGCGCAGCTCGGGCGGCGCGAGCATCGTGTGCGGATCGCGCTGGTAGCGCTTCAGTTCGTATTCGACGCCCAGTTCTTCCAGCATCCATAGGACGCGCTGCGAACGGGAGTTGTTGAGGTGGTGGACCGTCAGCATGAGTTTGAATTTTCCGTGTCGCTCACCGCACCCGCACCGTGACCCCGGAAGCATCCGGGTCCACGCGCGCGGCGATCGGCGCCGAATGACCGGCCGGCCAGGCGATGCCAAACGGCAGATCGTCGTTTCGATAGATCGTCAGGTCGTTGAAGCCGGCTAGCTTCAGTTCCTCCAGCACCGACCATTCCGAGAAGCGCCGCATCTCCAGTGTCTCGCCCGGGCCGCCATGGAACACGAGGTTGTAGAAATACTGCACGTCGCCATTCGGCTTCGTATTCTTCAGCATCGGACCGAGGTATTCATCCTCGACGATCCGGTAATCGTGGAGATCGGAGAAATGCTCCGTCGTGAGGACGTGCTGCTCGCCCTGGTGGAAGTAAGGCACCGTGAACACGAACACGCCGCCCGGCTTGAGGAGCCTGCGCGTATTGTCGAAAGCCCTGTGCACCGGCGCGGCAACATGCTCGAACACATCCGTCGAGACGACGAAGTCGAGCGTCCCTTCCATCGCAGGATCGATCTGCGTGATGTCGAGCCGCGGTTCCTGGTGATAGAAGGTGTTGCGGTACGCAATCCGGTGCGCGATGGGACCGGCGTAGCCATGCCAGCAACTCATCCCGATGCCGACGATATCCGGCCGCGGCGGATCGATTTGCGCGATCGTCATGCTTCGCCCGAACAATTCGCGCGTCAGCACCTGCACGATCGACCTCATCCTCACGGTCGAGCCGCACGAGGTGCAGCTGGGCTCCTCGCGCGTCAGCCGCGCCTTCTCGACGCTGTTGGCCTGTCCGCAAATATTGCAGGTGAACGCCACGCACCGGTCTGCTTCTCGAACCACCTCATGAGCATGCGACATAGTCTCGGTCTGCCGTGTCGAAGAAAGAGTGGCTCGGATTCTATCAATATCCCCGACACACCGGCCCGTGGCGCCGGTACGCATCTTGCAGGCAGCATGCCTCTACCTGTCGACAACTAGAAACAGAGAAGGAGAAAACGATGACGTTGATCATTTACCTCGTCGGATGGCTCGTGCTGATCGGCGGCGTGTCGTGGGCGCTCGTCGCGATGCACGTCTCGCAGCACACGATCATGATCGTCGCCGTCATCATGCTCGGCATTGCGATCATCACGGGCGCAACTCGGGCACGCAACCGCGACCGGTCCTGAGCGCGTAGCGGCACGCGGCGCAGCGCGCCGCGTGCGATGGCCTTCGGCGCGCTACATCACGACGCGCGCTCCGGCCGCATCCTGGATCAAGGTGACGAGTTCATCGGGATGCACGGGTTTGGTCATGAAGTGCTGGAAACCTTCGCCGATGCTGCGCAGGCGGTATTCTTCGCCATCGTGTCCCGTCAGCGCGATGGCGACGGACGGCGGCAGGTTGCCGCGTATTTCATGGTCCCGCAAACGTTGGATCAGGTAGAAACCATCCATTTCAGGAAGGTCGAGATCGCAGATCACCGCGTCGGGAAGATGCTCGATCGCCGCCTGCGCGCCGTCCTCGGCGTCGGCTACGGCGATGACTTCGGCCCCCTCCTCTTGCAACAGCATCTGCAGCGATGCCCTGCTTTCCGGATCGTCCTCGATGAGCACGATCCGCATATGCCCCAGTCTTGCTACTTCGTTCATGATGTTCTTTTCAACTGCCAAAAACGGAATTCTCGCGACGGTCTCCTTGACTCGCCGCATCGGGCGCTCCGCAAACACGCGGTGCGCCTTGTTGACACGAAAACGCGGCGGGAATTCCGAACGCACCGCTATTTGAGCCGCGCGTGCGCCGGTGCGGAACGCCTCGCGGTTTCTTGCCACGCCCGGCGAATCGTCGCTGGCCGTGGCGTGCGTGTTCGAGCAAGAAGCGGACCGGTTTTCTCGAAACAAGCCGCGACCGCCCGTCTGGCGGGCCTGAGCGCCGGTTACACGCAGCCGGATCCGCCCTGGAACCGCACGACCATGTAATTCAGGGACCAGTTGTACCCCGATTTCCCGTCAGACTTTTGTGTCCTGCGGCGAATCGGGGCGCATTGTGCCCGATTGCAGCAACGCGCGGTATTCGGACGGCGTGATGCCGACCGTCGCCTTGAACTGGCGCGTGAACGCGCTGTGATCCGTATAGCCGCACAACGCCGCGACGTCCGTGACCTTGTCGTCTTGTGAGACCAGCAGCGCGGTGGCGGCGTCGAGACGGGTCTTCAGCAGCACCTGCCGCGGCGTCAGGTGAAACACCTTGTGGAAATAGCGCTCCAGTTGCGCAATCGACATGTTGGCCATTTGCGCGAGTTGCCGCATGTTGAGCGGCTGGACGTAGTTCTCCTGGATGTGCCGGACCACCGCGGCAAGCCGGCTGTAGGCGGGATGCGTGCCTTCGGCAGCCTGCAGGTCGCGCGAGATGCCCGCCAGCCCGACGATCGCACCCTGGCCGTCCAGCAACGGCTGCTTGCAGGTCATGCACCAGCCCGGCTCGCGGCCCGGGTAGAGATGCAGTTCGAGCTGGTCGATGAGTTGATGCCCCTGCGCGATGATCGCCTGGTCCTGCGCGGTGTAGATGCGGCCGAAGCGGCGGGGAAACACTTCTTCGGCGGTCTTGCCGAGCAACGCCGTCTTGTTGTCCTTGTAGCCGCACCGCCGGGCGAGCGTGCGGTTGACCATCGCATAGCGCGCTTCACGGTCTTTCACGAAGAACACGATGTCCGGCATGGCGTCGAACACCGGCGCGAGCTGGGCGAAATGCCCGAGCATGTCGGCAAGCGTGGATGCCGGAGGGCGCGCGATGAAAGTCCCGCTCGATGGGGCTGCCGTGCTCGTCATGCGTCGTGGTGTCGGGGTGCAATCGGGTTGAGGTCGAATGCCGCGCGCCGGAAGCGCGAGGGATTCTGGCGCTCGATTATAAAAGCGCCCCGCCCTGAAAAAAATGCGTGCCGCCCCCACGATGCATCGCGATGCGACCCACGCTGGCTGCCCCCGCCGTCAGGCGGCGATCTGCGCGGCGGCGGACTCGACGCGCTCGTCGCCTCTTCCCTTGCCGTCGTCGTACAGATGAAGCAGCCGATACCCGCTCTTGTAGACCGGCTGCAGCCGAAAGTTGTTGACCGGCTCGATTTCGAGCGCGAGCCGCAGACGCGACACGTGGCTGTCGATGGTCCGCGTCGTTTCGCGGAACTCGCGTCCCCAGACCATCGCGAAGATGTGATCGCGCGACAGCACGCGGCCGATGTTCGAGAAGAACAGCTGCGCCAGCCGGAATTGCGTGCCGCTCAGCTGCACCGGCTTGCCGCGCACCGTGACGATCTGCTGGCGGGCGTCGAAACGATACGGGCCGATTTCGAGGCAGGCGTTCGACGTGGTCGGATAGGCGCGCCGCAGCAGCGCCTCGATGCGCGCGCCGAGTTCGCCGGGACGGATGGGATAGACGACGTAATCGTCCGCGCCGGCGGTGAGCGCGCACACGACGTTGTGCTCGGCGCCGTCCGGCGTGGCGAACAGCACGGGCACGCGCTCGCCGAAGCTGGAGCGCACGGATTTGAGGAGATCCAGTCCGCACAGGCCGGTGGAATTCCAGTCGAGGATCAGCAGATCGACCGTGGAGCGCGACAGGGCTTTCGACAGCACGAGGCCGTCGCCAAAAGTCACGCAGGTATGGCCGAGTCGCTTGACGACGTCGCTGACGAGATTTCGATAACTCGGATCGGTTTGCAGAACGGCGACGCGCATGGTGTCTTACCTGATGAGTCCAAGGGACATGGAGCGGATGCGCGGCTAAAGGCATCCGCCGGGCGTCTCGTCGAAGGGATGAGACGGGCGCTTCGAACTCGGCATTCTGGGCAAGCACGCGCCGCTTTCCCATCGGACTCGTCTGAATTGTCAATGCATGTGTCCGGGCATGAGGACAATCTCGTGCCGTCTTATGCGCGCAACCCCTGCAAAAAATAGAACGGCATTTCGTTTTTTCAGCCGCTTGCATCCTGTAACATCGCGCGTCTGGCTTTTCAGTCCCCGCTTACGCCGTTTTACCGAGACGTCGCGTAGCAAGCTGCGCCGCGGCTCTCCGCCGCTTCCCGCAGCGCGGATGGACGGGTGGCGGCTCTCGACTCCGCACCTGTCCGGTCATCGGCGTTTTCCACACCCGGATCCGCCGCGCGCCCATCCGGCGCACCCGACCCTTCCCGCATCGGGCACAGCCTCGCCCTGCCCGCGCGTCACGCGTGGTCTTTTCACTCACGGGTTTTCTTTCGATGCAGGCAACACCTCTGTCCGACGCCCCGCGCGCGGCCAGCCGCGCCCTCACGCGCGGCGACTACAAGACGCTCACGCTCGCCGCGCTCGGCGGCGCGCTCGAGTTCTACGACTTCATCATTTTCGTGTTCTTCGCACCGGTCATCGGCCAGCTGTTCTTCCCGCCGGCCATTCCTGACTGGCTGCGCCAATTGCAGACTTTCGGCATCTTCGCGGCGGGTTATCTGGCGCGTCCGCTGGGCGGGATCATCATGGCGCACTTCGGCGACCTGCTCGGACGCAAGCGCATGTTCACGCTCTCCGTGCTGCTCATGTCGGTGCCGACCCTGCTGATGGGCCTGCTGCCCACGTATGCGTCGATCGGCCTGATGGCGCCCGTGCTGCTGCTCCTGTTCCGCGTGATGCAGGGCGCGGCGGTCGGCGGCGAAGTGCCGGGCGCGTGGGTGTTCGTGTCGGAACACGTGCCGGCGCGGCATATCGGCTATGCATGCGGCACGCTGACGGCAGGCCTCACGGCGGGCATCCTGCTCGGCTCGCTGATCGCGACCGGCATCAACAAGGCGTTCACGCCCGCCGACGTCGCCGCTTTCGGCTGGCGCCTGCCGTTCCTGCTGGGCGGCGTGTTCGGGCTGTGCTCGGTCTATCTGCGCCGCTGGCTGCACGAAACGCCCGTCTTCGCCGAACTCAAGCTGCGCAAGTCGCTCGCGGCGGAACTGCCGCTCAAGGCCGTGCTGCGCGACCACGGCCGCGCCGTGATCGTTTCGATGCTGCTCACGTGGATGCTGTCGGCGGCGATCGTCGTCGTGATCCTGATGACGCCGACGCTGCTGCAGAAGCAGTTCCACCTCGCCCCGGCGACGGTCCTGATGGCGAACTGCGCCGCGACGCTGTTCCTGACGATCGGCTGCGTGCTGGCCGGCGCGATCGCGGGCCGGATCGGCGCGGGCAAGACCATCTTCATCGGCGGCCTGGCGCTGGCGGTGTCGTACTGGATGCTGTTCCGCGAAGTCGCCGTCGATGCCTCCGCGCTCCTGCCGTGGTATTCGGTCGCGGGCTTTTTCGTCGGCGTGATTGGCGCGATTCCGTTCGTGATGGTCAAGTCGTTCCCCGCCGCCGTGCGTTTCTCGGGCATTTCGTTCTCGTACAACGTCGCGTACGCGGTGTTCGGCGGACTGACGCCCATTGTCGTTTCGCTGTTCATGAAGTCGAGCCCGCTCGCGCCGGTGTGGTATGTCGCCGCGCTGTGCGTGGTGGGCGCGCTGACGACGCTGTTCATCAAGCACGCCCGTTAAGTTCGGGTTTCATTCGAGAAAAATGGCGCACCTGCTGATGCAGTGCGCCATTTTTTTGGTCCGATGTCCGGATTTCACGTTTCAGGCCAGCCCGAAACATCGAACGCGCGACGCGCCTACGATGGTCGGCATGAACTCGAACCTTTCCTCCTCCTCCGCGCATCTTTCCGGGCGGCAGAAGCTCGTCGTGACCGCGACCAGCGTCGGCTTTGTCGTGTCCCAGCTGGATGTGTCCATCGTCAATGTGGCGCTCGCGAGCATCGGCCGCGATCTGAGCGCGAGCGTCTCGAGCCTGCAATGGACCGTCGACAGCTATGCGCTCGCGTTTTCCGCGCTGATGCTCTCGGCCGGTTCGCTCGGCGACCGCTTCGGCGCGCGGCGCATGTTTCTCGGCGGACTGCTGCTGTTCGGGCTGGCATCGCTTGCGTGCGCCTTTTCAACCGATGCGCCGCAGCTGATCGCCGCCCGCGCGGCGCAGGGCGTCGGCGCTGCCGCGATGCTGCCTAACTCGCTCGCCCTGCTCAACGCGGCGTGCGGCCACGATCAGCGGCTGCGCGCTCGCGCTGTCGGGCTCTGGACGGCGGCGGGCGCGGTGTCGATTGCGTCGGGGCCGATCGTCGGCGGCCTGCTGATCGCGGCCTTCGGCTGGCGCAGCATCTTCTGGGTGAATCTGCCGGTCTGCGCGGCGGGTATCGTGGCGACGTTGCTGTGGGTGCGGGCCGCGCAACCAAAGAATGCGCATGACGCCCGCGGTCTCGACCTGCCGGGTCAGGCGCTCGCGATCGTGGCGCTGGCGGCGCTGGTGGGCGCGGTGATCGAATGGCGGCCGCTCGGGATCGCTCATCCGCTCGTGTGGGGAGGATTTTTGCTCGCGCTGGCGGCGGGTGGCGGTTTCATCGCGACTGAACGAAGAAGCGCGTCGCCGATGCTGCCGCTCTCGCTGTTCGCCGAGCGCACCTTCAGCGCGGCGGTCTTGTTCGGTATCGGAGTGAATCTCACCTACTATGGAACGGTGTTCATTCTGAGCCTGTACCTGCAACGCGTGCTCGGCCATACACCGCTGCAAACGGGCCTGGCGTTCCTGCCGCTGACGGGCGGGTTCCTCATCTCGAACCTGGCGAGCGGACCCGTGGTGGCGCGTTTCGGCTCGCGCGGTCCGATGATCGCGGGCGCGCTGCTCGACGCCGCCGGTTTCGCCGCACTCTGTTTCGTCGATGCGCACACGCCCACGGCCGCCCTGCTATTGCCGTTCCTGCTGATTCCGTCCGGCATGGGGCTCGCGGTGCCCGCGATGACGACCGCCTTGCTCGGCACCGTCGGCCAGCAGCGCGCGGGGACGGCGTCGGCGGTGCTCAACACGGCGCGCCAGGCGGCGGGAGCGATCGGGGTCGCGGCGTTCGGCGCGCTCGCGGGTCATGGGGACGGCGCGGCGGGCGCGGCGCATATCGTCGATGCCGTGCGCTGGTCGGCCGGAATTTCCGTCGCGCTCCTGCTGGGCACGGCGTTGGTTGCGCGTCAGATCAGCAATTCGGCGCAGACAAACAAGGATCGCCCGTCAGACTGCGTGCGCAACGCGCTTTCGGAGAATGTTGACTAAATGCAGCAATTTGACGCGTGTCAGTCAGCGGGTACGCCTGTTGCAACGATCAAGCGAGACGCCCGGGGCAGACCGGATCGAAGCAAGCTGCCTCGGAGCCTGAAGCCATCCAACCTCAAGGAGAAGCTGATGTCGACGCTGCCCCGTTCCCCTGAAGAGCCGTACGAACCGGATCCCGACGAATTGTTCGATCCCGATGCGGCGCCGAACCCCGACGATCCGGACATGCCTGACGGCCCGGATTCCGCCACGCCGATGGTGCCCGCCGATCCGAAAAACGGCGAACCGCGCCTGTAGCGCCGGACGTTTCCGCCTGACAAGACAATGCCCGCGCGGCTCGAAGAACCGCGCGGGCACGTTTGTGTGACGCCGGCTGCCGCGAAGCCTACAGGCTCGTGGTCTGCACAGCGCCGGTTTCCAGTGCGCGCTCGATGAGCGCTTCCTGCTGCGCCTTGCGAACGGCATCGGCAACGAGCGACGCGGGCGCTTCCACTTCCGCCTTGATCGTGCTGATGATGCCTTCCGCTTCGACGATCACCAGTGACTCCGCCGAATCTGCGCGGCTGATGATGACGCGCGGCGGGCCGCCGCCGTCCGCAATGCTTGCGCAGAACTGCATGCTTTGCCCGCCGATCACTTGCTCGAATGTTTGAATCATCGCTATCTTCCGCGTTGGTTGGACAAAAGCTCACCAGGCTCGGAATATCCGGCCTGCCTTTCTGATTGATCCGCCTGCCCGCACGAGGTTCCATTCTGTAAGCCCGTGCGCGCCGGCGCAAGTTCAGCGTCGTGCCTCGGCGAGCCGGCCGAGGATGGCGGCGGTGACGTCGTCGGCGGGAAACAGGGCTTCGATCGCCAGCTCGGACAAGGTGATGTCGACCGGCGTGCCGAACACCGTGGTCGTGCTGAAGAACGAAAGCATGCCATGCGGCGTGCGCAGGCGCAGCGGCACGACCACCGGATCGGGCTCGTGACGCCTGGACGGCGGCGCGTGGGCGTGCGCGGGCGCGGGATACGCCTCCAGTTCGGCGTGCAGTGCAAGCAGCACCGGATCGCCCGACACCTCCACCTGCCGATGCAGCCGCGCGAGCAGATGCGCGCGCCACTCGTGCCAGTTGTCGATGACGCCGGCGAGTCCGCGCGGATGCATCGAGAGGCGCAGCGCGTTGACGGGCGGCGCCAGCAACGCGGCATCGGCGGATACGATCAGCGGCGGCAGCGCCGCGTTGGCCGCGACGATATTCCAGTGGCGGTCGATGGCAAGTGCCGGAAACGGCTCGTGACCTTTCAGGACCAGTTCGACGGCGCGGCGCGCGCTGGCCATATGCGGATCGGCCAGGGCGCGCTCCCGATACAGCGGCGCGTAGCCTGCCGCCATCAGCAGCGTATTGCGCTCGCGCAGTGGCACATCGAGCTGTTCGGCGAGGCGCATCACCATTTCCCGGCTCGGCAGCGCCCGCCCCGATTCGACGAAGCTCAGGTGCCGCGTCGAGACATCGGCCTCGCCGGCCAGATCGAGCTGGCTCATGCGTCTTCGCTGACGCCATTCGCGCAGCAGCGCGCCGACGGTCGCGTCCGGGGCGGAGGACGCCGGATCAGCAAGGGCGTGGACGAGAGTCGAGTTCATGCGGACGATCTTAGTCGAACCGGATGCGCCCGTTCCATTACCTGCCACGTCATCACAGCGCGACTGCCTTGCGTCCGCGGCGCCGATCGGCCGGAACGTAACATTTACGACGCAAACATTTGCGCAGAAAAACTTGCTCCGGACACCCTTCATTTCCCGTTCTTACCGGCCGTTAAGAGCCTGAACAAGCGAACAATGCGTCGCGAGCCGTGCGCGTCTTTTCTTCAAGCAAGCACGCACGGCCCGCGGCGCGCGGAAAACTGCGGAGAAATCATGTTTGTCATCATCGGATGGGTGGTGGTCATCGGCTCGGTGATCGGCAGCTTCATCGGCGTCGGCGGCCACCTGGCCGCGCTCGTGCAGCCGTTCGAGCTGCTGTGCATTTTCGGGGCGGCGATCGGCGCATTTGTCGTGTCGAATCCAACCGCGACGCTCAAGAAGACCCTGCAATCCATCCCGAAGGCGTTCAAGGGCGGCGGCTATACCAAAGAGAAGTACGTCGCGCTGATCGCGCTGCTGTACGAACTGCTTCAGAAGGCGCGCAAGGAAGGCATGATGGCGCTCGAAGCCGATGTCGACGCGCCCGAATCCAGCCCGCTGTTTCAGAAGTACGAGCACGTGATGGCCGATCATCATCTGCTCGACTTCATCGTCGACTATCTGCGCATGATGTCGGCGGGCAATGTCAACGCGCTCGAGATGCAGGACCTGATGGACGAGGAACTCGAGACGCATCACACCGAGAGCTCGGTCGCGGCCAACGCGATCCAGAAGATGGCCGATGGCCTGCCTGCGTTCGGTATCGTCGCCGCCGTGATGGGCGTGGTGCACACGATGGGTTCGGTGGGCGCCGCGCCCGCCATCCTCGGCGAGATGATCGCGGGCGCGCTGGTCGGCACGTTCCTCGGTATTCTGCTGGCTTACGGCTTCATCGGCCCGCTCGCCGATCTGCTCAATGCAAAGGGCGCTGCGGAAGCGAAACCGTTCCAGTGCGTGAAGTCGGTACTGCTTGCTTCGATGAACGGCTACGCGCCGACTATTGCGGTGGAATTCGGCCGCAAGGTGCTGTTCACGGCGGACCGCCCGAGCTTCAAGGAACTGGACGACGCGGTGCGCGCGACCAAGATGCCGAAAGCGGCTTCCTGACCTGCACGCGCACGCAAGAAGGAAATCACTCTCATGGCTGAGAAACCGTCACGCGATCCGCTGCAATCCGTACTTGCGCCCACCGTGGTCGTGAAACGCAAGAAGAAGGCGCACGGACATGGCCATCACGGCGGCGCGTGGAAGATCGCCTACGCCGACTTCGTCACCGCGATGATGGCGTTCTTCCTGTTGATGTGGCTGCTCGGGTCCACGTCGAAGTACGACAAGGAAGGCATCGAGCAGTATTTCAACACGCCGTTGTCGGCGTTGTTCGGCAACGATGGCGGTGCGTCCACGCATACGAGCGTGATTACCGGCGGCGGTCAGGATCTGTCGAGCACGCGTCCCGGCGAAGGCAAGAAGAGCCAGACGCAGCCGGTGCCGCAGACCATCGCGCGCGCCGCTGTTGCGATGGAGGATTTGCAGAAGCTTCAGCAACTGAAGCAGAAGCTGACTGCCTTGATCGAACAGACGCCGGCGCTGCGTGCGTTCAAGGATCAGATCCGGATCGCGATCACGAGCGAAGGCTTGCGTATCGAGATCGTGGACTCGCTCAATCGGCCGATGTTCGCTTCCGGCAGTTTCAGGCTCGAAGGTTATGTGACCACGATTCTGACCAACATCGGGGCTTCGCTGAACGATGTGGAGAACCGCGTGTCGATCGCGGGACATACGGATGCGGTGCCCTATTCCGGTGGTCAGGCCGGGTATTCGAACTGGGAATTGTCGAGTGAGCGCGCGAATGCGGCGCGGCGCGCGCTGGTGGCCGGGGGGATGAAGGAAAGCAAGGTGCTGCAGGTGCGCGGGCTGGCTGACGTGCTGCCGCTGAACAAGGATGTGGTTGATGAGCCGACTAATCGGCGGATCAGTATTCTCGTTCTTAACAAGGCCGCGGAGCAGGCGTTCTTCAAGGATGGTGGGAGGACGACGGTCGATCAAGGGCAACCGGTGGAGGCTGCGATTCCGGCTGCGGTGGCGGCGAAGTCGAATGGGACGGTGAGTGTGGTGAAGTAGCATTGCGACCAATCGGGCCCGCGGAGGAAACACGAGTTCGGATCGTGCTTCACGTCGCGGGCTCTTGACCCGACGTCTCACCCCACCCACTCCCCCACCGTCTGCACCACAAGCCAAGCATTCGCGGCACTGATCACCACAAACAACCCCCACGCGGCCACCTTCATCCAACTCGCGTTGACGAACTCCCCCATGAGCCTCCGATCGCTGGTCATCCGGATAAGCGGATACAAGGCAAACGGCAACTGCAAACTCAACACCACCTGACTCCCCACCAGCAATTTCCCCACCGCCCCATTCCCGAGCCAATAAACCCCGATCAGCGCAGGGATCAACGCCAGCGCCCGGGTAATGAACCGTCTCTGATAACAGGGAATCTTGAACCTCAAGAACCCTTCCATGATGACCTGCCCGGCAATCGTCCCGGTGAACGTCGAACTCTGCCCGGACGCGAACAGCGTCACCGCGAACAAGACCGCCGCCAGCCCCGTCCCCACGATCGGCGCAAGCAGCTTATAAGCGTCCTCGATCTCGGTCACCTGCGTATGCCCGGTCGCATGAAACGCCGACGCCGCCAGGATCAGGATCGCCGCGTTGATCATCAGCGCGAGAATCAGCGACACGATGGTATCCAGCCGTGAAAGCGTGATCGCAGACCGAAGACTTGTCCGGTCACGCTCCACCACCCGCGTCTGCACGATGGACGAATGCAGATAAAGGTTATGCGGCATCACAGTCGCGCCAAGAATCCCGATGGCGAGATAAAGCGGCTCCCGCTGGCTCAATGCATGGATCGAAGGCACGAGCCCGGCCGCCACCGAAGGCCAGTGCGGCTTCACGAGCACGAGCTCCACCACATAACCGATCCCGATCGTCGCAATCAGCCCGAGCATGATCGCTTCGAGATCACGAAAGTTCTTGCCCTTCAATCCGAGCACGATGAGCGTATCGAACGCTGTCAGCACGACGCCCCAGATCAGCGACACGCCGAAGAGCAAATGAAACGCGAGCGCACCACCCAGCACTTCGGCCAGATCACACGCAATGATCGACAGCTCGGCCAGCACCCACTGCGCATTCGCTACCGGCTTCGCATAGCGTTCGCGCGACAACTGCGCAAGATCCTTCCCCGTGACGATGCCGAGCCGCATGGCAAGACATTGCAGCACCATCGCCGCGAGACTGGACAGCACCACGACGAACAGCAGCCCATAGCCATAGCGCGAGCCGGCTTCGATATCCGTCGCCCAGTTTCCCGGATCCATGTAGCCGATGGAAATGAGCAAGCCGGGTCCCGCGAATTGCAGCAGCTTCTTCCAGAGCGGCGCGCCGGATGCAACGGCCACGGAGCCTTTGACTTCGGAAGGACAGAACGGCGCGGTGGCCGTAGTCGGCAGATTGAACGGCAATTTATCGATCCCCACTGCGATGCTTAATTGAACCCGGCGCGAGCAGCACGTTCGCCCAAGCCGGCGAGTCTATCACCGGCCTTCAACCTTTACAGACCACTTCCCTGCTGCCTTCAACACCCCTTTACCGGCAATCCGACACGCGCTCCAATCTGACGAAAGCGTCATTTGAACGCCAGCATGTCGTCACCACCCGAAACATAGAATGAGCCCGTGGCCGTGCATGACTTGCAGGCATGCGCCGCATTCATCGTCACCACGTTCGAGGAGTCCCTCATGAAACTGATCACCCGCTTCGCGATCGTCGCACTCGCCGCCACTCCACTCGCCGCGCTGGCACAAACCGATGGTCTGACGCGCGCCCAGGTCAAACAGGACCTGCAACGCGTCGAGCAGGCAGGCTACAACCCGTCCGAACGCGACGCCTTCTACCCCGATAACATCCAGGCCGCCGAAGCCAAGGTGCAGTCGTCGAGCGCTTACGGCGCATCGACCGATGGTTCCTCCGCCGCCGGACAACCCGCCATGCAGCAACCCGCACAGTAACCAGCAAGCCCACGCTTCATCCCGTCGAGACCCCCGCGCGGTTCCCTTCCTCTGCGAGCGTTCCCGCGCCGTCTCGCCGCTCGTCCGCTGCCGGAATTGATCAGCGCCGACGCCGTTGTATTCCCCGACACGCAAGCGATGAACGCGCCCTTTCAAGCGCTTGCTTTCAAATCGCCTAATCTGACATACGCGCCATATTCACGCCACATTGTCGTTGGCGCGCGGCCACTACCATAGCGTCACGGCAGATCTTCGCCCGCCTCGTCCGTCATTGCGTCCCGCGCGCCGCATGCAAGCTCGCCGCCGCGCCCTTTCCAAGCTCTTCCGAACGACTCAATGTGGATAGTCAACGTTGCGCTGAAGCGGCCCTACACGTTCATCGTGATGGCCATCATGATCCTGCTGGCGACGCCCTTCGTCCTCTTGACGACGCCGGTAGACGTACTCCCCGAAATCGACATCCCTGTCGTCAGCATCATCTGGAATTACACCGGCCTTTCCGCGCAGGACATGGCCAACCGCATCACGTCAGTCAACGAGCGCAGCTTGACGACCACCGTGAACAACATCGAGCACATTGAATCGCAGTCGCTGCAAGGCATCGCGATCATCAAGCTCTTCCTGCAACCCACGGCGAACATCCAGACCGCGATTGCACAGACCGTCGCGGTCGAGCAGGCGCAGTTGAAGCAGATGCCGCCCGGCGCCACGCCGCCGCTCGTCATCAGCTATTCGGCGTCAAGCATTCCGGTGATCCAGCTCGGTCTCTCCAGCCCGAAGCAATCGGAACAGGACCTGAACGACACCGCGCTCAACTTCCTGCGTCCGCAGCTCGTGACGATTCCCGGCGCCGCCGTGCCCTATCCGTACGGCGGCAAGAGCCGCGTGATCTCCGTCGATCTCGACACGCGCGCGCTGCTCGCCAAGGGCCTCACGCCCACCGACGTCGTGCAGGCCGTGAACGCCCAGAACCTGATCCTGCCGACCGGCACCGCAAAGATCGGGCCGAAGGAATACACGATCAACATGAACGGCTCGCCTGCCACCGTCGCGGGCCTGAACGACATTCCCGTGCGCACCATCAACGGCGCGACCACCTATCTGCGCGAAGTCGCGCACGTGCGTGACGGCTTCACGCCGCAGACCAACATCGTGCGGCAGGACGGCCATCGCGGCGTGTTGATCTCGGTGCTGAAGAACGGCAACTCGTCGACGCTGTCCATCGTCAACACGCTGAAGGACCTGTTGCCGCAAGCGCGCGCCTCGCTGCCGCCCGATCTCAAGATCAGCGCGTTGTTCGACCAGTCCGTGTTCGTCAAGGCGGCCGTGCAGGGCGTGGTGCGTGAAGCGCTGATCGCCGCCGCGCTCACGGCCGCGATGATCCTGCTGTTCCTCGGCAACTGGCGCAGCACCTGCATCATCGCGATCTCGATTCCGCTGTCCATCCTCTCCTCGCTGATCGTGCTGCACGCGCTCGGGCAGACCATCAACATCATGACGCTCGGCGGCCTCGCGCTCGCGGTCGGCATCCTGGTGGACGACGCCACGGTGACCATCGAGAACATCGAGCGCCATCTGCACATGGGCACCGACCTGCACGAAGCGATTCTCGAAGGCGCCGGCGAGATCGCCGTGCCCGCGCTCGTCTCGACGCTCTGCATCTGCATCGTGTTCGTGCCGATGTTCTTCCTGACCGGCGTCGCGAAGTTCCTGTTCGTGCCGCTGGCGGAAGCGGTCGTGTTCGCGATGATCGCGTCGTATATCCTCTCGCGCACGCTGGTCCCGACGCTCGCGATGCTGCTGATGGGCCACGCGCACGCACCGGATGCGCACGCCCGGCCCAATGTCTTCATGCGGCTGCATCGGCGTTTCGACCACGGCTTCGAGCGCATGCGCGCGGCGTACATCGTGATTCTTTCGACGCTGCTGGTACGCCGGCGCCTGTTCGGCTCGCTGTTCCTGGGCTTCTGCGTGATCTCCACGGGCCTCGTGTTCATCCTGGGCGAAGACTTCTTCCCGAGCGTCGATGCCGGCGACATCCGCATGCACATGCGCGCGCCGACCGGCACACGCATCGAGGAAACCGCGCGTCTCGCCGACCAGGTCGAAAACGTCGTGCGTCAAGTGGTGCCGCAGCATGAACTCTCGACGATCCTCGACAACCTCGGGCTGCCCTACAGCGGCATCAACCTGTCCTACAGCAACGCGGGCACGATCGGCACGCTGGACGGCGAGATCCAGGTCGCGCTCACCGCCGATCACGCGCCCACGCAGACCTACATCGACGAACTGCGCGCGCGGCTGCCGCGCCTGTTCCCGGGCGTCGAGTTCTTCTTCCAGCCGGCCGACATCGTCACGCAGATCCTGAACTTCGGCCTGCCCGCCGCCATCGACGTGCAGATCCAGGGGCAAAACGGCCAGGCAAACTTCGAAGCCGCGAGCAAGCTGATGAAGCAGATCCGCATGATTCCCGGCAACGTCGATACGCATATCCAGCAAAAGCTGGACGAGCCCGTCATCGACCTGCAAATGGACCGCACGCGTCTGCAACAGCTCAATCTCAATGCGAACAACGTCGCGCAGAACGTGCTCGTGTCGCTGTCGGGCAGCTCGCAGACCGCGCCGGGTTTCTGGTTCAATCCGCGCAACGGCGTCGAGTACAACCTCGCGGTGCAGACGCCGCAGTATCAGGTCTCGTCGATCGACGAACTGCTGCGCACGCCGGTCTCAGCCTCGCTCAACGGGCCCACGCAGCTGCTCGGCAATCTCGTGCGCATCGCGCCGCAAAGCCAGTTCGCGGTGGTCACGCACTACAACATCCGGCCCGTCATCGACCTGTTCGTGAGCGTCGAGGGCCGCGATCTAGGCGGCGTCGCACGCCAGGTCAATCATCTCGTCGACGAAGCCCGCAAGACGCTTCCGCGCGGCAGCCAGATCGTCGTGCGCGGCCAGGTCGAGACGATGCGCACGTCGTTCTTCGGGCTCGGCATCGGCGTCGCGATGGCCATCGTGCTCGTGTATCTGCTGATCGTCGTGAACTTCCAGTCGTGGATCGATCCGCTCATCATCGTGAGCGCGCTGCCCGCCGCGCTCGCGGGCATCGTCTGGATGCTCTTTCTCACCGGCACGCATCTCTCCGTGCCCGCGCTCACCGGCGCGATCATGACGATGGGCGTCGCCACGGCCAACAGCATCCTGATGGTGTCCTTCGCGCGGCAACGGCTGAACGCCGGCATGCCGCCGCTGACCGCCGCGCTCGAAGCAGGCGCAAGCCGCATCCGCCCGGTGCTGATGACCGCCTTCGCGATGATCATCGGCATGATCCCGATGGCGCTCGGCCTCGGCGAAGGCGCCGAACAGAACGCGCCGCTCGGCCGCGCGGTGATTGGCGGGCTGCTGTTCGCAACCGTTTCCACGCTCTTCTTCGTGCCGCTCATCTTCGCGGGCATCCATGCAAGGCTCGCGCGCCGCGCCGCGCGCAAGACGCCTTCGCAGCGCGACGCCGCAAGCGGACAACATTGATATCGATATAGACCCGATCACGAACATGACCGAAAAGAACCACGCCTCGCTTGCGATTCCCGCGCGCGACTCCGACGAAGGGCCCGCGCTGCCGCCGCGCCATGCCGAATGGAAGCGCGCCAAGCTTGCGCTCGTCATCGTGCTCGCGCTGCTGGCGATCGGCGCCGCGCGCACCGTCGTCACGGACATGGTGCACAACCGCTCCATCGCCACGCGCACGCAGCAGAACGCGCAGCAGTACGTAAACGTGGTGCAGCCCTCGCACACCGACAGCGGCGCTGAAACCACCTTGCCGGGCACGCTGCGCGGCTTCGTCGAATCGCCGATCTATGCACGCGCCACCGGTTATCTGCTGCACTGGTATGTCGATATCGGCGCACGCGTGAAGCAAGGCCAGCTGCTCGCCGATCTCGATACGCCCGAGATCGACCAGGAACTCGCGCAGGCCGTCGCGCAGCGCGACCAGACCTCATCGAGCCTCGGTCTTGCAAAGAGTTCGCTGGATCGCTGGCAGCAGTTGCGTCAGCGCGATGCGGTCTCGCAACAGGAACTCGATGAACGTCAAAGCACCTACAACCAGGACGTCGCGAATCTCGCCGCCGCCGACGCCAACGTGAAGCGCCTGCGCCAGCTCGAATCGTTCAAGCGCATCGTCGCGCCGTTCGCGGGCGTGGTCACGCAGCGCAACGTCGATGTCGGCGATCTCATCGATGCCGGCAGCGGCACGAGCCGCGCGCTCTTCGCGCTGGCGCAGTCCGATCCGCTGCGCGTGTTCGTGCAGTTGCCGCAGGCCTATGCGCAGAACGTCTCCGTCGGACAGGACGCCACCGTCACGCAGGCGGAACTGCCGGGCGAGAAATTCCACGGCAAGATCACGCATGTGTCGGGCGCCATCGATGTGCCTACCCGTTCGCTGCAAATCGAAGTGACGCTGCCCAATCCCGACGGCCGCCTGCGGCCCGGCGCCTATGTGCAGGTCGCGCTGCCGGCGGCCGCGCATGCCCGTCTGCTGGTGCCGGGCAATGCGCTGCTGTTCCGTTCCGAAGGGCCGCGCGTCGCTGTGGTCGATGCAAACGGGCACGTGCAATTGCGCAAGATCGTGATCGCGCAGGATCTCGGGCAATCGCTGGAAATCGAGAGCGGGATCGAGCCGAGCGACAAGATCATCATCAACCCGAGTGACTCCATTGCGGACGGCGATCATGTGGTCATCGCGCCGCAGCAGAAGCAAGGACAGCCGGGTCAGCAGGCCGCGTCGGGAACGAAGGCTGCATCATGAAAGCGCTGCTCGGCCTCACGCTTGTTTCCCTGCTCGCGGCCTGCACGGTCGGTCCCGACTACCGGCGCGCCGACGCCGACACGCCGCCCACCTGGAAGACCGATTCCTACTGGCGCGTGGGCGAACCGTCGCATGCGCCGCTCGCGCCCGACTGGTGGCAAGGCTTCGACGATGCCACGCTGAACGCGCTCGAAACCCAGGCGCTCGCGCAGAACCAGACGCTCGCCGCCGCCAGCGCGCACTACGCGCAGGCACGCGCGACACTGGCGCAAACGGGCGCGCTCGCGCTGCCCGAGGTCGATCTCGGCGCGAACGCATCGCGCCTGCGCATCTCGAAGAATCGTCCGGTCAACAATTACAACACGCCGAACGCCACCACCGTGCAGAACGACCTGAAGCTCGCGCCGACGGTCAATTACGACATCGATCTGTTCGGGCGCATCCGCCGTGAAGTGGAAATCGCGCGGGCCTCGGCGGATCAATCGGGCGACGACCTGGCGAACGCGCGTCTCGTGCTCACCACCGACCTCGCCAGCAGCTACTTCTCGCTGCGCGAACTCGATGCCGAGCTCGACGTGCTGAATCGCTCGGTCGCGCTGCAAAAGAAGGCGCTCGATTATGTGCAGGCGCAACACGATCTGGGCGCGGTGTCGGGTCTCGACGTGCTCCAGCAACAGGCGCTGCTCGACCAGACGCGCGTGCAGGCTCAATTGCTGTTGACCCAGCGGGCGCAGTACGAGCACGCCATTGCGGCGCTCGTCGGCACGCCCGCGCCGCAGTTCTCGATCGCGCCCGATCTCGCCATGCATCCGCTGCCGGCCATTCCGCTCGGTCTGCCGAGCGACATCCTGCAACGCAGGCCTGACGTCGCCTCCGCTGAACGCGCGATGGCTGCGGCCAACGCGCAGATCGGCGTCGCGCGCGCGGCGTTCTTCCCGAGCTTGACGCTGAACGGCACGGTCGGCTGGGAAAGCACCGCGCTCGCCAGCCTCGTCTCCGCGCCGAGCCTGCTATGGACCATCGGCACGATGGCGAGCCAGGTCGTGTTCGATGGCGGGCGCCGCTCCGCTGCCGTCGACTTCGCCAATGAAGGCTATGTTGCGGCGGTCGCGAATTACCGGCAGACGGTATTGGGCGCGTTCCAGCAGGTGCAGGACGGCATCGTCGGACTGTCGGTGCTGGATGGCGCGGCGAAGCAGTCGCACGCGGCGGTCAACGACGCGCAGCGTCTGCTCTCGCTGGCGAACGACCGCTATTCAGGCGGCCTGGTCGCGTATCTCGACGTCATCACCGCACAGCAACAATTGCTCACGAGCGAGCGCCAGGACGTGCAGATCCAGGGCCAGCAACGCACGACTTCAGTGGCGCTGGTCAAGGCACTGGGCGGCGGCTGGGACACACGCGCTGCACCAGACGACGAAGCAATGGCTGCAACGCACGGCAACACGCCCGCGCAGTGACTTGAAAGAAGACGTAAGCAGGATGATCGCGAGGCTCGTATAGTTACCGCTACAACAAGACATGAACACTGAACAGAACCCTCACAGGTGCCCGGCATGAAAGTCCTGATAGTCGAAGACGAACACAAGGTGGTGGATTACCTGCGCTCGGGGCTGACCGAGCAGGGCTGGGTCGTCGACGTCGCCATGGATGGCGAGGAAGGCACCCATCTCGCCATCGAATACGACTACGACGTGGTCGTGCTCGACGTCATGCTGCCGCGCCGCGACGGCTTCGCCGTGCTGAAGGCGCTGCGCTTGCAGAAGTCGACGCCGGTCATCATGCTGACCGCGCGGGATCACATCAACGACCGCGTGCGCGGCCTGCGCGAAGGCGCGGACGATTACCTGACCAAGCCGTTTTCGTTCCTGGAACTCGTCGAGCGGCTGCATGCGCTGGCGCGCCGCACGCGCGCGCAGGAATCCACGCTCATTTCCGTCGGCGATCTGTACGTGGACCTGATCGGCCGCCGCGCCACCCGCGACGGCGTGCGCCTCGATCTCACCGCCAAGGAGTTCCAGCTGCTGTCGGTGCTGGCGCGCCGCCACGGCGACATCCTGTCGAAGACCGCGATCACCGAACTCGTCTGGGAAGTCGATTTCGAAAGTCATACGAACGTCGTGGAAACGGCCATCAAGCGCCTGCGCGCCAAACTCGACGGCCCGTTCCGCACCAAACTCCTGCACACCGTGCGCGGCATGGGCTATGTGCTCGAAGTGCGCGAAGCCCGCGACCTGCGTGAAACCCGGGAAGATGCGAGACCATCATGAACATGCCGTGGGCGTCGTCGCCGTCTGAACCACGCGCGCACCGCTCCATCTCGCGGCGGCTCGCCGTGATGTTCGCGCTCGTCGCGCTGTTCGTGTTCGCGCTCGTCGGGTCGGGGCTGTTTCTCGTGCTGCGCATGCAGCTGGAGCAGCATCTGCGCGACTCGCTCGACAATCGTGCGGAAGTGGCCCGGCTCATCGTCGCGCACGTGTCGAATCCGGACAAGTGGAAGATCGCTCGCGAGAAGCTCGCGGACATCACGCCGCGCGACGGCTCCACGCTGTTCGCCGTCACCAGCAACGACCCGCGTTTCGAATACGGCGCGCCGCCCGCGGGCCGCGTCATCAAGCAGGTGATGGGCGGCTACGTACACTTCCGTCCGGCCGATCGCGCCTACGACATGCTGATGACCACGCTGACCATTCCGCCCAATGTGGACCGGCCGCCGCTGCAGCTGTTCGTCGCCATCGACTGTTCTCCGAACGTCCACACCATGCGCGCCTTCGGTCTGGCGCTCGCCGCGCTGATGGCGCTCGCCACGGTCGCGGTCCTGCTGCTGAGCTATTCGGTGGCGCGCCTCGGGCTTGCGCCGCTCACACGCCTGTCGCGCGATGCGCAGACGCTGAGCCCGAACAACCGCTCGCAGCGCCTCAATACGCGCGCACTGCCCATGGAACTCGACGATCTCGCGAAGTCCTTCAACGGCGCGCTCGAACGTCTGGATCACGCCTACGGCCGGCTCGAATCCTTCAATGCCGATGTCGCGCATGAACTGCGCACGCCAGTGACCATTCTGATCGGACAGACGGAAGTGGCGCTGACGCGCGACCGTTCAATCGATGAACTGCGCCACACGCTGCAATCCAATCTCGAAGAATTCGAGCGCGTGCGCGCCATCATCAACGACATGCTGTTCCTCGCCCGCGCGGACCAGGGCGAACGCGCCACCGGGCTCGTGGAGGTATCGCTGGCGGCGGAGATCAATCGCACGCTCGAATTCCTGGAGATTCCGCTCGAAGAAGCGCACGTCAGCGCAGTGGCAAGCGGCGACGCGCGCGCATTCGTCAATACATCGCTGTTCGGACGCGCGTTGTCGAATCTCGTGATGAACGCAATCCAGCATTGCGCGCCGGGCGCGACGATTGCCGTATCCGTCGTGCGCGAACACGGACGGATTCGCATCGCGGTGGCCAATCCGGGCGACCCAATTGCGCCGCACGTGATGGAACATCTGTTCGACCGCTTTTATCGCGCGGAGAGTTCGCGCACCAACAGCCGTGAGAATCACGGCCTGGGGCTCGCCATCGTGAAGGCGGTGGCCGAGATGCATCGCGGCACTGTGGCGGCCACGAGCGCGAGCGGCATCAATACCTTCTCGTTCTCGGTCGCGCGCTTCGGCAGCGAGCCGCGCACCACGCACGACATGGCGTTGCCGGTGCCGCCGGTGGCCGAGAGCAAATCGACCGCAACCTGAGTCTCATCGGCATTTCACTGGCAGAAATATTCGTCCGATGCCGCGACCGGCGCATCTGCCGTCGCCGGCTTGAAGCGGCTGTAGCGCCGATAAGTCTTGCCGTTCACCGTCACGGATTGCGCTGACTCCATCTCTCCCGCGCTCGCGCCGGATGCCGCTGCAATCGCGCTGCTGTGCGCTTCCACCTTGCCGTTGCTCCACGAGCTTGCCTGGTTCGACATGTCCATGCTGCTCTGCGCCGAGATCTGCGCCGTCACCGGATTGCCGAATGACTGCATCTCCATCGATGCATCCGGCGTCTTGTAGCCCCATTTCGACGTGAGCGTGCTCATGTCGATTACCTGCGGCTTCCAGCCGATCACCTTCGCGCCGATCGCGAGCGGCGACAACTCCAGCGCGACGATCTGCGTGCCGCGCCGCGCAACCAGCAGACACGTGCCACCCGACGTCTGCAACGGCACATAACCACTCGACGGCAACAACGCGAGCGCCTGCGCATTGGGCATCGCCTGCACGCCGGCCGGGTTCGCGGCCCACACCACGCCCGCGCTCGTCTGGGCGTGCGCGGGCGGCATCGTCGCGAGCATCGCGCCTGCCGTGAGCGCGATGGCCGCCGCTATCTTCTGACTCTTCATCGCATGCCTCAGCGGGAAAACGAAGGTTGGCTCTCCGGGAACCCTACAACGAGCCAACCCTTGAAAGGATGAGACGCTCATGCAACGCGAAGCGTCTCCTGCTCCACTGCACCACCTTGCCGGCGAACCGGCGCTGCGTCACTGCATCAGCGCGACTTCGATCTTCTCACCGATGGGCGAGCTCGCCACTTCGACGCCATTGCCGGCGACATCGGCCTTGTCGTGACCGCGCTCCGCCACCGGCGACGGCTGCACAGCCTGCTTCGCCGATGCCGGCGCGGGCTGCTTCACCTCGGGCGCGTCCTGCGTCTTCATGCTGACTTCAGGATGATTCGCGGCGGTGACCGGCAGGCCGAGGCGTGCGCGAACCAGCGGGTCGCGGTATTTCTCGTCGTCCGACAGCACGGCGTCTTCGCCCGACTTCGCCAGCGGCTTCGTCGTGCCCGGGCACAGATGGCCGGTGGCTTCGACAGCGCGGCGGTTCGAATCGCTCTGGCACAGCAGCGCGAGCGCGACATCGGTCAGGCCCATCGCGCGGAACTCGCGGGCGTCGAGGCGGCGTACGCACGCCTGGTCGACCATCGTCGTGCCGCCGGTGGCGCCGAAGCCGGTGATCGAGAGGCCGAAGCTTGCCGAGCCCATGCAGGTATCGGAGAGCGTCGTGGTGAGCGCGGGCGCGGCGATGGACGGCGTCGTGCGCACCGAGTACGAGCTCTGGTTGTAGTCCACCGTGGCGCGTGTGTCATAGGCGCTGGAACCCGGCGTCGAGGCCTTGCCGGTCGCGTCGATGCCGTTCGCAGAACCACTGGTGCCGCTCGTGCCGCTGCCGGCCGCACCCGTCGATGACGAGCTGGAGTTGGTCAGCGAGGGCATGGTCAGCGAGATGTTCACGTTCGACGAACCGCCCGTGGCCGACGAACGGCCGCCGTTCGCCGTCGCCACGCCGAGGCCGCCGACGGAAGAGGAATTCGAGGTGGTGCTGGCCGTCGAATTGGCCGACGTGCCGATGTTGTTAAGGCTCGATCCGCCGCCCTGGCCGATGCCGGTGGACGTGGACCCCGACACCGAGCCCGACGACGAGTTGGCCGTGGTATCGGCATGAGCGAGTTGCGCGGCGCAAAACAGAACCGCACAGGCCAGTTGCACAGTGGTCTTGTTCATTATGGTTCTCCGGAAGGAAGGGGGCGCCGTGAGCGTGGCGGTCCCGTGACACGATCTGGTTTTATTGTTATCGGCTGGGGCAAAGGACGCGTCTTGCGCTCTCGTGGCGCGTCACGACGCGGCCTTTGCCTGGCGGGTGAGCCGTGGCTCGTGACCCGCTTAGCGCCAGCCGCCGCCCAGCTTGCTCCAGGCGTTCGCGGCTGCATCCGCGCCGGACAGGCCGCCTGCCTGCGACGAGCCGTGGCCGAAACCGCCGACCGTCGACGTGTTGCTGTGGCTGGTCGTCGCGTTGGTCATGTTGCCGGTGACGCCATACATGCCGCCCGCGACCGACTGGGCGTTGCCGTTGGCCGTGCCGTAGTCGGTGGCGGTGAAGCGGCCGAAGCCCGAGACGGAAGCCGAGGTCGAACCGCCCGAGGTCGAGCTCGAGGTGGAATTCGTGGTCGTGGCCATGGCGGCGACGGAGACAAAAGAGAGCAGTGCGGCAGCGATCAGAGTGCGTTTCATACGGACCTTCCTTGTTGACGAAGTGAAATTGGAATCAGTTGTCGTTGCATCTGTTTGCTTCATGCGGTGACGGGAAAACGGAGCCTTCAGGCGGCATCCGCCGTCCGTCGCCGTGGCTCAATGCCAGCCGCCGCCGAGCTTGCTCCAGGCATTCGCTGCGGCATCCGCGCCCGACACGCCCTTCGCCGACGAACCGCCGAAGCCCGCGCCGCCCACCGACGAATTGTTGATGTGGCCGGTCGTCGCGTTGGTTGCGTTGCCCGTGACGCCGAAGCCCGTGCCGGCCAGCGCCGAGGCGTTGCCGTTGGCGATGCCCGAGTTGGTGGCCGTGAAGGCGCCGAAGCCGTGCACGGCGGCTGCCGTGCTGCCGCCCGACGTCGAGCTGGAGCTGGAATTCGTGCCCGTGGCGAAGGCGGCAGCGGACACGAGCGACAGGATGGCGGCTGCGATCAGTTTGCGTTGCATGGTGATGTCTCCTGGTTTTGGCGCACGTTTTTATCCAGCTACATCGACGCCGATATGTAGCGGGCACAGCAAATCCATTTATTTAGGCATCCTTGTTTCACAGGCTTGCTTCGAATCTGCCCGGTCGATCCGGGCGATGTCGCAAGCGGGTGAATCAGGAAGCGCCGGAGCGCGTGTTCAGCGTGGGTACGGGCTGGTCACGGCGCGCGCTTCCGGCAAGCGAAAGCGGCGCTCTTGAAGGCGTGGCGGACGGTGGCCGTCCGTGAAGCGGAGCGCGGCGCGCAGGCCTTCCGCTTCTTGTGCTTGTTGTTGGTCGTTCTTCATCGCAATCCCCGTATCACCTTTTTGGTGATGTTTCCAGGCGTTTGGTCTTGAACTGAGTGCCTGTGTTTTGAGTGACTGTAAGGAAAATGAACGGCAATAAGCGTGGGAAAGCCAACACTCGACCTCACGTCCTTCCAGATCGTGAGAAATTGAGTGGCCCAGCGCTCATTTGTAGGAGGTATGCAGACAGAAACGCCCTGTTTTCAGGGGTTTCCACGGAGGCGTGCGCGTTGCGCGCAGTAGCGTAGAGCAGCTTCACAGCGCCGGGCGGCGCTGTGTCATGCAATGAAAGCGAACTGCAGATGGGTCAGGCGGCGACCCACACCTTGCCGCCCGCCACCTTCACGCGATACGCGCTGACCGAAAGCTCGGGCGTCTCGAGGCATTCGCCTGTCTGGAGGTCGAAATGCTGCTTGTAGATCGGCGAGGCCACGACGATGCGCTCGCCGACGCTGCCCACGATGCCGCGCGACAACACCGCCGCCTGCGAATGCGGATCGTAGTTGTCGATTGCATAGACATGCGCCTCTTCGCCCGCGAGATGAAACACCGCGACCTGCGCGCCCTTTACGAGTGCACAGACGCCCGTGTCCGGCACGATGTCGTCGAGTTCGCACACGGCGGTCCAGTCCTGTTCGATGCGGTCGTTCATGTTGATCTCCTTGCGTTTCAATGGGTCAGACGGTCTCGACAACCACGGGGATGTCAGCGAGCCTCGACTTGCGTTCATCCGGCGTGGCGGGCCGGATCTGGCCGCGTTCCTCGACGAAGGTCACGTTGACATCGGCGGCGTCGCTGTTGACGAAGTGACGGAAGCGCTTGCGCGTCTGCGGATCCGTCACGGCCTTCTTCCATTCGTCCTCGTAGGTATCCACGACGAGCTGCATCTCCGCTTCCAGCTCCGCTGCAATGTCGAGCTTGTCGTTGACGACCACATCGACGAGATAGTCGAGGCCGCCTTCGAGGTTGTCGCGCCAGACGCTGGTGCGTTGCAGGCGGTCGGCGGTGCGCACATAGAACATCAGGAAGCGGTCGATGTAACGCACGAGCGTTGCGTGATCCAGGTCCGACGCGAGCAGTTCGGCATGGCGCGGCTTCATGCCGCCGTTGCCGCACACGTAGAGGTTCCAACCCTTCTCCGTCGCAATCACGCCGACGTCCTTGCCTTGCGCTTCAGCGCATTCACGCGTGCAGCCCGACACGCCGAACTTGATCTTGTGCGGCGTGCGCAGGCCCTTGTAGCGATTTTCCAGTTCGATCGCGAGGCCGACCGAATCGCCGACGCCATAGCGGCACCACGTCGAGCCGACACACGACTTGACCGTGCGCAGCGCCTTGCCGTAAGCATGTCCCGACTCGAAGCCGGCCGCGATCAATGCTTCCCAGATGAACGGCAACTGCTCGACGCGCGCGCCGAACATGTCGACCCGCTGGCCGCCGGTGATCTTCGTATAGAGGCCATATTGCTTCGCGATCTGCCCCACCGCGATCAGTCCATCGGGCGTGACCTCGCCGCCCGGCATGCGAGGCACGACGCTATACGTGCCGTCGCGCTGGATGTTGGCGAGGTAGTAATCGTTGGAATCCTGCAGGCTCGCGTGTTCCTTCTTCAGCACGAACTCGTTCCAGCAGGACGCGAGAATGTTGGCGACCACCGGCTTGCAGATATCGCAGCCGCGTCCCTTGCCGTGCTTCGCGAGCAGCGCGGCGAAAGTGCGATGTCCTTCCACGCGCGCGATGTGATACAGCTCCTGGCGCGAATACGGGAAGTGTTCGCAGAGGTGATTGTTGACTGCAAGACCTTGCCGCTTCATCTCCGACTTCATCACCTGCGTGACGAGCGGCACGCAGCCGCCGCAAGTCGCGCCTGCCTTGCACGACGACTTGACCGCGCCGATGCTGGTCGCGCCCGCGCATACCGCCGCGCAGATCTCGGCCTTGCTCACGTTGTTGCACGAGCAGATCTGCGCGCCGTCCGGCAGCGCTTCCACGCCAAGCGCGGGTTTCGCGCGGCCGTCGCTCGAAGGCAGGATCAGGAATTCGGGCGCCTCGGGCAGCTCGATCCGGTTGAGCATCATCTGCAACAGCGTGCCATATTCCGCGGCATCGCCCACCATGACCGCGCCGTGCAGGAACTTGCCGCAATCGGACACGACGATCTTCTTGTAGACCTGTTTGCGCTCGTCGCTGTACTGGTAGGTGCGGCTGCCCGGCGTCTTGCCGTGCGCATCGCCGATGCTCGCCACGTCCACGCCCATCAGCTTGAGCTTCGTGCTCATGTCCGCACCGGCGAAGGCGGCCTCGATGCCCAGGATCTGCTTCGCGACGATGCGCGCCATGTCGTAACCCGGCGCCACGAGCCCGAACAACTGCCCTTTCCACAGCGCGCATTCGCCGATCGCGTAGATGTCCGCATCGCTGGTGCGGCAGGCGTCGTCGATCACGATGCCGCCGCGCGCGCCAATCTCCAGCCCCGCCGCGCGCGCGATGTCGTCACGCGGACGAATGCCCGCCGAGAACACGATCATGTCGGTGTCGAGATGCGTGTCGTCGGCGAAGTTCATGCGGTTCGCCGCGCCTTCGCCCTCGACGATCGCCAGCGTGTTCTTGCCCGTATGCACGGTGACGCCGAGTTCCTCGATCTTGCCGCGCAGCATGCGGCCGCCGCCTTCGTCGACCTGCACTGCCATCAGGCGCGGCGCGAATTCCACGACGTGGGTCTGCAAGCCCATGTCGCGCAGCGCCTTGGCCGCTTCCAGTCCGAGCAGGCCGCCGCCGACTACCGTGCCGGTCTTCGAATGCGCGCCGAAGGCCTGCATCGCTTCGAGGTCCTCGATGGTGCGGTACACGAAGCAGCCCGCGCGATCGCGTCCTTCGACCGGCGGCACGAACGGGTACGAACCCGTCGCGAGCACGAGCTTGTCGTAGGCGAGGACTTCACCGGTCGAGGCAGTCACGGTGCGCGCCGCGCGATCGATTGCTACAGCGCGCGCATTCAACTTGAGCGCGTAACCCGAACGCTCGAAGAAGCCTTCCTCGACCAGCGAGAGATCATCCGCGCTCTTGCCCGTGAAGAATTCCGTGAGATGCACGCGGTCATACGCGGCGCGCGGCTCTTCGCACAGCACGGTGACCTGCACGGCATCGTTGCCGCTTTCGGCAAGCGCTTCGAGAAATTTGTGGCCGACCATGCCGTGGCCGATGACGACGATTTTCATGACGGGGGACCTTGTTGTTCTCAGTTCGCGACGACGTTGTTGGCTGCAAGCGCGTGTTCGCGCAGCGCGGCTTCGCGCGCCTTGTGTTCGGGCGAGAAGCGCACGGCCAGCGCGCACAGCGCCGTGCCGGCGACGATCACGCCGAGCATCGAAAGCGTGGCCTGGGCGCTGCCGAGGCCCTTCATCAGGAAGCCCGCCGCGACCGCGCCGACATTGCCGCCCGCGCCGATCACGCCGGCCACGCCGCCGAGCGCCTTGCGGTCGATGAACGGCACCAGCGCGTAGGTCGCGCCGCAGGCCATGTGCGTGAAGAGGCCGAAGGCGAGCATCGAGATCACGGCGAGCACCACGCCCGGCGCATGCGCGAAGGCAAACAGCCCGATCCCTTCGCCCGCGATCAGCACGAACAGCAGCGTGGAGCGCACGTCGAGACCGCGCCGCGCGGCCACCTTGTCCGAGAGCCAGCCGCCGAGCGCGCGGGCGAACAGCGCGAGCAGGCCGAAGCTGCCCGCCGCCAGACCCGCTTCGCCGAGGGTGAGATGAAAGCGGTCGACGTAATACACCGCGGCCATGTTGTGAATGAACACTTCGACGCCGAAGCACGCGCCATACGTGACGAACAGCATCCACACGCGATAGTTCGAGCACGCGGCGAGGAAGCTTTGCCAGCCGCCCTTCTTGCCGCCGTCGATGGCGATGCCCGCGCGGCGCAGTTCGACGAAGTCGCCTTGCGGGCAGTCCTGCGTATAGCGCCAGTAGAAGAACGCCATGACCGGCATCGCGAGACCGGGCACCAGCAGCGCGATGCGCCACGACGACGCAGCACCCGCACCGAGCGCGATGGCCGCCGCCACCAGCAGCGGCACGACGGCCTGCGCTGCGCCTGCGCCGGCGTTGCCCCAGCCCGCGGTCGTCGCGTTCGCGGTGCCGACCACGTTCGGCGCGAACATCACCGACGTGTGGTACTGCGTGATGACGAAGCTCGCGCCCACCGCGCCGATGGCAAGACGGCACCACAGGAAGCTGTCGTAACCGGTGGAGAGCGCCGCGCCGATCACCGGCGCCGCGCCTGCGACGAGCAACGCGCTATAGACCCGGCGCGGACCGAAGCGGTCGCACATCGGGCCGATCACGAGCCGCACGAGAATCGTCACGGCGACGGCCGCGATGTTGATGTTGGCGACCTGATCGGCGCTGAGACCGTACTCGCGCTTGATGAGCGGCATCAGCGGCGCGCACGCGAACCACGCGAAGAAGCACACGAAAAACGCCATCCAGGTGAGATGGAAGGCGCGCATCGGCACGCTGCGTATGCTGAAGAGATCGATCCGGGTGGCTTTGTCCATCGTCTAACCGCCAAAAAAAGAAAGGCGTCCCGCGCATTCAGCCGGTAAGCCGATGCGGGGGACGCCGTTGTCCGATGCCCGCACGGTGTTCACCTGCGGGCGCTGTAATCGAGACGGATCGCCGTTGATCCGATGGCAAGCCATAAGGCAAGGGCTATGCCATCGGCGGCGGAATCGGCTGCAAAGCCTTGCTGGGCATGGCTGTGCGCGGCATGACCGGAGCCTTCGCGAAGACCCGGCGCAGCGCGCTTTCGATGCAGGCGGGCACAGCGCTGGTGCGGCGCAGCACTGATGCCGTGCGGGCCGCTGCATCGACACGCAGCGCTGCTTGCTTATGTGTACCGTCTGGTTATCTTTTTTAACCACCCGGTGAACACGCACCGTTCACACAGAGCAGGCATGCATGCGCCGAAACGGTGCTCGTCCAGTGCGCCGCGCACAAGGCGGGTGCCGAAATCCGGTTGAATGTGGCATGGCCTGCTACTTGCATTGACTCATGCAGCGCCGCGCGCAACGACGTGCGCGGCACACGAATCCATGAGAGCAAGGACAATGGCGTCCCTTCGTGCACCGGCACGAGCGGACGCCATTTGTTTTTGCGCTTCAGTCGAAAGAGGACATCAAGATGAACACCGCGAAAGGGAAAGTCACCTTGCTGAGCGCAGGTCCCGGCGATCTCGACCTGCTGACGCTGCGCGCCGCCCGCGCGCTCGCCGCCGCCGACGTCCTGCTGCTCGACGACCTCGCCAATCCGGACATCGTCTCGCTCGCGCCGCAAGCGCGCGTGATCCGCGTGGGCAAGCGCGGCGGCTGCCGCTCCACGCCGCAGGCCTTCATCGAGCGGCTGATGCAGCGCCATGCACGCAGAGGCCTGCACGTTGTGCGCGTCAAGGGCGGCGATGCCTTGCTCTTCGGCCGCGCCGGCGAAGAGATCGCGGCGCTGCGCGAAGCGGGCATCGCGGTGGAGATCGTCAACGGCGTGTCGTCGGGCTTCGCGGCGGCGGCCGGACTCGGCATCTCGCTTACGCATCGCGATCATTGCCAGGGCGTCACTTTCGTCACCGCGCATCTGCAGGATCATCGCCAGCCGGACTGGCAGGCGCTTGCCGCCACCGGCACCACGCTCGCCATCTACATGGGCATGAGCCGCATGGCGAGCATCGCGGCGGCGCTGCGCGAGGCGCTGCCCGCGAGCACGCCCGCCGCCGTCGTGCAGCACGCGGGCTCGGCGCAGGAACGGCGTCTCGTCACCACGCTCGGCCGTCTCGCCGATGACGCCGCCGCAGCAGGCCTCGGCAGCCCGGCCGTGATCCTGATCGGCTGCGCGATCGGCGAGGCGGTCGAATTCGCCGTTCACGCCCAAGGCTTCGCGCATGCTGCCTGATGCGGGTTCTCAAACGGCGGGCGGCGCGTTAAAGTCGTTGAAGTCTCCGCGGCCGCCATCGCCGTTCCTCGCATGACCCCGTCTCCCGCTTCCCGCATGCTGCGCGTTCTCCTCGTCACCGACACCGACAAGCCCATCGGCGACCTGCGCGAGCAGCTCGCGCGCATGGGCTATGACATGCTCGCCGAAGTCGCCGCGCCCTCGGCGCTGCATGCGGCTGTCGAGAGTCAGAAACCCGATGTCGTCATCATCGATACCGACTCGCCGTCGCGCGACACGCTCGAACAGCTTGCCGTGATGAACAAGGCGGCGCCCCGCCCCGTGCTGATGTTCAGCAACGACGCCGACCAGCAATTCATCCGCGCGGCCGTGGGCGCGGGCGTCACGGCCTATTCGGTCGAAGGACTCGCGAGCGCGCGTCTTGCGCCGATCATCGAGGTCGCGCTCGCGCGTTTCGCCCATGAAGAACAATTGCGCCTGCGGCTCGCGCAAGTGGAAAACGAACTGGAGCAGCGCAAGGTCATCGACCGCGCCAAGCGCCTGCTGATGGACAAGCGCGGCATGTCCGAGAACGACGCCTACGCCGCGCTGCGCAAGCGCGCCATGGATCAGGGCGTGAAGGTCGCGGAAATCGCGCGCCAGCTGCTCGCCATGGCCGACCTGCTGCGCTGACCGACACCGCATTCAAGAACCATCATGAACCCGCCCGACACCCCTCTCTCCACGCCCGAACGCACGCATCTGCGGCTCGGTTTCGTTGCGCTCTCCGATGCCGCCCCGCTCGCCGTCGCCGCGTTGCGCGAACTCGGCGCGCGTCATGGCATCACGCTCGAACTGTGCCGCCAGCCGTCGTGGGCCGCCGTGCGCGACAAGCTGCTCTCCGGCGAACTCGATGCCGCCCACGCGCTCTATGGCCTCGTGTATGGCGTGCAGCTGGGCATCGGCGGACCGCAGGCGGACATGGCCGTGCTGATGGTGCTCAACCGCAACGGCCAGGCCATCACGCTGTCGCGCGCGCTCGCCGATGCAATCGAAGACGGCGCAAGCATCAAGCAAGCGTTACAGGCACTTGGCCGTCCGCCCGTCATCGCGCAGACCTTTCCGACCGGCACCCACGCGATGTGGCTCTACTACTGGCTCGCGGCGAACGGCCTGCATCCGCTGCGCGACGTGCGCAGCGTGGTGATTCCGCCGCCGCGCATGGCCGACGCGCTCGCGGCCGGCGAACTCGACGGTTTCTGCGCGGGCGAGCCGTGGCACGCGGTGGCCGAAGCGCACGGCGCGGGCCGCACGGTGGCCTATACGAGCGAGATCTGGCCGGACCATCCGGAAAAGGTGCTGGCGTGCCGGCGCGATTTCGCCGCGCTGTATCCGAACACGGCGCGCGCGCTGGTGCGCACGATGCTCGACGCCTGCGCCTGGCTCGATGCGCCCGCGCACCGCACGGAGATCGCGGAGGCGCTGGCCTCGGCGTCACTGCTGGATGTGCCGCGCGGGTTGATCGAGGCGCGTCTCTCGGTGGCCCATGGCGGCGATGCGCACGCGCTGCCCGTGCGTTTCTTCGATGGCGGCGCGGTCAACTATCCGCGCCTCTCGGACGGCCAGTGGTTCATCACGCAGTACCGGCGCTGGGGCATGCTGGACAGCGCCCCCGACGACGCCGCCCTCGCCGCGGCAGTCAACCAGACCGCGCTGTATCGCGAGGCAGCGCAGGCGGCCGGCATCGCGATACCGGGCGAGCGGCGCGCCGCCACCTTCTGCGACGGCCGCGTGTGGGACGGCGGCGACAGCGCGGCGTATCTCGCGGGCTTCGAAATCCGCGCGTGAGCGGCGCCGGAGCGCCTACCATGGAAGTTCCTGCGCGCACGGGAGACACGCCATGGAACTGCTCGCGATCGGCATCGACAAGCCCGAGAACACGAATTTCATCCTCGGCCAGTCGCATTTCATCAAGACGGTCGAGGACCTGCACGAGGCACTGGTCGGCGCGGTGCCCGGCATCCGCTTCGGACTCGCGTTCTGCGAGGCATCGGGCAAGCGGCTCGTGCGCACGTCGGGGACCGACGAAAATCTCGTCGATCTGGCTGCGCGCAATGCGCTGACGATCGGCGCGGGACACAGCTTCATCATCATGCTCGGCGATGGTTTCTTTCCGGTGAACGTGCTCAACGCCGTCAAGGCGGTGCCCGAGGTTTGCCGGATCGTCTGCGCGAGCGCCAATCCCACCCAGGTGCTGGTCGCGCAGACGGATCAGGGGCGCGGCATCGTCGGCGTGGTGGACGGCCTGCCGCCGCTCGGCGTGGAAGCGGAGCAGGACGTGCAATGGCGCAAGGACCTGCTGCGCCAGATCGGCTACAAGCTCTGACCTGCCGACGTTTGAAAAGCCCCGCCGCGCCTTGACTTGGCCGCGCAAATCGCGAGAATGAGGCCCGCCGCTGCAGCCCGGGGCGTCTCGCGCGCCTGCGCGTTCAGGCGCGTTTTTCCAGCCGGGGCGCGACATCATGGAAAATAGCGGAATTCGGTGAACGCACCACGCGCGCGTTTGCCAGGTTTCCCGCGTTGTCCCCTGTTTCGTCCCGTCGTCTTCGCAGCGAAGGCATGCCGACTGCTCGCGCAGGCGCACGGAGCACGAACCTGCGGGCATTCCGGCACCTTTCGCCCAACGGCACCCAACACCGGCCACCCGCGCCGCCCGAGGATCGGAGTCGTCCTCGCGCGGCCTACAGGAGCATCACATGACCGACATGAACCCAGGCTTTTTCGGCAGGATCGGCATTGCCTTCGGCGCCTTCTTCGGCGTCTTGGGCAACGCCGCGTTCGCCGGCCGCGTGCAGCGCCTGCGCGACGCACCCCATGCGCCCGAAGCGGCGCCTGCCGCCCCGGAACCGCCGAAGCCCGCCGCCGCGCCGGTGCAGCCCGCGCCGTCCGCGCTGAAGGAAGCCAGCCCGGTCGCCGCGCTCCAGTTGCTGGCGCTGCTGCAACGCGACGCGCGCTTCGTCGATTTCGTCGAGGAAGACATCGCCAAATACAGCGACGCCGATATCGGCGCTGCCGCCCGCCTCGTGCACGACGGCTGCCGCGCCGTGTTGCGCGAGCACTTCACGATCAACCCCGTGCGCAGCGAAGCCGAAGGCAGCCGCATCACGCTGCAGGAAGGCTTCGACGCGGCAGCCGTGCGCCTGACCGGCAATGTCGTCGGCCGCGCGCCGTTCAGCGGCAGCATCAGCCATCGCGGCTGGAAGGTCGAGGACACGCGCCTGCCGAAGCTGGCGCCGTCCCATGATGCGAGCATCGTCGCGCCGGCGGAGGTGGAACTGTGAGCGATATGAACGAAACGCGCGCCCGCTATTCGATCGGCGTCGATCTCGGCACGACGCACTGCGCGCTCTCCTACGTCGACATGAGCGCAAGCGACGGCGAAAAGACCGCGCAAGGCGTGCTGCCGGTCGCGCAGCTGACCGCGCCCGGCGCCGCCGAAGAACGCGAGCTGCTGCCCTCCTTTCTCTACCTGCCGCACCAAAACGAACTCGCGCCCGGCGACATGACGCTGCCGTGGACGCAGGAACGCCGCTTCATCGTCGGCGAACTGGCGCGCAGCCGGGGCGCGGGCACGCCCATCCGCCTCGTCTCCAGCGCAAAAAGCTGGCTGTGCCATCCGGGCGCCGATCGCCGCGCGGCCATCCTGCCCGCCGATGCCCCCGAGGAAGTCGAGCGCGTGTCGCCGCTGGAAAGCTCGGTGCGCTATCTGACGCACCTGCGGGAAGCGTGGAACCATCAGCATCCGGACGCGCCGTTCGACCAGCAGGACGTCACCGTGACGATCCCCGCGTCCTTCGATCCCGCCGCGCGCGAACTCACCGCCGAAGCCGCGGCGGCCGCCGGCTATACGCGCATGACGCTGCTCGAAGAGCCGCAGGCCGCGCTCTACAGCTGGATCCAGAAGTCGGCGGGCGGCTGGCGCAAGCAGGTGAAGGTCGGCGACGTGATCCTCGTGGTCGATGTCGGCGGCGGCACGACCGATCTCTCGCTGATCGCCGTGGTCGAGCGTGAAGGCAATTTGGAACTGCATCGCGTCGCGGTCGGCGAGCACATCCTGCTCGGCGGCGACAACATGGACCTCGCGCTCGCGCATACCGTCGCCCGGAAGCTGGCGTCGCAGGGCACGCAGCCCGATCCGTGGCAGTTGCGCGCGCTCACCTACGCCTGCCGTTCGGCCAAGGAAACCCTGCTCTCCGATCCCGCCGCCGACGCCGTGCCGCTCGTCGTGCCGAGCCGCGGCTCGAAGCTGATCGGCGGTTCGCTGCGCACCGAACTCACGCGCGCCGAGCTGACCCAGATCCTGCTCGAAGGCTTCTTCCCGCAAGTCGACGCCGCGGCGCGTCCCGTGTCGCGCGCGCGTGTCGGCCTGACGCAGCTCGGCCTGCCGTACGCGCAGGACGCCGCCGTCACGCGTCATCTGGCGGCTTTCCTCGGCCGTCAGGTGAATGCGCTTGCCGAAGTCGAAGGGCTCCGGCGCGAGGCGCCGCAGGGCGCGACGATGCTCCATCCGACGGTCGTCCTGTTCAATGGCGGCGTGTTCAAGTCGCCGCTGCTGGTGGACCGCGTGATGGCCACGCTCAATCAGTGGCTCGCCGCCGAAAACGCGCCCGCCGCACGCCTGCTCGAAGGCGCGGACCTCGACCTCGCGGTCGCGCGCGGCGCGGCCTATTACGGCTACGTCCGGCATGGCCGCGGCGTGCGGATTCGCGGCGGCACGGCGCGCGCCTATTACGTGGCGATCGAATCGGCGATGCCCGCCGTGCCCGGCCTCGAACCGCCGGTGCAGGCGCTGTGCGTCGCGCCGTTCGGCATGGAGGAAGGCACCGACGCCGCGTTGCCCGCGCAGGAATTCGGTCTCGTCGTCGGCGAGCCGGTGCATTTCCGCTTCTTCGGCTCATCGGTGCGGCGCCAGGACCAGGTCGGCACGCTGCTCGATTTCTGGCAGCCCGACGAGCTCCAGGAACTCGAAGAGATCGAGGCCTCGCTGCCGTCGGAAGGCCGCACGCCCGGCGAAGTCGTGCCGGTCAAGCTGCACGCCCGCGTGACCGAGGCGGGCACGCTCGAACTCGAAGCGATTCCGCGCGGTTCGTCGGAACGCTGGAAGGTGGAGTTCGACGTGCGCGGCGGTCCGAACGCCAGCGTCGATCAGGGCATGGGCCTGTAAGTGTCCCGTTTCAGCGTCGGCATCGATCTCGGCACGAGCAATACGGTCGTCGCGTATGCGGCGGCCGGCTCGGACGAGGTGCGCGTGTTCGGCATCGACCAGCTCGTCGCTCCGGGCGAGGTCGCGGCGCTGCCGCTGCTGCCGTCGCTGCGCTATCACTACGCGCCGGGCGAGCTTCGCAGCGAAGACCTGCACCTGCCGTGGGGCGAGATGGAAGCGGCCGCGGTCATCGGCCAGTTTGCCCGCAAGCTCGGCGCGCAGGCGCCGGGACGGCTCGTGTCGAGCGCGAAGAGCTGGTTGTCGCACGGCGCCGTGGATCGCCTCGCGCCCATTCTGCCGTGGGGCGCGGGCGACGATGTCGAGAAGATCTCGCCGGTGATCGCCAGCGCGAGCTATCTGGCGCACGTGCACGCCGCGTGGAACGAGCGCTTTCCGGACGCGCCGCTCGACGCCCAGGACGTGGTGCTGACCGTGCCCGCCTCGTTCGACGAAGGCGCGCGCGCCCTCACGCTCGAAGCGGCGCGCATGGCGGGGCTGACCTCGCTGCGCCTGCTGGAGGAACCGCAGGCCGCGTTCTATGACTGGCTGTTCCATCATCGAGCGACGCTTGGTGATGAACTTGCACAGACACGCCTCGTGCTGATCGTCGACGTGGGCGGCGGCACGACCGACCTCACGCTGATCCAGGTCGCGATGCAGGACGGCGAGCCGGTGTTGACGCGCGTCGGCGTGGGCAACCATCTGATGCTCGGCGGCGACAACATGGACCTGGCGCTCGCCCATCTCGTCGAAAGGCGGCTGACGGGCGATACCGCGCGGCTTTCGGCGGCGCGCATGGCGGAACTGGTCGAACGCTGCCGGGCCGCCAAGGAACAACTGCTCGGCAAGGACGCGCCCGCGTCCGTCGCGGTGACGCTGCTGGGCGCGGGCTCGAAGCTGATCGGCGGGGCGCGTTCCGTCGAGATCACACGCGACGAGATCGGGCAGATCATCGTCGATGGCTTCTTCCCGCAAGTCACCGCGAGCGACCGGCCGGGGCGTGCACGCGGCGGTCTGGTGGAATTCGGCTTGCCCTATGCAAGCGATCCGGCCATCACGCGGCACGTCGCGGCCTTTCTCGGCCAGCACGCGGGCGAGGCGCGCAAGGCGCTCGACCTGCCCGCCGACGCCCTCGCCATTCCCGACACGCTGCTGCTGAACGGCGGCGTGTTCCGCGCCGGGCCGCTGTCGCGGCGCATCGCCCGGACGCTGTCGGACTGGCGCGGCGCGTCGGTCAACGTGCTTGAAAACGCCGATCCCGATGTGGCCGTTGCGCGCGGCGCCGTCGCCTATGCGCTGGCGCGCTCGGGGCATGCGCCGAAGATCGGCGGCGGCTCGGCGCGCAGCTTCTTCCTGTTGCTCGACAACGCGCCCGACAGCACGCGCGGCGTCTGCGTGCTGCCGCGCGGCACCGAGGAAGACCAGCCGGTGCATCTCGCCGATCGCACCTTCGCGCTGACGCTCGGCGCGCCGGTGCGGTTCCACCTGGCGTCGTCGGTGGCGGAGACGGCCTGGCAGGCGGGCGAACTTGTGGACCTCGGCGCATCGGCCGACTTCGTGCGGCTGCCGCCGATCGCCACCGTCATCGATGCGCACGCCGGCGACCCGGCCCGCCCCCGCGACACCGCCGTGCAGCTGACGACCTCGCTGACCGAAGTGGGCACGCTGGAGATGCACTGCATCGCCGTCGATGACCCGTCGAAACGCTGGCGGCTCGAATTCGAGCTGCGCCATGAGACGTCGCCGGCCGAGCCGGCGGGCGCGGTCACGCATCCGGCGCTGCCGAAGGCTGTCGAACTGATCGACCGCACCTTTGGCGCGCGTTCGCAGGACGTCGGCCCGAAGGAAGTGAGGCGCCTGCGCGCGCAGCTCGAACACGCGCTCGGCACGCGCGATACCTGGGACATCGCCCTGCTGCGCGAGCTCTTCGGCGCGTTGTTCGAGCGCGCGAAGAAGCGCCGGCGCAGCGCCGATCACGAACGCCTGTGGCTCAACCTGACGGGCTTCTGCATGCGGCCGGGCTTCGGCCATCCGCTCGACGACTGGCGCGTCGAGCAGCTATGGACGCTGTTCGACCAGGGCATCCAGTACAGCAACCAAAGCCAGATCTGGTCGGAGTGGTGGACGCTGTGGCGGCGCGCGGCCGGCGGGCTGTCCGAAGCGGCCCAGCTGCGGTTGCTGGACGACATGGCTTTCGTGCTCCAGCCGCCCGGCACGAGCCGTTACCGCCGTGCGGCGGGCGCGGCGCGCGCGGGCTACGAGGACATGGTGCGGCTCGCGGCGTCGCTCGAACGCGTGCCGGTGGAACGCAAGATCGAGGTCGGCGAATGGCTGCTCACGCGGCTGAAGAAGCCTTCCGAGAACATCCAGAGCTGGTGGGCGCTGGGGCGGATCGGCGCGCGCCAGCCGTTCTACGGCAGCGCGCACGGCGTGGTGCCGCCCGATGTCGCTGCACACTGGCTGGACGCCCTGCTCGCGCTCGACTGGAAGAAGGTCGATCCCGCCGCGTTCGCCGCCGTGCAGATCGCCCGCATGACTGGCGACCGCTCGCGAGATCTCCCCGACGAGACGCGCGCCGCCGTCATCCAGCGCCTCGAAGCGATGAACGCGGCGCAGTCGTGGATCGCGATGGTCCGCGAGACGGTGGAACTGGATCGCGCGGACGAAGGCCGTGTGTTCGGCGAGACGCTGCCGGCAGGGCTCAAGCTGCTTCGTTGAACTGCTTCGTTGAACCGCTTCGGTGGGAGCAAGACCGAAATGCTTCGTCATCAGAAGCGTTTTCAGCCGCGCCAGGTCTTGAATAGCGGCGGAGCGCCGCCTATGGTTATCAGTGTGTCGATCCGGACACGTCCTGAAGGAGGTCATCATGCCATCCCCACGCAAGGCTTCAGCTCAGCAACCCGCCGAAACTGAAATGTCGAGCCGCAAGAAAACGGCCGGCACCAAGGCATCGCCCGCCAAGGCCGCAGACGCAAAAGAGATGCAGGTCACCAAGCGCACCACCAAGGCAAAACCGAAGTCCTGAGCGGTCATCGCACGATCCGCCCTCTTCATCGCGCGGGGGGCATTTCCTGTGGCTATCCTTCGACACGGCGGGCGCGGCCTTCGCGGCGCTCGCTGTTCGACCCCGCCGGTTCCTGCCTGATCCCCCGATACCCCGCCTGAAAAGACCCATAAAACCGCAATATTTGCCGGATATAACGGTTGTTGGCTAAAAAAAGGCGTATTGGTATGACTGCATTGTCCTAAAGTAGAGTCCCCCATCCCAGAGCGAGCATGAAGATGGCCGTACCGCAACGCGCCGCCGGCGTGCGTACCCCAGGAGTGCTGTCCGCGGCCGCCCGCGAAGCCGTAGCGAGCCTGGTGCGCAATCTCGCGATCCCGGCGCCGTTCTCCGATCCCGCTCTCGAGGCCCAGTTCCTCGAGGATCACAGTCAGCGCTTCTGCGCGTTCCGGCGCGCGTCCGCGCTGCTCGCGCTCGTCATCTGGACGTGCTTCCTCTGGTGGGACTTCAGCTTCGTGCGCGGCAACAAGGCGCTCAACGTGCGCCTCGCCGACATCCTCGCGCTGCGTTTCGCGGGCGTCGCGCTGCTGATTTTCGTCGGCGCGCTGGTGCTCCGGCCGTCGTTCCGCTCGCATGCGAACGCGCAGCGCGTCATCCTCACCGGCATCTACGGCCTGCTGTGCCTGATCCTGACGATGGTCGCGATCACCCCCGCGCCCTATAACTACACGCAGTATTTCATCGGCCTCTATCTGGCGCTGTTCTTCCAGTTCAGCTTCTTCTACCTGCGCTCGCGCGTCGCGCTGATGGCCGGCGCCATCACGATGGCCTCGGTCGTGCTGTGCCAGATCACGATCCACCTGCTCAACACCGAGGACTTCTTCGCCGGCCTGTTCTATATGTTCAACGTGCTGATCGTCGGACATGGCGTCTGCACGCACGCCGAGCGCGTCTCGCGCGAACGCTACAGCTCCGAGCGCGCGCTGGCCTCGCTGAACGACGAACTGCGTGCCGCCAACGGCTCGCTCGGGCGCAAGAACCGCGAGCTGGAGATTTCCAAGAAGGATCAGGAAAACAAGACCAACGCGCTGCTCGCGCTGCGCGAACAGCAGATGATCGCGGCGCAGACCGCGAGCCGCGACAAGTCCAACTTCCTCGCCGCCGCGACCCACGACCTGCGGCAGCCGATGCACGCCCTCAACCTGTTCCTGCAGGCCGCCGCCGAAGCCATTCGCAACGGCGAGTTCGACCAGGCCGAGCGGCTCATCAACGATTGCGGCCGTTCCTCCGTGATCCTCGCGCGGCTGCTGAACGCGGTGCTGGATCTGTCGCGGCTGGAATCGGGACGGGTCGTGCCGCGCTATCACGTGTTCGACGTGCGGCAGATCGTCGAGGAAGCCGCCGAGCAGTTGCGGCCGTTCGCGACGAGCCGGGGCGTCGAGCTGCGCCTGCGGCTGCCGAAGGAAGAAGTGGTCTGCGTGCGCAGCGATGCGCACTGGCTCGGGCGCGCGGTCGCCAATCTGGTCTCGAACGGCATCAAGTACGCGGACGCCAGCAAGTCGACCCGGCCGACCGTGATCGTCGGCGTGGTGCGCTCGGCCACGCGCGCGCGCATCGACGTGCTGGACAACGGCATCGGCATTCCCGCCGATTATTTCGACGCCATCTTCCAGCCGTTCTTCCAGGTCGACAATCCCGAGCAGGATCGCGACAAGGGGCTGGGCCTCGGACTGTCGATCGTCAACGCGGTCATGTCGATGCTCGACCAGCATCGGATCGAACTCAAGTCCACCGAGGGACGCGGCTCGCGCTTCTCGCTGGAAATGCCGCTGTGCGGGCCGTCGCAGGACAAGCCGTCGGCGCGCGCGCCGGCACGCTCGGAAGCGGCCGAAGCCGCGCAGCTGAAGGGGCGCTACGTGCTGCTCGTGGAAGACGACGGGCTCGTGCGCGCCTCCACGGAAGCGCTGTTGTCCCAGTGGGGCGTGCTGTTCGATTCGGCGGCGACCTTCGAGGAATACGAGGACATCCTGAGCGACATCGAGCGTTTTCCCGATCTCATCATTACCGATTTCCGTCTGCGCGACACCCGCACTGCCCGCCAGGTGGCGATGCTCGGCGCCGCGAAGCTCGGCCGGCCGTGTCCCGTGCTCGTGGTGACCGGCGAGCCGGCGGCCTGCATCGTGCCGCTCGCCTGTGACCAGGACGTGCTGAGCAAGCCGGTCAGCCCGGCCGAACTGCGGCGCGGCATGCTCGCGCTGCTGCCGCTTCACGAGACGGCGGACGCCGCATGACGCTGCACAAGATCATCTACGACACCGATCCCGGCATCGACGACGCCATCGCGCTCGTGTTCCAGGCGCTGCATCCGGATATCGAACTGGTGGGCATCACGAGCGTGTTCGGCAACGCGGATATCGACACGACCACCGCCAACGCGCTCTATCTCGCGCAGCGCTTCGCGCCGGGCGTGCCGGTCGTGCGCGGCGCGGCGGCGCCGCTGCGGCGGCCCGCGCCCCTGCCGATTCCGCATATTCATGGCAAGGACGGGCTTGGGGAGATCGAGCGGGATGGCGGTTCCGGGAAAGAAGACGGGCGGGAAGCGCATCGCTTCATGGTCGAGACGGTGCGGGCGCATCCCGGCGAGATCACGCTGCTCGCGGTCGGGCCGCTGACCAATCTCGCGCTCGCGCTGCAACTGGATCCCGGCATCGCGACGCTGGTGCGCGAGGTCGTCGTGATGGGCGGCGCGTTCGGCATCCATGGCGCGCTCGGCAACGTCACGCCGGCCGCCGAGGCAAACATGCACGGCGATCCCGATGCCGCCGACATCGTGTTCGGCGCGCCCTGGAAGGTGTCGATTGCCGGACTCGATGTGACGCACGAAACCGTGATGACTACCGCTTTCCTGGCCGCGCTGCGCGACAACGCCGGCGACGCGGGCCGGTTCGTGTGGGACGTGTCCCGCTTCTACGAGCGCTTTCATGCGGAGGAAGGCGTCACGGGCGGCATCTACGCGCACGATTATTCGGCGGCGGCCTTCGTCGTGGCGCGCGAATGCTACGTGACGCGGCGCGGCCCGGTGCGTGTGCTGACGGAAGGCATCGCCGCCGGCCTCACCGTGCAGAAGCCCGCTTCGATGCACGCGCCCGCGCCCGAGTGGGACACGCGTCCGGCCTGCGACGCATGCATCGGCGTGGATGCGGACGCCGTGCTGGAACTCTTCGCCGCGACCTTAAGCAACCAGGCGCGCGCCGAGCCACTGGCGTAGCGCCTCGACTTCCTCCATGCAGACCGAGTGCGGCATCGGGTAGGCATGCCATTCGACGTCGCAGCCCTGCTCGCGCGCGAACTCGCAGGCCTGTTCGCCGAGGCTCGGCTTCAGGACGTCATCGAAGGTGCCGTGCGCGGCAAAGATCGGCACCGTGCGGTTCGCCTCGCTCAAGGCTTCGCCGATCAGCCCTTCCGACGGAATGTAGCCCGACAGCACGATCAGCCCCGCGAGCCGCTCCGGATGCGTGAGGCCGGCGTGATACGTCATCGCACCGCCCTGCGAGAAGCCCGCCAGGAAGATGCGTTCAGTGGGAATGCCGCGCGCGTTCTGTTCGGCGATCAGCTCGCGCACCCGCGCCACCGATGCCTCGATCCCCGACTCATCCACACGCCGGTTCACGCCTTCGAAGGACAGGATGTCGTACCACGCGCGCATCACATAGCCGTTGTTCGCGGTGACGGCGATCTCCGGCGCGTTCGGAAACACGAAGCGGATGGCGGGGGCATCGGCGAGGCGCAGCTCAGGCACGAGCGGGATGAAGTCGTTGGCATCGGCGCCGAGGCCGTGCATCAGGATCACGGCAAAGCGCGGATCCGGCGCGGTTTCGATCTCGATAGTGGCGGGTTGGTCGGTCATTGATCGGCACTCCATGGCTTGAATACGCGGGCTGCCTGGATGCGCTGCTGGGCAGCGGGACAGCGGGACAGCGGGACAGCGGCTAGACGATCGGCACGAGAATCTGCACGATCCCCACGATGGACACCAGCCACACGAGCGAGCGCACGAACGGCACACCCGCCACGTATAGCGGCACGTACACCAGGCGCGCGACGAAGTAGGCCAGCGCGCCGTAATGCGTCAGGACGTTCTCGCGCCCGGTCACGTGCACGATCAGCACTGCGATGGCGAAGATCGGCAGGGTTTCGAAAAGGTTCGTCTGGGCCCGCAGCAGCCGCCCGGAGAGCCTGCCGGGCGGCCGTGCGGGAGCGTCGCGCGGGCCGGCGTTGTAGCGCAGCCCCACTTCGCGGCTGCGTACGAAGGCTGGCAGCAAGACTTGCACCAGCGCGAGCACGAGTGTCCATGCCAGCATCGTCAGTTCGAAACTCACGGCGCCTCCATCGATGAATGCCCGGAATGGGTCGCGCCATCATGCCATCGCGATCCGCGAGCGTGTTACCTTGAATACGGTCCGGCTCTACTCGTCCCGTCGTCATGCATGCATTGACCCTCCGCCTCTCGCCCGGCTGCGACCTGCGCGCCGCGCTCGATGACGCCTTCCAGTCGCGCGGGCTTTCGGCGGCGTTCGTGCTGCAGGGCATCGGCAGCCTGAGTGTCGCGCGGATCCGTTATGCGGGCCGCGACGACATCGCCGCGTTGCAGGGCGATCTGGAAATCCTGACGCTGGCCGGTTCGCTTTCCGCGCAAGGTCCGCACCTGCACATGAGCATCTCCGATGCCGACGGCCGGGTCATCGGCGGGCACGTCGCGCCGGGCTGCATCGTGCGGACGACGGTCGAGCTCGTCGTCGCGCATCTGCCCGAAGAGCGCTACACCCGCGAACCCGATGCCATCACCGGCTTCGCGGAACTGGTCATCCGGGCTGGGTGACGACGGCCGGCGGCAGCACGCCGTCGAGCGCCAGATCGTGCCGCGCGATCATCTCGAACGCGCCATGCGTCTCCGAATAGTCCCAGCGTTCCACCGTGGTCCGGCGCTCACCGCTTGCGGCGGCGTCATGACGGATCAGGTTCACCGAATTGTCGATGGTGCCGCGCGTGCGGCTCGACAGCGCCGTGCCCGCCTGCACCGCCCACATGCGCCGGGGCAAACCGGCGAAGGTATCGTGCAGCGGCAGGACATAGGGCAGATGGATATGCCCGCCGAGAATCAGGTCCGCGCCCGCGCGCGCCCAGCGCGTCACGGCGCGCTCGCGTCCGTGCAGCAGGTTCGTCTCGTCCTGCGCGCGCGTCACGGCCACCGGCTGATGGGTGACCACCACGCGCAACTGCGCCGGCTGTTCGGCCTGCGCCGCTTCCAGCCGTGCCGAGACGCGCCGGATCTGCGCCATCGACACTTCGCCGTCCTTGTGCCGCCAGGGACGCGTCGTGTTGACGCCGAGCACCAGCAGCGCCGCCGATTCGAAGCTCGGCTCGAGGTCCGCGCCGAACGCGCGCTGATGGTTGGCGTAGGGAGTGCAGAGACGCGCGAGCGGATTGAACAGCGGAATGTCGTGATTGCCCGGCACGACGAGCGTGGGCGTGGCCCCGAGCCTATCGACGAACGCCCGCGCGGCCGCGAACTGGCTGCGGCGCGCGCGCTGCGTGATGTCGCCCGACAGGACCACGAGATCGGGCGGCAACGTTTCGATCAGATGCAGCAGCGCGGCGACCACCGCAGGCCGTTCGGTGCCGAAATGAGGATCCGATATCTGCAACAGCAAGGTCATGAACGATTCGCTTCCGCCACCTCGGGCTCGGGTTTGAGCAGGAGCAGCGGCCGGTCGGACACGCGGAATTCGAGCGGCAGTTGCAGCCGCGTGATCTCGCCATCGGTGGCGATCTTGACGAGCTTGCGCTTCTTCGACGGATGCGTCACCACGATCCGCTCGAAGGTCAGGCTCGTCACGTGATCCGAATCGGCGAGACGCCCCGCCGCGCCATGCAGCGACAGCCACAGATGCATCAGCCGTCCGACCGGCCGCGGCGCAAGCGCTGCGAGCAAACCCTGTTCCAGTGCGCGCGCGGCATCGGGCATGCCGATCTGCTCCATTTGCAGCCGGTTGTTGGCGACGAAGAGCGTCGATGAGCGCAACTCGGTCGTGCAGCCTTCGTGTTCGAGATGCAGGCGCAGATGGCGGTGCGGCTTGAGCATCGTATACAGCGCCGACCACAGCGCCACCAGCCGGCTGCGGCCGAACTGCTGCTTGTAGGTTTCGCGGTCTTCGAGCAGGCGCGGATAGAGCCCGAGGCTCGCGTTGACGAGAAACATCCGTCCGTTGGCGAAGCCGGTCTGCGTCGGATACGCGCGCGCGGCGAGCAGCAGTTTCGTGGAGGATTCGAGGTCGGCGGGAATGCCGTGATCGCGGCTGAAATAGTTGAAGGTGCCGCGCGGCAGCACCGCGAACGGGCAGCCGGCGTCCAGCGCCGCGTGCGCGACGGTGCAGAGCGTGCCGTCGCCGCCCGCGCCGACGAGCACGCCGTCCTGCGCGCGCGCCGCGTCTGCCGTTTCACGCGCGACGGCTTGCAGCCGGCGCGGATCCTCGACGACGCGCAGTTCGAAGCGGCGCCCCGCCGCGCCGAGTTCGCGTTCCAGTACGGCGCGCGTTTCGTCGACGAGCTTGCGGCCGGAACCCGCGTTCATCACGATGAAGAACGGCGCGTCAGGAGCGAGGGTGATGGCCGTTTCGGCCGACGTGACGGATGGGGATGCAACGGTAGGGGTCATCGGCAGCGCTCCTCGCGGTTTCGTTGCGATTCCCGTGCGCGATGGACACGGCGAACCGCCGCGCGCCTGATGCGCAGGTGCGCGGCGGCTTGCCGATTATAACGAATGGCTTACAGTCCGGATGCGGCAGCTTACGTGTGTTCGCCGCGAATGTAGTACTCGAGCTGCTGGATGGTGTACTGCTGCTCGGCCATGATGTTTTTCACCAGATCGCCGATCGAAATCATGCCGACCAGCTTGCCGCCGTCGATCACCGGCAGATGGCGCATGCGCTTTTCGGTCATGAGCGCCATGCAGTCGTCGGTGGTCTGGTCGGGGCGCACGTAGCGCACCTGCGACGTCATGATGTCGCGCACCGGCGTCTGCTTCGACACGCGGTCCATCAGGACGACTTTGCGCGCATAGTCGCGCTCGGTCATGATGCCGACGATCTCGTCGCCCTCGGTGACGATCACCGCGCCGATATGCCGGTCGGCCATCATCTTGATGGCATCGAAGACCGATGCCGTGGCGGCCACCGTAAAGACCGTCTGGTCGGGTTTCGAACTCAGTACCTGTGCGACTGTTGCCATCGAGCGCCTCCGACTGGCTTCGCGCGGTCTGCCGGCGCATCGTGCCGGCGTGGTGCGCATTGTTGTACGCGGAAAACGATGCTGTCTCTGGGCGACGGTCTTGTTGTGCGCCTTTCAAGAGCCTAAAGCCTTGCGCGCGACGCCCTCATCGGCATTAACCCGACCATTCGGAAAAAAGTATAGATCAACGATGTGACGCGCCGCCTGCATCGTGCAAAGGCCGCGCACCGTCTTCCTTCAGTTTCCGCGACGCGTGCCGCTATTCAGACACCCGGCGGAAATCATCGCCGGATGCGGCATACAGGACGGCAACGCGGCGCGACGCGCCACTCAGGGAGAACAGGTGAGCACTTCACAACAGGATATCGAGCAGCGCGTGCGGCTCGCAGGCAGCAACATGTTCGAATTGCTCCTTTTCAGGCTCGGCGAGGCGCCGGGCTCGGAGCAGCGCGAACTGTACGGCATCAACGTCTTCAAGGTCCGCGAGATTCTCGCGATGCCGTCGATCACGGCCGTCGCCGGATCGAGCGAAGAGATTCTCGGCGTCGCCGATATCCGCGGCCAGATCATTCCGGTCATCGATCTCGCGCGCATCACCGGTTGCCGTCCGAAGAACGGTCCGAAAATCCTGCTGGTCACCGAATTCGCGCGCACGACGCAAGGCTTCGCCGTCGAGGAAGTCGACGATATCGTGCGGCTCGAATGGAATCAGGTGCTGTCGGCGGAATCGCACTCAGGGGGCACCGCCGTGACGAGTTTCGCGCGGCTGGACGGCAACGTCGACGGCTCGCGCCTCGCGCAGGTGCTCGATGTCGAGCGCATCGTGCGCGACGTGCTGCCGGGACAGACCTCCGACATCACCGAGGCCAGCACCGGCCGCCTGCAACTGAGGCCGGGCGCACGCGTGCTCGCCGCCGACGATTCCGGCGTGGCGCGCGCGCTGATCGAGCAAAGCCTGACCGCGATGGGCGTGCCGTTCGTCATGACGAAGACCGGCCAGGAAGCGTGGAACGTGCTGGAAGCCGCGCTGAAGAAAGCGCAGAAGGAAGGCACCGAAGTCGCCGATCAGATCGCGCTTGTACTCACCGATCTCGAAATGCCGGAGATGGACGGCTTCACGCTCACGCGCCGCATCAAGGCCGAGAGCGGCCTGATGCACATTCCGGTGGTGATCCATTCGTCGCTGTCCGGTTCAGCGAACGAACAGCATGTGCGCAAGGTCGGCGCGAATGCCTATGTGTCGAAATTCGAGGCGTCCGAGCTGGCCAGCGTGATGCGCGGCGCCCTCGCCCGGGCCGCGTGACGCCGGCCTGAACAGCGTTTCCCAAAACGATCGGCGCCCGCTGGTGCAGACCTCGTGAGTCTGCGCCGCCGGGCGCCGAAATTCATTCAGACCGTCAGCCTGGCCGGTACGCCAGGCTTGACCGGTTCGATCAGTGACCGAAGAAAACCGATTGCGCGTTGTTGTTGCTCGATTGGGCGCGATTGCCCGATTGAGCCAGCGATTCACGCGAGCCGCCGAAAGCGGTCGTGTTCACGCCGTTGGCGTTTTCCTGAGCGGCGATGGCTTGTGCGCTCGGGCCTTGCTGCGAAGCGGGCGCGCCGACAGCCGGACGGTAGAACGGAGCCGGACCGTAGCCGCTTGCAAACGCGGGGGCGGCGACAGCGGCGGAAACAGCGATAAGCAGGGTAGCGAGAAGATTGCGTTTCATGGTGTGTGCTCCAAAGACGGTTGACGTTCAATCAGAAAGCGCCGCAGCGGTCTTGCGAGAAACTGTCTGCTACGTCGATGGAATGCAGTGTATACCCCTACTATCGCTTTTTTATCCCCATTGGTTTCAATACAGTTTTCGTGGAATGCCAACAATCGCTGGCCGCACAATCGTGCTGAAACCGCGCAGCGGCTCGCAGCGTAAGGGATTGAAGCCGGAATAGATGTTCTGTCACCGCACGCTTCATTCGGCGGGGACGGAACAATATTTAGCGCACGAGCGTGCGTTAAAAACGTTGGCGCACGTGATTTCCGGCGTTATCAGTGAACGACCAGCCGCTCGATCAGATGCACCAGCGCGCCGGGCGGGTTGCCCTTCTGGCAATAGCCGTCGAAACCTGCGGGCAGCCCTTGCGGCCGCACGCTTTCCTCGCCGAGCGCCGTGAACGCAATGATCACCGCATCCCGCGTATGAGCGATACGCCGAAGCACGCGCGCGGTTGCGTAGCCATCGTGTTCGGGCATGGTGATGTCGAGAATGACGACATGCGGCACCCAGTGATCGACGGCGTGCAGCGCGTCCACGCCGGAGAGCGCGAAGCGCGTGTCGAAACCGTCCGAGATCAGCGCGGCAGAAAGCGCTTCGGCGCTGAAGGCGTTGTCGTCGACGACCAGGATGCGCCACTGGTCGCGATCCACGTCGACATTACGGCGCGACCACAGGGCGCAATGGGGGGAATGCAGGGAAACGGACATGAGCCAGTCGACGGATTCGTATGCCCGCAGTGCAGCACGAATCGAGCCCGGCCCAGGCGGAAAGCATTCAGGCGGTGTCGTCGTTGGCGGACGGTGCGGCCTTGTCGTCCTTCTTGCCCTTGCGTTTCTTGCCGGACGCTGCCGCTTCGGTGTCGCGCAGGCGAGCGTTGGCCTCGACCAGCGATGCGGCGTCGCGCTGGCGCAACACGAGATCCAGCTCGCCGAGCGCGCCCAGCAGCGCCGCCTGCTCGGCGTCGTCCAGCAGCGCACCGCTCTGTGTCACGCGCCGCGCCTCCTTGTCGAGACGCTTCAGGAGTTTCGCGCCGAAGCGCGTATCGATGGCGCTCTCGCGCGTCAACGTCCCAATGACCGATGCCAGCCGGATGAGTCCTCCGGCGGTAGTCTGAGTCGCGCCGTCCAGATCGTCGTGGTCTTCCAAAACCTTCTCCCCAAGTTGGCGCGCGGCGCCCGGTGCGCGGCCGGCCCGATGCGGACGCCGCATGAGCGCCCGTCTCCGGTCCGGCGATGATACGCCGCCAATATGACAGTCATTATTTGCATGTACCGATGCACTCACCATGATCGTTTCACGGTCGTCACGCGTTACGATCCCGATTCGGGGCGCGACCGATGGCACACTACTGCGTGGCGTCCGCCGCGGCGCCTGTCGCAGACACGCAGATCGCCCCAGAACCGCAACCGAATCCCGCATGAATCCCGCTACCCTGCAAAGACCGCCTTACGGCTCCGATTTCTCCGGCCTCGTCTGCGGCTTTCGATTCCACGTCGATCAGCCCGGCGAACCGATCGATGCAGAGGCCGCGAGCGCATGGCTCGCCCGCGACGACACGACCAAGGAGTTCGTCTGGCTGCATTTCGATCTGGCGAACAGTGCGTGCGAACGCTGGATGCGCGGCCGGCTCGACTTGCCGGACGCGTTCTTCGACACGCTGCACGAAGGCTCGCACTCGACGCGCCTCGAGCATCACGAGGGCGCGCTGTTCGCGCTCATCAACGACGTGATGTTCAACTTCGAACTGACGCCTTCCGAGATCGCCACATTGTGGGTTTATACGCACCAGAAGCTGATCGTGACCGCGCGTCTCAAGCCGTTGCGATCGGTCGACTCGTTGCGTGAATCGGTCAGGCGCGGCGAGGTCTTCCGCTCGCCGGCCGAATTGCTGGCGCATCTGCTGCGCGATCAGGCCGACCTGCTGGTGCAGATCGTGCGGCGCACGAGCGTCGAGGTCGATGGACTGGAAGACCGCTTTCTGTCGATGCGCGGCACCGAGATGCGCACCGACCTCGGTGGACTGCGCCGCGTGCTGGTCCGGCTGCAACGCCTGCTCGCGCCGGAACCCGGCTCCGTGTTCCGGCTGCTTGCCCGGCCGCCGCGCTGGCTGCATGCCCAGGACATTCAGGACCTGCGTGACGCCACCGAAGAGTTTTCACTCGTGCTCAACGATCTCGCGGGTCTGGTCGAGCGCATCAAGCTGCTGCAGGAGGAAGTGGGCACGCGCATGGACGAACAGAGCAACCGCACACTGTTCACGCTGACGCTCGTGACCGTGCTGGCGCTGCCGATCAATATCGTCGCGGGCTTCTTCGGCATGAATGTCGGCGGCATTCCGCTCGCCGAGAATCACCACGGCTTCTGGCTGCTCGTGGTGATCGTCGCGAGTTTCACCGCGTTGGCGGGATGGTGGGCCTTCCGGCGCCGCCGCAACGGCTGAGCGTCTCAAGGGCGCGTCAGAAGCCCAGGTTGCTCAGGCCCGGATGCTCGTCGGGACGACGGCCCAGCGGCCAGTGATATTTCCGGTCCGCTTCCTTGATGGGCAGGTCGTTGATCGACGCATGACGATGCGTCATCAGCCCCTGCTCGTTGAATTCCCAGTTCTCGTTGCCGTAGCTGCGATACCAGTTGTTGGCATCGTCGTGCCATTCATACGCAAAGCGCACCGCGATGCGGTTGCCCGTGAAGGCCCACAGTTCCTTGATCAGGCGATAGTCCAGCTCGCGCGCCCATTTGCGGCGCAGGAACGCCACCACTTCCTCACGTCCGTTCGCGAATTCGGCGCGATTGCGCCAGCGTGTATCCGTGCTGTAGGCGAGCGACACACGCTCCGGTTCACGCGTGTTCCATGCATCTTCCGCGAGACGCACTTTCAGACGGGCCGATTCTTCATCGAACGGCGGGAACGGCGGCTTGCTTTCCATGACGATTCCTCCTGTAAACAGAACAGCGGCAGACAATTGACAGATTCGCGCCTGGTAGACAAGTCTGTCTCCTCCGACGCACTCTAGCGCAGGTAGACGAACCTGTCTACAATCGCCGGCATGAATACGGCAGCCTCCCTGATCGAGTTTCCGGAACTCACGCCCGATGCGCGCATTCTCCAGACCGCGCATGATCTGTTTTATCGCGACGGCATTCGCGCCACGGGCATCGACCGCGTGATCGCCGAATCAGGCGTCGCGAAGAAGACGTTCTATCGTTATTTTCCGAGCAAGGACGATCTGATTGTCGCGTTCCTCGAGTTCAGGCACGACAACTGGATGAACTGGTTCAAGGACGCGCTGCAACGGCACGGCGGCACGCTGGCGGCGCTGGTGCCGGCGCTGGCGGAATGGTTCGGCGCTGAAAGCTATCGCGGCTGCGCGTTCATCAACTCGGTGGTGGAAATCGGCGGCACGTTGCCGCAGGCGGTAGAGATCGCGCGACGGCACAAGCGCGACATGACGTCCGCCATTCGCGCACTCATGCCGGCCGCGCGCACCGCCAAAGCCGACGCGCAGGCGCTCGCCGTCGCAGTGGACGGCGCCATTGTCGCCGCGCAGTTCGCCGACTCGCCCGCGGATGCGTTGAAGGCGCTCGCGCGCCTGGTGCGCGCGGTGAAGCGCGGCACCAGCGCGGAATGAAGCAGTCTTAGCGGGAAGACACTTCGGGCGAGCCGCCCAGCAGCGCGTTCATCGAATCGATGTCTTCCATGCTCAGCGTCGCCACGTCCGCCTTGAGCCGCAGGAACGCAACCAGCGCCTCATAACGTGAACGCAACAGGTCGCGCTTCGCGGTATAGAGCGTGTCGATGGCGCGCAGGACGTCCGTGCTCGCGCGGCTGCCTACCTTGAAGCCGACCGTCGTCGCCTGCAGCGACTCGTCTGCCGTCGCGACGAGATGCGTCAGCGATTCACTGCGAATGCGTTCACGCACATAGCGCGCGTGGTCATCGCGCGCGGCGGCTTCGGCCTGCACCGAGGCCGCGTTGAAGGTCTGCTCCGCCTTGTCCTGCTGCGCGAGCGACTGCTTCACCCGCGCCTGGATCTCGCCTCCCGAGAACAGCGGAACCTGCACCTGCAACATGCCGACGGTGGTCGTGGTCGGACGCGAATAGCCGCCCGCCGCGCCCGCCGGCGTATAGCTGCCCGTCACGCTGACCACCGGATAGCCGGCCGCGCGCGCCTTCGCGGAATCGAATTGCGCGATCTTCCAGCCCAATTCTTTCGACTGCACTTCATACGCGCTCGTCTTCGCCTGCTCGGCCCAGGCTTCCTGCCCCTCCGTGAGACCCGGCGGAGTCATGCCGGCGGGCAACGGCGTCAGCGCCACGAACGGCTGTCCCGTCGCCTGCTGCACCGCGCGACGCTTGACGCCCAGTTCCTCTTGCGCGTCCATTGCCTGCAATTGCGCCTGTTCACGCGCGGCGTCGATTTCGCGTTCGTCGATCAGCGTCGCCTCGCCCGCCGCGCGCTTGCGGCGCACCTGATCGCGCTGCGCCTCGATGGCCTTCAGATACTCGCCCGAGCGCTTCACTTCGTCTTCCGCGGCGAGTTCGTCGAAGTAGGCACGCACTGCGCGAAGGATGGACTTCTGCTGCGCCGCGGCCAGATCGACGGCCCCTTGCGCAACGATGTAATCCGCCTGCCGATAGGCCGTCCACTTGCTCCAGTCGAACAGCGGCTGCGTGATGTTGACCATCCAGCCGCTCTGCCAGTAGGTCTGCCGCGGATAGGGATCCATGTCGATACGGTTGTACGCGCGGCCCCAGCCGCCGGTGATTTGTGGCAACAAGCCCGCGCGTGCGATCGGTACCGACAGCTTCGCGGCCTCGTAGGCAGCGCGGGCCTGGCCCAGCTCCGCGTCGTAATCGAGTGCTTGCTGCACGACCGTGGAAAGATCGTCGGCTTGCGCCAGATGGGTGGTTCCGAGCAGCACGAGCAGCGCCGTTGCGCCCAAGCCTCGCTTAAGCATAGGCGGCCTCCTGCTCAGCGCCGGCGTCTTCGCGCACCAGCGCGCCGTCTTCGAAGCGATAGCGGATGTCGAACCACGATGCGAGCGACATGTCATGCGTGATCACCACCACCGTGCGATTGAGATTGCGCAGCAGCGTGGCGATATGCTGTACGGACACCGGATCGAGATTCGAGGTGGGTTCGTCAAGCAGCAGCACCTCGCGCTGCTGATACAGCGCCCGCGCCAGCAGCAGACGCTGACGCTGCCCCGCCGAGATGTTCGCGATGGTGTCGCTGATGACCGTGCGTGTGCGCATCGGCAGCCGCATGACGTCCGGCAGCAGACCGACGTCGTCGAGTATCGCGTGGACGCGATCCTCGTCCGTCTGGCCTGCGAACAGTGTGATGTTGTCGGCGATGGAACCATGCAGGATGATGTCGCCCTGCCGCATGTGCGCCTGATGCCGGCGGATTTCATCGACGGCGAGATTCGGCCACGCGATGCCGTTCAACACGATCTGCCCGTCCTGCAGCGGCTCGGCCGCCGACAACAGCTTGAACAGCGTCGACTTGCCGCTGCCGGACGGTCCGGTGATGACGATCTTGTCGCCCTTGCTGATCCGGAAACTCGCATCGCGCAATACCGGCTGATCCGAAATGCCGTACTTGAAGGTCACGTTGCGCACGTCGATGCAGTCGAACTGACGCACTTCCGTTGCGCGTTGCGTATCGGGCAGCGGCGTATAGCGCTCGTTCTCGCATTCGACGATGTCGTCGACACGCGCCGTCGGCACACTCAGCATGAAGTACTGGAACATTGCGCCGATGGCGCTCGCGAGCCGCTCCGACATCAGCGACTTGTAGATCAGGAACGAATAGAACACGCCGACCGAAATCTTGCCGCCCAGCATGAGGCGCGCCGCCATCCAGGTGATGACGAGCGTGTCCGCATAATTGACCAGCTTGAGAAAGCCGTCGCGCCGGCAGGCCAGGCGGCTGCTCTGCAACAGGGCCGAGGCATAGGCCTTGAACAGCGTCATGTGAATGGCCGTGCGGCGCGTCTCCCCCTGAGCCAGCTTGAGCAGCGACGCGGCGCGGATGGTCTCGATCAGCGAATCGTCGCAACGCGCGGAGGTTTCGAGCACGAGCGCGTGAGTGTCGCGCATCGCCGGGTACATGCTCAGCGCGATGAGCACATACAGCGCGAACACCGCCAGCGCGATGAACGTGAGCTGCGCGCTCTGGATCAGCATCAGTACGAGCGCCAGCACGCCGACCGCCAGATCGATGTGCAGCGTAATGGCCGAACGCGTGGCATACGCGCTGATTTCATCCTGCGCCTTCACGCGGGCGAAGACATCGCCGACGTGACGCTTCTCGAACCACGACATCGGATTGCGCAGCAGATGACGCACGACACCTTCCGTCGAGTTGATCTGCGTGAGGGTATAGAGCAGTTCGGTCAGATACTTCTGCACGTACTCGCTCAGCGCGCCCAGCAGGAAGATGCTGGCGAAGCTCATGATGAGCACGTTCAGCAGGTTGCGATTGTCCGCCGCAACGACATGGTCCAGCGTGAGATTGCCGAAGTACGGCATCGAGAGAATGGCGAACTGGCTGCCGAGCGCGACGAACAGCACCTTGGCCGTCTGCCGCTTCAGTTGCGGACTGAAGGCGCGCACGCGCTTCAACGCTGCCGGCACGCGCGACTTCGCGCGGATGCGCGGCATCTCGGGTGTGGGCGAGAACTCGAGCAGGAAGCCGGAAATGGCTGAGCGGAAGGTATCCATCGACACGCGCCGGCGGCCGGTGGCCGGATCGAGGATGCTGATATAGCCGCGGCTCACCTTCTCGAACACGACGAAGTGCGCGCCGCCGAAGTGCAGGATCGAGCCCTTCTTGACTTCGGAAAGATGCGACGGGTCGAAGCGATACGCCTGCACCGCCAGGCCAAAGTCCACGGCCACGTCGTACAGGTCCATCAAGCTCAGGCCGTTCGCGGAGATGGGCTTGTAGGCGGACAGCTCGCGCACTTCCGTCGCGCGGCCGAGATGCGACAGCACCATCGCCAGGCACGCGTAGCCGCATTCGGCTACTTCATTCTGATAGATCACTCGCACGTTCATCCCCTCAACATTCGAAACAGTGGCGCCAACACCCATTCGGCAATGCTTCTGCGCTCCACGACGATGCTCGCGGTCGCGCGCATGCCGGGAAGAATCGCGAAATGCTGACCTTCGAAGTCGAAGGTATTGCCGCGCAGCGTGGCCCACGCGAGATAGTCGCCTTCGCTGTCCGAGCCTTTCGAGCCGGCGGTCTGCTCCGGGTCGGGCGTGCCCGGCGTGCCCTGGTTGCTGGGCGGGCTCGCGGGCAGCACGGTGGTTCCCGAAATGGAATCGATGCGCGCCTCGTAGGTGCCGAACTTGGCGTAGGGAAAGGCGTCGAACTTGAGCCGCACGAGCTGACCTTCGCGCACGAAGCCGCGACGCCGCGACGGAATGCTCAGCGCGACACGCAGCGGCCCGCCCTCCTTGGTCGCGATGACCAGCGCGACATCGCTCGTCGACAACATGCGTCCCGCCACCAGTCCCGAGAACGTCACCACGCCGCCCTTCGGCGCGGACACCGTCGCGTCCTGGCGCTGCTGCTCGTAGCGGGCCTGTACGTCCTGGATGTCGCGTGCGCGGCGCGCGTCGAGCTCGCCCAGTTGCGCGGCGAGATCGGCCTGCGCACTGCGCGCGGCGCCGATCTCGCCATTGAGCTGCTGACGCCGCGCCACGATCTGCGACACGCTCGCCTTGCCCTGATGCACGTCGGCGCGGGCTTGCTCGACCTTGTCGGCGGTCACGTACTCCGCCACCGAATTGAGCCGCGTCAGACGCTGCTGATACTCGCCGACCAGCTGGCTGGTCTGAGAGATCTGGGCATCGAGCGCGGCCAGTTCTGCACGGCGGCTCGCTTCCGTGGTCCGCGATGCCGCGCGCTGCGCATTCAGTTGCGCGCGGCGTTCGCTGTACTGGGCGTCGATGGCGGCGATCTGCGCCTCGCGCATCTGCTGATCGAAGACCTGGCGGCGCAGGCCGTCGGTGCTCAGCGAGAAGTCGCGTTGCAGGCGGAACAGCGGCGTGCCCGGCACCACCTCTTGCGACGGACGCACATAGATGGAAGAGACGAGCCCCGACAAGCCTTGAATCTTGACTTCGGAAGGCGACATGATTTCGCCCGATACGTCCTGCTTGAGTTCAATCTGATGCAGGAACGAAAAGGTCACCGCGACGATCGTGAAAGCCGAAGTGGCATACGCAATCCAGCGCCAGGGCACGTCCCTGAAGTGAGGAAGATCAGTTGGTTGCATGGAGGATTGAGCCTGCGGTGCGCGTGTTGAGTGCGCGGCGTTGGCCTGCGCACGTATTGTTGGAGTGGCCGGCTGCGTCAGTGGGCAGGCGCGAACGCGTACATGGCCGGATAGCCCGCCGGCAGCCACTGCTCGTAGTTTTCGAGTAATGCGGTTTCGATGTAGTCCGCGAGCGTCTGAGGCGCGGTGGACACGGTGAGGTCCAGCGGCTCGAATGCACGGAGACTGAAACGTCCGCGCGCGAAACGCAGGTAGAAGGGCACCATGCGCGCGCCGAAAGTTTCCCCCAGCCGGAAGATGCCGTTATGAACCCGCGCATCCTTGCCGAACATCGTGACGCGCGCGGTCTGCATGGGATAACGATGCATGGTGAAAGGCGGCACGTCGGCGAACAGGACCGCGACGCCATCGCGCTTCAGTGAGCGCGCCACGCGCACGCCGAGGTTGTTGCGATGCGCGTCTCCGTAGGTGTACAGCACCTTGATGCCCGGGATGAGGGCGTGATCGTCGCCGTATTGATTCTGGATGACGCCCGATACCACCGCCATGGATTCGAGCCCGAGCAGTTGCCCCACGCGCTCGACCACCGCGATGTTGGCGTATTGGGAGACATAGTGGAAAGGCGAGAGGAACACGGGCTTCTCGGGCGCTTCGCGTCGCAAGGTTTCGACGCGTTGCGCCAGTTCGCAAGCGATGGCGTCCAGATCTGGCCAGACTTCCTGCCTTTTGAGCTGGCGACCGAAATGAAGACGTTGATCGACGAAGTTTTCCAGCTTGGCGCCAGAGACTGCGCGCTGCGCCTGGGACTCAGGCAAGCCGAGTACGTCCCTTCCGATCTCCGCGCGAATCCTGCCGCTGGCGTGGACCTCGGAATTGAACAGGCTGTGCAGCGTCCAGGCCGTTTTGGCCACAGGTTCAAGCCAGGCCGCGGGAATCCGACCGACCACCGCACGACGCAACGAATGCCTTGCGCGCGCCAGAGAGTGTCGAACCAAAAAGTTAACCGTAGCCATGTGAATTTGCCCCGTAACACGATTCACAAGAAAACGGACCCCGGAAGGTCCGCTTTCTTATCGAGCTTCTTCCTGTACCGACCGGCGTAGGCCGGTTAGCGGCTCACTTCTTCAGATAGACCGTGACATACGTGACGTTGGTTGCCGCGGCTTGCGACCGGCTGGCCTTGCAGCCGCCAGCCACGTCCGACAGGTTCAGCTCGTTGCGTGCGATTTTTTGCATTTTGGTTTCCTCTATTGAACAGTGATGCGATTTCTCGTAGAGCGCGCCCTGCTCGCCGGCAAACCGGGCAGTGCGCGCTTGATACAGCGTCAGCTGACACCGGCGAGCGGTGTCGGGCGTGACTTAACCCACGCGAACGGTGACGTACGTGACGTTGGTTGCGGCAGCGCGTGACTGGCTAGCCTTGCAGCCGCCGGCGACGTTCGACAGGTCGAGCTCTTTGCGTGCGATTTTTTGCATTTTGTTTCTCCTTCGAATGACATGGACAGACTGAAGTTGAACGCGCCTTGGTCCGGTGAACGGATTGCGACGCGCCTTGCTGACTTACATCGACAGCGTGATATTCACGTTCGTGGTCGAATACGATGCCGAGCTGGAGCTCGAGCCCCCGCCGCCGCCCTTCGCCGTACCACCTGCGATTTGCGACTTGATGAGTGCGTTGCGGTCAATCTTCTGCATTTAAAAACCTCTAATAAAAAAAGTAAGCACCGGAGATAAAGGCATGCGTTTGTAGGTACGACTGCTTCAAACCAACCTTATCGCCGGTGATTGAATTATAGGTTTCCAACCGGATAACGGTTATGCATCGATATAAAGTTACAAAAATGTCGCCTTAAAATTAAATCAGGACGCAAATATTAATCCAACTCCTATAATCCATCGCACGGATTTATTGATTAATCCGGCTCTTATTTACGGCCCCTCATGATGCTTTGACTAGCTTTTCTATCCCTCTACGCGGCCTTTAGCTGTTTGACGCTTGCGGCCATAGTCGTTCATGGCTGGCGCCCTCCAGATTCCGGGTCGTTCCGCCAAAGCTTGAAGACGCCGCGTCATGATTGTGGAGCGCGGTATCATGGCGCCAAATTAAAAAGGCTGATTTCATGCAGACATGAAATCAGCCTTGAAAAAACAATTACCTGGTTACTTGTCCAGGGTACTATCGAGGTGGGTTTTCTACCCCCTGATTAACGGCCCCGACGCGCGCACTCACTATCTCTCAGGTTACCGAAATAGAGAATGCGCCAGTTTTACCATTTCCCTTCGAGATACTCGCGTTGATCGTAATATTAGTCAATGATGAACTGATGCTCGAACTGCTTGCACCTCCGGCAAAATTCACATTAGCCAGATCTTCACGGTTAATCTTTTCCATTTTTGAACTCTTTTTTAAAAAAACCCGTAGTTGTTCGAGCGCTCGGTCCATGCATCAAGGATGGCCGCGTCGTGCTCGATCCCGATCAATGACTCAAAGTCAGTACTTGTTTCTCACCGACAATTGAGTCTAACGACATCTCAGGAGGCTGATCAATCCTCCGTTTTCTTAAATCTGCTGAACGATCAGTTGTAAGTGAAGTTCACCGTTGCAGTTGCAGCCACGGTTCCGGCTGTCAGTGCCCCCAGTTTGTAGAATTGTGCAACCATCGGGATGGTCATCTTATTGGTTGCGTCCACAAGGCCGAGCGTCATTGCACTGCCCAGTGTGATAGCGGTTCCCGTGGTGTCCCCAACCGTACTCGCCTTGAGCAGCTGCACGCCCACCTTTCCGGCGTCGCCCGTGTTCTTGAGAACGCTGGTAACCGTATCCGACGTTCCGTTGACCGTCATGGCGACGTTGGTGCCTGCTACACAACTCTCAAGATTGATCTGAAACGCCGTGGGATTCTGAGTGGTGCCAGTAAAGTCAGTGATCTTCACTGTTCCCAGATCGATCGTCTGATTGACGTACGCCGCATTCACCGTACAGGTGGGAAGAATGATCTTCCCGGTGAAGTTGAGTGTAGCGTCGGCCGCCCATGTGGACGCCGAACATAGCATCATCGCACCTGCGATGATGGATCTTGTCTTGTGCATCTTGATAAAACCTCCTCGATAAAAGCCTCGCCCGCCGCCCTCGCGACGAACATCCCATGTTCACTGCGTGACCAGGTTACTGATACTGCACGGTCATCAACAGTGTCGCGTTTGCCGTACCCGGACTGATTGCGCCAATACGGAAATAACTAGCCTTCATTGAAAGGCTATAACTGTTCGCCTTGGTTCCGTCGAAACCATTCAGCGGCATGTAGGTCGCCAGTGGAAGAACCGCGCCCGTGCTGTCGTACAACTGAATGCCTACACCGCCTGCCTGCGACGTTCCGCTGTCCAGCGCCACGACATTGCTGTATCCGGACACCAGGCGGTCGGGCGAGATGGGATCAATCCTGTATTGAACGCTATGGATCAATCCGGAAAGGCTGGCTGGATCGGTGCTGTCCGCCACGCCCGCGGGACAATTGTTGAAGGCCAGGTTGAATGATCTCGACTTGCTTGATGGAGCGCCAAGTCCCGGGAAGTCGGCCGGTGTTTGCGTACCCATATCCACATTGACATCAGGCGTCTGGCAGGTCAGAACGGTGATGATGACGGGCGTCATGTCGAAATTGATGACCCCCGCGGAAAAATCCAGGTTTCCAGGGGGTTGCGTCTTCAGTGCGGACTCCCACGAGAATGCCTGCGCGAGTTGGCCGCTCACTGTTCCGGGCGTGACACTTCCGATCTTGACCAGCGACCCGATCAATTGCCCACCATTGTTTACGGCGGTGCCGTTCTGATTCCATTGATAACCCAGTTGCGGAAAGCCAAACGGCCCACGTGTTCGGCCGTTGGTATAGATCACGCCGCCCAAGGCCATCCCCACGCCTGGTACATTTGTCGCATAGACGGGAAAAGAGACGCCGTTATAAGAGCGGGTGTACGACGTCGGCGTAGTGGGGATAATTCCCGCCGCTTCGAAGTCGGTTCCCGTGAACCAGCTTTCCGACTGATTGCACGTCCAGTAATTCGTAGTTAATGGAGTGGACACCCACCCCGTCAACGGTGATCCGTTCGGCAGATCCCGCGCCACTGCCACTCTGGCCGGAAAATTCAGCGTATAGAGCCAAGGCGGATTCGAATGGCACGACGCGGTTGCCCACACATGCCCGGGCGAAATAGCCAACACGCCAACGCAATACAACACACAACGGATCCACGCCCGCACCGCTCTTCCCATCACTCTCATGTTCTGTCCTTCGTTGAATTGGAGCGCGCCAGACTTATCCGCAGACGCCATCGGAAATGGCCAGTGAAGCTGGCTGCTTGTTCTTTTGCATCGGCGGCAATTGATAACGCACCGCGCACGTCTGATTCGGCGAGTCACCCCATTTGACATGCATCCTGCCCTCGTCGATCTTCAGACCAGTCGCAATAATTCGACTTCCCTGCGCCACCACACCAACGTTGTCGCCCTTGTCGTCGAACACTTGCGAGCCGAACGGAAGCGGCTTGCCATCCGGCTGGGTGACGTGCATCACTGCCGCGCGGCCGGTATCTTCCGTGTCGAACTTCAATGCCACCACCGCGCCCGCAGTGGGCGCCGAACGCTGCACCGTCGACTTCAGCATGACGTTGATCGGCAGGCCCTTCGGGTCGATTTCGACATCGTTGTTCGAGTACGGCTGCATGCCCGAGACGACCGCATGCCCCCACGGATCGACGCGCAGCCCCGCGCCGCTCGCGACACGCGCGCCGGCTGCGTCCTTCGCTTCGACAATGCCGATGGTTTCCGCCATGTTCGGCGTGAACGCGACGCCGCCCTTCCAGGCCACCACGCCACCCGACACCCCCGCGCCGACTTGCGAATAGTTGCGCCCCGTGCTGCCGTTCAAGGTCATTTGCGCGAACGGCGCCACGTAGCCCAGGTTGCCGCCGACGGTGGTGGCGCTCGAGCCGGCATTGCCGCCATCGCTGTAATTGGCATTGACGCCGTATGACAAAGCGCCGTCGGTGCCCAGGGTTCCGTTGACCGACTCCTGCATGCTGTAGGCGCGATTCGCCGAGTCATACTGGAAGTTGGTCGACGAGACCGGCGCGCGTGCGCCCAGGCCCAGCGGAATCATCACGTTGAACATCACGCGGTTATCCCACTTGTTCGTGTTGACGACGAATTGCCGCACGAACGACGCGCCGTACGTGATCCGCTTCCAGCTGTTCGAATAGCCGATCTGAAGCTGCGTATCCTGCCCCGAACGATTCCAGTAGTTGGCAATGGAGCCGATGGCATAGGCCGAGCCATACCGGCCATTGGATCCCAGCGCCTGATTGACCGTGAACTGCATGCGCGACTTCTGCCGCGCCGTCATCTGGTCGGGATTGCCGGTCTCGTATAGCTGCCGCATGACCATCGCGTCCGACAGGCTATAGAAGCCGTTCGTCGAATAGCGATAGGCCGCGATCGCAATATTCGTATTGGTCGGCTGAAGCAGCTGGCTGTAGCTCAGCCGGAAGCTCATGCCGTTGTGCGTGCCGACCCGCTTGAAACTCGCGGTCGCGTGAGTCGCGTCGAAACCGAAGGCGCCGATCCGCGTATTGATCGCGGCGCCCATCATGCCGGCAAAGTATTGATCGGCGCCCGTGAAGCCGCCATAAAGCGTCAGCAGGTTGCTGATGCCATGCTGCACCGTCATTTGCGAAACGAACGGATGAATGTCGAGCGATGCATCGCGATACTGGCCGATGGTGGCGCTATAACGCGTGATCCCCGGCCGCAGTGCGTTGACCGCCGCTGCATAGGGCACGGTAGACGTGTGCTGCGTCCCGTCGGCCTCGGTCACGATCACATCGAGATTGCCGCCGTAGCCCGTGGGATACAGATCGGTCAGTTCGAATGCGCCAGGCGCGACCGTGGTTTCGTAAATGATGTTGCCGCCCTGCCGCACCTGCACGCGCGCATTGCTGTTCGCGATGCCGCGCACGATCGGCGCATAGCCGCGCTGCGACTCGGGATACATGCGGTCGTCGGTTCCCAGCGTGACACCGCGCACGCCATAGCTGTCGAACAGGGCGCCATCCGTGAAGGTGTCGCCGAGCGTGAGCTGGCTCTTGATGTCGCTGAACCCGCGCTGCGCGTAGGTCTGCACCGTCTGATAATGCGTGCCCGCCGAGCTGGAGCTGTTCAGGTTGCCCTGGTAGCGGAACCGCCACGCCCCTGCGTTCAGGCCGCCCGTCACGCCGAGATACTGTGAATCGTTCGTGAAGCCGCCGGCCGTGCTGTGGTAGGCGTTCGCGTTGTACTGGAGCGTGGCAGCGGGAATGCCGTTGTCCCAATACTTCGGGTCCACGTAACCGCGTGCACGGCTGAACATCACGATTTGCGGAATGCTGACATCCAGCCGCTGCTCGCCGCCGTCGAACGACGCGAACGCGCTCGGAATCAGGTCCGACAGCGCGAAACACGCGCCCTTTCCGGCGGCACCCTCGGCGCCGCCCTCCGCCGCGGCGAGCTTTGCAGCCGACTCGGGCGAGAGCTTCCTGAGATCCACGCCGATCCGCTCCAGCAAATCGCTGTTGAAGCACGGCCGGACTTCGCCCGAACCCGGTCCGATTTCGCGGATATCGACGTCGAACTTTCCGCGCCACATGTCGTTGACGAACGTCTCGGCCCGGTAGGTACCGGGAAGGACTTGCTGGCCCTTGTTGAATCGGGAAATATCGACTTTCTCGCCGCTGCCCGAATCGAGAAACTGGTCATTGAATTCGACCTGCGAGAGTTTCATCGATTCATCCGCCAGCGCCTGGGCACTGACACCCATCGCGGCAATTGCCTGTAGCGTCACCACGCTGATCGGTCTTTTCGACAGACCGAACATTTGAGTTCTTCCGAATTGCATAGGGATAGGTACTTCGAACAAAAGGCTGGACGGAAATCCGCGCATGCCTTCGTTCCAGCACGCTACGCTTTGCTACGGATTCAGACGTGAAGGACCACCCCGGCGCCCAACCTCTTGCCGGGAAGTCATTGGAGAAATTCGTTGAATAAAACGCTCAGGGCGCCAGCCGCGATTCGCCATGCTGCGGTCCGCCGTAATCATTGATGACAGTCCAGGCGACCTTGCCGGAACTCGGCACATCACCTTTAAGCGGAAAGTCCTTTGTCTCGCCGGGCGCAACCATGCCGCCATCAATGAAAGACGCAGTACGCGTGCCGTCCGAGTACGAGACGCTGTCGAACGAAACGTGATACTCCGTGGGATTCGACGCCTCGATCATCGTCTTCCCGTGGTCCTGCTTCAGATGCCACACGACCTGTCCCGCAGCATCGACAGGCTGCTTCTGGAGTGCGGAAGGGCGATAGAAGAACTTGATGCGCGTGCGGAAAGCCAGCTGCAATTGATTCGCGGAGGCTGCCTCGCCCGTGGCTTTGGGCGGAACTTCCAGAACATTCAAATAAAAGATTGACTCTTTGTTTGCAGGCAATGGCTCACCGGCAAACATGATGCGCAGGGTCTGCGACTTGGTGGGGTCGATCCGCATCAGCGGAGGCGTAATGGTGAACGGCACCTCGATGGTATCCGGCTGGGCATCCGGGTCGCCCTTGTCGAGCCAGACCTTCACGAGGCCCGGAACCTTGCCATTATTCGTGAGCTTGACCGTGACTTCGGGTTCGCTCTGGTTATAAACGACCCGCGTACCCGCGATGACCACCGAAGCATGCGCGCAGACAGAAAATCCCCACACCACAACAAATGAAGTCGCGATTCTTGCCAGTTTCTTTGCCAGTTTCATGGTGACGATGCAACACCTAACCTCAAGCTGATTACAAACAGGCGGGCAACCAAGCCCGCCCGCCTTTCGGCGAACCGTCAGATAAGCCGGTCCGTCTTCAGGAAAACCGATTTACTGGTAGTCGATGCTGTACACGACGGACGAGTTGGCCGCGCCTGCCGTGGTCTGGCCGGTGGCGTAGTAGCGTGCGATGTAATACAGCGTGGCCTGGCCCGAGGAAATGTCCACCGGCTTCGAGTTCTGCAGGTCGCTTGCGTAACCCACCTTGATCTGCGTGCCGTCCTGGTTCAACAGTTCGAGCTTGACGTTCTCTGCACCACCCGGCTGCACGATCAGGCGACCGTCGACCGGATCAACCGTTGCGCCTGCCTGATAGAACACCGCCGCCTTCGAGTGACCCGACACCGGCGTGCAGTTCTTCAGCGCGATCTTGTAGCTGGTGTCGCCAGCGGTGATCTTGCCGGAAGCGCCCGTCAGGTCGCGCGTCTGAACCTTCGGCAGCGCAACCGTGCCGTCGGCCGAACCGCCGCCGTTGACATCGGTGTCGCACGTTCCGGCAATCAGTTCACCGTTGAACTGGATCGTGCCTGCATCGGCAAATGCGCCCGCGGCGGCCGTACCCAAAATACCAGCGACAAGCGCAGAGACAGCAATCTTCTTCATTTCCTATTACTCCAATCGATTATTAACATCTGGTGTTTCCAGTGTCGTCGTTTTCTAATAGACCAGGTGGTGATCTATCATTACCCACACCTTAACCCCGGGGTCGCGATTTCAATGCCACTCGTCCCAGATTTCTCCTAAGTTGATTCGGATGACCAAGTAACGAGTACAAAAGCATGAAACGCGGAACGAATGATGCAATATCCGATCGATTTTTGTTACCCGATCTTTCCTACTATTTGATTCCGCAGCAAGAGAGATCGCCATTACAGGATAAGTCTTATGCAAGACGAGTGAAAATCAACAGCCAGTTGTCCGATAACTCTCTTAACCCGCTGCCGATTCGTCTGTATCGCTTGATAGGCTGCATCGGTCTATTCTTATTGCATGCGAGAAAGCATGCGTTTGTTCCGACTCACTCAGCGACCGAAAGCCATCGCCGCCGGCGCCAGTGCGCGCTCGATCACATCCGCGAGACGCGCAAAGTTGGGCGCGATCTCTGCGTTGGGCACGCAGGCATAGCCCAGCATCAGGCCGCGCAGCGCCTCGTCCTGCTTCAGGTAGTAGTTGACGAGCGGACGCGTCACCACGCCCGCGGCGAGCGCCTCGGCGGCGATGACCCGGTCATCGGCATGGCGCGGTAGCTCGAGCACGAAGTGCAGTCCGGCTTCGTCGCCGCGCACCGGCAGTGCATCGCCGAAGCGGGCGCGAATCGCATTGATCAGCAACTCGCGCCGTTCGCCGTATAGCCCGCGCATGCGCCGCACGTGTGAAGTGAGATGGCCGTCCAGGATGAATTCGGTCAGCACCGCCTGCTGCATCAGCTGCCCTTCGCGATACAACTCGGCCACGCCGGTGCGGAAGGAATCGACGAGATCGTCCGGCACGACCATATAGCCCATCCGCAAGCCGGGATACAGCATCTTCCCCAGGCTGCCGACGTAGATGACCTGGCCGGACTCGTCGAGTCCCTGCAGCGAGGACAACGGCCGGCTGCCGTAGCGGAACTCGCTGTCGTAGTCGTCCTCGATGATCCACACCTTGTGCTGACGCGCGAATTCCAGCAGCGCGCGACGCCGCGCCAGCGTCATCACCATGCCGAGCGGATATTGATGCGAAGGCGTCACCAGCGCGACCCTCGGCGGATCGGCCATGTCGCGCGCGCCAGGATTGAGCCCTTCCGCGTCGACAGGAACCGGTGCGAGCGTCAGCCCCGATGACTGCAGCACGCTGCGCACGCCCCAGTAGCACGGTTCCTCGACCCATGCGCGATCGCCGAAATCGGTGAGCAGGCGCACGGCGAGGTCGATCGACTGATGAATCCCCGTCGTGATGATGATCTGGTCGGGCTGGCACTTCACCGAGCGCGCGACCCGCAGGTAGTCCGACAACGCGCGGCGCAGCGGCCGGTAGCCGCCGCCAGGCGCATAGGTGAGCAGATCGGGACTTGGACGCTTCCAGAGCTTTGCCTGCAGGCGGCTCCAGGTGCGCGCCGGAAACTCCGCGACGTCCGGCACGCCCGGCATGAACGCGCCCCACTGCTTCGGCGACACGCCTGCCTGTGCGATCAGCCGCTCGCCACGGCGCGAGATGGCGCTGGGCGGCTTGGCCTCGTCCGGACGCGGCGGGCTGGCCGCGCCGTCGCGCGGCGCGGTGTCGGCGACATAGGTGCCGCTGCCGGTCGCCGAGCTCACGTAGCCTTCGGCCGTCAGCTGGTCGTAGACGTGCAGCACGGTATTGCGCGCGATGCCGAGATCGATCGCCAGCGTGCGCGAACTCGGCAGCTTGGTGCCGGGCGCGAGCTGGCTCGTCAGGATGGCCTGCTGCATCAGCTCGAGCATCTGGCGATACATCGGCTCGGCGGCCGAGCGGTCGAGCCGCGCGCTCAGCCAGTCGGCCAGGATGATGGTGTCCATGCGCCTCTCTCCTCTTTTTCTTTGCCTCACCGCCGACGCGCAAGCCGCCTCAAGTGGTTCCATTCTGAATATTGAAATGGCTCCCCATTGTAGAACCGTGCCGGGCTATAGTTATCCGAAGCAAGAGAAAAAATTTCCGGGTATCTCCGTATGCCCGGCGGATAAGGAAGCCACCAGAATTTCCGAAGGGAGACACGACGATGAAATCCGATCAGGTGATCGTCAGCTTTCGCGGGGTGAGGAAGACTTACGACGGCGAGACGCTCGTCGTCAAGTCGCTCGATCTCGACATCTACCAGGGCGAATTCCTCACGCTGCTCGGTCCGTCCGGCTCCGGCAAGACCACCTGTCTGATGATGCTCGCGGGCTTCGAGTTTCCGACCGGCGGCGAGATCTGGCTCGACGGCAAGCTGCTCAACAAAGTGCCGCCGCACAAGCGCGACATCGGCATGGTGTTTCAGAACTACGCGCTGTTTCCTCATCTCTCGGTCCAGCAGAACGTCGACTATCCGCTGTCGGTGCGCAGGATGTCCGCCGAAGAACGCGCGCATCGCGTCGACAACGCACTCAGGATGGTGCGCATGGAGAGTTTCGCGAAGCGCTATCCGGCGCAGCTCTCCGGCGGTCAGCAGCAGCGCATCGCACTGGCGCGCGCGCTCGTGTTCGAACCCAAGCTCGTATTGATGGACGAGCCGCTCGGCGCGCTCGACAAGCAATTGCGCGAGCACATGCAGATCGAACTGAAGGCGCTGCACGAGAAACTCGGCGTCACCTTCGTCTATGTCACGCACGACCAGGGCGAGGCGCTCACGATGTCGGACCGCGTCGCGGTGTTCGACAAGGGCATCGTCCAGCAGCTCGACACCGTCGATCATCTTTATGAAGCGCCGTGCAACGAGTTCGTCGCCAACTTCATCGGCGACAGCAACCGGCTGCGCGGCACCATCGAACAGGCTCAAGGCGACTACTGCGCCATCCGCCTCGCCGACGGCACCCGCCTCTCCGGCCTGAACATCGCGAACGCCAAGCCGGGCGCGCCAGCCGTCGCGTGCATCCGGCCCGAGCGCATGACCCTCACGCACGGCAAAGGCAATGGCAATAGCCACGCGAACGGCAACAGCAACGCGCTGTCCGGCGAGGCGCGCAGCCTGATCTATTTCGGCGACCACGTGCGCATGCGCTGCGGCGTGCGCGAGCAGGACGAATGCTTCGTCAAGGTGCCGCTCGGCACCGCCGCGCTCGACGCATTCACGCCCGGCGCGCCCGTCGCGCTCGAATTCGCGCCCGAGCATCTGCGCGTGTTCGCCTGAACTTTCCAGCCACACGTTGTGCCGTCCAACCGCAAGTCCATCGATAAAACCAGGCAGACAGAGGAAACCATCATGAAGAAGTTCGCACTGTGTTCCATCACGGCCGCGCTCGCGTGCGCGTCGGCAGCGTCGGGCGCGGCGGAAATCACCGTCGTCAACTTCGGCGGCGCCAATGGCGACGCCCAGAAGGTCGCATTCAACCAGCCCTTCGAGCAGTCGAGCAAGAACAAGGTCACGGCGGTCGAGTACAACGGCGAACAGGCCAAGGTCAAGGCGATGGTCGAAGCCAAGCACGTGAACTGGGACGTGGTCGAAGTCGAATCGGGCGACCTCGGACGCGGCTGCGACGAAGGCCTGTATGAAAAGCTCGACTGGTCGAAGATCGCGAAGAAATCGGATCTCGTGCCCGAGTCGCCGGCGACTTGCGGCGTCGGCTTCTTCGTGTGGTCGACGGCGCTCGCCTATAACGCCGACAAGCTCAAGACCGCGCCGACCGGCTGGGCCGATTTCTGGGACACGAAGAAATTCCCCGGCAAGCGGGCCATGCGCAAGGGCGCGCGCTACAACCTCGAGTTCGCGCTGATGGCCGACGGCGTCGCGCCGAAGGACGTGTACAAGGTGCTCGGCACGAAGGCCGGCGCGGATCGCGCGTTCAAGAAGCTCGACGAACTGAAGCCGAGCATCCAGTGGTGGGAGGCCGGCGCGCAGCCGCCGCAATTCCTGGTCGCCGGGGACGTGGTGATGTCCACCGCCTATAACGGCCGCATCGACGCCGCGCGCAAGGAAGGCAAGAACCTCAAGGTCGTGTGGAACGGCAGCATCTACGACCTCGACTACTGGGCCATTCCGAAGGGCTCGCCGAACAAGGACGTGGCGACGCAGTTCATCGCGTATTCGGTCTCGCAGAAGCCGCAGGAAACGTATGCGAAGAACATTGCCTACGGTCCGGTGAACAAGGCGGCGATCTCCGCGCTCGACGCGAAGACCAAGGCGGACATGCCGAACTCGCCGGAGAACGCGAAGAACGCGGTGCTGCAGGACATGGCGTTCTGGACCGACCATGGCGACGAACTCGAGCAGCGGTTCACCGCGTGGGCGACGAAGTAAGCGCGCAACCGTGAAACCGACGGCTGCGCTGGCAGGACGAAGCGCGGCCGGGAAGGAGACATCCCCGTGCATACCATGACGATCCCCGCGGAAGACGCGCTTGAATCGAGCGCGCGTCTGAAACGCGAACTGAAGATCGCCGACGCGAAGAAGCGCGCGATGGCCCTTGCGCTCATCGCGCCGCTCGCACTCTTCCTGTTCCTGATTTTCGTGGTGCCGATCGCCGCGCTGCTCACGCGCGCGATCGAGAATCCGGAAGTCGCGAATGCGCTGCCGCACACGGGCGCCGTGCTCAAGAAGTGGGACCGCAAGACGGCGCCGCCGGACGAAGCCTATGCCGCGCTCGCGCAGGATCTGACGGCCATCCAGGAAGGCGATTCGATGGGCGCGCTCGCGCGCCGCCTCAACACCGAGATTCCCGGCTATCGCTCGCTGGTCGCCAAGACCGCGCGGGCGATGCCGCTCACCGGCGACGACGGCAAGCCGCTCGCCGCGCCGCAGATCAAGGCGAAGATCGTCGAGCTCGACGAGCGCTGGAACGATCCCGCGTACTGGCAGGCCATCGCGAAGAACGCCGGGCGCTATTCGCCGTTCTACGTGCTCGCGTCGCTCGATCACAAGCAGGACGGCTTCGGCAACCTCGTCCATGCCGATCCCGACCAGTCCATCTATCTGAACGTCTTCGCGAGGACCTTCGTGATCGGCGTGGGCGTGACACTGTTCGCGCTGCTGCTCGGCTATCCGCTCGCCTACTGGATCTCGACACTGCCCGCGCGCCGCGCGAACCTCGTCATGGTGCTCGTGCTGATCCCGTTCTGGACTTCCGTGCTGGTGCGCGTAGCCGCGTGGATCGTGCTGTTGCAGAGCGAGGGACTGGTGAACAAGGCGCTGATCGGCAGCGGGCTGATCGGCTCGCCGCTCGCGCTGCTGTTCAACCGTGTCGGCGTTTATATCTCGATGACGCACATCCTGCTGCCGTTCATGATCCTGCCGCTCTACAGCGTGATGAAGTCGGTGCCGCCGAGCTACCAGCGCGCGGCGGTGTCGCTGGGCAGTCATCCGTTTGCGGCCTTCTGGCGCGTATACGTGCCGCAGACGTATCCGGGCATCGGCGCGGGCGTGCTGCTCACGTTCATTCTGGCGATCGGCTACTACATCACGCCGGCCCTGCTCGGCGGACCGAACGACCAGATGGTCAGCTACTACATCGCCTACTTCACCAACGTGACGATCAACTGGGGCATGGCGTGCGCGCTCGGCGCACTGCTGCTCGCCGCGACGCTGCTCCTCTATGTCGTCTACGGCCGCTTCACGCGCTCGAACGTGAGCCTGGGCTGACTGGGAACGCCACATGAAACTCGCCAAACCGATGTTCGCGCCGCACACGTCCGCCATCGAACGCGTCTGGTACTTCGCATTGCGGATCCTCTGTGTGCTGACGCTGCTGTATCTGATCCTGCCGGTGCTCGCCATCGTGCCGCTGTCGTTCTCGTCGAGCACCTTCCTCGTCTATCCGATTCCCGGCTGGTCGATGCGCTGGTATCACAACCTCGTCATGTCCGACGAGTGGCGCATGGCGGCGAAGAACAGCTTCATCGTGGCGCCTTCGGCGACGCTGGTGGCGACCATTCTCGGCACGCTCGCCGCGGTCGGGCTGACCAAGGCGAACTTCATCGGCAAGAGCCTGCTGATGGCCGTCCTGATTTCGCCGATGATCGTGCCGGTGATCGTCGTGGGCGTCGGCATGTATCTGTTCTTCGCGCCGCTCGGCATCGCGAACACGTACTTCGGGCTGATCCTCGCGCATGCGGCCCTGGGCGTGCCGTTCGTCGTGACGACGGTCGGCGCGACGCTGCAGAACTTCAACCACAACCTCGTGCGCGCGAGTCAGTCGCTGGGCGCCGGCCCGCTGCGCACGTTCTTCAAGGTGACGCTGCCGGTGATTGCGCCGGGCGTGATCTCCGGCGCGCTGTTCGCCTTCGCGACCTCGTTCGATGAAGTCGTCGTCACGCTCTTTCTCGCCGGCGCTGACCAGACCACCTTGCCGCGGCAGATGTTCACCGGCATCCGCGAGAACATCAGCCCGACCATCGCGGCGCTTGCCACGATCCTGATCGTCTTCTCGACGAGCCTGCTGCTGGCGCTGGAATGGTTGCGCGGCCGCGCTGCGGCGCGGGCCGTTGCCTGACACAGCGAGACTCGCTGTCGGCAGGCTGTCTCGTCCGACATTCGAACTTTTAAGCTTACAGAAGGCTTTTCCCTGGCATCGTTGATGCGGAGGACAGACGCCTGGAAATCGCGTAAAGTCCTGTCGCGCAAGGCTTTTTCACACTACCGTTCGATTATTCGCATCGACGGGATAGTGTATTCACTGATGCAGCCTTTATCGGAATATGCTTAATGACGTACGTTCTAGGTCGAGTCAAAGCCTGGAACATTGCCATGACAGCTTTTTCGAAGAGAGCGGACCCGTGGTCACAGACGGTTCACCTGCTCGAGGCGGCGCCCCAAGACGTCGCCCGCACCGCGCCATCTCAGAAATCCGCACGCATCGAGAGTTCGTTTCTCGAGCGCCTCACGCGCGACTGGAACCGTACGCATCCGCAGCAGGTGGATCGCGGTCTGCCGTATCCGCAAGCCATCGTTCGGGTGATCGAACGCCCGAGCAGCGCGACGGCGCTCGTCTACTGGTCTGATCCCGGCACCTGCCATTACGGCTATCAGGGCTGGCGCGCGACGACCGCGACGAGTGAAGGCGTGTGCTCGCTGTCGGGAATGCCGATTCATCGCGGGGATCAGGTGTATCGGCCGTCGCAACGCGATCCGAAGCCGCAGAACGCCGCCGCGATGATTCTCGCGGCAGCGATGCCGAAGAACAGCGAGGAAGTCGAAGTCGACATGCACGGCTAGGCGCAGCCTGCCGTCGTGACCGAACGCGCGCGTCAGTATCCGACTGTGATGCGCTGCTTGATGTGCGCGTGCGATTCGAACTCGTCGAGAAAGGCGATGGCGTAGTCGTCGAACGTGATCCAGCTGCGGCCGTTGCTGTCGACCAGCAGCTCGTCGACGCCGAGCCGGTAGCGTTGCGTGCGCGCGCCCGGAACGAATTCCGCCGACGGCGAAATAAAGGTCCAGTCGATGTCGCGCTGGCCGCGCAGGGCGTCGAGGAACATGGCGCCGGCTGTCGCTTCCGGCTTCCAGTCGGCGGGAAAATCCGGCGCGTCGAGCACGCGTTGACCGGGCGCGGCATAGAGGCTCCCCGCGCCGCCCACCACGAGCAGGCGGCGCACGCCCGCGCGCTTCACCGGTTCCACGATCGCTTCCGCCGGAACCCCGCTGAACGGCATCGCGCTGAATACCGCGTCGTGCCCGGAGATTACGCTGGAAAGTGCATCGGCATCGAGCGCGTCGACGTTACGGGCGGTGACGCCGGAGCGTGTCTCGACGCCCGAGGTATCGCGGGCGAGCGCGGTGACCGTGTGCCCACGCCGCAACGTTTCGTCAAGCAGACGGCTGCCCACCTTCCCCGTTGCTCCGATAATCGCGATTGTGCTCATTGCCATCGACTCCTTTTTTCGAGGGCATTCGCCCCGAAACACGTACAAGTGTTCGCTTTGTGATAAGACGACATAAACTGAGACGCTCAAACCATTCGGGTGAGCGTTTGTTGTGCCTGCTGCTGAAATAGCAGAATCAACGCATTCATACCACGTTTTCAGCATTTACATGGCGAGCAGTTTTAACGCAAATTCCGGGCCGAATTTCACCTGTTCAAGAGATAGTGCCGCGCGCTCTTCATAAGGCTTGAGCGCCGTCCCCCGCCCGCTACGCCGTTAAACTGGAAAGCCCCGTGCTCCATCTGAAATGGGCCTCGTGGCGATACCGGCGCGCTTCACGCAGCGATTTCAGATTGAGTTTCCAATACGGCAGTCGCCAAATTGTCATCGCGTTGGTTTATATTGCAGTTCCTCGCCGCTCCATTACCGGAAGGAGTTAATCGTGAAGAATCCGCAATTGCAGGGTGCCATCGAAGGACGCGAAAATCCGGCAGGCGAATCCGGCTACGAGCCGATCCCGGCCCGCGCCGTCCCCAAGGAGTCCGCCGCAGATTCCGGCTACTCCGATTCCCTGGACATCCCGCTCAATTACGGCATTGTGATGGACGCTGTCAGGGACGCCGTCCGCGCAAACCTGTAAGCGTCACGAAACCCATCTGAAGCGTCCCGGTCGGGGCGCTTTTTTTTTGGCCCGTTCAAGCGCTAATTTCGAGCGCCTTCCATTTTTCTCATACAAATCATTCTGTTGCAGATCGGCACGGGAAAAGTCGGGCGAAATTTCCGTCGTTAGCCAGTCGGGCTCCGCGCCATGCGGTACAGCCAAAAGTCAATCCGTGCGAATCACCGTGAAGCCCTTCAGCGCTGAATTAACGGAGTGGTACACTGCCGCCGCCTTTGCGGGTGCACGTCAAAAAGTGCGTGATGGTTGTCGAATTTTCGTTCAGGTCAGCGCGGGTCAAATGTCCAAACTGGACGGCCTGTTGCGTCTTAATTGGTCAATTCGCCAAAAAAATCTCCTGCTAGTGTTTCTACTGGCGAAAAAATCAGCATTGAGATAAGTTCAGTCGTGTACTCGCGCCTGGACAACCGTCCGGATCAATGCTCTCGGTCAAGAGTTGTCCGCCAAGGACGTAAACAATGACTAATCACGTGGCGCGCGTGCGCCCAGCCGACTACACATGGCCGCTATCTTTGAACACCTGCTGGACAGCCACACCTCTCGCCAATGGCGCGGGCTTCTGTCCGCGCTCGCCGATGAATTCGAAGCGCAAATCGGGCGCACCGAACTGCGCCAGCTGATGCATCGCGTCGGCAGCCGCTTCGCGGACGCACGGCCGCTGCCGTCCTGCAATTCCACAGCCGAACTGGCAGAAGCGCTCAACGCGCAGTGGCGCGATGCCGACTGGGGCTTCGTCGAACTCACCGACGAGCGCGATCACCTGAGCATCGTCCATTACTGCGCGCCGCTGCCGGCTTTCGGTGAAAGCGCGCTCGCGTGGACGCCGGCGTTCCTGGAAGGCGCGTATCAGCAGTGGCTCGCCGCGCTTGGCGCGCAGGGCCTTGCCGTACGGCAGGCAGGCGAATTCGGCGACGACACCGCCATCGAGTTCAGGCTCGCACGCACCGTGGTTTGACGAGAACCCCGGAATCACCGACCGCCGCCTCGAAGCGACGGCTCAAGCCCCCTGTCGATCAGGTGGCACAAACAAGTTGAAACGGCCAGGCAGGGCAGGCACGGACGAGGAAGCGGCACCATGAATACATCGCGCGACATCGAGAAGCTGTTCGATCATTTCGGCGGCAATGCAGGCGACTATCAGGAAATCGGTCGGGAGAACGAGGCCAAGTCGGCCCGTACCCGCTGGCCGCTGCTCGCGACGCTGGACTTCGCGCAGCCGGCCATTCCTGAAATCGCGCCGCGCCGCGACACTCAAGCCAGCACGTCCGGCGCGCCCGGCAGCGAACCGGCCGCAGAATCCGCCGCCCGCCCGACGCCGATCCATCGCGGCCGGCCGCAGTTGTTCACGCGGCCGCATCGCCGCACGATTCCGCCGGTCGATGCGCCCGCCGCTCAATCGCTGAGTGCGCTGCGTTTCTCGGCGCTCGCCGATCCCGCTGCGATCGAAACCGAAACCGCCCCGGACATGGCGTCGGCTGCAGCGCCGACACCGGCACCGACGCCGGCAGAACCGCGCCCCGCCGCAGCCACGTTCGGTTCGAGCGTCCTCGCGCGCCGCGCCCCTGCCGCCGCCCCCGCTCCGGCAGCGACGCCAGCAGAACCCCCGCGCGTCCAGCCGGCCCCCGAAGCCGAACCGCACTCCATTCTCGGCAAGCTGTTCAAGCCGCAGACGCCGCCCGCTCCGAGCGCGCCCGCCAACTCGCTTCAGTCGATGTTTGACCGCCTGCGCCACACCGGCGAATCCGCGAACACTGAACCCGCCGCCCATCGCACGAGCCGCCTCTCACGGTCATGAAAGTCATCACGGTAGTTTCCGCGAAAGGCGGAGTCGGCAAGACGACGCTCGCCGCCAATCTCGCTTCGGTACTCGCTGCGCGCAACCGCCGCGTGATCGTGCTCGATCTCGATCCGCAAAACGCGCTGCGCCTGCACTTCGGCATTCCGCTCGACAGCATCGACGGCATCTCGCGCGCGACACTCGCCGGCGAACCCTGGCAGACCGTGATGTTCGACGGCATCGACGGCGTCACGGTGCTGCCCTACGGCGCGCTGCTCGAGGACGACCGCCGGCGCTTCGAGGCGCTCGTCGACGCCGATCCCGCCTGGCTCGCGCACGCGCTCGAGGCGCTGGCGCTCGATGCCAACGACATCGTGATCGTCGATACCCCGCCGGGCTCGTCCGTCTACACGCGCACGGCGCTGACCGCGGCGCACTTCGCGCTGAACGTCGTGCTGGCCGATGCCGCCTCCTACGCCGCGATTCCCGGCATGGAGCGCATGGTCGATGCCTATGCCGCGCCACGCCAGAACTTCGCGGGCCAGGGCTACGTCGTGAACCAGGTCGATCAGTCGCGCCAGTTGAGCAAGGACGTGCTGAAGGTGCTGCGCAACATGCTCGGCACGAAGCTGTTCCCGGGCGTCATCCATCTGGACGAAGGCGTCTCCGAGTCGCTCGCGTGCGACACGACGCTGATCCACTACGATCCGCTGTCGCAGGCCGCCGCCGATCTCCGCGCGTGCGGCGAATGGCTGCTCGCCGCAATCGATGCGCTGCCCGCTTCGTCGAGGAAACTCGCATGAGCTCCGCCAAGATCCCGTCGCCGGAAACGGAAGTGAGCGTGGCGACGTCGCGGCTCGAACGCTTCGTCGATGCGCGCATCTGGGGCAGCCGCATCCTCGTGGTCCTGCTGACGGCGTTTGCGTTGTGCGCGCTGTACTTCGTGGTCACGGTGCCGCTCGTGTTCGGTCAGCAACTCGCCTTTGCGAGCGTCTGTTTCGTTTTCGCGCTCGGCTTCCGCCGTCTGCAAGGCCAGTACGCGACGCTCGTGATGATCATGCTGTCGATCATCGCGTCGGGCCGCTACATGTTCTGGCGCCTGACTGAGACCACCTACTGGGAGCGCCCGCTCGACGCAGCCTGGGGCCTGCTGCTGGTGGCCGCCGAAGTCTACGCGACGCTGGTGCTCCTGCTCGGCTACTTCCAGACGGCATGGCCGCTCAAGCGCAAGCCCTTGCCGCTGCCCGCCGACCGCGCCGACTGGCCGACGGTCGACGTCTTCATCCCCACGTACAACGAGCCGCTCTCGGTGGTCAAGCCGACCATCTACGCGGCGCTCGCGCTCGACTATCCGGGCGACAAGCTCGCGATCCACGTGCTCGACGACGGCCGCCGTCCCGAGTTCAAGGCCTTCTGCGAGGAAGTGGGCGTCAACTGGACGATCCGCACGCACAACCGGCATGCGAAGGCGGGCAACATCAACGAGGCGCTGAAGATCACGAAGGGCGAGTTCCTCGCGATCTTCGACTGCGACCACATCCCCACGCGCTCCTTCCTGCAGATCTGCCTGGGCTGGTTCCTGCGCGACAAGCTGCTGTCGATGCTGCAGACGCCGCACCACTTCTTCTCGCCCGATCCGTTCGAACGCAATCTCGGCACGTTCCGCAAGGTGCCGAACGAAGGCGAACTGTTCTACGGCCTCGTGCAGGACGGCAACGACCTGTGGAACGCCACGTTCTTCTGCGGCTCGTGCGCGGTGCTGCGCCGCTCGATGGTCGAGGAAATCGGCGGCATCGCGGTCGAGACCGTCACCGAGGACGCGCACACGGCGCTGAAGCTGCACCGTCTCGGCTACACCACCGCCTATCTCGCGATTCCGCAGGCCGCGGGTCTCGCGACGGAAAGCCTCTCCGGCCATATCGGGCAGCGCATCCGCTGGGCGCGCGGCATGACACAGATCTTCCGGATCGACAATCCGCTGACCGGCAAGGGTCTGAAACTCGGCCAGCGGCTCTGCTATCTGAACGGCATGCTGCACTTTTTCTACGGCGTGCCGCGTCTCGTGTTCCTCACCGCGCCGCTGTCGTACCTGTTCTTCGGCGCGCACGTGATCGAAGCCGCGGCCAGCACCATCGCGATCTTCGCGCTGCCGCACATGATGCACGCGAGCATCACCAATTCGCGCATGCAGCGCAGCTTCCGCCATTCGTTCTGGGCCGAGGTGTACGAGTCGGTGCTGGCGTCGTACATCACCGCTCCCACGTTGCTCGCCGTCATCAACCCGAAGCTCGGCAAGTTCAACGTGACGGCCAAGGGCGGCCAGATCGCCAAGGATTACTTCGACTGGTCCATCTCGCGGCCCTATCTGTTTTTGCTGTTGCTGAACCTGCTCGGCTTCATCGCGGGCATCGTGCATATCGTCATGTACTGGCAGATCCGCAGCGAGGTCAACACGACCATCCTCAACCTCTGCTGGACCGTCTACAACATGCTGATCCTGGGCGCATCGGTGGCGGCGGCGAGCGAGCGGCGGCAAGTGCGCGCGACCCATCGCGTGACCATGAAGATGCCCGTGATGCTCAAGTTCTCCACCGGCCGCACGCTCGCCTGCGAGACGATCGACTATTCGGAAGGCGGCGTCGGCGTCGCGCTGCCGAGCAAGATCGAAGTGCCGATGCACGAGCGCGTGACCGTCTCGCTGTTCCGCGGCGACGAGGAATACGCGTTCCCGGCGAGCGTCGGCTATACCGAGCCGGGGCGCGTCGGCCTGCGTTTCGGGCAGCTCACGCGCGAGCAGGAATACGACTTCGTGAAGACCACTTTCGCGCGCGCGGACGCCTGGACCGGCTGGTCCGAGGGCCGCCGCCCGGATACGCCGCTGCGCGGCCTGTCGCATGTGTTGCTGGTGGGCACGCGCGGCATCGCCGGACTGTTCGAGCACTTGTACAGCGACCTTCGTACCTGGATGAACAAGCGCCCGGTCGACGTGAAGAAGCTGAAAACCAAAGACCAATAATGGGCATGGGTATGTCGAAGTTGCACGTTGAATTCGGAACGGGCGGGCGCACGCCGCGTTTTTGCGAAAGACCTCTGGTGCGTGCGCTGGCCGTCTTCGCTGCCTTGCAGACTGCGTTCGCCGGGCCGCTCGCGTCCATCGCGGCGGCCGCGACCGCTGTTGCTGCGCCGGCCTCGGCTGCCGTCGCGCCGGCAACCGCCGCACCGCAGGCCACTGGCGCTGGCGCCGTGCCCGCGCCGAGCCCGGCGGCCGTCTACAACCCGGCGTCGATCCAGCAGCCCGCGCTCGCGATGCCCGTGCCCGCGTTCTCCGGCAAGCCCGAGAAGCCGCTGACTTCGCGCCTTCCGACCACCGCCGATCCCGGCACGCTGGTGCCCGGCGGCCGCCGCCAGACGCTGACCTTCGCCGACTACGGCGCGCTCGATCCACTGCAATTACGCGGCACCGATGGCCAGAACGGCATTGCCTTCTCGGTGCGCGGCGACGAAGTCGTGACGGGCGCGATCCTCCATCTGATCTACAGCTATTCGCCGTCGCTGCTGCCGTCCATCTCGCAACTGAAGGTGCTGATCAACGGCGAAGTAGCCGCGACGCTGCCCGTGCCGCGCGACCAGGCGGGCGTGCTGGTGGCGCGCGACGTGGCCATCGATCCGCGCTTCATCACCGAGTTCAACCATCTGAACGTCCAGCTGATCGGCCATTACACGCAGCAGTGCGAGGACCCGTCGAACTCGACGCTGTGGGCCACCGTCAGCAATTCGAGCTCGCTGGACCTCACCTACGCGTCGATCGCGAACAAGCCCGACCTCGCCGCGCTGCCGAATCCGTTCTTTGATCGTCGCGACGTGCGCCGTCTCGAACTGCCGTTCGTGTTCGCCGGCAAGCCGAGCCTGCCGACGCTCGAAGCGGCCGGCATGGTGGCGTCGTATTTCGGTTCGCTCGCGGGCTATCGCGGCGCGATGTTCCCGGCCCAGACCGACAACGTGCCGCTCTCGGGCAATGCCGTGGTGTTCGCCGTCGGCGACGCCAAGGTGGCGGGCGTCGACATTCCGGCGGTGTCGGGCCCGACGATTTCCGTCGTCGAACGCGATGCCAACGCGCGCGGCCGCATCCTGCTGATCCAGGGCCGCGACGAGAACGAGCTGAAGACCGCCGCGAAGGCGCTGGGCATCGGTCAGAACACGCTGTCCGGCACGAGCGCGACAATCACGCAATTCAGCGACCTGCAACCGCGCCGTCCCTATGACGCGCCGAACTGGCTGTCGACGGATCGCCCGGTGCGCTTCGGCGAGCTCGCGGAAGCGCGCGACCTGACCGCGCGCGGCTACGACGCCGACGCCGTGCGCGTCAACCTGCGCGTGCCGCCCGATCTCTTCATGTGGCAGACCAAGGGCGTGCCGATCGATCTGGCCTACCGCTACACCGTGCGGCCCGCGCCGGACCGTTCCTCGCTGAACATCAGCGTGAACGACGGCTTCGTGCAGTCGCTGCGCATCCCGGCCGTCTCCGCCTCGACCTTCGACCTCGGGCATTACTTCAGCCGCGTGCTGCCGGACAAGACCGTGTCCGCGCGCCGCGAGGTCTACATTCCGCCGCTGCTGCTCACGCCGCGCGCGCAGTTGCGCCTGCACTTCTACTACGACATCCCGAAGACCGGCGAATGCCAGGGCCGCGTGCTGGACAACGTGGTCGGCGCGGTGGACCCGAACTCGACCATCGACCTGTCGGGCTTCCCGCACTACATGGCGCTCCCCGACCTGGCCGCGTTCGCCAACGGCGGCTTCCCGTTCACGCGCATGGCCGACCTGTCGCAGACGGCGGTGGTGCTGCCGAACGACCCGAACTCGGCCGACTACAGCCTGTATCTGCTCGAAATGGGCCGCATGGGCACGTCGACGGGCTATCCGGTGACCGGCGTCACCGTGACCAGCGCGAACGACGTCGACCGCTTCGCCGACAAGGATCTGCTGATCCTCGGCTCGCCGGGCCGCCAGCCGCTGTTGCAGCGCTGGGCCAAGCAGATGCCGTTCTCCAGCGACGGCGACTCGCACACGTTCCAGCTCACCGATGTCGCGTTCAAGCTGGTTGACTGGTGGCATGGCGAGCATGGTCCGGAACGCTCACCGGCGCGCGCGGATCTCTCGCTCGTCAGCTCGAACGGCGACGCCCTGCTCACCGGTTTCGAATCACCGCTGAAGAGCGGACGCAGCGCGGTGGCGCTGATCAGCGCGGCGGGACAGTCGGATGCCGATCTCTCCGCCGCCCTGCTCGACAACGACCTGCTGCCGTCCATCCAGGGCGCGATGGCCGTCATCCACGGACGCACCGTGACCGTGACCTCGAACGGCGAGGCGTATTACGTCGGTCATCTGTCGCCGATGCATTACATGCGCTGGGCGCTCTCGTCGCATCCGGTGTTGCTGGTGCTCGGCGGCGTGCTCGCCGCGCTGATCATCGCCGCCCTGTTCTATCGCGCGCTGCGTTCGCTCGCCGCGCGGCGCCTGAGGGACTGACATGCGGCCATTCACCGCAAGCGTCGTGGCCGGCGCATTCGTCGCCGCCGCCAGCGCGGGAGCGGCCGGCGCCGCCCGCGCGCAGCCCGCGCAAGCCCCGCAAGCCGCCCAGCAATGCGACTGGCCGGCGTACCGGCAATTCGTCGAGCGCGCGGTGCAGGCCGACGGCCGCGTAATCGACCGTTCGACCGAGGTGCAGCAGACCACCTCCGAAGGCCAGTCGTACGGCATGTTCTTCGCGCTCGTGGCCAACGACCGCGCCACCTTCGAGCGCCTGCTCGGCTGGACCCGCACGAATCTCTCCGGCAATCAGTTCGATGCCGCCAACCTGCGCCTGCCCGCGTGGCAATGGGGCAGGAAGCCGGACGGCTCATTTGGCGTGCTGGACCCGAACTCGGCCTCCGATTCGGACCTGTGGATCGCCTACGACCTGTTCCAGGCCGGCCGGCTGTGGAAGGAGCCGGCCTATACGAAACTCGGCTACGCCCTGGCGACGCAGATCGCGAAGCAGGAAATCGCCGATCTGCCGGGCCTCGGACCGATGCTCCTGCCCGGCCCGCACGGTTTCCGGAACGGCGACGTGACGCGTCTGAACCCGAGTTATCTGCCGCTGCCGCTGCTGCGCGCACTGGCGCACGAGATGCCCGACGGCCCGTGGAGCAAGCTCGCGCAGAACGCCGCGACGATGATCCGCGTGACCGCGCCGCGCGGCTATGCGCCGGACTGGGCGGCGTATCAGAACGGCCAGTTCGCCGTCGATCCGAAGAACGGCGATGTCGGCAGCTATGACGCCATACGCGTCTATCTGTGGGCCGGCATGACGGCGAGCCGCGATCCGCTCGCGCGCCCGTGGCTCGATGCGCTCGGCGGCATGCGCCAGAGCGTCGCGCAAAACGGCTTTCCGCCGGAGAAGGTCTCCACCCTGAACGGCGCGGTGAGCGGCGAAGGCCCGCTCTCTTACTGGGGCGCGCTGGCGCCCTACTTCAAGGCACTGAACGACGAGCACGGCCTGGGCCTCGCCCGCGCCCATCTCGAAGCGCTGACGGCGCCGGCTGTCGCAGGACGCGAACCTGCGTACTACGACCGCGTGCTGGGCCTGTTCGGCGGCGGTTTCGTCGACGGGCGCTATCGCTTCGATGAAACCGGCCGTCTGGTGCCGAACTGGAGAAGCGCATGCTGATCCGGGTCAGGAAACACGCAATGAAGCGGACTCTCGCAATGCACATCGCGGCGGCCATCGCGGCCGGCGCGCCGATGTTCGCCCTCGCCCAGGCCAGCGCCGATCCGCTGACCGTGCTGGTCGACCAGGGCAAGTACTGGCAGGCGCACAGGCGCGGCGATCTCGCCGAGCAGGCGTGGCAGAAGGTGCTGCGCATCAACCCGAAGCAGCCCGATGCGCTGTTCGGCATGGGCATGGTGCTCGCCGATCGCAAGGACGGCAGCGGCGCGCAGCAGTATCTCGCGCAACTGCGTCAGGCCGCGCCGAACTATCCGAACATCGACGAACTCGGCCGCCGGCTCGGCGAGACCAGTTCGCGCGATCAGACCGTCAACGACGCGCGCCGTCTCGCACAGAGCGGACAAAGCGCGTCGGCGGTGCAGGAATACCGCCGCGCGATCGACGGCAAGCCCGCCACGCCGCAGTTGCAGCTCGAGTATTACCAGGCGCTCGCCGCCACGCCGCAAGGCTGGGACGAGGCGCGCCGCGGACTCGAACAGCTCGCGCGCGACAATCCCGACGAGCCGCGTTACCAGCTCGCCTACGCGCAGCATCTGACCTATCGCGACTCGACGCGGCGCGACGGCATCGCGCGGCTCGCGAAGCTTGCCAGCGACAGCGCCGTCGGTGCGGACGCGAAGAAGAGCTGGCGCCAGGCGTTGTTGTGGCTCGGCGCGCGCGCATCGGATGCGCCGCTGTACCAGGCCTATCTCCAATCCTCGCCCGACGACGCCGCCGTGAAGGCGCGCTTCGATTCGATGGTGCAGCAGGACCGCGCGGCGCAGGATCGCGCGCAGGCGGGCGTGGCCGTCGATACGCGCGGACGCACGGTCGGCGAAGGTTTCGCGGCGCTGGATCGCGGCGATCTCGTGACGGCGCGCGCACGCTTCGCGTCGGTGCTCGCGAGCAACCCGAACGACGCCGACGCGCTCGGTGGCATGGGCATCGCGGCGCTCAAGCAGGAACACTTCACCGAAGCGCGCAACGATCTCGAACGCGCGTCGCGGGCCGGCAATCCGGCGCGCTGGAAGGACGCGCTCACCAGCGCCACGTACTGGTCCTACACGAGCGACGCCATCGGCGCGCGCAGCAACGGGCAGATCGCGCAGGCGAAGGCGTTGTTCGAACGCGCGATCGCCGTCAATCCGTCCGATGTCACCGCCCAGGTCCTGCTCGGCGAGATGTTGCTTGCGAACAGCGATCCGCGCGGCGCGGAGCAGGCGTATCGGATGGCGCTGCGCCGTCAGGCCGACAACCCCGACGCGATCCGCGGACTCGTCGGCGCGCTGGCCGCGCAGGGACGCGGCGACGAGGCGCTCGAATTCGCCAATCGTCTCAACACCGAACAGCAAGCCAAGGCCGGCGGCATCAACAAGCTGCGCGGCGAGGCGCAAGCGGCGCAGGCGCGCGCGGCCGAAGCGCGCGGCGATCTCGGCGCGGCGCGCAGCCTTTTTGAAGACGCGCTGCTCAACAATCCCGACGATCCGTGGCTGCGCCTCGACCTGGCGCGCATCTACGTGCGTCAGGGCGCGGTGGGCAACGCGCGCAGCATGATGGACGGGCTGCTCGCGACCCATCCGGACATGACCGACGCGCTCTATGCAAGCGCGCTGCTGTCCGCCGAAACCCAGGACTGGGCAACTGGCCTCGGACAACTCGAACGCATTCCGGCGGCCCAGCGCACGCCCGCGATGACCGCGCTCCAGCATCGTCTGTGGGTGCAGCAGCAGGCGGAACTCGCGACGCAGGCGGCCGCCGCAGGACAGCGTCAGCAGGCCTTCGCGATCCTGAGCCGTGCCGCGCCGGTCGCGAGCGGCAACGCCGAGCTGACGGGCGCGATCGCCACGGCCTATGTGAAGGCGGGCGATCCGGCTCGCGCGCTGGCGCTGGTGCGCGGCGCGATCGCGCAGGCGCCGAACGACACCGGACTGCTCCTGCAATACGCGGGCATTCTCTCGGCGACGCAGCAGACCGCCGAACTGGGTTCGGTGATGCGCCGCCTCCAGTCGATGTCGCTCACGACGCAGCAACGCACCGACTTCAACAATCTGAATGTGGGCATCGTCGTCGCGCGTGCGGACGAAGTGCGTCGGCAGGGCAATCTCGCGAGCGCCTACGACGTCATTTCGCCGTGGCTCGCCGCGATGCCCGACAACGCCGATCTGCAGGCCGCGCTGGGCCGCATGTACACGTCGGCGGGCGACGACCGCAGTGCGCTGGCATGCTTTCAGAAGGCACTGACGCGCCGTCCCGACGACCTCGCGCTGCAGACCGCCGCGATGGCCGCCGCGAGCAACGTGCGCGACTTCCGGCTGGCCGAGACCTACGCGAACCAGGCCTATCAGGCCGCGCCGAACGACCCGGGCGTGCTGGCGTCGATCGGCCGGATGTATCGCGCGCAGGGCAAGCTCGATCTGGCCGCGCAGTTCCTGCAACGCTCGCTCGTCGCGGCCAACACGCCGCCGATGCAGGCCGCCGCGCCTACGCAGGCGCGCGGCAATGTTCCGCCGGGCTGGGAAAGCGCGCTGAGCCGCATCGGCTCGAATCCGCTGCCCGGCACCAATCCGTTCGAAGGCAAGACCGCGGTCGATACGGCGTCGAGTCCGGCGCTGGCGTCCGGCGCGTCGTATCGCCAGGTCATCCCTCAGACTTACTCGCAGCCCGTGCCGACCTATCTGCCGCCTCCCCAGCCCGCCACGTATTCCACGCCGTATCTGGCGCCCTCCGCCGCGCCCGCGCCGATGCAGCAAGGCGCGCCGCGTCAGGTGACGAGCGGCGGCTATGGTCCCGACACGTCCGGTTCCGGGCAGTCGGGCGGTCCGCTTCAGCCTTATCCGGGGCAGGACGGGGGCGCGTCGGGCGGTTATGCGCAGCCGGCTTATCAGGCGCAGCCGTATCAGCAGCAGCCGGCGTATCAGCCTTACCCGCAACAGCAGGCGTATCCGCAACAGCAACCGTACGCGCAGCAGCAGCCGTATCCGCAGCAACAGGATCCGTATGCATCGCCGTGGCCGATGTCGCCCGGCGCGCGCGAAGCGCAGTCGAATGCCTACGCGCCGCCGCCTGTCGCGAGCAGCCACGCGAGCACGACGCGCACGAAACGCCCGGCGACGACCTCCACCCGCAAAACCGCGGCGGCGCGTCCCGCGGATCCGTACGCCTACGGCGCGCCGCCGCAGCAGCCCTATCCCCAGCAGCAGCAGCCGTACGCCCCGCAGCCCTACTATCCGCCGCAGCAATACGCGCAGCAGCCGTACATTCCGCAGCCGCCGGCGGGCTATGCCCAGCCGTACTATCCGGCCCAGACGCAGCAGCAGCAGCGCGCCGCCGCGGCCGCGACGATGTCCACCGGCGGCATGCCCGCGCCCGTCGCCAATTCGCAGACGACGGGCGTCGCCGATGAACTCGCGCAGATCAACCGCGAGCAGGCCAGCACGGTGTCGGGCGGGATCATCTTCCGCAATCGCGATGGCGAGGACGGACTGTCCAACCTGACCGACATCGAAGCGCCCATCGAAGGCCGCATCAAGGCGGGCAACGGCCACGTCATCGTGCGCGCGACGCCCGTCACGCTCGACGCCGGCACCGCGAGCAGCCAGGCGAACACGCTCGCGCGCTTCGGATCCGGACTGGGCGCGGTCGCCACGCCGCCGACCAACAACTACGGCTCGCAGACGGCGACGGGCGTCGGCTTGTCGATCGGTTATGAGAACCGCAACTGGAAGGGCGATGTCGGCACCACGCCGCTCGGCTTCCGCGAAACCAACGTGGTGGGCGGCGTGCAGTATCAGAACGCCATCACCGACAAGGTCTCCTACTCGCTGGCCGTCGCGCGCCGTGCGGTCACGGACAGCCTGCTGTCCTACGCCGGGGCCCGCGACCAGGGCGCGGGACTCGAATGGGGCGGCGTGACGTCGACCGGCGGCCGCGCCGATTTCGGCTGGGACGACGGCACCAACGGCGTCTATGCCAACGCGGCGTACCAGTTCCTCGACGGCAAGCAGGTCGCGACCAACACCGCGGTGAAGGGCGGCGGCGGCATCTATACGCGCCTCATCAAGGATGCGGACCAGACGCTGACCATCGGCGCGAATACCACGCTGATGCACTACGACAAGAACCTGTCGTACTTCACCTATGGTCAGGGCGGCTATTTCAGCCCGCAGCAGTACGTGATTCTCAACTTCCCGGTCGAGTATGCCGGGCGTTCGGGGCTGTTCACCTACGACCTGAAGGGCTCGATCGGCGTGCAGCATTACCGGCAGGACGAGTCGGATTATTTCCCGACGAACGGCACGTTCCAGGCACGCGCCGCCGGCTCCGGCGCCACACCCGATGCGAACGCCGTCTATCCCGGCCAGAGCAAGACGGGCGTGTCCTATTCGCTCAGCGCGACCGGTGAATATCAGCTCGCGCCGCAACTGGCGGTTGGCGCGACGGCCTCGTTCGGCAACGCGTATCAGTATCGCGAGTGGCTCGCGGCCGTGTACGTGCGCTATACCTTCTCGAATCGCGGCGGCGTACAGCCCGTGTTCCCGCCGCAGGCGTTCAGCTCGCCGTATCTGTCGTTGTCGAATTGACACCGGTCCGGCTTGCAGAGAGCTCGAAAGACGCCTTCTGCGAGCCGGCACCGATTTCTTACAAATTTTTCACCGCATTATTGAGCTACCGCCTGGCGGAAAATCTCATCCGCCACTTTTTGTCCGCAATTCCCTCATATTCGCCTGATACCGCGCGGCGCCAGACGCTGCGCCGGCCTCGGAGCCATGCCCAGCGGGCGTGAGCGCCTTCACTGAGGGTGCTGAAGCCACATCGCGCAAGCGCTTTTTGTTGCGTGAACGTCACATTTCCCGGCAATAAATCCCGCCAGTCATTACGGATATTTTCGAAATATTTCCGACCATGTAATGATAGCGATTCGCATTTACCCATCGACACGATAGCCCGGCGCAATGAGTCGTACTGAACAGCACGGCGCCACAGCTTTCGATCGACGACATCGCACACCTCGAAAAGCCGTGGCGGCAGGACGCCCGATCCGCCGCCATCGGACCTGAACAACAACGACCTGGACCACGACATGTTGAGGAAAACGCCGCTGGCAGCGGCATGGGTAACGATTGCCGCCGTGCCCATGGCGGCACCGCTATACGCCCAGACTGCATCGCAAACCACGCCCACCGCAGCACCGAACGCCGCGCAAGCCGCGCCGGACGCGCCCGAATCCGCTTCGCTGCCCGCCGTTCGCGTGACCAGCCAGGCCGACGCGCCCGATTTCCAGGCCGACGTGTCCAGCGTCGGCGCCAAGGTGCCCACCGCGCTGCGCGACATTCCGCAGGCCGTCGTCGTGGTGCCGAAGGCCGTGCTGCAATCGCAGGCCATCAGCTCGTTCTCCGATGCCCTCCGCAACGTGCCCGGCGTCACGCTCGGCGCGGCGGAAGGCGGCCAGATCGGCAACAACATCAACCTGCGCGGCTTCTCCGCGCGCACCGACATTTACCTCGACGGCTTCCGCGACCGTGGCCAGTACTATCGCGACACCTTCAACCTCGAGTCGATCGACGTGCTGTACGGGCCGTCGTCGCTGTACTTCGGACGCGGCTCCACCGGCGGCGTCATCAACCAGGTCAGCAAGCAGCCGGACCTGAAGCCGCGCGCCGATGTCTCGCTGCAGGCGGGCACGCACGACCGCTTCCGCTCGACGGTCGACATCAACCAGCCGCTGACGGACACCTCGGCGTTCCGTGTCAACGCGTTCGGCCAGTCGCTGGGTTCGAGCCGCGACGAGATGATCAACAAGGACTACGGCATCGCGCCGGAAGTGAAGTTCGGCATCGGCACGCCGACGCAGGTGACGCTGAGCGCGCTGATCCAGCACAACCGCGACCAGCCCGACTACGGCATTCCGCCGCTCAACGGCCATCCCGCGCCGGTCGATACGAAGACCTTCTACGGCTTCACCGACGACCGCACGATCCAGGACGTCCAGACGGTCAGCGCGCGCGTCCAGCATCGTTTCGACGACATGTTCACGCTGCGCAACCAGACGCAGTTCAGCCACTACAGCACCGAAGCGCGCGCGACCAATGCGGCGGCCGTGCTGACCGGACCGCTCGGCAACTCTACAGCGCTCACCAACGGCAACTACACCGCCCTGCCGCTGAGTTCGCTGTTCGTGCGCCTGCAAGGCAAGGACCGCAACATCAACGATCACTCGGTCTACAACACGACCGACCTCGAAGGCAAGTTCGCCACGGGCTTCCTGAAGCACGACATGCTGGTGGGCGTCGATCTGAGCCACGAGACCTATAGCAACCAGAGCTTCACCGCAACGACGCCGGGCCTGCCCTCGAACACGCTCGCCATCGTGCCGCTGGTCGATCCGGCGTATGTGCCGCGTCCCGCCAACTATCGCGAGGTGGCGACCAACCTGGCGGAGTCGAGCGCGAACGGTCTCGGCCTGTACCTGAACGACACCATCTCGCTCGGCGAGCACTGGAAGTGGATTGGCGGCGTGCGCTGGGACCGCTATGAAGCGGCGATCCACAACTCGATCAACGCGCCCTCCTACGCCACCCAGACCAATTACTTCACGAGCGTGCGCACGGGCCTCGTGTTCCAGCCGACGGAGACGCAGTCGTACTACGTGTCGTACGGCACCTCGTTCGATCCGTCGCTCGAAGCGCTCACGCTCACCAACGGCCAGCAGAACCTGCCGCCCGAGCACAACAAGTCGTATGAAGTCGGTTCGAAGTGGGATCTGCTGAACGGTGGCCTGTCGGTCACGCAGTCGCTGTTCAACATCGAGAAGACCAACGCGCGCACGCTGGCCTCGGACGGCACCTATTCGCTCGACGGCGACATCCGCGTACGCGGCTATCAGCTGGGCGTGGCGGGCCACATCACGAAGCAATGGCAGATGTTCGGCGGCTATACCTACATGGACGGCACGATCCTGAAGGCCTTCGACGGCACGCAGGGCAAGACGCCGGCCAACACGCCGCATCACATGTTCACGCTGTGGACGACCTATGACTTCACGCCGGTGTGGCAGATCGGCGGCGGGCCTTCGTATGTGTCGTCGCGTTACGCGGCGAACAACAATCTCGTCGAAGTGCGCGGCTACGTGCGCTGGGACGTGATGGCCGCGTATCATCAGAAACGCTACGATATCCAGTTCAACGTGCTGAACCTGACGGACAAGAAGTACTACGACGCCCTGATTCCGTCCGATGGCGGACGCGCGGTGCCGGGCCTGGGCCGCACGTTCCTCGCCACCTTGAACTACCGTTTCCGCTGATGCCGTGCCGGCGCGCGCCGCACGCACGCGGCGCGCGCCACGTCCCATGGAACCATGATCCTCTCGATACCGAACGTCCTCAGTCCCGCCGATGCCGCCGCCATGCGCGCCCGCCTCGAAGCCAGCGACGCCTGGGTCGACGGCCGCGCCACCGCGGGTTATCAGGGCGCGCCGGTCAAGCGCAACATGCAGATCGCCGAAGGTTCGCCGATCGCATTGGAACTCGGCGATGCGATCGTCGGCGCGCTGGAGCGGCATCCGCTCTTCATCAGCGCCGTGCTGCCGAACCGCGTGTATCCGCCGCTGTTCAACCGTTATGAAGGCGGCATGCACTTCGGCAGTCACGTCGATGGCGCGATCCGCATCGTGCCGGGCCACGGCGCGCGCGTGCGCACGGATGTCTCGGTCACGCTGTTCCTCACGCCGCCCGACGAATATGACGGCGGCGAACTGATCATCGAAGATACCTTTGGCGTGCAGGAAGTGAAGCTGCCCGCCGGCCACGCGCTCGTCTATCCGGCGACGAGCCTGCATCAGGTGCGTCCGGTGACGCGCGGCGCGCGCGTGTCGAGTTTCTTCTGGGCGCAGAGCCTCGTGCGCGACGACGGACAACGCGCATTGCTGTTCGATCTCGACAACGCCATCCAGCGCCTCAACGCCACCGACGGCGACGAAGCCGCGAAGCGCACGCTGGTCGGCTGCTATCACAACCTGCTGCGCATGTGGAGCGACACCTAGGCACAAGATGCATGTCGCGTGCTGCGCCGCAAAAGCGAATCTCCGCACGAAGGAAGCCATCGCGGAAAGATCGGGCGCACAATGGCGAGAGCCCGCGTGGACGGGCGAACAGGAGGAGCGCCATGACCGCCATCACGTGGGTTCTCGCGGCCGACGGCAAGCGTGCGAGAGTCTTCGAGACGCACGGATTGACGCTGGATCTGAGGCAGGTCGAGGACCTCAGGAATCCGTCGGCAAGCGTGACGGACGACGACGGCGCAGCGTTCGCGCGCAAGGTCGCCGCCTTTCTTGAAGACAGCCGCCGGCAGCACAGGTTCGACCGGCTGCGACTTGCCGTGGAACCGCGATTTCTGAACGTGCTGCGCGCGCACCTGAGCGCCGACACACGCACACTCGTCTACGAAGACACCACTGACGACGCCTCACACGACCTGCGCCACGGCCTGGGCCGGCGTTGAATGCCGGCCCGTCACCTCCTCACGCCGCCGGCACGATGTTCTGATTGCTGCGGAACACGTTCTCCGGATCGTAACGCTGCTTCACTCGCGCGAGCTTCTCGTAGTTGGGTCCATACGCCGCCTTCACCCGATCGCCTTCATCGCCCGTCAGAAAGTTGACATACACGCTGCCCAACGCGTGCGGCGTCAGCGCGGCGAACATGTCGCGCGCCCAAGCCGTGCATCTGGCATCATCGGCGGCGTCTTCCCAGCGGCCGTGAATGTTGATCGTATAGATCGAATCGCGATTCGCGTACGCAGTGGCATCGACGGGCACGCGGTTCGTCTCGCCGCCCATCGCGCCGACGAAGATCTCGCATTGCGTCGAAGGCAGCGATTTCACCGCGTTGGTGAGGATGTCGAAGGTCGCGTCCGTCAGAACGGCAAAGTTATGCGACTTCCAGTAGTTGCGCGAGCCCGGCGTCAGCAGCGGATCGAAGGCTTTCTGCCATGCTGCAAAGGGCATCGGTCCGAGATGCTCGCCATAGGGCGTGGCGAAGCCGCGCGCGGGCGCCAGCACACGCTCGCCGTTTTCAACCGGGCCGACATAGCAACTCGCCAATACGATCACCGGCTTGCCGTGCGCTTCCGCGGGCAGGAACGGCAGCGGCGGCGCGAGACGCATGACGGCCCAGACGCTCAGCTCGTCGGGACTTTGCGCGACGAACTCGCGATACTTCGGCAGGACGTCGGCGGCTTGTTCGAGCGGATACACCACCAGCCCGCCATAGATCTCCGGCCCGACTTCATGCAGCCGAAATTCGAACAGCGTGACCACGCCGAAATTGCCGCCGCCGCCGCGCAAGGCCCAGAAGAGTTCGGGATCGGCATGCTCGTCCACGCGACGCCATTCGCCGTCCGCCGTGACGATCTCCGCCGCCACCAGATTGTCCACCGTGACGCCGAACTTGCGGCTGATCCAGCCAAAGCCGCCGCCGAGCGTGAGACCGGCGATGCCGGTGGTCGAGTTGATGCCGAGCGGCGTCGCCAGTCCGAACGCCTGCGCTTCGTGATCGAAATCGGAGAGCAAGGCGCCGGGCTCCACGTACGCGCGCCGCGCCTGCGGATCGATGCGCACCGACCTGAGCGCGGAGAGATCGATCATCACGGCATCGTCGCTGACGGCGCTGCCCGCGATGTTGTGCGAGCCGCCGCGGATCGACACGAGCATGCCGTTGCCGCGCGCGAACGCCAGCGCCGCCTTCACGTCGGCCACGCCCGCGCAGCGCACGATGAGCGCGGGCCGCCTGTCGATGGTGGCATTCCAGACCTTGCGTGCTTCGTCGTAATCGGCATCGGCGGGTGCGATCACCCTGCCGCGCACCGATGCCTTGAGAGCGTCGATCACTTCGCCCGATAACTTGATCATGTAAGACCTCGCTGCAAATGACGCGCTGCGACGTGCCCGACCCTGCCCGCTGGAACGGCGAAAGCGCAAGGATCCTGCGATCGGTTCGCGTGTGGCGTAACGATTGAATTCACACCGGGATGACCGCGAGGACGGATAGAGAAAGACATGCCGGACGGCTTCGTCCGCTCATTGATTAAATGCCGTGACTTACCGAATGTAAAGCGTGCGGCGAGTGTATTCGCGCATGCGACCTAGCATGGATCCGACAAAGTGGACGCATCAGGCATGAATCGAATTCAATGCTTCATGAATTGCTTCGGATCACTGATGTCATGAAGTACACATGAAAAAAACGGGCGCTTGCGAGGCGCCCGCTTTTTCATCACACGGCGAAGAAGGTCTACGCGCGTTCGAGCACCGCCATCTCGCGCACCACGACCAGCAGCATCGAAAGACTCGCGCCGCCGCTCGCGCGCAGTTCGGTCAGCAGGCGCGTGTAGCGGTCGAGCGCCTGCTCGCGCTTCGCTCGCCAGGTCTCGACGATCACATCCGCCGCATCGATACCGCGCGACTGTTCGAGCGCGCTCACCGTCAGCGCGCGCTTCAGGCGCGCCAGTTCCTCCAGCGCGGCTGCACGCGCGAGCAAGTCCCAGTGCGTCGCGACGGGCAAGGCCATCGCGCGCTCCGCAATGCCGCGATAATCGAGCAGCGTGCCGATGCCGAAATACACGCTCGCCACCAGTTCGAGACTGCGCTGCGTGCAGGCCGCCACTTCGGCGCTGTCGAGCACGGCCGTGGCAATCTCGCCGCTCGCGACCCGCGCCGCCAGCGTGCTCTCGACGCCCGCATCCTCCAGGTCGCGCCGGCGCGCATACCACGCGTCGAGCTGCGTCGCAGGCAGCAGCGCCGGCAGTTGCGGCGCCAGCCGCTGCGCCGCTTCACGGCAGCGCGCCAGCACGCCGCGCGCTTCATGCGCATCCGCACCGCTGTGCTTCAGATGACGCAGGAACCACAGCGACGTATCGTCGAGCAGCCGCACGACCTCGACGAACATGCGCGCCTGCACTTCATCGGCGACGATGTTGTCCAGCCCGTCGATGCTGCGCCACAGGTCGTCGAGATCGAAGACATCGCGCGACATGAGCGCCGCCCGCACGATGTCGCTCGGCTGCGCATCGGTCTCTTCCATCAGGCGATGCACAAAGGTGCAGCCCACGCGATTGACGAGCGCATTGGTCAGGTGCGTCGCGAGAATCTCGCGCTTGAGCGGGTGGCGCTGCATCGTGTCGCTGTAGCGCTGCTGCAGCGGCTTCGGGAAATACTCCGGCACCATGTCCGCGACGAGCGCATCCTCCGGCACGTCCGATTCGAGCAGTTCGTCGTACAGCCACATCTTGCCGTATGCAAGCAGCACCGCACGCTCGGGCGACGTCAGCCCGGACTTCGCCGCCGCGCGCTCGGCGATCTCGTCGTCGGAGGGCAGGAACTCGATGCGGCGCTTCAGGCGCCCGGCGCGCTCCAGGAAGCGCATCATGCGCGCCTCGGCATCGAGCGTCTCGGCTTCATAGCGCTTCGCGATCGACAGCGCCTGCGTCTGCGCGTAGTTGTCCTTCAGCACGAGCAGGCCGACTTCGTCGGTCATCTCGGCGAGCAGCGCGTTGCGCTGCTTCTCGGTCATCTCGCCATCCGCGACCACGAGGCCCAGCAGGATCTTGATGTTGACCTCGTGATCCGAGCAATCGACGCCCGCAGAATTGTCGATGGCATCCGTATTGATGCGGCCGCCGCGCTGCGCGAACTCGATGCGCCCCAGTTGCGTGAGACCGAGATTGCCGCCCTCCGCGACCACCTTCACGCGCAGCTCCGCGCCGTTCACGCGCACGGCGTCATTGGTGCGGTCGCCGACTTGCAGATGCGTTTCCGCCGTCGCCTTCACATAGGTGCCCACACCTCCGTTGTAGAGCAGATCGGCTTCGGCCAGCAGGATCGCGCGGATCAGCTCGTTCGGCGCGAGCACCGACGCGCTGATACCGAGCGCCGCCTGCACCTGCGGCGACACCGGTATCGACTTCGCCGTGCGCGGATACACGCCGCCGCCCGTCGAGATCAGCGAGGCGTCGTAGTCGGCCCAGCTGGAACGCGGCAATGCAAAGAGACGCGCGCGTTCTTCGAAGCTCTTTGCGGTGTCGGGCGTCGGATCGAGAAAGATGTGGCGATGATCGAACGCCGCGATCAGCCGGATGTGACGCGACAGCAGCATGCCGTTGCCGAACACGTCGCCGGACATGTCGCCAATGCCGACCACCGTGAAATCCGTGGTCTGGGTATCGAAGTTCATCTCGCGGAAATGGCGCTTCACGGATTCCCACGCGCCGCGCGCCGTGATGCCCATCTTCTTGTGGTCATAGCCGACCGAGCCGCCGGAGGCAAACGCATCGTCGAGCCAGAAACCGTATTCGTGTGCGATCGCGTTCGCGTAATCGGAGAAGGTGGCCGTGCCCTTGTCGGCCGCGACCACGAGATAGGGATCGTCCGGATCGTGGCGCACCACGTCCGGCGGCGGCACGATGCCGTCCGGCGTGCGGTTGTCGGTGACGTCGAGCAGGCCGCGCAGGAACATCTGATAGCACGCGACGCCTTCGCTGAGATACGCCTCGCGATCCGTCACCGGCGGCGGATTCTTCACGACGAAGCCGCCCTTCGATCCCACCGGCACGATCACCGTGTTCTTCACCATCTGCGCCTTCATGAGGCCGAGCACTTCGGTGCGAAAATCCTCGCGCCGGTCCGACCAGCGCAGGCCGCCGCGCGCCACGCGTCCGCCGCGCAGATGCACGCCCTCGACACGCGGCGCGTAGACCCAGATCTCGAACATCGGCTTGGGTTCGGGCAGCCCCGGCACTTTCGACGGATCCAGCTTGAACGACACATAAGGCCGCGGCTGGCGGTGTGCATCGCGATGAAAGTGATTGGTGCGCACCGTCGCGCAGATCACGCCGAGGAACTGCCGCAGGATGCGGTCTTCATCGAGATTGGGCACCTTGTCGAGCGCCGCTTCGATGTCGGCGAGCACGCGCTCGGCGGCGGCGTCGCGCGCCTCGCCGCCGCCGCCATGCGCCGGATCGAAACGCACCATGAACAGTTGCAGCAGCTTCTTCGCGATCAGCGGATTGCCGATCAGCGCGCGCTCGATATAGGCATCGCTGAACGTCGAGCCCACCTGGCGCAGATACTTCGCATAGGCGCGCATGATGGTCACGTCGCGCGAGCCGAACTCCGCGCGCAGCACGAGGCGGTTGTAATCGTCGTTCTCGATCTCGCCCGACCACACGCTCGCGAACGCGTTCTCGAACAGCGGCTTCACGCGATCGATGTCGAATTCCACGTCGTCCTGCAACTCCAGGCCGAAGTCGTGAATCCATGCGTTCGGCGCGCCGGTCGGCTCGATCAGGTACGGGCGCTCTTCATCCACGCGCACGCCGAGATGTTCGAGCATCGGCAGGCTGTGCGACAGCGCAATCGGCTCGCCCACGCGATACACCTTGAAGCGGAACGCGCGCTTGCCGGCCTCGATCGGCCGGTACAGGCTCATGGAGAGACCGCCGGCGCTCGTATGCGTCGCCTCGATCATTTCGATGTCGCGCACCGCCGTACGCGCCGGATAGTCCTCGCGATAACCCGCCGGGAATGAATCCGCGTAACGCTGCAACAGGCGGTTGCCGGCTTCCTCGCCATGACTGTCGATGAGCGCATCGGCGAGATCGTCCTGCCAGCGCCGCGCCACCTGCACCACACGCGTTTCGAGTTCGCGCGTATCGACTTCGGGCATGGTGCCGCGATCCGCCCGCACCACGATATGAATGCGCGCCAGCGGCGACTCCGACAACAGCGGCGTGAACTCGATGCTGCGGCCGTTGAAGGCCTCCATCAGCACGCGGCTGATGCGGCGGCGCAGGTCGGTATTGAATTTGTCGCGCGGCACGAACACGAGGCACGACACGAAGCGGTCGAAGCGGTCGCGCCGCACGAACAGCCGCGTGCGCTGATGTTCCTGCAAGCGCAGCACGCCGAGCGCGATGTCGAAGAGCACGTCTTCGTCGGCCTGGAACAGTTCGTCGCGCGGGTACTGTTCCAGGACCGTGATGAGCGACTTCGCCAGATGCCCTTTCTCGAGGAAGCCCGCGCGCCGCACGATGTTCGCGCACTTGCGCCGCACGATCGGAATCTCGTAGGTGGGCACCAGATACGCAGTGGACGTGTACAGGCCGAGAAAGCGCCGCTCGCCGATCACCTTGCCCTCCGGCGATACGCGCTTCACGCCGACATAGTCCAGATAGCCCGGCCGATGCACCGTCGCGCGCGAATTGGCCTTGGTCAGAAAGATGGGCGCCGCGCCTTCGATGATCGCGGCTGCGCCCGGCGGCAGCGGCGTCAGGTCGCCTGCCGCCGGCGCGCGCAAGGTTTCGCGCAAGAGGCCCAGCCCGGAGCCGGACACGCCGCGCAACGCGAAGCCGCCTTCGTGCTCCACCAGATCATAGTCACGGCAGCCGAGGAACGTGAAGTGATCGCCCGCCATCCATTCGAGGAACGCACGGGACTCGATGCCGTCCGGACTCGTGTCGCGGGTCTTGAGTTCGGTGATCGCGGCGCGGGCGGTGTCGAGCAGCTTCGGCCAGTCTTCCACCGACGCGCGCACGTCGCCCAGCACGCGCGCGATGTTGTCGCGCACTTCGTCGAGGCGGGCGCCATCGCCGCAGCGGTCCACTTCGAAATGAATGAACGATTCGAGCTCGGACTGGCCGTCGCCGGCCTCGCTGTGGCCCTGCGCAACGCGCTCGATCTCGCCCTTCGCGCCGCGCCAGACGCGGAACACCGGGTGGATCACGGAATGCAGCGCAAGCCCCAGCCGGTTGAGTTCCATGCTCACGGAATCGACGAGGAACGGCATGTCGTCGTTGACGATCTCGACCACCGTATGATCCGAGTGCCAGCCGTGCTGCTCCAGGTTCGGGTTATAGACCCGCAGCACTTCGCGCCCGTGGACGAACTTCTGCGCCGTCTGGACGTGCGCCATGGCGGCGCCGTAGAGATCGGCGACATCGCGGCTCGCGATGTCCTCGACATCGACCTGCTCGTAGTAGTGGCGAAGCAACGGCTCGATGATCCGCCAGGTCTGCTCCGGCAACCGTCCTCGTGCGAATTCGAGGAGATCGTTGATGAGTTGTTCGACGCGCGCTTCGTTCCTGACCAGCATGGTGTCCTCCCGAGGGTGTCGGTTGCGATGCCGCTATGGTCTGCTCTCACGTCATCGAGATTATGCGCCGCGCCGCGTGTTTGCCTGCCGCCGGGCATGTGCGCCTGCACAAAGTCCGTGCCCTTCTACGGTAGACGCCGCGCATGACCTTTGCGCGACACGCGCTTTCGACCTATCGTCGATGAGAAGATTCGCAGCGCAGTCCGGACACGGAGGAATCGCCATGCAGGACACCACGGAAGTTGCCGCGCAGCAGACGGTCGTCACCGTGCGGCCTCAGGAAAAGCTCGCGACAGTGCAACACCTGCCGTATTTCATCGGCCTCTCGGCGGCGACGGCCGGCACGCGCGGACTCGCGATGCATCTCGTCGTCGTGCCGCCGGGCGGGCGCGGCGAGCCGCACGTTCACATCGGCTACGAAACCGGCATCTATATCCTGGAAGGACGCATCGAGACGCGCTACGGAGCGGGGCTGGCGCAATCGATGATCAACGAGCCGGGCGACTTCGTCTTCATTCCGCCCGGCGTGCCGCATCAGCCGGTCAATCTGAGCGACACCGAGCCTGCGCGCGCGGTGATCGCCCGCAACGACGCGAATGAAGCGGATCGCGTCGTGCCTTACGATCCCGACGAAGCTCGAGCGTCTCAGTAGCCGGACGCGCCGTTCATCGGCAGGTCGACGTAACCGGTATCGGCAAAGCGCGCGCCGCCGAGCAGGCCGCCCGCGAGCTTGCCGCGTACCGCATACGAGACCTTGTTCGGGACGTCGCCGGTGGCGAAGCCGAGCGCCTGCCGCGCCACCGAGAACGCCGACACCGTCACCGGCACGGCCACCACCGTCTCGCCGAAACGCGGCACCACGCCGCGCTGGTCGCTGACGCCCGTGGCGAACGGACGGCCGTTGAGGTCGAGATCGAGCGCGACGCCGTCGAAGTCGAGCGGCTCGTTGTTCGGATTCTGCACGCGCAGTTTCACGGTAAAGCGCATCTCGAGGCCCTGTCCTTCGAGCGGCTCGATGCCCGCCACCGTCACGCGCATGGCGTCGCGATTGAAGAAGCCCGCGCAGCCATGCAGCGCGAACAGCGCGGCCAGGCCGGCGAGGAAGAGAAGGAAGCGGCTGCGCGGGTGATTCGCTTGCATGGGATCGGGGCTCCTCGCTTGGGTCATGCTGCGGGCCGCAGCACGTTCAGCAGCATGCGGCTACAGGCATGATGAAACCAGACATCGTCGACGACGAACAGCGCGGCAACCCACGCCGCGCCCACGACGATCAGATCGCAGTGCCCGCTCGTCCACAGATTGAGCGAGTGGCGCGGGCCGACCCACGGCACGCCGAGCGGATTGGGCCAGTCCGCCAGCAGATGCATGAGGCCGCCGCAGGCGAAGCCGAACGCCACGGGCGCCGCCGGATGCCGCCCGAGTTCGTGCCAGGACAGCGCGAGCAGCGCCGCCCAGCCCAGGCCCCAATGCGTCAGCGTGCGATGCGTGATCCAGAGCCTGCGGGCGCGTGTCCACCACGCGACTTCGAGCCAGTCCGGCGCGGTAGCGCCGGCCACCCCGGCGAGCAGCGCGAGCACCGCGGGAATCATGCCCGCGCCCGCGGAGGCAGGTCCGTGCGCAGCCGACACGAGCGCCGCCGCGATGATGCCCGCAGCCCATCCGGTTGCATGATGAGCCTTGTTCGACGCCATGGAAAAACCTGCCTTGATCGCTTGCCTGGGGAGCGCGCATGTTCGCATGCGCGTTGCACCCGGCGCCGGGCTGAAACATAAACTTACGCAAATGCGTACGCGGAAACACGCCGCGCCGCCGCTGCAACGGGCGAGTCCGCGCGGCGTTGACTAGAATGGTTGTCAGAATGCTGCGCCCTTCCCGCTGCGGACGCCCCTGGCGCGTCCCACGCCCGCCTGCGCAAGCAGGCTTTGAGAGATTCTTCAGAACACCGCCGTCATGCAACACCTGAAATACCTGAGCGCTTACCCGAACACGCTTCAGGACAAGGTGCGCCGACTGATCGCCCAGCAGCAACTGGGCACCTATCTCGACGCACGCTATCCGAACCGGCACGCCGTGCAGTCCGATCGCGCGCTGTATGCGTATTGCTCGGACCTGAAGCAGGAATTCCTGCGCGTGGCGCCCGCCATCGACAAGGTCATCTACGACAGCAAGCTCGACGTCCTGCGTCACGCGCTTGGACTGCACACGGCCATTTCCCGTGTACAGGGCGCGCGGCTCAAGGCGAAGAAGGAGATTCGCATCGCCTCGCTGTTCCGCGACACGGCGCCTGAGTTCCTGCGCATGATCGTCGTGCATGAGCTCGCACATCTGAAGGAAAGCGATCACAACAAGGCGTTCTATCGGCTGTGTGAGCTGATGCAGCCGGGCTACCATCAGATCGAATTCGACCTGCGCCTGTATCTCACGCACAGAGACCTGCTGCGCGCGAAAGTCGCGTGAGCCTCGCTGCGCCGCATCAAACCTGCCACGCGAGGGCGGCGGCATAGCCGGAAGGCGCGTCCAGCGCGATGGCCGCGAACCCCTCCGCTTCCGGCGACACCGCATGGCGCAAGCCCTCGCGCGGCAAGACCGAGAAGCCTTTCAGCCCGATCCAACCGCCGCCGATACCGACACCGTGCGCCTTCAGCACGGCTTCCTTCGCGGTCCAGCAGTCGAAGAACGCGCTCTGGCGCGCGGCTTCGGGCAGCGCCTCGATGGCCTGCCGGTCGCGCTCCGCCAGCACGGCAGGCGCCAGTTCACGCCAGCCGAAGCCGGTGCGCGCCGCCTCGATATCCACCCCGACGCGTCTTGCCCGCGACACGCCAATCAACCCGTACGATCCCGAATGCGAGACGTTGAAGTCCGGCGCATCCGGCTCGTCGAGCAGCGGGCGGCCGTTCTCGCCGGCGTCGAGCTTCAGACGCGCCGGATCGCCGCCGGTCAGCGTCGCCAGCACCTGACGCAGCGCCGCACGCATGACGCTGAAGCGCGCCGCATCCTCGGGACGCAGATAGCGCGCCGCGCGCGCGCGTTCGCTTGCATCCAGCGCGGCGCAGGCGGGATCGTCGGGCGCGATGGTCAACGGGATCGGAACGCGCCAGACGCGGATGTCGGCAGGCACGTCGGCCGGCAATGCGAGCGGTTCCAGATCGAAAGATGCGGTGGTGATGGTCACGCGGTCACGTGGGCGCGTATTGCGCCTCGCCGTTGCCGAAAGACCAGTTCTCCTTTTTCACCTCGACGAGACTGATGAACACATCCTCGCGACGCAGCTTCAGGCGCTCATGCAAGCCATCGGCGACGGCCTTGTAGAACGCGCGCTTCTTCGGCGCATCGCGGCCTTCGTTCAGCGTGACCTGGATCACCACGCAATCGTCGCTGCGGGGAATACCCAGATAAGTGCGATCCACGATGAAGTCCGGCGCGTCGCGCTCTGCGATGATCTGGAAGCGATCGTTCTCGGGCACGTCGAGGGTGGCGCGCATCGCGTCATACACCACGTCGCCGATGGCCGTGCGGTAGGCGCTGTCTTTTCCCTTCAGCAAATCGATGCGGACGAGCGGCATGTCGAATTCTCCGGTTGGATGATGAGGGCTCAGCGATGCCCCGGATGCAACAGCAAGTGCGGCGGGTTCCCGCGATCCACCATGACGACGGCGTGCTGCTCGAATTCGGTCAGCAGGGCATCGGCGGTGGATTGGGTCGCGCCGAGCACCAGCAGACTGTCTTCGGCGATCCAGACCTGCAACGGGTCGATACCCGCGCCGGACAATGCACGCAGTCCCCATTGCGCGATCCGTGCAGCCAGCGCGCGTTGCCGCGTCGCGTTGGCTTCCGGCGGCAGCTTATGGCCGAATGGATTGCATGCCGTCACGAACACCGCGGTGTCGGCTTCGTGTGCTTCGAGCAACGCGATCAGCGCCGGATTGCTCACGCCGATCTTCATCTCGATCGCCGGCGTTCCGTCGATCCGGTAGATTGCCGCGCGATAGGCACCGAGCGTGGCGGCGGGCAGCGCGCGCAGCACATGCTGCTTCGACGCATTCGCGACGTCCAGCACGATGGGCTGTCCATGCGGCGTGGCGCGCGCGGCTTCGTCCCACTCGTGGCGGCGCTGCGCGAGCGTCTCCTGGCTGACGCAGCCCTTCGCGGTGCTCAAGCCTTCCAGCGCGCTCAGCCAGTGCGCATAGTAGGTGTCGCCGTGATCGGGATCGCCGGCAGCCTGCGCCGCGCGGATCGCCTCGCTCAATGCGTGCGCCCATTCCTGCCACGTGAACACCCCGCGCTCGTGCAACGCGAGCGTCATCGCAAAAGCCTGCGCTTCCCAGGGCGCGCGGAATACCGGGCCGTCGTCGTTGAAGGGCAACGCGGGTAAAGCGGTGCGGAGTTCGTGGAACTGTTGCGGGTCATTCATGCGCGGCATCGAGTAGATAAGACTCCCAGCAATCCACGCACACCGACGACGCGCTCGTGTCCGCGCCCCACAGCTCGGCGGCGTCGAAACGCACCGTGTAGAGCCATTGCGGATGCTCGCCGTGGCCGAGCGCGTTTTCATCGGGAAAGACGTGCGTGCCACGCACTGCGACGACCTGTCCGGACTTGCCGCGGCAATAGCGCGGCAGACGCGTGTGCGTGGGTGGATTCATCAGCTTCGTGCGCACGGTATCGCCGACGGCGAAGCGCGCCGGTCCGAGCGCCGGCCGATCCACGGGCGCACCTCGCAGCAAGGCTGCGCTGACGTCGGCAGCCCGCAGCATGCGCACGTTGGACGCGGGCGCGGCCTGCGAATAGCCGGCCTCGATTTCCGCGGCACTCGCGAGGCCCTTCGCGAGCAGCAGCTTCTTCAAGCCCTCGAACCAGATTTCGTAGTAGCTGCTGCCGAGGTATTGCGCGGGCGGCAGGCTTTCGCGCGCGGCCCGCGAGGTGTCGATGTTCCACTGGCCCGTCGCGCCCATCGCAAGCGTCACGGCCAGTACGCGCCGCTCCCATTCCGCATGGAAGGGCGACGCGCCCGGTGCATCGCAAGGATCGTTCTCGACGGGCCCGAAGCCCTGCATGCCGCCCATGTCATGCGCCGCGTTCATGCCGCCACCTCGCTCGCTGCCGATGGGCTCAACGCGAGACCCGTGCCGATCATCGAATCGCGTGTGACGAGTGCGGCGAGCGCGTCTTCGTCGAGATGATCGGTGCCGGGCGGGCGCATCGGCAGGACGAGATAGCGGACCTCGGCCGTCGAATCCCATACGCGCAGTTCGACTTCATCCGGCAAGCGGACGCCGAAGTCCTGCAACACGCCGCGCGGATCGATGACAGCTCGCGACCGATACGACGCCGACTTGTACCACACCGGCGGCAAGCCGAGCACCGACCACGGATAGCACGAACACAACGTGCAGACGACCATGTTGTGAACCTGCGCGGTGTTTTCGAGTGCAACCATGTGTTCGCCCTGGCGTCCGGTGAAGCCGAGCGAAGCGATGGCCGCGGTGGCGTCATCGAGCAGCCACGCGCGAAACTGCGGATCGCTCCATGCCCGGGCCACGACGCGCGCGCCATTGCGTGGTCCGACCTTGTGCTCGTAGGTCTGGATGAAGATGTCGAGGGCTTGCGGATCGATATAGCCTTTCTCGACCAGCAGCGATTCGAGCGCCTTCACGCGCAGGTCCATTTCGGGCAGCGGACTGCCGGTGTGGTCGTGGTCGTGATGAGGGTGATCGTGGCTCATGAGCGGTCTCGCGAGTGACACAGACGCATCACGTTACCGGAGTGCGCGAAGGCGTGCAAACATCGGGCACGCGCGTATCAGCCCAGTTCGAAGGTGGTCACGCCGAATACTCGCGCAAGAGGCACATCCGGCACGCCGCGCGTGTACATGCGCGCCGTTTCGAACACGCTCGTCATACCATGTCCGACGGCAAGCGCAACCGCCGCGGGATTGCTCTCAGGGACGTCGAGGAACACGGTTTCACCCGCGACTTCCGCGACGAGCGCGCGATACAGCGCCTGCGCGGTGGGTGAATCGTCGGCGAAGAGCGGACCGATCTTGTAGCCGCGCATGCAGCGGCGGATCACGCCGAAACCGCGCATCGTATCGCCGGTCAGCGCCACGCGTGCGGATGCATGCGGCAGCGTCAGCCAGTCACGCAGAAACGCTGCGCGCCGGCAGGCGAACAGGGTGGCGTCGTAGTCGAGCAAGGTGGAGAAGGGAACGGCTGCCGCGTCGACGAGAGTGAGCGTCGCAGGAACCGGCTCGACGCTGGCCCGCGCCACGCCTTCATAGCGCACGTTACGCCCGGCAAGCACGAAACCCGATGCGCGATAGTTCGCTTGCTGTGCGAGCACGCCGTCGAGCCCGATATTGCGCGCGCCGAGATACGCCATGCCCTCGTTCCACAGGCGCAATCCGAAGCCCCTGCCGCGCCATCCGGGACGGACGATGTACAGCCCGATGAAGCCGAACCTCTCGTCATACGCGACAGCCGCGATGCAGCCGATCGGTCCGCCATCCCATGTGCCGATGAAAAACCCGTGCGGGTCGGCGGCAAGGAAGGCGCGGGCATCGTCGAGACCGGGGTTCCAGCCTTCCGCGGCGGCCCAGTCGAGCGCGATCTGCACCTCGGGCGGCGTCATGCGGCGCACGGTGAAGCGTGCGTCTTCGGGACTGGCGTGCGACGGAGCTTCCATGAAGGACATGCGAACCTCATAGAGCTGAAGGAACTTCAGTGTCGCGCGTTTCTGATGTGGAGAAAAGATGCGGGAAAAACGGCGGACTGCGGAGGATGTGTCGAAAGAACGGGACGATGGCGCGCCGTCCCGTTCAGGAATACCCGTGTCGCCGCTCGCTGCGGCTAAAACTCTGGCGCGAACGCCAGTCTTCGGAACGAAGGACATGTTCGCCGTCCTCGCGCGCCTGCTCTTCCGAATCGAAGCCTTCGTCGCTGTAAGCGACGACCTTCATGCCACCGCCCGCCGTGCGTTCGATGGTAATGCCCCAGTGCCACCCGCCTTCCTGATGGAAGACGTGCAGCGTCGGGTTCGACGTTGTGGTCAGTTCCATGTGCGGCTCCTTCCCCGCGATGTCCGCAAGGCCCGCCTGCTGCCTTCGACGCTCGCCCTTGCTTGCCGGCGGCCGGCTTGTCAACGTTCAATCCGCTGCCGAAAGTGAACACAGCCTTAAAGACGGCCGTACGGACGGCCCCTGCCGCCTCGTTAAACAGCATACGCAATGCGATGCTGCGGCGCAACACGAAGTTTCCCTAGGTCGGGTGGACGTCGCGCAGACGCCGCCTGACGGAGAGCCTGCTGGCGATTGCACGGTAGCGCATTGCCTGTGTCTCCGCATTGACGGTCCGATGGCGCTTTTTTGAAATCGCCCGGCGTGATGGGCTGATGAGGTCGTTACGACCCGCTTCTGACGCGCCTAGCCGCCCTTCGCCCGTGCTTCCGGCGCGGCGAGCCACGCCACGATGGCGCGACAGGTCCAATTGGCGTCATCGTGCGGCAGGTCGTGGCCTGCCCACGGATGCACGGCATGCGCCGCGCCCCAGTGCATGGCAGCGCGTACTGAACAGACGGGATTGACCAGCCGGTCCCGCGCCGACGACAACATCAACACCTTCCCCGCCGGCATCTGTTTCTCCGCGCGAAACCGTGCCGCCGCGAGCAGCTGCCGCAACGCATTGCCCGCGCTGGCGCCGTGCGTGCGCCGCAACGCCGCCCAGTGCGCGATATCCGCGTCCGCGCCGGCCTGCCGTTGACAAGTCAGCCGATGAATCGACCCTTCGCAGCGTGCAGGCCGCCGCCAGTTCGCCGCGATGCGCAGCAGCACCGGCCATGCCGACGGCCGGAGCCGTTCGTGCATTTGGGCGAACGGCCGCATGCTCGTATTGATCAGCGCCAGCCGTTCGATATCGCCCGGATGCCGTTGCGCCCACGCGGTCGCCACCATCGCGCCGAGCGACATCGCGATCACCCGGCACGGCATGCGCACGCCGAGCGCCGTGGCACGGGCGCGGACGAATTCCATCATCGCCTCGACCGAGAGCGGCGCCGGGTGTCCCTGCTCCACGCCATTGCCCGGCAAATCGATACAAACGATGTCTTGAACGCCCTCCGCCAGCCCGTGCGCCACCAGCGCCGCCTCGAAGCCGCCCCAGTGGCGCGCTTCACGCGTGAGGCCGCGCAGCAGGATCCATTGGCTCATCGAAGGCCCGAGCGTTGCCAGTGCTCCTGCGCGCGCCGCAGCAGTTCGTCGCGCGGCGCGCCGCCCGGCAGCCAGCGTTGCGACGAATACGCGGCGCGCGTCAGGAAATCGAAGAAGTTCGGATGACGCCGCAGCACCCGCCGCGTGCGATGCGCCTTGATCGGATTGAAAATGCCGAGCCGCGAGAACAGCTGCATCGGATTCTTGCGGATCCAGCGCCAGGAGCCGAGTTCGAGCGTCATCGGCAGGAAAATGTCGGGCGGGCGCGAGCGATCGTAGGCGAAGTCCCACAGGTCGCCATGCAGCAGGTACTGATGGCTCTGCGGTTCGAACGCATAGCCGTGATGCGGGTACGACTCCTCGAACATCCGCTTGAGCAGGAACATTTCGGGCAGATGCGCCATCTGCCGCTCGGTGCGCGCATACGGAAACCAGATGCTGTCGTCCCAGCCGAAGCCCGAATGGCAGTCGAGCGCGAAGCTCAGCGGCCGCGACATCAGCTCTTCCTCGACCACGCCGAGCAGCGCGGCGCTTTCGGCCTCCATGTGACCGTCGACGGGACCGCGATACCACGGCAGCCACGGCCCGATGCGCTGCCCGCCCGCGAGAAACGGCACCCGTCCCTCGGCGCTTTGCGGTGCGTTGCGCATCAGATCGACGCCGTTCGGGTTCGCCCGCGTGCGCGCGAACATGCCGCCGGGATTGACGATCGGCATGAAGATCAGACGGATCGCGCGCAATTGCTGTTGCAGCGTGTCGTCCCATTCGAGGCGCGTCAGCAAGGCGCGCATGTATTCGAGCACGAGCTGCGTGCCGATGCATTCGAGCCCATGCACGCCGCCGAAGAAGCCGATGGCGGGCGCGCCTGGATCGCTGGAACCGATGGATGCGGTCAACAGCGGAAACACCCGTCCGCGCGAGTGCACTTCGCAGCGCGTGCGCCATTCGAAGTGCGCGCCGCCCGCGACGCGAAGCGCTTCGAGTTCGTCCATCTCGGGAAAACTGCTCGTGACGACACTGCTTGCGTTCATGACGACGGCCCGCGGTCCTGTATCTGTTCTGTGCTGCGTTTTTTGAATCAGACTGTGGTTCCGTGCTTCGGTGCCTTGCGCTGGCACGATGCTGACCATGCATTGACCGTGCGCTGACGTTGCACCGGCAAGGCCACTGCGCTCCACCCGGAAGCCCCGAGTATAGGCGGATGACCGGCAGACAATATGTCTGTGCGACGACTTGCTTCTGGTGCGTGACATCAGGACCGTCACTGCACGAAGGCGCTGCGTCACCTAGAATCGAATCACTGCCTTATGTCCGCCGTCCCGGCGCGCGAGGTCATCGTCATGACACATCCATCCCGCCTGATCCTGTCCGCGCTCGCGCTGTGCTGCGCGACATCCGTATTCGCCCAGACCGCCGCGCAGCCCGGCGATCCCAACGCGCCCAAGACCCGCGCGCAGGTCCGCCAGGAGTTCCTGATGTGGCGCGCCGCCGGCTATGACCCGGACGACTGGCTCAACTATCCCGACAACGCCATCGCGGCAAGCCGCATCGTTGCGCAGCAGCAGGCGCAGAGGAACACCACGCAACATTGAACGAAGCGAAGCAGGCGCTCAGTCTTCCTGGTCGGAGTAATCGGTGTATTTGCGCGCGTCGCCTTTGACGCGCTCCGCCGGATACTTCTCGCGGTTGAGCGCCATCTTCTCGACCAGCGCGCGATACAGATCGACATCGAGCGCATCGGCAAGCATCACGAGATAGGCGAGCACGTCGGCCATCTCGTGGCGGATCGCGCGCAGCTTCGCTTCGTCGAGTTCGCTCCTGTCGCCGCTCGCCAACCATGTGAACGGTTCGAGGAGTTCGCTCGCCTCCACCGAGAGCGCCGCCGCCAGATTCTTCGGCGAATGAAAGCGGCTCCAGTCGCGCTCGCGGACGAACTCGCGCAGCAGGTCGCGCATCTCCGCGAGTTCGCCGCGCTTTTCGTCCTGCCGGTTACCGGGCTCCATGCCGCCCTCCGACGCTGTTCCGCGCTCACGCATCCGGATAGAGCCCCAGCGTGCGCGCATGCAGCCGCGCCAGTCCGAGCAGCGCATCGGTGAAGGGCGTCGGCACGCCCGTCATGGCGCCGAGTTCACGCACGGAGGCCACCAGCGCGTCGAGTTCCACCGCCTTGCCCGCCTGCACGTCCTGCAGCATCGAGGTGCGCATCGCACCGAGCCTGCGCGTGACGGCGTGACGGTCTTCGGGCGCCTGCTCGATCGGAATGCCGAAGCGCGCGCCGATCTCCTTCGCCTCCAGCATGACTCCGGTGACGAAGCCGCGCACCAGATCGTCGGCGAGGATGCGGTCCGTGGTGGCGCCGGTGATCGCGCTGATGGGATTCATCGTCATGTTGCCCCACAGCTTGAACCAGACATCGCGCTGGATCAGCGGCGAGAGCGTGGCGTCGAAGCCCGCCTTGGCGAACAGCGAGACGAGCGCCTCGGTGCGCGCGGCCGGTCCGCCCGCCACTTCGCCGATGATCAGTCCACGCCCGTGATGATGGCGGATGACGCCCGGCGTCTCGACGTAACAGCTCGCATGGACCACGCAGCCGACCGTTTGCGCAGCCGGGATTGCGGCGCCGATGCTGCCGTGCGGATCCACCGACGACAGTTGCTTGCCGGTGAAGGGCGCGGGCAGCCCGTCGCAGAACCACCAGGGCACGCCGTTCATCGCGGTCAGGACGATCGTGTCGGGTCCGATGAGCGGCGCGATGTGCGCGGCGACCGATTCCATCGCCGGGGCCTTGACGGCCACGATGACCAGGTCCTGCACGCCGAGGTCCGCCGGGTCGGCGCTCGCCGCGACCTTCACGGTATGGGTCGCGTCCTGTTCGATGAGCCGCAGCCCGTCCTGCCGCAGCGCCTCGAGCGTCGCGCCGCGCGCGACCACGCTGACGTCGCAGCCCGCCTGCGCGAGCTTGACGCCGAGCCAGCCGCCGATGGCGCCCGCGCCGTAGATGCCTGTTTTCATGGTGCTGATTCCTCTCTTCGCTGGCTATCGATCGTTCGCCATTGTAAGAGCGGAACCCGGCGCCGCTGCACATTCAATGCGCGATGCCCGTCGCGAGCCGGGCCACGATCAGCAGCGTCGCGCCGAACGCGCCCGCCAGCGCGACGGCGATGAACGGCAGCAGCGACACCTTGACCTGCGCGAAATCGGCGTTGTGCGACGCGCGCCTGCGCACGCCGAAAAAGCTCCACAGCACGATGCGGATCATCTTCAAGAGGTTCACGAGCGGCTCCTTCAGGGGACATGCGTTGTTCATGTCCCGATGATGAGCGTTGCCGCCCGCAAAAAACAGCAGCAGTTGCGGCGTTTCGAGCGGTAGCAGAAGGCTGCGCTCTAGGGGCTCGCGCCGCTGTTTCAAGAGACGCGCGGCAAAAATATAGTCTGCTTGAAGCCCTGTTGGAGGGTATTGAAACGATAGCCTGCGCACCTACCTTGGATCCAGAGGCGGCGAACCGACACGCTGCCGTTTCAACTTCCTGCTGCCGGCCGCATGGCCGCAACCCTGGAGACTGGACCATGAGTGACTTTTATTTTGGCGGCGACCTGTTCTCGGAACTGGATCGCGTGCAACGGCAGGTGTCCTCGCTGTTCGGCAACGTGCCTTCGAGCATTCGTTCGAGCCGCGCCGACAGCTTTCCGCAACTGAACATCGGCAGCACCGACGAGGCCATCCAGATCGTCGCGTTCGCGCCGGGCGTCGAGCCTGCATCGCTCGATGTCACCGTCGACAAGGGCACGCTCACCATCAGCGGCGAACGGCGCGCGCCGGCAGCCACGGAAGGCTCGCGCACTTATGCGAAAGAGCGCTTCAAGGGCAGCTTCCGCCGCGTGATCGAACTGCCGCAGAACGCGGACAGCGACAAGGTCGAAGCGCGCTATGAGAACGGCACGCTGTTCATCACCATCGGCAAGCGCGAGGCCTCGAAGCCGCGCGCCATCACCATTCAGTAAGAGGGAGCCCATCATGATCGATACCCCGCAAAGCGCAACGCAAGCAACGCCGCAAGCCACGCCGCAAACCACGCCGCAAACCGCCGCCCGCGTCGCACCGCAGACCGTGGACGCCGTGCGCCGCGCCACCGTGACGCCCGCCGTCGACATCATCGAGGACAGCCAGGGCATCACCGTCTATGCCGACCTGCCCGGCGTGCCGCGCGACAAGCTCGATGTGAAGGTTCATGACGCGCGCCTCACCATCGAAGCCGAAGCGGACTTGCCGGTGCAAGGCGCGGTCCGTGCGCATCACACCGAACTGCGCGCGCCGCGTTTCGTCCGCGCGTTCACGGTGAGCGACGACTTCGACACCACGAAGATCGACGCCAATCTCAGCCATGGCGTGCTGAAGCTCACCATTCCGCGCCGTGAACAGGCGCGTCCGCGTCGCGTCGAAGTGCGCGCAAGCTGAAACACCGGCAAGCCGGGCAAGAACGGCCGCAATCTTCGCGGCCGTTTTCGCGTCTGGAAGCGACTCTCTATAATCGTCCCTGGGGGCGCCCGCCGCCCAAGTTCAATCACTCAAGAAAACAAGGGACTATCGTGAAGAGGCTGTTGACGGTGTTGTTGGGTTCGATGCTGACGGTATCGATCGGCGCGCATGCGAAGGAATGGTCGACGATCCGCTTTGGCGTCGACGCAAGCTATCCGCCTTTCGAATCGAAAGCGCCGGACGGCTCGCTGGTCGGCTTCGATATCGATGTCGGCAATGAACTGTGCCGCCGCCTCAACGCGAAGTGCGTGTGGGTGGAAAACGCCTTCGACGGCATGATCCCCGGCCTCAAGGCCCGCAAGTTCGACGGCGTCCTGTCCACCATGTCGATGACGCCCGCGCGCGTCAAGCAGATCGCCTTCTCGAGCAAGCTCTTCCACGTGCCCACGCGCCTCGTGGCGAAGCGCGCCTCGTCCATTCAGCCGACCGCCGAAGCGCTCGCGGGCAAGACCGTCGGCGTCGAGCAGGGTTCGATGCAGGAAACCTATGCGAAGGTCCACTGGGGCGCGCAGGGCGTGAAGGTGGTGTCGTATGCCGATCAGGACCAGGTCTACCAGGATCTGCTGGCCGGCCGTATCGACGCCTCGCTGCAGAACGCCGTGCAGGCCGAGCGCGGCTTCCTCGATACGCCGCGCGGCAAGCCCTATGGCTTCGCGGGCGGCGCGCTGGAAGACAGCGCGATCTTCGGGCCCGGCACGGCCATCGGCCTGCGCAAGGAAGACACCGATCTGAAGGAAAAACTCGACGGCGCCATCGCCGCGATGATCAAGGACGGCACGTACAAGCGCATCGAGCAGAAGTATTTCGACTTCGACATCTACGGCGAGTAATCATCATGACGCAGCCGCCCGCATCCGCTTCCTCGAACGTCCACCGCGCGGCGGCGGTCGGCTATACGGCCCACGCGGATAGCTATGTGCGCGGACGGCCCGACTATCCGCCCGCGCTCGCGGGCTGGCTTACTGAACAGCTTGGGCTCGGGCCGGGCGCGAGCGTCGTCGATCTGGGCGCGGGCACCGGCAAGTTCACGCCGCGGCTCGTGCAAACCGGCGCGCAGGTTTTCGCGGTCGAGCCGGTCGATTCGATGCGCGCGAAGCTGTCCGCCGCGTTGCCCGAGGTGAAGGCGCTGGCGGGCACCGCGCAGTCCATTCCGCTTGCCGACGCCTCGGTGGATGCCGTCGTGTGCGCCCAGTCGTTCCACTGGTTCGCCGGCCGCGCGGCGCTCGACGAGATCCGTCGCGTGCTCAAGCCGGGTGGCAGGCTCGGCCTCGTCTGGAATATGCGCGATGCCCGCGTGCCGTGGGTCGCGAAGCTGGACGCCATCGTCAACCGCTACGAAGGCGACACCCCGCGCTACTACACCGGCGCCTGGCGCAGCGCATTTCCGCATGCGGGTTTCGGGCCGCTCGTCGAAACGCACTTCGGCATCGGCCACACGGGCGCGCCGGAAGACGTGATCCTGAATCGCGTGCGCTCCACGAGTTTCATCGCGGCGCTGCCTGAGGCGAAGCGCGAGGATATCGAGCGCGCGGTGCGGCAGTTGATCGACGATGAACCGGACTTGCGCGGTAAAAGCGAAGTCACCGTGCCTTACGAAACCGCCGCCTTCCTCGCCGTGCGTCAGTAGCCTTCGACGCATCCGCCGCGCACCCTGCCGGCATCCCGCGTACGCCGCCAGTAGAATGAACACGACCTCGCATCGGCACTGAAATACCGCACTGAAATGCCGCACTGAACGAGGCCTCGCACGAATGGAGATCCGATCCGCATGATCTGACATGACCGGAGCGACCGGCGGGCCAGCGCCGCTCACTCTCGCAAGGAGAGTCCATGAAGGTGCTTGCCGTTCATCCCAGCGGGCTGATGTACACCCGCGTATTCCTCCGCCTCGAACCGCTCGGGCTCGAAACCGTCGCGGCCGCCGTGCGCCGCGCCGGACACGATGTGCGCCTGATCGACCTGCAGGTCGAAACGCATCGCGACCTCGACCGTCTGATCCGCGACTGGCGTCCTGATGCGCTGTGTTTCTCAGGCAACTATCTCGCCAACATTCCGGAAATCATCGATCTCGCCCGCGCCGTCCGCGACGTTTTGCCGGGGTGCTTCGTGTTCGTCGGCGGCCATAGTGCATCGTTCACGGCGGCGGATCTGCTGCGCCACGCGCAAGGCGCGATCGACTGCGTGCTGAAAGGCGAAGGCGAGGCCTCGGTGAATGCCTTGCTGCACGCGTTCGCGACCGGCGCTTCCCTGCTCGACGTGCCCGGCGCGGTGACGAGCGAAGGCGCGGGGCCGCCGCCGCGCTTCGTCGACAGTCTCGATGATCTGCTGCCCGCGCGCGACCTGCTGCGGCATCGGCGCAAGTATTTCATCGGCACGCTGGATCCGTGTGCGTCGATCGAATTCGCGCGCGGCTGCCCGTGGGACTGCACGTTTTGCAGCGCGTGGACCTTCTATGGGCGCAGCTATCGCGCGCGCAGTCCGCAGGTGATCGCCGATGAACTGGCGTCGATCCGCGAGCCGGGCGTGTTCATCGTCGACGACGTCGCCTTCGTGCACGCCGAGCACGGCATGGAGATCGGCCGCGCGATCCAGCAACGCGGCATCCGCAAGCAGTATTACCTCGAAACCCGCGGCGACGTGCTTTTGCGCAACCAGGAAGTCTTCAGTTTCTGGCGCACGTTCGGCTTGCAGTACATGTTCATCGGCATGGAGGCGATCGACGCCGAAGGGCTGAAAGCGTTTCGCAAGCGCATCACGCTCGACAAGAATTTCGAGGCGCTGGAGTTCGCGCGGTCGCTCGGGATCACGGTCGCGATCAATCTCATCGCCGATCCCGACTGGACGCGCGAACGCTTCGAGGCCGTGCGTCAATGGTGCCTGGAGATTCCGGAGATCGTGAACATCAGCGTCAACACGCCTTATCCCGGCACGGAGATCTGGCTGCGCGAGCAGCGCCGGCTGACGAGTCTCGACTATCGCCTCTACGACATCCAGCACGCCGTGCTGCCCACGCGCCTGCCCTTGCCCGAGTTCTACGCGGAACTCGTGCGCACGCAGCAGGTGCTCAATCGCAAGCACATGGGCTGGGCGGCCTTGCGCGGCGCGGCGGGCCAGGCCGTGCACTTGCTGATGCAGGGTCAGACGAATTTCATCCGCATGCTGTGGCGCTTCAACTCGGTGTTCGATCCGCGCCTGCAACTGGGCGATCACGCGCGCACGGTGCGTTACCCAATGACGCCGCCGCCCCCGCCCGACGCGGTCGCGAACGTCAAGGCCGTCTACGTGCACGGACCGATGGGGCGCAAGTCGCGGCGCATCGATGACGCGACCGAGAAGTTCGTCGACGAAACGCGAAGCGGCGCGGACTAGCGCTTTCTTCAATAACAAGGAGAGGTCGATGGCAACGCTCAAGCAGATTCAGGCCCGGCTCAGGAAGTTGCAGGAACGCGCGGAGAGCCTGATTGCGGACCACGCCCAGGCCGTGCTCGACGACATCCGCACGATGATGGAGCGCCATGGACTGACGACGGGCGACATCGAACGGCATCGCAGGAAGGCGAAGCGCGCGGCCAAGCCGAATGTCGCGATTCCCGCGCCCTCGAAGCGGCACGAAGCGGTGAACCGGGCCGCGAAAAAGGGCAAGCTGCCGGCGAAGTATCGCAATCCGGAGACCGGCGAGACCTGGAGCGGCTGGGCGCGGCCGCCTGCGTGGATCGCCAATGTGAAGGACCGCAGCCGGTTTTTGATTGATGCGGAGGGGGTGGAGATCGCAGTGAAGTCGAAGGCGAAGCCCGCAGCGAAATCGAAGCCTAAGCCGAAGCCCACGCCGAAGCCGCCCGCGAAGAAGCAGACGCCGAAGCCCGCCGCGAAGAAGTCCGGCAGGAAGACGGCAGCATCGGCGAAGTGAGGATGCTTGCGTGTGAGGAAACGCATCGAGATGGGTTCATACGCACGGATTCAGCGATTCTGCACAGGCAAGCGAGGGAAAGTCTGAATGGCGGACTGAAAGAGGTGAGGAACGGCCGATAGTGGCCGGATACAGCCCACACAACCGGAGTATTTATGCCGATCACAACGTCAATGCGATCCCAATAATTCGCGTTTCGCGTCCGGCAAGTCCTCCGAATTTCATGCGAGCGTCGCCCGCCGCGAGACTGAACTCGTGAGCAAGTCACTGACTGCGCCGGAGCACCAATGTCAACAATTCAGTGCTCTTGCAGAAGCTTTTACACACATCCCAGCGCCACGAACCACGGACGCATGCGCCTTCGAAAAATCGGCACACTGTTTGCATGACGCAGCCTGACCCTGTCGATAACGCCGAGGACCTCATGCATCATTCGATCGAACCTCATGAGCTGACCCACATCGATCTCTCGCGGTTTCAGGTGGTGCAGGTCTCCGATGGCACCTTCACCGTGGTCCTGTGGGAAGCGCCCGAACTCACGCCCGTTCCAACAGGCCCGGCCACGCTCACCATTCGTCTGTGCGATCCGCTCAATCCGGTGCGCCGCAAGGATGTCTGTGAGCATCTGCGGACGCATCTCGGGGCTGCGCGCATCAAGCAGAACCGACCGCACCACATGCAGCATCAACACGCGACTGCTTGAGACTGCTCATCAGCCACCCCTGATCGCTTTCTCCAGGAACGTCCATAGCGCGTCATCGGCGGAATAAGGCACGTTGAAGCGGAAGCAAGGACTTGCCGCGTCGCCGGGACGGAAGTAGGAACCCGGCGCCAGCCAGATGCCATGCTGCAAGGCCTGGGTCGCGACGGCGTTGCCGCGCGCGGGATCGATCGGCAGCGCGCCCCACACGAACAGTCCCGCACGCGGCCGGCGGAACAGTTCCACGCCGAGCGCGTCCATGCGCTCTTCGATCAGCACGTGCGCATCCTTCAGCTTTTCGACGACGAACTCGACGTGCCGCGTGTAGCGTCCTTCCGTCAGCACCTTTTCCACGATCCGTTCGGTCGCCTCCGAGGTCGTCAGCCCCACCGCCATCTTCGTGCGCGCCAGTTCGCGCAGCACCTCGCGCTCCGCGACGACGTAGCCGCAGCGCAGCGACGGCGTGATCGTCTTCGCGAACCCGCCGACGTACAGCACGCGGTTGAGCCCTTCCATCGATGCGAGCAGCGGCGCGCCGGGCGGCGCGAGTTCGCGGTTCACATCGTCTTCGACGACCCACACGCCGTGGCGCTCCGCAATCTGCATCAAGCGGAAGGCCGACGCCATGCTGAAAGTCGCGCCCGTGGGATTCTGCAGCGTGGTGTTGAGGAACACCGCTTTCGGCCGGTGTTCGATGACGACGCGCTCGAACACATCGGTATCGATGCCCGCGACCGTGCGCGGCACGCCATGCACCTGCAAGCCCGCGAGTTGCAGGATCTGCAGCAGGTTGCAGTAGCCGGGATCCTCGACGACCACGGCATCGCCCGGGCGCAGCAGCGTGCGCACGATCAGGTCGAGGGCCTGCGTGGCGCCGGCGGTCAGGAGGACGTTCGTGGCGGCATCGACCGGCAGGCCGTGGCGATCGAGCTGCTCCGCGATGCGCTCGCGCAGCGGCGCGAACCCGTACGGATGCCCGTAGTCGGCGATGCGCGCCGCCGGCACGCGGCTCACCGCGCGCAGCGCGTGCTGCAGGCCGCTTTCGTTGACCCATTCATTGGGCAGCCAGCCGCAGCCGGATTTGATCGGCACCGAATGATCCGCGAAAACATCCGACAGCAGCCAGGTCGCCGTGAGGCTCGGCGGCTGCCAAGCCCGTTCGCGCACAGGCTCGCTGCGGCCACGCACGGCCACCCGATAACCCGAACCGCGCCGCGCGGTGACGAGGCCCATCGACACGAGCCGGCCATACGCCTCCGTCACCGTGAAGGTGCTGATACGTTCGGCTTCCGCCAGCCGCCGCACCGACGGCAGCAGCGCGCCCGCGCGCAGCGTCTGCTCCTCGATGGCCTGCGAGAACGCGCGCACCAGTTGTTCGACGAGCGTCGGCGTCTGACGCGAGCCACGCTCCAGCTTGAGTTCGATCATGACGGCGAGAATAGCGCGAGCCATGCGCGCTGACCAATACAGTTTGCAGCATTTTGCCAGCACAGTTAGCAACGCAGTGAGACAACTGTCTATGCCGCGCAAAATGGCTGCGGAATACAGTGCCGTAACCGCCCTTTTCCCGGAGAAGACCTGCCATGAATGCCCGCCCCGTCATCGAAGACCTTTCGTCGTTCTGGATGCCCTTCACCGCCAATCGCCAGTTCAAGGCCGCGCCGCGCCTGCTGGAAAGCGCGAAAGGCATGTACTACCGTTCGACCGACGGCCGCGACGTGCTCGACGGCACCGCCGGCCTGTGGTGCGTGAACGCGGGACATTGCCGGGACGAGATCGTCGAGGCGGTGCAGAAGGCCGTCTCCACGCTCGACTTCGCGCCGACCTTCCAGATGGGCCATCCGCTGGCGTTCGAAGCCGCCAGCCGCGTCGCCGGCCTGATGCCCGAAGGGCTCGACCGGATCTTCTTCACGAACTCGGGCTCCGAGTCAGTCGATACCGCGCTCAAGATGGCCCTCGCCTATCATCGCGCGCGTGGCGAAGGCCAGCGCACCCGTCTGATCGGCCGGGAGCGCGGGTATCACGGCGTCGGCTTCGGCGGCATTTCGGTGGGCGGCATCGCGCCGAATCGCAAGACCTTTTCGGGCGGCCTGCTGCCGTCCATCGATCATCTGCCGCATACCCACGATCTCGCCCACAACGCGTTCACCAAAGGCCAGCCGGCGTGGGGCGAGCATCTCGCGGAAGAACTGGAGCGCATCGTCGCGCTGCACGACGCCTCGACGATCGCCGCGGTGATCGTCGAACCGCTCGCGGGCTCGACCGGCGTGCTGGTGCCGCCGAAGGGCTATCTGCAAAAGCTGCGCGACATCTGCACGAAGCACGGCATCCTGCTGATCTTCGACGAGGTCATCACCGGATTCGGCCGTCTCGGCAAGGCCACCGCCGCCGAATATTTCGGCGTGACGCCGGACCTCATCACGATGGCCAAGGCGATCAACAACGCGGCCATCCCGATGGGCGCAGTGGCCGCGCATCGCAAGGTTCACGATGCGATCGTCGATGCGGGCGCCGCCAACGCCATCGAACTGTTCCACGGCTATACGTACTCGGCGCACCCGGTCGCGACGGCGGCGGCGATCGCCACGATCGATCTCTATCAGCGCGACAAGCTCTTCGAGCGCGCCGCGTCGAAGGCGGAGAAGTTCGGGAGCGCCGTCCACGCGCTGCGCGACGCGCCGTTCGTCAAGGACATCCGCAATCTGGGTCTGGTGGCGGGCATCGAACTCGAATCGCGCGAAGGCGCGCCGGGCGCGCGTGCGTATGAAGTGTTCGTCAAGTGCTTCGAGGCCGGCGTGCTGGTCCGCTACACGGGCGACATTCTCGCGTTCTCGCCGCCGCTCATCGTCGAGGATGCGCAGATCGAGCAGATCTTCGGCACGGTGAAGAAGGTGCTGGAAAGCGTCAAGTAAGCGTCTTCAGCTGAAGCGGACTTGCCACATGCATGAGGCAAGTCCGCAAGGCATCACGCCTGATTCGCCACCGCGCGGGACTCGATCAGCAGTCCCCGATTCACCACGTAGTAGAGAATGCCGGGCACGAGCAGGCTCGGAATCAAGCTCACACCCGCGCCGATGATCTTCGCGAAGTAGCTGTGATAGAACGACAGGTCCATGAACGGCAGCGTGCTGGCAATGCCCAGGCAGTAGATCGCCAGCGTCGAGAGATTGAACTTCCCGTAGCGTCCCCGGCTTTCGTACGTCTCCGTGACCGAATAGTCGCCGCGGCGCACGAGGTAGTAATCCACCAGATTGATCGAACTCCACGGCACCAGCACGTAGATCTGGGCGTTGAGGATGTCGGCGAAGTAGTCGTTGAAGTGATACTGCGTGCCGATGGCAATCACGGTCGCCACGGCCGCCGTCACCGCGAGCACCGAAAACTTCACGAGCTTGCCGACGCGCGTCATCTTGCGAAAGCCGCTGAAGATCGTGACCGTCGACATATACGGGCTGTACAGGCTGAGCACGTTGAATTCGAGCACGCCGAGCACGATGATCACGAGCGCCGGACGCGACCAATGGCCGAATATCGACGCAATGCCGGTGTTCGGAAAGACGGGTCTTCACTGATGACGGCGCAAGAACCGGGGTGAAGGAAGCGCGCGGCATCCGCATCATGGACACATTCACTCAACGAGGAAGAAACCATGAATGCGCCTCACGTCGTCGCCGAACCGCACATCCTGTATCTCGGCACGCCCGTCGTGCTCGTCAGCACCGTCAACGAAGACGGCACGCATAACCTCGCACCGATATCGTCGGCATTCTGGCTGGGCTGGCGCGGCGCGCTCGGCATCGCGACGAGTTCGCAGACCGCGCAAAATCTGCTGCGCACCGGCGAATGCGTGCTGAACCTGCCGTCGAGCGGAGAAGTGAGCGCCGTCGACCGGATCGCGCGAACCACGGGCATGAATCCCGTTTCACCGTTCCGGCAGGCGTTGGGCTATGTGTATGAACCCGACAAGTTCGGCCGCGCGGGCATGACGCGAGTGAAGTCCGATACCGTCGCCGCTGCACGCGCGCTCGAATGCCCGATCCAGCTCGAAGCCGTGCTGGCGGCGGCTCATGGCATCGGCGAGGACAGTGACGAATTGCGCGGCGCGTTGAGTCTCTTCGAAGTGCGGATCCAGCGCGTTCACGTTCATCCCGATCTGCTCATGGAAGGTCACGCCAATCGCATCGATCCGGACAAGTGGTCGCCGCTCATCATGAGCTTCCAGAAGTTCTATGGGCTCAGCGGACAAGTTCATCCGTCCAGACTCGCCGAGATTCCGGAGAATGCATACGAGGCGCTTGCGCAGGTGTGAAGCCAGCACGTCCGAACGCACGACGCCGCGCATGAGCGCGGCGTCGTGCAGTCCAACGGAAGTACAACCGGTCTCAACCGTAGACCGGGAACCGCTCCGTCAATTCCGCGACCTGCGCGCGCACGCGTTCGAGGCTGGCCGCGTCCTCCGGACTTTCGAGCACATCGGCGATCAGGTTGCCGACGATCTCCGCCTCCTTCACGCCGAAGCCGCGCGTGGTCATCGCGGGCGAACCGAGCCGGATGCCGCTCGTGACGAAGGGCTTCTCCGGATCGTTCGGGATCGCGTTCTTGTTGACCGTGATGTGCGCCGCGCCGAGCGCCGCTTCGGCAGCCTTGCCGGTGATCTTCTTGGCGCGCAGATCGACCAGCATCACATGGCTTTCCGTACGGCCCGACACGATGCGCAGGCCACGCTTCACCAGCGTTTCCGCCAGCACGCGGGCGTTGTCGACCACCTTCTGCTGATACTCCTTGAACTCCGGCGAGAGCGCTTCCTTGAACGCAACGGCCTTGGCGGCAATCACGTGCATCAGCGGACCGCCCTGGATGCCCGGGAAAATCGCCGAGTTGATCTGCTTCTCATACTCGGCCTTCATCAGGATCACGCCGCCGCGCGGGCCGCGCAGGCTCTTGTGCGTGGTCGTGGTGACGAAGTCCGCATGCGGCACCGGATTCGGATACACGCCCGCCGCGATCAGCCCGGCATAGTGCGCCATGTCCACCATCAGATAAGCATCGACGCTCTTCGCGATCTTCGCCAGCCGCTCGAAGTCGATCTTCAGCGCAAACGCCGAAGCGCCCGCCACGATCAGCTTCGGCTTGTGCTCGCGCGCCTGCTGCTCGGCCGCGTCGTAGTCGATGTCTTCAGCTTCGTTGAGGCCATAGCTCACGACGTTGAACCACTTGCCCGACATGTTCACCGGCGAGCCGTGCGTCAGGTGGCCGCCGTGTGCGAGGCTCAGGCCCATGATCGTGTCGCCCGGCTTGAGCATCGCGAAGAACACGCCCTGATTGGCTTGCGAACCCGAGTTCGGCTGCACGTTGGCGGCTTCCGCGCCGAACAGTTGCTTCACGCGGTCGATGGCCAGCTGTTCCACCACGTCCACATACTCGCAACCGCCGTAGTAGCGCTTGCCCGGATAGCCTTCCGCATACTTGTTGGTGAGCTGCGAGCCTTGCGCTTCCATGACGGCGGGGCTCGTGTAATTCTCCGACGCAATCAGTTCGATGTGCTCTTCCTGACGGCGATTTTCATGGCTGATGGCCGCCCAGAGTTCGGGGTCGACGTTTTCGACGGTGCTGCTAGCGCGATTGAACATGGTGAAGTATCGATGAAAGTTGAAGTCGAACTGCTTCGGGTGCCTGATCCACACGCTGCATTTCACCGAAGTCGCGCGCGGCCTGCTAGAAGAATTCCGACATTCCGATGGGACGGGACGCCACAACAGCACAAAAAAAATCGAAGGCCGCATTGCTGCATGACCTTCGATTCGCATGATCGTGCGTTGAACCTTCGGCAGCGGAAGATCAGATAGCCGAGAAGCAGTTGTCCACGAACAGATGCGTGCCGTTGACGAAGCTGGATTCATCGGACGCGAGAAACAGGGCTGCGGCCGCCACCTCGGCCGGTTCGCACAGACGCCCCTGCTGCGCGGCGATGGCTTCCTCGGTGACATCGACGCCCATGGTGTCGCCGACAACCTGCGCGGTCTGCTCAAGCAGACGCTGGCGGCTGCGGCGCAATCGTCGCCGGGCGAACAGGCGGACACCGACGAGCGCATCGAACTGCCCGAACGCACGGTGCTGTATGCCGTCTCCGATGTGCTGTCGGCGTCTCCCGCTGTCGCCGATACGCGTCCCACGCGTTACTGGTGGCTGGTCAACGAAGTGCAGGAGCGGCTGCAGGATGCGAGCACGTGTCCGCTGTCCATCGCCGAGCTGTGCGTGCAGTTGCAGCTCAGCCGACGCACGCTGCAATATGCCTTCCAGGAAGCGCTGAACCTCAATCCGATCGCGTGGCTGCGCGCGGTGCGCCTCAATCACGTGCGGCGCGATCTGCGGCTCGGCGCGTCCGTGACCTCGGCTGCGACCAAGTTGGGGCTTCTGGCATCTCAGCAGCTTCGCGAACGACTATCGCGTCATGTTCGGCGAACTGCCTTTGGCAGCCGCGAAACGCTACGCGCGCCGCCACGCGTGACGCTTTTTAAGCCTGGCGTTCCATCACCAGCAGCGTCGACGTCGCCGATGCGAACAGCCGCCCGCTCATGTCCATCAGCGATGCCTCGGCGAACGCCGCACGCCGTCCGATGCTGAGCACGCGCCCTTCCGCGCGCACCACGCCGGTGTCGCGCGTGATGGCCTTGTGGTACGCCACCTTGAGTTCGAGCGTCGTGTAGGCCTGCGTCGCGGTCAGGCACGAATGCACCGCGCAACCGCAGGCGGAATCGAGCAGCGTGGCTGCATAACCGCCATGCACGGTGCCGATGGGGTTGTACGCATGATCGCCGGGCACGCCCGCGAATACCGCCCGGCCCGCTTCCACTTCGATGAAGTCGAATTCCAGTGACACCAGGATGCCGGGCCTGCGCCCGCTCGCGATGAGCTTGCGCATTTGCGCGAGGCCATCGAGGCCCGCAGCCGTTTCTTCGATCAGACTCATTTCGCCTTCTCCGTCGTGCTGCTTGCTGTCTGGATCGTGCTGTCGTCGCCGGTGACGCTCCAGCCGCCGCCCAGCGCGCGGTACAACGCCACGGCGGCGAGCGCATGGTCGCGTTGCGACTGGTTGAGCGCATCGGCGTCGCGCAGATAGGTCTGCTGGGCGTCGAGCATGTCGAGGAAGCTCGCCGCGCCGCCCTTGTACAGCTGCGTCGACAGCGTCAGCGACTGACCGGACGCCGTGAGCGCATCGTTCAGGCGCGCGCTCGATTCAGTCGTGCTGACGAGATCGCTGCGCGTATCCTCGACGTCCTTCAGCGCTTGAAGCATCGTCTGCCGCAGATCGAGTTCCGATTCGCGCATGCGGCTCTCGTTCTGGCCGATCTCCGCCGTGATGCGCCCCGCGTTGAAGATCGGACTGGTGGCATTGAGCGCGGCTGAGAAGAGGTTGTCGGTAAGCGTCGGCAGCCCGAGATACGACGACGCCAGCAGGCCATCGGTCAGGCGCAGCGAGAACTTCGGATAGCGCTCCGCCCGCGCCACGCCCACCTCGGCCGCGCGTTGCTGAACCGTGGCGTAGGCCGCCAGCACGTCGGGACGGCGCAACAACGCCTCCGACGGCAACAGCTGCGGCGCGCCGCCCGCCGGCACCGGAATGCGCGGCGCCGTGCCGGCATCGGCGAGCATCAGGCGGTCGAGCGCTTCCGGCGTCCGTCCCGAATACACCGCGATCAGGCTCAACTGATGTTGGATCGTGGCCTGCGTGCGCGGAATGCGCGACAGCAGATCGCTCAGTTGATTCTGCGCGCGCGCGACATCGAGCTGGGTGGAAAGGCCGTATTGCAGGCGGCGCTGCGTGAGTCTGAGCGCGCGCTCGCGGATCGCCTGATTGTCCTGCAGGATCTTGAGTTCGGCCTGGGCCCAGCGCAGGTCGATATATGCGGCAGCCGTGTTCGCCGCCAGCGCGAGCCGCACCTGATCCGCCGCATGTTGCCGTCCGACCAGTTGCGCCTGCGAGGCCAGCAGTTCCAGCCGCTCGCCGCCGAACACGTCAGGCGTCCAGCTCAGCGCGAGCCCGATGCCCGCCTGCCTCACGTATCCGAGCGGCGGCGGCGTGTTCTGACGCGAATCGGATGCGCCGGCGTTGACGTCGAGTTGCGGCAGCAGCACCGAGCGGCGCTGCGTCGTGATGGCCTGCGCCTGCTTCACGCGTTCGAGCGCGGCTTGCAGATCGAGGTTCTCATCGAGCACCGACGCCACCAGTTCGTGCATCAGCGGATCGTCGAACTGCTGCCACCAGGCGAGCGGATCGGCGGCGGCTTTTGGCGTCTCGACGCTCCAGTCGACGGGCGCGCTGGCCTGGACGGTCGCGGGCAGGTCGGCGTGCGTTGCGGGCTGCACCGCGCAGGCAGCAAGCGTCAAAAGCGCGATGGTTGAGAGGACGAGTTTCTTCATGGTCGAAGTCGGATGGAAACCGGATTCAATGAGCGTCCGGCGAGGCCGGCGCAACGCCTATCGGCTTGGCGAACAGCACGGTCGCGAGGCCGAACAGAAAACACAGCGCGAGCACGTAGAAGCAGTCGGCGAAGGTCAGCACGAGCGCCTCGCGCAGCACCAGCGCGTGCAGCGACGCCAGCCCCGCCTGCGAGGCGTTCAGCGCGTCGCCCGCCACCGAGGCGAGATGCGACGAACTGCGCGACAGCATGTCTTCCACGGCGGAGCGGCCGGTCGTCACGTTTTCGTTGAGGCGCAGATAGTGCAGATTGAGACGGTCGTTGAGCATCGTGGAACTCACCGCAATGCCGATCGCGCCGCCCAGGTTGCGCATCAGGTTGAACAGGCCGCTCGCCGACTTGAGCCGCGACGGCGGCAGCGAACCGAGCGCCATCGTGACGATGGGGGGCACCGCGAACTGCTGGCCGATGCCGCGCAGCGCCTGCGGCAGCAGGAATTGCTGCCAGCCCCAGTCGTGCGTGAGCGGCGTGTAGAAGTAACAGCCCGCGCCGAAGCAGACGAGCCCGAAGGCCAGCAACACACGCATGTCGATGAAGCGCGACGCAAAGCCGTACACGCCGATCGACAGCAACTGGAAACAGCCGACCGACAACAGCGCGAGACCCGTGTGCAGCGAATCGAAGCCGCGCACGCGCGCGAGGAACACCGGCGTCAGGAACACCGAGACGAAGATGCCGATGCCGGTCACGAACGACAGCACGCTGCCGATCGCGAAGTTGCGCACCGCGAGCGCACGCAGATCGACGATGGGGTCTTTGGCGGTGAAGGCATGCACGAGGAACAGGAAGCCGCAGATCGCCGAGATCCACGTGCACGCGATGATCACGTTGTCGCCGAACCAGTTCTTGCGCGGCCCTTCTTCCAGCACATATTCGAGGCAGCCCAGAAAGCCCGACATCAGGGCGATGCCCAGATAATCGCCCTTCTTCAGCAGCGAGAGATCCGGCGTGTCGATATGCACGTACTTCGGCACCAGCAGCGCGACCACGAGACCCGGCACGACGTTCAGGTAGAACAGCCAGTGCCACGACCATTGATCCGTGATCCAGCCGCCGATCACCGGACCGACCGCCGGAGCGAGCGAGGCCAGCGCGCCGATGGTTGTCGATGCAATCAGTCTCTGCCTGCCCGGAAACAGCACGAAGGCGGTCGTGAAGACGGTCGGGATCATCGCGGCGCCGAGCGCGCCTTGAAGACAGCGGAACAGGATCATCGAGTTGATGTCCCACGCCATGCCGCACAGCATGCTGGTGATCGTGAAACCCACCGCCGATGCCGCGAACAGCCAGCGCGTGGAGAACACTTTCGAGAGCCAGCCGGACATCGGGATCACCAGGATTTCGGCGATCAGATACGAGGTCTGCACCCACGAGAGTTCATCCTGGCTCGCAGACAGGCCGCCGCCGATGTCCTTCAGCGACGACGCGACGATCTGGATGTCGAGCGTCGCCATGAAAAAGCCGAGGCACATCAGCGCGAACGCGAAGGCGCGCAGCTTGAGCGGCTGGGTCGACGGGTCGGCGAGCGGCGCCGGGGTCGGTGATCGGGTCATGAGCGCGCTCCTCAGCCGTTCGCCTGCTGGCGCAGATGCACCTTCACCGTCGCGGACAGGCCCGGACGCAACACGTTCTCCATGCCCTTCGGCACGTCGAGACGGATGCGCACCGGCACGCGCTGCACGATCTTCGTGAAGTTGCCGGTCGCGTTCTCGGCTGGCAGCACGCTGAAGGTCGCGCCGGTCGCGGGCGCCAGGCTCTCGACGTGGCCGCTGAGCGGCAGGTTCGACGCATCGAGTTCGATATCGGCCGTATCGCCCGCGCGCATCTTCTTCAACTGGTCTTCCTTGAAGTTCGCGTCGATCCACAGGCCCGTCGCGGGCACCACGGTCAGCAACGACGTGCCGACATTCGCCAGCACGCCGACGCGCGCCGTCCGGTTGCCCACATAGCCGTCGACCGGCGCGCGGATCGTCGTGTATTCCACGTTCAGCGCCGCAACCCGTCGTGCCGCTTCTGCAGTGGCGACGCGCGCCTCGGCGTCGGCGATCTGCGCATCGATCACGCTCAGCTGGCGCTTTGCCGCGACCAGCGCCGCGCCGCTGCGGTCCACCGACGCCTGTGCCTTCGCGTAGTCCGCATCGGCGCGCTCGACGATCTGGTTCGATACCGCGTCGTCCTTCACCAGCTCGCGATAGCGTGAACGGTCCTGCGCGCTGCGCGTCAGTTCCGCCGCCGACGCATGGACTTCCGCCTGCTGCTGGTTGATCACCGCGGCCTGGAGCGCGTCCTTCGCCTGCAGTTCGACCACGGCGGCGCGCGCGCCCGACAGATCGGCGTCCGCCTGCGCGAGCCGCGCGTCATAGTCGCGGGAATCGAGACGGATCAGCACCTGGCCCGCCTTGACGGGCTGGTTGTCCTGCACCAGCACGGCCGTCACGAAGCCGTTCACCTTCGGCGCCAGCACGGTGACATCGCCGCCCACGTAGGCATCATCGGTCGATTCCTGAAAGCGCAGCACCAGCGCCCACCACGCCGCCGCCGCGATCACCACCAGTCCGACCACACCTAGCGCCAGCAGCATCCACGGAATGCGCCGCGCGGGCCGCGCCAGGGCGGGCGCGGCGACCGAGGGAATGTTTGTCGTTGGAGTCGTCATTTTGTCAGCTTTGTGTGCATATGCACGATTGAGAGTGAAAATGGACCGATCAAGCCGTCCGTCATAGGCCGGAAGACTAGATGTGCATATGCACCCCGTCAACCGTCACAGGCTGCATGAGTGAATGACACGGATGGAAACAATCGCCCCGAGCCAGGCTGGGCGGGGCTGTAGTCAGGACTGGGCGGTGTCGGCCAGCATCGCTGAATCGATGCAGAAACGCACCGCATGCTCGACGAACGCGCGCACCTTGGCCGGCAACAGCGCACGCGTGCTGTAGGCAATGCGGATCTCGATGGCCGAATCGACGCGTTCATAGGCGTCGAGCAGCGTGACGAGGCGGCCTTCGGCCACGTCGCGGTCGACGAGCGCCGTCGGCAGCACGCCGATGCCGAAGCCCTGCAGCACCATCTCGCGGTTGAACACCGCGCTGTTCGACGTCACGCCGTGACCGAGCGGCACCCGCAGCTCCTCGCCGCCGATGCGGAAGGTCAGCGCGGGCTTGCGGATCGACGGGGACATCGGCACGAATTCGTGATCCGTCAGTTCGGACGGATGGCGCGGCGCGGGATGCCGCGCGAGATACGCGGGACTCGCGACCAGCACCAGCGGGATGGTTTCGAGCAGGCGCGTGACCGCCGTGTCCGTGGAGAGCATGAACGGCAGCACGATGGCCAGATCGTAGCCTTCGCCGACGAGATCGACGGGCCGCTCGGTCAGCGTCACGTCGAGGCGCACGTGCGGATGCGCGCGCCTGAAGCTGGCGACGAGCGGCGTATAGCGGCTCGTCATCACCGTGGTATGCGCGACCAGCCGCAACAGGCCTGTCGCCTCGCTGGCGCGGTGCGACGCGCGTTCTTCCATGGCCTGGAGTTCGTCGAGCAGGCGCGAGCAATCGGCATAGAAGCGCTCGGCCGTCTCGGTCAGCGAGATCTGCCGCGTGGTGCGGTTGAACAGGCGGCTGCCGAGCCGCTCTTCCAGCCCCGCGATGGCGCGCGAGACCACGGGCGGCGACAAGCCCAGGATGTCGGCGGCGCGCGCGAAGCTCTTCGCTTCGACCACCGAGCAGAACACTTTCAGGCTCGTCAGATAATCCATTGCGGTTTCGTCGATGCAGAGGCGAAGCCCCGATCATGGCATGAAGCAAGCCGGGACGCTCTTCCGACGCTTGAGACGATCGCGCGGTTTTACGAGTCGATCGGACATTCACGCAGCGACGGCGCGCGCCTAAAGTTCACTCACGCCATCCAGATGGCTTGTCAACGAACCCAGGAGCTCACCATGTCACGTCTTTCCCAAGTCAACGTCAACGAAGCCACGGGCGTCACCGCCGACCTGTTCGCCGGCATCAAGAAGGCCATGGGCCGTGTGCCGAATGCCTATGCAACCATCGGCACGCACAGCCCGGCCGCGCTCGGCGCCACGCTCAACGGCGACGCGATCCTCGCGAAGAGCAGCCTCGAAAAGGCCGATGTGGAAGCGATCAAGCTCGCTGTCAGCGAACTCGTCGGCTGTGACTACTGTGCCGCCGCGCATACGGTGGTCGGCAAGATGGTCGGTCTCACGCAGCAGGAAACCCAGCAGATCCGCGCGGGCGAAGCCACCGGCAACGCGAAGCGTGACGCTTTGGTGCGCTTCGTGCGGCACCTCGTCAGCAGCAGCGGCACGGTGGATGCGGCGCGTCTCGACGAAGTGCGCGCGGCGGGTTACTCGGAAGCGCAAGTGATCGACGCGCTGTTCGCGATGAGCGTCATCAACTTCACGAACCTCGTGAACCGCGTGAACGACACGACGCTCGACTTCCCGAAGCTGGTCTGAAGCGGCTCAGGGCGCGTTGTTCTTGCCGGTGAAGCGGTCGACGATCGCGCTGACGAGATCGACCGGCACCGGAAAGACGATCGTCGAATTCTTGTCGCCGGCGATCGTCGTCAGTGTCTGGAGATAACGCAGTTGCATCGCCTGCGGCGCCTGCGCGAGCATCTGCGCCGCCTGCAACAGCTTCTCGGAGGCCTGCAGTTCGCCTTCCGCATGGATGATCTTCGCGCGGCGCTCGCGTTCGGCCTCGGCCTGCCGGGCGATCGCGCGGATCATCGTCTCGTTGATGTCGACGTCCTTGATCTCCACGTTCGATACCTTGATGCCCCACGCGTCGGTCTGCGAATCGAGCACGCGCTGGATGTCGGCATTGAGACGCTCGCGCTCGGACAGCAGTTCATCCAGTTCGTGCTTGCCGAGAATCGCGCGCAACGTGGTTTGCGCGAGTTGACTCGTTGCGTCAAGAAAGCGCGCAACCTGGATCACTGCCTTCTCCGGATCGACGACCCGGAAGTACACCACCGCATTCACCTTCACGGAGACGTTGTCGCGCGTGATGACGTCCTGCGGCGGCACGTCGAACACCACGGTGCGCAAGTCCATGCGCACGACCTGCTGCACCACGGGAATGATCAGCACGAGGCCCGGCCCCTTGACCTTCCAGAAGCGCCCGAGCATGAAGACGACGCCGCGCTCGTACTCGCGGAAGATGCGCACCGCCGACGCCAGGATAAAGACGACAAGGGCAATCAGAATGCCGCTGAAACCGAAGGTAAGCCCCATTTCGCGAGCCTCGCTGTAAAGGTGTTCATGGATGACCGGCTTTGATCGCTTCGTGCGCTTTGATCGCTTCGTGCGCTTCAAGCGCTTCGACCGTCAGCGTCAGTCCCTGGCGTGAGATCACGCGTACGCGCGCGCCTTCGGCCGGCAGCGCCTGCGCGTCGCCGGTGCGCACGCGCCAGCGCTCGCCGTGTACGCGCGCCCAGCCGCTGCCGGGCGCTGCGCCGTCGCTCGGCAGCATCACGCCGATGCTGCCGGTCATCGCCTCCGCGCCGCTCACGACCGGCCGCCTGCGCGCTTTCAACGCGACGCCGCCCACGACGAACACGAACAACGCCGTAAAGAGCGCAAGGCCGATCACGAGACCCAACGGAATGCCGAAGCCGGGCACGTCGGTATCGATCAGCATCAGCGCGCCGATGGCAAACGCGACAATGCCGCCGATCCCGAGCGCGCCGAAGGTCGGCAGGAACATCTCGGCGATCAGGCAGCCGAGGCCGAACACGACGAGTCCCAGTCCGACATAGCTGACCGGCAGGAGTTGCAGCGCAAACAGTCCGATGAGCAGACAGATCGCGCCCGCAACGCCCGGCAGCACCATGCCCGGATTGGCGAATTCGAAGAACAGGCCGTAGAGGCCGATCATCATCAGAATGAGCGCGACGCTCGGGTCCGTGATGGTCGCGAGAAAGCGGCTGCGCCAGTCCGGTTCCAGCGTCTCGACGGACGCGCCGCGTGTGGCGAGCACATGTTCTCCGGCGACGGTTCGAACGTGGCGGCCGTCGAGCTTCGTGAGCAGATCGGGGATATCGGCGGCGTTCAGGTCGACCACGTGCTGGGCGAGCGCCTCGTCCGCCGAGAGCGCCACGGCCTCGCGCACGGCGCGTTCGGCCCATTGCGCATTGCGCCCGCGCAGCTGGGCGAGGCCGCGAATATAGGCAGCGGCGTCCTGCATTTGCTTGCGGGTTTCCGTCGATTGGGAATCTGTTTTGGAATCGGTTGCCGATGCTTCCTTGCCCGCGCGCGACGGCTCGCCTCCCGTGCCGCCGATGCCGAGCTGCACCGGCGACGCCGCGCCGAGCGTCGTGCCGGGCGCCATCGCCGCGATATGGCTGGCATAGGCGATGTAGGTGCCGGCGCTCGCGGCGCGTGCGCCGCTCGGTGCGATGAACACGGCCACCGGCACCGGCGACGCGAGCATGGCCTGGATGATCGAGCGCATCGACAGGTCGAGGCCGCCGGGCGTGTCCAGTTGCAGCACCGCGAGCTGTGCATGCCCGGCGGCGGCACGAGCCAGCGCGCGCACGACGAAATCGGCGCTCGCCGGGCCGATGGCCCCCTTCAGCGGAATCACGACGACCGGCGCCGGCGCCGCGTGTGCGGACGCCGTCACGACCAACGCAACCAGCGCGACCAGCCACAGCCGGACGCAGGTCCGCATGCAGTCAACGAGTTTCTTCGTCATGGGCTGACACCGCCAGCGCGCACGCCGCTGCGGTCCTCCTCATGCTGCCGTGTTGTCTTCGCTTCAAGCTTAGAGCAAACGGATGCGCCGCGCGTTCACTGCCGAACCGTGATCCGGTCGATGACCTTGTCGACATCGGCCGTCTCGCCGAGTGCCGAGATAAAACGGCTTTTGTCGAAATCGCGCGGGACGCAGCCATCGACGTAAATGAAGCGACGCTGGATGGTCAGCCACAGCGTGGTCTTCTCGCGCCACTGGAACGACGCATTCAGCGCGTTGAGGCGCCGCGTCACACTCGCCGCGATCTCCTGGTCGTAGTCGTAGCTGTTCGAGAGACGGCAACGGCCCGCGAGCCAGCAGCTATTGCCGCGCTCGATGCGGTAGTGCGCCTCGTCCAGCCACTCCTGCTCGGTCTCGAACGGTCCAGGCGGTGCGATGCAACCGGGCAGCGCGCTCGACACCTGAATGAAAGGATCGTGGCCGCGGTTTTCACGGGCTTCGTCGGCGTGGGCGAACGTGGACACGATCAGCGCGACGGCCAGCACCGTGCGTACGCGCGGGAGCGTTCTTGAGCTGGGGAGCGCTGCGCACATCGTGACGCCCTTCATCGAGCCGGGATTCGAACAGCATAGTTCATTGCCCCGGCACGAACCGCTCGCGTTCAAGCCGATACACTGAACATCCCGACGCACTTTTCGCACCGAGACCGACATGAAACAGGCACTGCACCATCTGACGGTCGCGACAGGCTCGCGTGGCCTGCACGAAGTCACCCGCGATATCGACCGCTGGATCGACCTTCAGGACATCCGCACCGGCTTGCTGACACTGTTCTGCCGGCATACGTCGGCTTCGCTGCTGATCCAGGAAAACGCCGATCCGGACGTGCGCGTGGATCTGGAGCGCTATTTCGAAACCGTTGCTCCCGAGGCGCCCGGCCGCTACGTGCATGACGCCGAGGGCCCCGACGACATGCCGGCGCATCTGCGCACGGCGCTGACGACCGTGCAGCTTTCGATTCCCGTCGAGGCCGGACGCATGGTCCTGGGCACGTGGCAAGGCATCTATGTCTTCGAGCACCGCACGGCGGAGCATCAGCGCGAACTGGTGTTGCATCTGATTGGCGAGTGATCTACTATACGCACCGCGTATATTTTGGAGCAGCGCCATGTCCCATCTTCAGCAGCAGACCATTCTTCGCGACGCCATGCGCCGTCTGAACATGACCCGCGATGCTTTTGCCGGACGCATTGGCGTGACGCGGCGCGCGCTGGACACCTGGCTCCTGCCGGACGAGTCGCCGGAATCCCGCGCGATGCCGGAAATCGCGGCACGCTACGTCGCCGAGATTCTCAGCAGCATGCCGCAGAACGGCGAATATACGCAAAGCGCACATTCGGACATCGAGTTCGAGGGACGGCCGCAATTGCTGTCCATCGACCAGTTCTCGCGCGAATCGGCCGAGGCGCTGTTCCGCACGGCCGACATGATGCAGCCCATCGCGCGTCGCAAAAAGATCACGCGGGTTCTCGAAGGTGCGGTGCTGGCCAATCTGTTTTTCGAGGCCAGCACGCGTACGCGCGTGAGTTTCGGCGCGGCGTTCGCGCGGCTGGGCGGCTCGGTCTGCGATACCACGGGCTTCACGTTTTCGTCGATGGCCAAGGGCGAATCGATCTACGATACGAGCCGCGTGATCAGCGGTTACGCGGACGCGATTGTCGTGCGGCATCCGGAACAGGGCTCAGTCGCCGAGTTCGCGCGCGCGACGAACATTCCCGTCATCAACGCCGGCGACGGACCGGGAGAACATCCGAGCCAGGCGCTGCTCGATCTCTATACGATCCAGCGCGAGTTCTCGCGGCTCGGCAAGATAGTCGATGGCGCGCATATCGCGATGGTCGGCGATCTCAAGTACGGCCGCACCGTGCATTCCCTCGCCAAGCTGCTCTCGCTCTACAAGGGGCTCAAATTCACGCTCGTCTCGCCGGGATCGCTGGAGATGCCGGCGCATATCATCGACCGTCTTGCACGCAACGATCATGTGATCGAACAGACCAGCGATTTGCGCGCCGGGCTGGCTGGCGCGGACGTGGTGTATGCAACGCGCATTCAAAAAGAGCGATTCGCCGATGAGTCCATCGAAGGCTATACGCCCGACTTCCAGATCAATCAGGCACTCGTCGATGCGGTATGCGGCCGCGACACGCTCATCATGCATCCGCTGCCGCGCGACAGCCGGCCGGGCGCGAATGATCTCGCGACGGACCTGAACCACGACTCGCGCCTCGCGATCTTCCGGCAGACCGATAACGGCATTGCGGTGCGCATGGCGATTTTCGCGGTGCTGCTGGGCGTCGAACATCAGGTGCGTCATTCGATGCGCGATGCCGCGTGGAAGTCGCCTGTTTCTATTGGCCCGGACGATGCCGTGTTTCAAGGGTTTGATTGATGGGTCGCGCGCCGCACGTGATGGCCCAAGGGCTAGTGACGTGCGGCGGGGTTGCGGCTATGCATCGCGCTATCGGTCACCTGCCTTTCGGCGTTCCTCCTCATAGATGGCGTAGGGCTTGAGTTGTTTGAGCTCTTCGTCGGTCAGTTCCCAGGTGTCCGGGTCTAATCCTATGCCTCGGTTGATTTCCTCGTTTTCCTCGGGCGTTGGGCGGATGATTTCGCTAAGCTTCCTTCGCATACTTTTCGATCCTTCTAGCGTTTGCCCGGCGCAGACCGATCACGCGCCGCGACTTGAATCTTCCGCGCAAACCATGCGAAGCACACGCCTGCGGACAGGCTTCCAGGATTTGATCGCGTTATTTCACGCGCCGCAAACAACGCTTTGAAGACGATAGAGTGCGGCGCGGTCACGGTAACCCACGTCACTACCGCTGACCAGCCCTCCGGCGCTCCTCCTCATAAATGGCGTAGGGCTTGAGGCGCTTGAAAACTTTGTCGGTCAACTCCCAGGTGTCCGGGTCCAACGCTATGCCGCGGTTGATTGCTTCGTCTTCTTCGTCCGTGGGATAGATGAAAACTTTGGGTGTTCGTTTCTGTTCCATTACTCTTTCTTTTAGCCAGGTTACGGTACAGTTGATCGCGTCCTTCAACGGGTCAAACGTGATATCCGAATGCATTCATTGTGGTTCCCGGAAGATGAAGTAACAACCCGCGAAATCTCCGAATTCGCAACCGCCTGATACGAATCCTCGCGAGATCCCGCGTCACTTCATTCTTCTGCAACCCTCAGGGTTTCTCTATAGACCGATCGGCCAGCGAGCACGTGTGATCCTGAAGCTCCTCCGACGAAGCCCAGTCGCCCGCCTGCACATGATCGTTGAGCAGATAGAAAGCAGCCGTCCCGTCGCCGCGCACCGCGCCCACCAGCAGCAGCGTCTGCTGGCCCATCGTCTGTCCGCGTTGCGCGGCATACGGCGCGAGCAGCTTGAACGGATCCGTGTGCGACAAATCAGCGTCGTCGATGCGCATCGCGCTGTAGACGTGCCCACGGAACCGCACCGGCAGCGGCGCCCATTCCGTGCCAATACGCGGCCCGACCTCACGCAGCGTTTGCGCGACATCGGCGGCGAGGCAATCGATATGGATATGCAATTGATTCTGCGTGCGCCCGCTCGCGGAGTTGATCGCAAGCGACACTTCATCGCGCGGCAAGGTGCGATGCAGCTTGCGGTCGACGTACCCGCGCGCGTTCCAGGCATCGCGAAAGTAATTGGGTGAATCCGGTGCCAGCAGCGCGGGACTTTCGATACCGGAGACGCGCGCCGTCGGAATCAGCAGATATTGCGCGACGCCCACAAGATCCTTCAGCACCGCATAACCTTCCGGCAGATTTACGTCTGCGCACTTCTGCTTCACCGGCGCGCCTTCGGCGGCCGGCTCGCAATAATCGTGGACGATGTCCCACAATGCGTTCGGGTTCGCCACGCATGCGAGCGGCAACGCGAGCGCAACTGCGACGCCGCACAGCGCCACAAGGCGCCCCATTCCCTGAACAATCTTCATCGGCATGATCCGGCAGTGTGAGAAAGTCACCAGCCTGCCGGATTATGCTTGCGAGCGCGTGAAAGAGCGTGAAACCGCATCTGCAAAAACAGCCACGCCACGCAGCGGCTGCCTCAGACCCGCTCCACCGGATGCGGCTCCTTCAACCGGTTCGCCACCCGAGCCGCCTCGAAGTAAGACCCATTCGGCGGACGCTTCAGATACTGCCCCGCGCCGCGCTCCGCGCGCAACTCGCCGTCCGTCCAGACAAGCGCGCCCCGCGAAAGCGTGCTGGTCGCGACGCCCTGCACCGTCATCCCCTCGAAGACATTGAAGTCCACGTTCTGATGATGCGTCTTCACGGAGATGGTGCGCGTCGCGTTTGGATCCCAGACGACCAGATCCGCGTCCGCCCCCACCTGCACCGCGCCCTTGCGCGGATACAGATTGAAGATCTGCGCCGCATTGGTCGAGGTCACGCGCACGAATTCGTTCGGCGTCAGGCGGCCCATGTTGACGCCGTGGTGCCACAGCACCGACATCCGGTCTTCCACGCCGCCGCAGCCGTTTGGAATGCGCGTGAAGTCCTCGCGGCCCATCGCCTTCTGCGACGCGCAGAACACGCAATGATCCGTCGCCGTGGTGTGCAATTGGCCCGATTGCAAGCCGCGCCACAAGGCCTCGCGATGTTCGGCCGACCGGAACGGCGGGCTCATCACGTGCGCGGCGGCACGCGTCCAGTCCGGATCGCGATAAACGGATTCATCGATCACCAGATGTCCCGGCAGCACCTCGCCAAACACGCGCAGGCCGTCGTTGCGCGCCTTAGCGATGACCTCGACGGCATCCTTCGCCGACACATGCACGATGTACAGCGGCACGCCGAGCACCTGCGCAATGCGGATCGCGCGGTTGGCGGCCTCACCCTCCACTTCCGGCGGACGCGACAGCGGATGCGCCTCCGGTCCGCGAAAGCCCTTGGCCAGCAACTGCTTCTGCAGCTGGAATACGAGTTCGCCGTTCTCGGCATGCACCGTCGGCAACGCGCCGAGTTCGAGCGAGCGCGTGAAGCTGTTCACCAGCACTTCGTCGTCGGCCATGATGGCGTTCTTGTACGCCATGAAATGCTTGAAGCTCGACACCCCATGTTCCTGCACGAGCAAACCCATGTCGCGGTGCACGGACTCGTCCCACCACGTCACCGCGACGTGAAAGCCATAATCCGCCGACGCCTTCTCGGCCCAGCCGCGCCACTCCTTGAACGCGTCCATCAGCGGCTGTTTCGGGCTCGGAATCACGAAGTCGATGATGCTCGTCGTGCCGCCCGACAAACCCGCCGCCGTGCCGGTGTAGAAGTCGTCGCTGGCGGTCGTGCCCATGAAGGGCAGTTCCATGTGCGTATGCGGATCGATGCCGCCGGGCATCACGTACTGCCCGCCCGCATCGACCGTCTGCGTGCCGGCGGGCGCGTCGAGATCCGTGCCGATGGCGAGTATCGCGCCGCCGGCCTGCCGGTCCGCGCACAGCACGTCGGCGCGCCAGGTGCGGTCCGCATCGATGATGGTACCGCCGCGAATCAGGATAGGCATGAGTCGTCCTCCAGAAAGCAATCCGATAATGAGCCGTTCAGGCGCTGAGTACGCCGGCGCGCGGCGAGCCGCGCAGTTTCATCCACGATCCATAGACCAGCGCCGCCAGCACGAGGCCCACGAACCACGCATACGTGTAGAGCGTATTGAAGAAAGCCGGTACACCCGGGAACGAGGCTGGAAACGCGGTGTGCAGGAAGCCCGGCAAGTTGGGCAGCACGCCGACCAGCAACGCAACCACGGCGGCCACGTTCCAGCCGTTGCTATACGAGTACTGGCCGTGCTCGTCGAAGAGTTCGCGCTGATCGAGCCGCGTGCCGCGAATCAGGAAATAGTCGACCATCAGGATGCCCGCCACCGGTCCGAGCAAGGCCGAATAGCCGACCAGCCAGGTGAAAATATAGCCCTGCGTGGTCGCGAGGATCTTCCACGGCATCATCACGATGGCGATGGTCGCCGTGATCATGCCGCCCGCCCGGTACGAAATGCCCTTCGGCCACAGGCTCGAAAAGTCATAGGCCGGTCCGACGAGATTGGCCGCGAGATTGCAGCACATGGTATCGAGCGTGAGAATCAGCAGCGCGACACCCACGCCGATGCCCGTCATGCGGCTCGTCAGGTCAATCGGGTCCCAGATGGCGTGGCCGTAGATCACGACCGTCGCCGAGGTCACGACCACCGAGATCACGGAGAGCAAGGCCATCGGCACGGGCAGTCCGATCGACTGGCCGATCACCTGATCACGCTGCGTGCGGGCGAAACGCGTGAAGTCGGGAATGTTGAGCGCGAGCGTCGCCCAGAAGCCGACCATCGCCGTGAGTCCCGGCCAGAAGGTCGCCCAGAACAACCCTTCCTTCTTGCCGCCCGCCGCGAACTGCGACGGCGCCGACAGCATCGAACCCAGTCCGCCCGCCTTCGAAGTCGCCCACCACACGAGCGCGATGCACATCACGACCTTGATCGGCGCCGACCAGCTTTCGAGCCAGCGGATCGAATCCGTGCCATGCCAGATGAAGTACAGCTGCAAGGCCCAGAACACGAGGAAGCACGCCAGCTGTCCGAGCGAGATGTCGATGAGCGGCAGCGCGGCGCCGTGCAGCGCGTTGCCGGTGAGGATGTTCAACAGCGTGTAGATCGCGCTGCCGCCCAGCCAGGTCTGGATGCCGTACCAGCCGCACGCGACCACCGCCCGCAGCAGAGCGGGCAGCTTCGCGCCCTGCGTGCCGAACGACGAACGCACGAGCACCGCATAAGGAATGCCGTGCTTCGCGCCCGCATGGCCGATCAACAGCATCGGCGCGAGCACGATCAGGTTGCCGAGCAGCACGGTCAGCACCGCCTGCCACGGCGACATGCCCTGCTCCGTGAGACCTGCCGCGAGCATGTACGACGCGATGTTCATCACCATGCCGACCCACAGCGCCGCGAAGTGATACCACTTCCAGGTTCGCTGCGCGGGGCCGGTGGGCGCGAGATCGTCGTTGTACAGGCTGCTGGCCTCGACGTCGTGCGCTGTCTGCTTCATCGGATGCACTCCGGTTGATGTGTCCAGGAAACGATGGATGCGGAACGCTAAGCCTCGCTCAAGCTGCCTTCACGGACTCTTCGTCGGTCACGCGCGCCGGATTGTTCGGGTGCGTGGTCCAGTTCGCGTACTCGCCGGCATCGACGCGTTCCATCGTGATGCACTGCTCGACCGGGCACACATGCATGCACAGGTTGCAGCCGACACATTCCGCATCGACCACTTCGAAATGACGCTTGCCGTCCTTCTGCGCAAGAATGGCCTGATGCGATGTGTCCTCGCACGCGATATGACACAGCCCGCACTGAATGCACTTGTCCTGATCGATGCGCGCCTTGATGTCGTACTTGAGGTTGAGGTATTTCCAGTCGGTGACGTTGGGCACGGCGCGGCCGCGAATGTCGTCGAGCGTCGCATAGCCTTTTTCGTCCATCCAGTTCGAGAGGCCATCCGCGAGATCGCTGACGATGCGAAAGCCGTAGTGCATCGCCGCCGTGCAGACCTGCACGCTGCCCGCGCCCAGCACCATGAACTCGGCCGCGTCGCGCCACGACGAGATACCGCCGATGCCCGAGATCGGCAGGTTCGGCGTCTCCGGATCCCGTGCGATTTCCGCGACCATGTTCAGCGCGATCGGCTTCACGGCCGGGCCGCAGTAGCCGCCGTGCGTGCCGCGGCCATCGACGGTGGGCATCGGCGCCATCTCGTCGAGATCGACGGCCACGATCGAGTTGATCGTGTTGATCAGCGACACGCCGTCCGCGCCGCCCTTGAACGCGGCGCGCGAGCCCATGCGGATGTCGCTGATGTTGGGCGTCAGCTTGACGAGGCACGGCAGCTTCGTGCCCTCCTTCACCCAGCGCGTGACCATCTCCACATATTCGGGCACCTGTCCCACAGCCGCGCCCATGCCGCGCTCGCTCATGCCGTGCGGACAGCCGAAGTTCAGTTCGACCGCATTGGCGCCCGTGTCCTCGACCTGCGTCAGGATCCACTTCCAGTCGCGTTCGTTGCACGGCACCATCAGCGACACGATCAGCGCGCGATCGGGCCAGTCGCGCTTCACCTGTTCGATCTCGCGCAGGTTGATGTCGAGCGGCCGGTCGGTAATCAGCTCGATGTTGTTCAGCCCCGCGATACGCTGGCCGTTCCATTGCACCGCGCCGTAGCGCGAACTCACGTTGACGACGTGCGGGTCCAGTCCCAGCGTCTTCCAGACCACGCCGCCCCAGCCCGCCTCGAAGGCGCGGTTGACGTTATAGGCCTTGTCGGTGGGCGGCGCGGAGGCCAGCCAGAAGGGATTCGGCGAAGTGATGCCGGCGATGTTGCAAGTCAGGTCAGCCATGTTCGTTGGATTCCTTCCAGGGATTCACGCAGGGATTCACGCAGCCTTGATGGCGGTCAGTTCGAACGATGCATCGATGGACGCCGCCGCGATCTTGCCGTCCTGCACGGCCTGCACGGTGAGATCGAGTCCTTCATGGGTCGCGCAGTCGCCGCCCGCCCAGACTTTCGCGAGGGTCGTCTGACGGTTCTCGTCCGTGACGATGCGTCCGCCATCCAGCGTCAGCAGTTCGCGCGCAACGCCCACCGGCACGAGCGTCTGACCGATCGCCTTCAGCACCATGTCGGCCTCGATCACGAAGCGCTCCGCGTCGCGCTCGAACTCCACGCCGCTCACCTGGCCGTCCATGCCGAGCAGCCGTACGGGCTTCGCATGCGTGACGATCGTGACGCCGTTGGTTTGCGCGAACTCGCGCTCCGCCCACGTTGCGCTCATGTTGTCGACGCCGCGCCGGTAAGCCATCGTCACGCTGGTCGCGCCGAGCTTGCGGCTCTGCACGCAGGCATCCACGGCCGTATTGCCGCCGCCGATCACAACGACACGCCGCCCCACCGGCACGCTCGCGAGTTCATCGGCCTGACGCACCTGCTCGATGAAATCCACCGCGTTCATCACGCCGCCGAGCGTCTCGCCTTCGAGCGCCAGCTCACGCACGCCCGCCAGCCCGAAGCCGATGAACACCGCGTCGTATTGCGTGCGCAGTTCGTCGAGCGTGACATCGCGGCCGAGCGCCATGCCCGTCCTGATCTCGATGCCGCCAATCGAATGCAGCCATTCGATCTCGCGTTGCGCATAGTCTTCGACCGTCTTGTACGCCGCGATGCCGTATTCGTTGAGGCCGCCCGGTTTGTCGCGCGCATCGAAGATCACCGCGCGATGACCCGCCAGCGCGAGCCGGTACGCGCACGCGAGCCCCGCCGGACCCGCGCCGACGACCGCCACGCGCCGGCCCGTCTCCGGCGCGCGCGCGAACAAGGGCTCGCCCCGGGCCATTGCGCGGTCGGTGGCGTGACGCTGCAATGCGCCGATCGCCACCGGCTGGTCGCCCGGATGATTGCGTACGCAACTACCTTCGCAAAGAATCTCCGTCGGGCAGACGCGCGCACACATGCCGCCGAGCGGATTGGCGGAGAGAATGTCCACAGCGGCGCCCTTCAGGTTGCCGTTGCCGATCTTGCGAATGAAGCCGGGAATGTCGATTTGCGTGGGACAGGCCTGGATGCACGGCGCGTCGTAGCAGTAAAAGCAGCGGCTCGCCGCAGCGGCCGCGGCGGTGGCGTCGAGCAAGGGCGCGACATCCGCGAATTCGCAGGCGAGCTGTTCCGGTGCAAGGCGTCCGGTCGCAATGTCGCCGATGGTTTTCATGGTCATACACGTTCCTCGATGAAGGCGTGACGATGCCTTCCGTCCGCGTTTGGGGTCGCGGACGGATTGATTTGCGATGACAAAAGCGTTGCTTAAGAGGCGGGTTCCGACGCGCGTTCGAGCATCGCGTGCAGGAGCACGTTGGCGCCCGACTCGATCCACTCCTGCGTCGCGTCTTCGATTTCGTTATGACTGATGCCGTCCACGCACGGCACGAACACCATCGATGTCGGTGCGACCCGCGCGAGATAGCACGCGTCGTGGCCCGCGCCCGACACCATGTCGCGATGCGAATAGCCGAAGCGCTGCGCCGCCGCGCGGACGGACGCGACACACGCGGCATCGAACTTGACGGGCTCGTAGTAGAAGATCTGCTCGAGTTCGGTCTGCAAGCCGATCTCGCCTGCAATGCGCTCGACGCCTTCGCGCAGCGCCGCATCCATGCGGGCGAGCACGGCGTCGTCGGGATGACGGAAGTCCACCGTGAAGAACACGCGACCCGGGATCACATTGCGTGAATTCGGATGCACCTGCAGCATGCCGACCGTCGCGCAGGCAAGCGGCGCATGGTCGAGGCCGATGCGGTTCACCAGATCCACCACGCGCGCGGCGCCGAGCAAGGCGTCCTTGCGGCGCGGCATCGGCGTGGGGCCCGCGTGCGCTTCCTGACCCGTCAGCGTGATCTCATACCAGCGCTGACCCTGCGCATCGGTCACGACGCCGATCGTCTTGTTTTCGGCTTCGAGTATCGGTCCCTGCTCGATGTGCAGTTCGAATGCCGCATGCAGCTTGCGCCCGCCGCATGGCTGATCGCCCGCATAGCCAATGCGCTTCAGTTCCTCGCCGATCGTCTTGCCGTCGGTGTCCTTGCGCGACAGGCCATAGTCGAGCGTGAAGGCGCCTGCGAAGACGCCGGACGCCACCATCGCCGGGGCGAAGCGCGAGCCTTCCTCGTTGGTCCAGATGACGACTTCGATCGGATGTTCGGTCTCGATGCCGCGATCGTTCAGCGAGCGGATCACTTCCAGTCCGCCGAGCACGCCATAGATGCCGTCAAAGCGGCCGCCGGTGGGCTGCGAATCGGCGTGTGAGCCGGTCATCACGGGCAAGGCGTCGAGGTTGCGGCCGGCGCGCCGCATGAACACGTTGCCCATCTGATCGACCCTCACCGTGCAGCCCGCTTCCTTCGCCCAGGAAACGATGAGATCGCGGCCTTCCCGGTCGAGGTCGGTCAGCGCCAGGCGGCACACGCCGCCTTTGGGCGTGGCGCCGATCTTCGCCATCGTCATGAGACTGTTCCACAGTCTCTCGCCGTTGACCTTGATGGATGTGTCGAGACCAGCCTCTCGAAGTGAATCCGTGACAGCGTTCATGCGGCGCGCTCCTTACTATCGGCCTTCGTCTGTGGGAACCGCGCTCGTGCATGCCGCACAGTGGCGGTGCACAAGTCTGTTCTGCGATGCATGCTGCAAGCGGTGTGCTTCTTTTCGATCGGAGCACTTGTCGAATCCTGTCCGGTTGGACAGGTTGTAGCCGATTAAAATAAGCAAATCAACGTCTTTCGTGCGCAGGCGTACCAAGCGATTTGCATGCCATTGCTGTGCAGCATCGATGTGGCATGGCTCAGGCGGCGCTTTCGTCGCGATGCAGCGCGGCGTGCATGAACGGCGCAATTGAGGCACGATGCGGCACACACGAGCTCGACAATCGACGATGAGACACGACGACGCGGCACACGGCATCACCGGAAGCGAGGCCGAGACGCCCCCCTTGCGGCGGCGCAAGGCGCAGATCCGCGAGAGCAACGAGGCGCAGTTGCTGGCCTGCGCGGAAGAGGTATTTGCGGAAAAGGGACTCGAAGGCGCGAGCACCGCGATGATCGCCGAGCGCGCCGGCCTGCCCAAGGCCAACCTGCATTACTACTTTCCGACCAAGCTGGCGCTGTACCGCCGGGTGCTCGAAGACCTGTTCGAAGACTGGCATCGCGCGGCGGACACGTTCGAATGCAGCGATGATCCGGTGGAAGCGATTGGCGGCTATGTCCGCGCGAAGATGGAGCTGTCGCGACGCAGGCCGCTCGGCTCGAAGGTGTGGGCGAGCGAGATCATCCACGGCGCCCATCACATGCAGGACATTCTCAACGAGCGCGTGAAGCCTTGGCTCGACACGCGCGTGAAGGTGATCGACGGCTGGGTCGCGCGCGGCCTGCTCGCGCCGGTCGAGGCGGATACCTTCATGTTCATGATCTGGGCGATTACCCAGCATTACGCCGACTTCGATGCACAGATCCGCGCGCTCAAGGGCAAACGTGCGCTGACGCGCAAGGCCTTCGATGCGCAGACGGAGGAAGTGGTCAGGCTCGTGATTCGCGCATGCGGCGCGGTGTCGCCTGGCAATGCAGACGCAGTCGAGAAATAAAAAAAACGCCGGTCGCTCTGTAGCGGCCGGCGTTCCGGTACTGCGTGATGCTTACTGCTTGCAGCGGTAATGCTTCACTGCCTACTGCATTTCTCGCAAATACTGCTGGTAATGCCACTGCTCTTGGTTTCTGAGACTGCAACTACAACGTCAACTGCTTCTTCACCTTCAACTGCCACCTCAGTTGCTACATCAACTGCACCTGCTCTTCAACGCTGCTGTCCCGGCGCATCCGCCGGGTCGAATCAGTGACCGAAGTAGACCGAGTTGCGATCCGACATCGACACATTGGCGCGCGCTGCACCGTTCGCAGCACCCGACTGCGAGGTACCTGCGGTCGAAGCGCCATAAGCCGTCTGGCCGTCTTCGGCGTTCACGCGGGCTTGTGCTGCTTGCAGTTGCTGCGGATAGTTCACGCGGTCTTGCGACGGGTTGTAGCCGGCCTTTTCCAGTTGAACCAGTTCGGCGCGGACTTGAGCGCGGGTCACCGGCGCATTGCTTTGTGCAAACGCGAAGCTCGGAGCAGCAAGAGCAGTGGCGATGACGAGCGCGGGAACGAATGCCTTGATCATGATGAACCTCCAGATTGTCTTGTTTTGAAATCGAAACCGAATCGGAAGCTAATTAAGTCGTTTCAGATTTGTTTCGCTTGAAGACAGTGTAGGAGGCATGCAACCTAGGGGAAACCCCGATTTCAACGAAACTTATTTGTTCTTATTGCAATAATGCGTTTCTTCAGGTTAGAACGCCGACGGCAGCCCAAGTCGTGCCGGCCCGCTCCATCTTATTGATTTCAATGTGTTTTTTAAGAAATAAGCCGTGCCTTGCCCGCTATCCCGCGGCAACGACGCGAAAACGTCATTGCGCATAGGCCAGCCAATCGCCATCTTCCTGACAGCTTCAACTGGCCTTCGCGCGATCCCGATTCAAGTCGATACCGATATGCAGCCACCCCGCCTCGTCCTGCGCGATGCACGCTGCCGGTTGATCGAGCCGCATCGTGTCGCCTGAATGAAGCGTGAGACAAGCGCCATCGGCAAGCGCCATGTCGATCTGTCCGCTCACGCAAAAGACGAACGTCACATCATGCCCACACTCGATCGCATGCGTGCCCCGACGGGCCTCGACAGTCGCGCGCGCGAGATCGCGACGCACCATCACGTTGAAATCGCGCGTCGGACCGTCGATCAGCGTCGCCTGAATCGCTGTCTCGCCCGCAAAGCGCGCCATGGCCAGCGGCCGGTCGAGCACATGCATCGCACCGCCCGCTTCCGCGAGCCGCATGCCTGCGCCATCGAGCAGCACGAGCACCCGATCGACGCCCGCAAACGAAGAGAACGCGCCATCCAGCGCCACATCCGCGAGCGAAAGACGCCACGCGAACCCATCCAGCGACGCGCCCTGCGGCCCCGTCGCGATTTCGCGCGTCATCCCGCCGCCGTTCTTCCACGGCTGCGGCACGAGCGAAGCTGCACGAATCATCATGAATTCAGAAGTGTCCGGTGAACTGATAGCGGTCGCCGGGATGCCAGAGGTTGGCCACGGACGCCACTGCGTCGCGCGACCAGGTGCGCCGGTGCAGCAGCAAACAAGGCGCGTGCTCTTTCATCGCGAGCGCAAGCCGGATCTCCGCCGACGGCACCGACGCCTCGATCCGATACTCCACGCGCTGCAACGGCGCCGCGCTCATCAGGTACTGGTTAGGCGTGATCGTCGTAAAGTCCTGACGCGCATATTCCGGCGCAAGCACGGGATTCACGTAACGTTCTTCGAGCTGCACGGGCTCGTCGTTTTCAAGATGCAGCACGCGCGAATGGAACACCGGACTGCCGAGCGCAAGCTGCATCTCGGCGGCCAGTTGTTCGTCGACGATGGACGCCCCCAGATGCAGCACCTGCGCACGATACGCATGCCCGCGCGCGGCAATCTCGTCCGAGATGCTGCGGATTTCCACGAGCGTCGACGCATATTTCGGCTGCGCGACGAAGGTGCCCGCGCCTTGCACGCGCGTGAGAACCTGCTCGGCGGTCAGCTCGCGCAGCGCACGGTTGACGGTCATGCGCGCCACCTTGAACTCCCGCGCGAGCTCGTTCTCGGAGGGCACCTGATCGCCCTCGCGCCACTCGCCCACATGGATGCGCCGGAGAATGTAGTCCTTGATCTCCTGATACGCAGGCGTGCTCATGCCACCTGTTCCGACGCGAACGCAAACGGGCTGTGCCGTGCAATCGCGCCCTGCTGCACGAGCGTGGCGATCGCCGCGATGTCCGGCGCGAAATAACGGTCGAGATCGTAATGCGGCACGTGTGCGCGCAAGGTCTCCATGACTTCGAGCAATGGCGCGCTGGTGCGATGCGGCGCGCGCAGATCGACGCCCTGCGCCGCGGCCAGCAGTTCGATGGCGAGGATGTTGGCCGTGTTGCTGGCGATATCGCCGAGCTTGCGCGCGGCGAAGGTAGCCATCGAGACGTGGTCTTCCTGGTTGGCGGAAGTCGGCAGCGAATCGACCGATGCCGGATGGGCCAGCGTCTTGTTCTCCGACGCCAGCGCCGCCGCCGTCACGTGCGCGATCATGAAGCCCGAGTTGACGCCGCCGTCGCGGACCAGGAACGGCGGCAGCCCGGAGAGCGTGGCGTCGATCAGCAGCGCGATGCGACGTTCCGCCAGCGCGCCGATTTCAGCGGCGGCGAGCGCGAGATTGTCGGCGGCGAAGGCGACCGGCTCCGCGTGAAAGTTGCCGCCCGAGAGGACTTCCCCGGTGTCGGGGAAGATCAGCGGATTGTCCGAGACCGCATTCGATTCGATCAGCAGCACTTCGGCCGCATGCCGCATCTGGTCGAGACACGCGCCCATCACCTGCGGCTGGCAGCGCAGGCTGTACGGGTCCTGCACCTTCTCGCAGTCCGCGTGCGACAGATTGATGCCCGAGCCCTTCAGCAGCGTCCGATACGCCGACGCCGCCTCGATCTGCCCGCGATGCCCGCGCAGTTCATGAATGCGCGCATCGAACGGCACGACCGAACCCGCCGCCGCATCCACCGACAGCGCGCCCGCGACCAGTCCGGTGCGGAACAGGTCCTCGATCGCGAACAGGTTATGCAGCGCGAGCGCCGCCGACGCCTGCGTGCCGTTGAGCAGCGCGAGGCCTTCCTTCGCCTGCAGCGTCAATGGCTTGAGACCGGCGGCCGCAAGACCGTCGGCGGCCTGGGCGCGCTCGCCGCGGATCGTCACTTCGCCGAGCCCGAGCAGGGCCGTCGACATATGCGCGAGCGGCGCGAGATCGCCCGATGCGCCGACCGAGCCCTTCACCGGAATGACCGGCAGGACGTCGGCGTTGAACAGCGTGACGAGCGCCTCGATGACCTCGCGGCGGATCCCCGAATGCCCGCGCCCGAGACTCGACAGCTTGAGCGCCATCAGGAGGCGCACGACGGGACGCGACATTGGCTCGCCGACGCCCACCGCATGCGACAGCACCAGATTCTTCTGCAGCAGTTCGAGCTGATCGGCGGGGATATGCGTGTTGGCGAGCCGCCCGAAGCCCGTATTGATGCCGTAGGCCGGATCGCCCTTTGCGGCGATCGCCGCGACGGCGCGCGCGCTGGCATCGATGGCGCCGAAGCTCGCGGGATCGAGCTGGAGCGTGTCCGAGCCGCGCGCGATGCGGCGCAATTGTGGCAAGGTCAACTGGCCGGGCGTGAGCATCATCATGATTCGTCCTGTCTATACAAGTTGGGCTCAAGTCTAAACGCAGCACGAGCCCGCGACAAGATCGAAACACAGGACATGCGGGATTCCACCAATCCTGCGGCAAGCGGAATCCGCATGTTGTCTATACATTTTCAGTCAGTCAAAGCACTTTTTCCATGACGTACTGGATGAAGCGCTCATCGCGCACGACCACGGCGCGCGCCAGCAGCATCGTGAAGCCGCAATATTCGAAGAACGGCTTCGCCGTGATGCTGGAATAGGTGTGCAGGCAGGTGATGCCGCACTCGTCGGCCTCGGCCTCGATCCGCGCGAGCAGCGAGGTCCCGACGCTTTGGCGCTGATATTTCGGATGGACGAACATCATGTCGATCAGGCCGTTCTTTTCCAGATCCGCGAATCCGGCGATGTCGCCATCGACCAGCGCCACCCAGGTCGGCCGGCTCGCGCGGGCGAGTTCCCATTCGTCGCGATCGACTTGCACCCATGCGTCGATTTGCGCCTGGTTGTAATCGGCCGAGGCTGTTTCGCGGATCGAATGCTGGAACAGCTCGATCACCGCCGATAGGTCACTCGGCTGATAGGGCCAGACTTCGATGAGCGGGAACCCTGCCATATCTTTACCTTCCTGCTTTCAAGAGTAAAAAAATCATTGCGTCAGCTGCATGCGCGGCCGGCGTGGAGACGCGGCGCGCAAACGTTTGACCTGATGCGTGTGAGAGGACGGCGACGGTATTGACACGCGTCGTGTCAGGTGGCCACGGCGACCGTCGCGATGCCGAGCGCGGTCATGAGCAGCGAGGCGCCCACGTGCAGGGCGATCTCGGTGAATGCCCAGCCGAGCCGTCCTTGCTGAAGATGCGCGACCACTTCGGCGGAAAACGACGAGAACGTCGAAAGTCCGCCCATCAGCCCGGTGATGATGAAGAGCCGCCATTCCACCGGGATATCGGGGAAGCGCGCGAAGACCGCGACTGCCACGCCGATGATGTAGCCCGCGATGACGTTGGCCGCGAACGTGCCGAGCGGCAGGTTCGGAAAGACGGCGTTGAGACGCAGGCTCAAGACCCACCTGAGCAGCGACCCCAGGCCGCCGCCGATTCCCACGGCGATGATCGACAGATACATGTCAGTTGAACCGCTTCGATGTTGTTTGGATGGTGCGATGGCTGCGCGGGCAGACTCATGCCGCGCCGGCAAGCCGCCCGATCAGCGCGTCCCGGCTCGGCTCGACGATCCATCCGTCGCGGTGCCGCACGTGCGCGGCCCACGTGCCGTCGCGCCGCTGTTCCCAACTGCCGGCGTCATGACCGTCGATGAACAGCGAGCCGCGCGCCGCGACCTGGGGCGCGGCGGGATCGAGGGTTTCGTCGTCGTTGTGTTCGAGCTTCACGTCGTGCATGAGGGTCGCCTGCGATGTGCGTCAAGGGTAGCCAGTCCTACGGCGGGCTCCATTCTAGCGACAGACCACCCGATCCGTTAAGGCGCTTAACGTAACATGAAGGACATTGCCGAAAGGCAATTTAATGTGCGCACCACATGTTCGATGCAGGGCGCATCGAAAGCGAGCGTGACGGCATCGATGCGTTCGAGCGCAGGCCACTGGCCGAAGAGATCGGCGTAGGCGCTGCTCTGCGCGCGCAGTTCACAGCGATGCTCAGCGCGTGAAAGCTTGGGCATCCGATCAAGCGAAGCCGCGCCCTCGATAGTCTCGCGCGCCGCGAGCTGGATCGCCTCGCAGGCGGCTGTGGGCGTTTCAGTCACGCCGCTCGAATAGCCGTGCGCGGTCTTGACGCACAGGAAGCGCGCGCCGGGAAACACCGGCAGCGTTTCGGCGCCGAATACGTCGTCGCCGGTGAGCAGCGCGACACGTGCGCCGCGTTCCTCGGCGAGCCGGCCATACAGGCCCGCTTCGCCGGTTTCCTCGCCGTCGAGCGTGACGCGCGCGAACGCCGCGCTGTTAATGGTGTGCGCGAGAATGCCGCGGCTTTGCGCACGCGCGTGATAGCCGATCATGAACACCACATCGGGCGTGGCTTCGAGACCCGCCATCATGCCGAGCGTACGCGGCTTGCCGAGCACGAGGCGCACGCGCGGATCGAACAGGTCGGGCAGCAGATTGCGAAAGCCGCCATGCGAATCGTTGATCCATACCTGCGTCGCGCCGCCTTCGAACGCGCCGAGCGCGGCCGCGTTGGCCTCGCGGGACATCCAGCGGCGCGCCTGCTCGTACTCGCCGTTGCCGGCGCGCACCTGCTCCGGATGGAACACGCCCGCGATGCCTTCGATATCCGTCGAAATAAGGACTTTCATGTTCGCGCCTGCAAAGCTTCGTTGAGCGAGACACGCCGATGGCCGTCGCGCCCGGTGACCGTCTGCGCACTGAACAGCGCGTCGAGAATGGCTTGTTCGATGCTGTCGGCGGCGGCCTGGAACAGCGGGTCGAGCGCGGCGTCGGCGAGCAGCGGCGGCACGTTCACGTAAGCGGCGTCGTGTGGCACGGTATAAGCCGTCGAGAAGGCCAGCGCGATGTCGCCGCTGCCATGTCCATAAACCGAACCGGTGCGCGCGAGGCCCGCCGCCGCGCGCTGCGCGAGCCGCCGCAACTGGCGCGCATCGAGCGGCGCGTCGGTGGCGACGAGCATGATGATCGAGCCCTGCTCGGGCTGTGCTTTCGCATCGCCGTGCAACTCGCGGCCGAGCGCCACACCGTCGATGGTCAGTTGCGGCAAGCGGCCGAAATTGGCGAGCACGAGCGCACCGGTCGTGTAATCGCTTGCCTCGACGCGCGCCACGCGCGACGCCGTGCCGATGCCGCCCTTCAGTTCGAAGCACGACATGCCGCGCCCCGCGCCCACCGCGCCGCGCTCGAACGTGGCGCTGCAGGCATCGAGCGCGCTGCCGTAATGCGCTTCGTCCACGGCAAGCGCCTGCAAGTCGTTGAGATAGCTGTCGTTGCATTCGAGCACGAGCGGATTGACGCTCGGCTCCTCGCGCCCGATGCGCGGATTCGCGCGAATCGCCGCGCGAATCTGCGCATTCGCGACCGTGCCGACGCCGAACGTGTTGGTCAGCGCGATGGGCGTTTCGAGCACGCCGAGTTCTTCCACCTGAACGAGCCCGATGCTCTTGCCGAAGCCATTGATGACGCAGACGCCGGCGGGCGTCTTCGCGCGGTACGGATCGCCGGGATGGGTACGCAATACCGTGACGCCGGTCTGGATCGCGCCTTGATCGAGCGTGCAATGACCGACGCTCACGCCGGCGACATCCGTGATGCTGCCGCGCGCGCCCGCCCGCAACCTGCCGATATGCGGTACCTGCATCATGGCCGGTCGAGCTTCGGATCGAGCGCGTCGCGCAGGCCGTCGCCGAGCAGGTTGAAGGCGAGCACCGTGAAGAAGATGGCCAGGCTCGGGAAGATCGCGACGTGCGGCGCCATGGCCATGTCGGCGCGTGCTTCGTTGAGCATCGCGCCCCACTCGGGCGTCGGCGGCTGCGCGCCGAGGCCGAGGAACGACAGGCTGGCGGCAGTGATGATCGACGTGCCGATGCGCATCGTGAAGTACACGACCACCGATGAAATCGTGCCCGGCAGGATGTGCCGCGCGAGAATCGTCCAGTCCGACGCGCCGATGCTCCGCGCCGCCTCGATGTAAGTCAGATGCTTGAGCGCGAGCGTGTTGCCGCGCACCAGCCGCGCGAACGCGGGAATGCTGAAGATCGCGACCGCGCACACCACGTTCACCATGCCGTTGCCGAGAATCGCGACGACGCCGATGGCAAGCAGAATGCCCGGAAACGCGAACAGCACGTCGGCGACGCGCATGACGATGCGGTCCCACCAGCCTTCGTAGTAACCGGCGAGCAGCCCGAAGAAGGTGCCGATGACCGCGCCGATCACGACCGACAGCAAGCCTGCCGTCAACGAGATGCGGCTGCCGACGAGGATCCGGCTCAAAATATCGCGCCCGAGCGAATCGACGCCGAGCCAGTGCGCCGCCGAAGGACCCGCGTTGAGCGCGTCGTAGTCGAAGTAGTTCTCCGGATCATAGGGCGCGATATACGGCGCGATGATCGCGATCACCACCAGCAGCAACACGAACCCCGCCGCGATCAATGCAACATGCTGCCGTTTGAACTTGCGCCAGAATTCGCGCCACGGCGTGCGGATCTCCTGCGCGGCATTCACTGCGCTTTCTGCGGTCGCGCTCATGCGGTCCTCACTTGACTTACTTGAAACGGATGGTCGGGTTGATGACGGCGTACAGCACGTCCACGACCAGATTGATCACGATGAATTCGAGCGAAAACAGCAGCACTTCCGCCTGGATCACCGGGTAGTCGCGCATCTCGACGGCATCGACGAGCAGCCGTCCGAGCCCCGGCCAGTTGAACACCTTCTCGACCACGATCGAGCCGCCGAGCAGGAAACCGAATTGCAGGCCCATCATCGTGACGACCGGGATCATTGCGTTGCGCAGGCAGTGCTTGACGATGACCATCGGCTCGTGGACGCCCTTCGCGCGCGCGGTACGCACGAAGTCCTCGCCCAGCACCTCGACGAAGGACGCCCGCGTGAAGCGCGCCATCACCGCCGCGACAGCCGCGCCCAGCGTGATGGACGGCAGCACGTAGCCCTTCCAGGTGCCGTCGCCGACAATCGGCAGCCAGCCGAGCTTCACCGAGAAAATCTCGATCAGCAGCATGCCGAGCGCGAACGCCGGAAACGAAATGCCCGAGACGGCGAGCGTCATGCCAAGCCGGTCGGGCCAGCGATTGCGCCACACCGCCGAAACAATCCCGATCGCCATGCCGAAGATCACGGCCCACACCATGCTCGCGAGCGTGAGCCAGAGTGTCGGCATGAAGCGCTCGGCGATTTCCGTCGAGACGGGCCGCTTGCTGCGCGTCGAGGTGCCGAAGTCGAACTGCACGATCTTCCCGAAGAAGCTCACCAGTTGCTGCGGCAGCGGCTTGTCGAGGCCGAGATCGGCGCGCACCAGCGCAACGGTCTGTGCGTCGGCTTCGGGGCCGGCGGCGAGCCGCGCCGGATCGCCCGGCAGCATGTGTACGAAGAAGAACACCAGCACCGCGACGATGACGAGCGTCGGCAGCAGGCCGAACAGACGCTTGACGAGGAAAGTGAGCATCGTTTTGAGTGAGAGAGCGGCCGGGCGGCGAAGCCCGGCCACGGGCCATTACTTGAGCGCGATCTCGTCGAAGCTGAACGAGCCGTCAGGCATCACGTACGCGCCGGACAGACGCTTGCTGTGCGCGTACACCACCTTCTCCGTGACGAGGAAGATCCACGGCGCATCGGTCCAGATCTGCTTCTGCGCGTCGGCGTAGAGCTTCGCCTTCTCGCCGCGATCGGTCGTGGCGAGCGCTTTCGCGAGATCGTCGTCGACCTTGTCGTTCTTGTAGTACGCGGTGTTGAAGAGCTTCGGCGGGAAGGACGAGCCGCCCAGCAGCGGCGAAATGGCCCAGTCCGCTTCGCCCGTCGACGACGACCAGCCGATGTACAGCATGCGCACCGGCGCCGTCTTCGGATCCGGCGCGCTCTCGACACGCTGCACCCGTTGCCCTGCCTCGAGCGCTTCGACCGTCGTCTTCACGCCCACTTGCGCGAGCTGCTGCTGCACGAACTGGATGATCTTCTGCGCGGTCGTGTGGTTATAGCCGGACCAGAGCGTGGTCTCGAAGCCGTTCGGATAGCCCGCTTCCTTCAGCAGTTCGCGCGCTTTCGCGGGATCGTATTTCCAGGGGCCGAGCTTGGTCGCATAGTCGACGCCCGGCGGCACCACGCCTTCGGCCGGCACCGCGTAGCCCGCGAACGCGACCTTCACGAGCGCTTCCTTGTTGATGGCGTAGTTGAGCGCCTCGCGCACCTTCGGATTGTCGAACGGCTTCTGCAGCACGTTCATGCTGACATAGCGCTGGATGATCGACGGCGCCGCAACCAGGTCCACCTTCGGGCTCGCCTTGAGCGCGGCGGCCTGCTCGAACGGAATCGAGAACGCGAAGTCCGCTTCACCGGTCTGCATCAGCGCGGCGCGCGTGTTGTTGTCCACCACCGGCTTCCAGTCGATCATGTCGATCTTCGGCAAGCCCTTCTTCCAGTAGCCGGCGAACTTCTTCACCTTCAGGTCGTCGGTCTGCTTCCATTCGACGAACTCGAACGGCCCCGTGCCGACCGGATGGAACGCAATCTCCTTGCCGTACTTCTTGAGGGCGGTCGGCGAGATCATCACCGCCGACGGATGCGCCAGCACGTTGATGAACGCCGAGAACGGAATCTTCAGCGTGATCTTCACCGTGTACGGGTCGATCACTTCAGTCTTCTCGATCTTGTTGAACAGGTTGTAGCGCTTGAGCTTGTTGTCCGGATTCGTGACCCGGTCGAACACGGCCTTCACCGCGTCCGCGTTGAAGTCGGTGCCGTCGTGGAACTTGACGTCGTGGCGCAAGTGGATCGTGTAGACCTTCGCGTCCGGGCTCGCCTCGTAGCTGGTGGCGAGCACGTTCTGGATCTTCATGTCCTTGTCGAAGCCGAACAGCCCCTGGTAGAAGGACTTCGCCACCGCCTGCGAGAGCGTGTCGTTGGCGTCGTACGGATCCATCGTCGTGAAGGTCGAGGCGACGGCCATCACGGCGGTGCTTTGCGCATGCGCCGCCGTGACCGGGCCGAGCGCGGCGAGCGTCGCGAAGGCGCCGGCTGCAATCAGCGCGCGCAACGAATGAGGACGAGAGGACGGCATCGGTTGACTCCTTGTTGAAGTGCTTTTAGTAAGCGCCGCCCACGTGATGCTCGGCGACAAAGTGGTCTGGTCCGACCGCAACCAGTTTCGCGACTACGGGTTCGTCTCCGAGCGCGCGGATCGGGCTCGGGATTTCATCGGCGGCGAGCATGCGCTGCGCATGGCGGCGCGCGGGATCGGCCACCGGCACCGCGCTCATCAGCTTTCTCGTATAGGGATGACGCGGCGCCTCGAACACGGCGGCGCGCGGCCCGATCTCGACGATCTGCCCCAGATACATCACCGCCACGCGATGGCTCACGCGTTCGACCACGGCCATGTCGTGCGAGATGAACAGATACGCGACGCCCAGTTCCCGTTGCAGATCGAGCATCAGATTGACGATCTGCGCGCGCACGGAAACATCGAGCGCGGAGACGGATTCATCGGCGATCACGACCTTCGGATTCAGCGCGAGCGCGCGTGCAATGGCGATGCGTTGCCGCTGTCCACCCGAGAATTCGTGCGGATAGCGCTGCGCGGCTTCTGGCGGCAAGCCGACCTTGTCGAGCAGCCAGTCCACGCGCGCCTGCGCTTCGCGGCCGCTCGCGACGCCATGCACCAGCAGCGGCTCCATCACCGAGAAGCCCACCGTAAGACGCGGATTGAGCGAGGCGAACGGGTCCTGGAAGATGAACTGGATATTGCGCCGGAGTGCCTGAAGTTCGTGCCCTTGCAGCTTGCTGATGTCGCGTCCGTCGAATTCGATGGAACCGCTCTGGCTTTCCACCAGCCTGAGCAGCGAGCGCCCGGTGGTCGACTTGCCGCAGCCCGATTCGCCGACGAGCGCCAGCGTCTCGCCCGGGCGCAAGTCGAAGCTCACGCGTTCGACCGCATGCACCGCCGCCGTCGTGCGCCCGAACAGGCCCGTCTTCACCGGGAAGCGCGTGACCAGGTCGCGCACGCGCAGGATGGGCGGCGTGGCCTGATCGACGGCGGGTTGGGTCTCGTGTTCCACCGCCGCCGAAGGGCGCAACGCGCTTGCATCGTCGGGCGCGGCTTCCACCGGCGCGACTTCGAGGATCGGGAACTTGGCCGGACGGTCGGTGCCGTGCATCGCGCCCAGCGTGGGCACCGCGGCAAGCAAGGCCTTCGTGTACGGGTGCTGCGGCGCGTGGAACAGCTGGTCGGAATCCGCCTCCTCCACTTTTTCGCCGCGATACATCACGAGCACGCGATCCGCCACTTCGGCGACCACGCCCATGTCGTGCGTGATGAAGATCACGCCCATGTTCATCTCGTCCTGCAAACCGCGCACGAGTTGCAGGATCTGCGCCTGGATGGTCACGTCGAGCGCAGTGGTGGGCTCGTCGGCGATCAGCAGTGCGGGCTTGCACGAGAGCGCCATCGCGATCATCACGCGCTGGCGCATGCCGCCCGACAACTGGTGCGGATAGCGCGCGAACACGCGTTTCGATTCGGGAATGCGCACGAGATCGAGCAGGCGCAGCGCCTCCGCGCGCGCTTCGCCTCGGCTCTTGCCCTGATGCAGCGCAATGGCTTCCGCAATCTGGTCGCCGACCGTGAAGACCGGATTGAGCGAGGTCATCGGCTCCTGGAAGATCATCGCGATGTCGGCGCCGCGCACGCCGCGCATCGTCGCCGAGGAAGCCTTCGCGAGATCCAGCACCTGGCCGTTGCGCCGCCTGAAGTCGATGCTGCCCGCCGAGATCCGCCCGCCGCCATGCTCGACGAGCCGCATCAGCGCAAGCGACGTCACCGACTTGCCCGAACCCGATTCGCCGACGATCGCCAGCGTCTCGCCACGGTCGACGGCGAACGATACCTTGCGCACGGCCTCGACGGTGCGCGCACGCGAGCGGAACGACACCGACAGATCACGCACGTCGATGACGCGCGAACCGGGAAGCGTGTTGGCCGTATCGATCATCGGTAGATCGCCGTGACGGGCGCTTCACCGACGCGCGCGTAGCCGCGATACATGCCCTCGGTGTTGAACGGCAGCACGACGTTGCCGCGCGCATCGACGGCGACGAGACCGCCGCGTCCCTCGATGCGCGGCAGCTTGTTCATCACGACATCGTGCGAGGCTTCGTCGAGCGACACGCCGCGATATTCCATTTGCGCCGCCACGTCATACGCCGCGAGCATGCGGATGAACATCTCGCCCGTGCCGGTGGTGGACACGGCGCAGGTGGCGTCGCTGGCGTAGCAGCCCGCGCCGATCAGCGGCGCATCGCCGACGCGGCCCGCCTGCTTGTTGGTGATGCCGCCCGTCGACGTCGCCGCCGCGAGGTGGCCGTGCGCATCGAGCGCGACCGCGCCGACCGTGCCGAACTTCTTCGCCGGATCGAGCGGATCGTCTTCGCCCGGCGCGTCCTGTATTTCAGACGCACCCGCGAACGCAAAGGTCGCGGCGTCGTGATCGAGCATCGTGCGCGAGGTGCCGCGCGCCTTCTGCCATTGCTGATGGCGCGCCTCGGTGTAGTAGTACGACGGCTCGACGAATTCCAGCCCCTGCGCCGCCGCGAACGCTTCCGCGCCCGCTGCCGTGAACATCACGTGATCGCTCACGTCGAGCACGCGGCGCGCGGCCAGCACCGGATTCTTCACGCGCGTCACGCAGCTGACCGAACCGGCTTCAAGCGTCGCGCCGTCCATCACGGAAGCATCGAGTTCATGCGTGCCCGCCGCCGTGAACACGGCGCCGTGGCCGGCGTTGAAGAGCGGACAGTCTTCAAGCAGGCGCACGGCCTCGGTGACTGCGTCGAGCGCGCTGCCGCCACCGGCGAGCAGGCGCTGGGCCGCGCCCAGGATCTCGTTGAGCGCGGCGTGATAGCGCGCTTCGGCGTCGGTGTTCATCGCGCTGCGCACGATGGTGCCTGCGCCGCCGTGAATGGCGATGACGGGGATGGCGTTCATGATTCGCGCGGTTCCGTTTGAAGATGTCGCTTTGACGTGGCGGGCCGGCTGGCCCGCAGCCCCGGCGTTTCGTTCGACGCCGACGGCACCGGCGGCACGACGAGCCAGGGCAACACGAATTCGGTCAGACCCGATGCGGCCTCCACCGAGCGCTTCGCCCGGTGCGCGACCGCATCGCACAATGCTTCGATGACGGCCAGCACCGCCGTATCGCAATTCGCCGCAAGCCGCCGCTCGGCGCGGATCGCGAGCACGAGATCCGCCACTTGCGCGAGCGGCGAGGCGGCATGATCCGTCAGCGCGATCACGCGCAAGCCGTGAGCGCGCGCGCGCCGCGCCAGCGTGATGGTGTCGTCCACGTAGCGCGGGAATGCAATCGCCACGAGCACGTCGCCGGGCGTCGCGGTGAACAGGCGGCGCGCCGCGTGCGACGGTCCGCCCATCAGCGCCAGCGACTGCACGTTCGCGCAATACGGCGTGAGGCCGTGCTCCATCAGTCCGGCGAGGAACGCGCTCGCGCCATAGCCCAGCACGAACACGCGCGGCGCGGCGAGGATGGCGTCCACGATGGTCTCGGCAGTCGCGGCATCGACGGAGGTTTGCGCCAGATGCAGGTTCGCCGCCGCCTGCGCCAGCGACGCGTCGAACACGTCGGCGGCGCTCGCGGGCTGTTCGAGCGCGGTCCGCAGCCGCTCGACCGGCGCAATCGTCGCCTCGAAGCCGCGCACCAGCGCCTCGCGAAACGCCGGATAGCCGGAGAAGCCGAGCGCGCGCGCGAAGCGGTTCGCCGTCGCCACCGATGCGCCCACCGCGCCCGCCAGTTCGTCGATCCGCATGGTCGCCGAACGGAACAGGTTGGCCAGCACGAAAGCCCCCATGCGTCGGTGGATCGGCGTGAGCGTCGGCATGGCCGCGGTGATGCGCGCGGCGATCAGATCATCGGCATGAGCCGTTGTCTGCATGTGAGCGGGGACTGACTGCGTTCGGGACATGGAGCGCGCGAGTTCGTTGCCAGTGAGCGATGAAAGTATATTTACTCGAAAAACTCGCCAAAAAAAATTCATTTTCATCGAACTCGGGTTTTCCGGGAGGCTTTGTCACCGCTCCCCCAGGAACCGCGGTTCGGCCCTGTCCGATGCCCCCGCCTCGCGCCTTCATGCACAATACGGGGCCAGACGCGCTGCAAGGTGTGCGCCCACCGGCCAACGACCCAGCATGAATTTCGACTTCCTTCCCGGCACGCTGCCGCAACAACTCGATGCCCATCCATGGGCGCAGACCCTCGCGGGATTCATCGCGCTCGCGCTCATCGCGCTGTTCGTGCAATGGGTCGTCGCGCGCATCGTCCTGTATTTCGCGCACCGCTTGCTGGTGCTGGCCGGTCATGTGAAGTGGGATCAGGCGTTCATCCGGCGGCGCGCCTATCACCGGCTCTGGTACGCGGTGCCCTTCGCGACGGTCGCGCTCGGTATCGACGAGGTGCCGCACGTCGGTCACTGGGCCACGATGATCGGCCGCGTCGCGCATGCCGGCGCGTGGATCTGCGCGTTTCTCGCCGCCGGCAGCGCGCTGTCCGCCTGGCAGGACGTCTATGCGGAAAGCAAGGAAGCGCAGACGCGCTCCATCAAGGGCTATATCCAGATCGGCAAGCTGGCGCTCGCGCTGGTGTGCGGCGTGCTGGTGCTGTCGATTCTCATCGACCGTTCGCCGCTCTGGATGCTGTCCGGCATCGGCGCGCTTTCGGCCGTGCTGCTGCTGGTGTTCAAGGACACGCTGCTGTCGCTGGTGGCGAGCACCCAGCTCACGTCGAACGACATGCTGCGCATCGGCGACTGGATCGAGATGCCGCAGGCCGCCGCCGACGGCTTCGTGAAGGACATCGCGCTGCACACGGTCAAGGTGCAGAACTGGGACAACACCGTGACGACGGTGCCCACCTACAAGCTCTTTTCGGAGAGCTACCGCAATTACCGGCACATGTTCGAATCGGGCGGGCGGCGCATCAAGCGCACGCTGCGCATCGACGCGCAATGCGTGCGCTTCCTGACCGAAGAGGAGACCGCGCGGCTGCTGCGCTTCCGCCTGCTGCACGACTATCTCGAGCAGAAGCAGACGGAAGTGGAGCAGGCCAACCGCAATCTCGGCGAACTTGCGAACGAGCCAGCCAATCGCCGGCGGCTCACGAATATCGGCACGTTCCGCGCCTATGGGCTTGCGTATCTGCAACGGCATCCGGAGATCCGCCAGGACATGGCGATCATGGTGCGGATGATGGAGCCGGAGTCGCAGGGCATTCCGGTGGAGGTCTACTGCTTCACCGCGACGACCGCATGGACGCAATACGAACGCATCCAGGGCGACGTGTTCGACCATCTGCTGTCCATCCTTCCCGAGATGGGGCTGCGGCTGTATCAGGCGCCGTCGGGCTCGGACTTCAATGGCATGGCCGGGCGCCTGCGCGGCGAGATGCCGACGCTCTGAGCCGCATGGCGTCTTGCCCGATGCTCTTCGTCAGGGTCCACCCTGAAAAAAGGATCAGGCAAGAATCCTCCAGTTTTGTGTATTCACGTTGACGTCTCCCGTCCGTACGATCTAACCATCGCCGATGCGCCCTTTTTCCGCAGCCTTGCAGCCGCGGCGGAGACGCTTTTTCTCGCGCATCGCCATTCAATCGTCATCAAGGGAAAACTCAACGTGATCGATCGCGTCCATGCCATGCGTGTTTTCACGCGTGTCGTCGATACGAACAGTTTCACGCGCGCCGCCGAATCACTCGGCATGCCGCGCGCGAGTGTTTCGACGACCGTGCAACAACTCGAAGCGCTGGTCGGCGTGCAATTGCTTGCACGCACGACGCGGCGCCTGAATCTCACCGTCGACGGCGCGGCGTACTACGAACGCAGCGCGCAGATTCTCGCCGACATCGACGAACTCGAATCCGGTTTCGGCGCGGGCGAAGAACGCCTGCGCGGCCGCCTGCGGGTGGAAATGCCGGATACCGTCGCGACTTCCATCGTCGTGCCCGCGCTGCCGGAATTCCATGCGCGCTTTCCGCACATCGAGCTCTCGCTCGGCATCGGCAATCGCAATGTGGATCTGGTCGGCAGCGGCGTGGATTGCAGCGTGCAGTTGGGCGAACTGCCCGATTCCGGTCTGATCGCCCGGCGTCTCGGCGTGCTCGAACAGGTGACGTGCGCGAGCCCCGCGTATCTGGAGAAGCATGGCGCGCCCGCGACGCTCGGCGAGCTGGCGCAGCATGTCGCGGTGAACTGCGTGTCGGAGAAAACAGGCCGCCCTGCCGACTTCGATTTCGACGTGGACGGCGAGCCCGTCACGATGAAGATGCGCGGCTTCGTGCAAGTGGCCGACGAACATGCCTATCTCGCCTGCGGCATCGAGGGGCTCGGGCTGATCCAGCCGCTGCGCATCGCGGCGCAGCCGTATCTGCGCTCCGGCCAGCTGCACGAAGTGCTGCCGGATCTGAAGGCGCCGCCGCTCAAGGTGTCGGTGGCGTTCCTGAAGAGCCGTCAGGCGACGCCGCGCGTGTCGGTGTTCGTCGACTGGCTGGCGACGCTGTTCGAGCGCTCGCAGCTGATCGACGACACGCTGACGAACCTGTATCGCTCGGCGCAGCGGCGCGGCGGGCCGCGCCGCGATCGTCCGGAAGAGGAGACGGCGGACGCTTGATGACGTTTTATCAGGCGTAGAGGTCAGCGCACCGGCGTCGCTGCGTTCGTGCCGACGACCGTATTCCACTTGCGCACTTCCCAGCGCGTGACCAGGCCGTTGGTCACATACGGATCGTTCCGGGCGAACGCCTCCGCCACCGCCGGCGAATCGCTGTGAAACAGCAGCATGGCGCGGTCGGCGGGGGCGTCGAGCGCGCCTGCCAGCACGATCTCGCCGCGCTCGACGGCGGCCCACGCCAGCGCGAGATGCGCATCGCGAAACTCGCCGCGACGCGCCAGATAATCCGCACACAGTTCGTAGATCAACAGGTGATGCATCGCCTTCTCCCGGGGTGAATCGGCGGAGCGCCGATTTAGCTGATTCTGGCGCAATTTCAACGCGATGGTTTGCGTTACGCTTCAAGTGGCAATCAGACCTGTCCTATCCCTTTGCGAAACGGCTTCGCCCATCATGAAGCGGAGCCGCCGAGGACCGTCATGAGCTGCAATCAACCGCCCTGCAATACCTGTTTGACGCGCGACTGCCGGACGTGCGCGTGGACCGCCCGGTTCGATGCAGCGAAGCGTGCGCCCGCGACGGAAGTGTTCATCACGCTGACGGTGACCCGGCGCGAAGCGCGGCGTACGTGGTCTTCATGGCTGCGCATGCACGCGCGGCGTCTGCTTGCCCTGTTTCGACGTTGAAGCACCCGCCGCCGTGGCTCAGTTCGGCTTGGTGAAGTCGTTCTCCGCCCAGCGCTCAGCGCTTGCCTTCGTGAGCTTGAATGCCGGCGAGACGCGCACATGCGCGAGCTGCGTGCCGAAGGCATCGAGCGCTTTCAGATTGGCGTAGGGATCGTCTTCGTCGGGCACGATCTCCAGCGTCACGGTGATTTCCTCGCCGTTCACCTCGATCGTCACGTTCTTGTGCAGCATCGCATGCCGCTGTTGTTCGTGGCGGCGCAGCACTTCCGAGGCCGTCTTCACCAGCGTGCGGAACGCCGCGCCATCGAGCGGCTTGGGGTTCTTCTTGTCGCGACCCATGGTCCACGGGCCGACGAGCGCGGGCTCGGCCTCGCCCGCCTGGATCATCGCGACAGCCCAGCCGTCGTCGTCTTCGTTCTTGATGACCCGCGCGGTCCAGCCGTCATCGCGCCACAGGCGGTCTTCGTGGATGGCTTCGTCGGCGGAGGGAAATTCGGAATCGGTCATGGCGTGAATGCGCAAGCAGGCAGTGAGGCAATGCCGCGAATTTTACCGTGTCAACGACGCGCGGCATTGTTCGTGCTGATGCAACCGTCCGAATGGCCGATCCCGGCCTCGCGGGCTTCGGCATGGCCCTGTCATACCCAAACGCAGTGCGCCGTGCTAATTTGAAGCTGCCGGATGTTCCCGGAAACAACCGGCAGCTCAGGTCAGAAGCCGTCAACTACTGCTAAGGAGCAAGCGCATGTTCGCATTCATCGGTACTTTGATCGTGGGACTCGTCGTTGGCCTGATCGCGCGCGCCGTCAAGCCCGGCGACGACAACATGGGCTGGATCATGACCATCGTGCTTGGCATCGCCGGCTCGCTGATCGCTGGCTATGTGGGTCGCGCGCTCGGCTGGTATCAGCCGGGGCAACCGGCCGGCTGGATCGCTTCCGTGATCGGTGCGATCGTGCTGCTGGTCATCTGGGGGATGATCCGCAAGCGCAGCACGTAAGCACCCATCGAGATTGAGGCAGGCAACGCCTCGCCCCGCACCGGGCGAGGCGTTTTTTTATGCGCGCCGTCTATGCAGGCAGCCGCGCAAAGTCCAATTCCGCGCCGCCGCGCACGACCCGCGCGGGCAGCGCGCCACCCAGCCAATAGGCTAGTTCGGCAGGCCGGCCGATGCGCCACGCCACGAAATCCGCCGCCTTGCCCGCTTCGAGCGAGCCATGCGTGGCATCGAGACCCAGCGCCCGCGCCGCATGAAGCGTCACACCGGCGAGTGCTTCTTCCGGCGTCAGGCGAAACAGCGTGCAGCCCATGTTGAGCATCAGGCGCAGCGACAGCGCGGGCGACGTGCCCGGATTCATGTCGCTGGCGAGCGCGATGGGCACATGGTGGCGGCGCAGCGCATCGACCGGCGGACACTGCGTTTCCCGCAACAGATAGAACGCACCCGGCAGCAGCACGGCGACGGTGCCGGACTGCGCCATTGCTTCGGCATCGCCTTCGGTCATGTATTCGAGATGATCCGCCGAGAGCGCCCGATAACGCGCCGCCAGCGTCGCGCCGTGCAGGGACGACAACTGTTCCGCGTGCAGCTTGACGGGCACGCCGAGTTCCTGCGCGCGCCAGAATACGCGCTCCACTTGCTGCGGCGAGAAGGCGATGTGCTCGCAGAAGGCATCGATGGCATCGACGAGCCCTTCGGCCACGAGCGCGGGCAGCATGACATCGCAGATATGGCCGATGTAATCGTCCGCGCGCGCAGTGTACTCGGGCGGCAACGCGTGCGCGGCGAGACAGGTGGCGCGCACCGTCAGCGGCAGGGCATCGGCGAGACGGCGCGCGACCCGCAGCATCTTGCGCTCGCCGGCGAGATCCAGTCCATAGCCGGACTTCACCTCGATCGTCGTCACGCCTTCGCGCAGCAAGCCGCGCGCACGCGTGCGCGCGTCGTCGAACAAGCTGTCCTCGCTCGCCGCGCGAGTCGCGCGCACGGTTCCGGCGATGCCGCCGCCGCGCGCCGCGATGTCGGCGTAGCTCACGCCTTGCAGACGCTCTTCGAACTCCCCGCTGCGATCGCCGCCGAACACGAGATGCGTGTGGCAATCGATCAGACCAGGCGTCACCCATGCGCCTTGCAGATCGACGCGCTTGCATCCATCCAGTTCGGGCGCCGCCGCGCGCGGACCGATCCACTCGATACGCGGGCCATCGGTGAGGATCGCCGCGTCCTCGATGATCGAATACGCGCCGTGCGCCATCGTCGCGGCGTGGCAGTGATGCCAGAGTGTCTTCATCGCGTGATCATCGGCAGATCGAGGCCTTGCTCGCGCGCGCATTCCACGGCGATGTCGTAGCCCGCATCCGCATGACGCATGACGCCGCTCGCCGGATCGTTATGCAGCACGCGGGCGATGCGGGCATCGGCTTCATGGCTGCCGTCGCACACGATCACGACGCCCGCATGCTGCGAGAAGCCCATGCCGACGCCGCCGCCATGATGCAGCGACACCCACGTCGCGCCGCTCGCGGTGTTGAGCAGCGCGTTGAGGAGCGGCCAGTCGGAGACGGCGTCGGAGCCGTCGCGCATCGCTTCGGTCTCGCGGTTCGGGCTCGCGACCGAACCCGAATCCAGATGATCCCGGCCGATCACGACCGGCGCCGACAGTTCGCCGTTGCGCACCATTTCATTGAACGCGAGACCGAGCTTCGCGCGCTGGCCCAGCCCGACCCAGCAGATGCGCGCGGGCAAGCCCTGGAAGCTGATGCGCTCGCGCGCCATGTCGAGCCAGCGATGCAGATGGGCGTCATCGGCGATCAGTTCCTTCACTTTCGCGTCGGTTCGGTAGATGTCTTCGGGATCGCCGGACAGCACGGCCCAGCGAAACGGCCCGACGCCCCGGCAGAACAGCGGCCGGATATACGCCGGCACGAAGCCCGGAAAGTCGAACGCGTTCGCGACGCCTTCTTCCTTGGCCATCTGGCGGATGTTGTTGCCGTAGTCGAAAGTGGGCACGCCCTGTTCGCGGAACGCGAGCATCGCGCGCACGTGCTCCGCCATCGACTGCTTCGCCGCCTTCACCGTGCCCGCGGGATCGCTCTGCGCGCGGTCGCGGTACTGCGCCCAGGTCCAGCCCTTCGGCAGATAGCCGTTCAGCGGATCGTGCGCGCTCGTCTGGTCGGTGACCATGTCGGGACGCACGCCGCGCCGGACCAGTTCCGGCAGCACGTCGGCGGCGTTGGCACACAGCGCGACCGATACCGCCCGGCCTTCCGCGGTGTAGCGCTGCATGCGTGCGAGGGCGTCGTCGAGATCGGTGGCCTGTTCATCGACGTAACGCGTCTTCAGGCGGAAGTCGATACGGCTCTGCTGGCATTCGATATTGAGCGAACACGCGCCCGCCAGCGTCGCGGCGAGCGGCTGCGCGCCGCCCATCCCGCCCAGTCCCGCCGTGAGCACCCAGCGACCCTTGAGGTCGCCGGCGTAATGCTGCCGTCCCGCTTCGACGAAGGTCTCGTACGTGCCCTGCACGATGCCCTGACTGCCGATGTAGATCCAGCTGCCGGCGGTCATCTGGCCGTACATGGCGAGACCCTTGGCGTCGAGTTCGTTGAAATGCTCCCAGCTGGCCCAGTGCGGCACGAGATTCGAATTGGCGATCAGCACGCGCGGCGCGTTCTCATGCGTCCGGAACACCCCGACCGGTTTGCCCGACTGGATCAGCAGCGTTTCGTCGGCTTCGAGGCGCTTCAGCGTCTCGACGATCTTGTCAAAGCACGCCCAGTCCCGCGCCGCCCGGCCGATGCCGCCGTACACCACCAGTTCCCGCGGATTCTCGGCGACTTCGGGATCGAGGTTGTTCATCAGCATGCGCAAGGGCGCTTCGGTCAGCCAGCTTTTGGCGTTCAACTGGACACCACGCGGCGCGCGAATCTCGATGTCGCGGAAACGGGAAGATGAAGTCACGGGCAGCTCCTGAATGGATGATCGACCTCATCTTCTTGTATATACAACTTGGGTTGTATTAGGGCGAACCCGAGGCCGTTTCTTATGCTTTTCAGTTCAGGTGGCGACATTCTTGTATAGACAATACTCATGGCATCGGCAGGCCGCTGTCGCGCTTGATCTCGCGCAGCGACAGCATCGATTCCACCGCTGTGACGCCCGGCAGCGTCCGCAAGACGTCGCGCAAGAACTCGCCGTACTCGTCCAGATCGCGCGCCACGACTTGAAGCAGGTAATCGGCGGTGCCTGAAATGTTGTGGCACGACAGGATGCGCGAAATGCCCCGAATCTCGCGCTCGAAGCGATCGGACAACGCGCGGTCGTGGACGCTGAAGCGCACCTGCGCAAACGCCACGACGCCGAGTTGCAGCGCCTTGCGCGACAGCACGGCGCGATAGCCGTCGATGTAACCCTCGCTCTCCAGGCGCTTCAGCCGCCGAGCGCAGGGCGTTTCGCTCAGCCCGACGCGCTCGGCGAGCTTCGCCACCGGCATGCGTCCGTCCTGCTGAAGCGCGGCGAGCATCGCGCGGTCGATTCGGTCCAGATCGGTCATGGTGGTTTCCCCTTTTATTATCGATCATTCTAGGGTAAAGCCGCTCAAAGACGCGAATGCGTGTCTGAAATTGCCATAAATCGCCGCGCGCGGCATGGCACGATAGAGCCCTCGCAAAGGAGTTTCAACATCATGGTTTCGGCACATTTGCTCTGGGTTTTCATCGGCGCGCTCGCCATCGTCTACGCGTTGCCAGGGCCCGACATGGCGCTCGTCCTGCAAACGAGCGCGACCCGGGGCATCCGCCATGGCGTCGCGGTGGCGTTCGGACTGGCCTCCGCCCGTGCCACGCATGTGACGCTCTCGGCGCTCGGCGTCGCCGCGCTGTTGCGCAGTGCGCCCTGGCTCTATGACGGCGTGCGCATCGCGGGCGGCCTGTATCTCGCCTATGTCGCGATCCAGATCTTCCGCTCGCCGGCCTTCGGACTCGATACCCCGCCCGCCGGCGCCGGTGCGCCGACGCTGCGCGCCGCCTATGCGAAAGGCATTCTGAGCAGCATCCTCAATCCCAAGGCGCTGCTCTTCTGCTCCGTATTGCTGCCGCAATTCGTGCATCCGGAAGCCGGGCCGGTGTGGTCGCAAGTGCTTGAACTGGGCGTGGTGCTGGTGCTTGTCGGCATGGCTTTCGACCTCGCGCTGGCCGCCGGCACCACGCATCTCTCCGGCTGGCTCAAGCGCCATCCGAGAGCGCAGACCGTGCAGCGCTGGACCTTTTCGGCCGCACTGCTTGCCTTCGCCGTGCGGCTGTCGCTGGACTGAAGCGCGCGGCCTTCGCGGGCGAGTCAGCTTTCCAGCGGCTTCAGAAAGAGTTCGTGCTTCGGCGCGAAATGCGCATAGAGCGGCAGGATCGCGCCGCCCATCGCGCGGGCGTCGGGGCCGATCTGCCCTTCCACCAGACGCGGCCGCGTCATGCCTTGCCAGTCGAAACCGGACAGGGCCTGATCCGTGGCACGAATCACTGCGCGCAGCAGCGTGCGATCGATTTCCCCATCGATCACCACCGCCTCCAGATCCAGCAACGCCGACGACGACGCGATCCCGTGCGCGATGGCCGGACACGTCTCGCTCATCCATGCTTGCGCGAGCGGCCGCCAGGCGCTGGACCACGCGCGTGCGTCGTGCGCCGCCTCGGCGGGTGCGCCCGCGGCGGCCAACGCCTTCTCCAGCACATACACCGATGCCGTATTGAGCAGTTGCCCCGGCTGCCCATCGCTGGCACTGCGGGTGAGCGGCAGGGAACCGATCGCGCCCGCATTGCCGCCGGGGCCCGCGTGCAGCCGGCCATCGATCACGAGTCCGCCGCCAATGAAAGTACCGATAAACACGTACAGAAAATTGCGCAGACCGCGCCCCTGCCCCATTACGAGTTCGGCGGCGCAGGCGGCGGTCGTGTCCTTCGCGAACTCGACCGGCAACGCGGTCATCGCGCCGATGCGCGCGCGGATGTCGATCTCGTTCCACGCCGCGAGCGCGTCGGGAGGCGTGTCGAAGAAATCGCGCCAGCCGCCGAGCCACAGAGGCGCAGCCACGCCGATTCCGGCGATCTTGCTTGCGTGCTCGCCGAGCGCGGCCGTCACGCGCGCGAGACGCTTTTCGAGCGCCGGAAACAGCGTGCGCGGATCGGGATAGGCATAGTCGAGGGTTTCGCGCGCGCGCACGCTGCCGGCGAAGTCCATCGACAGCACATCGAGACTGCGCCGCCCCACTTTCACGCCGATCGAAAACGCGCCGTCCGCGCGCAACGAAATGGGCACCGACGGCTGGCCAAGCCGTCCCGGCACGCGCGTGCGCGGTTCCTTGGCGAGCAGGCCGTCGCCGATCAGATGATCGACGATCAGCGAGACCGTCTGCATCGAGAGCCGCGTGAGGCGGGCGATATCGGCCTTGGGCAGCGCGCCGTGCAGGCGGATGGCCTGCAGGACGATGCGCTCGTTGAACTGGCGCATGCCCAGCTGATTCGAGCCGATGGATTGCGTGGAGGCCGGAGACGCCCGCTCGAGCTTGGGTTCAGGCATCGGCGCGGGCCTCGTGGCGCGGCCGCGCGCGTCGGACAACTTTCATGGACAGGTCCCCGTGTGGCTCATTCTGCTGATTTTATCGGGTAAGGCCGCCTGCTCCGCTTCCGGCAAGCACGTGAGCGCCTGACTTGATGGCCCGAACCGTTATTTTTGACGCGATTTTTAGTCGGTTATGTTCGGCGCAGGATCATTCATTAAAACCTCGCCGAAACATGAGCACACTCGAAGCGCTGCACGCCATCGTCAACGACGACAACGCGCCCCAGATCATCCGCGATCACATCGTCGATTCGCTGCAGTTCGCGCTGCGCAATCACCCGGGCTATTTCACCCGCAAGGAAATCCAGTGGCTCGCGCAATGGGACGACACCCGCATTCCCATCGCGGCAAGCAAGATTCTCAACGAGATGGACACCGCGTGATCGACGGACTGGCGCGCTTCAGTGCGTGCCCGACGCGCGCGCCTGCCAGTCGTAATTGAAGACGGTGGCCTGGACGGGCTCCGAGAGTCCTTCCACAAAGCTCACCACGTCCGGATCCTTGAGGAAGCTCGCCGCCGAAGCCGCCGTGAGAATGGCGGTGCTCTCCTGCGGCCGCGCAACGAGGTAGCCCTGCACGTAATCGACGCCGATCTCCTGCAACGCCCGCAAGGTATCCAGGTCCTCCACCCACTCCGCGACGCTGCGCATGCCGAGATTACGCGCCAGCGCGACGATCGCCTCGACGATCGCGATATCCGCCGGATGCGCGCACATCGAGCGCACGAACTCGCCGTCGATCTTCAGCGCATCCGCCGACAGCGCCTTCAGATACTTGAATGACGTGTAGCCGGCGCCGAAGTCGTCGAGCGCGATCTTGCCGCCCATGTCATGCACGCGCGCGATGAAGCGCTGCGTGTTCTCGAGATCGTGCAGCGCCACGCTCTCGGTGATTTCCAGGCAGAGGTAATGCACGATGGACTGGTAACGGCCGAACAGCGCGAAGATGTCCTCCATGAACTGCTCGTCGTTGAGCGAGCCGCCCGACAGGTTCACGCAGATGAACTGCGTGTTGGCCAGCAGATGCTGGTGCGCCTCGATCCATTCGAGGAGTGTGGAGATGACCCAGCGGTCGATGGCCGCGATATTGCCCGACTCCTCCGCCGCGACGATCACCTTGCCGGCGGGCAGCGTGGCGCCGTCGGGCGCGCGCATGCGCAGCAGCACTTCGAAGTTGAGCGATTCGGTGGGCGCCGCGAGCGACATGATCGGCTGCATGACGAGGAACAGGCCCGGCGGCAGGCGATTGCGGCCGAGCGTCTCGACCAGCCTCAATTCTTCCGCGCGCTCCTCGAACGCGGCTGCGCCCTTGCGATACGTGACCAGATGCGTGTGCGCGACCTTCTTCGCCTCGCGGCACGCGCGGTCCGCGTGCGACAGCGCTTCCTGCACGCGCACGCCCTGCGAACATTCGACCAGGCCGATCGACGCCTTCACCTGGAACGCGCGATTGCCGACCTGATAAGGCGCGTCGGAGAGGATGGAAATGAGCTCGCGGCATTGCGCGATGGCCTCTTCGATCGACGTGTCGTGCATCACGCAGACGAACTCGTCGCCGCCAATACGCCCTACCGGATAGCTGCGCGCAAAATGCGCCCGCGTGCGCGCCGCGACCTGGCGCAGCACTTCGTCGCCGCTGCGATGGCCGAACAGGTCGTTGACGAGCTTGAAGCGGTCGAGATCGACATAGGCCAGCGCCCAGGGCAACGTTTCATCGCTTTGCGCGGCGATCGCCTTTTCGATGCCGCGCCGGTTCAGCGAGCCGGTCAGCGGATCGTGTTCGGCGAGGAAGCGCAGGCGCTCGACGGCCTTCGAGCGCTCGGTCGTATCCTGCAGCGAGCCTTCGATCCAGCCGTTCGAGCGAATGGCCTTCAGCAAATAACGACGCTCGCCGGTGCCGCGTTCGGGCGAACCGCTCATTTCGAGTTCGCCGTCGCTGCCCTTCGACGCCAGCGCCTGCAGCGCTCCCCAGGCGCCCGCCTCGAAATAGTCGTTCCAGTGGCGGATCTTGTAGTCGGACTTCTGCAGGTCGAGCATCGCGCGCAAGGACGGATTCGCGCGCACGAAGCGACCTTCGGCATCGAGCGTGAAAAGCCCGATGGGCGTGACTTCGTAGGTGTTGCGCAGTTCCATCTGCGCCTGACGGCGGAAATCGCGCTCGGCGCGCATCTGCTCGGCAATGGCGAATGCCGCCATCATGCTCGACGACAACGCGGCCATCACGGTATTGACGCCGCCGACCAGGAACTTCAGGCCGAAGGCCGCGCCCAGGACTTCGGAAAAGGTGGCGAACAGCACGACCGCGAGCGAGGCCACATACCAGAGGACGGTGCGCGAGCGCGCCATCCACACGAGCCGGACAAGGAAGAACAGCAGCACACAGATGCCGAAGCCGGCGATGACCCACAGCACCGGAATGAAATACGCATACGGCAGCGCGAGTGCAGCGGCGAGCAGCACGATGCCGACGTATTGAATGACCCGCAGCAGCCACCGGTATCCGACGACTCGCAGTTCACGCCTGAACAACTGCTGAAACAGCGCGGCGGTCAGCAGGTAATAAGCGGCGAAGGTAATTTGCCGCAACGGCTGAAGGTAATCCGACGGCAGCATGCGGCCGAGCCATTGCATGTCCCAGCCCATTGCATTCGCGCACAAGCGCAAATTGCCGACCAGCCATACCGCAAAAATCACATAGGTCCACTCGTGATTGATCAGCGCGGTGACAAACACGAAAACGGCGAGCGTCAGCAAGCCGCCGGCAATCAAACCCGAGCTTTCCTGAAAATCGAGCGCTGAACTGCGCAGGCCTTGCCATTCCCAGGCAAAAGCGTTGATTTGCGCGGGACCTGAAAATGTGCCTTTACAGAGAATGTTTTCAGATTGGCGCAGGCGGCCCGCCTGAATGTAATAACCGGCCTTGACCGGATGCATATAGCCGCTGACGCTGTCACGGTCCGCCGTCCCCAGCGGCGCGAGCGTGCTGGCATTCCAGCAGGCGAGAGTCTGCGCGTGGCGCGACGGCAATTCCGCAGCCGTCGACGCGTCCGCGCTCATACTGGGCAAGGTGAAGCCGAACCAGATGGGTTTTTCGGAAAGACGCGTGCTGTAGCTTGTGACCGGCGCGGTCCCGTGCAATGCCTCGAGGGCGTCGGCAGGGTCGGTGATATCGCTCCGATCGGCGACAACCTGTAAAGAAAGCGGAATGGCGCCGCGGGTTTCATATTGGCGCGGCAGAAAATAAAGCGTGGCCAGCGTGCCGAGCAGAATCAGGACGGGCACGGCATAAACCGCGACGACATAAAGCGCGTCGTCGATCCACGAGCCGCTGCGTCTGATACGCGAAAGGGAAGCTGGAATAACCGACGCCATACCTGGAAAAACCCCCGTGTGCGCCGACGCCCGATGCGTCTGCGCAAAGCGGCGGCGGAGCCGTGTGAATCCCCGGGCGCCGCCGCTTCTGGCCAACCGGACCGCTCCGTGTCCGGTTTTTTTTGCTATTACCGTCCTAGATACGACCGTACTTTTTTACCCGCACGAGACCCATATTTTTACCGTCCGTAAGCCATCAACGGGGTCTTGGAACATCCTACCGTTTCCCACTCAAAAGATAAATCTACAGAATGCAAATCGATGTCCGGATGGTGCGTATTGACCATGTAGTTGAACAGCGGATGACGCGCCTCCTCCCAACGCTGGCGCGCGGCGGCGACATCCTTGGCCAGCACCCGGTGGGGCAGGCCGCCGACATGCGTCATCGGCAGGAACTCGTTGACGCCGAACACGTCCTTGAAGAGCATCGCTTCGTACTCGCGGTCCAGCGGCGTACGCGCCGTGATCACCATGTAGTCGATCTCGTGCAATTCGCACAGCATCCACAGCGCCTTGCACAATGCCACCTTCACCACCCGTCCCACCATTCCGCCCGCCACGCCGAGCCGGGTCGCTTCCGCGAGCCGGCTGCCGGCCAGTTCGTCGGGCAGACGCACCGACTGCTCCACCGCCAGCGGGCTGTAAGCATTGGTCTGAATGCGCATGGTGCCGAGCGGCGCGCCATCGAGCTTCGATTCCGCCAGCAGCACGACCGTACCGCGCTCGCGGTCGGACGATTCGATGGTCATCGTATCGGCGAATTCGGGCAGATGTCGCCCATAGGCCGAACGTCTGATGCTCACGGCCTTCTGGAGCCCCGCATCGTCACGGACGATACGAATCGTAAACGGCATCCGCTCCGTTTTCTGAAGCGTGGGCACCACGGTGAGAGTCGGACGGGCCGCTGCTTCAGTCAGGTTAGCGGCGGTGTGATTGGCAAGGTTAAGACGATCCATTTGTAATACCCCATTTTTTCTTGGCGATTGGAAAGGTCCGTGTGTGAAGGACGGTTTTGGGTGAGTTCCTCACACACGGCTCAACGAGCCTCTCACGAAGTCAAATACGGGGGTGCGCGCTTGCCGCCGTTTCCCAGCAAATTTCAGGCTAAAGCATTGGAGGAAAGCTTCTAATCGACGAATCGACCGTCAGACAGCCGCCGCAAGCCGAAATATGCATATGCGCTACCGATATATGCGGGCCGGAAATTGAGTGAAATGGCAACCAGGGCGTGCTGTGCTGACGACGTGAGAAGCCTGATGAAGAATAGCGTTCGAAAAACCTTTTCGGAGGACATCGTAAATACTGGAAAACACGGGAAAAACGCGACGCGGTAACGTTTGCTGTCCGCGGCGCTTCGCAGATCCTGCGAAATGGCATAAATGGAGAAAATCCGGATTCACCCCGAATGGAATGAACAAACAAAAGCGGACGCTCTGCGATGAGAGACGTCCGCCTTTGGCACGACATAATCATGTCGGGCGTGTGAATGACGACAAAACAGTCTGAAAAAATCAGTCGTCTTCGTCGAGCCAGGGAATATCCACGTCGGTAATGAACGCGACCATCGCGAGCGGCTTGCCTTCCTGACGGCCGAGATTCCCGTCAGCCCGTTGCCATTCGCAGCGGAAAATCGTGGCCGGGGTATCGGCGAGCAGGGTTACGGTGCGGATTTCATCCGGATCGTTTTCCTCGACCGGGCCATCGAGCGAAATCAGCAATTGCTGCGGCCAGACGCCGTCGGCGGGATCGTAGATCTTGTCGCCATCGTGAATGACGACGTGCGCTTCAACGCCGATGGTCGCCGATGCCTCGACGATCATCTTGCCGAGTGCGCGGAGCACCGCGGTGGCGCGGCCCGAGTTGGCCTGACGGATCGCGAGATCGCCGCGGGTCAGCGCCTGTTCGAGTTTCGGGTTGGTTTTTTGTTGCGCCATCAGTCTCTCTCTAGGGTTCGTTGCAGCGTTCGACGAGCGACACGCGGCAGAAGTTGCAGGCGGATCATACCGCCGCATCAACAAAGATAGGTCGCGGCGGCCGAGGCGGCAATCCGGGCGCGCAGTGCAGACGTCTGGACGACCGCTGCTCAAGTTTGAGCACGATCAGCCGATATTGCCCACATCCCCACGAAAACGCGTGACTGCCGTGTTGTTCATCGACCTGTCTGCCATTTTCTGCGCTCGTCCGACGGCGCGCGCGTCCCTCGAGCCGAATACGGCCGTCGCGCAGGCGACGCCGGTCTCCGCCGTCTGAACGTGGCGACCGCACGGACGCAAATCGTCGACGGGATCACGCTGCGCACGCACCTGCAGCCGATCTACAGCCTGCCGCATCAGCGCGAGGTCGGCTACGAGGCGCTGCTGCGCGGCGATGCGGGCGATGGCGCGCTGATCGGCCCGTTCGATCTGTTCGGGCGGGCGATCGTCGCGGGCACGCTGACCGAACTCGACCGCATGAGCCACGTCACGCATCTGCGCAACGCCGCGCCGCTGCTGCCGCCCGCGCAATGGCTCTTCCTCAATATCAATCCGGCGACCTTCACCGATCCCGGCTATGCCGCACGGCTCGCCGCGGCCACGCGCGGCGCGGGTTTGGCGCCAGAGCGGCTCGTGATCGAAGTGCTCGAATCCGGCGGCACCGATGTCGTCGAAATCGCGCGCGCGACGCACGCGTTCCGTGCGCAGGGCTTCCTCGTCGCGGTCGATGACTTCGGCGCGGGCCATTCCAATATCGACCGGCTGCTCACGCTCAGGCCGGATATCGTCAAGCTCGACCGCAGCCTCGTGCGCGCGAAAAGCGCCCACATGCGCGACGCGCTGATGCCGAAGCTCGTCGATCTGCTGCATGAATCGGGCATGTTCGTCGTGGCGGAGGGCATCGAGACGGGCGAGGACCTGATGCTCGCCGCGCGCTCGAACGTCGACTTCGTGCAGGGCTATCTGTTCGGGCTGCCCGCCGCGCAACTCGCCGCGCGCGGCGCGGCCACGCCGCTTTTCGAGGACGTCTTCGACCAGCTCGCCCACCTGCGCCGCGCCGAGCGGCTGGCGGGCGATCTGCTGGTGCTGCCGTATCGTGCGGGGCTGTTGCAGGCAGCCGAGCGCTTCGCCGCCGGCGCCGCGACGCACAGCGCCTGCGCCGAACTGCTCGCCCTGCCCTGCACCCTCAGTTGCTTCTTTCTGGATCAGGCGGGCCGCGAATTCACGCCGGGGCTGGCCGGTTCCGCCGCGAAGACGCCCAGCGAACGTTTCGCGCCGATCGCCGACCCGGCGACGGGCCGCTGGGACAACCGCCCGTATTTCGTCGATGCCCACGCCAACCCGCAGCAGGTCATTACCAGCGCGCCGTATCTCTCCGTGACGGGCACCTCGCTGTGCGTGACGCTGACCATCGCGACGCAACGCGCGTCGAAGCCCGTCGTGATCGGCGCGGATCTCGACTGGCGGCGTCTGATTGAAGACGCGCCCGCGATTCTCTGAGCCGCTCTCCTGCCTAGGCCTGCTTGACCGCGCCGGCAAGCGCTGCCGCGCCCGCGCGCAGCGCCGCCACATTTCCGGTCTCGAAAGTCCAGTGCCCCGCCGCATCCACGATCGACAGGTGCGCGCCGGGCCAGTGAGACGCGAGCGCGCTCGCCTGGTCGGCCGGGCACACCATGTCGAAGCGCCCGTGCACGATCCGGCAAGGCAGATGCGCGATGCGCGCAACCTGCGGCAGCAGCGGCGCCGGCGGCAATTCGTGCGCCATGTAGTGGCGTTCGAGCAGGGCCATCGAGATTGCCGCGGCATTGGCTTCCGCGCTCGGCCGCTTCGCCTCGTCCGACGGTTCCTTCTCGGGCTTGTTCACGACCGACAACGTGGTTTCGTAGCGGGTCCACGCACGCGCGAGCTGCGTACCGGCTTCGTCGAAACGCGCGAGCGGCGCCTCGGTCAATTGCAGGATCTCCGGCGCGCTGGCGGGCCGCTTGCCGCTGGCTGTCTCGATGGCGTCGAGAAAGGCGCGATGCGCATCGGGAAAGACGCGGCGCACGTCCCACAGGAACCAGTCGATGTCCTCACGCCGCGCCAAAAAGATGCCGCGCAGCAGGAAGCCGAGACAGCGCTCGGGATGCGCGACGCCGTAGGCCAGCGCGAGCGTCGTGCCCCACGAGCCGCCGAACAGCGCCCAGCGCTCGATCTGCAACGCCTCGCGCAGTTTTTCCATGTCGCCGACCAGCGCCTCGATGCCGTTGTGCTCCAGCTTGCCGAACGGCGTGGACTTGCCGCAGCCGCGCTGGTCGAAGAACACGACGCGCCACGCGTCCGGCTCCAGCACGTCCGCCCATTTGAGGTTCATCGCGCCACCGGGGCCGCCATGCACGACGAGCATCACCGGCGCGTCGCGCGGACCTTGTGCCCGCCAGTAGATCGAATGGCCGTCGCCCACTTCGAGCATGCCTTCGTCGAAATCCCTGGGCGCCTGATTTTCCATGAGCTCGCTTCCCTGCGTGATGGTTTGACCGGGGGTCCATTGTTGCATCGCTCGCGCGGGGCCGCTGGACGCGTCGCCCGCCGCAGCCGCCCCGGCCAGGCCAGGCCCGATACGCTATGCTTGCGGCTTGCTCCGCTGTCACCCACCCGTCATCTTGTGAATCCGATGCGCCGCACCCTCGTCAAGTGGCTGTTCGCCACGTATCTGCTCGGCAGCGGCATCGTCTGGTCGATCCTGATCCTGCCGCTGTTTCCCTTCGTGGGCCGTAACGGGCGCTACCGGCTTGCAAGGCTCTGGTGCCGCGCGATGGTCACGATGATGCGCGTCATCACCGGCGTCACCTGTTCCATCGAAGGTCTGGAGCACCTGCCGGCGGGACCGTGCATCATCCTGTCGCGGCATGAATCGACCTGGGAAACGCTGTCCTTCATGGCGCTTTTCCCGCGCCGCATCAGCTTCGTGTTCAAGCACGAACTCATGAACATCCCGTTCTTCGGCTGGGTGCTGCGCGGGCTCGACATGGTGAGCCTCGATCGCGGCTCGATCCGCCAAGCTCACGGCGCGGTAACGCGCGAATCCGCCGTGCGGCTGAAGAAGGGCGACTCGGTGGTGATCTTCCCCGAAGGCACGCGCGTCGCGCACGATGCGCCGCTCAAGCTGGCCTCGGGCGGCGTGCGCCTCGCCTGCGCGGCGCGGGTGCCCGTCGTGCCGGTGGTCCACGATGCCGGCAAGGTATGGCCCGCGAAAGGCTGGCCGGACCGGGGCGGACATATCCGCGTGATCGTTACGCCGTGCCTGCCGCTCGACTGCGAGATCCCGCAGCAACTGAACCGGCTCGCGCAAACGCAGATGGACGAAGCGCTGGCGATTCTGCGCTAGCCATCCCTCAGTAAAGTGGCCGCTTCTTCGCGGCGCACAAGCGGTTGACGGCGGAAATGAGCGTTTCCATGTCGACGGGCTTGCGCAGGTAGCCGTCGTAGCTGACGAATGCCGGCGGATTCGGATGGCCCGAAATCATCAGGAAAGGGATATGCGAGAACGCCGTGTCGTTCTTCATCGTCTGGCACAGCAGCGCGCCGCCCAGGCCCGGCATCATCCAGTCCGAAACGACGATATCCACTTGCTGCTCGCCGAGTATCGTCAGGGCGCCATTGCCGTCGAACGCGCATAACACGGTGCAGTCCTCGCCCTCCATGCAGAGGGTCCAGGCTTCGATGGTGGCGGGGTCGTCGTCGACGAGCAGTACTGTCTTCATCTTGCGAACATGTTCGGGGTACGGTGCGGTCAAACGGTGGCAACCATGACGCGGGCGGAATCTGCTTCTGACCGTCGTGGCCCGCATTCGTTGCAGCCGCGCCGTTCCTCCACCCTATCGTCATAGTATTTCTTTCGCGCCAGATCTGCGCGGTAAATGCTCCTTAAGCAACTTGCGCGCCGCTCATGCCTTCCGGTCATTTGCTCCCGGCACGGCCCCTGCCCGCTTCCCGCAGCGCATCGACCAGCGTCTCCTCCACCGGCGTGCGCGCCGCGTCGTTGCGGCGGATCAGGCCGATCGGCTCGTCGGTGCCGGCGAACGGCATCGGCAAGGCGGCCAGCAGCCCGAGCGCGATGTCCTGCTCCACCGCGCCCGCGGGTACGAACCAGACGGCATCGTTGTTCAGCGCGAGCGAACGTCCAAGCGACACCGACAGCGTCTCGACCAGCGCCGTCAGCGCATGCGCGCCGAACGCGGTCAGCACGCTTTCAGCCGACTGACGAATCAGCGTGCCGAACGGCGGCACGACGATGGCAAAGCGCGCCAGCAGCGCGGGCGTCAACGGCGTTTCCAGCGTAAGCGGATGTTCGCGCCTTACCACCACCGCCAGTGGTTCCCGATAAATCTGCTCGAATGACAGCCCGTGCATGGCCTCCGGCTCGGACAGCCGGCCGACCACCAGATCCACCTCGCCCGCCTTGAGCTTTTCCAGCAGCAGCGCATTCGAATCTGTCCAGACGGACAGCGACACCGCCGGCCACTGCTGCCGGAACGACAGCAGCGCCGGCGACAGCAGCACGGGCGCGACCGTCGGCAGGATGCCGATGGAGATGGAACCGGGCACGTCGCCGCGCTCGCGCAGCAGCATGTCGACGCCTTCCCGCAGCGACGCCACGCACGCGCTCGCATGCGGCGCGAAGAGGCGCCCTTCGCGGGTCGGAACCGCGCCGCGCCGGCCGCGCTCGAACAGACGCACGCCCAGCATCGATTCCAGTTCCCCGATGGTCTTCGACACCGCCGGCTGGGTGATCGACAGACTGTCGGCCGCGCGCTGCACGCTGCCGAGCTGCGTGACGGCCAGGAAACACTGCAGATGCCGGAACTTGACGCGGGTGTTGGTGAAGTCGGTATCCATGAGGATTGGTTATGCAAGATGGCACGAAACATCATTTTCCATAACTTGCGTCGTTCTATAAAGTACTTGTCAGAAACACCGGGTTCGGACCTCACAAAATTCAAGGAGACAGTCGAATGACCTCCCCCATCCTCACGCCGCGCGACTGGGAATCCCATCCGCCGTATCTGTCGCCGGGCTACAAGTCGTCGGTGCTGCGCAGCCCCGGGCTGCCGCTGATCCCGCTGAAGGAAAACCTGCGCAATCGCCGCGTGCCGGTCTACGGCGCCGACGACCTGGGCGTGCTCGACGCCGACCTCACCCGCAACGCCGCGAAGAACGGCGCGCCGCTGGGCGAGCGCATCGTGGTGACGGGCCGCGTGCTCGACGAGGGCGGCCGCCCCGTGCGCAACACGCTGGTGGAAGTGTGGCAGGCGAACGCGGCGGGCCGCTACGTGCACAAGGCGGATCAGCACGACGCGCCGCTCGACCCGAACTTTCTCGGCGCGGGCCGCTGCCTGACCGACGACGAAGGCCGCTACCGCTTCATGACGATCAAGCCCGGCGCGTATCCGTGGGGCAATCACACGAACGCATGGCGCCCGAACCATATCCACTTCTCGCTGTTCGGCGAGTATTTCGGTTCGCGTCTCGTCACGCAGATGTACTTCCCCGGCGACCCGCTGCTGGAACTGGACCCGATCTTCCAGGGCATCCCCGAACAGGCGCGCAACCGTCTCGTGTCGCGCTTTTCCATCGACACCACGCAGGAAGGCTACGCGCTCGGCTACGAATTCGACATCGTGCTGCGCGGCCCCGACCAGACGCCGACGGAGTGAACCCCATGACCACGCTCAAGCAAACCCCTTCGCAGACCGTCGGCCCGTACTTCGCCTACGGCCTGGTTCCCGAGCAGTACAACTTCGACCTGAAGAGCCTGTTCACCGCATCGGCGGCGGACCGTGAGGTGCCGGGCGAACATATCGCCGTGGTCGGCAATGTGTTCGACGCCGAAGGCAAGCCCGTCAACGACGCGCTGCTCGAAGTCGCCCAGGCCGATGCCTCGGGCCGCTATGTGCAGAGCGTGCAGGAAGCGCGCGAGTCGGGCTTTCGCGGCTTTGCCCGCGTCGGCACGGGCACGGATCCGAAGCTGCGCTTCATCGTCGATACGGTGAAGCCCGGCAAGACCGCTGACGATTCCGCGCCGCATCTGGACGTGATCGTGCTGATGCGCGGCATGCTGCTGCATACCTACACGCGCATCTATTTCGAGGACGAAGCCGAAGCCAACGCGAAGGACGCGGTGCTGCAGAGCGTTCCGGCCGAGCGCCGGCATACGCTGATTGCGAAGCGCGAGACGGGTCCGGCGGCGAAGCCGGGATCGTCGGGCAGCATCTATCGCTTCGACGTCCATCTGCGCGGGCCGAACGAGACGGTGTTCTTCGACCTGTAAGACACGCGCGGCAGAAGTCAGAACAGAAGGCGTCCGGCACTGCGCTATAGTGTCGGACGCCTTTCGTTTTCTCCCCGCCTCACATCATGTCCGACGCCTCCACGCCCAGCCCGCTCTACGCCCGGCTCCTCGGTGAAACCGCCCAGATCGGCTGGTCCGAACTCGAACGCTTCTTCGCGCAGGGCAAGCTCATCTGGGTCAAGGGCGATCTCGATCTGGTAAGCGTCGCGGAAGCCGTTGCCAATGACGACACCCGCCAGGTCACGCAATGGCTCTCGGCCGGGCTCGTCGAGCGCATGCAGGCCGAAACCGCTGCCGATCTCGCCGCGCGCGACCCCGAATTGTGGGCGGTAGTGACGTCGCCGTGGGTCTGCGTGCAGGAACGCGGCTGAGGCCCGGTCACGCGCGCGGACCGCTGCGCCGCTCCACGACGTAATCGGTCCACAGCACGACGAGGATCGTCATCAGCGCCGGGCCGATGAACAGGCCGATGAGTCCGAAAGTCTCCGCGCCGCCGAGAATCCCGAACAGCACCAGCAGGAACGGCAGCCGCGCCGAGCCGCCGATCAGCACCGGCCGCACGAAGTGCTCCGCCACGAACACGACGATCAGCCCGAACACGGCGACGCAGATGGCCGCGACCGTCGAGCCCTGCGCGAGCAGCCACAGCGCCGAGCCAAGAAAGACGACCGGCGCGCAGAACGGCAGCATCGCCGCGACGGCGGTGAGCATGCCGAGCAGGCTCGCGTGCGGCACGCCTGTGACAATGTACGCGACGCCGAGCAGCGCGCCCTCGCCCAGCCCCACGACCACCAGCCCGACCACCGTGCTGCGCACCGATTCGGCCATGCGCCGCACGATCGCCGCGCCATCGGCGCCGAACGCGCGGCGCGAGCCCGCGAGCAACTGCTGCCCGAGCTTCGATCCCGCCTGGAATACGAAGAACAGCGTCATCAGCATGAAGCCGAAGATGAAGAAACCATGCACCACGCGCCCGCCGAAGTGACGGGTCATCGCGACCACGGTGGCGCTGTGCAGGTTCTTGACGGCGGGCGAGGCATCGAGCGGCGTCGCGAGATTCGCCTGCCACCAGCGCGAGATCTGCGCGCTCATCGGCAGATGATCGACGAAGGCGGGCATCGGGAAGCCGGTGCGCAGGACATCGTGGAACCAGTGCAGCATGTCGTGCGCTTCATTGATGGTCTGCGCCGCGACGATGAAGAACGGCACCACGAACAACAGGCCGATGGCCGCCGTCAGGCACACCGCAAGCACGATGTGATGGTGCTTGAAGAACGGCTTGCGTTCGAGCCAGCCGAGGGCCGGCCAGAGCGCGATGGCGATCACGGCCGCCCACACGACCGCCGGGATGAAGGTGCGCGCGGTGTACAGCGCCACCAGCACGAGAACCGCGTACAGCACCGCCGAAGCCGTGCGCTGCATCTTGAAGGTGCGTCCGGATGGATCCGGCGTCGAGTCGTTGCGCGGCGGGATGGGCATGAAAACGGGGGCCTCGTGAGGGTGCGGATAAGCAAGCAAAAATCGGAAGCAAAAATCGTCCCCGTTCATTGTAATCACGCATGCCCGGGCGCGTGCCGACGCCCCCTTTGCGGGACGGCGCGCCGCTCTCCCTATAATCGAAGCTCCGCATCGATGCAGGGAAGGTTCAATGACGGGAAAGACCGCACAGGGAATGACGCTGCGGGCCACGGCTTCGGCATGCGTGGCGCTCGCGCTGCTGGCCGGTTGTTCGACCAAGCTCAACCGCTCGAAGGAAGACGAGGTCAATGCACGCTATGGCATCACGACGCTTGCCGTGAAGGGTGGCGTCGAAATCCGGCTGCCCGAGGCGCCGCTGTTCGACACCGACGAAGTCGACATTCGCGCGGGACAGTCGCCGATGCTGGATCGGGTCGCCGTCGTGCTGAAGCGCAGCATGCGGCCTGTGCTGATCGAAGGACACACCGACAATCAAGGCTCGCTCGGCTACAACCGCAACCTGTCCGAAGCGCGCGCGCAGGCGGTGGCGCAGGCGCTGATCCAGCGCGGCGTGCCCGCCCAGCGCATCACGACCAAGGGCGCGGCCTGGCTGCGGCCGATCGCCAGCAACGACACCGCGCAAGGCCGCGCGCTGAACCGGCGCGTGGAAATCCTGGTGCGCACCGAAAGCGAAAGCACGCTGCTCGGCACGCCCACCCGGGGCCGGCGCTAGCTTTCAGGCGGCCTGCGCGGCTTCCAGCACGAGCAGCTGCGAGCCGTCGGCAACCTGATCGCCCACCGCGAACAGAATCTCGCCGATCGTGCCCGGCCCCGGCGCGACGATGGTGTGCTCCATCTTCATCGCTTCCATGACCATCAGCGGCGCGCCCTTCTGCACCAGCGCGCCCGGTTCCACCAGCACGGCGATCACCTTGCCCGGCATCGGCGCGGTGAGGCGACCTTCCTGCTCGACATCGCCGGCGTGGGCCATCAGGTTCTGCCACTCGAACTGCATCGCCGCGCCTTCGTGGAAGACGTGGAACAGATCGCCGTCGGTGAAGACGTGACCTTTGATGAGCGCGTCGTCCAGTTGCACCGCGAACGAGGTCTCGCCGCTATGCGACCAGTCGAAGCGCGCCTGCTCGCCGTTGAGTTGCAGACGCTTGTCGCCGGCTTTCGTGAAGATCACCTTCAGCGTTTCGTCCGTGTCCGCCGCGCGCCAGTTCAGATCCTGGCTGTAGCCGCCCGCCATGCGCCAGTGCGACAGCGCATCCCACGGCGAGTGACCATGCGCCTCGCCGCCCTCGCGCGTGAGGAGTGCCGCGCAGGCGAGCGCCAGCGCATGCTTGCGCGAAACCTTCGACGGCGCGAACAGCGCGTCGTGATGCCGCTCGATCAGCCCCGTGTCCAGCTCCCCCGTGCTGAACGGCTCGCTCTGCACGATGCGCAGCAGGAATTCGACATTGGTCGACAGCCCGACGATCTCGCATTGCGCCAGCGCGCGCCCCATGCGGGCGAGCGCGTCGCGGCGGTCGCGGCCATGCACGATGAGCTTCGCGATCATCGGGTCGTAGAACGGCGTGATCGCATCGCCGCGACGTACGCCGCTGTCCACGCGCACGTCGCCGTCGATGGAAAATTCCACCGCGTGCGGCATGCTCAGATGCTTGAGCGTGCCCGTCGACGGCAGGAAGCCGCGCGACGGATTCTCCGCGTAGATGCGCGCCTCGATGGCGTGTCCGTGTACCTTCAGTTGATCCTGGCCGAGCGGCAACGGCTCGCCCGCCGCCACGCGCAACTGCCATTCGACGAGGTCCAGTCCGGTCACCATCTCGGTCACCGGATGTTCCACTTGCAGGCGCGTGTTCATCTCCATGAAGTAGAACTGGCCGTCCTGCGTCAGGATGAACTCGACCGTGCCCGCGCCGACGTAATCCACCGCGCGCGCCGCCGCAACGGCGGCTTCGCCCATCGCGCGGCGGGTTTCATCGGCGAGACCCGGCGCCGGCGCTTCTTCCAGCACTTTCTGGTGGCGGCGCTGCACGGAGCAATCGCGGTCGAACAGATAGACCGCGTGACCATGCTGATCCGCGAACACCTGCACTTCGACGTGCCGCGGACGCTGCAGATACTTCTCGATCAGCACGCGGTCGTTGCCGAAACTCGAGGCCGCCTCGCGCTTGCACGAGGCCAGCGCCGCCGCGAAATCCTCGCTGCGTTCGACCACGCGCATGCCCTTGCCGCCGCCGCCCGCACTCGCTTTCAGCAGCACCGGATAACCGATGCCGTCGGCCTCGCGCTGCAACAGCGCGGGATCCTGGTCGTCGCCGTGATAGCCCGGCACGAGCGGCACCGCAGCGGACTGCATCAGTGCCTTGGCGGCGGCCTTGGAACCCATCGCGCGGATCGCATCGACGGGCGGTCCGATGAACACCAGCCCCGCCTTCTCGCAGGCGTTGGCGAAGTCCTCGTTTTCCGAGAGAAAGCCATAGCCCGGATGAATGGCCTGCGCGCCGGTCGCCAGCGCGGCCGCGACGATGCGCTCGATGCGCAGATAACTCTCCGATGCCGCCGCGCCGCCCACGTGCACGGCTTCGTCGCAGACATCGACATGCTTGGTCTTCGCGTCCGCATCCGAATACACGGCGACGCTGCCGATGTTCATCCGCTTGGCGGTCGCCGCGACACGGCAGGCGATCTCGCCACGATTTGCAATCAGTATCTTGTTGAACATGTCTTTGCTCTGCAGAGGACAGGAGTAAGGCGCTAAAGCGCCAACTCCTGTCGTCACATCCGGAATACGCCGAAGCGCGTGTCTTCGATGGGCGCGTTCAGCGTCGCGGCCAACCCGAGGCCCAGCACGTCGCGCGTCTGCGCGGGATCGATCACGCCGTCGTCCCACAGACGCGCGCTCGCATAGTACGGATGGCCTTGCACTTCATATTGATCGCGGATCGGCGCCTTGAACGCCTCTTCCTCTTCCTTCGACCACGCGCCGCCCTTCTTCTCGATGCCGTCGCGCCGCACCGTGGCGAGCACCGACGCCGCCTGTTCGCCGCCCATCACCGAGATGCGCGCGTTCGGCCACATCCACAGAAAGCGCGGCGAATACGCGCGGCCGCACATGCCGTAGTTGCCCGCGCCGAACGAGCCGCCGATGATGATCGTGAACTTCGGCACCTTCGCCGTGGCGACGGCCGTCACCATCTTCGCGCCGTTGCGTGCGATGCCTTCGTTCTCGTACTTGCGGCCGACCATGAAGCCGGTGATGTTCTGCAGGAACACGAGCGGAATCTTGCGCTGCGCGCACAGTTCGATGAAATGCGCGCCCTTCAGCGCGGACTCGCTGAACAGAATGCCGTTGTTCGCGACGATGCCCACCGGATGCCCCCACACATGCGCGAAGCCGCAGACGAGCGTGGTGCCGTAACGGGCCTTGAATTCGTCGAAGGCGGAGTCGTCGACGATGCGCGCGATCACTTCGCGCACGTCGAAGGGCTTGCGGGTGTCGGCGGGAATCACGCCGTAGACGCTCTGCGGGTCGTAGCGCGGCGGCAGCGGTTCCTTCAGCGCCAGCGTAGGCGTCTTCACGCGGTTCAGATTGCCGACGATGCTGCGCGCAATGCCGAGCGCATGTGCATCGTTCTGCGCGAGATGATCCACGACGCCCGACAGACGCGTATGAACATCGCCGCCGCCGAGATCCTCGGCGCTCACTTCCTCGCCGGTCGCGGCCTTCACGAGCGGCGGGCCGCCCAGAAAAATCGTGCCCTGGTTCTTCACGATGATCGATTCATCCGACATCGCGGGTACGTAGGCGCCGCCCGCGGTGCACGAACCCATGACCACCGCGATCTGCGCAATCCCTTGCGCCGACAGGTTCGCCTGGTTGTAGAAGATGCGGCCGAAGTGATCGCGGTCGGGGAACACGTCGTCCTGATTCGGCAGGTTCGCGCCGCCCGAATCGACCAGATAGACACACGGCAGCCGGTTCTGCTCTGCGATTTCCTGCGCGCGCAAATGCTTCTTCACCGTGACGGGATAGTAGGTGCCGCCCTTCACGGTGGCGTCGTTGCACACGATCACGCATTCCTGCCCCGCGATGCGCCCGATGCCCGTGATGATCCCCGCGCCCGGCGCTTCGTCGTTGTACATGCCGTACGCGGCCAGTTGCGACAGCTCCAGGAACGGCGTGCCCGGATCGAGCAACTGCGCGATGCGGTCGCGCGGCAGCAGCTTGTTGCGTGATACGTGGCGGTCGCGCGCGGCCTGCCCGCCGCCTTCCGCGAGTTTCGCGACCTTCTGCTTCAGATCGGCGACGAGCGCTTCGAGCGCCTGCACATTGGCGCGGAACTCCTCGCCGCGCGGATTCAGCTTCGATTCGATGATCGTCATGTCGCGCCCTCAAGCCGTCTCGGCGAACAGTTCGCGGCCGATCAGCATGCGGCGGATCTCGCTCGTGCCCGCACCGATTTCATACAGCTTGGCGTCGCGCCACAGACGGCCCACCGGATACTCGTTGATGTAGCCGTTGCCGCCGAGGACCTGGATGGCTTCGCCGGCCATCCACGTGGCTTTTTCGGCGGTGTAGAGGATCACGCCCGCGCAGTCCTTGCGCACCTGGCGCACGTGGCCGGCGCCGAGCGTGTCGAGCTGGCGGCCGACCGCGTAGAGATACGCGCGGCACGCCTGCAACGTGGAATACATGTCGGCGACCTTGCCCTGGATCAGCTGGAATTCGCCGATGGCCTGGCCGAACTGCTTGCGATCGTGGATATACGGCACCACCGCGTCCATGCACGCAAGCATGATGCCGGTCGGGCCGCCCGCGAGCACGGCACGTTCGTAGTCGAGGCCGCTCATCAGCACCTTGGTGCCGCCGTTCAACTGCCCGAGGATGTTTTCCTTCGGCACTTCCACGTTCTCGAACACGAGTTCGCCGGTATGCGAGCCGCGCATGCCCAGCTTGTCGAGCTTCTGCGCGACCGAGAACCCCTTCATGCCCTTCTCGACGATGAACGCCGTGATGCCGCGCGCGCCCGCTTCGATGTCGGTCTTCGCGTAGACGACCAGCGTGTCGCAGTCGGGGCCGTTGGTGATCCACATCTTCGTGCCGTTGAGCACGTAGTGGTCGCCCTTCTCTTCGGCGCGCAGCTTCATGCTGACGACGTCCGATCCCGCGTTCGGCTCGCTCATCGCGAGTGCGCCGATATGCTCGCCGGAAACGAGCTTCGGCAGGTACTTCTGCTTCTGCGCCTCGGCGCCGTTGCGATGAATCTGGTTCACGCACAGATTCGAATGCGCGCCGTACGACAAGCCCACCGACGCCGACGCCCGCGAGATTTCCTCCATGGCCACCATGTGGGCGACGTAGCCCATGTTCGCGCCGCCGTATTCCTCGGACACCGTCATGCCGAGCACGCCCAGGTCGCCGAATTTCTTCCACAGGTCCATCGGGAACTGATCCGAATGGTCGATTTCGCCGGCGCGCGGGGCGATTTCCTTCGCCGCGAAATGGGCGAGCGAATCGCGCAGCATGTCGATGTCTTCGCCCAACGCGAAATTCAGACCGGGCAGGTTGCTCATGAAGCGTCTCCTCGTGAATACGGATGTTTTCGGCGGCTACCGCGTGTTGAGTCTGGCTCACACCACGCCGGTAACCGCTGGATTGGGCAATTTCACGCTCAAATTGGCTGGCCGTCAATAGGTTTTTGAGCTACGCTCACATTTATTCGAGACGTTCCCAGGGCTGCATTCCGATCATGTCGACGCATACCACCGCTTCCGGCCGCCGCGCGCCCGCCGGCATCAAGTCGCAGCAGCGCGTGAAGGAGATTCTCCAGGCCGGCCGCGAAGTCTTCGCCGAGAAGGGTTACGACGCCGCAACCAGCGCGGAGATCGCGCAGCGCGCGGGCATCTCCGAAGCCACGGTCTTCAGCTATTTCAGCGGCAAGCGGGATTTGTGCGCGCGCGTGATCGCCGACTGGTACGACGAGATCATCGATGCCTTCGAAACCGGCCTGCCGCGCGACGGCACGGTGCATCAGCAGTTTGCGTTCATCGTCAGGACGCACATGCGGCTCATGCTGATGAACGGCACCGGGCTCTGCTCGCTGGTGCTGTCGGAGGGCCGCACCAAGCAGCACGATCTGTCGGACGCGCTCACGGAATTGCAGCGCCGCTACACCGCGCCGCTGATGGACGTGCTCGCGCACGGCCAGGCGCTCGGCCACGTGCGCAGCGACGTGCCGCTGCGGCTGTTGCGCTCGCTCGTGTTCGGCCCGATGGAGCACGTTCTGTGGGATGCGACGCTCGCGAAGCGGCGCTTGAGTCAGGCTCAGATCGAGACGACGGCGAACGAACTCGTGGACGTCCTGTGGGCGGCGCTGCAGCCGCCGGACACGCAGGTGGCCGCGCTGGTGCGCTTCCGGCAGGAGGTCGAGGAAGCCTCGCGGCGCTTCGATGCGTCAGCGAAGCGGAAACAGGAAGAATGAGGCCTTATTTGCGGATGAAGCGCAGCGCGAGGCGCGCGAGCTTCGGCACGGTGACGGGGCGCAGGAGCCGCGCGTCGTAACCGCCCATGCGGCGGTCGTTCTCTTTCAGACACGTTTCGATCAGCGCGCGCACCGAAACATCGCCCGCCACCGAATCGCCGACATTCGCCGGGAAATTCGCGTCCTGCGCGGCGCCGCTCGTATCGAAGCCGCGCGCGAGGGAAATGCGGTCGCGGATCAGCGAGACCCACACGCTCGCGGTCTTCGCCAGGAACCACGGCTTGCGATACCACGGCAGGCTGCGCCGGTACCACGCCACCCAGTTGGCGAAGAACAAGATATGACGCGCTTCTTCCTGGATCACCGGCTCGAAGGTTTCGACCAGCGCTTCGGGAAAGTAGCCCGATTGCCGCGCCGCCTCGAACAGCCCGAACGCGAAGAAACTGTCGATGCATTCGCTGTAGCCGGTCAGCATCCAGGCGCGTAAAGGATCGGCGGGGGCGGGATATGGCGGTTCCGGCGCGAGTTCGATGCCATACGCCTCCACCAGCTTCGACAACACCAGCTTGTGACGCGCCTCCTCGCCGCCGTTCATGCGCAGCGCCTCGCGCAGATGCGCGTCGGCAACCGTGGCCGCGTAGGTGGCGACGCGGATCGATGCGCGCCCTTCCGTCTGCACCGCGATATCCCAGATGGGCAGCGAGGTCACGCGCTTCAGCGCGGCGGGTTCGAGCGGCGGCCAGTCGATGACGGCGGGCTTGTACGGGTTGTGCGTCGTCAGGAGCATCTCGCAGAACATGCGCTTGTGCAGGTCCGAACCGATCGGGATTTTCCCAGTGGACCGGTAGGTCCAGTGGCGCATCGCATGATCTGCTTCGACTGGGTTGAGCGTGTCGGACATATTCGAAGATTGGTCTCGGCCCGGGTACGTCCTGCGGAGTTTGGCACACGGAACGCAAACATGCAGCAAGTGCACGCAGAGCCGCGAAATCCTTCCCAAGTCACGCCAATTCGAAGCAACTCGGACAACACAAGCCGACGACCAAATTTCACATCGCCTAAGCCTCAAAAATATACATATACTTGTATATTGTAGCGATGAGAACCTTACGCTTCGTCGGTACAACATTGGAGGATCTGCGAAAAATTCCCCTGGAAGCGCGCCGCCACACCGGATTCCAGCTGGACGCCGTGCAGCGTGGCTGATGCCGGATGACTTCAAACCCATGCCAACAGTCGGCGCGGGGGCGTATGAAATCCGCATTCATGTCGAGGGAGAGTGGCGAGTACTTTACGTCGCGAAGTTCAGCGACGCAGTCTATGTGCTTCACGCGTTCCAAAAGAAGACCCAAAAACGCGACAGGAAGATATTGAACTGGCGGCTCGCCGCTATCGGCTGATTGGAGGCTGAATCATGAACGAACCCATTGTAGATTCGAGCGGAAACGTCTTCGCCGACCTCGGCTTTCCCGAGGAAGAGGCTCTCCTGCTCAGTCTCCGCGCCGACCTGATGGCTTCGTTGCGTCAGGTGATCGAAGCCCGCGGCTGGACCCAGGCACAGGCTGCTCAGGCGCTCGGCATCACCCAGCCGCGTGTTTCCGACCTAAACCGAAGCAAGTGGGACAAGTTCAGCCTCGACATGCTGCTGGCACTGGCCGTGCGCGTCGGGTTGCATCCGCACATCGAGTTGAAGGCCGCATGAAGCACCTTCCTCACACCGCAAGGCTTCAAAGACCCGCTATCGGGGCTTTCACTAGCTCCCCAACATTTTTGGCTTGGTAACCTTCTGCCGATTCTGAGCGGACACGATCCGCGGAATGCACCTGATCCGGCGCCCCAACCATGCGCCGGTCGCCTGGAAACGAGACCTTCCGGGTAGAACCGACCACCTTCTGGAGTTACAACAGTGAAGAAACTGCTCGCGGCACTGACGATGTCCCTTCTCGCCGCCACGTCGCTCACCGCCGTCACCGCCGCGCAGGCGAAGGACTATTCGACGATCCGCTTCGGTGTCGACGCCAGCTATCCCCCGTTCGAATCCAAGGGTTCCGACGGCAAGCTGGTCGGTTTCGATATCGATCTCGGCAACGAGATCTGCTCGCGCCTCAAGGCGAAATGCGTGTGGGTCGAGAATGACTTCGACGGCATGATCCCCGCCCTCAAGGCGAAGAAGTTCGACGGCGTGCTCTCGTCGATGTCGATGACCCCGCAACGCGCCGAGCAGATCGCCTTCTCGAGCAAGCTGTTCAACACGCCCACGCGCCTGGTCGCGAAGAAAGGCAGCAACATCCTGCCGACGGCCGAAAGCCTGAAGGGCAAGAACGTCGGCGTGGAACAAGGCACGATCCAGGAAACCTACGCGAAGACCTACTGGGCGCCGAAGGGCGTGACGGTCACGCCGTACCAGAACCAGGATCAGGTCTACGCCGACCTGACGTCGGGCCGCCTCGACGCCGCGCTGCAGGACGCCGTGCAGGCCGAAATCGGCTTCCTGAAGACGCCGCGCGGCGCGGGCTTCGACTTCGCGGGCAAGGACCTCGACGATCCGAAGACGCTCGGCAACGGCGCCGGCATCGGCCTGCGCAAGGAAGACACCGACCTGAAGACCAAGATCGACAAGGCCATCGCCGACATCATCAAGGACGGCACCTACAAGAAGATCGAGAAGAAGTACTTCGACTTCGACGTGTACGGCAGCTAAGCCGCCTCGCCTTCCCTAAAACGGGCTCCGCGCCGCAAGGCACGGAGCCCGTTTCGTTTGCGTCATCCCTTGCGGACGCCGCCGGCCGGGCGCCCGCCGCAGTGATTTCGGCTAAGATCGAACGTCCGGTAAGACGCCAGCGGAAGGAGACACCGCGGCGCCCCGCAACTATCCGAGGCAAGAAGCACGCATTCGCGTGCGCGCGACCCCTATGCAAACCCGAACCCACTCCCTGATCTCGCCGTCCCTCGGCACCACCCGCACCATCACCAGCTTCCACTATGGTCCCGGCGGCGGCCAGAAGATCTACATCCAGTCCTCGCTGCACGCGGACGAGCTGCCCGGCATGCTGGTCGCATGGCGTCTGCGCCGCCAGCTGGCCGAATTCGAAGCCGCCGGCAAGCTGCGCGGCGAAGTGGTGATCGTGCCGGTGCCGAATCCGATTGGCCTGTCCCAGCATCTGCATGGCACGCTGATGGGCCGTTTCGAAACCAACAGCGGCCACAACTTCAACCGCAATTTCCACGATCTCGCCGCGTTGATCGCGCCGCGCATCGAGGCGCGTCTCGGCCCGGACGCGGAGGCCAACAAGCTGGCCGTGCGCGCCGCCATGCAGGAAGCGCTCGACGAGCAGACGCCGCACACCGAACTCGAATCGCAACGTCTGGCGTTGCAGAAGCTGTCCTTCGACGCCGATGTCGTGCTCGACCTGCACTGCGACCTCGACGCCGCGCTGCATCTCTACACCAATCCGGACATCTGGGAAGAAGTGGAGCCGCTCGCGCGCTATCTCGACGCCCGCGCGTCGCTGCTTGCGCTGAATTCGGTGGGCAATCCGTTCGATGAGATCCACAGCTTCTGCTGGTCCGATCTGCGCCAGCGCTACGGCGAGCGCTTCCCGATTCCGAACGGCGGCGTGTCGGTGACGGTGGAGCTGCGCAGCCAGCACGACGTGTCCTACGAACTCGCTGACAAGGACGCGCAGGCCATCGTCAATTACCTGATCCGGCGCGGCGTGATCGACGCCCCAGTGCCCGAGCTGCCGCCGCTCGCTTATCCGGCCACGCCGCTTGCGGGCGCGGAGCCGATCGTCGCGCCGATGTCGGGCATCCTGGTGTTCCGCGCGCCGGTGGGCGAGTACATCGAGGCGGGCGCGCCGGTCGCCGATATCATCGATCCGCTGACCGACACCGTGACCACGCTCAAGTGCACGACCTCGGGCGTCATGTACGCACGCCACATCGTGCGCTTCGCGACGGCCGGTCTCGAAGTGGCGCGCATCGCGGGCGCGAAGGCGTATCGGACCGGGTCGCTGCTGTCCGCCTGAGCCGCTTTCTCTAGTAAGGCGCAAGGCCGCATTGCGCGGCCACCACGCGCCAGTTCCCGTTGATCTCGCCCCAGGTTCGCGTGTAGCGCAGGCTGCCCGCGAACGGGGCGCCGCCGAACGTGCCGGTGATCGCCACGCGCGTCACCGTCACCGCGAACGTGCCATACACGCGCACCCGCACGTCCTCCGTCTCCAGCTTCTCGATCCGCTGCATCCCATAGCGATGCCCGTTCAGGTCGTCGGCCTTCGTCCACACCTTGCCGGTGGCGTCGACGAAGCTCAGGTCGTCGGCGAGCAGCGCGTCGAGCGCATCCACGTCCGACTTCATCATCGCCTGCTTCAGGCGCGCTTCCAGTGCAAGGATTCCCGTTTCGTCCATGGTGTCGCTCGCTTAGAGAGTGAAGCGTGAGCATCGCATCGCGCCCACTGAACACACAAGCGCAACGATTCCGCCAGTGGTGTTGCCCCTGAGATACACCGAAAGCCGGCTGAAAGCACTGTCACATTTTCTTCTTCAGCGCTCGCTACAGTTGCGCCCGTCGCAATGAACACGTCGTAGAACGCGGATTTGACCGACATCGTCACCACCACCGCGAACCAACTCACGGAGCTTGTTTTGAAGAAGAATCTCTTGGCGACCGCCGCGCTCGCCGCATTTGCCGCCCTCGCCGCCACCTCCGCGCAAGCCCAAAGCAGCGTCACGCTGTACGGCATCATCGACGCCGGTATCAGCTACGCGACCAACGCAGCACGCACCGGCGGCAGCGACTCGCTCGTCAAGTACGACGACGGCGTGGCGCAAGGCAGCCGTTGGGGCCTGAAGGGCTCCGAAGACCTCGGTGGCGGCCTGAAGGCGATCTTCACGCTGGAAAACGGCTTCAACAGCGGCACCGGCGCACTGGGCCAGGGCGGGGCTGAATTCGGCCGTCAGGCATTCGTCGGTATTTCGAAGAACGACGTCGGCGCGCTGACCTTCGGTCGTCAATATTCATTCTCGACCGACTATCTCGGCGGCGCGTACTCGATCGGCGGCCAGACCGTCGCGGGCAACTACGCTTACCACATCAACGACGTCGACCAGCTGACCTCGAGCCGCATCAACAACTCGGTCAAGTTCAGCAGCGCCAGCTTCTACGGCGTGACGTTCGGCGCCATGTACGGCTTCTCGAACGCGGCTGGCGCCTTCGCCGGCTCGCCGACGGTCGGCACGACGGCCGGTTCGTCGCGCGCCTACAGCTTCGGCCTGAACTACAAGGCGGGCCCGCTTGGCATCGGCGCGGCTTACACTGACATCCACTACCCGGGCTCGTCCACGCCGACATTCTCGACCAACATCGCGAACATCACGCAAGCCAACATCAAGGACCTGCGCACGTTCGGCGTCGGCGCGAACTACGCGCTGGGCGCAGCGACGATCTTCGGCCTGTGGACCAACACGCGCTTCGAACCGGTTACCGGCGCGAGCTCGAAGTTCAACGCGTTCGACATCGGCGGCAAGTACGCCTTCACGTCGGCGCTGACGGCTGGCCTCGGCTACTCGTACATGAACCTGACGGACAACGCCAAGGGCCACTGGCACCAGTTCGACGCGTCGGTCGACTACGCGCTGTCGAAGCGTACCGATGTCTACGTGCTCGGCATCTACCAGAAGGCTTCGGGCCGCAACGGCACGAACGACGTGCAGGCGCAGATCGGTTCGGCGACCAGCTACTTCGGTACGTCGGGTCTGGGCGAAGACGACCAGCTCGCGTTCCGCGTCGGCATCCGCCACAAGTTCTAAGCATCGCTGCGATGCCAGGCGTCCTGTCGAAGGACGTCTGCTGAACGAAACGGGCCGCCCTTGGGCGGCCCGTTTTTTTCACACGCTCACACGCTCACGCGGCTCAGCATTTCGCCACGGCGACCTTGTGAGGATCGGCGTGAGCGTGCAGTGCCGGAGCGGTGGCCGTGCCGCCGTGCTCGTCGAGGTACGCGCAGGCGGAGACGATGTCGCGCGCCAGCGACATTGCGACAGTGTGGTTGATGTGTGGACGCACCACCACGCGCAGGCTCCTCACTTCCTCGGCGTTGGGCGGCATCGAATACGCCGACAGCACCCAGCCTTTCTCGCGCACCTTGTTCGACACGTCGAACTCATTGAATTTCTTCACCTTGGGATCGAGCGTGACGGCGACGACAGGAATGCGCTGCGTCTCGTTCATGATGGTGAAGTAGCCGCTCTTGACCAGTTCGTCGCGCAGCCTGACCGCATTGGCGAGCGTGTGCGTCATGATGCGCTTGTAGCCATCGAAGCCAAGACGCAGAAACTGGTAGTACTGCACCGCGATCGGCGCCGCGTTGCGGCTGAAGTTGAGGGTCGCGGTAGGCATTTCACCGCCAAGATAGTTGACGTAGAAGATCAGGTCTTCATTGAAGACCTTGCGCTCGCGGAACACCACCCAGCCGAGTCCTGGCGGCGTGAGCCCGAACTTGTGCCCGGACGCGTTGATCGACTGCACGCGCGGCAGACGGAAATCCCACGCGTAGTCCGGATAGAGAAAGGGATTGACGAAGCCGCCCGAGGCGCCGTCGATATGCATCGGAATCGAGATGCCGGTCTTCTGTTCGTACGCGTCGAGCCAGTCGTGGATTGCCTGGATGTCGTCGTCCTCGCCGGTGAACGTCTGTCCGGCGATCGCGACCACCGCGATGGTGTTCTCGTCGACGTACTTGTCCAGCTGATCCGCCGTCAGCCGATAGTTGCCCGGCTCGAGCGGCACGATGCGCGGCTCGACGTCGAAGTAGCGCAGGAATTTCTTCCAGACGATCTGCACATTGCCGCCGGTCACCATGTTCGGTCGCGATGCGTCCTTGCCGGCCTTCTCGCGCGCCTGCCGCCAGTTCCACTTGTGCGCCAGTCCCGCCAGCATGCACGCCTCGGAGGAGCCGATAGTCGCCGCACCGTAGGGCTCCACGTCTTTCGGACCGTTCCAGAGCTCGTGCAGCCAGCGGACCATGCGCCTCTCCATCGCGAAGAGTTGCGGATACATGTCATGGTCGATGTAGTTCTTGTACATGTTGCGCCGCGCGGTCTCCACCGCCTCGGGTTCCGCAAAGGTCGTGACGAACGACGACATGTTCAGCATGGGATTGGTGTCGGTCCACTCGTCGCTCCAGACCAGCGCGTCCGCGGCGCGCGCCGAAATGCCGTGTCGCGGGAAGGCGTTCTCCGGCACTTCGAGATTGAATTCGTCGTACATCGTGACTTTTTCAGGCGGCGTGCCGTCCGGGTTCGTTGCAGGATTCATTGCCTTGCATCCTCTGCAAATAAGGATTGAGAATTTCGATTACTTCGCTGTTTTGCCGCCTTCCTTCCTGAAGCGCTCGACGTATCGATCCATCAGCTTGCGAATCGCGCGGCCGATCAGCATGTAGTCGCTCTCGTTGAGATTGGCGAGCGACACGCGGCCCGAAGGATGCGGCGTCCCGAAGCCGCGTCCCGGCAGCAGAACGACGCGCGCTTCCTTTGCAAGCTCGAAGAGCATTTCGGAGGGCTGCACGCTCTTGAGCACCCAGTCGACGAATTCCTTGCCATACGCGCGCCCACCCATGTATTCGAGATCGAGGATCGTGTAGTAGTCGACCTGGTTCTCGTCCTCCGCTTCCTGGGCCACACCGATCTCGCGATACAGCGCCGCCTTGCGGCCACGGATCAGACGCTTCAGCGCGTTCTTGTAGGCATCGGGCGTGTCCATCAGCGAGAACAGGGAGAACAGCACCATCTGCACCTGTTGTGGCGTGGAGAGGCCGGCCGTGTGATTCAGCGCGACGGTCCGGCTGTCCGCCACCAGACGGTCGATGAATTTGAGCTTGTCGGGCTCGGTCGTGATCGATTCGTAACGTTCGTGCAGGATCGCCCGCGCATCTTTCGGCAAGGCAGCGATCTGCTCGTCCAGCACGTTGTCACGGTGCGTCGCGATCGTGCCGAGGCGCCAGCCGGTGGCGCCAAAGTACTTCGAATACGAATAGACCAGGATGGTGTTTTTCGGGCACAGCGCGAAGAGCGACACGAAGTCGTCGGCGAAGGTGCCGTAGACATCGTCGGTGAGCAGAATCAGATCAGGCCGCTCCTTCACGATTTCGGCGATGTACTGCAAGCTCGCCTCATCCATCTTCACCGACGGCGGGTTGCTCGGATTGACGAGAAAGAACGCCTTCACCTTCTTGTCACGTAACTTGTCGAGCTCGCTTTTCGAGTACTGCCAGCGGTTCTTCACGTCGGCATCGCAGTTGATGACGTTCAGCTTGTAGTCGTTCAGGCGCGGAATTTCGATGTACGGCGTGAAGATCGGCCGGCCGAGCGCGATGGTGTCGCCCGGCTTGATGAGGAAATTCTCACGCATCGTGTTGAAGATGTAGGTCATCGCCGCGGTACCGCCTTCCACCGCGAAGACGTCGAATTCGCCGACGAACGGATGCTTGCCGATCATCTCGCGCCGCAGATACTGCGCGACGATGCGCTCCGACAGCGCCAGCATGCGATCCGGCACGGGATAGTTGCAGGCGAGAATGCCTTCGCACATCTCATACAGGAAATCAGCCGCATTCAGGCCGAGCTGGTCGCGAACGTAGGACACGGCGCCCGCCAGGAAGCTGATGCCGGGCGTGCCATGAAACTCGCGCGCAAAAATTTCGAAGCGCTCCTCGATGCCTTCCCGCTTTGGAAATCCGCCGACGCCTTCCGGCATATAGGCAAACGAACGCTCCGACTCCCGCATCGCGAAGAGGCCCAGTTGCCAGAAGCCATGGCGCGGAATCGTCGCAAGAAAATTCGGGTTACCGCGGCCCGCGTTGAGCATCGCGAGATTCGCGGGCCGCTCGACCGCGCTGCCGCCCGCGGCCTTGATGAGCTCGTCCTTGAGTTCGAACGGGCTGAGCGCTGCCATCGCAGCACGATCGTCGCGAGCCGGCTTTGAAGACTTGGCCATCCAACACCCCCAGAAAAAGAAATCAACTCGATGACACTTGAAAAGACATGCGGCACGCTCACGAAAGCAGCATGACGATCACCATCCCCCAGATGGTCAGCAGCGTATTGCCCACCGCGTAGGTGACCGTGTAGCCGAGGCCCGGCACCTGGCTTTTCGCGGCATCGCAGATCATGCCGAGCGCGGCCGTCGTGGTCCGCGCGCCCGCGCAGATGCCGAGCAGGATCGCCGGATGAAACCTGAAGACGTATTTCGCGATGTACATGCCGAGAATGAGCGGCACCGACGACGCGAAGATGCCCCACAGAAAGAGGCTCACGCCGAGCTTCTCGAGCCCCGCGACAAAGCCCGGACCAGCGGTGATGCCCACCACTGCGATGAACACGTTCAGGCCGACCGAATTCATGAACCACAGTGTCGGAGACGGAATCCGTCCGAAGGTCGGGTGAATCGCGCGGAGCCAGCCGAAGAGAATCCCCGCGATCAGCGCGCCGCCCGCGGTCGACAGCGTGAGCGGAACGCCGCCCGCGTGAATGACGACCGCACCGATCAGCGCGCCAAGCGTGATCGCCAGGCCGGTAAACGCCATGTCGGCGACATCGCTCGGGCGGTCGATCACGCCGGCCGCCTTGGCGACCGCCGTGGTGTCCTGCGTGCGCCCCACCACCGTCACGGTGTCGCCACGGTGCAGTTTCGTGTTCGCCAGGACCGGAATGAGCGTCTCGGTCGCACCGCGTTTGATCCTGCGGATGAACACGCCGCGCGCGCCTGGCAGATGCGCCAGCTCGCCGAGCGTCTTGCCTTCCACCGCCTTGTTCGTCACGAAGATATCGACGCCTTCGACCGGCACGGCGAGCAATTCTGCGTCGTCGACTTCTGTCGCCACGCCGCCGCCGAGAATCTCGACCAGCTGATCGCGCCGCCCGACCACGGCGACCACGTCGCCGGCCTGCAGTACGTCGTCGATCTTCGCTTCCTGGATCTGCCCGCCGCGCCGGATCCGCTCGATGAAGAGCCGGGCGCCCGCGGGCTCCAGCGCTTCCGCCTGTGCGACCGTCAGACCCGCGACACGGCCATGGGCCTGCACGCGATAGGCGCGCAACGTGAACTGATGCCAGCCCGAGCCGTCGCCGCCCAGTTCCGTGCCGCCGCCGAGTTGCTTCTCGTACTCCTTGCACGCCGCAACCAGATCGATCCCGAGAAGCCGTGGACCGAGCATCGCCAGGATCAGCGCCGAGCCGATCGTGCCGTAGATGTAGGTCACGGCGTAGGCAGTCGGCATGGCGTCGAGCATCGCCTTGGCCTGCTCGGGCGGCAGGCCAAGGCGATTGATTGCGTCTGTCGCGAGGCCCATGGAAGCCGAGATGGTCTGCGAGCCTGCGAACAGCCCCGCCGCCGAGCCGATGTCATAACCGGCGATCTTCGCGGCGACCCACGGCGCGGCCAGGCACAACGCGCATTGAATGACGGCGAACAACGCCTGCGGCAACCCGTCCTTCGCGATGCCGCGCACGAACTGCGGCCCGACGCCATAGCCGACGGCGAACAGGAACATCAGGAAGAAGACGGACTTGACGTTGGGCGAGATGGTGATGCCGAGCTGGCCTACGGCGATGGCGGCAAGCAGGGTCGCGGTCACTGCGCCGAGACTGAACCCCTTGAAGCTTTTTCCGCCGACCCAGTAGCCAACGCCCAACGAGAGAAATACGGCGATTTCAGGATAACTACGCAGTGTTGCAGTAAGCCATGACATAAGCGTTCCTTGTCAAGTCGAAGCTGCTTTGCCGTTTTTTTGACCAAGAACGGCAGAAAATCAGCACGATCATTTGAATCGCCTGAATCATATTGAGGATGTTCCAACCGTCCACTCGAAATGAAGCGCAGCTTGACCGACGACAACACCCGCACCATTCGACGCAATTTTTTCTGCGTCTTGCCGGGCGTATGTGAATCGTTCATGGCCTGGGACTGCGCCTGGCACGGATTCATCTCGACGGCTCACCAATACACCAATTTTCGAAATTGTCCCTAACAAGTCCGCAATTTTTTGTGAGCGGCAATTGCCCGGCGGTCGTCAGGGTCGAAGTTCGTCGATGAGCGCTTTGAGGGCGCTTGGAGGGCGCTTTGGTTGAGGCAACTTACGGAGGGAGAGACGCGGACGCTGATGCGCGCGCAGAGAGGGGCCGAATGGCGGGGAGAGGGAAACTGGCTTGCGCCCGATGCGCGAGCATTGAAGAACGACGGCGCGCGCCGTCGTTCTCCTCTTTTTCAATGCGTGGGTTTATTCCGCCGTTTCGAGCAGCGGATAGTCCGTGTAGCCCTTCGCACCGGGCGCGTAGAACGTCGAGGTGTCCCAGTCGTTCAGCGCGGCGTCCTGCTCAAAGCGGCGCACCAGATCCGCGTTCGCGATGAACGTCTTGCCCCAGGCGACGGCATCGGCATCGCCGCGCGCGATGATCGCTTCGGCGCTCGCCTTCGAGAACCCTTCGTTCACGATATACACGCCACCAAAGGCCTTTTTCAGTTGCGGCCCGAGGCTGTCGCCCGCTTCATGCTCACGCGCCGCGATGAACGCAATCTTGCGACGGCCGAGTTCGTGCGCCACATAACCGAAGGTGGCTGCACGGTCGCTGTCGCCCATCGTGTGCGAATCCGCGCGCGGTGCCAGATGCACGCCCACGCGGTCCGCACCCCACACATCGATACATTCGTCGACCACTTCGAGCAGCAGGCGCGCACGGTTTTCAATCGCGCCGCCGTAGGCATCGGTACGCTTGTTGGTGCTGTCCTGCAGGAACTGGTCGAGCAGATAGCCGTTCGCGCCATGCACTTCGACGCCGTCGAAACCGGCGCGCTTCGCATTCTCCGCGCCCTTGCGGAATGCAGCGACCACGCCGGCAATTTCATCCAGCTCGAGCGCGCGCGGCGTCACGAACGGACGCTGCGGACGCACGAGACTCACATGTCCGCCCGCCGCGATGGCGCTCGGCGCCACGGGCAGCTCGCCGTCGAGGAACACGGGGTCCGAGATGCGGCCCACATGCCACAGTTGCAGCATGATCTTGCCGCCGGCATCGTGAACGGCCTTCGTCACGAGCTTCCAGCCTTCCACCTGCTCATCCGACCAGATGCCCGGCGTGTCGGCATAGCCGACGCCCTGCGGCGTCACCGAGGTGGCCTCGCTGAGAATCAGGCCGGCCGATGCGCGGTCCGCATAGTACTGCGCCATCAGCGCGTTCGGCACACGCTCGACACCGGCACGCTGACGCGTGAGCGGGGCCATGATGATGCGGTTCTTGAGCGTAAGTGCGCCTACCTTGAGCGGATCGAAGAGAGTCGTCATGTAATGGCATCCTAAATAAGTTTGAAGCTGGACTGCGCCGGGAAACACCTTGCTCAGAGCTTCGCGAGGGAATCGCGGAACGCCTGGATCACCGCTTCGTCGCGCTTGAAGAACACCCATTGTCCAACGCGCTTCGTGGTGACGAGTCCGGCCCTTTGCAGAACAGAGAGATGTGCCGAAACGGTGGACTGCGACATGTCGCAGCGCCCATCGATCTGGCCCGCGCATACGCCGTGCAGATGCGGCAGTTCCTGATCAGGGAAATGCAGTTCCGGCTCCTTCAACCACTCGAGAATCTCGCGGCGAAGGGGGTTGGCGAGGGCCTTGTGAATTGCGTCGATGTCCATTTCGGTGCTCTTGCGTCTGACGAAACGGATGCAAAGGCTTCCGAAATCGTCTTGCGTCGAAGTTTATATCGGGAATTTACGATATGCAAGTGCCGACGCATCACCGGTCCGCAATCTCTGGCGTGGAGGCGGCGCCAGCAGGGGTCGAATGGCAGGCCGAGAACGGCACGACCCAGCCGCCGGAACGCATCGTGCCTTCGACGAAGGCGTCCTGGGCGAAGCGCCCCTTGAGGATGGTGCCGTCGGGGCGCGTTTCGACGCCCTGACCGTCGGCCTTGCCGTTCACGACCTGTCCGACGTAGCGGCCGCCGTCCGCGCGTGTGAGGGTGTCGGCGGCGGCATGCCGGGCCATGCATGCCATGGCCAGGCACAACGAAACCGTGCGCACGTTCATGCGACCTCCCGTGCCGTGAGCTTCCTGCGAACACGCTGCCACAGCGAGCCAGGCGCCTCGGTGCGCTGTGCCGCACATGCAATGGCATGCACCGTTTCACGCACCGTATTTATTCCGGGAATTTCCGGGCAATTTGTTCTGTAATACCACGTAGCCGATGGCATAATCGCCGCCGTCACGATTTCCGTCCTTACATCTGATCACGATGCGCCGTCGCCTCCATCAACGAACGGGTTCACTGCTGGCGCTGTTCGCCATGCTGCTGATCACGTTCGCCCCGGCGATCTCGCAGTTGCTCGCGGCGCATGCGCGTACCGCCGACTTCACTGCGGAACTGTGCTCGGCGCACGCGACACCCGCGGACGAACATCGCAACTCCGATGCCCCCGCGCACCTCGGCGGCCAGGCCTGCGGCTACTGTCACGTCTTCGCGCACGCGCCTGGCTTGCCGGCCGTACGGCTGGCGTTCGCGCTGGATATTCCTGCGCGGCAACCCGTCGCGCCCACGCCTGCGCGCGACACGCGGCGCGTCACGCACTTCTCCCCGGCGCAACCACGCGCCCCGCCCGTTCTGATCTGACCTCGTTCCATGACGCGATGCCTTGCCGGCATCGAACGGTTTCGCACGCCTGTGCGCGTGCGCGATCTTTCACGACCGATATCAGAGAAGAACCATGCACCTGTGCCCGATCCCTTGCGGCAGCGAGCCGACCTCGCCTGCTTCCACGCTCGTGGAGGCGAAACAATGAAATACGCCCTCGCCAGAAGAAGCGCCTTCGCTACCGGCGTGAGCCTGCTGTTTGCCTCGCGCGCGTTTGCCCAGACGACGCCTGAGCCCGCCGCCACGCTCCCCGCCGTGATCGTGCAGGGACAGTCCGATCAGTCGCTCACGTCGCAGAGCGTCGCCCAGGACAAACGCAAGCTCTTCGAGACGGTCGGCTCGGTCGGTTTCGTCGACGGCGACGACTTCCAGAACACCTACGCCTTCACCCTGCGCGATGTGCTCAAGAACGTCCCCGGCGTGTTCGTGCAGAACCGCTATGGCCAGGAACTGCGGCTGTCGATCCGCAGCTCGGGCATCGCGCGCAGCTATCACACGCGCGGACTCGAAATCCTCCAGGACGGCATTCCGACCAACCTCGCCGACGGCAGCGGCGACTACTATCAGATCGACCCCATCGCGCTGCAATCCGTCGATGTCTACAAGGGCGGCAACGGCCTCGCGTACGGCTCGTCGATGCAGGGCGGCGCGATCGACTTCATTACGCCGACCGCCCGCACCGCCGAAGCGCCGAACATCCTTCGCCTCGAAGGCGGCAGCTACGGCACGGTGCGCAGCAGTGCGCAGTTCTCGCGCGTGCTGGGGCCGCTGGATTTCATCGGCACGTTTTCGGTGAATCATGCGGATGGCTATCGCGATCACGAACGCGGGCAGTACGAGCAGTTCAACGCGAACATCGGCTACCGCTTTTCGCCGGAAGTGGAAACGCGCTTCTATCTCGGCGTCTATGTCGTGGATCAGGAACTGCCGGGCACGCTCTCGCTCAGCGACGCCCTGAACAATCCCACCAAAGCGGCGCCGAGCGCGCTGTCCGGCGATCAGGCACGCGACACGCGCACCGAACGCATCGCCAACAAGACGAGCGTGAAGCTCGATGTCGGCCAGCTCGACGTCGTCACCTGGGCGATACACAAGAGTCTCTATCACCCGATCTTCCAGGTGCTCGATCAGGACGGCTGGACCTACGGCATCGCGCCGCGCTACACGGCGACGCTCAATCTGGGCGGCATGCGCAACGACGTGATCGCGGGCGCGCGCTTCTTCGGCGGCAATACTCAGGCGCGGCAGTACGTCAATGTCTCGGGCAACGAAGGCACGCAGACGCTCGATTCCACGCAAAGCGCCTATAACTACGAAGCCTACGTGGAAGACCGCCTGTTCTTCCTGCCGACTGTCGCGCTGATGGCGGGCTTCAAGGCGTTGCGCGATGTGCGCCAGTATGTCGACCATGGCGGACTCGCCGCCGACCCGACCTACAAGTCGACCAGCGAAACCTTCAGCGGCGTGAATCCGAAACTCGGACTGCTGTGGCAGCCCAGCCGCGAAATCCAGGCGTACGTGGACGTCACGCGCAGCCAGGACGTGCCCGACTTCAGCGACCTGACGCAGACCTTCTCGAACACGACGCAATTCACGCCGCTGAGCGCGCAACATGCGTGGACGCTAGAACTCGGCACGCGCGGCACGCGCGATCGTGTGAGCTGGGACCTGACGGCATATCGCTCGATCGTGCGCGATCAGTTGCTGCAATACACGACGAGCCCCGACATCCCCGCCTCCACCTTCAATGCGAACAAGACCGTGCTGCAAGGTGTAGAAGCGGGCATTTCAGTGGACGTGCTGCGCAATCTGACGAGCCGCGGCGCGGGCGACAAGGTGACGCTCTCCGGCGTGTGGAACCTGAGCGACTTCCGCTTCAAGGACGATCCGGTGTACGGCAACAACCGCATTGCGGGCGTGCCGGTGAACGTGATGCGCGCGGTGCTCGGCTACTCGCGGCCCAACGGGTTTCATATTTCGGCATCGGTGGACTGGGTGCCGGCAGGCGCCTGGGCCGACGACGCCAACACGCTGCGCGTGCCCGGCTACACCTTGCTCGGCCTCCAGGCGGGCATGGACTTCAAAAACGGGCTGTCGGTCTTCCTGGACGCGCGCAACCTGACCAACAAGCGCTATGTCAGCGACATCAGCACGGTCGCCGACGCCCGCACGGCATCGACCGCGATCTTCTATCCGGGCGAGGGACGCAGCGTCTTCGCGGGTGTCCGCTACGCCTTCTAGGCTGCCTCACGTGGCGGATCCGGCGGCCCGTGTCGATACGGCACACGCCGCCAGACCGCGCGGTCTGGTAACCTGCCCGGTTTCACCGGTCGTCGGAACCTCTACGCAACGCTTATGGATACTCCCTTCAACGAACGCGGCGTCACGTTGTCGCGCGCGGGCCTGTCGGCCTCGGGCCAGATGATCCCGCTGCGCGAACTGCGCGCGGCGCGCGTCGTCATGATTCCGCGCCAGAAGCCGCTGCCGATCCTTTTCGCGCTGATCGGGCTCGTGGTGCTGGGCGCGGGCATCTTCACCGGCTCGGGCGCGGCGCTCGTGCTCGGCATCATGATCGTCGTGGTCGGCTACCTGACCTGGATCACGCAGGACGTCATCTATCAACTGATGGTGGCCACGCCCGACGGCGAACGCGAAGTGCTCATCACGAAGGATCAGGACTTCGCGGACAAGGTGGCCGCGCTGGTCGCCGAGGCGGTCGCGAAGCATGCGGCGAACTCTGCGGCAGTCAAGCCGCAGAGCTGATCGTCACGGAGTCAGGTGATCTGCAACGGCTCGACATGCCAGATATCGCGGGCATACTCCGCGATCGTGCGGTCCGACGAGAAAATGCCCATGCCGGCCACGTTCTCGATGGCGCTCCGGGTCCACGCGTCCCTGTCGCGGAACTTGAGATCGACTTCGGTCTGGGTCTTGTCGAAGCTGTCGAAGTCGGCGAGCACCATGTAGTGATCGCCCCAGTCCACCAGCGTGTGGAAGATGTCGTAGAAGCGGTGCGGCTCTTCCGGCGAGAAATGCCCGAGGCGGATCTGGTCGAGCGCCACCTTCAGCTCCGGGTTCTCTTCATAGATCTGCCGCGGCCGATACCCCGCCGCGCGCAAGGACTCGATCTCGTCGGTCGTGTTGCCGAAGATGAAGATGTTCTCGCGCCCCACCGCATCGCAGATCTCGATGTTCGCGCCATCCAGCGTGCCGATGGTCAGCGCGCCGTTCAGCGCGAGCTTCATGTTGCCGGTGCCCGATGCTTCGGTGCCGGCCATCGAGATCTGTTCGGAGAGATCCGCTGCCGGAATGATCAGCTCCGCGACGCTCACGCCATAGTTCGGGATGAAGCCCACTTTCAGGCGATCGCCGATCAGCGGGTCCGCGTTGATCTTCTTCGCGACGTCGTTGATGAGCTTGATGATGTTCTTCGCCATCTTGTACGCCGACGCCGCCTTCCCCGCGAACATCACCACGCGCGGCGTCCAGTCCTTCTCCGGATTCTCGCGAATGCGGTTGTAGCGCACGATCACGTACAGGATATTGAGCAGCTGCCGCTTGTACTCGTGGATTCGCTTCACCTGGAGGTCGAACAGCGCCTCGGGATTGATGATCGCGTTGGCGTCGCGTTTCGCGCGTTCGACGAGCCGCAGCTTGCTCGCGAACTTCGCGTCATGAAACGCCTTGCGGAATTCGGGATCGTCGCGCCATTCGCGCAGCCGGCCGAGTTCGAATAGATCGGTGCGCCAGCGCGGCCCGAGGCGCTTGTCGATCAGGCTGGACAGCGACGGACTCGCCTGCGCCAGCCAGCGGCGCGGCGTGACGCCGTTCGTCACGTTGGTGAAGCGCTCCGGATACATGCGCGCGAAGTCGGAGAAGATGTTCTGCACCATCAACTGCGAGTGCAGCTTCGAGACGCCGTTCACCTTGTGACTCGCGACGATCGCCAGATGCGCCATGCGCACGCGGCGCTGACCGTATTCATCGACGAGCGAGATGCGGCGGATCAACTCCACGTCACGGCCGAACTTCTCGGTGACCTGCTTCAGGAACTGCGCGTTGATCTCGAAGATGATTTCCAGATGCCTGGGCAGCAGCCGCGCGAGCATCTCGACATCCCACGTCTCGAGCGCTTCCGGCATCAACGTGTGATTCGTGTATGAGAACATCTGCTGGATCAGCTTCCACGCCTTGTCCCATGGCAGATGATGACGGTCCACCAGCAGGCGCATCAGTTCGGGAATCGCCAGCACCGGGTGGGTGTCGTTCAGATGCACCGCCACCTTCTCGGCGAGCCGCCCGAAGTGCGTATGCGTGCGCTGATAGCGGCGGATCAGATCCTGCATCGTCGCGGAGACGAAGAAGTATTCCTGGCGCAGACGCAGTTCGCGGCCGGCTTGCGTCGAATCATCCGGATACAGCAGCCGCGACACGTGTTCGGACGTGTTCTTCGCTTCCACCGCGCGGCGATAGTCGCCCTGGTTGAAGGCGGAGAGATCGAACTCGTCGGTCGCGCGCGCGGACCACAGGCGTAACGTGTTGGTCGCCGTGGTGGCGAAGCCGGGGATGACCGTGTCGTAGGCCATCGCGTTGACGTGCTCGGTATCGATCCAGTCGGTGCGGTCCTCGTGCTGCACAGTACGCCCGCCGAAGTGCACGGTGTACACGACCTCGGGACGCGGAAACTCCCACGGATTGCCCGCGCGCAGCCAGTAGTCGGGCATTTCAACCTGATTGCCGTCGACGATGGTCTGGCGGAACATCCCGTATTCGTAACGGATGCCATAGCCGAAACCGGGCACGCCGACCGTTGCCATCGAGTCGAGGAAGCAGGCAGCGAGACGGCCCAGACCGCCGTTGCCGAGCGCGGCATCGGGTTCGAGATCTTCCAGCGCGGAGAGATCGACGCCGAGGCCGGCGAGCGCATCGCGCACCTCGTCGTGAATGCCGAGCGCGAGCAGCGCATTGGTGAAGGTCCGGCCGATGAGGAACTCCATCGACAGGTAATAGACGCGTTTCACGTCCTGTTCATATTGCAGACGAGTGGTGCGCATCCAGCGCGCCACGAGGCGGTCCCGCACCGCCAGTTCGACGGCATGCAGCCAGTCGCGCGGCTGCGCGGTGACCGCATCCTTGCCCACGCCGTACATCAGGCGGTTCGAGATGGAGCGCCTGAGCGCATCGACAGTACTATTGAGCTGGTCGAATTCCAGGTCGACGGATGTCATCGAAACCTCCGGTTATTGCGTCATATGCAGCGACCGCGAAAGCGCATCCGGAGTTCACCGACTGGACGCATTTACCGGCCATCGCTCCGTTCCGCGCGGGTGCGGTCGCGCCTGAACGTGCAGGTTACGCCAGTTTTATTGTTTTTGGTATGACGGCTCGTGCACCGCAATGAGGCCCGGGAATTGCTGACCGGCGCCCTCGCCCTGCTCGGCGCGAGGGAAATATTTACTTCGCCATCCGTATGATTGGCATGCTTCTCAACGGCGCGGGGTCCGCGCGGCGATCAGCAGCAGCGCGGCAAGCGAGATGCCCAGCAGGATCAGCGATAGCGCCGACGCCGGCAGATAGTAGCCGCGGTTGACCTGCCCCACGACAACGATAGGCACCGTCGCGAAGCCCGGCGGATATACCGTGAGCGTCGCGCCCAGTTCGCCGAGCGACAGCGCGAAGCCCAGCGCCAGGCTGGCGCGGATCGCCAGCACGAGTTGCGGCAGCACGACCCGCAACAGCACCATGCGCGGCGGCGCGCCGAGACTCGCGGCCGCCTCGCGCAGCGTCATCAGCTCGGGGCGCAGCGCCGCCGCCGCGCAGCGGTAGCAGAACGGCAGCACCAGCGCGAACTGCACCAGCACGACGATGGCCGCCGAACCGGAGAGATCGAGCGGACGCTTGTGATACGCGATCAGCACCGCGAGACCGAGCACGACGCTCGGCACGCCGCTGCCCATCATCGCGACGGCATCGACGAGCGCGCCGAGGCCGCGCCGGTCGCGTCCTTCCAGAGCAAGCGCGAGCCAGAGCCCCAGCGCGGTGCCGAGCACCGCCACGCCGACACCGACTTCGAGGCTCGTGATGACGGCGTCGAAGTCGCTGGATGAGAGGCGCGCGAACCAGCGCGTGCTGTAGCCGTCGGGCAGGATCGTGCCGGACCAGTGCGACGCGACGCTCGACAGCGCGACCACGCCCACCGGCAGCACGAACAGCCAGAAGCACAGCAGCGCGACGCATGCCGTCGCGATGAAACTCAGGACGGCGCCGGGCCTGAAGCGCGAAGCAAGGGCAAGCTGCATGTCAACGTCCTTTCGACCGGCGTTCCGCGCGCCGGTAGAGCGCATGCAGCGACAGCGACATCAGCAGCATCACGACCGCGCCGGCGGCCGCGCTGGGCAGGTCGAGATCGACGGTCGCGGCGCTGTAGATGGCGATCGGCAAGGTAACCAGATGCGCGCTGCCGAGCACGAGCAGAATGCCGAACTCGTTCAGCGTCAGCAGGAAACACAGCACCGTGCCCGCCGCGATGCCCGGCCACGCGAGCGGCAGCACGACCTTCAGCGCGACCATCCAGCCATTCGCACCGAGGCTCCGTGCCGCTTCGACGAGACGCAGATCGAGCGTCGCATAGGACGCGAGCGTCGGACGCACGACGAACGGCGCATAGAACACCACTTCCGCCAGGATCACGCCGCCGATGCCGAACAGGAAGTCGAGCGGCGTGGCATCGAGCGAAAAGAGCCGTTGCAGGCCGATGCTCACCGAACCCTGCGAGCCATACAGAAAGATCAGCGTGAAGGCCACGAGAAACGAAGGAAACGCGACAAACAATTCCAGGAAGCGCGTCAGCAGCCGCGCGCCCGCGAACGGCCTGAAGAACAGCATCGAGGCGAGCCCGACACCGAGCACTGAAGCAATGCTCGCACTCGCGAACAAGATCCCAAGCGTCGTGCCGATCATGCCGCGCGTTTCGGGATTGCCGAAGAACGCCGTATAGGCATGCAGCGTGAAGCCTTGCGGTCCGCTTACGCTCAGCATCGCGAGACGCGCGAGCGGATAGACCACGAGCGGCCCGAGCACGACCACGAGAATGAACATCAGATGCCACTGTGCGCGCCGCGCGCGGCGTTTCGCGGCGGCGGCATGCACGGCGAACTGCGCGGACAGTTCGGCGTCGCCGGGGGGCTCGTCGCGCGCGACGCTGTCAGGGACGAACAAGGACGACATCGTCAGCCTCGAAACTCAAAGAGACGCGCGCGCCCTGCTCCGGCGCACGGGCGTGGCCGCGCTGCATCGCGACGAGCACCGGCTCGCCGGGCAACGCATCGAGCGCGACCGAGATGGACAACGCGGCGCCATACCATTCGACGGACGCAATCGTGCCATGCAGGCGGCCTTCGCCCAGCGGCACGATCCTGAAGCTTTCCGGACGGATGCACGCCAGCCGCTCACGCTCCTCATGGCGCGCATTCCCAAGCGGATACACCACGCGCGGCGGCAGCAGGTTCGCCGCGCCGAGATAGCACGCGACGTAGGCATCGTTCGGCGCGTCATACAGTTCGCGCGGCGCGCCCAGTTGCGCGATGCGGCCATCGCGCATCAACAGCGTGCGGTCAGAGAGCACGAGCGCGTCGTCCTGATCGTGGGTCACGCAGACGATCGTCAGGTTCGGCAGGCGTTCATGCAGCGCCTTCAGTTCGCTGCGCACGGACGCGCGCAGGTTGGCATCGAGTGCGGACAGCGGCTCGTCGAGCAACAGCACGTCCGGCTCGATGACCAGCGCACGCGCCAGCGCCACGCGCTGCTGCATGCCGCCCGACAATTGCGCGGGCATCACATGGCCGGCATCGGACAGTTGCACGAGCTTGAGCGCATCGGCGACGCGGCGCGCGATCTCGCCGCCCGCCAGCCGGCGCGCGCGCAGGCCGAAGGCGACGTTGTCGAACACCGAGAGATGCGGAAACAGCGCATAGCTCTGGAACAGCAAGCCAAGATTGCGCCGATGCGGCGGCGCGTGCGTCAGGTCGCGGCCGGCGATCGACAGCCGGCCGGCGAGCGCATCGGCGGCGACGAAGCCCGCGATGAAGCGCAACAGCGTGGTCTTGCCGCAGCCGCTCTTGCCGAGCACCGTCAGGAACTCGCCGCGCTCGACATGCAGCGAGAGATCGTCCAGCACGGCGCGCGCACCGAAGCGCACCGTGAGCCGGTCGATCTGCACGCCGGGCGTCGCATCGACGCCCGCTGTGTGGCTGGGAATCGCGTTCACGTTACGACTTCGGCTTGACCACTTCGGTCTGCTTGCCCGTGTTGCCGATCACTTCGTTCTTCCAGCGCTCGGTCCAGCCGGCCTTCTTTGCCATGACCTGGTTCCAGTCGACCGGAATCAGCTTCACGCCCGCGATGGCCTGCTTCACGGCCTCGCCGTTCTTGCCGGCGAGCGGCACGTCGGTGCGGCCCGGAATGCCGTAGATGTCCGGCACCTTCGCCTGCACTTCCGGCGACATCAGATAGTCGATCAGCTTCTTGCCTTCGGCCTGGTTCGGACCGCTCCTGATGAGGCCGATCGCATACGGCAGCTGGAACGTGCTCGGCGCTTCGCCGGCCTTGTGCGAGAGGAACAGCGGCTTGATCGAGAGACCGCCGTTGGCGGCGTCGTCGAGGTCCATCTGCAGGTCGCCGTTCGCGAAGGCGATCTCGTTGCGCGAGAGCAGCACGTCGAGATAGCCGGTGCCCTTCGTGTGGAACTTGGCGCTCTGCTCGAGGTTCTTCAGATAGCTGAACGCGGCGTCTTCGCCCATCAGCGCCGAGGTCAGGATGATGACGGCCATGCCGTCGCCGGCGGTGGCGGGATTCGAATACGCGATCTTGCCCGAGTAGTTCGGATGCAGCAGGTCAGCGAAGGTGCGCGGCGCGTTCTTCGTGACGTCGGGATTGATCGCGAACGAAAAGTAGTTGTTCACGAACGTGGCCCACGCACCATCCTGCGCTTTCGCGATCGCCGGAACGTTCTTGTAGTTCACGCTCGCGTACGGCTGCAGCAGGCCGCCCTGCTGCGCCTGCTGGATGAACGGCGGCAGCGTGACGAGCACGTCGGCCTTCGGTGCATCCTTCTCCACCGTCGCGCGGTTCACGACTTCGCCGCTGCCCGCCGTGACGATGTTGACCTTCACGCCTTCCTTCTTCTCGAACGCGGGCAGCACGTCCTTGTAGAGGTTCTCGAGACCGTCGGCGGTATAGAGAACGACGGCTTCGGCGGCGTGCACGGGCATCGCGGCAAACAGGCTGACTGCAGCGGCGATCGCCGGCAGCACGGCGCGCGCAAGGCGCAAATCGCGGGTCATGGTGATGAGCTCTCTGATGTCGGGAGGATTCGAGGCGGTTTCAACCTCGAACCGGAGAATTGCAGATATCCGTGACATCGACGTGAACCCACCACGATTTGCCAATAATCGGCACTTTTCGCCAACCTTGCAGCGCCCGAACATCAGGGCGAATCCGTGATCCGCCCAAGCCGAACGAACTTCGCGCTCCAGACGCCTTCGATGCCTTGCGATGCATTTCGCGCCCACATACGATGCCGTCCGCTTTACTTAAGAACTGCCGCTTCCCTACTCATCTGGAGCATGAACATGCGCATTTCCTTGTCCCTTTCCCGCGCCGCAGCAGGCGTGATGCTGTCGCTCGGCGCAATGGCCTCCCACGCGGCTCCCGCCGAGCCGATCAAGAACATCGTCCTCGTGCACGGCTTTTTCGCCGATGGTTCCGGCTGGCAGCCGGTCGCCAACATCCTTGCGCACGACGGCTACAAGGTCTCCGTCGTGCAGGAGCCGGAAACCTCGTTCGAGGATGACGTGATCGCCACGCGGCGCGTCCTCGACCAGCAGGACGGCCCGGCCATCCTGGTCGGCCACAGCTACGGCGGCGCCGTGGTGACCGAAGCCGGCAATCACGACAAGGTCGCCGGCCTCGTATACGTGGCCGCATTCGAACCGGACGCGGGTGAATCGCCTGCTTCGCTGTCGAAGAAGACGCCGCCTGCGAGCAATGCCATCAAGCTCACGCCGGACGGCTATCTGTATCTGGATCCGGCCCGCTTCCATGCGGATTTCGCAGCCGATCTTCCCGTCGCCGAAACCAACTTCATGGCCATCTCGCAGGTGATGCCGAACGCGAAGGACTTTGGCACGCCGATCAAGCAGGCCGCCTGGAGGACCAAGCCGAGCTGGGGCGTCATCGCTACCGCGGACCGCATGATCAGTCCCGAACTGGAACGCTCGATGACCCGGCGCGCGGGCAGCAAGACGATCGAACTGAAGTCGAGTCACGTGCCCTTCATGTCGCATCCGGCCGAAGTCGCGAAGCTGATCGAGACCGCCGCGACGCAGAGCGTCAAGGAATAACGGCGGCTTTCGTCCCGTCATGCGGCCGGCAACGGCCGCTGCCGGGTCAGGTGCGCGGCGGACGGGGCTCCACGACCGGCACCACTTGCGGTCCTCTCGACGCGATGGCGCGCTGCATGGCCCGCTCCGGCGGCACTTCGCACACCAGGTAGCGCACCGTCTCGAAGCCGCGGATGCGCACCGGCGCGACGCGCCCGAACTTCGAGCAGTCCACCACCACGATCGCGCACGCGGCCGATGCGATCATCCTGCCGCGCACTTCGGCGGCCAGCCGCGAATAGTCGGTGAGATGCGCGTCCTGCGTGATCCCGCCTGCGCCGATGAACGCGAAATCCGCGTGATACTGCGTGAGCTGCGTGAGGGTATCGAGGCCGAACGCGGCGTCCTCGGCATCGGCGAGTTCGCCGCCGAGCACGGTCACCCGGTTGCCGTTGCGCCGCGCCAGCAACAGCGCGATGCGCCAGTCGTTGGTGTACACGGTCAGCCGATGCCGGTCCGCAAGCGCCCGCGCCACGGCCTGCGTGGTGCTGCCCGAATCGACGATCACCGAAGCGCCGTCCGGCACGAACGCCGCCGCCCGCACGCCGATCGCCTGCTTGGCCGCCGCGTTTTCCCCTTCGCGTATGTCGAGATGCGCTTCGCGCCGCTCCGTCGAGAGCGCGCCGCCGTGGGTCGTCGTCAGCAGGCCGCGCCCGGCGAGCGTGTTGAGATCGCGCCGCACGGTTTCGCGCGAGACGGACAGCGCGCGCAGGACGTCCGCGACCGCAAGCACGCCGTGCTTGTCAAGTTCATCGAGGATGTAGTGATGGCGTTGTTCGGGGAGCATCGCGTGTAGTCGGGATAAGGCAGCGTGAGGAGTCTAGCGGCTTTGTGTGGCAAATCCTTGGCAAGGCGGCACGCGGGACGCTGGCCCGATCGCGCAACGGATTGTTTCCGCTGCGTTGGCAATCCGGGCAGCGTCCTTCGCTAAACTCGCAGGCTTCGCACAGGTTTTGATCGAGGCAAGCGGATGTACAAGAAAGGCGTGGTCATCGAAATTCAGTTTCCGCCCGAGCGTCTCAACGATGCCGCCGGAGATCCCTACTGGATCGACCTCACGCTCGACGAGGCCAGGCGTCTGCACGCGCAACTGTCGCGTCGTCTCGACGGCGAGGCGCGCGCCAACCAGCCGCTCGATACCTTCTCGCTCGACTGAAGCGTTCCGGGTTGCACGGCCAGACAAGACACGCGCGCGCCGGAGCGACGATACTGCGGGATTCCGTTTCGTCGTCCACCTCCATGCTCTCGCTACTCGCCGCGCCGGTCTTCGTGTTCCTCTGGTCGACGGGCTTCATCGTGGCGCGCGCCATCACGCCTTACGTCGACCCGAACATGTATCTGCTCGTGCGCTTCACCGGCACGACGCTGCTGTTCACCGTGATCGCCGTGGCCGCGCGTGCGCCCTGGCCTAAAGGGCGCGATATCGGCCGGCATCTGTTCGCGGGAGCGTTGCTGCAAGGCGTCTATCTCGGCTCGGGTTATTGGGCGGTCGCGCAAGGGCTGGGCGTGGGCATCATGGCCCTGCTCGGCGCGCTGCAACCGCTGTTGACCGCGGCCGTCGCCGCGCGCCTGTTCGGCGAACGGCTCTCTCCGCGTGCCTGGGGCGGCCTGCTGCTGGGTCTGCTCGGCGTCGCGCTCGTGCTGGCGCCGAAGATCGCGGCGAGCGGTGCGCCGGTTGCGCATGGGGCCGCTCATGCGCCCGAATGGTTCGTCGTGACGACAGCGGTCCTTGCCATCTTCGCGATCACGGCGGGAACGCTGTACCAGAAAAGCTCGCTCGCGCAATCCGATATCCGCACCGCCAGCGCACTGCAAAACGCCGGCGCGGCCGTGGTCGCGCTCGTGCTGGTGCTCGCGCTCGGCGAGCACCGCTTCGTTGCCTCGACGACCACCTGGGTTTCACTGCTGTGGGGCATCGTCATGCTGTCGGGTGTCGCGACCACGCTGCTCGTCTGGATGGTCCGGCGCGGCGATGCGTCGCGCGCAACCGCGCTGTTGTTTCTCGCACCGCCGCTTGCCGCGCTCGAAAGCTACCTGCTGTTCGGCGAAACGCTGGGCGCGCTGCAACTTGCGGGCTTCGGCGTGGCGCTGGCCGGCGTGCTGCTGGCGCGCTCGAAATAGCCTGCAGAAGCAAAGCGCGCCGCGCTCAGTCGACCGTGTCCGCGCCTGCGGGAATGTGTTCGCGCACGGCCTTTCCCGGACCCGGCGACCACGCCGGCCGCGATTTCCGCCCCGTATCCATGACGACCAGATAATGGCCCGCCCATGGCGTTGTCTTGCGCGAGGCCTTGAGGATCCACATCGACTGCCCCTCGGCGGCGCGCGCCTCGTATTGGGCGTCGAGCACGCCGTGATGATCGAAGAAAGTGTTGAGCGTCGAAGGAATGCGCACACAGCCCTTTGAATGCCGCATGCCGAGCAGCGGTTCGAGTTTCTCGGGATCGGTGGCGTGCATCTGGAAGCGCATCGGCGACTTGCCGCCCTTGCCCCAGCCGCGCTCGCCTTCCGCCCAGCCGAAATCGTAGATGCGCATGTCGCGCGCGCCGTAGCCGCGGATCTGGTACTCGTTCAAGGTGCCTTCGGCGCGGAAGTCCATGTTGCCGGGCACGTGCTGGAACACGCCGAGCGGTGTCAGGAAGTGATCGTAGGTGCCGGGGCGGCCGGTCGATACCGGCGATGCGCCGATCATCGACCATGCCTCATCGGGCCGCGCGCGGAAGTAGACGAAGAGCGCCTGCACGTTCGGGCTCCGGTCGACCAGCACGACATACTCATTGGCGAGATCGCCGTGACCTTCCTCGGCCAGCCGATGTTGCAGCAGGCGGCCATAAGCCTGCTGGTCCACGGCCGGCACCGTCAGACGGCGGCTCACTTCCTTTGCATAAGCCTCACGCATGGCGAGCGCGCCCGCTGGCGGCATGCCGGTGCGCTGCGCGAGGTTCGGCTCGGGCGGCTCCGGCGGCAGCGGCACTTCCGGCACCTGGGCTTCGGAAGCCGCGCTGGCGGCACTGGCGGCACTGGCCGCTGAGGCTGCGCTCGCCGCCGCGGCTTCGGAGGCCGCGCTTGTCGCAGACGCGCTGGACGCCGCTGCAGGCGCAGGCGCCGGAACAGGCACGGGCATCGCGGGAAGCGCACGCGCCGGGGCGCTGGCGGCACCCGGTGCGCTCGCATCAGGCAGTATGGGCGGCATGGGCGCGGCGGGCGCCGTCGCGTGCTCTTGCGTGAGCGTTCCCTGCGCCACGGCCGATACCGCGTTCAATATCAGCGCGCCTGCCAGAAACCGTGCGCCGATGATGCTCTTCTTCCTTGTCTTGCTCTTTCCTGCCTGATGCATCGAGATGAATGTTCCGCTTTGACTGGATTGCGCGAACGGTCCGTGGACGCGTCGCTTCGGTCGATGGAAGCACGCCACCGCCCTGCGGACACGCGCCCGTAGCGACGAAAAAGCCGGTGTGGTTGAGGCACCGGCTTAGCCGCCATTCCAACGTTCGTCAATCAAGCCGCAGCAAGGTTCATTCCGGGCGATCGCAGAACTTGCAAAGCAAGCGCTCAATGCAGACGGATGGAGGCATCGCCGGAAGCGGATGCGCGGGCACGCAGCGGCGCATCGAGCAAGCGCAGATGGCACAGCTTCTGGGCAATTGCTTCGCCGATGTAAGGCACATCGGTATCGAGCCGAACGGTGGCATAGGCATCGGCGGTGCCTGCGCCATGGATCTGGATGTCGCTCGCGTAGTCGCCGAGCTCATGTTCCAGGAAGCGCCGCACATCGCGCGCGGCGCAGCGCGCGGGAAGATTCCATACAAGCAGGTTCATCGCCGTCACCTTCTGGCACGCACACGAACGGGTACAGGCTTCGCGCGACGCTGCTGCACATGACGCGCGGCAAGCGTGCCGACAACGAAGAGAGACACATAGACGACGATCATGATGGCTCCACGGCAAGTGACAGGTTTGCTCAGTCTATTCCCGTAGACCCGCACCGAGCCGCGACATTCCGTCTTTTTCGATTGATCTTCACAATCGGCTGGATGCGCACCGGCAATGACCCCGTTGTACGCTTACTGGCCGTTACAGGACATGCTGGAAAGATTCGGGTAGCGGTTAGGCCAGTCGCCGGCCATCGCCGACTGCGCGTCTTTCAGCGTGATGTCGCCGGTGCAGACGCAGCGCTTCAGATAGACGGCAAGCCGTTCCTTGCGACGCTGCCCCGCGCGTCCTTCCCAGCGGCGCAGATCGAGATTCGCGGGTGAATTGGGCGAACCGCCCAGCAGGACCGGCATGCGGTGGTCGAGCGCATATTCCGATGCGAACGAAGCATCGATGCTGCGCTGCTTGAGCAGGCGCTCCTTCTGCCGCATCTGGCTTTCGAACGACGGCAGCACGCGGTCCACGTAGCCCGGCACGCAGATCGTGTCGACGATGGTCGCCTGGGTCACACGCGCATCGAGCCATTCCGCGCGCTGGGCCTGCGACATGCCCGGCGCGAACGCGAACATCGCGCAGGTACAGGCGAGCGCCGCGCGCACGGAGAAGCGGCCACGCCTGGCGCGCCGCTTCCGCCTCTCGATGACTTTCTTATCCCTTCGATTCATGCCTCTCGGTGCAATCCATCGTGCGGCCGGACGGCGCCGCTTTGTTATTGGAGAAGATCGGAGGGTCAATTAAAACACATGAATGGCGCGCCGCACGCCAACCATCGTTTGCGCGCCACGAAACAGATCAGGCGATACACGCGAAAAACGGCGCCCCACAGAGCGCCGTTTCCTGTTGCGGACCGACTCAGGCAGGCACCGATTCCGCCTTCTGCGCACGTGACCAGACGCGATGCTGGCCCATGGCCTCGATGAAGCGCTTCATCACGTCCTTGACGTCGCTGCCCACGGCGATGCCGTCATCGCCCGTGGGAAGATGCGAGGCCGCCAGCAGGTCTTCGCCGTCCGCGACAGCCGCGATGGCCTTCAGATGCTTGAAGGATTCGAGCACGAAATGACGCGCGTCACCGGATTCGGACAGCGCCTTCGCGCTCGCCTTGCCGCCGGCGACGACCACGCCGTCGAACATGATCGACGGCATGCCGAGGATGGTCGCATCCGGCTCGACGCCCTGGGCAGGTTGCGCGAGCGTCGGCGAGATGACCTTGCCGTGCGCGCCTTCAGCCGTGAGTGCGTCCTTGATGGCCTGGATGGTCGCCGCGTCCGCGCCCGGCGCGGCGAGGATGGCGACCTTGCGCGTCTTGACCGAAGGCGGCGTCTTGGCAACGATCGACAGCGCCTTCGACTCGTTCACCGACGGCGTGCCCAGTTCCTCGGCGCTTGCGCTCTTCTTCGGCACGGGCAAACCGAGATTCTCGGCGACCCGCGACGCGAGGGTCGCGTCGATATTGGCGAGGATACCGAGCTGCCGCTCGCGGATCGGCTTGCGTTCGACCTTGCTCAACTCGAACGAGTAAGCGCCCACGATGTGATCCTTTTCGGGATCCGTCATGCTGTTCCAGAACAGCGTCGCCTGCGAGTAGTGGTCCTTGAACGACGGGCTGCGCACGCGGATCTTCGAGCCTTCCACGCGCTCCGTGTAGGTCTCGAAACCGCCGCCCGCAGCGGCAGGCGGGGTTTCCTTCGGCCAGCCGCCGTCGATTGAATTCGGTTCGTACGATGCCTGACCCTTGTCGATCGTCATGCGATGCATCGCGTCGCGCTGGCCGTTGTGCAGCGGCGCGAGCGGCCGGTTGATCGGGATCTCGTGGAAGTTGGGACCGCCGAGGCGGCTGATCTGCGTGTCGGTGTAGGAGAACAGCCGGCCCTGCAGCAGCGGATCGTTCGTGAAGTCGATGCCCGGCACGATATGTCCCGGACAGAACGCCACCTGCTCGGTCTCAGCGAAGAAGTTGTCGGGATTGCGATTGAGCGTCAGCTTGCCGATCATCTGCAACGGCACGAGGTCTTCGGGGATGATCTTGGTCGGATCGAGCAGGTCGAACGGGAACTTGTGCTCGTCCTCTTCCTCGACGATCTGCACGCCCAGTTCCCATTCCGGATAGTCACCGTTGTCGATTGCTTCCCACAGATCGCGGCGATGATAGTCCGGGTCCTTGCCCGCGAGCTTCTGCGCTTCGTCCCACAGCAGCGACGCCGAGCCGATGGTCGGCCGCCAGTGGAACTTGACGAAGCGTCCCTTGCCCTGCGCGTCCACCAGCCGGAACGTGTGGATGCCGAAGCCTTCCATGGTCCGCAGGCTCTTCGGGATGGCGCGGTCGGACATCGCCCACAGCACCATGTGCGCCGATTCCGGCACCAGCGAGACAAAGTCCCAGAAGGTGTCGTGTGCGGAGCCGCCCTGCGGCATCTCGTTGTGCGGCTCGGGCTTCACGGCATGCACGAAGTCGGGAAACTTGATCGCGTCCTGTATGAAAAACACCGGCATGTTGTTGCCGACCAGATCGAAATTACCTTCCTCGGTGTAGAACTTGACCGCGAAGCCGCGCACGTCGCGCACGGTGTCCGCCGACCCGCGCGAACCCTGCACGGTCGAGAAGCGCACATAGACGGGCGTTTCCTTCGACGGATCCTGCAGGAACGCCGCCTTGCTCAGCGCCGCCTGCGATTCGTACACCTTGAACACGCCGTGAGCCGCCGATCCCCGCGCATGCACGATGCGCTCGGGAATGCGTTCGTGGTCGAAGTGCGTGATCTTTTCACGCATGATGAAATCTTCGAGCAGCGACGGACCGCGTTCCCCGGCGCGCAGGGAATTCTGGTTATCAGAAATCTTGACGCCGTGATTGGTCGTCAGGGCTTGACCGGTAGCATCGGTGCGAAAGGTTTCGAGCGCTTCCACCTTCGCGTTGCTGTTGCTGTGCGAAGGCACGCGAGCGACGCCGCTCGCCGGTTGCTTCTTTGTTGCCATGTGTGGGGACTCCGGGTGTGAGGTTCGTCTGATCGTCTCTCACCCGCGCAAGCAACGTTCCTGTTCGGAGGCACACTCCGGGCGCAACAGCGGCACGAGCCTCAGCATGCCGATGCAAACATCAGTCAAATTCGCGGCATCGCGTGGCAGGGCGATCGCATCCCGCCCGAGCAGCCAGTCCCGCAGCACGCCGCCCAGAAACGCATGGACCACGCCGGCCGCGCGCTTTACATCCAGTCCGGGCGGCAACTGCCCCCGCGCGACCGCATGCGCAAGATGGCGTCCGAACTGCTCCCGGCCGCCGACCGCCGCGTCGCGCTGCATGTCGAAGATGCACGCCGTGATGTTCGTGTGCTCGGATTTCGTGTAGAGCACCTCGCACAGGCGGCGGTTGCGCGGCGCCACCACCACCGTGCCCAGGAAATACAACAGCCGCTGACGGATCTCGCCGAGCGGATCCGGGTCCGCGCCATCGTCGACGGCATTGGCGAACACGTCCATCGGCAGCGTTACGCGCTGCATCACCTCGGCGAGCAACGCGCGCTTGTTGCGGAAATGACCGTAGACCGCGCCACGCGTAAAGCCGGCCCGCAGCGCGACCGCGTCCAGCGTGGCGGCCGATACGCCCTGCTCGGCGAATACGCATTCGGCCGCGTCGAGAATCTGCTCGCGTGTTGCAAGCGCTTCCTGTCGTGTCCGCTTCATCCGCCGTCGCACCGTTCCACGCGCCCCGCGCGTCAGGCCGGTTTGCGCTCCGCCGAAGCGTCGCCGTCGCCGTCTTCGTCTTCGTCTTCGTCCTCTTCATCGCGGCTGCCGCGCAGCATGCGCGGCGAGACTTCATCGAGCCTGTCGCCCAGCATGCGCCGCACGCTCACATAGAAGACCGGAATCAGCAGCAGCCCGAACACCGTCGCGAACAGCATGCCGCCGATCACCCCGGTGCCGATCTCATGCCGCGACACCGCACCCGCGCCCGACGAGAGCACGAGCGGGAGGACGCCGAGGATGAACGCCAGCGAGGTCATCAGGATCGGCCGCAGGCGCAGGCGTGCGGCCTGCAGCACCGCGTCGCGGAGCGTGAGGCCGTCTTTCTGGCCTTCCACCGCGAACTCGACGATCAGGATCGCGTTCTTGGCACCCAGTCCGATCACCGTGACGAGCCCGATCTTGAAGTAGATGTCGTTCGGCACGCCGAAGAGCCCGCAGAACACCAGCATGCCCAGCATGCCGAGCGGCACGACGAGCAGCACGGAGACGGGAATTGACCAGCTTTCGTAAAGCGCCGCCAGGCACAGGAACACCACGACGATCGAAAGCGCCATCAACAGCGTCGCCGACGAGCCCGACAGCAGTTCCTGATATGACTGCCCGGTCCAGTTCGCCGCGAAGCCGTGCGGCAGTCCGTGATCGACGATGTGATCGAGCGTGTTCATCGCTTGGCCCGTCGAATAGCCGGGCGCCGAATTGCCGACGATCTCGATCGCCGAATAGCCGTTGTAGCGCGGCAGCTCGGTCGGACCGTAGGCCCATCTGGCAGCGACGACGCTCGCGAGCGGCACCATGTTGTACGGCGCGATCGACGTGTTGGCGGGCGAGGGATCGACTGGCGTCGTGAAGCCGCGCGAGGCGGCGCCCGTCCCGTTGCTCGTGCTGTTGGCCGCAAACATGCCCGGCGTGAACAGATGTTGAAAGGCATCGAGCCCCATCCGGTACGGCGCGTCCGCCTGGAGATAGACCCGCTTCACGCGGCCGCCGTAAGTGAACTGGTTGACATAGGACGGCGCCAGCTCCATTCCGAGCGTCTGGTAGACATCCGTGAGCGAGAGACCCATCGCCTGCGCCTGCGTGCGGTCCACCGCGATGTCCAGCTGCTGCTGGTAAGGCAACGAGTTCGGACGGATGCCTGCCAGCACGGGACTTTTCGCGGCATCGGCGAGCAGAGTGTGTTCCGCCTGCCCCAGCTCGGCGCGCGACTGGCCCGCGCGCGCCTGCAGAAACATGTCGACGCCGCCGAACTGGCTCAGTCCGCGGATGGTCGGCAGATTGACGACGAAGATCTGCGCGTCCGCGACGCCGGACAGGATCCGGTTCATGCGCGGGATCAGCGCCATGGCCGTCGCGGACCGCTTGTCCCAGTTCGTGAGCTCGATGAAGGCCATGCCGACGTTCTCGCTCGTGCCGACGAAGCTGAAACCCTCCGGCTGGAAAATCCCGGCGATGTCACGGCTCACGTCGCTTCGGGCGAGCGTGTCGCGCACTTCGTCCATCACGTGCGCGGTGCGCTGCAAGGTCGCGCCGGGCGGCAGGTTGACGAGAGCGAGCACGAAGCCCTGGTCCTCGTCCGGCACGAAACTCGTGGGCAGACGCGCATACAGGAAGCCAGCCAGCACCGCGACCAGCGCGAACGCCATCATCCAGCGCGGCGCCCGGCGGATCATGCGGCCGGCCTGGGCCACGTAGCGTGACGCGGTCCAGTCGAAGAGCCGGTCGAACCCGCGATAGAACGCGTTCTTCTCCTTCCGATGATGCGGCTTGAGGATCGCTGCGCACAACGACGGCGTGAAGGACATGGAGAGGAAGGCGGAGCAGCCCATCGAGATGGCGATCGTCAGCGCGAACTGCGCGTAGATGATGCCCGTCGCGCCCGGTTGCAGCGCGGAAGGCACGAACACCGCCGTCAGCACCACGGTAATGGCGACGATCGCACCCGTGATCTGTGTCATGGCTTTGTGCGTCGCTGCTCGCGGCCGCGTGCCCTCCTCGCTCATGATGCGCTCGACATTCTCGATCACGACGATCGCGTCATCCACCACGATGCCGATGGCGAGCACCATGCCGAACAGCGTCAGCTGGTTGAGGGTGAAGCCGAGCGCGGCGAGGCCGATGAAGGTGCCGAGCAACGCGACCGGAATCACGAGCACCGGAATGATCGTCGCGCGCAGGTTCTGCAGGAACACCAGCATGACGAGGAACACCAGCGCGATGGCTTCGGCCAGCGTGCGGACCACGTCCTCGATCGATGCCGTGATGAACGGCGTGGTGTCGTACGGCACGGACCATGTGACGCCGGCGGGCAGGTCGCGCGCGAGCGTTCCCATCGTGGCCTTCACGGCGCGCTCCACTTTCAGCGCGTTGGCGCCCGGCAGCAGGAAGACGGCGAGGCCGCCAGCTGGTTTGCCGCGATAGGACGCCGCCACGCCGCCGGTCTGCGGCCCGAACGAAATGCGCGCGACGTCGCTCAGCCTGACCGTCGTGCCGCTGCTGTTCGACAGGACGATGATGTCGCGGAACTGTTTCATCGACGAGAACAGCGAGTCTCCCGACACGGTCGCCGTGAATGCCTGCCCCTCGATGGCCGGGTCCGCGCCCAGCGAGCCGGCCGGGAACTGCGCGTTCTGCTGGGCCACCGCATTGAAGACCTGCGTGGTCGAGAGTCCGTAGCTTTGCAGCTTGTCGGGGTCGAGCCAGATGCGCATCGCGTATTCGGAGCCGAGCAGGGTCGTGTTGCCGACACCCGTGACCCGGCCGATGGCCGGCTGGATCCGCGAGGCGACGATGTCGGACAGCTCCCCAGACCCGATGCCCGGGTTGTTCGACTGCAAGGCAATGAACATCAGGATGTCCGGGCTCGACTTTGCGACCACCACGCCTTGTTGCGTGACCTGCGAAGGCAGCAGCGGCTGCGCCAGCGCGACCCGGTTCTGCACCTGCACCTCGGCGATGTCCGGGTTGGTGCCCGTCGCGAAGCTGAGGGTGATCCGCGTCTGGCCGTTCGATCCCGAGGTCGAACTGAAGTACAGCAGGTTGTCGATGCCGGTGAGCTGCTGCTCGATCACCTGCGTGACGGTCGATTCCATGGTCTCGGCGTTCGCGCCGGGGTATTGCGCGGTGACCGTCACCTGCGGCGGCGCGATGTCCGGATAAGACGCAATGCCCATGCTGCGCACCGCCACGATCCCGAACAGCGACATCAGCACGGCGATGACCCACGCGAACACCGGACGCTCGATGAAGAAACTCGGCATGGGCAGCCTCCTCTACTTCGTCACGCCGGACGAGGCCGGCGCGGGAGCTTGCCATGCAACAGTCGCGACCTTCGCCCCCTCGTGCGCCGCCTGGAGCCCGGTCACGATGACCCGGTCGCCGTCACCGAGTCCGCGCGTGACGATCCAGTCGTTATCGTGGCTCTGGGCGGCCTCCACGTCACGGCGCGCGACCGTGTCGTGTGCATCGACGGTCAGCACGTAGGCACCCGCGGTATCGCGCAGCAAGGCTTCTTGCGGAATCAGGAACACGCCGTTCTGCCGCCCCAGGTCGACGGTCAGCGTCACGTACATGCCCGGCAGGAGGCGCCGTTCCGGGTTGGCGACCCGCGCCCGCAGATTGACGGCCCCGGTCGCGGCATTCACCGTGACGCCGGAGAAGTCGATCGTCCCGGCGCTGCCGTATGGCGCGCCGTTGGGCAGCGCGATGCGCACGGTGGTCTCGGCAGGCTTCGCAAGTTCGATGGCAGGCTGGCTCGATGGCTGTTCCAGCGTGACGAGATCGGCGGAGCTGATCGTGAAGTTCACGTACATCGGATCGATCGTCTGGATGGTCGTCAGCAGCGTGCCGTTGCCGCCGCTGTCGGACGTGCCGCTGCCCACCACCGCGCCCGCCGTGACCTGCTGCTGCCCCGCAATGCCGCTGATCGGCGCGGTCACGCGCGTGTAGTCGAGCGACACGCGCGCGCTCTGCACGGCCGCTTCATCGGCCTGTACCTTGGCCGCGGCGCTGCGCTCGGCGGCGTCGGCGTTATCGACCGTCTGCTGCGACACCGAGCCGACCGGCAGCAGCCGGCGATCGCGCGCCGCCGTGATCCGGTTGTTGACGGCCACGGCGCGGTCCTGCGCCAGCACCGCCAGCGCCGTGTCGAGCTGCGCGCGATAGAACGCCGGATCGATTTCGAAGAGCAGTTGCCCGGCCCGCACCGCCGCGCCCTCGGTGTAATCGCGCCTGAGCAGCAGTCCGGACACGCGCGCGGTGACGTTGGCGCTGTAATACGGCGACAGGCGTCCGACGAAGCTTCGCTCGAGCGGCACCGAGCGCGGCTGCACCGTCACGGTCGCGACGCGCGGCGGCGCGGGCGGCGCCGGACTCTTCGAACAGGCGGCAAGCACGATCGGACACAGGCACGACAAGGTCGCGCGTCGAAGGCGTGACGTCATATGAACTCCGCTCTTGCGGGTGACGGATGCGAGCGGTCTCTCCCTCCCGACACGCCCGCCGCTCGCTGCCCGGTCGTGTGGAGCCCAAGCGGGATCGCCGGATCAGCCGGATGCAGCGGCAGCGTGCGCAGCCGGCTCGGGCGCAATGCCAGCGTGATCCTGCTGCCAGCCGCCGCCGAGATTCTTCACGAGCAGCACGTGGCTTTGCGTCAGCAGCGCCTCGGTGTCGCGCAGGCTCTGCCATGCCTGGATCAAGGTCAGGCGCTGCGCGAGCACGTCCTGCTGACTGGCCGCGCCGGCATCGAACTGCGCTTGCTTGCTCGCGAACAGCCGCAGGTTGTCGTTCAGCACCTTCGCGACCGCGTGCTCCTGAGTCTGCAGATGGTTGATCGAGGACAGGCTGTCTTCGACGCTCTGGAACGCCGCCAGCACCGTATTGCGATACGTCGCGACGCTCTCGTCGTAGCGCGCGCGGGCCTCGTGTTCGGCGGCCGTGCGCGCACCGCCGTCGAAGAGGGTCTGCGCGAGATCGGGGCCGAGCGTCCAGAAGCGGTACGGCACGGTGAACAGATGCGCGAGCGTGTCGTGCGCGAAGCCGCCGTCGGCAGACAGCGAGAGCGTTGGAAAGAACGCGGCCACCGCCACGCCGATGCCCGCATTGGCCGCCGCCGCCGAGCGCTCGGCGCTGACCACGTCATAGCGACGTTCGAGCAACTGCGCCGGCAGCGCGAGCGGCACGGCGGGCGCGACGAAGCGATAGTCGGGATCGGCGGCGATGCTGAACGACGCGGGCGGCACGCCGGTCAGCACGGCGATCGCGTGTTCGTCCTGCTCGCGCGCCGTGGCGGTTGCCTGCAGCAGGGCGGTGATCGTTTCGAAGGTCTGCTGGGCGGACAGGACATCGTCGCTGGACGCGTAGCCTTCTGCCAGGGCGGTCTGGGTCATCGCGAGAAGGCGGGCGTCGATGTCCCGTTGCGCGTTCAGCGCCTGGAGGTCGTAGTCCGCTTGCCGCAGTGCGAAGTACGTCATCGCCAGACTCGCGGCGATGGATATGCGCGTGCCGGCCAATTGCGCATCGGAAGCTTGCGCGTTCGCCTTGGCTTCCTCGATCTGCCGCCGCACCGCGCCCCACAGATCCAGCTCCCAACTTACTGAGCCGAGCATGACCACGCTGTTGCCCGGCACGGCGGCGGGCGCGCCGGAATTCCGCGCCGCGCCCGCCGCCTGCGCGGCGCCGCCGGAACGCGTCCCAGAGAAACCCGCCGTGACGGTCGGAAACAGGCCGGCGCGGTCGGCCGCAACCGTCGCGAGCGCGACGCGATACGCCGCTTCGGCCACCGCAATCGACTGGTTTGCCTGCAAGGCCTGTTCGACGAGCTGATTCAGGCGCTCGTCGCCATACATGCGCCACCAGGTGCTGTCGATGGCGGCTTGCGGATTCGCGTCGGCGCGTTGCCAGTCGGTGCCTTCCTTGAAGCTTTGTGGCACCTGGATCGCGGGCCGCTGGTAGTCCGGACCGAGCATGCACGCCGCGAGGGGCAGCAGCACGGCAAGCGCCGCCACACGACGCCAGTTCAAGCGGCGTAGTGCAACGGGCCTGGGTGCGAAGAGCCGGAAAGCTGTTTTCACGCACATTCTCTTTTTTATTGAATTGGCCGTGCAGTGCGACTTGATTCGAATGTCCGCGTCCGGAGCCTTCGAGGCGCTGCGCGTGGTTCGTCGCCATGGACGAAGAAATCTTATCGACGTCGCGCGCCGATTTCGACGAGGCAGAGGCGAATCGCAGATTCGCTATCGGCGATTCTTTTGCGCGATGGATACGCAAGGTCTTTCGGCATGCAGACCGTTACGCACGTGGAGGAGGAATTTGAGAAGCGCCGTCTGGGAAGAAGGCAGGATGCCGAAGACAAAGAATTGCAGCAGAGGCCGCTGCGTCAGCCGGTAACCGGCGACGCAGCGGAAGCGGGACGATCTCCCTCAGCTGCCCGCGGCCGGCGACAGCGCGCCGAGCTTGTCCGCGGTGACCTTCTGCAGCGCGATGATGCGGGTCATCGCCGCGTGATTGCCCGTGGTCTCGTCGATCATCTTCGCCACGTCCGCTTTCAACTGTGTGCGCGAGCCGCCGTCGAGATAGACCATGTGGCCCGATGGATAAAACGTCGCCGACAGGTTCTGCCGCACGGTCTTGTCGATCAGCGGCATCTGCTGGAGATCGATGACCGTCTGATAGAACGGCGTCACGAAGTCGTACATGCCGTTTGCCGACAGCACCTTCAGGTCCACGTTCAGCGCCATGACCGCCGCCAGGTCACCCGCCGTGTAGAGGATCACGTTGCCCTTGGCATCGACGCCCTTCTGCGCGCCGGTCGGGTCCGTGTGCTTGAAGTCCCAGTTGAGGAACGCCTGGTCGTTGAGGTCGGTGAACGATGACGTCGAGGTGAATTTCAGCTGCTCGTTCAGATAGCTGTTCCACATCGTCGTGTACACGCCGCTGACCGCCGTCATGGTCGGATCGTTGCCGCCGGAGTTCGGATCGATCTTGCCCGCGATGCCCGTCGAGATGGCCGTCACGCGCCCGTCGTACGAACCGAGCGCTTCGCCCTTCGCCTTGAGCAAGGTGGTCAGGAACAGCGAGTTGCCGCGGCTGTCGTAAGCAGCAATGTCGAGACTCCAGGCCAGCAAGGTGGCCTTCTCGATGCCCGTGTATTCGGACAGCTTTTCGACCACTTCGTCGTCCGTCTGCGGAAACTTGCGCAGCGCATTCAGATAGTCCGTGCGCGCGAACTCCGCGACCTCTTCGACGAACGTGAGCAGGTTGGTCGGCGTCGGGTGCACGCCGAGCTTCTTGTGATACCACGCGTCGGCTGACGCCGTCGGCAAGGCGCCGACAGGATTGCCCGCCTGGGCGTAGTCCAGAATGGACGATTGCAGCGTGACGCCGTTCAGGTCGATGCCGTCCTCATGCAACTTGTAGGCCAGCACGCAGCTGCGCGCCGTGCCGTAGGACTCGCCGAACAGGAACTTGGGCGAATTCCAACGGTTGTTCTTCGTCAGATAGCGCTTGATGAACTGCGCGATCGATCCCGCATCCTGATCCACGCCCCAGAAATCGCGGTTCTTGTTCGGCGCGATGGCGGCCGAGTAGCCGGTCCCCACCGGGTTGATGAAGATCAGGTCGCTGCGGTCGAGCAGGCTGTCCGGGTTGTCTTCCATCTGGTAAGGCGCGGGCGGCGTGAAGCTCGGCATGGCGGTCTTGATGCGGCGCGGCGCGAACGAGCCCAGCAGCACGAACACCGACGACGATCCCGGTCCGCCGTTATAAAAGAACATCAGCGGCCGGGTCTCTTCCTTCGCGCCGTCCTTCGTGAACGCGACGTAGAACATCTTCGCGTTCGGCTTCGAGCTGCTCGGATCGACCGTCACGAGATGGCCGACCGTCGCCGTATAGGCGATCTTCGCGCCGCCGATGGTCACGCTGTGATGCGTGATGGCCGCGTTCTCATCGGCCTCGCTGGCCTGGACGGCGTCGTCGGGACCGTTGCCGTAGGCGACCGGATCGAAATACGGCTGGTCCGTCTTCGCGGACGAGGTCTTCTTCGCCGCTTTCTTCGCTGCCGGGACCGCCGGAGCCGCCGCCTGCGATGCAGGCGCGGCTTCGGCGGAGGGGTGCTTCGCTGCCAGTGGATCGGAGTTCATCGTCGTCGCTCCAGAATCGTCGTCGTGGTTGTTGTTCACTGTCGGTGCTGCCTGCTCGTTGCTTCAACTCAACTCAATTCAATCCGAATGCGCTCAGCCCTTGGACGACTTGAGCGCCGCCGCGATCTTGCCGCCGTTCGGGCTGCCCAGCCCGGTGCAGGCATCCCAGCCGGCCGAGGCTGAAAAGGTGCCGTTGTTGCCTTCGGTGATGTCGTGGAACGCGGTCTGCGCCTTGTACAGCTTCGGATTCACGAAGCCGGCCGGCGACCCGTTGAGCGCATTGATGCGCGCGATCAACGCAGCCCACAACGGCGCGACGGCGCTCGTCCCGCCGACCACGGTTTCTTCGCCGTCGATCAGCACTTCATAGCCGGTTTGCGGCGAGGCGTCGCCCGCCACATCCGGCACGCCACGCTTCGCGAGCGCCGCATGCCTGCCGTTGCGCGTGACCGAAAGCCCTTTCTGCCAGACCGGCAGCGCGAAGACACTGGACACGCCACCGCCGCCCGAGCCGCCCTGGTCGCCGTCGTTCCAGACCACCTCGCTGCCGATCCCGCTCGCCGAGGCCGTCAGGCTCGTGCCGCCGCAGCCGAGCACATACGGGCTCGATGCCGGGAAGTCGACGTGATCGGCGCCGTCGCTGGCTCCGTCGGACGAGCCGCTGTCGCCGGATGCAGCGCACACGGTCACGCCGAGCGCAGCCGCGCTTTGCAGCACCGCGTTGAAGGCGCTGATCGACTGCGACGACCAGTTGGACTCCGGGCCGCCCCAGCTGATCGAGATCACCGAAGGCTGGTTGCTTGAATCGTGCAGCGCGCGATTGACGGCATCGACGAAACCGGCGTCGCTGTTCGGCGCGAAGTAGACGGCGATGCGCGCGGCCGGCGCGATCGCCCCGGCGATTTCGATGTCGAGCGTCACTTCGCCGTCAGGACCGTTCGGATTGCCGGTGGGCGCGTTCTTCGCGTTGTCGACGCCGACTGAAATCACCGTCGGCGCCTTCACGCCGAGCTTCTTGAAATAGGCGCTGAGATCGCTGTCGCGGTAGCCGCCGCCCAGTTCGATGATCGCGATGCACTGCCCGGCGCCGTCGCCGTCGGGGAAGTCATAGAGGCGCGCGAGGTCGACCGGCGTGAACGACGCAGGCGCCGCGCCGCGCGCGGGCTTGAAGGGCGGCCGGAAACGGAAGTGCGGACGCGCCTGCGGCTTGCTGTCGAGGCCGAGCACGGCGGTCACGGCGTCGTGCATGTCGTCGGGCACGTTGACCGGACCCGCGCGGCCGCGATATTCGCCGATGTTGTGATGTTGAAAGCGTTCGAGTTTCACATCGAAAGCTTTCTGGAATTGTTCGATGGTGCCTTTCAGCACGACACTGCGCGTCTCGGTTTCCGCCCGCACGACGGTCAGGCCGTATTGCTTCGCGAAGGCCTTGACCTTCTCGACGTCTGCGTCGGAGGCGGTGAAACGTTTGTCGAACTCGGCGCGCGAAACGGGTTGAGCGGGCGCATCGCCCGCATCGATGCGCGCCATCATCTCCTTGAAGCCCGCCTCGTCCTTGCGCCGCAGCATCACGATCACTTCGATCTGTTCGCCGGGATCGCACGCGCCGATGCATTTGGCGCCTTCGGGATGAATCTTGTCGCTGCCGCTGACCGGTTGCTTCGCCATGATGTCAATACTCCTCGTTGGCCTTGCAGTTCACAGGTGACCGATCCTGCCGCTCTCGCGTGTCGCGACGCGCTGTACGCACGTCGCTCATCGTCTTATTTTCCGGGCGTGAAAGCAATTGCTCGGACCGTTGACGAGAGCATGCAGTTCCATTGAGACAAACGATGTCTCCAAATGAAGGATCCCGGATGATGAAGGCAACGAGGGGGTAACGGCTAATGCGCGGGCCGCTCTTCGTCATATTCGGGCCGCGCGCCCTGCTGCAGCCACGGCTCGCGATGCCTGCACCACAGCTCGTAGTCCGGCTCGAACACGCCGGTCTGATCGAAGGCGCCGAGCGGCAGATCGATTTCGTCGCGCAACACGAATTCCATATACGCCACCGAGCCGCACACCGGACAGAAATGCCGCCGCCCCTGCCCGGAACTCTGCCAGGTCGATACACTGCCGCTCATCGTCACGGCGCCGCGCGCATAGATCACGTAGGCGCCGAACGCCGATCCATGCACCTGCCGGCACGTCATGCAGTGGCACATGCCCACGCGCTTATGCGGGCCTGCCGCGCGAAAGCGGAAAGCGCCGCATGCGCAGCCGCCCTCGTGAACCGTCGCACTGGTTTCGTCGCCCTGTTTGACATTCATCGTGCTCTCCCGGGAATGATCATTGCACCGGCGCGCCTGCCGCGCCCCCTGGTTTGTTACGATAACCCTTCACGATCGGAGATGGCACTCATGAGCACAGCGAGCACGGCCGGCAGCACCCGCACCTTGTCCCTCCTGAAGCTTCTACCCGGCGCCGGATCGGACTTCGGTCCGGCCGCCACCGACCTCGTCGCTCACGTTCTCTCGCATGCCCGTTTCGACACCGCCGCGCAGACGCACGCGCCGCGCGAAACCTTCCGCAGCGTCACGGTCGATGACGCCATGAACGATTCCTACGTGTTCCCGCTCGGACACACCGGCCAGTCGATCGTGCTGACGGGTTACCGGATCGCGGCGGGCTTCATCGCCGAACGCGCCGCCGACGAATGGCTCGAACTGGCGCACAAGGAACGCCTCGGGCGCGGCCTGCCCGCCACGCCGGACGGCAACGAACCGCACCTCGCGCCCGATCCCGCCGAAGCGGACCAGTTGCTCGACCGCGCCGCCGAGTGCGCGCAGCGCATCCTGGAACCCGTGGCGGCCGATCCCGTCCTGGCGCTGTTCGAGACGCACTATCGCGGCGGCCGCGAGTTCCTGCGGCTGACGTGGGAAGGCCTGCCGGAAGATCTCGTGCCCGAGTCGCGCCGCCCGCTCGCCGCGCTGGCGCAGGACGGCGCCCGGCGCGAGAAGCGCGATTACGATCCCTACGGACTCGACGGCACGGACGTGTATGACGTGGACCGGCCGCTTGCGTATCGCGAGAAGATCGGGCCGTTTCTGTTCACGATGACCTACCGCCACGAGTATCCGCAAGTGGACGACGAGCGCCTCGGCACGGCGTTCGCGGTGTTCCACGAAGCGGGCAGCGACATCGTCGCGGCGGCGGTCAAGCTGCAACTGGTCAAGGTGCCGCCGTTGCAGAGCAGCGCCGACCTCGTCTACACGCTCGATACCTACTCCGGCGAGATGCTGTCGCTCGCGCTCGCCGCTACCGAGGCGCTCGGCCCCGAGAAGCTCTGCGAGGTGTTCAACGCGCATCGCGTGATCTATATCGGCCTGTGGGAAGTGCGTAAGCCGTGGCGTGGTGAAGGGCTCGGCGTCGCGCTGCTGCATCAGGCGCTGGAGCGGCTGCCCGTCGATGTCGATGGCCGGCCGAACGCGCTGTGCGTCGCACCGGAGCCGTATCAGACCGACATGCGCCACTTCGACACCCTGCCCGCCGTGCTGCGCGAGGAACTGAAGGCGCCCGCGCGGCGCCTCGCGACGCATCTGACGGGCTGGCTCGAGCGCTCGAAGCTGCCCATCGCGACACATTTCTTCGTGCCGATGGCGCGGCATGCCGGCATCGGCTCGGCGGGCGAGAATGCGCGGCTGATCGACCGCATCATGGAAAGCGAGGCCTGATGCCGTGCTCGTCGTCATCGACATGCAGGCTCGGCTGCTGCCGCATCTCGACGGCGGCGAGCAGCTGACTGGCCGCGTCGCGACGCTGATGCGCGCGGCGCGGTTGCTCGACGTGCCGATGCTCGTCACGGAACAGAATCCGCGCGGCATCGGCGGGACGGCGGACGCCTTGCTCGCTCATTGCGATGCGGCTCGCCGGATCGAGAAACAGACCTTCGACGCCACGCTCGAACCCACCTTTATCGCCGCGCTGCCGCCCGCGCCCGGGCCTTTGTGGATCGCGGGCGCAGAGGCGCATGTCTGCGTGCTGCTGACCGTGTTGGGACTGCTGCGGCTGGGCTATCGCGTGGAGTACGTGGCGGACGCCGTGGCGTCGCGCCGTCCCGCCGATCGCGCCATCGCACTGGCGCGCGCGCAGCAGGAAGGCGCGCGGCTCACGACGGTCGAAACCACGCTGTTCAACTGGCTCGGCACCTATGCGCATCCGCGCTTCAGGGAGACGCTCGCGCTGATCAAGTGACCGTGCGACCATGGCGTTCTTCCGCTCGCTTGCCGTTGCACGAAGTCGAAGGAGCGCGCCATGACATTCCCAGTTCGCCCGGCCCTGTGCGCCGGCTGCCTGCTTGCCGCCCAGGCCGTGGCGCAGTCGAATGACATGGCGCCTCCGCAGCCGCAGATGCAAACGCCTCCACGAACGCAAACCCAGCCTGAAGTCACGCCGCCGAGCGCCCCGCTCACCCGGGCGCAAGTCCGCGCGGCGCTCGCCCAGGCCCGTGCCGACGGATCCATCCCTCGCTACGGCAACCCGCCCGGACGTTGAGCGTCGCTCACGAAACTGGCAATTTCGCCATCTTCCAGATGATGTGAAGTGCCGGATTTACCGGAACGTGCAGCTATTACCCGCCTTTGCTCCCGGCCTCGCACGGCAGGTGCGTCACGCACCGCATGGCACCGTACTTGCTGATTGCCAGCCGTCGCGGAGTCGAACGTTCGATCAGCATCGGGCCGAACGCACGCCCCGCGTATCCCATGCACCGCACAGCACTCGAGCACCCGGCGCACGATGTCGCGTTCCGCCGCGGGCGAATGCCTTCACGAAGACCGGAGACTGTGCAGGCATCCGTCCGAACGAGCGAGGAGCATCGAATCGCCATGTCCCCAGCCAATACACCTTCCCAAGACGCCAGCGAAACCGCGCAGCAGCCATCGCGCCGACGGTTCCTGCAATCGGCCGCGGCGGCCGCCGCCGTGAGCGCCGCGCCGCTCGCGCACGCCCAGCAACAGGCCGCGGCACCGGCGCCCGCCCCGCTGCCGCCCGCCGCCGTGCCGACGCTGCCCGTCACGCTGACCATCAACGGTCATCCCTACGAACTGCAAGTCGAGGCGCGCACCACGCTGCTCGATGCCTTGCGCGAGTACGCCGGTCTCACCGGCACGAAGAAGGGCTGTGATCGCGGCCAGTGCGGCGCCTGCACGGTGATGGTCTCAGGCCGGCGCATTAACTCGTGCCTGACGCTCGCGGTGATGCACGACGGCGAATCCGTCACCACCGTCGAAGGACTCGCGCCCGACGGCGACACGCTCGCGCCGATCCAGCGCGCCTTCATCGAGAAGGACGCCTTCCAGTGCGGCTACTGTACGCCCGGGCAGCTGTGCTCGGCGACGGCGCTCATCGCCGAATACCGTGCCGGCGACGCCAGCGCAGTCACGGCCGACGTGCGCTTCCGCCCCGCGCAGCTGTCCGACGACGAGATCCGCGAGCGCATGAGTGGCAACATCTGCCGCTGCGGCGCATATCCGAACATTGTCGCGGCGGTGAAGTCGGTCGCGTCCGGCAACGCCTGAGGAGACGCACATGGACGCGATCTCCTATCAACGCGCCGCCGACATCGGCACGGCGCTGCAGGCAGCGAGCCAGCCCGGCACGATGTTCATCGGCGGCGGCACCAACCTGCTCGATCTCATGAAAGGCGGCGTGATGCGGCCGATGAAGCTTGTCGACATCACGCACATCGCCGCGCTCGACGGCATCAGCACGCTGCCCGACAGCGGCTTGCGCATCGGCGCGCTCGTGCGCAACAGCGACGCCGCGAATCACACGTGGGTCCGCGAGCGCTATCCGCTGCTGTCGCAGGCGCTGCTCGCGGGCGCGTCGGCGCAGTTGCGCAACATGGCGACGGTCGGCGGCAACCTGATGCAGCGCACGCGCTGTTCGTATTTCTACGACCCCGGCTTTCCCCAATGCAACAAGCGCACGCCGGGCAGCGGCTGCGCGGCGCTCGACGGCCATAACCGCATGCATGCGATTCTCGGCGCGAGCCGTCAGTGCATCGCGACGAATCCCTCCGACATGAGCGTCGCGCTTGCCGCGCTGGACGCCGTCGTGCGCGTCACGGGTCCGAACGGCGAGCGGGCCATTCCGTTCGCGGAGTTTCATCGGCTGCCGGGCGAGCGGCCCGATCTCGATACCACCTTGCAGCCCGGCGAGCTGATCACTTCGGTCGATCTGCCGCCGCCGCTGTTTGCCGGACACTCGAAGTACCTGAAGGTGCGGGACCGCGCGAGCTATGCGTTCGCTTTGGTGTCCGTCGCGGCGGCGTTGCAGATGGACGGCAACACGATCCGTCAGGCGCGCATCGCGCTGGGCGGTGTCGCGCACAAGCCGTGGCGCGCGAACGCGGCCGAACAGGCGCTTGCCGGCAAGCCGCTCGATCCGGCCACGCTGCAGGCGGCCGCCGCACTCGCGGTGCAAGGCGCGCAGCCGCAGCGCGACAACGCGTTCAAGGTCAAGCTCGCACAACGGGCGATCGTGCGCGCCGTTCAACAGGCCGGAGGTGTCGCATGACTGTCATTGGAAAACCCCTCGACCGTACCGACGGCGTGCTCAAGGTCACCGGCCAGGCCCGCTACAGCGCCGACAACACCGACGCCAAGCTCGCGCACGCAGTGCTCGTCACGAGCACGGTCGCGCACGGGCGTATCGCGTCGATCGATACGAACCGCGCACAGTCAATGCCTGGCGTGCTGCTCGTCATGACGTATCAGAACGCCATGCGCCTGCCGAACAACGGCGTCCCCGATGCGCAGCCGCCCGCCGTGCGCAAGCTCACGCTGCTGCAGACCAACGAAGTGCGCTACAGCAACGAGCCGGTGGCGGTGGTCGTTGCGGATTCGCTGGAACATGCGCAGGACGCGGCGCGTTACGTCGACGTGCGCTACGAGGCTGCGATGCCCAACGCCGATTTCGGGCGCGCGAAGCCTCAGGCCTATCAGCCGGAGAAAATGATGGGCCGCGCGATCACGACACAGCGCGGCGACGTCGAGGCCGGCTTGCGGCAAGGCCCGACGCGTCTGAACGCGGTCTACACGACACCCTATGAACATCACAACCCGATGGAGCCGCACGCCACGCTCGCCCGCTGGGACGGCCCGAAGCTCACGCTCTACGATGCGACCCAGGGCGTCTCCGGCGCGCGCAGCGCGGTCGCGAAGTTCTTCGGCATCGCCGATGACAACGTGCGCGTGATCTGCCCGTTCGTCGGCGGCGGCTTCGGCTGCAAGGGCTCGGTCTGGTCGCATGTCGTGCTGGCCGCGATGGCATCGAAGCAGACCGGGCGGCCCGTGAAGCTCGTGCTGACGCGGCCGCAGATGTTCGGCATGATCGGCAACCGGCCTTTCACCGAGCAGCGTATCCAGATCAGCGCACGCGACGACGGCGTCATGACCGGCATGCGTCACGACGTGATCTCCACCACGTCGACCTTCGAGGACTGGACCGAAAGCTCGGCCATCGTCACGCGCATGCTGTACGCGGTGCCCAACCAGTCGACCTCGCACAAGCTGGTGAAGCTCGATATCGGCACGCCGACCTTCATGCGCGCGCCGGGCGAGACGAGCGGCTCGTTCGCGCTCGAAACCGCCATCGACGAAATGGCCTATCAGCTGAAGATGGACCCGCTTGCGTTCCGGGTGAAGAACCACGCAAACATGGAGCCGCAGGAGAAGAAGCCGTGGTCGGAGAAGTCGCTGCTGGAGTGCTATCAGCGCGGCGCCGACACCTTCGGCTGGGCGAAACGGCAGCCCGCGCCGCGTTCGATGCGCGAGGGCAATACGCTGATCGGCTGGGGCGTGGCCACGGCGACGTATCCGGCCAACCGCAGCGAGGCGTCGGCGGTGGCGCGCATCCTGCCGGACGGCACCGCGATGGTCGCCTCGGGCACGCAGGATCTCGGCACCGGCACCTACACGATCATGACGCAGGTGGCAGCCGACGCGCTCGGCTTTCCACCCGATTACGTGCGCTTCGCACTCGGCGATTCCTCGCTGCCGAAAGCGCCGGTGTCGGGCGGCTCGCAATCGGCGGCGAGCGTGTCGCCGGCGGTGCGGGCGGCGTCGCTGCAGGCGCGCGACCAGCTCATCGCAATGGCGCTCGCGGATCGCGGCTCCCCCGTCGCGGGCCTGGCGCGCGAGGACGTCACGGTGAACAACGGCTGGGTCGTGAGCCTGTCGAACCCCGAGCGGCGCGATCCGGCGGCGGCGGTCATCGCGCGCAACGGCGGCAAGGCCATCGAGGCAATGGCCACCGCGCGCCCCGGCGACGAGAAAAAGCAGTACGCATTCCACTCCTTCGGCGCGGTGTTCGCGGAAGTGCATGTGGATGCCGAACTGGGCATCATCCGCGTGCCGCGCATCGTCGGGGTGTATGACGTCGGCACGCTGCTCAATCGGAAGACCGCGCACAGTCAGTTGATGGGCGGCATCGTGTGGGGCGTCGGCTCGGCGCTGATGGAAAAGAGCGAGCTCGATGCACGCTATGGCCGCTATACGAACGCCAACCTCGCCGAGTATCACGTGCCGGTGAACGCGGATATCGGCACGCTCGACATTGCCTTCGTCGAACATCCCGATCCGCTGATCAATCCGCTCGGCGCGCGCGGCATCGGGGAGATCGGCATCACGGGCGTGGCGGGCGCGCTCGGCAACGCGGTGTATCACGCAACGGGCATCCGCGTGCGCGACCTGCCGATCACGCTCGATACGCTTCTGCCTTCGACGCAGGCGTGATAGCTGAGCAAAATGCGCGGTGGCGCCTCGGCCCGCCGCGCATTTTTTTGTGCTTGCGGCGCACTTCGATGCGCCGCACAATCGCCGTTCGACCCCCATACGAGCAGCCGCGATGACCTATTCGTCGAGCGCGACCGGCGTCCTGCTGGCCGCGGGCCTGGGCACCCGCTTCGATCCCTCCGGCATTCACAACAAGCTGCTCGCCCCGCTGCCCGACGGCACGCCCGTTGTGTTCCAGTCGGCGCGGCGACTACTGGCGGTGGCGTCGGAAGTCATCGCCGTCGTGCGGCCCGGCGCGGAGAAACTGGCCGATGTGCTGAACGAAGCAGGCTGCGGCGTCATCTTCAGCATCGACGCCGAACGCGGCATGGGCGCCACGCTCGCCGCGGCCGTGCGCGCCACCTCGGAAGCCGATGGCTGGCTCGTCGCGCTGGGCGACATGCCGTGGATCGAAGCCGCGACGTATGAAGCCGTCGCCCGCGCACTCGACGGTGGCGAGCCGCTGGTCGCGCCCGGCTATTGCGGCCAGCGCGGTCATCCGGTGGGCTTCGGTCTGACGCATCGGGACGCGCTCATGGCGCTCGACGGCGACGCCGGCGCGCGTGGACTCTTCGCCCTGCATGAGCCTTTCATCGTGGATGCCGGCGACCCGAACGTGCTGCGCGACATCGATGTGCCCGGCGATCTCGGAGCCGTCTGAAGCGGTTCAGCGCCGGCGTGTACGCACCCTCTGTCGGGTTGTCTGAAAAGCGCTTGGCCATTGAGCTGAATTGATTCGGACCGTTTATCAAATGGTAGGATCAATTTCAATCGCGCGGCATTCCGGCGGCGCGGCGCACCCCTTCGGGGAAGAGAGCACCACATGACAATCCGGCGCGAAATGCGGCGCGTGGCCAACGCGTTCGCCTCCGTTTTTTCCATTTATCCGCGTACCGATTACCTGGCGAATCGTCCGCTCAAATCGCCTGCCGAGATGATGGACGACGCGTGGCAGAGAACCATGTCGGACTTCGACAGGACCTTGAACGGCTATGGACAGCGTCAGCGGAACCGCTGAGGAGACGCGCATTCGTTACGTCGCGCATGCGGCTCGGAGCGAAAGGGCTGAACCCGTGTCTGGACTGGATCAGTCGTCAGGCCAAGCATTGAGTCCGGCCTCGGTCATGGTCGCGGTCCAGGCGCATTCGTTCCGCGGACCCATGCCGTCGCCTGACTATCTTGCGCAGTACGACCGGATCATGCCGGGCGCAGGTCGAATGATCGTCGAGGAGTTTCAGATCAACGGTCAGCACACGCGGCACATGGAATCCATGAACGCGCGCGGCTCTATCCGCAAGGACGCCCGCGCGCAATTCATCGCAGGCATTCTCGTGCTGATCGGGTTCGGGCTCGTCTACAGCTGGCCGAAAAAGAGCATGACGGCGTTGCCATCGCGGTGGCGGTCACGCTCCTCGTCAGCGTGCTCACGGCGTTCCTCACCGGTACGGACATGAGGGGCAGCCGTGAAGCAAGGCACCGATGGAAACCTGAAGATCCGGCCCAGCGGGTTCCTCAGGCCGCAATCGCCGCGGCATCGTTTGAATCGCCGGCATCGGACACCGCCGGCAGATAGCGCTTGCTGACCTCGAGCAAGGTCGCGCCAAAGCCTTTTTGCGCACGGAAGTCCGTTCTCGCGCTCGTCACCACGCGAGGCATCGCGCTCCATTCAATCTTCGCGCCGCTCGCCATCAGCGCTTCCACCAGCGCCACGTCCTCGCTCGATTCCAGCGGCGGAAAACCGCCCGCGCGCAGATAAGCCTGCGCTGATACGCCCAGATTCGCGCCATGGATATGCCGATGCCCATCCGCATCCATGTAGGTGCGCCCAAAGTGCTCCCGCACGGCGTGAATATGCGGCGACCAGTCGTGTACGCCGATCACGCCGCAGACGGCATCGGCGTGACAGTCGAGCTGCCGCACGAGCCAGTCTTCCGCGACCGTCGTGTCGGCATCCGTGAAGGCCAGCCAGCGCGCGCCCAACTCGAGCGCGAGCGCCGCGCCGTGAGCGCGCGCCCGGCCGACATTGCGGGCATCGATCGATACCACCTGCGCGCCGTGCGCCAGCGCAATGTCGCCGGTCTGGTCGGTGCAACTGTCGAGCACGACGATCACGCGCACCGGTTCGCCGGACAGTTGATGACACGTCGCGGCGCGGCATGCCGCCGCCACGCTGGCGCCGATATGCGCAGATTCGTTGTGGGCAGGAATGATGATGGCCAGCATGACGGCTCCGTAGGTTGATCGATGGCGCGACGCTTCAGGCGTCGAATAAAAACAATCGAACGCCGCGACAGATCGATTTCAGCAATGACCGTACCCATGGCCCCTGCCTGTCCGGGCGCGGAGTCGGCAAAGGGCACGATCGTCCCGAGATAGTTGCCTTAAGCCAATGGTCGTCGCTAGAATACTGTATGGATATACAGTACTTTTCCGATCCCGTTCGCCGATGAAAAGCGTCATCCTCGATCCGTCGTTTGCCGCGTGGCGCACCGAAGCACGCACTCTCCTCACGCAAGGCTTGCGTCCCGAGGAGGTGCTCTGGTGCGAATCGGACGCATCGGCCACGGTGTTCGGCACGATCCAGTCGTCGGCCGGCGCCACGGGCCCGGACGCGAAGCAGCCGGTCAGGATCGCCCGCGAATTCCTGGCCATGCTGGAGACGGCCGCGTGCTATCGCGCGCCGGATCGCTGGCCGTTCCTGTACAAGGCGCTGTGGCGCTGGACCCAGGGCGACCGCGCCATCGCGTCCCGGGAGGATGCCGACGGCCTGCGCCTGCGCCGGATGATCGAAGCGGTCGAGGCCGAGGAAAACACGATGCGCCGCGTGCTGCGCTTCAGGCATCGCGACTCGTCGCTCGGGCCGCCGGAGTTCATCAGCTGGTTCGAGCCCGTGCACGATCTGCTGGAGCATGCCGCCATGCATTTCGCCACCCGCATGGGCAGCGCCACCTGGATGATCGCCACGCCGCACGGCGCCGCCTTCTGGGACGGCGCGCTGCTGCGCGTCGACCGCACGAGCGAGCCGGAAGAAAAGCCGATGGACTTCGGCGACACCGCCATGAGCGGCGAGGCGGTCAGCGGCGACGCCATCGAGGCGCTCTGGCTCGCGTACTACGAGAGCACCTTCGCGCCGGCCCAGGCGAATGCCGCCGAAATGGCCTCGCACATGCCGGTGCGCTACTGGAAAAGTCCGTCGAACGAACGCGCCGATCCCGCGCTGATTGCCCGCGCCGATCCGTACTCGCGGCGCGACGGCCATCCGCGCAACGTGCCGTCTGACATGGAAGTGACGCTCAATACGGACCGGGAGCCGGTGAAGGGCACGATCCTGAACGCGCCGCCCTCGCTCGACGCCTGCCGGCGCTGCGCGCTCTGGCGCAACGCGACGCAGCCGGTGCCGGGCGTCGGGCCGGCCGGCGCGCGGGTGATGCTGGTCGGCGAGCAGCCGGGCGACCAGGAAGATCGCGAGGGCAAGCCGTTCGTCGGGCCGTCGGGCAAGCTGCTCGACGAAGCCATCGCCGAGGCGTCGCTCGCGCGCGAATCGCTCTATCTGACCAATGCGGTCAAGCACTTCAAGTGGGAAGCGCACGGCGACGAGCGCGCGCACGTCGCGCCCGCCCAGCGTGAGCGCGAAGCCTGCCGCTTCTGGCTGGAGGAGGAACTGGCGCGCATCGGGCCGAAAGTGGTCGTCGCGCTGGGCGCCACCGCGCTGAAGGCGCTCACCGGGCATCGCACGGCGCTGTCCGAATATCTCGGCAAGACCATCGAGCACAAGGGGCGCATCATCGTGCCGACCTATCACCCGTCGTATCTGCTGCGCCTGACCGACGAAAAAGTGCGCGCGGAAGTGCTCGGGACGATAGTCGAGGCGCTGGTGTTCGCGCAGCAGATCGCCGACGGCACCGCGACGATCCGTACCCCGGTCAAAGAGCGCACGCGCTGACGGCGCACCCGTTGCGCGCCTTTCAGGCGTCCAAGTGCAACAGGAAGCAACAGGAGAAACAAGACGAAAGAGCCGTCAACGATCCTGTAAGCCGCGCGTTAATATCGATGTCGCGTCGATCCCGGCGCTCACCGATGGTTACGACCACAACTTACATGGCCGCTCTCCCGCTCCAGGAACTCCACCGTCAACAATCGCTGCTGGCGCTCGTGCCGAAGTCGGCCGGGCAGCTGAAGACCGAGCGGGAACGCCTCGTCATCCGCGCGCAGTGGCTGTTGAATCTCACCATCGCCGTGGCGCTCGCCGGTGCGGCGCTCATCGCCTGGCTGCCGTTCTCGCCGGTGCCCCACGAATTCCGTTTCGGCGTGCAGGAAGTGCTCGCGGTCGCCGTGTTCGCGTCCTGCCTGTTCATCCTGCATGAGCGCGCCGAGCTTTCGCTGGGCCTCTACGACTACGAACCCGTCGAGCAGACGACCCAGGGCGAATTGCGCGCGTTGCTGCATCGCGTGCCCGAAGGCACGTCGTATCAGGAAGCGCTCGCCGCCGACAACCGCACTTTCGTGACCGGCGAAATCGAAGGCATTCGCCGCCGCGCCGAAGCGTTCGTGCCGAAAGCCCTGCCCGCCGACGACGGCAACGCCGAAACCTGATTCCCGGCCTCCGCCGTACAACGTCTCCGTAAAAGCCGCCGCCTTGCCTTGACGAGGCAGCGGCTTTTTTACGCTCCACGACTGACTCCCGCTCCACACCGGCCGCCTTGACGCGCGCCGCCGCTGCTCCTTCAATATCTGTCAGAGCCGTCTTCGACCAGACTGTCGCGCGCGCCGTTGCACTTCGTGCACGTCACGGCGTGCGTTTGAAAGCATCGGCACACGCCATGCGCACGCGCCGGCCCGGGCATGGACGGTGCTTGCCCGCTCCAGCCACCGCGTCATCGCGGACGATCCAACGAGGCCCACGCCACTTGCAGGAGCCAGGATGCGAGCCAATCCCCTTTCCATCATGAGCGACGAATTCACCCCGGCATTGCTGCCCGACACGCCGGGCGCGCCTCATGTCAGGTCCCGCGCGGAGGGTGCAGCCCCTCCGCCCGACACCGAATACGACGAACTCGCCGCGTTACATGGCATCGAGCAGGAGCGGCTGGTGTTGCTGCATCCGGGCAGTCACGGCGCGCCGCCGGCCTGGCCCGCCGAGCGTTACGCCGATCTCGCCGACCAGCTCGCCGCCGATGGCTGGCAGATCGCCATCGTTGGCGATGCGCCCGATCCCGTGCGCACGGGCGGCGTGCTGGGCGCGATGCAGACGGCCGCGCTGTTCCTGGCGGGCGCGGTCGCGCCGCGCGTGCTGCCGCGCCTGATCGCCCATGCGCGCCTGCTGGTGTCGGACGACGCCGCGCCGGCTTCCTCGGCCGCCGTGTCGCCGGTCGCCATGGCCCGCGCGCTCGGCACGCCGCATATCGTGCTCGCGGAGCACCCGCGCGACACGACCAGCGACGCCATCACGGCCCGGGCCCGCGCCCTCCTCTCGGACGCAGGCGGCGCGCATCCCGGCGCGCCGTTCACGCTGCACATGCCGGCCGCACCCCAATCCGCGTGACGAGGCCGTCCGCGCGCCGAACCGTCTTTCGAGGGACACCATGAAAATCGACCTGCAGACCAATCCCGTCCCGGATCCTGTCGCGGACCCGAACCGCGATCCGGAAGCCGATCCGCTGACGCCGCCGTCGCCGGGGCATCGTCCGGACGAACCGCAGCATCCCGATGCACCGCCGGACAAGGATCCGATCCGCCGCTTCTGAACGCGCCCGGAACCCGCGGGTTTTCCCCGCCCTCATGACGCCGCCGCGCCTGCCGTAAAGCGGGCATGCGGCGGCATGCGCCGTCGCAACCGACAATACCAAGAGGCGGCAGGCGCACATGAACAGAATGACGTTGAACAGGAAGCTCGGCTCGATGATCGCCGTGCTGTGGATCGGCTTGATTGCGATCGGGATCATCGGGGCGTGGCAGAACCGGTCGTCGATGATCGAGGACCGCAAGGAACAGTTGAAGACCCTCGTCAACGAAGCGCACGCCATCACCGCGCACTACGCCGCGCTCGCGGCCGACAAGACCCTCACCGAAGAAGAAGCCAAAAAGCGCGCGCTGGACGTGGTCGGCGCGATCCGCTACGGCGCGGACGGCTATCTCTCGATCAACGATTCGCATCCGAAAATGGTGATGCATCCGATCAAGCCCGCGATGAACGGACAGGACCTGTCCGGTTACACGGACCCGGCGGGCAACCGCCTGTTCGTCGATATCGTCAAGGCCGGCGATCAGGCGGGCGGCGGCTTCATCAGCTACCTGTGGCCGAAGCCGGGCAGCGACAAGCCGGTCGGCAAGATGTCCTACTCGCAGCGCTTCGCGCCGTGGGACTGGTACATCGTCACCGGGATGTACATGGACGACGTGCAAAGCGCCTTCTGGGCAAGCGCGCTGCGCTGGCTCGCGATCACGGCGGTGCTCGGCGGCATCGCGACGGCCGCGATGCTGATCGTCCTGCGCAGCATCCGGCGCAATCTCGGCGGCGAGCTGGAACTCGCGGTCGGCGCGGCGCACCGCATCGCGCGCGGCGACCTGACAAGCGCCGTCGACGTGCATCCGGACGACACCACCAGCCTGCTGCACGCGCTCGGCATCATGCAGCGCGGTCTGGTCGAAACGGTCTCGCGCGTGCGCAACGGCACCGAGAACATCAATGTCGGCGCATCGGAAATCGCGGCGGGCAACACGGATCTCTCGCAACGCACCGAGGAACAGGCGGCTGCGCTCGTGCAGACCGCGTCGAGCATGGACGAGATGACCGCCAACGTGAAGAACAACGCCGAAAGCGCCGCGCAGGCCGCGCGCCTCGCCGAGCAGGCAGCGGACGTGGCGACGCGCGGCAGCGGCGTTGTCGACGACGTGATCGACACCATGACGCGCATCACCGCCAGCTCGCGGCAGATCGGCGACATCATCGGCGTGATCGACGGCATCGCGTTCCAGACCAATATCCTCGCGCTCAACGCGGCCGTCGAAGCGGCGCGCGCGGGCGAACAGGGCCGCGGCTTCGCGGTCGTCGCGGCGGAAGTGCGCAGCCTCGCGCAGCGTTCCGCCACGGCCGCCAAGGAAATCAAGGCGCTGATCGAAACCTCGACGCAGACGGTGGAACGCGGCGCGTCGCTGGTGTCGAACGCGGGCGCGACGATGGGCGAGATCGTCCAGTCGGTGCGCCGCGTGAACGAGATTCTCGACGAGATCAGCCACGCATCACGCGAGCAGAGCGCGGGCATCGAGCAGGTGAACCGTGCAGTGGTCGAGATGGATCAGGTCACGCAGCAGAACGCCGCGCTGGTCGAACAGGCGGCCGCCGCCGCGCACTCGCTGAAGGATCAGGCGGATGTGCTGCGCGAGGCGATCGGCAGTTTCAGGCTGCCTGCCTGAGTCACCTAAAAGCGGTGAAAAGCGCACGACGTGTCGTGCGCTTTTTTTTCGTTCAGTGCAGGAAGCAGTCGATCACGTCCGCGAGCACGGCGAAAGATGGCGCGATGTCCTCGTCCGGCACGCACGCATAGCCGATCAGCAGGCCCGACTCCGCCTCCGGCCGATGCGCGTAATACCCCGACAGCGGCCGCACGACGATATTCGCGGCCAGCGCCGCCGCGGCAACGGCGCGATCGTCGATTTCCTTCGGCAGCCTGAGCACCAGATGCAGCCCGGCATCGCCGCCGGCGATGGCAAGCGTCTCGCCATAGCGCGCGGCGATGGTGGCGAGCATCACGTCGCGGCGCTGGCCATAGAGGACGCGCATGCGCCGGATATGCGACGTGAAGTGTCCCTGTTCGATGAACTCGGCCAGCACGGCCTGCTGCAGGAGCTGTCCCTCGCGATACAACTCGGCGCTCGCGGTCGCAAAACTCTCCGCGAGCGCTTCCGGCACCACCACGTAACCCACGCGCAATCCCGGAAACAGCGTCTTGCCGAAGCTGCCGACGTAAATCACCTGCCCGCCCGTGTCCATGCCCTGCAACGAGGCGAGCGGACGGCTGCCGTAGCGGAATTCGCTGTCGTAATCGTCCTCGATGATCCAGCAGCGATGCTGGCGCGCGTATTCCAGCAGCATGCGGCGGCGCGCGAGGCTCATCACCATGCCGAGCGGATATTGGTGCGACGGCGTGACGAGCATCAGACGCGGCGGCGCGGCGAGATCGGCGGGCGTCGGCGCGATGCCTTCCGCATCCACCGGAATCGCCTTCAGGTCCAGCCCGGACACCTGTAGCACGCTGCGCACGCCCCAATAACAGGGATCTTCGGTCCAGATGGTGTCGCCGGCGTCGGCGAGCAGGCGCGTGGCGAGATCGATCGACTGATGGATGCCAGTCGTCACGACGATCTGTTCCGGCGTGCAGCGCACCGACCGCGACGTGCGCAGATAGTCCGCGAGCGCATGGCGCAGACCGGCGTGGCCGCCGCCGGGCGCATAGGTCAGCAGATCGGGCTGTGGACGGCGCCAGTATTTCGCGTGCAGCCGGTTCCACACACGCGACGGGAACCGCGACACGTCCGGCACGCCCGGCATGAATGCGCCGCCCTGCCGCTTCGAGACGCCCGCGCCCGCGATCAGCCGCGTACCGCGTGCCGAAAGCGCCGGTTGCTCAGCCTCGATGGCGGACGGCAAGGCGGCGGGCGGTGTGTCGTCGAAGAGGATTTCGTCGGGCGCGCCGTCGGTGACGAAGGTGCCGCGCCCCGTCGCCGACGACACGTAGCCTTCAATGGCGAGTTGCTCGTAGACCTGCGTCACCGTATTGCGTCCGATGCCCAGCTCCGCCGCCAGCAGCCGCGACGACGGCACCTTCGCGCCCGCCGCGAGCTCGCGCGTGAGGATCGCCTGCTGGAGAAGCTGGTGCAGTTGCCGGTAGACCGGCTGACCATTGCCCCGCTCGATCCGCTGGGCCAGCCAGTCCGACAACACGCTGGCACGATTGGACATCCGATTGGCCCCTATAGATTTATTGAAATGGCTCTGAACTTGAGGGCCAAATCTTACTATAGTCATCGCATCGTCCCGTGGGCCATCTGGCCTGCCGGACCCTCTCGCCGCAGCCGAAACGCCCCGTCCATCCAAGGAGATCCCCGTGAGCACCCCCGTCAAGAACGCAGACCTGCAAGCCCGCAAAAACGCCGCGACCCCGCGCGGCGTCGGCGTGATGTGCGATTTCTACGCGGCGCGCGCCGAGAACGCGGAACTGTGGGACGTCGAGGGCCGCCGCTTCATCGACTTCGCGGCGGGCATCGCCGTCTGCAACACCGGGCATCGTCATCCGAAGATCGTCGAGGCGATCCGCGCCCAACTCGACTGCTTCACCCATACCGCGTACCAGATCGTGCCTTACGAGTCGTACGTATCGCTCGCCGAGAAGATCGCCGCCCGCGCGCCCGGCGCGCATCCGAAGAAGACCGCGTTCTTCACGACCGGCGCGGAAGCCGTCGAAAACGCCGTGAAGATCGCGCGCGCCGCGACCGGCCGTCCGGGCGTGATCGCGTTCACCGGCGGCTTCCACGGCCGCACGCTGATGGGCATGGCGCTCACCGGCAAGGTCGCGCCGTACAAGATCGGCTTCGGGCCGTTCCCGTCGGACGTGTTCCACGCGCCGTTCCCCAATCCGCTGCACGGCGTCTCGGTGGAAGACTCGCTGCGCGCCATCGAACACCTCTTCAAGGCCGACATCGAAGCCGCGCGCATCGCCGCGATCATCTTCGAACCCGTGCAGGGCGAGGGCGGTTTCTATCAGGCACCGGTGGAATTCGTGCGCGCGCTGCGCCGCCTTTGCGACGAGCACGGCATCCTCCTGATCGCCGATGAAGTGCAGACCGGCTTCGCACGCACCGGCAAGCTCTTCGCGATGGAGCACTACGGCGTCGCGCCGGATCTGATGACCATCGCGAAGTCGCTCGCGGGCGGCATGCCGCTGTCGGGTGTCGTCGGCCGGGCGGAGATCATGGACGCAGCCGCGCCCGGCGGTCTCGGCGGCACCTATGCGGGCAATCCGCTGGCGGTGGCGGCGGCGCACGCGGTGCTCGACATCATCGACGGAGAAAAGCTGTGCGAACGCGGCGCGGCGCTCGGCGACAAGCTGAAGGCCAAGCTGGAAGCGCTCAAGGCCGACGTCCCGCAGATTGCCGATGTGCGCGGCCCGGGCGCGATGGTGGCCGTGGAGTTCTGCAAGCCCGGCACGCATGACGCCGACGCCGCCTTCGCCAAGCACGTGCAGACGCGCGCGCTGGAGCGTGGCTTGCTGCTGCTGGTGTGTGGCGTGTATTCGAACGTGGTGCGTTTCCTGTTCCCGCTGACGATCCAGAACGAGGTGTTCGACGAAGCGCTGGGCATCCTGGAAGACGTGCTGACGGAAACGGTCGGCGCCACGGTGTGACGATCGAAGGCATGATCGACCCACGCTCCCGATCAATCGCAAAGGATTCGCAGAAATGAGCCTGAAAGACCAACTGAAAGACCCGACCCTGCTGCGTCACGCAGCCTACATCGACGGCGAATGGCAGCAGGCCGACAACGGCGCGACCTTCGATGTGGTGAATCCCGCGACAGGTGAATCGCTCGGCGCTGTGCCGAAGATGGGCACGGCTGAAACGCGCCGCGCGATCGATGCAGCGAACGCTGCGTGGCCCGCCTGGCGCAAGAAGACCGCGAAGGAACGCGCGGCCGTGATGCGCAAGTGGTTCGACCTGATGACGGAAAACGCCGATGACCTCGCGTTGATCCTCACCACCGAACAAGGCAAGCCGCTCGCCGAGGCCAAGGGCGAAATCGGCTACGCGGCGTCGTTCATCGAATGGTTCGCGGAAGAAGGCAAGCGCGTCGCCGGCGATACCCTCGCCACTCCGGCAGCGGACAAACGCATTGTCGTGACGAAGGAGCCGATCGGCGTATGCGCGGCGATCACTCCCTGGAACTTTCCGGCAGCAATGATCACCCGCAAGGTCGGCCCCGCGCTCGCAGCCGGTTGCCCGATCGTGGTGAAACCAGCAGAAGCCACCCCGTTCTCGGCCTTCGCAATGGCCGTGCTCGCCGAACGCGCCGGCATTCCGAAGGGCGTGCTGAGCATCCTCACCGGCGATCCGAAAGCCATCGGCGAGGAAATGACCGGCAATCCGATCGTGCGCAAGCTCTCGTTCACCGGCTCCACCGCCGTCGGCCGACTGCTGATGGCGCAAAGCGCG